>NZ_LZZQ01000020.1:0-12579 GCF_014170225.1 Pseudomonas sp. UME65 | reverse complement strand
AACGGTCATTTCAGCCGTGAAGTGGCAAAGACTTCACGGCTGAAAAATAGTGGCACTATACTGGCGTCATAAATCCAACACTGGTGACGTCGCCATGAGCCAACCGAAACTTCTCGACACTCCGCTTTACGCCCTGCTGCATAAAGACGACATCGTCGGCTTCAACCGCGAACGCCCGAAAGATCAAGTCCGGCGCTGAACAGAACGCCGGACAAAGACGGGCGGCGGGGGTCAGCGAGTGCGGTAACGCAGGCGGGTGCCGAAATTGACCGACATGAGAATCTCGTCGGCACTCAGTTCCACCGGAAAGTAGGCGCCGGAAATCTGTGCATGGGCGAGGCTAGCGCCTTCCATGGACGAGTTTCTCAAGTCCAGCCCCCGCAGATCCGCGGAGCGAAAGTAGGCGTCAGTGAAATCGATGCCTTGTGCGTTCAGTTCCCGCAGGTCGAGGCCGCGGAAATCCCCGCCGCGCATGTCGATGGGTTGATCTTTCGGGCGTTCGCGGTTGAAGCCGACGATGTCGTCTTTATGCAGCAGGGCGTAAAGCGGAGTGTCGAGAAGTTTCGGTTGGCTCATGGCGACGTCACCAGTGTTGGATTTATGACGCCAGTATAGTGCCACTATTTTTCAGCCGTGAAGTCTTTGCCACTTCACGGCTGAAATGACCGTTTACAGGCCTGGGAGGCGTTGGCGAATATTGGCAACCAGGGCGTCCAGGCTGCCGCTTTCGTTGGTTTCTATGCGCTTGCTGCGCAGCAGCTCTTCGTCGGTCAGCGCTTCGCGAGTGGCTTGCTGGTTGGCAATCACTTCCAAAGTGGCGTCGGATGGATCGTTCTGATCGGCCTGGCGCTGGGCCAGCCAGCTGGCAACCACTGCCTCAGGAGCGTTGCAGTCGATGATCAGGCAGGGCGTACCAGTGGCCTCGGCCACTTTGGCCGCGGCATCGCGCTGGGCACGTTTGAGGTAGGTCGCGTCGATCACTACCGGGAAGCCGGCACGCAGGATGGTTTCGGCGATTTCATGCAGGCGCGCGTAGGTGGCGCTGCTGGCTTCGCTGCTATAGATGCCAGCGTGTGGGTCGTTGGGCACCTGTTGCTCGCCGAACAGGCGCTTGCGCTCTACGTCGGAGCGCAGGCGAATGGCGCCCAGTGCCTCTACCAGGCGCATGGCCACGCGGCTCTTGCCGACCGCCGAAATGCCTGAGGTGATGGCCAGGAAACGCGATGGAATGGTGCTGTAGCTCTCCGCCAGATTGGCGTAGTTGCGGTACTGGCGCAGGGTGGTAGCGCGCTGCACCGGCGTGGCATCGGCAGGCATGCTGAACAGACTGACCTTGGCGCGTACCAGGGCACGGTAGGCCTTGTAGAAATTGAGCAGCTCTAGGCCCTGGTAGTCGCCGGTCAGCTCCAGGTACTGGCTGATGAAGCGTCGCGCCAGGCTCTTCAGGCCGCGGTCTTCCAGGTCCATGGCAAGGAAGCCGGTATCGGCGTAGACGTCGGTGAAACGAAACGGTTCGTTGAATTCGATGCAGTCGAAAATCACCACCTTGCCGTCGATCAGAGTGGCGTTGCCCAGGTGAATATCGCCATGGCATTCACGGATGAAACCTTCGCTCTTGCGTTGGGCCAGCAGAGGCTTGAGGCGTTCGAAGCTGGTTTCGGCCCAGGCTTGCAGGGCTTCAAGTTGTTGCAGATCGGCCTTCTCGCTGAGGAATGGGCGGATTTGTTCGAAGTTCTGACGCACCGGAGCCATCACGCTCTCCGGGGTGCCGGCTTCATGCTTAGCTGGAACCTTGGGCGCGCTGAGGTGGAAGTGGGCGATCTGCCTGGCCATCTCATCGATGTGCGCAGTGGTCAGCTCGCTGTTGGCCTGCAGGGTGCTGAGCAACTGGCTTTGCGGGAACTGACGCATTTTCAGTACGTATTCGATAGCCGGACCATCGCCGCCCAGTACCGGGGCTTCGGCGCTACCGGTGATCGGCAGGACTTCCAGGTACAGGTCCTCGGTCAGGCGCTGGTTCAGGCGCAGCTCTTCGCCGCAGAAGTGTTCGCGGGCGTCCAGGCTGGTGAAGTCGAGGAAGCCGAAATTGACCGGCTTCTTCACTTTATAGGCAAAGGGGCCGGTGAGCAGAACCCAGGAGATGTGGGTTTCGATGACCTGAAACCCTTCTACGGGATGAGGAAACAAGGCGGGGTTTTGCAGGGCAGCGATCAGTGACTGGCTCACAGGCGATCCTTCAGAGTCGGGAAAATCGAGGGCGTCATTATGGCCGCTGAACGCACTAAGGCAAACCTCGGGTGGCGCATGTTGACGATGAATAAAGTGCGTATAATCCGCCGCCATGACTCGTACCCGATCCCCTCGTTCTGCTAAAAAAACGCCGTCTGGTGGCCTGCGCCCCTGGCTGGGCTGGGCCCTCAAGCTTAGTCTGGTCGGTTTGGTGGTGCTTGCCGGCTTTGCGGTTTACCTCGATGCCGTGGTCCAGGAAAAATTCTCCGGCAAGCGCTGGACCATTCCGGCCAAGGTCTACGCCCGCCCGCTTGAGCTGTTCGTCGGACAAAAGCTCAGTAAGGACGATTTCCTTACGGAACTCGACGCTCTGGGTTATCGCCGCGAAAGTGTCGCCAACGGCCCGGGCGCAGCCTCGGTCAATGGCAATACCGTGGACCTGAACACCCGCGGCTTCCAGTTCTATGAAGGGCTGGAGCAGGCTCAGCCGGTGCGCGTGCGCTTCTCCGGCGATTACGTGGCGGAACTGTCCGGCAGCAAGGGGGCCAAGCTCGCGGTGGTGCGCCTGGAGCCATTGCTGATCGGCGGCCTGTACCCGAAGAACCTCGAAGACCGGATCCTGATCAAGATCGATCAGGTTCCGCCGTATCTGCTGGAAACTCTGGTGGCGGTGGAAGACCGCGACTTCTATTCACACCACGGGGTGTCGCCCAAGTCGATTGCCCGTGCGATCTGGGTCAACACCTCGTCCGGCCAGATGCGCCAGGGTGGCAGTACCCTGACCCAGCAGTTGGTGAAAAATTTCTTCCTGACCAACGAGCGCAGCCTGTCGCGCAAGCTCAATGAAGCGATGATGGCGTTGTTGCTGGAGCTGCATTACGACAAGCGCGAGATTCTCGAGGCCTACCTCAACGAGGTCTTCGTCGGCCAGGACGGTCAGCGTGCGGTGCACGGTTTCGGTCTGGCCAGCCAGTTCTTCTTCAGCCAGCCCCTGTCCGAACTCAAATTGCACCAGGTGGCGCTGTTGGTCGGGATGGTCAAAGGGCCTTCCTATTACAACCCGCGGCGCTACCCGGAACGTGCTCTGGAGCGGCGTAACCTGGTGCTCGATCTGCTGGCACAGCAGGGCGTGGCTACCCCGGAACAGGTGGAGGCGGCGAAGAAGATGCCGCTGGGCGTAACCAAGCGCGGCAGCCTGGCGGACAGTTCCTTCCCCGGTTTCCTCGACCTGGTCAAACGTCAGTTGCGCGAAGACTACCGTGATGAAGACTTGACTGAAGAAGGCCTGCGGATCTTCACCAGTTTCGATCCGATCCTGCAGATGAAGGCCGAAGCCTCGGTCAACGACACCTTCAAGCGCCTGGCCGGGCGCAAGGGCTCGGAAGACGTCGAGGCGGCGATGGTGGTGACCAACCCGGAAACCGGTGAGGTCCAGGCCATGATTGGCAGTCGTCAGGCCAGCTTTGCCGGTTTCAACCGGGCCTTGGATGCGGTGCGTCCGATCGGCTCGCTGATCAAGCCTGCCGTCTACCTGACCGCCCTGGAAAAGCCCAGCCAGTACACCCTGACCAGTTGGCTGTCGGATGAGGCGTTCTCGGTAAAAGGTGCAGACGGCCAGGTGTGGAAGCCGCAGAACTATGACCGGCGCTCCCACGGTACGGTGTTCCTGTACCAGGGCCTGGCTCACTCCTACAACCTGTCTACCGCACGGCTCGGCCTGGAAGTGGGTGTGCCCAATGTCCTGAAGACCCTTGGGCGCCTGGGGGTGACCCGCGAGTTCCCGGCCTTCCCATCGATGCTGCTGGGGGCAGGGGGCATGAGCCCGATGGAAGTGGCGACCATGTACCAGACGCTGGCCAATGGCGGCTTCAATACGCCGATGCGCGGGATTCGCAGCGTGTTGACAGCGGAAGGCGAGCCGCTCAAGCGCTATCCCTTCCAGATTCAGCAGCGTTTTGATGCCGGCTCGATCTATCTGATTCAAAGCGCGATGCAACGGGTGATGCGCGAGGGCACCGGCAGCTCGGTGTACAACGTGTTGCCCAAGACTCTAGCGTTGGCGGGCAAGACCGGTACCAGTAACGACTCCCGTGACAGCTGGTTCGCCGGTTTCAGCCAGGACCTGCTAGCCGTGGTCTGGCTGGGTCGCGACGATAACGGCAAGACGCCGTTTACCGGTGCTACCGGCGCCTTGCAGGTGTGGACCAGTTTCATGCGCAAGGCCGACCCGCTGCCGCTGGATATGCCGCAGCCGGACAACGTGGTTCAGGCCTGGGTCGATTCGCGTACCGGGCAGGGCTCCGATGCCAACTGTCCGGGGGCTGTGCAGATGCCGTATATTCGCGGCAGCGAACCGCCTCCCGGTGCTTCCTGTGGGGGAGAAAACCCGGCAGGCGGCGATTCGGTGATGGATTGGGTCAAGGGCTGGATGAACTAAGCGATGAGGGTTTGACGTGAACAAGTGGTGGATTCCAGCTATTACAGCTCTGGCGTTGCTCAACGGTTGCGCCAGTGTGCAGCGCGGCTCTATTCCCGTCGTGGATTCCGGCACTGCCGTGTCCAACAGCGAGCGGATTTCCGCCTCCGGAGGCTTTCGCCAGACGACCATCAAGCGCCCGGCGCAGGCTCAGGCACAGGCGATTCCGGAAGATTCCGGCGTAGTGGTAATGGTTCCGGGCGGTGGCGCTACGGCCTCGGCGCCGATCAGCAGTTCGCCCATTACTCCGGGGCCGGTCACTTCAGGGCCTATTACCCCGGGGCCGGTGGACGGCTCCGGTTATCAGTCGGCACCGATCAGTCAGGGCACTTACAACATGCCCTCTACGCCCAGTGGCATCCCTTCGGCCCGGGCCGGTGGTCTGTCGGCCGATGAGCAACTGGATGGCCCGGTGCTGGCGTTGCTGACCACTGCGCAACAGCAGCAGTCCAGTGGTGACTTGAACGGTGCTTCTTCCAGCCTCGAGCGAGCGCAGCGTGTTGCGCCACGCGAGCCGCAGGTGCTGTATCGCCTGGCTCAGGTACGCATGGCCCAGGGGGATGCGCCCCAGGCCGAGCAGTTCGCTCGCCGTGGCCTGAGCTTTGCCAACGGCCGCCCTGATCTCCAGGCAAGCCTGTGGGAGCTGATTGCCCAGGCGCGTGAGAAACAGGGTGATGCCGCAGGTGCAGCGCAGGCGCGCCAGAAAGCTCGGGTTTCGCTGTGATGGATGGGCGCTTTCCCAGGATCGCCGAGCAGTTGCTGCTGATCGAGCGTGAGTTGCGTGTGCAGGGCCTGTGGGACGACGCTGTACCCAGCGCCGAGGCACTGGCCAGCACTCAGCCCTTTGCCGTGGATACTCTGGAGTTCGAGCAATGGCTGCAGTGGATCTTTCTGCCCCGCATGAAGATGATTCTGGAGCAGGATTTGCCGCTGCCCAATGCGTCAGGTATTCAGGAAATGGCCGAGATGGTGTTCTCCACTCGCCCGATGCAGGGGCGCGATCAGCAGTTGCGAGTTCTGCTCAAAGAGTTTGATCAGCTCATCGTTGCTACTCGCTGAAACACGACTGCCAGGTATGCCTGGCAGTCGCCTCCCTCCATGCTGCCCACTTCAGTCTCGCTCTCTCGAGGTGACAACTTCGGAGGGTTCATGTCTATCCGTGCATTGCTGTTGTTGCAGTGCATGACGTTCCTCTCGGCTCTCTGGCAATGGGGTTTCGCCCAAAGTCCGGGTTCGCATTTCTGAGTTGCTTGCCGAAGATTGCGCAATTGAAGCGCAGACCGCAGTCGTTTTTGGGTTTTTTCTTGCGTTCTCATGCGCTTAGTTCGAATTAACCACATAGACGACTTGACTTGAAGAGGACGAAACAGAAGAATCCAAAGTCCGCTGTAGAGGGACTGCCAGAAGCAGACCCACTCAGCAGATCATGAGGCGCACATCCGCGCCGAAGTGCTACACCCGCAACGCGTTACCTCGCGCTGGGTGGGAAAACCCCGCAACACTTTGGGGCGCTCCCAATACTTGCTCAGTCAGTGCTGACGTAGTCGGCGACCACCGTCGCTCATGCTCTGCTGAGAAGTAAACCTATTAAGACCCGCTCCCTTTTGAGGGCGGTATTCTGGCGTTTTAGAGGTGAACAACGTGGAGCTTTTATCTGGCGGTGAGATGCTCGTCCGCTTTTTGCGTGACGAAGGCGTCAAATATATCTACGGGTACCCGGGTGGTGCTCTCCTTCATGTTTACGATGCCCTGTTCAAAGAACCGGAAGTGACCCACATCCTGGTTCGTCACGAACAAGCGGCGACCCATATGGCTGACGGCTATGCCCGTGCCACCGGTAAAGCCGGCGTGGTACTGGTGACCTCCGGCCCGGGCGCGACCAATGCCATTACCGGTATTGCCACCGCCTATATGGACTCGATTCCCATGGTGATCATTTCCGGCCAGGTGCCCAGCACCATGGTGGGCACCGACGCGTTCCAGGAAACCGACATGATCGGTATCTCCCGGCCGATCGTGAAGCACAGCTTCATGATCAAGCACGCTTCGGAAATCCCGGAAGTCATGAAGAAAGCCTTCTACCTGGCGCAATCCGGTCGTCCTGGTCCGGTGGTGGTCGATATCCCCAAGGACATGACCAACCCGGCTGAAAAGTTCGAATACGTTTTCCCCAAGAAAGCCAAGCTGCGCTCCTACAGCCCAGCTGTTCGCGGTCACTCCGGGCAAATCCGCAAGGCGGCAGAAATGCTCCTGGCGGCCAAGCGCCCTGTGCTTTATGCAGGTGGCGGCGTGATTCTCGGCGGCGGTTCCGCACCGCTGACCGAACTGGCCAAGATGCTCAATCTGCCAGTGACCAATACCTTGATGGGCCTGGGCGCCTATCCGGGCACCGACCGGCAGTTCGTGGGCATGCTCGGCATGCACGGCAGCTACACCGCCAACCTGACCATGCACCATGCCGACGTGATCCTGGCCGTGGGCGCGCGCTTCGATGACCGGGTGATCAACGGTGCACCGAAGTTCTGCCCGAATGCCAAGATCATCCATATCGATATCGACCCGGCTTCCATCTCCAAGACCATCAAGGCCGATGTGCCTATCGTTGGTCCAGTGGAGAGCGTCCTGACCGAAATGGTCGCGGCACTCAAGGAAATCGGCGATACCCCGAACAAGGAGACGGTCGCCAGTTGGTGGAAGCAGATCGAAGAGTGGCGTGGCGATCGCGGCCTGTTCCCTTACGACAAGGGCGACGGCAGCATCATCAAGCCACAGACCGTGATCGAAACCCTGTGCGAAGTCACCAAGGGCGATGCCTATGTGACCTCCGACGTGGGGCAGCACCAGATGTTCGCGGCGCAGTACTATCGGTTTAACAAGCCCAACCGCTGGATCAACTCCGGTGGCCTGGGCACCATGGGCTTCGGTTTCCCGGCGGCCATGGGCGTGAAATTGAGCTTTCCGGATAATGATGTCGCCTGCGTCACCGGTGAAGGCAGTATCCAGATGAACATCCAGGAGCTGTCGACCTGTCTGCAGTACGATCTGCCGGTCAAGATCATCAATCTGAACAATGGTGTGCTGGGGATGGTGCGCCAGTGGCAGGACATGAGCTACGGCAGCCGTCATTCGCACTCCTACATGGAATCGCTGCCTGACTTCGTCAAGCTGGTCGAAGCCTATGGTCACGTGGGCATGCGTATCACGGATCTGAAGGATCTGAAGCCGAAGATGGAAGAAGCGTTCGCCATGAAGGATCGCCTGGTGTTCCTCGATATCCAGGTCGACACCAGCGAGCACGTCTATCCGATGCAGATCAAAGACGGCTCCATGCGCGATATGTGGCTGAGCAAGACGGAGCGTACTTAATCATGCGGCACATTATTTCCTTGCTTCTGGAAAACGAACCGGGTGCTCTGTCTCGTGTTGTAGGTCTGTTCTCGCAACGCAACTACAACATCGAAAGCCTGACGGTGGCGCCGACTGAAGACCCGACACTGTCGCGTCTGACCCTGACCACCGTTGGCCATGACGAGATCATCGAGCAGATCACCAAGAACCTGAACAAGCTGGTTGAGGTGGTGAAGCTGGTAGACCTGTCGGAAAGCGCGCACATCGAGCGTGAACTGATGCTGGTCAAGATCAAGGCCACTGGCGCCCAGCGCGCCGAGGTCAAGCGCACTACCGATATTTACCGTGGGCAGATCGTTGATGTCAGCGCCAGCGTGTATACCGTTCAACTGACCGGTACCAGCGACAAGCTCGACAGCTTCATTCAATCGATCGGCACCGCATCGATTCTGGAAACCGTACGCAGTGGTGTCACCGGGATTGCCCGTGGCGACAAAGTACTGAGCATCTAACTCAAATTAGCGAATGGCCGGACGGCCTGATATAGGGGAAATTCATGAAAGTTTTCTACGATAAAGACTGCGACCTGTCGATCATCCAGGGTAAGAAAGTTGCCATCATCGGCTACGGTTCCCAGGGCCACGCTCAAGCATGCAACCTGAAGGATTCCGGCGTTGATGTGACTGTCGGCCTGCGTAAAGGCTCGGCTACCGTTGCCAAGGCTGAAGCCCACGGCCTGAAAGTGACCGACGTTGCTGCAGCCGTTGCCGGTGCAGACCTGGTCATGATCCTGACCCCGGACGAGTTCCAGTCCCAGCTGTACAAGAACGAAATCGAGCCGAACATCAAGAAGGGCGCTACTCTGGCCTTCTCCCACGGCTTCGCGATCCACTACAACCAGGTTGTGCCTCGTGCCGACCTCGACGTGATCATGATCGCGCCGAAGGCTCCAGGCCACACCGTACGTTCCGAGTTCGTCAAGGGCGGTGGTATTCCTGACTTGATCGCGATCTACCAGGACGCTTCCGGCAACGCCAAGAACGTTGCCCTGTCCTACGCCGCAGGCGTGGGCGGCGGTCGTACCGGCATCATCGAAACCACCTTCAAGGACGAGACTGAAACCGACCTGTTCGGTGAGCAGGCTGTTCTGTGTGGCGGTACCGTCGAGCTGGTCAAAGCCGGTTTCGAAACCCTGGTTGAAGCTGGCTACGCTCCAGAAATGGCCTACTTCGAGTGCCTGCACGAACTGAAGCTGATCGTTGACCTCATGTACGAAGGCGGTATCGCCAACATGAACTACTCGATCTCCAACAACGCTGAATACGGCGAGTACGTGACTGGCCCAGAGGTCATCAACGCCGAATCCCGTCAGGCCATGCGCAATGCTCTGAAGCGCATCCAGGACGGCGAATACGCGAAGATGTTCATCAGCGAAGGCGCTACCGGCTACCCATCGATGACCGCCAAGCGTCGTAACAATGCCGCTCACGGTATCGAGATCATCGGCGAGCAACTGCGCTCGATGATGCCTTGGATCGGTGCCAACAAAATCGTCGACAAAGCCAAGAACTAAGTTCGAGTCTTGTCAGGGAAAACGCGGCCTAGGCCGCGTTTTTTCGTTTGCATGGATAGGTTCTGGTATAAAGCTGGATCCTTTGTGGCCGAATCGCGGCCCTGGGTATCTGTCGAAACTTTTCACACCGTTGCAAGGTAATGTCCATGAGCGAACGTCCCGAAGAGCCAAACCAGGCCTCTGACGCCGAAAGCCTGCTACCGATCGATGAGCATGTCGAAGAAGGGCATGACGCTGAAGGCCGTAAAGTCCGGCATCGTGGTATCTATCTTCTGCCGAATCTGTTCACCACTGCGAACCTGTTCGCGGGGTTCTATTCCATCATTAGCTCCATGAGCGCCCAGAGTGCAATGAGTGCCGGAGATGCGGCCGGGGCGAGCAAGTACTTTGCCTTCGCCGCGATCGCCATTTTCGTGGCCATGGTGCTCGATGGCCTGGATGGGCGTGTTGCCCGCATGACCAACACACAGAGTGCTTTTGGCGCTGAATACGACTCGCTGTCCGATATGGTTGCATTCGGCGTAGCGCCGGCGTTGTTGGCCTTTGGCTGGGCTCTGGGTGACATGGGCAAGGTTGGCTGGATGGTCGCCTTCATCTATGTGGCAGGCGCGGCCTTGCGTCTGGCGCGTTTCAATACTCAAGTCGGTACTGCCGACAAGCGTTATTTCATCGGGCTTGCCAGCCCGGCAGCGGCGGGTGTGGTGGCTGGTATCGTCTGGGCATTCAGCGACTACGGGATCCAGGGGTCGAAGATGTCGTTCCTGGTGGCGTTGATGGTGGCCGCCGCAGGCATGCTGATGGTCAGTAACATCAAGTACAACAGCTTCAAGGACCTGGACCTGAAAGGGCGCGTACCTTTTGTGGCGATCCTGGCGGTGGTACTGGTGTTTGCAGTGGTGTTCAGCGATCCGCCGCGCATTCTGCTTTTGGTGTTCCTCGCCTATGCGGCGTCGGGCCCTATCCAGTACCTGTTGCACCTGCGTCGTCGCAAAAGCGTCGAGTGATGTAATTTCCCCCATACTCCGCAGTCTATTGGTACATCTGTCCTCCAATACTGCGGAGTTGCCATGTTATTCAAATTCCCCAAGTCGTCCGACTGCAATGAGTCTGAGGTTACGCCCGAATCTCTTTACCTCTCTCGACGCAGCCTGCTCAGTGGTGCGGTTGCGGGCATGGCGTTTGCCAGCTTGCCGCGATGGGCAGCAGCACAGGACGCGTCGCGTTATGCCGATGTTGAGCCGGGCCAGACTCCCGCGTGGTTCTCCGACAAGCTGTCGACCACTCAGTGGCAAGCAGTAACCGTCAGGGATGAGGCGATCACGCCTTTCAAGGATGCGACTCACTACAACAACTTCTACGAATTCGGCACTGACAAGGGGGATCCGGGGGCCAACGCGGGTGCGCTCAAGACTCAGCCGTGGAGTGTGGTCGTGGATGGTGAGGTGGCTAAGCCAGGCCGCTACGCCCTGGAAGATTTCATGAAGCCCTACTCGCTGGAGGAGCGTATTTATCGACTGCGTTGCGTAGAGGCCTGGTCGATGGTGATTCCCTGGATAGGTTTTCCAATCTCTGCCTTGCTCAAGCAGGTGGAGCCCACCAGCAGCGCCAAGTTCATTCGCTTTGAAACGTTGCAGGATCCCAAGAGTATGCCGGGCCAGCGCTCCGGCTTTGCCTTGATCGACTGGCCCTATGTCGAGGGATTGCGTCTTGATGAGGCAATGAATCCATTGGCGATTCTTGCAGTGGGGATGTACGGGCGTGAACTGCCTAACCAGAATGGTGCGCCGCTGCGCCTTGTAGTGCCTTGGAAATATGGCTTCAAAAGTGTGAAGTCGATTGTGCGCATCAGCCTGGTCAGCGAGCAGCCCAAGACTACCTGGCAGAGCATTGCGGCCAACGAATATGGTTTTTACGCGAATGTGAATCCGACGGTTGATCATCCACGCTGGACCCAGGCTCGGGAACGACGTCTACCCAGCAGTCTGTTCAGTCCCAATGTGCGGGAAACCCAGATGTTCAACGGTTACTCGGATGAAGTCGCTTCTTTATATAGCGGCATGGATCTGCGGAAGAACTACTGATGCGTTATTCGTTCTGGCGTATCGGTGTCTTTATCGCTGCGGCTATCTGGCCTCTGTATTGGCTGTATGAAGCCTGGGCTTCGGTCCTGGGGCCGGACCCGGGCAAGGTACTGGTTGATCGTCTGGGGTTGGGCACGCTGATGCTGTTGTTGATCACCTTGGGCATGACTCCTTTGCAAAAACTCACGGGGTGGTCGGGCTGGATCGCTGTGCGCCGACAGTTGGGGTTGTGGTGCTTCGCTTATGTAGTGCTGCACCTGAGTGCTTATGGGGTATTCATCTTGGGGTTGGACTGGTCGCAGCTGGGAGTTGAGTTGCGCAAGCGCCCCTATATCTTTGTCGGAAGCCTGGGGTTCCTCTTTCTGTTGTTATTGGCTGTGACGTCCAATCGTTATAGCCAGCGTCGCTTGGGGGCGCGTTGGAAGAAGCTGCATCGCCTGGTTTATTTCATCCTGGGGCTGGGGCTGCTGCATATGCTATGGATTGTCCGGGCGGACCTGAAGGAGTGGGCGGTCTACGCTTCTATAGGGGGGCTGTTGTTGTTGCTGCGTGTTCCCCCTGTAATGCGCCGGATTCCGCGCTTAATCGCAAAGAAAGCATCTTCTGCAACAAAATCGTAATTAACCCTTGACGGCAGATTCTACAGGTCTATAATTCGCCCCACTTCCGGCGCAGTCGAAACGGAAAACTCCTTGAGATTCAACGAGTTACGCAGTTTTCGACAGCGGTTACGCTTCAGTTCATCGAAGCCAGAAGCAGTTGGTAAGGCAGTCAGTTTTCGCCTTATTAACGATTCGATCCTCTCGATCGAAAGCGGTTGAAAAGAGGTGTTGACAGCAGCGTGTAACGCTGTAGAATTCGCCTCCCGCTAA
>NZ_LZZQ01000019.1:0-255418 GCF_014170225.1 Pseudomonas sp. UME65 | reverse complement strand
GCTCTGGACCCTGTTGCTGCTGGTGGTGGTCTGCCTGCCGCGGATCAGCATCGACCTGTACCTGCCGGCGCTGCCGGCCATGGCCGACCAACTGGGGGCCAGCGACGCCCAGCTGCAACTGACCCTGAGCCTTTACATGCTCGGCTATGCCCTGTCGATGCTGCTGGGTGGCCCGCTGTGCGACCGCTATGGCCGGCGCCCGGTACTGCTGGCGGGCACAGCGCTGTTTCTCGCGGCCAGCCTGGCCTGCATGCTGGCCGCCAGTGTCGAAGTACTGATGGGCGCCCGCCTGCTGCAGGCCCTGGGCGGTTGCTGCGGCACCCTGGTGGGCCGGGTCATGGTCCGCGACCGCTGCCCGCCCGAGGAGCAGCCGCGGCTGCTGGGGCTGTTGTCCATGGGCATTGCCCTGTCGCCGATGCTGGCACCGCCCCTGGGTAGCCTGATCGACCAGTTGCTGGGCTGGCGTGGCCTGTTCCTGTGCCTGAGCCTGGTGGCCGCTGCGGCCTGGCTGCTGATGTTCAAGCGGCTGGCCGAAACCCGCCCGCCGCAGCTCGCGCCAGTGGCCGTGAAAAGCCTGCCGAGCCTGTACCTGCGCCTGCTGGGCGAGGCCTACTTCATGCGCTATTCCCTGGCCATCGGCTGCCTTTACTGCACCTACTTCCCGTTCATTGTGCAATCGCCGGCCCTGTTGCAGCGCCAGCTGGGGCTGTCGCCCACGGCCTACGCCCTGGTGTTCGCCGCCACCGTGGCCGGCTACCTGATGGGGTCGCGGCTGTTCCAGCGCCTGGGGGTACGCCACAGTACCGACCGCCTGATCACCGCGGCCTGCCTGTTGAACCTGGCCGGCGCCGGCCTGTTGCTGCTCACCCGCAGCCTGTGGCCCGACAGCCTGTGGGCCATCGTGCTGCCGATGCTGGCGCTAATGCTCTCGGTGGGCCTGGCGATTCCCGCCTGCCAGCTGGCGATCCTGCAGCCCTATGCGGCGGTGGCGGGCACCGCCTCGGGTCTGTTCTTCTTTATCCAGATGGCCATGACCGCCGGCTGCGGGCTGCTGGCCAGCCTGCTGGCGGACAGCCCGGCGGGCTCGCTGCAGGCCCTGACCGGCCTGTTCAGCCTGGCCCTGGGGCTGGCCTGGTGGTGCCTGCGGCCACGGCGGCAATAGGCGCCGGCTCGGAACGCCTTCCTGCACCCCTGTAGCCGCTGCTGAGCCTGCGAAGCTGCGAAAGGCCGGGCCGCGTTCGGTACGCAGGGCCTTGCGTGGCAGCCTCCAGCCGAACCTCTAGCGCCTTCAATATCCCCGCATCTCCTTCGGAGCCGTTCGCAGCCTGCGGCAGCGGCTACAGGTTTGCACTGTGCAAGGCCGCTTCAATACCGCTAAATTGGCCGCGCCTTTCCCATCCGTTGTGCCGTTCAAGACAAGGAAATACGTGATGAAGCTTATTGGAATGCTCGATTCACCCTACGTGCGCCGCGTCGCCATCAGCCTCAAGAGCCTGGGCCTGCCCTTCGAGCATCACTCGCTTTCGGTGTTCAGCACCTTCGAGCAGTTCAAGGCGATCAACCCCGTGGTCAAGGCCCCGACCCTGGTCTGCGAGGGCGGTGAAGTGCTGATGGATTCGAGCCTGATCATCGACTACCTGGAAACCCTGGCCGGCCCGCAACGCAGCCTGATGCCCGCCGCCCTGCCCCAGCGCCTGCGTGAGCTGCGGCTGGTCGGCCTGGCCCTGGCGGCCTGCGAGAAGTCGGTACAGATCGTTTACGAGCGCAACCTGCGCCCCGCGGAGAAACAGCACGGCCCCTGGCTGGAGCGGGTTGGCGGCCAGTTGCAGGCTGCCTATGGCGAGCTGGAGCAGGAGTTGCAGAAACAGCCCCTGCCCCGGGACGGCTCCCTGGGCCAGGCCGGCATCAGCCTGGCGGTGGCCTGGAGTTTCAGCCAGATGATGGTGGCAGACCAGTTCAACCCCGGGCAATTCCCGGCAGTACGCGGCTTTGCCGAGTACGCCGAACAATTGCCGGTGTTCCTCGCCACCCCCGCCACCTGAGCCACACCCTCCCCGTAGGAACCGGCTTGCCGGCGAAGAGGCCCGCAAGCCTTGCAGCGCCCTCGAAAACGCCTTCGCTGGCAAGCCAGCTCCTACAGCAACCCCATATCCCCGTAGGAGCCGGCTTGTCGGCGAAGAGGCCTGCAAGCCTTGCAGCGCCTTCGAAAACGCCTTCGCTGGCAAGCCAGCGCCTACAGCAACCCCATATCCCCGTAGGAGCCGGCTTGCCGGCGAAGAGGCCCGCAAGCCTTGCAGCGCCTTCGAAAACGCCTTCGCTGGCAAGCCAGCGCCTACAGAGCGGTCAGGCCGGTTCGGGCTGTTTCTTCACGGCGGCAGTGGCGAAGCGCCGGGCCAGGAAGGGGGTGATGTCCAGCGGCAGGGCTTCGTCGTTCACCAGTTTGTCCAGCAACACGCCGGTGATGGCCGAGGTCAGGATGCCGGTGCGGAAGTGCCCGCAGGCATTGAGGTAGCCTTCGACCCCATCCATCGGCCCGAGGATCGGCAGCTCATCCGGCGAACCCGGGCGCAACCCCGCCCAGCAGCGCTTGAGGTTGACATGGGCCAGCTCCGGTACGCAGCGCACTGCGCCCTGCACCAGGCCGTTGATCTCCGGGTAGGTGGTGGTGACGTCGAAGCCCTTGTCCTCGGTGGTACTGCCGATCAGGATCTCGCCGTTGTCCTTTTGCGCCATGTAGCAGTCGCTGGTGGTCAGGCAGCCGTTGAGCAGCTTGGGCATGCGCTCGGTGAGAAGGATCTGGCCCTTCACCGGCTTCACCGGAATCTCGATGCCGGTGGCCTGCAGGCTCAGCTCGGCGGCCCAGGCGCCGGCGGCGTTGATCAGGGTCGTGCAGCGGAACAACCCGGCAACGTCGGTCTTCACCCCGCTGACCCGATTGCCCTGGTGCAGGACCCCGGTGACGTTGGTGTTGAAGTACACATCCACGCCGTTCTGGCGTGCGCCTTCGGTGTAGGCGTCGGTGAGGCGGAACGGGTTGACCTGGTGGTCGCAGAGGAACTCCAGGGCGCCCTGGGCTTCATGGCTGACATTGGGTTCCGCGGCGCGCAGGGCCGCCTGGTCGAGCCAGCGTACCTGGTCGCTCAGGTGCGGGATGCAGCCGACGATGTGCTCGGCGTACAGGCGGTCTTCCTCGTCATAGATGACGAACTTGAGCCCGGTCTGCTCGAACTTGAAATCCATGTTGTGCAGGCCCATCAGCTCGCGGTGCAGGCGCGGGTACAACTCGTTGGACTGCAGGGCGAAGTCGAAGAACGACTGCGGCAGGATGTGCGGAGTGCTGGAATCCACCACCACCGCCGAACCCTGGGCCTCGCGCTTGCGGTTGGCCGACATCATGCGAAAGAAGATCACCCCGCAGCCCAGCCCTACCGACTCGCCGATGGCCCACAGGCCGCCGGCCGAAGCGCGGCTGGCGTTGCCCGGGCGCTTGGCGTCGATCAGCGCCACCTTCAGGTCCTTGCGCTTGGACAACTGGTAGGCGCAGGAAGCGCCGATCACGCCGCCACCGGCAATGACCACGTCGTAATGCTTAATCATGCTGGGAGACCTCCTGGTCAGACGGCGGGAACGCGGAAAACGGAATCGGGTCCAGCGGGAAGCGCGGGCGGATCCAGCCCACGTCCTTGCGCCCGGTGGCCTGGCGCAGGCGGTCGCTGCAATAGCCCACGCACATGCGCCCCTGGCAGTCGCCCATGCTCACCCGGGTGCGCATTTTCAGGCTGGCCATGTCCTGCACGCCCTGGCTCAGGGCACGCTCGATGTCGTTGCGGGTGGTGTGTTCGCAACGGCAGATCACGGTGTCGCCCTTGGGCAGCTCTACCTGCCCGGCGCCACGCGCGGTATAGCGGTCCACCGCACCACGAAAACGCAGGATCGAGGCCAGCTTGCGCTCGTAACCCTGGCGCCGTTGCAGGGCCGCTTCGTTGCTCAGTACGCCACGCTGCATGAGGATCGACAGCGCGGCGATACGCCCGCTGAGCATGGCCGCCTCGCCGCCGCGGATGCCGCCCATGTCGCCGGCCAGGTGCACGTGGGGCTCGCTGCTCTGCTGCCAGGCGTTGGCGCTGGCGCGCAGGTAGCCGTCGTCGCTGAAGTTGTGTTCCAGGCCCATCTGCTGGCTCAACTGGGTGCGCGGGATGAAGCCGTAGCCCACCGCCAGGGTCTGGGCAGCAATGCGCTGGGCCTTGGCCATGTCCGGCTGCCAGTCGCTGGAGTACGGCGCCACGGTGACCACGCTCAGGGCGTCCTGGCCCTGGGCTTCGACCACGCCCCAACCATAGCGCAGGGCAATGCCGTGCAGCTTGAGGTAGGCGAGCATGCTCAGGCCGTCGAGAAACAGTTGCGGCTTGTTGAGCATGGCCAGGCTCTGCTTGGCGATCTTGCCCAGGGCACAAGCCTCGTAGACCCCCGCCACGCGCACGCCGGAAGCATGCAGTTGGCACGCCACCAGGGGCAGCAAGGGGCCGGTACCGGCGATCACCACCGGGCTCTGGGGCTTGACCACCCCGCTCTTGATCTGCAATTGCAGGCCACCCAGCAGCTTGACCCCGGGCAGGGTCCAGCCGGGGAACGGCACACTGCGCTCATGGCAGCCGGCGGCCAGTATCAACTGCTCGTAGCTGACCTGCTGCACCTGCTCTTCGCCATCGAGCAGCACCAGGCTCTGGGTGCCTTCGGCGCCCACTACCCGGCTGTTGAGGCGCACGTCGATCATCTGTTCGTGGTCGGCGAAATCGCCGTGCAGCTTGGCCAGCATTTCGCAGTAGCGCGGCCCCAGGTAATCCAGCTGCACGCCGTCGCGCAACGGCCCGCGGTAGACCACGCCCCCCAGGCGCGAGGCCTCTTCGATCAGGGTGCTGCGCACACCGTGCTCGGCCAGTTCGATGGCGGCCGCCATGCCCGCCGGCCCACCGCCGACGATCACCGGGTTCAGGCTCATAACGTGGGCTCCGTTTCAGTGATGCGGTTGCTCAGGGTCTGCACCTGCATCCCCGGCTTGACCAGGGTCTGGCAGGCGCGGCGCTTGTGCCGGCCGTCGATCTGCACCAGGCAGCAATGGCACACGCCCATGCCGCAGTAGGCGCCGACCAGTTGCCCGTGATCGTTGCGCGCCACCTGGCGCAGGCCGGTGGCCTGGATCACGCTGAGGACGGTTTCACCCAGGGCGGCAGTGACTGGCTGGCCATTGAGGCTGATGGTCATGTCCGCATGCTGCAGCGGCTGAATATCGAAGTTGCGGTCTATCTGACGCATTGTGGGTTCATCCGTGAAAAATGAATGGGGTTGCCGGCGTCCCGCCGTCCATGCTGCTGCGGTCGGGACCGGGCAACGTCCCGGTCCCAAGCTGTTTGTCAGAACCGAGCGCGGGCCAATCTAGTCGGTTTGTCGGACACGGATATTGATCTGGGCCAAGCAAACGGCTGCCTCGCACGGGGCGCTGGCCAGCCCTTGCAAAACTGCGATACCGCGCACAAAAACGCCGCTGGCGGCAATGGCCGGCAGCGGCGTTCGGGAAGGCCCGGGCCCGTTCGGGCCGGGCTTTATAGCTTGAATCAGTGCATGAACAGGGCGATCAGGATAATCACCGGGATCGGCACACCGAGGAACCACAAGAGTAATGAGCGCATGGGAAATCTCCTGGATCAGTGAACGGGGGTGGGGGCTACGGTGCGCGGCTGGACATCGCTTTCAAGCCAGACCACGGCGTCCCGACGACGACCGCCAAAGGTCGCCGCGAGGCTGGCGAAGAAGGCCCCGCACAGCAGCGCGATAAACATCCACAGCGACGACCAGGCAGCCACCTTGGCTGCAGTGTCGGCAGCTTCCTTGGCGGCCTGCTTGGCTTCTTCCACGGCCTGGCGGGTCTTGGCGAAGACTTCATCGACCCGACGCTCGGCATCGGCCTGGCTGAGGTTGGTACGCTGGGCCACCAATTGCGCCAGGTAGCTGCGGTCCTCAGGGGCCAACTGGCCGTCGTTGCTCAGGGTGCGCACGAAGATCCGCGATACCGTGCCACGGGCCGCGTCATCGCTGACCGCCGCCGGGCGATCGTCGCGGAACAGGCTGTCGACGAAGTAGCCGTAGTCATCCTGGGAACCCTGGGCGGCAGCATGGCCGGCCACCTGGGTCATGGCACCGGCGGCGCCGGAAGCCACCTGGGCGCCGGCATGCACGCCGCCGCTGATGACGCTGCTGACCGACCCCACCACCAAAGTCGCGGTGACCAGGGTGGCCACGGCCCAGGCCAGGAAGCCATGGGCGGTGTCGCGGAAATACACTTCATCGCCATGCAGGTTGGCCCACTTCACCCGCAGGCGCCCGGCGATGTAACCGCCCAGGCCGGCAGCGATGATCTGCGTCACGGCCAGCCAGACAATGCTGGAAATGCCCAGGCCCTTGGCGCTGATGCCGCTGCCGGCCCAGGGCGAAACCGCGGAAAAGCCCAGGCCGAAGCCCAGCAACAGGAGGATCAGCGAAAGAGCGGCGGCCGCCGCGGCGCCGGCGAAGATCGCCGCCCAGGACACGCCCGAGTGATGACTCGAGGCATCTGCGGTGGCCAGCAGGTGTTCAGAGGGTCTGTTCATTGTTGTTCAGCTCCAGGCATGAAAAATGGTGTTACACGTCTCGAAGGGACAAGTGCAGCCACCGTGCCAGTTGCACGAACTTTACAAACTCTTTTATTTCAATGAGTTGCGATAAGCAGATAATCCCTGATCGTGCAATTTACCGGCCCGGGAGTTTTCGGGCGGGCGTTCTGCACGGCCCGCCCGGTGCTCAGGCCTGCCGGCTCCGGTAGAGCTCCCGGCCGCGGGTCCAGCACAGGTGCACCACCAGTACCAGGATCCAAAGGGCCAGCAGCAGGTTGCCCACCAGGGTCAATTGCGCGATGCCCTGCCCCCACAAGGTAAAGAGCGGCAATGCCAGCCAGGCCGAACGACGAAAATCCAGCAGCCGCATGATTCCCGGCACGGCCACCGCCATCAGGGCGATGACCAGGACGTCCAGGCCGCGATACGCCAGCATCCAGCGCGCATAGCGGGGGTCGGCAGCATAGGCCTCCAGATAACCCGGCAGGCGCAGCGCCAGATCCACGGCGAGACTCAACAGCAGGCTGGCCACCAAAAGCCACAGCAGGCCTTTGAAACGTGATGCGTAGTTCATTGCACAACACCTTGATACACAGAAGGTCAATCGGGTTTTCAATGTCGCTTGTAGCTCTTGTTGCCACTGGGGGTCAGGCAGTACACCCCGCCCCGGGGCCCAGTGCAGAAACTGCCGCTGCCACAGCTGCATCCCTGGGCGTCGCGCAGCAGGGGCTCGGCCCGGGGGGTAGTGGAGCGCTGGCCGGACATCAGGGCGCAGTTCTTTTTCGACGCGCTGATGGAACCGTCGTTGCACAGGAACAGCTCGCCGTCGCAACGGGCGATACCGCCCTTGCGCCCGGAACAGGGCTGGTTGGCCGCCAGCACCGCGCCGCTGCACAGCACCATCAGGCAGAGAAAGGACATTGGCTTCCAGCCAACCCGGGGCAGGCCCGTCATGGATGTGCCTCCTGGCCATAAAAGTGGCGCGATAATATCAGGCAGCGCGGCCTCTGGCAGGGGCTTGTTCAAGGTCTGGACAGAGGCCTGGAGGCGCAGATGAAAGTTTTTTTAGAATTGCGGCCGCCGTTTCTTGGCAAAATGCCCGCCTGTGTCACGAACCGCCAAACAGGTAACGCCTATGACCCGCATTCTGACCATCGAAGACGACGCCGTGACCGCCCGGGAAATCGTCGCCGAACTGAGCAGCCACGGCCTCGACGTGGATTGGGTGGACAATGGCCGCGAGGGCCTGGTGCGCGCCGTGAGCGGCGACTACGACCTGATCACCCTGGACCGCATGTTGCCGGAACTGGACGGCCTGGCCATCGTCACCACCCTGCGCACCATCGGTGTGTCGACGCCGATCCTGATGATCAGCGCCCTCTCCGACGTCGATGAACGGGTGCGCGGCCTGCGGGCCGGGGGCGACGACTACCTGACCAAGCCCTTCGCCTCCGACGAGATGGCGGCCCGGGTCGAAGTGCTGCTGCGGCGCAAGAACACGGTCAAGGATTTCGACACCAGCCTGCGGGTGGCGGACCTGGAACTGAACCTGATCAGCCGCGAGGCAACCCGCGCCGACCAGTTGCTGAGCCTGCTGCCCACCGAGTACAAGCTGCTGGAATTCCTCATGCGCAACACCGGCCAGATCCTCTCGCGGATGATGATCTTCGAGGAGGTCTGGGGCTATCACTTCGACCCCGGTACCAACCTGATCGACGTGCACATCGGCCGCCTGCGCAAGAAGATCGACCCGCCCGGCATGACCCCGTTGATCCGCACCGTGCGAGGCTCGGGTTATGTCATTGCTGAACCCCTCTAAAGGCTGGCGTTCCTCCAGCAGCCGCCTGCTGGCGCTCTACAGCACGCTGTTCGTGGCCTGGAGCTGCATCCTCATGGGGGTGCTGTACTACGAGGTCTCCACCTACCTGGACAGCCTGGCCAAGCACTCGCTGATGCAGCGCCAGCACCTGTTCGCGCGCTTCGAGGGCGACCAGCTGGTGGAAGCCCTGACCACCAGCATGACTTTCGACATGCGCGCCATCGACGCCTACGGCCTGTTCGATGAGCAGCGCCGGCCCCTGAGCGGGCCGATCCGGCAGATACCCGACGACCTGCCCCTGGACGGCAAGATCCACGAACTGAAGAACTGCATCGACTCCGACGACCCGAGCCTGCCCCGCGACAGCTGCGACGCCGTGGCCACCCACACCCGGGATGGCCGCTGGCTGGTGCTGGTGCGCGACAACGGCTCGCTGTTCGCGGTGACCCGGATCATTCTCCACGCCCTGCTCTGGGGCATTTCCCTGACCATCATTCCCGGCGCCGCCGGCTGGCACCTGCTGCGCCGCCGGCCCTTGCGACGCATCCGCCAGATCCAGGCCAGCGCCGAAGCCATAGTCGCCGGCGACCTGACCCGGCGCCTGCCACTGTCGGACCGGCGCGACGAGCTGGACATGCTGGCGGCCATCGTCAACGCCATGCTCGAACGCATCGAACGGCTGATGCATGAGGTCAAGGGCGTGTGCGACAACATCGCCCACGACCTGCGCACCCCGCTGACCCGCCTGCGGGCCCAGCTCTATCGCCTGCAGCAACAGGCCGAGGAAGGCTCGCCCCAGGCCCTGCAGATGGACCAGCTGCTGGCCGAGGCCGACACCCTGATGGCACGCTTTCGCGGGTTGCTGCGGATTTCCGAACTGGAGGACCAGCAGCGGCGCTCGGGCTTCCTGGTGCTCGACCCCCTGCCCCTGCTGCACGAGCTCTATGACTTCTACCTGCCCCTGGCCGAGGAAGGCCAGTTGACCCTGGTGCTGGATGTACCGGCGAGCCTGCCCAGCCTCACCGGTGACCGCGCCCTGTTGTTCGAGGCCCTGGCCAACCTGCTGAGCAACTCCATCAAGTTCACCCCACCGGGGGGCGAAGTGATCCTGCGGGGGATTGACGACGACGGCAGCCCGCGCCTGGAAGTGCTCGACTCAGGCCCCGGAATACCCGCAGCGGAACGGGCGGCGGTGTTCCGGCGCTTTTACCGGGTGGATGAAAACAATGCCCAGGGCGGGTTTGGCCTTGGCCTGTCGATCGTCGCGGCGATTGTCAGCCTGCACGGCTTCAAGCTTGAGGTGGGCAGCAGCGAACGCGGCGGCGCGCGCCTAAGCCTGGACTGCCGGCCGAGCCTGATTGCCGACAATTGATCCCGGCCTCCACGCCCCTATGATCCGGTGCCTGTGACCCTGTGACCCTGTAGCCGCTGCTGAGCCTGCGAAGCTGCGAAAGGCCGGGCCGCGTTCGGTACGCAGGGCCTTGCTTGACGATCTTGCGCCAAACCTTCCGCGCTCTCACGCTCCCGGTGTCTTCTGCGTCGCAATGCCGCCCAAGCCGTTCGCAACCTGCATCAGCGGCTACAAGGCCTTGGGCAGTTGCCAGCCGTAGCGCACCGAGAGCATGCGCAGGGCGAAACAGACGGTGCCCGCCAGCCAGGCCGACCATAAAGGCGGCACGCCCAGGCGCCGGGCGATGACCAGGCTGGCCGCGCCGACAAAAGCCGAGCTGGCATACAGGTCGACCTGCAGCACCAGAGGAATGCGGGCCAGGACAATGTCGCGAATCACCCCGCCCCCCACCCCGGTCACCGTACCCATGAGCATCGAGACAAAGGGCGAGATACCGAAGTTCTGCGCCTTCTGCGTGCCCGCCACGGCAAACAGCCCCAGCCCCGCGGCGTCCAGCAGAATCAGCAGCGGCCCGGACCACCCCAGCACCCAGTCCCGTGCCACGAAGGCCAGCCCGCCCATCAGCAGCGCCAGCGCCGGGTACCGCCAGTCGGCCACGGCCTTGGGCGGCGTGGCGCCAATCAGCAGGTCACGGGTCACCCCTCCGCCAAGGGCGACGATAAAGGCGATCACCATCACCCCCAGCAGGTCCAGTTGGGCGCGCATGGCGCTGATCGCACCCTCCACGGCAAACACCGCAGTGCCCGCCAGATCCGCCACCAGCACGATGTTTTCCAGGCGCCGGGGCAAGCCCTGGGCCCGGGCGTTCATGGGCCCATCCAGAAAAGCGGGGTGATCAGGAAAATACGGCGCGGCAACAGGGTTGAAGGCATGCCCGGGCACCTGCAAAAGGCTGGAGATGACGGCCGGGAACCCGACCGTCGACCCATTGCTTATAGTTCAGGCCGTGGGCTGTCGCCATCGACCGGCCCCGATGCAAGGCCGGGTTCAGGGCGCCAGATCGAGCTGGCCCAGGGAGTTGCTGCCCAGCTCATAGAGCAGTTCGTCGATGATCTTCTGCACATCGGCCTCGCTCTGCAGCGCCCGGGCGCTGAGCCCGGTCACCACCAGGTCGACCCGGCCGCTGGCCGGCTCGAACACCCGCAGGGTCAGGGTGCCGTCACCGGCGTTGCTGAAGCTGCAGGCCAGGGGCGCCAGGCGCTGCTCGATACAAGCGCGCAACTGCGCCAGGGTGATGGCCGCCGGCATTTCAGCGGCGCCGCAGCAGCAGGCCCGCCAACAGGCCGACGCCGGCCAGCAGGGCCACGCTCAACAGCGGTTTGTCCCGTACCCAGCGCGCGCCCTGGTCCAGGGCCTGGCCGTACTTTTCCTGCAATTGCCCGGCGGCTTCCCGGGCCATGCCGCGGGCTTGCAGTTGCTCATCATCCAGCCACTCACCCACCACGGCCTCGGCCTTGCCGGCCACCTTGCCCACTGTGCCCTTGATCTGTTCGCTAGCCATGCTGGCGCTCCTTCTACTGCGGTTCATGAATGGCAGAGGCCCGATACAGAGCCCTGCGCAGAATCACAGGATAGAAAGGCCCGCCCCTGGGCAAAAGGCGCATTTGCACTGGTTGCACTGGTGCATTTGCACCGGGTCAGCCGGCACTGCCGGCAAACAGCCCGCGCTCCCGGGCCCAGACAATGGCCTCGCCACGGCTGTGCACATCGAGCTTGGAGTACAGGGTGGCCACGTGATTGCGCACGGTGTTGGGGGCCAACTGCAGTTGCGCGGCAATTTCCTTGTCCGCCAGCCCCTGGTAAATCAGCCCCAGGACCTCGCGCTCGCGGGTGGTGAGCTCGGCAGAGGTTACCGCCGGGGCTTGCGCGCTGCGGGTGTTGCGCACGTTGGCGAGCTTTTCGATCAGGGTCTGGCTGAACCAGGAGGCATCACGCATCACCTCCTCGATGGCGCCCACCAGCTCCAGCTCCGAGCGCTTGCGCTCGCTGATGTCCATCAGCACCAGCAGGTAGCAGGGGCTGTCCTGGATCAGCACGGTATCGGCGTAGGCCACGCAGTCCACCTGCTCGGCGCCCTTCTTGCGCACCTTGAGGTCCAGGCCCATGACGTTGCCGCTTTTCTCCAAGCGGCCGAACAACTGCTCGGCGGCCTGGGGCTCGGCGATAAAACCGATGTCCTGCACGGTCTTGCCCAGCAGCTCTTCGCTGCTGTAGCCGCAGGTGTCGAGAAAGGCTTCGTTGACATCGACGATCTGCTGCTCGGCGCTGCACACCAGGGTCGGCACCGGGGTCAGGCGGAACGACTTGGCGAAACGCTCCTCGCTCTGGCGCAGGGCGATCTCGGCCTTGCGCCGCGGCTCCAGGTCCATGAAGGAAAACAGCATGCAGTCCTCGTCGTTGATGTCCAGCGGCTGGCCGGCGACGATCACCAGCTTGCTGCCGCCCTCGGGCAGGCGCAGCTCGGCCTGCATCTGCGGGATGGTCGCGCCCTGCCCCAGGCGTTCGACGGCCAGTTCCTTGTGCTCGGCGTCTTCCAGCACGTCCAGCTCGTACACCGAACGGCCGATCACCTGGTCCCGGGCATAGCCGGTCATCTCCAGGAAGCCCTGGTTGACCTTGATGTAGCGCAAATCCCCCAGGCGGCAGATCACCGCCGGCGCCGGGTTGGCGTTGAAGGTCTTCTCGAAGCGCTGCTCGGCGCTGGCCCAGTCGGTGGCGTCACTGAGGATCAGCACCAGGGACTCCGGCGCGCCATTGCGGTCCTCGAGGATCATGCTGCGCACCCGGTGCACCCAGTGCCGGGGTTCGCCGTCGATCTCGGCCTGGACCTCCACCACCACGTCGCTGAAGGTTTCTCCGGCAGCCACCCGGTTGATGGGGTAGCTGTCCAGGCCCAGTGGATGGTTGTTGCGGTAGCGCAAGGCATAGCGCCGGGCGTATTCGCGCAGATTGCCGCCCAACTGCTCGACCGTGCTGACGCCGTGCATGGCCAGGGCCGCTTCATTGGCCCAGAGCAGGGTACGGGGCTTGTCGGTCTCGATCAGGATCACCCCGTCGGACAGGCCGGAGATGATCTGCTGCAATTGGCGGCGGTTGGTTTCGGTGGCAAGTACGGCCTGGCTCATGGCATCTCCGGAAGAACCCGACGCTGCGCCAAACATCCCGCACGCCGGAAAAAAGGGGGCTGCAACTACGACCACGACGCGCCGCCATCGTGCCCCGGCCCGAGCGCTGGAGCCCCTTTGGGCAACGGAGTAAGCTGCCCCGTCCGGATTGCGGGCCAGCCGCCAGCCCGGCGACACCGGCCAGCCGCCCCTCGAGGAATGACGCATGATCACCATCCGTGAAGCCGACAGCCGCGATATCGACACCCTCCAGGCCATTGGCTGCGCCACCTACCGCGAGCACTTCGCCGCGATCTGGAGCACCGAAGGCATGCAGCAGTTCCTGGCCCAGGATTTTGCCCCCGCCCCCCTGGAACAGTCCCTGGCCGACAAGCACCTGCACCTGTGGCTGCTGGCCCTGGACCCGCAGCAGCAGCCCATCGGTTTTGCCAAGCTCAACTGGAACCGGCCACTGCCCGATGGAGCTCGGCGCGGGGCCGAACTGCAGAAGATCTATCTGCTCAAGTCCGAGGCCGGCAAGGGCTATGGCCGCCGGTTGCTGGAGCATGTGCTGCAACGGGCCAGCGCTGCCGGTGAGCCCTGCCTGTGGCTGGACGTGCTCAAGAGCAACAGCGGCGCCCGGCGCTTCTATGAAAGCGCCGGCCTGCGGCAGGTCGACGAGGTGCCGTTCAGCACCGACCTGGAACAGATCGGCATGTGGGTGATGGCCTGCGACCTTCCGCGCACCGGCGAACGCACGGCCTGAGGCTCAAGATCCCGTCCAGGGGCAGCGCCTGCTCCGTCCCCTCCTCCCTCCAGAACCCCGCACGTTCAGCCCTTCCGGCGGCCTGAACGTGCGGCGCCCGCAACAAAGCGACTAGTCCGAATAGACGATGTCCAGCCCCCGCTGCATTTCCGATAGTCCCTTCCCCCCCTCCACAACCCTACGGTACCTCGACGCAAAAACAGACATTCAGAGGCAGCAATGAAAAAAACAACAACGCCTTACGCTTTCTCCACCTTGCTCGCAGTTCCCGGTTCCTTGCTCCTGTTCAGTTCCCCGCTGGCCGCCCTGGTCTTCGAAATCGGCGACGACCTCAAAGTGCAGAACAGCAACGTCGTCTCCTATGGCCTGGCCTGGCGCACGGCAAAGCCGGCCCATGCCCTTGGCGGGCGCAACAATGCCAACGGCAACGACGGCAACAACGCTTTCGACCGGGGCAGCCTGATCACCCATCGCCTGGGCCTGGTCAGCGACGCCGACTTCAACTTTCGCCGTGACTTCGGCCTGTTCGTGCGCGCCAGCGCCTACTACGACAATGTCTACCATCGCCGCAATGACAACCACACCGGCACCTCGAACTGCTATGCCGCCGGGCAATGCTCGCGCCCCGACCAGTTTTCCAGGCCCACCCGCGACGCTCACGGCGGTGCCGTGGAAATGCTCGACAACTACCTGTATGGCAGTTGGCAAGTCGCTGACAGGCCCTTCAACCTGCGCCTCGGGCGCCAGGTGGTCTACTGGGGCGAGAGCGTCTACAACGGCAACGGCATTGCCTCGACCATGAGCCCGTTTGATGCCAGCAAATCCAACGTGCCCGGGGTCGAGATCAAGGAGCGTACCCTGCCGACCGGCCAGCTGTTCGCCTCCTACAGCCTCACCGACGCGCTCGACCTGCAGTTCTACTACCAGTACGAGTGGAAGAAGAGCCGACTCAACGCGGTCGGCAGCTACTTTTCCACCACCGACCTCCTCGACAGGGGCGGCTACAGCAACTCCACCGGTCAACTGGTCCGCTTGAAAGATGACGAACCCCGCGACAGCGGGCAGTTCGGCCTGGCCCTGCGCTATGTCGCCCAGAGCCTGAACAACACCGAGTTCGGCCTCTACCGCCTGCGCTATCACAGCAAGACACCGGTGGTGGACAACCTAAGCCGCCGCGGCAGCTACCAGGCGCGCTACTTCGAAGGCATCGAACTGTATGGCGCAAGCTTCGCCACGGTCGTGGTCGACACCAACATCAACGGCGAGATCAGCATCCAGGATCGCCTGCCCCTGGCGATCGACCTCGGCGGCGCCCGCCACACTGCCCGCGGCAGGACCGGCCAGGTACTGCTGTCGATGACCCACGGCTTCGGCCAGACGCCCTTTTCCGACAATTTCACCCTCAATGGCGAGGTCGGCTACAACCGCGTCTTGAGCAACGACAGTGCCTACCTGCCCCAGCGCAACCCCAGTGACAAGCTCTGGAACGACCGTTCTGCCTGGGGTTACACCTTGCGCGCCAGTTCGCGCTACATCGAGATCATGCCCGGCTGGGACCTGACCATTCCGCTGTCCTTCAACCAGGGGGTGAACGGCAACTCCTCTCTGGGCAGCTACAACCAGGGCAGGAATCGGCTGTCCCTGGGCGGCACCCTGGAGTACCTCGGGAACCTCTCCCTGGAGGCCGTCTACAACGCCTACCTGGGCAGCCCCCGGTACAACAACCAGAGCGATCGCGACCACATCGCCCTGAACGCCAAGTACAGCTTCTGACCCTCGCCCAGACAACCGGAGAACATTCCATGTCCTGCCAAACGCAATTCCCTGCCTTTGTGCTCGCCGGCCTGCTCGGCCTGTGCCCCCTGGCCCAGG
Organism: Pseudomonas sp. UME65; assembly: GCF_014170225.1. Taxonomy (NCBI): domain Bacteria; kingdom Pseudomonadati; phylum Pseudomonadota; class Gammaproteobacteria; order Pseudomonadales; family Pseudomonadaceae; genus Pseudomonas; species Pseudomonas sp. UME65. Next base: position 239,799 of record NZ_LZZQ01000019.1, on the reverse strand, counting down.
CCGCGCTCAGCGAGGCCGAGCTGGCTCGCCTCGATCAAGATCTCACGCCCGTCGGCGCGGAGCGTGCCGGTAACGCCGACGGCAGCATTCCTGGCTGGTCCGGCCAGTGGCGCGGCACTCCGCCCCATGTGCAGTTCGCCGGCAGCGGCTCGCTGTACCCCGATCCGTATGCCAAAGAGCGCCCGTTGTTCAGGATTACCGCGCAGAACCTGGAGCAGTACCAGAACCGCCTCAGTGACGGCCAGATCGCCCTGTTCAAGCGCTATCCACGCAGCTACTGGATGGACATCTATCCCAGTCATCGCGACATGCGCCCGAGTGCGAAAATCGAAGAGCAAATTCGCGAAAACGGGCGCACCGCTCGACTCACCGAGGATGGCAACGGCGTCACCGGGGCCTGGGGCGCGTCGCCGTTCCCGATCCCGAAAAACGGCAACGAACTGATCTGGAACCACGCCCTACAAGGGCGGGGGCCCGGCGAGGAAGGCGTCTACAGCCTGGTCGTCACCCTGGCCAACGGCAAGCAGGCACGTCAGGTCCAGCATCACCAGACGCTCAATATCTGGACCAACCCGGACAGCCCCCGGCAAGACGACCGCGACGCCATCAACAGCCACTTCATGTACCGGACCCTGGAACCGGCCCGGGAGCTGGGCAAGATCACCTTCGGCCACGGCTTCGTCGATCCGGTGGCCAACGCCCAGCAGAGCTGGCAATACGACCCGGGCAGCCGACGAGTGCGGCGCGCGCCCAACGTCGGCTACGACAACCCTTCCAGTGGCGCCAGCGGCGGCCTGCGGGTCAACGATGACAGCCGCATGTTCAATGGCGGCACCGACCGCTACCAGTGGACGATCATCGGCAAGCGCGAGCTGTTCATCCCCTATCACAACTATGCAATCAGCGACCCCGCGACCACCCTGGCCAAGCTCACCGAAACCATTGGCCACCCCAACCCCGAAGCACTGCGCTACGAATTGCACCGGGTATGGGTACTGGAGGCCAGCCTCAAGCCCGGCAACCGTCATGTGTATGCCAAACGCCGCTTCTACATCGACGAAGACACCTGGGGCGCGGTCATGGCCGACAGCTATGACGCCCGCAACCTCCTCTGGCGCACCAACCTGCAGACCACCTTCTACGCCTATGACACCCAGAGCTATCAGGCGGGCCCATCGGTGTATCACGACCTGATGTCCGGGGCCTATCTGGTGGATCGCCTGACCAATGAGCACGGCCCGATCCGCCTGACGGACCTGGCCCACGATGCCAGCGATTTCACCCCCGCCGCCGTGCGCAAGCGCGCCAAATGAAGACTCACGGAGAGCACAACATGACCCGATTCGACCTGGCCCTCGGGGCCGCCCTGCTGTGCACCATCGCCACAGCCAATGCGGCCCCTGCCGAGCAGCCAGCGCCCCCGCAAGAACTGCCCGCCAGCGAACGCCAGGCGCCGCGCGACCTGAACCTGGCAAGCGCACCCAACCTGCGCGACCTGGGTGGCTACCGCACGGCCGACGGACGTAGCGTGAAGTGGGGCCTGCTGTATCGCGGTGGAGCCCTGGACACACTCAGTGCCGAAGATCAACGCAGGCTGCAAGGCCTGCAACTGCAGCGTGTGGTGGACCTGCGCAGCCGCGAGGAAATCGCCGACGCCCCCGACCGCCTGCCGCCGGCGCTGATGGAGCGGCGGATCGAGATGCCGATCAGTGCCGGCAACATCGACATCCGCGAGCTGACTCGGCGCATCAACAGTGGCGACACCGCCGAGCTGCACCTGGACGATGTGCTGGTTCGGGCCAACATCCAATTCGTCCGCGAGCAGAGCCCGCTCTTTCGAGCCTGGCTGCATGGCCTGCTCGATGACCAGGGCACCCCGGTTCTCTACCACTGCACCGCGGGCAAGGATCGCACCGGCTTCGCTTCGGCCATGGTGTTGCTGGCCTTGGGGGTGCCGGAAGCTACGGTGATGGAGGACTATCTGGCGTCCAACCGGTACCTCGGGGGAAAAAACCGCCGGATCGCCGAACAAGTCCGGCTCGCGTCAAAAGGCCGTACCGATCCTGCCCTGCTACAGCCCTTGCTAGGCGTCGAGGCGCGCTACCTGCAAGCGGCGTTCATGGCCATGCGCGAAGACTACGGCTCGGTGGAGAACTACCTGCGCGAGGGCCTGGGGGTCGATGCCGCGTTTCGCTCGCGGCTGCAAAGCAAGTTCCTCGAAACCGCCGCCCCCTGATCAGTTGCGGCACTCAGAGACCCAGGGCCTTGAGCCGCCGGTACAGGGTCCGCTCGCTCAGGCCCAGGGCCCTGGCCAGCTCACTGCGCGAACCCTCGAACACCTCCAGGGCATGGGCCAGTTGCTCCAGGTCCTTGTTGCCGCGGCGGCGGCCGGGGGGCGCTGGTGCCGGCGTGCTGCGCAGCTCCGGCGGCAGGTCCGCCAGGCGGATCACCCCGTCGTCGCTGAACAGCCGCGCCCGCTCGAGGATGTTGCGCAGCTCGCGGATATTGCCCGGGTAGGTGTACAGGCTCAGTTGGGCCAGGGCCTGGGGATCGACCCGCGGCACTACCCCGGGGTCAAGCCGGCGCAGCAGGCTGTCGATCAGCAGTGGCAGGTCGTCGCTGCGTTCGCGCAAGGCCGGCAGGCGGATCGGGAAGGCGCTGATGCGGTAGTACAGGTCCTGGCGGAAGGTGCCGGCGGCGACCATTTCCTTGAGCGGCTTGTGGGTCGCCGCCACCAGGCGGAAATCCGAGTGCACGGTGCGCAGGCTGCCCACCGGGCGAAAGCTGCCGGACTCGATCAGGCGCAGCAGTTTGACCTGCATGGCCAGGGGCACTTCGCCGATCTCGTCGAGAAACAGGGTGCCGCCATGGGCGGCTTCGGCCAGGCCGATCTTGCGCTGCAGGGCACCGGTGAAGGCGCCCTTTTCATAACCGAACAATTCGCTTTCCAGCAGGCTTTCGGTAAGCCCGGTGCAGTCCACCACCACCAGCGGCCCGCTGGCCCGGGGGCTACCGTCGTGCAGGGCACGGGCGAACAGCTCCTTGCCGGTGCCGGATTCACCCTGGAGCAATACCGGGATCGGCGCCGGCGCCGCCCGCTGCAAGGCGCCCAAGGCTTCGTTGAAGGCCGGCGAGCGCCCCACCAGGCCCTTCTGCTGGGGTTGTACCGAGGCCACGGCCACCGAACTCAAGCGCTCGACATAGGCCACCACCGTGCCGTCTTGGCCAATGATCGGCCGCAGCTCCACGTCCACATGTTCCGGCCCCCGGGGCGTGTGGTGGATGTGCAGCATGCGTTCCGGCACGCGGCTGTCATGGGCCTTGCGCATCGGGCAATGCTCGCCGGCCTGGTCGCAGGGCACGGCGAACTGGTGGGACACCCGGTAGCACTTGGCGCCCACGTGGGGCTTGCCGGCCACACCGAACTGACGCTGGTAGGCGGTGTTGGCGGCGATGATGTTGTAGTCGGTGTCCAGCACTATGGTGGGCTGCGGGTCGTGTTCGAGGTAGGACACCAGGGCGGACATCGGTGGCGGGACTAGGTCGGTGGCAATCAGGGACATGGGCAACTCCGGGGCAGAGGCGGCAGCTTAAAGCATGGACGCCATCACTGCCATTTTCTGCCAGTAACTGCCAAATGACTGCCAAACCCGGGTGACAGTCCGGGCGACAACACATCACCAGGGGGCTGAAAAAGCGTCTAGACCAATGAACAGGCGCCAAACGACGCCGTTTCGGGTTGGCACGCTTATTGACACTTCAAGAAACGAGCGTCAGCGCAGACTGCCCTCACCTTCATTGCCTGGAGTGCCCCATGATCATCAGCGACATGCTGCGTGTAGAAGCCTTTTTCGACAGCCATACCTGGACCATCAGCTACCTGGTGATGGACCTGGCCAGCCGCCACTGCGCATTGATCGACAGCGTGCTGGACTACGACCCGAAATCCGGCCGCACCCACACCGAGTCCGCCGACCGCCTGATCGCCCGGGTGAAAGAGCTGGACGCCCGGGTCGACTGGATCCTGGAAACCCATGTGCATGCCGACCACCTGTCGGCCGCCGCCTACCTCAAGGCGCAGCTCGGGGCCCAGGTGGCCATCGGCAACCAGATCACCCGGGTGCAGAAGACCTTCGGCGCGCTGTTCAACGAAGCCCCGGCCTTTGCCCGGGACGGCAGCCAGTTCGACGTGCTGCTCGAAGACGGCGCCGAATTCGCCATCGGCGGCCTCACCGCGCGGGCCATGCACACCCCGGGGCATACCCCGGCCTGCATGACCTACCTGGTGCAGGTCGGCGACGAAACCCTGGCCTTTGTCGGCGACACCCTGTTCATGCCCGACTACGGCACCGCCCGCTGCGACTTCCCCGGGGCCGACGCGCGGACCCTGTACCGCTCGATCGGCAAGATCCTCGCCCTGCCCCCCAGCACCCGGCTGTTCATGTGCCACGACTACCTGCCCAACGGCCGCGAGCTGCAGTACATGACCACCGTCGCCGAGCAGCGCGCCAACAACATCCACATTCACCAGGGGGTCGACGAAGACAGCTTCGTGGCCATGCGCGAAGCCCGCGACGCGACCCTGGACATGCCGGTGCTGATCCTGCCTTCGGTGCAGGTCAACATGCGCAGCGGGCACTTCCCCGAGCCCGAGGACAACGGCGTGAGCTACCTGAAGATTCCCCTGAACACCCTATAACTATTACCTACTCCACACGGAGACCTTGCCATGCGCCCCTTCAACCCGGCCCTGCCCACTGTCGACGGCAGCCACCAGGTGCTGATCGTCGGTGGCGGTGCCGCCGGCATCGCCGTTGCTGCCAGCCTCTTGACCCGCGATCCACACCTGGACGTGGCACTCATCGACCCTGCCCGGCACCACTATTACCAACCCGGCTGGACCCTGGTGGGCGCCGGAGTATTCAGCGCCCAATCCACCGAGCGCGCCATGGCCGAGCTGATGCCCCAGGGGGTCAAGTGGATCCAGGACGCGGTCAGCCGCTTCGACCCAGAACACAACGCCCTCGTGCTGGAGGACGGCCGGGTGCTGGCCTATGACCAACTGATCGTCTGCCCCGGGCTCAAGCTCGACTGGGCCGCCATCGACGGCCTGCCCCAGGCCCTGGGCAACCACGGCGTGACCTCCAACTACCGCTACGACCTGGCGCCCTACACCTGGCAACTGGTGCAGCAACTGCAACAGGGCGAGGCGCTGTTCAGCCAGCCGCCGATGCCGATCAAGTGCGCCGGAGCGCCACAGAAGGCCATGTACCTGTCCTGCGACCACTGGCTGCGCCACGGCCGCCTGGGGCAGATCAAGCCGCGCTTCCTGAATGCCGGCGGTGTGCTGTTCGGCGTCGCCGACTACGTGCCGGCGCTGATGGAATACGTGAAGAAATACGCCATCGAACTGGATTTCGGCCATAACCTGGTGGCGGTGAACGGCCCGGCCAAACGCGCGACCTTTGTCCGCACCCTGGCCGATGGCCGCCAGGAAACATTGGAACGGGCCTTCGATATGCTGCACGTGGTGCCTCCCCAGTGCGCCCCGGACTTCATCCGCCAGAGCCCCCTGGCGGACGCCGCCGGCTGGATCGACGTCGACCCGGGCAGCCTGCGCCACAAGCGCTACGTGAACATCCACGGCCTGGGGGACGCCACCAATACCAGCAATGCCAAGACCGCCGCAGCGGCACGCAAACAGGCACCGGTGGTGGCCAACAATGTGCTGGTTGCCCTCAAGCGCCTGACCCGCCTGGCCGAATACGACGGCTACGGTTCCTGCCCGATGACCGTGGAACGGGGCAAGATCGTTCTCGCCGAATTCACCTATGGCGGCAAGCTGGCACCGAGTTTCCCGCGCTGGCTGCTGGACGGGCGCCAGCCAACCCGTCGCGCCTGGTGGCTGAAGGAACGGATCCTGCCACCGCTGTACTGGCGCGGCATGCTCAAGGGCCACGAATGGCTGGCCCATCCGACCCTGGCCACGGACACCCCGAAAGCATGAGCGAACACAGTCTTCTGGGCGCCGGGCTGGGGGCGATCATTGGTGCGATCCTGGCCCTGACCGGGGCCGGTGGCGGCATCCTCGCCGTGCCGCTCCTGGTCTTCGGCCTGGGCCTGAGCATGGTCGAGGCCGCGCCCATCGGCCTGCTGGCGGTGGGCCTGGCAGCCAGCGTCGGCGCGGTGCTGGGCTTGCGCCAGGGCATCGTGCGCTACCGCGCGGCGGGGTTCGTGGCCGGCATCGGCATCCTCATGGCGCCGCTGGGCCTGTGGCTGGCCCACCGCCTGCCCAACCTGCCGCTGGCGCTGCTGTTCTCCCTGGTGCTGCTGTACGCCTGCGGGCGCATCCTGCGCAAGGCCAGCCTGGAACTGAAACAGGGCCAGCCGGCGCCGCGCCCGGCCTTCATGCCCTGCGTGCTCAACCCGGCCCAGGGCCGCCTGCGCTGGACCCTGCCCTGCGCCCGGGCGCTGACCTTCACCGGAATGCTCTCGGGGCTGCTTTCCGGGCTGCTGGGGGTGGGTGGCGGCTTCGTCATCATCCCGGCCCTGAGCCGCTACACCAACCTGGACAGCAAGAGCATCGTCGCCACCTCACTGGCGGTGATCGCCCTGGTCTCCCTGGGCAGCGTGGTCACCGCCAGCCTCAGCGGGATCATGCACTGGGCGGTGGGCGCGCCCTTTGCCCTGGGGGCGGTCCTGGGGCTGGTGCTGGGACGCCAGGTGGCCAGCCACCTGGCCGGCCCGCGGCTGCAACAGCTGTTCGCCATCACCGGGATCCTCGCTGCCCTGCTGCTGGCCGGCGGCGCCCTGGGGCTATTGCCCCGCTGAAGCATTCGCGCCCGCCACGGGTTACGGCCTGTGGCGGGCCTGCCCCGGTTATCAACGGCAAAGGTCGCCTCAGTGCGCAAAACAGTCGCCCTGGGTCTGATGACCAAGCCCAGGATGTCGCACCCTTGAGCCTGCAGACTCGAAAGGAGACGACGATGCTTGCCCTGATTCAAGAAACAGATCATTGCCTGGTGAAGGCAGTCCCGTTCAGCGCCGATGAGATCGCAGCCTTTCGCAGCCACGGTTTCATCAAGATCAAAGGCTTTTTAACGGCGCATGCTATAGAGGCGCTCAAGCACGAGGCCGGTGCTCGAGTCATTTCGGCCCGGGACGCGAAGTCGGCCTATGGAGATTCCTTCAACCGGTTGACTTACGACCTTGGCCGCACCGAGGTGCTCAAGCGCATCTACTCCTCGACGGCCTTCAGGACGGCCTTGGTGACCCTGACAGGTCATCCGCTGATCATGACCGAGTCCCAGAGCTTCGAGCTCACCGCGCACCAGCAAGGCTTCGCCTGGCATTACGATTCACTGAGCTTTCGCTACATCCGCCCGCAGGATGCGGCCTTCAGCGTGTGGATCCCATTGGACCCCATCCACAATGCAGGGCAACGCGGGGGAATGGCCTATGTCCCTGAAAGCCTGTATTCAGCCAAGGCCAACTTCCAGCTGGCCAGCCTGCTCTCAAGAAAGATGGCCGCCGGCCTCTCGGTCGCGGATTTCTCTGCGCACCTAAGGGGTATCTTCAATACGCCGAGCCTGCTGACAGAGATATTCGAGGAACATAAGTCCCAGGACGATTTCGCGCTGGGCGATGTGTTGTTCTTCAGCAAATCCCTGTGGCACCGCTCCGAGCCGCTGCTGCCGGGGCCACTCCAGGCGCGGTTGGCGGTGACCATACGCTTTCTGGATTGGCGCTCACGGCTGGACAGAACCCTGTTCGAAGGTGAGTCTGAAAGCGGTGGTGGCGTGGGGATGGGCGTCAACTGGGGCAAACCCACCCAGACGGCCTACGGCTCGCAGTTCACCGATATCGACGACGGCGAGGAAATTCGCACGTCCAGGCATTGCGGCCCGATTATCTAGCAGCGCCCAGATCGTGGTCAGTCAGCCTTGAGGAGCAGGAATGTCGAAGTCTTATGCCATAGGCGTGGCCGCAGCCCTCTTCGCCACCTTCAGTTGGGCGCTGAACTTTCTGTCGCCCTATCTGATGGGCGACTTCGGCACGTTCGACTTCATTACCCTGCGCTTCATCGTCTCCGGCGCCATTGGCCTGGCGATGCTGCGCCTCTACCGAGCCGGCCTTGCGCGCTTGAACGGACGCACCATGGCCACCGCCGCGCTGCTGGGGGTGGTGGGCTACACCCTGTACATCGGGTGCGTCATGGGCAGTGTGCTCAACGGCGGCGCGATCATCGCGCCGGCGTTTTTGAGCGCAGCGCCGATCATGGTCGCCCTCATCGGCAACCTGATCGAACCCACGGTCTCCTGGCGCGCCCTCTGCGTACCGGTGCTGCTCGCGCTGCTGGGGCTGGTCGCCACCAACTACGGCGCCTTCGCGAGGGTACTGGACGGCGATCTGTCCACCTACCTGCAAGCGGTCGGCTACGCGGTAGGCGCCACCCTGTCCTGGTTGATCTTCAGCCTCTTGAACCAAGTGATCCTGGCACGGCTGCCGCATGTTTCCTCAGGCCTCTGGACCGGGCTGATGATGGTGGGAGCGGGCTTGAGCGTGGTGCTCTTCGTGCCGTTCGGGCTCACTTTCGACCTGTACAGCGCGCCCCATGTGGAGTGGCGTCTGGACAATACCCTGCCGGTGCTCGCCGCCGCCTCGGCCTTGGCCTGCGTCGCCTCGGTAGGTGGGGCCTGGGCCTGGAACTTCGCGAGCCAGCGGTTACCCCTGGCCCTGTCCGGACAACTGATTTCGGTCGAAACCCTCTTTGCCGCGGCGTTTGGCCTGATCGCCGAACAGCGTTTACCCACCGCCCTTGAAACCCTGGGAATCATCGCCTTGCTGAGCGGCGCCTCGATTGCCGTCAGGGTCATGGCGCACCATCAACGGGCCGGGGCGAGTGTGCGAGCATGAAGAGCCTGAATCCCTCCACTCATTAACCGCCGGTGTTGCAATCCAGAGGCAATGGCCCGGCCTGAGTGTTTTTTCAGTGCCTGGAGCGCTTGCGGCGCTGTTGAAACAGATGGGAGTGAAGGACATGGCTGCCGGGTACTTCCCAGGGAAGTTCTCTCCACTGCCCGCGCACGCTCGCAACGCCCACCATGACCTGGCGCCCAGTAACCGCAAGGAGCCCGCCATGTCCACCGACCATAGCCTGGAAAAAAGCTTCCACCGCTGCCTCTGGCGCAAGATCGGCCGCTATACCTCGCGCATCGGCCGGGCCTTGATCCAGAAAGCCCTATGGCTCTACTACGCCGCGCAACGGCCGCAAACCCCGATCTGGGCCAAGACCACCATTTACGCCGCCCTGGGTTACTTCATACTGCCAGTGGACATCATCCCGGACCTGATCCCCGGGGCCGGGTACGTGGATGACCTTGGACTGCTGACCAGTTCAGTGCTGGCCGTGGCTGCGCATATCAACGCCGAGGTCAAGGAGCAAGCCAGCGCACGCCTGGCCGACTGGTTCGGCAGCGAGTCGGAATGAGCCAGAGGTCGGCGCCAGGCTGGGCATTCGACTCACCAAGGCAGTGCAGCGCCCCCGACACCATGGCCACCCGACTCACCGCGCCTGGGTGTCCAGGGCATAGAACTCCTGCAACTTGGCCTGCAGCAGTTGCTTGTCCGGCAGTTGGGTCCGGTACTCGGCGATCAGCGCCGGTGACAGGGAACGGTTGAGGGCATATTCCACCACCTCGTCCTCCTTGCTGGCACAGAGCAACACGCCCAGGGCAGGGTTCTCGTGGGGCTTGCGCACCTGGCGATCCAGGGCCTCCAGGTAGAAGTCCAGCTTGCCCAGGTACTCCGGCTCGAAGCGCCCGACCTTGAGTTCAACGGCCACCAGGCAATTCAACCCGCGATGGAACAGCAGCAGGTCCAGGGCGAAATCGCGCCCGCCGACCTGCAGCGGATAGCCTGAAGCGACAAAGCAGAAGTCGCGCCCCATCTCGATCAGGAAATCCTTGAGTTGGCGCACCAGCCCCTGGTGCAGGTCGGCTTCATCATGCCCCTGGGCCAGGCCGAGAAACTCCACCATGTAGGCATCCTTGAAGACCTTCAGGGCCTCGGGACGGGCCTGCTTCAAGGTTGCCGAGGCATTGGCCGGGCGGGTCAGCGTGCGTTCGAACAGCGCGGATTTGATCTGCCGTTCCAACTCTCGGGTTGACCACTGCTCCTGAATGGCCATGCGCAGATAAAACTCGCGCTCTTGCGCGCACTTGCCTTGCGCAAGAATGATCAGGTTCTGGGTCCAGGGTAATTGTGTCAGCACTGCTGACACTTTCTCTTCCCCTCGATAGACCTCATAGAATTGCCGCATGCGGAACAGGTTACGTCGGGTAAAACCCCGCAGGCCCGGCTGCTGCCGCGCCAGGTAATCCGCCAATTGCCGGACCACGCCATCACCCCACTCCGCCGCCTCGATCTTGCGGCTGATATAGGCCCCGACCTGCCAATACAGCTCCACCAGTTCAGTATTCACCGCGCGCACTGCCCGCTGCCGCGCGGCGGTGATCATTTGCGCCACTTCGCCAAATGCCACTTCGGTGGAAGAGATCGCCGCTTCAGCCTCTTGCTTCATGACGCACGCCCGCTTGCTGGGAGACAGGCCCCTATCATCCCGTGGCTCGTCATGGGCCTGAAGTCAGGCCCGTCTCTTTGTGGTGAGCGAAATGTCCTTGTTTGAGCGCGGTAAACAGCCCCGTCAGCCGGGCATGCAATTGAAGTCGTGGGTACTGGCTACCTGCTTGCCCTTGGCGTCATACAGGCGCGCCGACACCTCGTTCCCCAGGCTCGACTCCACCAGTGTGTAATGCTCCCCGGCCTTGAAGCCGCCGTAGCTGATGTGGCCGTCGCAGTCTTGCTGGTTGGAGTCGCCGACGTTCTCTTCAAACAGGGTCACGTCCAGGCGGTGAGCACCGGGCTTGACCTGGAAATAGCGACCATCGTCGATCTTCTGCCCGTCCACCCGTTCGGCCATCAGGTCGTTGGGCGCCTCTTCCTGCAGGCCGATCCAGGCCTCGCTGGGATCAGGCCGGGGCATGGGCCCGGCGCAAGCGCCGAGCAGGCACGCGAGGCCCAGGACGGGTATCAGCAGCAGCGGTTTGAGTGTCATGAAAATCTACCTTGGCAATGGAAAAAAGAAGCCCTACAGGCAACTGAACGGCCGGCTCTGGGCCACCTGCCGGCCCTGGGCGTCCAGCAGCTCGGCGCTGACGTCCTGGCCCTGGCTGGACTCCACCAGTCGGTAATGGCCCCCCGCCTGGAACCCGGCATAGTCCAGGCGCCCCAGGCAGTCGGGTTGCGCCGAGTTGCCGTTGGCCCCTTGCAGCAAAGCCATCTGCAAGCGGTGCTGGCCGGGGCTGACCTGGAAGTAGCGGCCATCGTTCAGGCGCTTGCCATCGACGCTGTCGGCCAGCAAGTCGTTCGGCGACTCCGGAGCAAGATCGATCCAGGCCTGCTGCGGATCGGCCTTGGGCAGCGGCCCGGCACAGGCCGAAAGCAGGCACACCAGGCCCAGGCCCGGCAGCAGCAACAAGGGTTTGAGGGACATGGACGAAACCTCGCAAATGACAGTAATGAGTGCGGCGCAAGCCCGGAAAAATCCCCTGCGCCGATGGCCACCAAGCTTGTCGAGGCCCCGGTGCGAGAACAAATGAATCCACATGAAAGGAAATACAGGCCTTACCTAAAACTTCCTTCACCTGGCTGAAAGCCGCGTGTTAGGTGGGTCGCTGCAGGCTGCCGAGGTTTGCAACCCCACTCCCTCGGAGGTTTTCGGCATGCTCGGGCTGGTCAAGACCGCACTGCTCAAGCCCTACACGTTCATCGTGCTGGCGATATTCATCTGCATCATCGGGCCCCTGGCGGCCCTGCGTACCCCCACCGACGTGTTCCCGGATATCGGCATCCCGGTGGTGGCGGTGGTCTGGCAGTACAACGGCCTGTCGCCGGACGCCATGGCCGGGCGGGTGATCTACACCTACGAGCGCTCCCTGAGCACCACGGTCAACGACATCGAGCACATCGAGTCGCAGTCGCTGCCGGGCATGGGCATCGTCAAGATCTTCTTCCAGCCCGGGGTCGATATCCGCACGGCCAACGCCCAGGTGACCGCGGTGTCACAAACCGTGCTCAAGCAGATGCCGCCGGGCATCACCCCGCCGCTGATCCTCAACTACAGCGCCTCGACGGTGCCGATCCTGCAGATGGCGTTTTCCAGCCCGACCCTGTCGGAGGCGAAGATCCGCGACCTGGTGCAGAACAACATCCGCCTGCCCCTGAGCTCCCTGCCCGGCCTGGCCATGCCCACCCCCATGGGCGGCAAGCAGCGCCAGATCACCCTCGACCTGGACCCGCAAGCCCTGGCCGCCAAGGGCCTGTCGGCCCAGGACGTGGGCAATGCCCTGGCGGCGCAGAACCAGATCATCCCGGTGGGCACCGCCAAGCTGGGCAGCGATGAATACACGGTGCTGCTGAACAACAGCCCGACCGCCATCGAGGAGCTCAACGACCTGCCGATCAAGACCGTGGACGGCGCGCTGATCACCATCGGCCAGGTGGCCCACGTGCGCGACGGCTCGCCGCCGCAGACCAACATCGTGCGGGTCGACGGACGCCGCGCGGTGCTGATGCCGGCCCTGAAGAACGGCAATATCTCCACCCTGTCGATCGTCGACGGCATCCGCCAGATGCTGCCGCGCATCAATGAGACCCTGCCGCCAGCGCTGAAGACCTCACTGCTGGGGGACGCCTCGGTGTTCGTCAAGCAGTCGGTGGGCAGCGTGGCCCAGGAAGGCATCATCGCCGCCCTGCTGACCAGCGCGATGATCCTGCTGTTCCTCGGCAGCTGGCGCTCCACACTGATCATCGCCGCCTCGATTCCCCTGGCGGTGCTCTCGGCCATTGCCCTGCTGGCGCTCAGCGGCCAGACCCTCAACGTCATGACCCTGGGCGGCCTGGCCCTGGCGGTGGGGATCCTGGTGGACGACGCCACCGTGACCATCGAGAACATCAACTGGCACCTGGAACAGGGCAAGGCGGTGAAGGTGGCGATCCTTGACGGCGCCAAGCAGATCGTCGGCCCGGCCTTCGTCTCGCTGCTGTGCATCTGCATCGTCTTCGTGCCGATGTTCCTGTTGCAGGGCATCGCCGGCTACCTGTTCCGGCCCATGGCCCTGGCGGTGATCTTCGCCATGGCCAGCTCGTTCATCCTCTCGCGGACCCTGGTGCCCACACTGGCCATGTACCTGCTCAAGCCCCATACGCCGGAAGCAGGTCCGGGGCATCACCCGGAAGATGCCTTCATCAACCATCACGAAGGCGAACAGCATGCCAAGCCGCGCAATGCCCTGGTGCGCGGGCTATTGGCCTTTCAACAGGGTTTCGAGGCGCGTTTCTCCAGCGTGCGCGACACCTACCACGGCCTGCTGCACCTGGCCCTGGGCCGGCGCAAGACCTTCATCCTCGGCTTTCTTGCCTGCGTGCTGGCCTCCTTCGCCCTGCTGCCGAGCCTGGGCCAGGACTTCTTCCCCGCCACCGACGCCGGGGCCCTGGCCCTGCACGTGCGGCTGCCCCTGGGCACGCGGATCGAGGAAAGCGCGGCGGCCTTCGACCGCATCGAAGCGCGGATTCGCGAAGTGATTCCGGCCGAGCAACTGGACAGCATCATCGACAACATCGGCATCCCCTTGAGCGGCATCGACATGGCCTACAGCAACAGCGGCACCATCGGCCCCCAGGACGGTGATATCCAGGTCACCCTCAAACCCGGCCACGCCCCCAGCGCCGACTATGTAAAACAGCTGCGTGAAACCTTGCCGGAAAGCTTCCCCGGCAGCCAGTTCGCCTTCCTGCCGGCAGACATCAGCAGCCAGATCCTCAACTTCGGCGCCCCGGCCCCCCTGGACGTGAAAATCTCAGGGCCCGACGCCGCGGCCAACCGCGCCTACGCCCTGGAACTGCAACGGCGCCTGCAACATGTGCCGGGCATTGCCGACCTGCGGATCCAGCAGTCCACCGGCTACCCGTCCTTGCAGGTCAAGGTCGATCGCCTGCGGGCCAATGGCCTGGGCATCACCGAGCGCGACGTGACCAACAGCATGGTGGCGTCGCTGGCCGGCAGCTCCCAGGTGGCGCCGACCTTCTGGCTCAACCCGAAGAACGGCGTGTCCTATTCCATCGTCGCCGCCACCCCGCAATACCGCCTGGACAGCCTGCCGGCCCTGGAGGCGCTGCCGGTCACCGGCAGCAACGGCCAGTCGCAGATCCTCGGCGGCCTGGCGGACATCTCCCGGGTCGAGAGCCCGGCGGTGGTCAGCCACTACAACATCCAGCCCACACTGGACCTGTACGCCAACGTGCAGGGCCGCGACCTGGGCGCCGTGGCCCACGACATGCAAAAGGTTCTGGACGACGCTGCGGCCCTGCGACCCAAGGGCGCCACGGTCAGCCTGCACGGGCAGATCGACGCCCTGCACGAAGCCTTCAGCGGCCTGAGCCTGGGCCTGCTGGGAGCGGTGGTGCTGATCTACCTGCTGATCGTGGTCAACTTCCAGTCCTGGGTCGATCCGTTCGTGATCATCACCGCGCTGCCGGCAGCCCTGGCCGGGATCGTGTGGATGCTGTTCTTGAGTGGCACCTCGCTGTCGGTGCCGGCGCTGACCGGGGCCATCCTGTGCATGGGGGTGGCCACCGCCAACTCGATCCTGGTGGTGAGTTTTTGCCGCGAGCGCCTGGCGGAACACGGCGATGCCCTCAAGGCCGCGCTGGAAGCCGGCTACACGCGCTTTCGCCCGGTGTGCATGACCGCCCTGGCGATGATCATCGGCATGCTGCCCCTGGCCCTGTCCGAGGAACAGAACGCCCCTCTGGGCCGCGCGGTGATCGGCGGGCTGATCCTCGCCACCGTGGCCACCCTGATCTTTGTCCCCGTGGTCTTCAGCCTGGTCCACGGTCGCCCTCCCCAATCCGCTGTTGCTGGAGAAAACACCCATGTCGCCTGATCACACCCCTTCGCGCAAACGCCTGCTGCTGCTGGGCATCGGTGGCTTGAGCCTGGCTGCCCTACTGGTGGCCAGCGGCCTGGCGGCGCGCACCCGGCATGAACGGGCCGTCGTTGCCTGGACCGAAACCGCCGCCGTGCCGCAAGTGCTGGTGTTCCAGCCGCAGCACAACGTGCTGGGCGACACCCTGCGCCTGCCGGCGCACCTGGAAGCCTGGAGCAAGGCGCCGATCCATGCCCGGGTCAGCGGCTACCTCAAGGACTGGACCCAGGACATAGGCACCCACGTGGCCGCCGGGCAGGTACTGGCCCATATCGACAGCCCCGACCTGGACCAGCAAGTGGCCCAGGCCCGGGCGCGGATGACCCAGCAGCAAGCCAATGCCCGGCTGGCCCAGACCACCGCCGAGCGCTGGCAGAACCTCTTGGCCAGCCACTCGGTATCGCGCCAGGAAGCCGATGAAAAGACCTCCAACGCAGCCGCCGCCAAAGCCAATGCCGAGGCGGCCGCCGCCGACTATGCGCGGCTCTCGGCGCTGGAAGACTACAAGACCATTCGCGCGCCGTTTGCCGGCACCCTCACCGCGCGCCACACCGACATCGGCCAGTTGATCAAGGCCGACAACGACAGCGACCCGGAGCTGTTCGACCTGGCGGACACCCACAAACTGCGGCTCTACGTGCCGATTCCGCAGAACTACGCCAGCGTGATCCACCCTGGTCTGCAAGCGCAGCTGACCGTGCCCGAGCACCCTGGCCAGCACTTCAGCGCGCAACTGCTGGGCGACTCCACCGCCATCGACCCACGCTCCGGCACCCTGCTGGCACAGTTCGTCGCCGCCAACCCGGACGGCGCGCTGATGCCCGGCGACTATGCCGAAGCCACACTGGCCATCCCTGCCGACACCCACGGTGTGAGCATCCCCGCCAGCGCCCTGATCTTCCGCGCCCAGGGCACCCAGGTGGCGGTGATCGACGGTTCCCGCCACGTGCACCTGCGCAGCATTCATATCGGCCTGGACCTGGGCGAGCGGCTGGTGATCGACCAGGGCCTGCAAGCGACCGACCAGGTCATCGACAACCCGCCGGACGCCCTGCGCGAAGGTGACCTGGTGCAACTGGCGGACGCGGGAGGCGAACATGCGCCCAAGGCTTAAGCCCCTCGCCGCCCTGCTGTTGCTGGCCCTGCACGGCTGCTCCCTGGCGCCCCACTACCAGGTGCCGCCCATCGACCTGCCGGCGCAGTATCGTGAACAGAACGCCGACGGCCCCTGGCACCCGGCCGCCACGCCCCAGATGATCGCCGAGCAATGGTGGTTGCTGTACCAGGACCCGCGTCTCAACGACCTGCAACAGCGCCTGCTCCAGGCCAACCCGGACCTCGCCGCGGCCCTGGCTCACTATGACGGCGCCCAGGCCTACGCCAGCCAGCTGCATGCCGGGCTGTTCCCGCAGATCAGCGCCAGCGCCCAACCGTTGCGCCAGCGTCAGTCGGACAACCGCCCGCTGCGCGGCAGCACCCAGCCTTCGGTATACAACAGCAACACCGCCGGTTTTGCCCTGGGCTTGGACCTCGACCTCTGGGGGCGGATTCGCAATCAAGCGGCGGCCGGAGACGCCCAGGCCCAAGCCTCCGGCGACGACTTGGCAGCGGCGCGCCTGAGCCTGCAAAAACAATTGGCGAGCCTGTATGTGCAACTCAATGGCCTGGACGCCCAGAGCCGCATCCTCAGCCACTCCCTGGAGGATTACGCCCAGGCCCTGCAACTGACCCGCGACCGCTACCAGGGGCAGATCGCCTCGGAACTGGACCTGACCCGGGCCCAGAGCCAACTGGCCAGCGCCGAAGCCGAACTGGACGAAGTGCGCGCCCAGCGCAACCTCACCGAACACGCCATCGGCGAACTGGTGGGCGAACCGGCCAGCCAATTCCACCTGTCGCCCTCTGCGCAACTCTTGAGCCTGCCGAGCATTCCCCGGCAACTGCCCAGCACCCTGCTGCAACGAAGGCCGGACATTGCCGCCGCCGAACGCCGTGTGTACGCCGCCAATGCCGGCATCGGCATCGCCCGCGCCGCCTGGTACCCGGATTTCAGCCTGACCGGCATGCTCGGTGGCCAGACCCAGGGCGTGGGCAATCTGTTGGCCGCGGGCAATCGTTATTGGGCCCTGGGGCCGTTGGTGAACCTGCCGATTTTTGACGGCGGGCGGCTGAGCGCCAATGAGCGCCAGGCCCACGCCGAGTTCGAAGAGGCTGCCGCCCATTACCGTGGGCAAGTGCTGCGGGCGGTGCGCGAGGTGGAGGATAACCTGGGGCAACTGCGGGATTTGCGCCAGGAGGCGCTGGATCAGCAAGCGGCGGTGAACGCAGCGCAGCACACCCAGACCTTGGCCATGAACAGCTATCAGGCCGGAGCAGTGAGTTACCTGGATGTGGTGACGGCGCAGACCGCAGCCTTGCAGGCGCAACGGGGGTTGCAGGCGGTGCAGACAAGGGAGCTGCAGGCCAGTGTGGGGTTGGTGGTGGCGTTGGGTGGGGGGTGGCGCTCATAACCTCTAAGTCGGAGTACATATCCATTGCTGCGGTCACGGCCGATTACGATTTCGCTTTTACAGCGACTCACTTTTGAAGAGCGCAAAAGTAAGCAAAACGCTTCTGCCCCTCCACTCGGTGCCTCGCCTAGGCTCGGCATGCCCTCACTCCGGCATTGATCCGTGGGCCGCCGCCACCGGCCATCCATGGCCGGGTGGCGGCTAACCCGGCATCCCTGCCGGGTTACCCACGGCTCAATGCCTGCGTTCGGCCATCGTGTCTAAGGGGGCAGAAAAATCAAAAGCCACAGCCAAAGCATGACAGCGGCCTATCGGTCTACCTGTCTTCTTACCGTTCGAATACTCATAGGAGCGGGAGACTCCGAAAGTAACGGATTTTGATCATTGTGTACGGAAGTGGACTCCTTTTATTGCTGACGATTGATTCGCTTCCGACTAAAATTCCAGCGCCCCACAAGTGCAACTCAGACAAACTCAGAGGGAAGAAATAATCGGTCTGGAGGCTTTAAGGAGAGAACCGTAGGGGATACAGCTAAGCCGTGGGGAACAGACTCTGAATGGATCACTTGTCGAAGACGTTGCGTGTTTTATGTAGAAGTAATCATCACTGCAACATTACAGGGCCATACGTTGAGAGACTTGAGAAGCGCTACAGATTCGACTACACATTTAGGCTGGTATTTGAAGGGGTCGGTATGCCTCACTGTGGACTTGCGGATCTCAAAGGCTCACATTGGTGATTGATGTAGGTGGTCCTCAGATGAGGAGAAACCTACCGCCGCTGGACTGGCTAGATTCACGACCTTATGCTAGCACGACAACTGAGATTTTCGTGGAAAGTAAGTTACTGGACTGCTTCAATATATGAAATAAGGATATGTATGGCTATTGACGGTTACGACAAACGATCTTTTGGTAAGAAATTGAATGAAGTAGTTTCACCATCAAGACCAATTCTCTCAATACAGCATCTCGTCGGGCGAGAAAGAGAGTTGGATAGGATCGAAAAAGCGTTGATGGCCCATGGCCGCAACGTATTTATATTTGGTGAGCGTGGAGTAGGAAAATCCTCTCTTGCAGCGACTGCCGCCAATCAATGGCAAAGCTCAGATTCCGGATATATAGATGTTTCTTGCGCTCCCGACTCGACTGTAAAGTCAATAGTTTCAAGTATAGCGGCGCAAGCCATTAAAAGAGCGTGGACCACCAATGTAAAACTTAGCGAAGAAGTTTCTGTAAAATACAAATGGCTATCTTACTCATTGAAAAGTGAAAGTTCTCCAGTGGACTTCTCCACAAAAATAACCTGCCTGAGCGACGCCGTTGAAGTCTTGAAAGAGGTTTCACAACTTCACTCCGACGCACCAGTTGTTGTGGTGGATGAGGTAGATCGTATAACAAGTGATGCAGAGATAGACATGCTTGCAGACCTATTAAAGCAAATGGGAGACAAGCAGATATCTTTGAAATTTATTTTCACCGGCGTAGGGAGCACTCTAAATGAGATATTAGGATTTCATCGGTCAGCCATTCGTCAGTTGGAGACGATAGAGCTCCCAAAACTGAGCTGGGATGCTCGCTGGGATATAGCTATTGCGGCGCTGGGTGAATTTGGTGTTGAAATCAATCGTGATATTTGTGTTCGAATAGCCGCAGTAAGTGACGGGTATCCTTATTACGTCCATCTCATGGTGGAAAAGTTACTGTGGATTTTGTTTGAAAAGGATGATGTTGTAGTTTCTGTAGCATGGGAGGATTATTTTGCAGCCTTAGATGAAGCTATTCTAAGCATCTCAGCTGAGCTGGCTAGACCTTACGAGCTTGCAATAAATCAAAGAACACAAGACTACGAGGAGGTCTTATGGTCAACCTCTGCAGATGAGTGGCAAGGGGCTTATCTTTCTTCGATGCACACTAGATATCAAAATATCATGGAGCAGATTGATGGCAAGGAACCATTAAAATACGAAACTTATACTTCGCGCATAAGAAACCTACTCAAACCAGAGTACGGCAGCATTCTTGTTAAAGGAACGAAGCAAGGTTATTATCACTTCAAAGAGAAGATGCTTAGAGGATATATAAGAATGCAGGCGGAGGCCAATCGAGTAGAAATTATAAGTGAAGAGTCTCGCGCCACCATCAAAAACTATATTCGAGTCCCTGCAAAAAATGTTGGTTACTTTAAATCTGAAGCCCCAAAGGGTTTACGATAACACCCATAAACGAACGTGGGCGACGGCACGAAAGTTGCCCACACTTATGTCAATAATGCCTTCATCTCAACTTAATAAAACATCCGTCTTTGTGAATTTTTTGACAATCAGTTATGGACGTAACGCATGCGTGCCAGCCGAACATTCCCTTACAGCAATATAACTGCAGCCTAAGTTATTAAAAACCTTGGACCACATCCGCACCGAGTACATTTCTGCATTCCCTTGAATGTGCGCCCCACTCTTAGATTAATACTTATTAGCATGTTTATGCTGACTCTTCCCGAGGGATTCTCAAGCCTTTCCGAAGAATTTTACAGCCCCTAAAATAGCTACGCGTAATTTATGATCAGCTTCAAGAAGCTGCTAGATAACCTCAGTCAAAATCAGTAACTCCCAGACATTTTAGCTCTAAAGTTCAAAGTAGCCTTGGCGTTACGCCACTGAAGCCAACATCTAACACACTAAATCAAACTCTTGCGCAATATCTGAGGACACAGTCCAACTTCAGCACTTCCGCCTGAGATTAATCTTTAAAGCCCCCAAAGGACCTTTGACAAGAGAATTTGAAGAGAGATTGGGTTAGCCCTAAACTCAAGTTCCTTGAGTACTTCTCCTGATCCGAGCAAGTTTGTGTTCAACCCATTTCTGGAAGCCCGGGCTCGCTCAATGGCACGTTTAAAAGGATTGAAGGAGCCAGCAAGCAGCGGAGTGCGCGATGCATAACTAGCGGGCATCTTCGTCGGCAACCCAGCTGCGGGATGCCTTGGCTTTTGATCTGCTTTTGATCTTGATCTTCCTGCCCCCTCCAGAAGGCCGAACGCAGGCGTTGCGCAGGGGCAGCTCGGCAAGGATGCCGAGCTAGCCGCCATCAGGCCATGGATGGCCTGTGGCGGCGTGCCCCCGGAGCGGCGCCGGAGTGAGGGAACCCCGAGCCCCAGCGAGGGGCCGGATGCGGGGGCAGGAGCCCTTTGGTTACTTTGGGGCTTTTCCAAAGTGACTCGCCGTAAGGGCGAAACCCTAAGTGGCCGTGACCGCAACAATGGATATGTACCTCATCAAAACCAGCCACCAACAGTCGACACAACCACTCAAACATCACCTTCAATGCCCGGTTGCACCGCTCTGGCATCCCCCCTATAGTTCGCCCTCGCGGCAAAATCCGCGAGCGACCTTGGCCGGTCGGATATAGGAACGCATCAGCGTCCAAAACATCATTGCAGGCGCTTTTTTTGTGCCTGTGATTTTGTCTCATGGCGGCTGTGCGTGGGACACCTTCGGGTGTGCCGGTTTCCTATAGCCGGTCGGCCAACCCGCGTACAGCTGCCACCCTAATTCGCTTGGCCGCGGAAGGTGGCAGCTCAATTTATAGGAGCTGCACCGATGACTGACCATCACCTCCCCCGCTTCACCCCCATCGACACCCACGACACCGAACACCCGGTGTTCTACCTCGACACCCAAGCGCCCTTGAGCGACCTGGCCAGCAGCGCCGCCCACCGTTTCACCGTGGTCCGCGACCTGATGGACAGCCTGTCCACCCTGGGGCTGAAAGACATCAGCGATTGCGACCTGACCCGCATCACCCGTGGCGTGCACCTGCTCACCCGAGAAGGCTGCGCGGTGCTGGAAGTGATTCAGTGGCGGGTTGCGTAGGAGCCGGCTTGCCGGCGAAGGCGGTCTTACGGGCCTCTTCGCTGGCAAGCCAGCTCCTACAAAAGCCTGCGTACCTGCAAACGATCAGATATGGCAACTGCTCAGGCCGTTCTTCTCCAGGTAACGCTGGTGCGCTTCATCCGCCAGGTCGAAGCGACCCAGGGGCACGATGACCGTGGCCACGGGTTTGTTGAGGCGTCCGGAGTCCTGCAGGGCGGTCTTGGCCGCCCTCGCCTGTTCGGCTTGCGCGGCGTTGGTGTGGAAGATCGCCGAGCGATATTTCACCCCGCCATGCTCGCCCTGGCGATCCACCGAGGTGGGATCGTGCAAGCCCCAGAAGTGTTCGATCAGGGTCGAATACGCCAGCACCTGAGGGTCGAAATCCACCTGCACCACTTCAATCTGCAAGGCTTCATCCGCCGCTTCCACGGCGTAGCCGACGCGGCTGTCCACGACCCCAGGCAGCGCCCGGAACGCGGCTTCCGCACCCCAGAAACACCCGGCGCCGAAGGTCGCCTGTTCGAGGCTGTTCACCGGCGCCCCACTCATTGCGCCACTCCCACTTTCTCGCCGCTGGCACCCAGCCAGCCATCAACGATCTGCGGGTGCGCCGCGACCCATTCCTTGGCCGCCTGCGCCGCCGGTTGCTGTTCCTTTTCGATCTTGAGAATCAGGTCGTTCAGGGCCTGAGGTTCGATGCTGAAGTTCTCCAGGAACGCGGCAATTCGCGGTGCGCGTTTTTGCAGGGCGCTGGACGCCAGGACATAGACCCGGGCATCCGGGTAGGCGCAGGTGATCTTGCTCTTGCTCAGCCAGTCGGCATCCACCGTGGGGCTGATGAATTTCCAGCAGCCGTCGGCCTTGTACAGCGGGTCGCCCTTCTTGTTGTCCTGGGCGTAGCCGTCGAACGCCGGTTCATCCAGGCGGCGCAGGTCGAAGGCGGAGAAGATCCAGTCCGGGGTGTAGGCGTAGAACACCACGCCGCGCTGGGCCTTGTAGGCGGCGGCGAGCTTGGCGTAGGTCACCGAGGCTTCGGTGGACACCGATTCGAATTTGTCGGCAAAGCCGAAATCCTTGGCCTTGATCTCGCCGATGTAGGTCGATTCCCAGCCCGCCGGGCCCACCAGCAGTTGCGCCTTGCCGCCGCCCAGGGGTTCGAAGAGTTTCGCCACTTCGGGCTTTTGCAGGTCGTAGACCGACTTCACGCCGTATTTGTCTTGCAGGTAGCCGGGGATGTAGAAGCCCTGAACCCCCAGGTACGGCTGCTTGTTGGGCACCAGGGAGCGGGTGCCGCCGGTGACGTATTTGGCCCAGGCGGCGGACTGGTTGGGCAGCCAGATATCGGTGAGCACGTCCACCGAGCCGTCGCCCTTGGCGGCGGCGGCGAACAGCACCGGCACGTCACCGGCGAGGTAGGAAACCTCGCCGTCGAGGCGGCTCTTGATCACTTCGCCAAGGATGTTCTGGATGGCGATGGCGCCGGTCCAGTTCTGCTCGCCAATGACGATCTTGTCCTTGGCCAGCACCGGCAGGGACAAACCCAACAACAGCGCGGCGGCGCCAAGGGTACGGGTAAACGACTTGTTCAAGGGACACCTCATGATTGATGCAATGTGCGATCCCGCTGGCGCAGGGTCGCTTGAATGATGCGGTCGGGAATCAGCGCGCAGAACACGATCGCGGCGCCGGCCAACATGCCCTCGCCGCCCTTGATGTTGCGCAGCGCGGTCATCACGTCATAGCCCAGGCCGCCGGCGCCGATCAGCGCCGCCACCACCACCATCGACAGGCTCATCACCAGGGTCTGGTTGATCCCCAGCAGCAAGGAGCCCGCAGCCAGGGGCAGTTCGACCTTGGTCAGGACCTGCCACGGCGTGGCGCCGTGGGCCAGGGCCGCCTCGACGGCGGTCTTGGGCACTTCCTGAATCCCCAGGGCAGTGAGGCGGATCATCGGCGCCAGGGCGAAGATCACCGTGGCGATAACCGCCGGGGTCTTGCCCACCGAGAAGAACGCCACCGCCGGGATCAGGTACACGAAGGTCGGCAAGGTCTGCATCACGTCCAGGAGCGGAGTGATCAGGCGCCGGGCCAGGGCGCGCTTGGCCAGGAGGATGCCGGCGGGTACGCCGATCAACAGCGAGATCAGCACCGAGGAGCCCACCAGGGCCAGGGTGGCGATGGTCCGTTCCCAGAAACCGAACAGGCCGATGTAGAGCAAGGCCGCGGCACTGGTCAGGGCCAGGGCGGCGCCGGCGCTGCGCCAGGCCAGCAGCACCAGGGCCAGGGCCGGCACCGGCCAGGGCAACCAGCCCAGCAGGCTTTCGATGCTTTCGATCACCGTGCGCACGGCGACTATCACGCCGACGAAGGTGCTTTCGAACGTCACCTGGGACCAGGCAATCAGTTGATCGATGGCCGCGGCGGTGCCCAGCAGCACTTGCCGGTCGGCGGGAAATTGCAGCCAGGGGCCACTGGCGTCGACGGCCAACACCCGCCACAGCACCAGGGCCTGGGACAGCAGCAACACCAGCCACGGCAGACGCCAGTCCGAACGCCCCAGGCGGCTGGGGCGGCGGGCCAGGGCCAGGCTCAACAGGCGGCTGAGCAGCAAGCCGATGAGCGCCAGGGCGGCCCAGGCGAAACTGGCCGTGGCTAGCCCCTGCCCCAAGGCTGCGGCCGCCCCCAGTTCCAGGGCGAAGCCCAGCCAGTACAGGCCCCCGCGACCGCTGGCGGCCAGGGCGGCGGGCCCCAGCAGCAGGGCCTGGGCAAAGGACAGTCCGGGGCTGACCGGCGCCGGGGTCGTCGCGCTCTTGCGCGGGGCAATCGTCGCCACCGGCGTGGCGCTGCGGGCGCCGTGCTCCTGGAAGAAGTCCGCCACTTCGGCATCCGCCGGCTGCTTCAGCAATTCCTCGGGCGTGCCGACCTGAATCAGCTGGCCGTGGCGCAGCACGGCGATGCGGTCCGACAGGCGCAGGGCTTCCGCCGGGTCGTGAGTCACCAGCAAGGTGGTGATGCCGCGCTCGCGCACCACCTGCAGAAAGTGGCTTTGCAGGTCGCGGCGAATGGTCGGGTCCAGGGCGCTGAAGGGTTCGTCCATCAGCAGGATGTCCGGCTCGCTGACCAGGGCCCGGGCCAGGCCGACCCGCTGCTGCATGCCGCCGGACAGCTCATGGGGATAGTGCTCGCCCCAGCCTTCCAGGCCCATGGCCTGCAGTTGCACGTCGGCTGCGGCATGGCGCAGGGCCTCAGGCTCGCCGCGCAGTTCCAGGGGCAAGGCGACGTTGTCGCGCACGCTGCGATGGGGCAGCAGGCCGAAGTGCTGGAAGACCATGCCGATGCGCCGCGAACGCAGGGTGCGCAGTTCCCTGGCCGAAAGCTGGCTGATGGCCGAACCGTCGATCAGCACCTCGCCGCTGCTGGGCTCGATCAACCGGTTGATATGGCGCAGCAAGGTGGACTTGCCGCTGCCGGAGGTGCCCATCAGGCACAGCACTTCGCCACGGCGCACCTTGAGGCTGACCTGCTCAACCGCAGGCGGAGCGGACTGGCCACGGCGGCGGGCGTA
This sequence comes from Pseudomonas sp. UME65, assembly GCF_014170225.1. Classification (NCBI taxonomy): domain Bacteria; kingdom Pseudomonadati; phylum Pseudomonadota; class Gammaproteobacteria; order Pseudomonadales; family Pseudomonadaceae; genus Pseudomonas; species Pseudomonas sp. UME65. The sequence continues at coordinate 214,805 of NZ_LZZQ01000019.1, read as the reverse complement.
GTGCTTGGTCAGGTGGCGCAATTCCAGCACCACGTCGGCGTTAACCGCGGGCGGGCTGATTGAGGCAGGGACGGCAAAGGCCTCTTGGGGGTGAACGGCAGACACGGGAACTCCTGACGCCGGGCGCGGAATGGCGTAGCCGGCGGTGAACAAGAAAAAGGGGGGACCTGTTCGCCGGCAAGCCGGCTCCTACAAGCGAAAGCGACCTAACGACCCACTACAAGGATTTGGGGCTCCACAACTGTACCGCCCGGGCATCCACCGGCTTGGGCAACAGCTTTTCCTGGTAGAAGGCATCGGCGATTTTCTGCTGCTCGCCCAGGGCGTCGGGCTTGACCGCTTCCACCTTGTAGGTGCGGCGGCTGTTGGCCAGTTCCACCGTCGGCACATCCAGGTTGCCCCACAGCGGGCCCAGCAGTTTTGCCGCCTCGGCCGGGTGCGCCTTGACCCAGGTGCCGGTCTTCTGCAGCTCGGCGAACACTTGCTGCAGCACCTCGGGATGGGCCTTGGCGTAGTCATTGGAAGCCAGGTAGTAACGGCGATAGCTGGCCAGCCCCTGGCCGTCGTGCAGCACCCGCGCGCCCTGCTGGCGCTGGGCGCTGGCGACAAAGGGTTCCCAGGTGACCCAGGCATCGACCTTGGCGGTTTCCAGCGCCGCGCGGCCATCGGCCGGGGTCAGGTACACCGGCTGGATATCGGCGAAGCTCAAGCCCGCTTCGCGCAAGGCGGCGATCAGCAGGTAGTGGCTGCCGGCGGCCTTGGTCACGGCGATGCGCTTGCCCTTGAGGTCGGCCAGGGACTTGAGCGGCGAATCCTTGGGAATGACGATGGACTGGGCCGCCGGGGAGGGAGTCTCGCTGGCGAAATAGGTCAGCTGGGCCCCGGCGGCCTGGGCGAAGACCGGCACCGTGTCGGCGACATCGGCGCTGATGTCGACATTGCCCACATTCAGCGATTCCGCCAACGGCAGGCCACTGGTGAACTCGTGCCAGGTGATGTTGACGCCCTGCCCCGCCAGCTGTTTTTCCAGGGTGCCCTGGGCCTTGAGCAAGGCCAGCAGGGTCGAGGATTTCTGGTAGCCGATGCGCAGGTCGGTATCGGCCTGGGCATTGAGGGCCATGCCCAGCGCCAGGCCAGCCAGGGCGGTGATCGACAAGCTACGACGCAAAGCAAAGGGCAGGCGCATGGGGGCGAACCTTCTGGGAGACAGGAAAGTCGCTAAAAGCTAATCGATCTAACAAATCTAAAATAAATACTTTTTAGGAATTAGCTTAGGTTCGGCTGGCAGCTCTATCTCGGCCCTGCCCCCTACGCCCGTGCCGGGCGTGCGCAGCCTGCGGCAGCGGCTACAAAAACCCAGCTCACCACAGACCCTGTAGCCGCTGCCGAGCCAGCGAGGCTGCGAACGGTCGGGCCGCGTTCGGTACGCAGGGCCTTGCTTTTGGCTACCGACCGCACGGTGTCGAACCGCCGAACTTTGTAGCCCGCAGGCAGAAGAAACTGTCCTTTTTCAGGGTCATCGGCGCCACTGCGCAGGGCAGCAAGGCCTGGTTGACCTCGATCGACAGCTGTTCGCCCTGCAACTCGCGCGGGCCCAGGTCGATGATGCACAGGCCTTCGCCGCTACGCCGCGAGAAGCCAACTGCCTGAATGGGCCGGTTGTCCAGCTTCAGCAGCAGAGGGTTTTGCGCAGGCGAAGCACATGCCATCAGGCTGGGGTGACTGGCCCTGATCCATACATGGCCGTCATCGTCCGACGCGGAAAACAACGGGATGAAGAACAGCGATAAAAGTTGATGGGAGGCGTGGGTCTCCACGTTCACATAGAGTGGGCTGCCCCCGCAGGCCAGCTGGAACGCCGTGCCTTTGTCGAAACCGACAACGCTTGCGTCTTGCCAGCCGCCCGGACTGTCGGCCTTCCAGTCGTGGCCCCATTTGTAATCGATACAACCGCCGAGGCTCAGAGCCAAGGCCAGACAGAGCACCATCCTGTGCATATTCGGCATCCCATGGGAAAAGTTCGCCAGTGTACGCCAGGCAAAGCCCACCACGATGCCCCTTGCAGGAACTGGCTTGCCAGCGAAGGCGCCGAAACGGGCGATACATGTCTTGCGGGCCCCTTCGCCGGCAAGCCGGCTCCTACGGGAATGGCGGTGTGGGAGGACTTGTGGAAACACCACAAGCCCCCTGTAGGAGCTGGCTTGCCAGCGAAGGCGCCGGCACGGGCGATACATGTCTTGCGGGCCCCTTCGCCGGCAAGCCGGCTCCTACGGGGATGGTGGTGTGGGCGGATTCGTGGAAACACCACAAGCCCCCTGTAGGAGCTGGCTTGCCAGCGAAGGCGTCGGCACCGGCGATGCACATCTTGCGGGCCTCTTCGCCGGCAAGCCGGCTCCTACGCTTGGCGCTGGGCGATGGCCTGGGAGGCGGCGAGCATGGCGCGCAGCAGCACCGCGCAGCCGGCGGCGAGGTCGTCGGGGTCGGCGTTCTCGATTTCGTTGTGGCTGATGCCACCTTCGCAAGGCACGAAGATCATCCCCGCCGGGCCCAGCTCGGCGACGAAGATCGCGTCATGCCCGGCACCGCTGACGATGTCCATGTGGGACAACCCCAAACCCTGCGCGGCGCCGCGCACCGCATCGACGCACACCGGGTCGAAGTACAGCGGCGGAAAGTCCGCGGTGGGGGTCAGTTCGAAGCTCAGGCCGTGTTCTTGGCAGGTGTTGTCGATCACCTGGCGCACCTCGGCAATCATCGAGTCCAGGCGCGCCGGCTCCAGGTGGCGGAAGTCCAGGGTCATGCGCACCTCGCCCGGAATCACATTGCGCGAACCCGGGTAGGCTTGCAGGCAGCCGACGGTGCCGCAGGCGTGAGGCTGGTGGCCGAGGGCGGCGCGGTTGACCGCCGCCACCACGGCGGCGGCGCCCACCAGGGCGTCCTTGCGCAGGTGCATGGGGGTCGGGCCGGCATGGGCTTCGACGCCCCGCAGCTTGAGGTCGAACCACTTCTGCCCCAGGGCGCCGAGCACCACGCCTATGGTCTTGCGCTCATCTTCCAGGATCGGGCCTTGCTCGATGTGCGCCTCGAAATAGGCGCCCACCGGATGCCCGCTGACCGGGCGCGTGCCGGCGTAGCCGATGGCGTTCAGGGCCTCGCCGACGCTGATGCCATCGACGTCGGTCTTGGCCAGGGTGTCTTGCAGGGTGAATTTTTCGGCGAACACCCCGGAGCCCATCATGCACGGCGGAAAGCGCGAGCCTTCTTCGTTGGTCCACAACACCACTTCCAGGGGCGCCTCGGTTTCCAGCTTGAGGTCGTTGAGGGTGCGCAGCACTTCCACCCCGGCCAGCACACCAAAGCAGCCATCGAACTTGCCGCCGGTGGGCTGGGTGTCGATATGGCTGCCGGTCATCACCGGCGGCAGGTGCGGATTGCGCCCGGGGCGGCGGGCGAAGATGTTGCCGATGCCATCCACCGTGACCGCGCAACCGGCCTCCTCGCACCACTTCACGAACAGATCCCGGGCCTGGCGGTCGAGGTCGGTCAGGGCCAAACGGCAGACGCCGCCCTTGACCGTGGCGCCGAGCCTGGCCAGTTCCATGAGCGACTGCCACAGGCGGTCGCGGTTGATGTGCTGATGGCTGGATTGCAGAACCTCGACGGCAGCGTTCATGGTGATTTCCTCAGGCGTTTCTTCTGGTTTTGTCGGGGGATGCGTGGCGCAACGCCCGGGATAACGGCCTAGCAACAATCGGTAGGAGCCGGCCGGGCGGCGTTGCGCTTGCCGGCGAAGGGGCCCGCAAGATGTGCGTCGCCCGTGCCGACGCCTTCGCTGGCAAGCCAGCTCCTACGGGACGGGGGTGGTGCCCGCGAGCACGCTGGCTGGGTGTTCATGTTGGGGTCTTGGCGGTCGCCACCTGGGGGCTGCGCAAGCTGCACAGGCCGTAGTAGATCAACCCGCCCAGGGCCGAGCCGGTGAACCAGCCGTAGCTGTAGAACCAGTTGAAGGCGCTGCTGCCCAGGGACATCAGGGTCAGGGCCACCGGTACGCCGAAGGCGATGAAACCGTGCCAGTTCCACGCCGGGTAGACGTCGTCGCGGTACAGACCGGCCAGGTCCAGGCGCTGTTTCTTGATGATGAAATAGTCCACCACCATGATCCCGGCAATCGGCCCCAGCAGGCTGGAGTAACCCAGCAACCAGTTGGAATACACGGTCTCCAGGCTGACGTCGGAAATCAGCAGGCCGAGTTTTTTCAGCAACTCGTGGCCCATCAGCGCCAGCCCCACCAGGCCGGTGAGGATCACCGCGGTGGTGCGACCGATCAGCTTGGGCGCGAGGTTCTGGAAGTCGTTGGTGGGCGAGACGATGTTGGCCGCGGTGTTGGTGGACAAGGTGGCGATGATGATCAACGCCATGGCCAGGGCCACCCAGCCCGGGCTCTGGATGTGGCCGATCAGGCTCACCGGGTCGGACACCGTGACCCCCACCAGTTTCACCGAGGCGGCGGTCATCACCACCCCCAGGGCGGCGAACAGGAACATGGTCAGCGGCAGGCCGAAGATCTGCCCGAGGATCTGGTCCTTCTGGCTTTTCGCGTAGCGGCTGAAGTCGGGAATGTTCAGCGACAAGGTGGCCCAGAAACCCACCATTGCCGTGAGCCCGGCCATGAAGTAGCCGGTGACGCTGGCGCCTTCGGGGCGCTTGGGCGGGATCGCCAACAGCTCAGTCAGCGACACGCTGGGCAAGGCCCACACCAGCAGGCCGATGCCCACCGCCACCAGCAGCGGCGCGGACAGGGTTTCCAGCCACTTGATCGACTCGGCGCCGCGCAGCACCACCCACAGGTTGAGGGTCCAGAAGATCATGAAGCCGATCACCTCGCCGGTGCCGCCCAGGGCCTTCCAGCCCTCGAAGATCGAGCCCAGGAACAGGTGGATCGCCAGCCCGCCGAACATCGTCTGGATGCCGAACCAGCCGCAGGCCACCAGGGCGCGGATCAGGCACGGCACGTTGGAGCCGATGATGCCGAACGAGGAGCGCAGCAGCACCGGGAACGGAATGCCGTACTTGGTGCCGGCAAAGGCGTTGAGGGTCAGGGGAATCAGCACCACGATATTGGCCAGCAGGATCGCCAGCAGCGCCTCGCCGACACTGAGGCCGAAGTAGGCGGTGAGCACCCCGCCCAGGGTGTAGGTGGGCACGCAGATCGACATGCCGATCCACAGTGCGGTGATGTGCCATTTGTTCCAGGTGCGTTCCTGGACCTTGGTCGGTGCGATGTCGTGGTTGTAACGGGGGCTGTCGAGTACGTCGCTGCCGGCGTCCAGCTCGTACAAGCCGGCGCGCTCGGTCACCTGGGATCTGATCTGTTGCATGGCCGCTCCACTGTTGTTCTGATTATTTTGCTCATCAGGCCGGCACACCAAGGGACAGCGCGCCGGACGATGGCCGGAGAACTTACGACTTCCACCCTCCTGGCCAGCGATCTGCGGCGGCACTCAATAAAGGTGCCAACTACTGCCGGATACGCGACTGCACAGTGTGCGGAATCCATGTAAACAACTGATGTCATTCAGTTTTATTCAATTAACTTTGAAGTCCTCGGTTAGTTGCCAACTCACTCAGGCCGGGTGTTTGGCAAGTTGTCCATTCGATCAGGACCCAAAGCAGTGCACGGTTATTTTCCTAGTTATTTCCCGGCCTTCCCAGCGCCTCCTCAAGCAGCTGATTTGACATAGGAAATCTCGACTATTTTTTGATCCTGTCAAGTGCGTCAAAATGGTGAGGCGCTGCACCATTTTGCAGATCTGAACTTTTAATTGTTATATTTCAACAAGTTATATTGAATATAAGCTTATAAAAAATATTCTTGATGTTTCTTTGAAGTGCGACTAGCTTCTAATCCTGTCACAGATGACAGGATTGTTTAAGTTATCAGTGCGTTCAATAAAAAAGTTAGAACCGACAGCAGTCGGTCATGCCTGCGAGGAACTCGGAATGTCTCTGTTGATCCGTGGCGCCACCGTTATTACCCATGATGAAAGTTATAAGGCCGATGTGCTCTGCGCAGACGGTCTAATTCGCGCCATCGGCAACAATCTGGATATTCCCGTCGGTTGCGAAGTGCTCGATGGCAGCGGCCAATACTTGATGCCCGGCGGCATCGACCCCCACACCCACATGCAACTGCCCTTCATGGGCACCGTGGCCAGCGAAGACTTCTTCAGCGGCACGGCGGCGGGCCTGGCGGGGGGCACCACCTCGATCATCGACTTCGTGATTCCCAACCCGCAGCAGTCGTTGCTGGAAGCCTTCCAGCAGTGGCGCGGCTGGGCGGAAAAATCCGCCAGCGACTACGGCTTCCACGTGGCCATTACCTGGTGGAGCGAGCAGGTGCGCGAGGAAATGGCCGAGCTGGTGCAGCACCACGGCATCAACAGTTTCAAGCACTTCATGGCCTACAAGAACGCCATCATGGCCGCCGACGACACCCTGGTGGCGAGCTTCGAGCGCTGCCTGGAACTGGGCGCGGTGCCCACGGTGCACGCAGAAAACGGCGAGCTGGTGTACCACCTGCAGCGCAAGTTGCTGGCCCAGGGCATCACCGGGCCGGAAGCCCACCCGTTGTCGCGGCCTTCGCAAGTCGAAGGCGAAGCCGCCAGCCGGGCCATTCGCATCGCCGAGACCCTGGGCACGCCGCTGTACCTGGTGCACGTCTCGACCCAGGAAGCCCTGGACGAAATCAGCTATGCCCGGGGCAAGGGCCAGCCGGTCTACGGTGAAGTGCTGGCCGGGCACCTGCTGCTGGACGACAGCGTGTACCGCGATCCGGATTGGCAAACCGCCGCCGGCTACGTGATGAGCCCGCCCTTCCGCCCCCGTGGCCATCAGGAGGCCCTGTGGCGCGGCCTGCAATCGGGCAACCTGCACACCACCGCCACCGACCACTGCTGCTTCTGCGCCGAACAGAAAGCCGCCGGCCGCGACGACTTCAGCAAGATCCCCAACGGCACCGCCGGCATCGAGGACCGCATGGCCGTGCTCTGGGATGAAGGGGTGAACAGCGGGCGCCTGTCGATGCAGGAATTCGTCGCCCTGACCTCCACCAACACCGCGAAGATCTTCAACCTCTACCCGCGCAAGGGCGCGATCCGCGTCGGCGCCGACGCCGACCTGGTGCTCTGGGACCCGCAAGGCACGCGGACCATCTCCGCCAAGACCCACCACCAGCAGGTGGACTTCAACATCTTCGAAGGCAAGACCGTGCGCGGCGTGCCCAGCCACACCATCAGCCAGGGCAAGCTGGTGTGGGCCGACGGCGACCTGCGGGCCGAACGCGGCGCCGGGCGCTACATCGAGCGCCCGGCCTACCCGGCGGTGTTCGACCTCTTGAGCAAGCGCGCCGAGCGGCACAAGCCGACGGCGGTTAAACGCTGAGACCGGGGGGGGCGTTGCCCCCCTATCGCGAGCAAGCTCGCTCCTACAGAAACCCATGCCCCCTGTAGGAGCTGGCTTGCCAGCGAAGGCGCCCGCAGATCCCTTGTAAGAGTCAAAGGCCTATTCGCCGGCAAGCCGGCTCCTACGGATATGGGTGATCCCAGCTATAGAGAATGCCCGTCAGAGGCAACCAAGAAACGAACCGTGAGGCCAAAACCGTGATCAAGACCTTGAACCACTTGCCCCACCCGACCCTGGACAACGCCACCCTGGCCGGCCACTTCAGCGACCTGGCGCCACCGCTCAACGCCCGCCAGGCCCATCTGGAAGCGTCGCGCTGCCTGTACTGCTACGACGCGCCCTGCGTCAACGCCTGCCCCAGCGAGATCGACATTCCTTCGTTCATCCGCAATATCCACACCGACAACGTCCAGGGTGCGGCGCAGAAGATTCTCTCGGCCAACATCCTCGGCGGCAGCTGCGCCCGGGTCTGCCCCACGGAAATCCTCTGCCAGCAGGCCTGCGTGCGCAACAACGCCCAGGAGTGCGCGCCGGTGCTGATCGGCCTGTTGCAGCGCTATGCCCTGGACAACGCGCACTTCACCCAGCACCCGTTCCAGCGCGCCGCGCCCACCGGCAAGCGCATTGCCGTGGTCGGCGCCGGCCCGGCGGGTTTGTCCTGCGCCCACCGCTGCGCCCTGCACGGCCATGAGGTGGTGATTTTCGAAGCCCGGGACAAGGCTGGCGGCCTCAACGAATACGGGATCGCCAAGTACAAGCTGGTGGATGACTTCGCTCAGCGGGAGCTGGAGTTTCTACTGGGCGTTGGCGGCATCGAGATCCGCCACGGGCACAAACTCGGCGCCAACCTGAGCCTGACCGAGCTGCACCAGCAGTTCGACGCGGTGTTCCTCGGCCTCGGGCTGGCCGCCAGCAAGCAACTGGGGCTGGAGCATGAAGACGCCCCCGGGCTGCTGGCCGCCACCGACTACATTCGCGAATTGCGCCAGGCCGACGATCTCAGCCAACTGCCCCTGGCCGAGCGCTGCATCGTGCTCGGCGCCGGCAACACCGCCATCGACATGGCGGTGCAGATGGCGCGCCTGGGTGCCAGTGACGTCAACCTGGTGTACCGCCGGGGAGTCGAGGACATGGGCGCCACCGAGCATGAACAGGACATCGCCAAGGCCAATCAGGTGCGCCTGCTGACCTGGGCCGCGCCGCAACAGGTGCTGCTGGATGACCAGGGCCGGGTGCGCGGCATGCGCTTCGCCCGTACCCGCATGGTGGAAGGCCGCCTGCAAACCACCGGCGACACCTTCGAACTGGCCGCCGATGCGATCTTCAAGGCCATCGGCCAGAGCTTCGACGCTACAGCCCTGAGCGACCCGCTGGCCCGGGAGCTGCAACGCAGCGGCGAACGTATCCAGGTGGACGAACACCTGCGCACCAGCATTCCCGGAGTCTACGCCGGCGGCGACTGCGTCAGCCTCGGCCAGGACCTCACCGTGCAGGCGGTACAACACGGCAAGCTGGCCGCAGAAGCCATGCATGCCCGACTGATGCTCAACCAGGAGGCTGCATAAATGGCCGATCTGTCGATTGTCTTCGCTGGTATCAAGGCGCCCAACCCGTTCTGGCTGGCCTCCGCGCCGCCCACCGATAAGGCCTACAACGTGGTCCGCGCGTTCGAGGCCGGCTGGGGCGGCGTGGTCTGGAAAACCCTGGGTGAAGACCCGGCGGCGGTCAACGTGTCGTCGCGCTACTCCGCGCACTTCGGGCCCAACCGCGAGGTCATGGGGATCAACAACATCGAGCTGATCACCGACCGCTCCCTGGAGATCAACCTCAAGGAAATCACCCAGGTGAAGAAGGACTGGCCGGACCGCGCCTTGATCGTGTCGCTGATGGTGCCCTGTGTCGAAGAGTCGTGGAAAGCCATCCTGCCCCTGGTGGAAGCCACCGGTTGCGACGGCATCGAACTGAACTTCGGTTGCCCCCATGGCATGCCGGAACGGGGCATGGGCGCGGCGGTGGGCCAGGTGCCGGAGTATGTCGAGCAGGTGACCCGCTGGTGCAAGACCTACTGCTCGCTGCCGGTGATCGTCAAGCTGACGCCGAACATCACCGACATTCGCATGGCCGCCCGCGCCGCCCATCGTGGCGGGGCCGACGCGGTGTCGCTGATCAACACCATCAACTCCATCACCAGCGTCGACCTGGAGCGCATGGTGGCCCACCCCATGGTGGGCCACCAGAGCACCCACGGCGGCTACTGCGGTTCGGCGGTCAAACCGATTGCCCTGAACATGGTGGCCGAGATTGCCCGCGACCCGCAGACCCGCGGCCTGCCGATCTGCGGCATTGGCGGCATCGGCAGCTGGCGCGATGCGGCGGAGTTCGTCGCCCTGGGCTGCGGCGCGGTGCAGGTGTGCACGGCGGCAATGCTGCATGGCTTTCGCATCGTCGAGGAAATGAAGGATGGGCTGTCGCGGTGGATGGACAGCCAGGGCTATCGCAGCCTGCAGGACTTCTCCGGGCGCGCGGTGGGCAACACCACCGACTGGAAGTACCTGGACATCAACTATCAGGTGATCGCCAGGATCGACCAGCAGGCCTGCATTGGCTGCGGCCGCTGCCATATCGCCTGCGAAGACACCTCGCACCAGGCGATTGCCAGCCTCCGGCAAGCCGACGGCACCCATGTATATGAAGTGATCGACGACGAATGCGTGGGTTGCAACCTGTGCCAGATCACCTGCCCGGTGCAGGACTGCATCGAGATGGTGCCCCAGGACACGGGCAAACCGTTCCTCGACTGGCTGCACGACCCGCGCAACCCCTACCGCGAAGCTGTTTGAGAGAGAGGCCTGCTCTTGCCGGCGAAGGTGGTCTTGCGGGCCTCTTCGTTGGCAAGCCAGCTCCTACGGCTGGCAGGAATATCGCGGGAGGTTCTGTAGGAGCCGGCTTGCCGGCGAAGGCGGTCTTGCGGGCCCCTTCGCTGGCAAGCCAGCTCCTACGGGAAGCGGCGATGCAGGTTCAGGGTTCCAGGCCGATGCCGCGCAGGATGACGCTGGTGACGGTCTGGACTGCGCGTTCAAATTGCAAATCCGATAAAGGTTGATGGTCGTTGAGGATCATCACTTGATGATCGAAGTCGGCATAGTGCTGGGTCGAGGCCCAGATCATGTACAGCAGGCTCGACGGCTCCACCGGCAGGATCCGCCCGTCCTCCACCCACTGGCGGATCTTCGCTTCCTTCATCTTCGCCCAGTCGTACAGGCTGGCATCCAGGGTCTCGCCCAGGGTCGGGGCGCCGTGCATGATTTCGTTGGCCCAGACCTTGGAGCCATAGGGCCGGCTGCGTGAATGCTGCATCTTGGCGCGGATGTAGCTGCTGAGCACCACCCGCGGGTCATCGAACATCTCGAAGCACAATGCGTCCTGTTTCCACACATCCAGCAGGTCCAGGAGCACAGCGCTGTACAGCTCGTTCTTGGTGCTGAAGTAGTAATGCAGGTTGGAGCGCGGCAGTTGCACTTCTTCGGCGATGTCGGCCATGGCGGTGCCGGCATAGCCCTTTTCAGCGAAGATTTTCTCGGCACCCAGGAGGATCTTTCCCACGTTGCTGCGACGAATCTCGATCTTGTGATTGCCCATGAGGGCTCCTACGAAAACAGTCTGGGGCAAGACTAGCATTCGCCCGCCCGCTGCGGGGAGCTGTCAAGCCTGCGACATCGCCGGCCTGCGTCGGTCTTTCACCACCCGGCCATATTGGGTAGGATCGGCCTCCCGCTCATTTGCAGCAGCCACTGCGGTGCTCCGTCCAGGCGTTAATTCGCGACACGGGCATACAGGTCTCTGCCCGAATGCCGGCCCTGCACCATCGCCGGCCATCTGTCCTGTTACCGATGGAACATGCTCATGAAGATTCGCCCTCGCGTCGCCGCGGACGACGCCCTGCTGACCGCGCTCTGGGAGCGTTCGGTCCGCGCCACCCATGACTTTATCGCTGAAGACGATATCCAGCGCCTGTACCCGCTGGTACGCGACAGCTACCTGCCGGCCCTTGAGGCCTGGGTCTGGGAGAACCCCGACGCCAGCCCCGGCGGTTTTATCGCCACCAGCGACGACACGGTACAAATGCTGTTCATCGAACCGGCCCAACGGGGCCAGGGCATCGGTCGAAAGCTCCTGGATCACGTACGCCGTCCCGGCCTCAAGGTCGACGTCAACGAACAGAACCCCCAGGCCCATGGTTTCTACCGTCGCTACGGCTTCGTCGACTGCGGTCGTTCGGAAACCGACGGTGAAGGCCGGCCGTTTCCGATCATTCACATGCAGTTGCAAGACCAATGAGCCCCATTCTCTTTAAAGGTAAACCTGCCATGTCCCTGAAAAACCTCTTCACCACCACCGCCCTGCTGACCTCCCTGCTGGCCGCCAGTTCAGTGTTCGCCCACGCCCACCTGAAAAGCTCGACCCCGGCGGCCCAAGGCAGTGTCAGCGCGCCCAGCGAGCTGCGTCTTGTATTCACCGAAGGCGTGGAAGCGGCCTTCACCCAGGTCAAGCTGAGCAAGGACGGCGCCCCGGTGGAGGTCAAAAGCGTCGCCACCGAAGGCGCGGACAAGAAGACCCTGGTGGTCACCCCGGCCGCCACGCCGCTGCGCGCCGGCGAGTACAAGGTGGAATGGCACGCCGTGTCGGTGGATACCCACAAGAGCGAAGGCAGCTACAGCTTCAAGGTGAGCCAGTAATCCATGGCGTCATGGCTGGTGCTGTGCCGCTTCGTGCACTTTGCGGTGGTGTTGACCCTGGTGGGCGCCTGGGTGTTTCGCCCGCTGTTGCTGGGCCGAGATTCCGCGCAGAGCGGCCATGGCGCCGTGTATCGACAGCTCGATCGACTCAGCCGCTGGTTGACGCTGATCGGCCTGGGCAGCGGCCTGTGCTGGCTGCTGCTGATCACCGCCAGCATGGCCGGCTCCTGGTCGGCAGCGCTGGACCCGGCGACCGTGCAGTTGGTGCTGGGCAAGACCTTCTTCGGCCAGGTCTGGACCTGGCACCTGCTGCTCAACCTGCTGTTGCTGGGGCTGCTGCTGACCCCGCTGGGCCGGCGCCTGCCACTGCAACTGGGCCTGGGCGCCCTGCTCCTGGCAACCCTGGCTCCGGTGGGCCACGGTGCCATGCTCGATGGGTTGGCGGGGCAGATGCTGATCCTCAATCAGATCGTGCATTTAAGCTGCGTCGCCATCTGGTTGGGGGGCTTGCTGGTGTTGTTGCTGGTGTTGCGGCAACCCGCTGGGCTGTCTGTCGAGCCCTTGTTAAAGCGCTTCAGCGGCGTGGGTTATGGGCTGGTAACCGGCTTGCTGCTAACCGGCCTGATCAACGTGCGGGTGCTCACCGGGCAATGGTGGCCGACTCCATTGTTCAATGGTTTTGCCCTGATACTGCTGATCAAGGTGCTGCTGGTGGCGGGGATGCTGGGGCTGGCGCTGTTCAACCGCCTGCGAATCCGCGGTTGCGACCAGCGCCTGTCGAGCCTGAGCAACAGCGTGCAGGTGGAATGGCTGCTGGGTGTGGCCGCAGTGGCGGCGGTCTCGTTGCTGGGCACCTTGCCGCCGATGCAGGCGGTCTAAACCTCAGCCTGTAGGAGCTGGCTTGCCAGCGAAAGCGTCGGCAGCATCGCTGCAAATCTTACGGACCGCTTCGCCGGCAAGCCGGCTCCTACGTGAGGTGCTGTGTCGGCTATTGGCTGGTATCAATGCTGACCACCACCGACAATCCCGGGCGCAGGCGTTCAAGCTCTGGCTGGTCCGGGTCGACGGTGATCCGCACCGGCACCCGCTGGGCAATCTTGACGAAGTTGCCGGTGGCATTGTCGGCCTGCAGCAAGGCGAACTCGGAACCGGTGGCCGGGGAGATCCGTTGCACCTTGCCGCTGAATTTGCGGTGGTTCAGGGCGTCCACGGTAAAGTTCACCGGCTGCCCGACCCGGACGTTGTCCATCTGGGTTTCCTTCATGTTGGCAATCACCCACAGCTGGTTCGGCACCAGGGCCATGAGCTGGGCGCCGGAGTTGACGTAGGCCCCCAGGCGCACGCCGATCTGCCCCAGCTGGCCGTCCCGCGGGGCGAGGATGCGGGTGTTGGACAGGTCGATCCGCGCCAGTTCCACCGCGGCTTCGGCGCTGGCCACCGCCGCTTCCAGGGAGCCGCGGTTGACGATCACGGTCTGCAGGTCCTGGCGGGATATTTCCAGTTGCGCCTGGGCCTGGGCCACGGCGGCCACGGTCTGGGCATTGGCCGCGCGGGTCACGTCCAGTTCACGCCGGGACACCGAGCCGTCGGCAATCAGTGCTTCGTTGCGTTGCAGGTCGGCTGCGCTCTTGCGCGCCTGGGCCTGGCTGTCGGCCAGGGCCGCCTGGCGCAGCTTGATGGTGGCTTCGGCGCTGTTGCGCTGTTGCAGGGCATTGGCCAGGGCCGCCTTCTGCACCGCCAGTTGCGCCAGGGACTGGTCCAGGCGCTGCTGGTAGATACGGTCGTCAAGGCGCACCAGCAGGTCGCCGGCCTTGACCTGCTGGAAGTCCTGCACCGGCACTTCGAACACGTAGCCACTGAGCTGCGGGCCGATGATGGTCACCTGCCCCCGCACCAGGGCGTTCTCGGTGCTTTCGATGGCGCTGGAGAAGGGTGGCAGTTGCCACGCGTAGAGCACGATCAGCACACCAACGATGGCGATGGCGGCAAAGCCCAGGGACGAGATGATGCGCACCGCCAGCGGCCGTGGCTCGGTGGCCGGCATGGTCGGCGGGCCGCTGGGCTCGGGAGTCGAGGCAATGGCGTTGGTGGTGGGGTTGACGGTTTCGCTCATGAAGAAGAGGCACCACTTTGTTGAACGGGAGCCGGGGCGGCAGGCGCGACCGCTTGGGTCGTGCTCATCAGCCACAGGCTGCGAATGAATATCCAGATCATGGTCAGTACCGCAATCACCGCGATCAGCATGAATACATCGTTATAGGCCAGTACGTTGGCTTCGCGCGTGGCCGCGGTGGCCAGGCTGCGTATGCCTTGCAGGGTGCGCAGGTCCGGGTCGGCGATGACCTTGCCGTAGGCCGCCCCGCCGCTCTGTACCCGGGCCAGGACCTGGGGATCGAGCAGGGTCAACTGCTCGACGATATGGCTGGAATGGTACTTCTCGCGCACGATCTGGAAGGTCCCGAGCAAGGCCGAGCCGATCAGCCCGCCGAGGTTCTGGCAGATGCCGAACAGCACCGAGAAGCTCACCAGGTTGCGCGGGTTGGTCAGCACGTTGCGGGTGCCCAGGACCATGGTCGGGCCAAGAAAGAACGTACCGCCGAAGGCCAGCAGGAACTGGCTGAAGTACATGTTGGCCGGGCGCGTGAGGTTGCTCGAAAAGCTGTCCATTACCGACCCCACGGCCATCAGCGCCAGGGAAATGACCAGTGGCATCAGCAGGTGCGCCGGGTTGATGGTCAGGGCGCTGGTGGCCAGCCCGGCAATGCTGCCCAGCAGCATCACCCCGTAGAGCATGCGCATCTGCTGGCTGCTCATGTTCAGCGCCTGGAGAAAGCCTACGGCGCCGGTGGACTGTTCCGACAGCACCATGCGAATCAGTATCACTGCCAGGGCCAGGCGGATTATCGCCCCGCTGCCCAGCCAGCGGGTCATCAGCATCGGGTTGCTGCGGTTATGTTCGATGCACAGCCCCGCCATGATCAGCAGGATCGAGGCGGCGCTGGCGTAGCCGATCCACGGCGCCTCCAGCCACCAGTCGATGCGCCCCAGGGACAGCACCGCGCACAGCAGGGCCACGCCAGTGGCCAATAGGGCAAAGGTCAGGAAATCGAGTTTCTCGAAGGTACGGAAGCGGTCCCCCGGCGGCAGCTTGAGCATGAACACGCAGCCCAGGGAGGTCAGCGCCAGGCCCAGTTCGAACAGGTACAGGCCGCGCCATTCGGCGATCTGCAGCAGGTCCTCGGAAAACAGCCGGGCCAGGGGCAAGGCCAGTTGCGAGGCGCCCAGCCCCAGCACCAGGGCCTTGAGCCGCCACTTCGCCGGGAAGGCCTGGACCATGTAGTACAGGCCCAGGGAGCTCAGCGCCGCGCCGACCATGCCGTGGGCCGCGCGCACGGCGATGGCCGAGCTCAGGTCGTTGACGAACAGGTGGCCGAAGGTCACCAGGGCGTAGAGCACCAGGAACACTTCGGTGAAGGCGCGCAGGCCGAACTGCTGGCGAAACTTCACCAGCAACAGGTTCATCGACACGTTGGTCATCACGTAGGCGGCCGGCAGCCAGGCCATTTCCGCGGTGGTCGCCCCCAGCGCCCCCTGCAGGTACGGCAGGTTGGCGATCACCAACGAGTTGCCCAGGCCACCGGTGATGGCCACCAGCAAACCCACCAGCGCATAGGCCAGGCGCTTGTGGGTGGGGTGCAACGGTGTCGAGGGGGAGCCGGGCAAGCTGGGCTTTTCGTGGGGCTGCCAGTTGCGCGGGGCGTAGTGATCCATGCCATGACCTTGTGCTGTGCCGGCCGCTGTTGCGGCGGTCGGCGATATTCCCGGTGGTCCGGCAGTGTGCCGGAAAATCCCGCCGCCCAGGCAATGCCCGGGCTTGCAGGATGAATTTTATTTTAAGGCGCTGGCGTCGGTGGCTTTTTTTCGGAATCCTGCATGCGCTGCCCCCCGCCCTTCCCTGCCCTCGCCTGTTGGAGCCCGAATGCCCCTGAACTTTGTGAAGATGCACGCCAATGGTGACGACTTCGTGCTGATCGATGCCCGTGGCCGCACCAACCCGATCACCCGCGAGCTGGCCAGGGCCCTGGGGGACCGCCGGCGTGGCATCGGTTTCAATCAGTTGGTGGTGCTCGGCGATTGCAGCGACAGCGCGGCGCAACTGACCTTCTTCAACGCCGATGGTTCCAGCCTGGACACCTGCGGCAGTGCCACCCGGGGCGCCGCCGACCTGCTGATGCAGGAAAGCGGCGTCACCTCGGTGCAGGTGAAAACCGCCCGCGGCCTGCAGCAATGCCTGCTCCTTGAGGATAGGTCGGTGTCGGTGGAAATGGGCCTGCCTTCGTTCGACTGGCAGGCCATCCCCCTGGCCCGAGAGCTGGACAGCCTGCACCTGCCACTGCCTGGAACACCGGCGGCGTGCAGCATGGGCAACCCCCATTGCAGTTTTTTCGTCGACGATCTGGCACCGCTGGACATTGCCACGCTGGGCCCACAGATCGAGAGCGACCCGCTGTTTCCACACAAGACCAATGTGCACTTCATCCAGGTGATCGACCGCCAGACCATCCGCCTGCGCATCTGGGAGCGCAATGGCGCCATCCCCCTGGGTTCCGGCTCCTGCTCCTGCGCAGCGGCAGTCAACGGCATCCGCCGCGGCCTGCTGGACAGCCCGGTGCAGGTGCTGTGCGACGGCGGGCCGGTGACGGTGAGCTGGGACGGCCAGGGCAAGGTGCGCCTGGCCGGCAGCGTGACCCGGGTGTTCAGCGGGTCACTGTGAAGGGATTTACTTTTCCTACATCCAGCCCAGCCATTTCCACCAGGTCATGGCGAACACCAGCATCAGCAGGTAGCCGATCAGCGTCACCAGCAGCCCGACCTTGGCGAACTGCCGGGCATTGAAGGTCTCGGTGCCCAGGCAGACCATGTTCTGCGGTGCGTTGATCGGCAGGATGAAGCCGTAGCTGACCACAAAGCCCAGGAGCATGGTCATGCCCAGGCGGCTGAACTCACCCGGCAGGGTCTGCAGCACGGCGATCAGGATCGGCAGCAAGGCCGAAGTCAGCGCCGTGGCGCTGGCGAACCCCAGGTGGATGAGGATCAGGAACGCCGCGAGAATCGCGAACACCGCCAAAGGCCCCACCTGGTCCAGGCCGGTATGGGCCACTACCTGGCTCCCCAGCCATTGCCCGGCCTGGGTGCTGAGCAGCGCCGACCCCAGGCTGATGCCGACCCCGAAGACGATCACCGTGCCCCAGGGAATGCGCGACTGCACATCCTTCCAGCTCATGATGCCGATCCGCGGCAGCAGCAGTATCACCAGCCCGGCGTAGGTGGTGGTCGTGGTGTCGAAGGGGTGCAGCTTGCCTTCGGTGGACCAGGCCAACAACAGCAGCACCGACACCGCCAGCAGGCGCTTCTGCGGCCCGGTCATGGGGCCGATGTCCGCCAGGGACTGGGCCACCGCTTCCTTACCGCCGGGAATGCTGTCGGTTTCCGGCGGCAGCAGTTTCAGCACCAGCCACAGCAGCACCAGGGACATGATCACCGCCCAGGGCGCGCCGGCGATGAGCCAGTCGAGCCAGGCCACGCGCTGGCCGAGCATCTTGTCCATGAAGCCCACGGTCAGCAGGTTCTGCGCCGCGGCGGTCTGGATCCCGACGTTCCAGATGCTGGTGCCCTGGGCCACGACGATCATCAGCCCGGCGGCGATGTTCGAGCGCTTGTCGACGCCGAACGCGGCAATCACCCCCATCATGATCGGCACCACGCAGGCACTGCGGGCGGTGGCGCTGGGCACCAGCAGGCTGAGGAGGATGGTCACGGCAATGGCGCCGATAAGGATGCGCCGGGTGCTGGTGCCGACCCGGGTCAGGGTCACCAGGGCGATCCGCCGGTCGAGGCCGGTGTGGGTCATGGCGGCGGCGATGAACAAGGCACCGGCCACCAGAGCCAGGGCCGAGTTGGAGAACCCGGTGAGGGCCAGGCCGATGGCCGCCGAGCTGCCATAGAGCTGGCTCGGGTCCTGCAGGGTGGGCGCGGTGCCGATGAGGAAGGCCATCAAGGCCGTGATCATGATCGCGCTGGCCTCGTAGGACACCGCCTCGCTGATCCACACCACCACGGCAAAGGCCAGGATCGCCAGCATCCGGTGCCCCGCCACCGGCAGGTCGGCGGGCAGTGGCAACAGCAGCACGGCAACCATCGCCAGCACGGCGATCAGCAATCCAATCGGTAATACGGCCTTGGCCGCGGGCGCCGTTGTCAGAGGCGTATTCATGGGCCTTTTCCTTTTCCATTGGAGAGGCGCCAAGGGTGCCGCAAAACCGCGAAAAGCGCCTTGATGAAGGTCAAGCGCGGTGGGGCGCGCGGCCTGGAGCTGTCCCTTTGCAGGACAAAAAACCATTCGCAGAAATATTTTTTTACATCTCTACAGATTTTTCATCTATTTGGAGTCAGAGTGCTATCAAGGCGACAAGGAGTCGAAACGTACTTGGCTATATCACTCCAACCTGCAAGGTGCCTTTATGGTGACAAGAAACATGAAACTGACTTCCAGGGCGCTACTGAGTTTCGGCGCTATCTGTGTACTGCTGATTGGTCTGGGAGGGCTGGCACTGTGGAAAATGGGACAGATTCACGACGCGGCACTGGATCTGCAAACCAACTGGCTGCCCAGCGTCAGGCAAGCCACGAAAATCGAATCCGGCACCTTGCGCGTGCGCCTGGAAGCACTGCACTACGCCACTGAGAACGATGCCCAGAAAGCCGCTTCCCTGGACAAGCTGGGCACCCTGAAGGCCAGCCTGGCCCAGGCCATCAAGGATTACGAACCGCTGGTTTCCAGCGCCGAGGAAAAAACCACCTTTGATCAGGTCAAGCGCGGCGCCCAGGACTACCTGGACAAGCTGGCGGTGCTGATCGAGAGCAGCAAGACCAACACTGCGCAACAGACCAGCGACTACATCAACCAGGTCACCGTGCCCCTGGCCAATACACTGCAGTCCGCCATCGAGGCACTGATCGCCATCAACGAAAACGGCGCCGAGCACTCCGCCAACCAGGCAGGCCAACAGTTCGACACCGGCCTGACCCTGACCTCGGTGATCATCGTCCTGGCGATTGTCCTGACGATCCTCATCGCCACCCTGTTCACCCGCAGCATCATCCGCCCGGTGCTGTCGCTGCTGGCCACCACCCAGAAGATCGCCGAGGGCGACTTGCGGGCCCAGGTGGACGTCAGCGGCCAGGACGAGCTGACCGACCTGCAGAAATCCACCCAGGCCATGCTCGACAGCCTGAAATCCACCATCCGCCACATCGCCGATTCGTCCACCCAACTGGCTTCCGCGGCCGAGGAAATGAGCGCCATCACCCGCGAGTCCAACGCCGGCATCCAGCAACAGAGCATGGAGACCGACCAGGCCGCCACCGCGGTCAATGAAATGACCGCTGCGGTGGAGGAAGTGGCACGCAACGCGGTGTCCGCCTCGCAATCCACCCAGGCCTCCGAGCGCTCGGCCGGGCTGGGCAAGGAGCGGGTCGAGCAGACCATCCACTCCATCGAGAAACTCACCGGCACCGTGGAACACACCCGGCTGGAAATGGCCGGCCTGGCCCAGCAGGCCCAGGACATCACCAAGGTCCTGGATGTAATCCGCGCCATTGCCGAGCAGACCAACCTGCTGGCCCTGAACGCCGCGATCGAGGCCGCCCGGGCCGGGGAACAGGGCCGCGGCTTCGCCGTGGTGGCCGATGAAGTGCGGGCCCTGGCCCACCGTACCCAGCTCTCGACCCAGGAGATCGAGCAGATGATCCAGGGCATCCAGAGCGGTTCGAGCAAGGCTATGCTGTCTATGCAGCAAAGCAGCGAGGACGCCAGCCAGACCCTGGCCATCGCCCACGAGGCCGGCGCCGCCATCGGTCATATCACCCAGGCCATCAGCGAAATCAACGAACGCAACCTGATGATCGCCACCGCCTCGGAGGAACAGGCCCAGGTGGCACGCTCGGTGGACCAGAACCTGATGAGCATCCGCGACCTGTCGCTGCAAAGCTCGTCCGCCGCCAGCCAGACTTCCATCGCCAGCAGTGAACTGTCGTCACTGGCGGTCAGTCTGAACAAACTGGTGGCACGCTTCTCCCTCTGACCGGGCGCGACCGGTCAAGCGGTTCAGGATAAGTAACGGCAAGGAGCGTTATCGATCAGCCAGCCCGGGCCGCCTCTTGGCGCCCGGGCCGGTCTGAATCAGGTGGGGGGCTCGACCGTGCTCAAACTCATTTCCGTGCAGCAGTTGCAGATGGGCATGTATATCCACCAGTTCTGCGGTTCGTGGCTGGACCATTCGTTCTGGAAAGCCGGCTTCGTGCTCAATAGCCACGCCGACCTGCAGCGCCTGCGCCAGTCCAATGTCAGCAGCCTGTGGATCGACTCGGACAAGGGCCTGGACCTGCCGGCGAACCCGCAGCCCAGCGCGCCGGCCGCCCAGCCGCCGCTCAAGGGCGAAGCCCCGCTGCGGGTCGAGCGGGCCGAGGAAATCCAGCGTGCGCTGAAGATCTGCGCCCACTCCAAGAAGGCGGTGATGCAGATGTTCCAGGAGGTGCGCATGGGCCAGGCCATCGAGCTGGTCCAGGTGGACGAGCTGGTGCACAACATCTCCAGCTCGCTGCTGCGCCACCCCGACGTGCTGATCAGCCTGGCCCGGCTCAAGACCGCCGACGACTACACCTACATGCACTCGGTGGCGGTCTGCGCGCTGATGGTGGCGGTGGCCCGGCAACTGGAGCTGCCGGTGGAGCAGGTGCACCAGGCCGGAGTCGCCGGGCTGCTGCACGACATCGGCAAGCTGACCATCCCCGACAGCATCCTCAACAAACCGGAAAAACTCTCCGCCGACGAGTTCGAGCGGATCAAGCTGCACCCTGCCGCCGGTGGTGCCATCCTGCGCCAGAACCCGCAGTTGGACGCGCTGGTGCTGGATGTGTGCCTGCACCATCACGAAAAGATCGACGGCAGCGGCTACCCGCACCACCTGGCGGGGGAGCAGATCAGTCTGTTCGCACAGATGGGTGCGGTCTGCGACGTGTATGACGCCGTGACCTCGACCCGCCCCTACAACCGGGGCTGGGACCCGGCCGAAGCCTTGCAGCGCATGTCCGGCTGGACCGGGCATTTCGGCCCGCGGGTGTTGCAGGCCCTGGTCAAGTGCGTGGGCATCTACCCGGTGGGTTCCCTGGTGCGCCTGAACAGCGGCAAGCTGGCGGTGGTCCTGGAGCAGAACAGCGAGTCGCTGCTGCTGCCCAAGGTCAAGGTGTTCTTTTCCACACGCTCGAAGATGCCCCTGCCGCAACGGGTCCTGGACCTTTCACGGCTGCAGGGCGAGGAACACATCGTCGCCCGGGAAGCGCAAGAGGCCTGGGACTTCAAGCAACTGCAACAGCTGTGGAGCGAAGTCCCGGCCTGAACCTCAGGTGCCCAGTGTCAGGCCGTTGGCCGGCAAAGGCAGCGCGGTCTTGTAGCGCACCTGCTTGAGGGCAAAGCTGGAACGGATATTGGCCACCCCGGGGACCTTGGTCAGGAAGTCCATCATGAAGCGTTCCAGGGACTGGATGCTGGGCACCAGCACCCGGATCAGATAGTCCGGATCACCGGCCATCAGGTAGCACTCCATCACCTCCGGGCGGTCGGCGATGGCCTCCTCGAAGTGCTGCAGGGCCTCTTCCACCTGCTTCTCCAGGCTGACGTGGATGAACACATTGACGTGCAGCCCCAACAGGTCGGCATCCAGCAGGGTCACCTGCTCGCGGATCAGCCCCAGCTCCTCCATGGCCTTGACCCGGTTGAAACACGGGGTGGGAGAAAGATTCACCGAGCGGGCGAGGTCAGCGTTGGTGATGCGGGCATTCTCCTGAAGACTGTTGAGAATGCCGATATCGGTACGGTCCAGTTTGCGCATGAGACAAAACAACCTGTTTTTTATGTTTATGCAGATTTTTTATCTGCAAATACCGTCCAGCGCAATGAAACAGAGATAAATATTCTTCTACGCCCGGCCTATGATGTTTGTAGGACAAGATTTCTCTTACCCAGGGAATGACTGTCAGCTAGCGCGCCCAATTACAAGAAATCCACAAGATCGAGCGTAGAAAGCCATGACCCCAGCGTATGCACCGCTACGCCTGCACGTTCCCGAGCCCTCGGGGCGTCCCGGCTGCAAGACCGACTTCACCTACCTGCGTCTGAACGATGCCGGCCTGGCCCGCAAACCTCCTATCGATATCGAACCTGCCGACTGCGCCGACCTGGCCCGTGGCCTGATCCGCGTGCTCGACGATCAGGGCAACGCCCTGGGCGACTGGGCCGCGGACGTGCCTGTGGAGATCCTCCGCCAGGGCATGCGCGCCATGCTCAAGACGCGGATCTTCGACAACCGCATGGTGGTCGCCCAACGGCAGAAGAAGATGTCCTTCTATATGCAGAGCCTGGGCGAGGAAGCCATCGGCAGTGCCCAGGCCCTGGCGTTGAACATCGACGACATGTGCTTCCCCACCTACCGCCAGCAAAGCATCCTGATGGCCCGGGAAGTGCCGCTGGTGGAGATGATCTGCCAACTGCTGTCCAACGAGCGCGATCCGCTCAAGGGGCGCCAGCTGCCGATCATGTACTCGGTGAAGGAATCCGGGTTCTTTACTATCTCCGGCAACCTGGCGACCCAGTTCGTGCAGGGCGTGGGCTGGGGCATGGCCTCGGCGATCAAGGGCGATACCAAGATCGCCTCGGCCTGGATCGGCGACGGCGCCACCGCCGAGTCGGACTTCCACACCGCCCTGACCTTCGCCCACGTGTATCGCGCACCGGTGATCCTCAACGTGGTCAACAACCAGTGGGCGATCTCCACCTTCCAGGCCATCGCCGGCGGTGAAGCCACCACCTTCGCCGGACGCGGCGTGGGCTGCGGCATCGCTTCCCTGCGGGTCGACGGCAACGATTTCATCGCCGTCTACACCGCCTCGCGCTGGGCCGCCGAACGTGCCCGCCGCAACCTTGGCCCGACCCTGATCGAGTGGGTCACCTACCGCGCCGGCCCGCACTCCACCTCCGACGACCCGTCCAAGTACCGCCCGGCCGACGACTGGAGCCACTTCCCCCTGGGCGATCCGATTGCCCGCCTCAAGCAGCACCTGATCAAGATCGGCCAGTGGTCCGAAGAGGAACACGCCGCGGTCAGTGCCGAGCTGGAAGCCCAGGTCATCGCCGCCCAGAAGGAAGCCGAGCAGTACGGCACCCTCGCCGGCGGCCAGATCCCCAGCGCCGCGACCATGTTCGAGGATGTCTACAAGGACATGCCCGAGCACCTGAAACGCCAACGCCAGGAACTGGGGATCTGAAATGAACGATCACAACAACAATATCCAGCTGGACACCGCCATGACCACCACCACCATGACCATGATCCAGGCCCTGCGCTCGGCCATGGATGTGATGCTCGAGCGTGACGACAACGTCGTGGTGTTCGGCCAGGACGTGGGCTACTTCGGCGGCGTGTTCCGCTGCACCGAAGGCCTGCAGGCCAAGTACGGCACCTCGCGGGTGTTCGACGCGCCGATCTCGGAAAGCGGCATCGTCGGCGCGGCCATCGGCATGGGCGCCTACGGCCTGCGCCCGGTGGCGGAAATCCAGTTCGCCGACTACGTCTACCCGGCCTCGGACCAGATCATTTCCGAGGCCGCGCGCCTGCGCTATCGCTCCGCCGGCCAGTTCACCGCGCCCATGACCCTGCGCATGCCTTGCGGCGGCGGGATCTACGGCGGGCAGACCCATAGCCAGAGCATCGAGGCGATGTTTACCCAGGTCTGCGGCCTGCGCACCGTGATGCCGTCCAACCCCTACGACGCCAAGGGCCTGTTGATCGCCTCCATCGAGAACGATGACCCGGTGATCTTCCTCGAACCCAAGCGCCTGTATAACGGCCCCTTCGACGGCCACCACGATCGCCCGGTAACCCCCTGGTCGAAACACCCGGCGGCCCAGGTGCCGGACGGCTACTACAAGGTGCCGCTGGACGTGGCGGCCATCGCCCGCCCGGGCAAGGACGTGACCATCCTCACCTACGGCACCACCGTCTACGTGTCGCAAGTGGCGGCCGAGGAAACCGGCATCGACGCCGAGGTCATCGACCTGCGCAGCCTGTGGCCCCTGGACCTGGACACCATCGTCAAGTCGGTGAAAAAGACCGGCCGTTGCGTGGTGGTGCATGAAGCTACCCGTACCTGCGGTTTCGGCGCCGAACTGGTGTCGCTGGTGCAGGAACACTGCTTCCACCACCTGGAAGCCCCGATCGAGCGCGTCACCGGTTGGGATACGCCGTATCCCCACGCGCAGGAGTGGGCATATTTCCCAGGGCCGTCCCGAGTGGGCGCGGCGCTGCAACGGGTCATGGAGGTCTGAATGGGCACGCACGTAATCAAGATGCCGGACATCGGCGAAGGCATCGCGGAAGTTGAACTGGCGCAGTGGCACGTCAAGGTCGGCGATCAGGTAGTGGAAGATCAGGTTCTGGCAGACGTGATGACCGACAAGGCGATGGTCGACATCCCCTCCCCGGTGCACGGCAAGGTCATCTCCCTGGGCGGCGAGCCCGGTGAAGTGATGGCGGTGGGCAGCATCCTCATCAGCATCGAGGTCGAAGGCGCGGGCAACCTCAAGGAATCCGCCCAGGCAGCCGCACCGGCGGCAAAAGAGCCGGCAGCTATTAATAAGCCCGTGGCCGCCGCGCCAGTGGCCCAAGCCCCCAAAGCGGAAAAACCCGTCGCCAGTCCAGCAGCAGCCTGCCGCCCAGCGCCCCAGGCACCGGTGGCCCGGGAAGCCGACGAGCGTCCGCTGGCCTCGCCGGCGGTGCGCAAGCATGCCCTGGACCTGGGCATCCAGCTGCGCCTGGTGCAAGGCAGCGGCCCGGCCGGGCGCATCCTGCACGAAGACCTGGACGCCTACCTGGCCCAGGACAGCCAGCCGCTCAAGGGTTACTCGGCGCCAGGGGCCGGCTATGCCGAGCGCCATGATGAAGAGCAGATCCAGGTCATTGGCATGCGCCGCAAGATCGCCCAGCGCATGCAGGAGTCCAAGCATCGCGCCGCGCACTTCAGCTATGTCGAGGAAGTGGACGTCACCGCCCTGGAAGAGCTGCGCATCCACCTCAATGAAAAGCACGGCGCCACCCGCGGCAAGCTGACCCTGCTGCCGTTCCTGGTGCGGGCCATGGTAGTGGCCCTGCGCGACTTCCCGCAGATCAACGCCCGCTATGACGACGAAGCCCAGGTCATCACCCGCCACGGCGCGGTGCATGTCGGGGTCGCCACCCAGAGCGACGTCGGCCTGATGGTACCGGTGGTGCGCCACGCCGAAGCCCGCAGCCTGTGGGGCAACGCCGAGGAAATCGCGCGCCTGGCCCAGGCCGCTCGCAGCGGCAAGGCCGCCCGGGATGAACTCTCCGGTTCCACCATCACCCTCACCAGCCTCGGCGCGCTGGGCGGGATCGTCAGCACGCCGGTGCTGAACCTGCCGGAAGTGGCGATTGTCGGGGTCAACCGCATCGTCGAGCGGCCCATGGTGATCAAGGGCCAGATCGTGATCCGCAAGATGATGAACCTCTCCAGCTCCTTCGATCATCGGGTGGTCGACGGCATGGACGCTGCGCAATTCATCCAGGCCATTCGCGGCCTGCTCGAACAACCCGCCACGCTGTTTGTGGAGTAAGACATGCAACAGACTCTCAATACCCAACTGTTGATCATCGGCGGCGGCCCTGGCGGTTATGTGGCGGCCATCCGCGCCGGCCAGCTGGGCATCTCCACCATTCTGGTGGAGGGCCAGTCCCTGGGCGGCACCTGCCTGAACATCGGTTGCATCCCGTCCAAGGCGCTGATCCATGTCGCCGAGCAGTTTCACCAGACCCGCCACCACAGCCAGGGCTCGGCCCTGGGCATCGAAGTGGCGGCGCCAACCCTGAACATCGGCAAGAGCGTGGAATGGAAGGACGGCATCGTCGACCGCCTGACCACCGGGGTCGCCGCGCTGCTGAAGAAAAACAAGGTCCAGGTGATCCAGGGCTGGGCCAGGGTCATCGACGGCAAGACCGTGGAGATCGAAGGCGCCGATACCCGCATCCAGTGCGAGCACCTGCTGCTGGCCACCGGTTCGAAAAGCGTCAACCTGCCGATGCTGCCCACCGGCGGGCCGATCATTTCCTCCACCGAGGCCCTGGCGCCCAAGACCCTGCCCAAGCGCCTGACCGTGGTCGGCGGCGGCTACATCGGCCTGGAACTGGGCATCGCCTACCGCAAGCTCGGGGTCGAGGTCAGCGTGGTGGAGGCCCAGGAACGCATCCTGCCCGCCTACGACGGCGAACTGACCCAGCCGGTGCTGGACTCGGTGAAGCAGTTGGGGATCAAGCTCTACCTCAAGCACAGCGTGCTGGGCTTCGATGCCGCCAGCAGCAGCCTGCAGGTACGCGAACCCAATGGCGACACCCTGAACCTGGCCACCGACCAGGTACTGGTGGCGGTGGGCCGCAAGCCCAACACCCAGGGCTGGAACCTGGAAAGCCTGAACCTGGACATGAACGGCGCGGCCATCAAGATCGACCACCGGTGCCAGACCAGCATGCGCAACGTCTGGGCCATCGGCGACCTGAGCGGTGAGCCGATGCTCGCGCACCGGGCCATGGCCCAGGGCGAGATGGTCGCCGAGCTGATCGCCGGCAAGCACCGGGAATTCAACCCGGCAGCGATCCCCGCGGTGTGCTTCACCGACCCGGAACTGGTGGTGGTGGGCAAGACCCCGGACGAGGCCCGCGCTGCCGGCCTGGATTGCATCGTCAGCAGCTTCCCGTTCGCGGCCAATGGCCGGGCCATGACCCTGGAATCGAAAAGCGGTTTCGTGCGGGTGGTGGCCCGAAGTGACAATTACCTGATTGTCGGCTGGCAGGCAGTGGGAGTCGGAGTCTCCGAGTTGTCCACGGCGTTCGGCCAATCCCTGGAAATGGGCGCGCGCCTGGAAGACATCGGCGGCACCATCCACGCCCACCCGACCCTGGGTGAAGCGGTCCAGGAAGCAGCGCTGCGGGCACTGGGCCACGCCCTGCATCTGTAACCATTCAAGGGGCACACAGGACAGTGCCCAGGTAGGAGCGAGCTTGCTCGCGAAAGGGCTGACGGGGATAGCCAAGCGTTCGCGCCGGGGCCTTCGCGAGCAAGCTCGCTCCTACAGGGGTATGGGGCTGTTAGGGGGGAAGCTTCATAAGCAGGCTAAGTTTTTTTGCGCCCCCTCCCATCGTCCGGGATGCGGCACGCCCCCGGAATGCAGTATTGTTGTGCCCATCCAAAAAAACGTCAGAAGCCTTGAGCCGTTCCGACGGTTGTTAAGCGATAGAGGGTGTCATGGGTAACGAAAGCATCAATTGGGACAAGCTGGGTTTTGACTACATCAAGACAGACAAGCGCTATCTGTCGCACTGGCGTAACGGCGAGTGGGACGCAGGCACCCTGACTGAAGACAATGTGCTGCACATCAGCGAGGGCTCCACCGCCCTGCACTATGGCCAGCAATGTTTCGAAGGCCTCAAGGCCTACCGCTGCAAGGACGGTTCGATCAACCTGTTCCGTCCGGACCAGAACGCCGCACGCATGCAGCGCAGCTGCGCCCGCCTGCTGATGCCGCAGGTCTCCACCGAACAGTTCATCGAAGCCTGCAAGGCCGTGGTCAAGGCTAACGAACGCTTCATCCCGCCCTACGGCACCGGCGGCGCGTTGTACCTGCGCCCGTTCGTGATCGGCGTCGGCGACAACATCGGCGTGCGCACCGCGCCGGAGTTCATCTTCTCGATCTTCGCCATCCCGGTCGGCGCCTACTTCAAGGGCGGCCTGACCCCGCACAACTTCCTGATCTCCAGCTACGACCGCGCGGCGCCTCAGGGCACCGGCGCGGCCAAGGTCGGTGGCAACTACGCCGCCAGCCTGATGCCCGGCGCCCAGGCCAAGAAGGCCAGCTTCGCCGACTGCATCTACCTCGACCCGCTGACCCACAGCAAGATCGAGGAAGTGGGTTCGGCCAACTTCTTCGGCATCACCCATGACGACAAATTCGTCACCCCCAACTCGCCATCGGTTCTGCCGGGCATCACCCGCCTGTCGCTGATCGAGCTGGCCAAGACCCGCCTGGGCCTGGAAGTGGTCGAAGGCGACGTGTTCATCGACAAGCTGGCGGACTTCAAGGAAGCCGGTGCCTGCGGTACTGCCGCGGTGATCACGCCGATCGGCGGCATCGAGTACCAGAACAAGCTGCACGTGTTCTACAGCGAAAAAGAAGTCGGCCCGATCACCCAGAAGCTCTATAAAGAGCTGACCGGTGTGCAGACCGGCGACGTCGAAGCGCCAGCGGGCTGGATCGTCAAGGTCTGATTCCCCCCCCTGCTTCAGCCGAGCCCGCCCCTGCTTGCCAGGGGCGGGCTTTTTCATGCCTGGAGCCTGCAGAATGCCAGCCGAAGGCGGGGCTCCCCCTCAGAGGCTGATACCGAACAACATCAGCACCTGTTGCGTTCCATCCACCACCAGCAGCGCGGCCTGGGATGCCATCAAGGTGTAGAAAAAGCTCGCGATCAACACGCAGAGCTCGAACCAGACGAACATCGGCCAGTTGCTGGCGCGCAGCGGCCGCTCCTGCATGAGTTGCCTCACGCCGTTGCGTGGCAGGTGATAGACGATCTCGAACACCTTGGTCTCGCGAAAATTCTTGAACACTGCATACATCACGGCAAAGCCGGTGACAGCCGCCATCCACCAGAAACCGACCAGTTCCACCCCGCTCTGCCCCTGGGACTGGAGGCTGGCGCTCTGTTGAAAAAAATGCATGCCCACCGCTGAAACCAAAGGCATCACGACCCCGAAGTAGACCACCAGCCCCAGGCTGGCCATGGCCACACCGCTGGCAAAGACACTGATGCGGATCACCCAGGCGAGAAACCCGGGGGAAAACTTCGAATAGGCCCTCTGGGTCTCGATCACCAGCAAGGGGATCAGCATGGTCAGCACTCCAACCGCGATGTCCACGACCTTGAACCCGGTCTTGGGCAGCAGCAGCGCCGCCAGGAAGGTCACGCCGCGGCTGCCCACCCGCCACATCATCTTCGCGTCGTCAGTCACTCCCTTCGACCAGAATTCCTCGGTAATGCCCTTGCCGTCATCCACGCCGTCATCCATTGGCTGCCTGCCTCATTGTTCAAAGCCGCCCATTGTCAGGGAAGGCCCTGGGGCCTGCCCAGCGCTATCGCCGCGCGGCTGGCCGATCCGCTTGCCTGGCCGTGCTGCCACCTGGCTGGCCTGCCCGTCGCGCTGCTTGCCGTGGCGAGCCTGGTTGATCAGTGCCGGAATCAGCGGCCCCTCCGGCAGGTGCTTCCAGAAGCGCGCCGGCAAATGCCCCTGCATCACCCGGGGGTTGAGCCGCGCCGGATTGAAGATATGGCTGTAGTAGGCCAGCCACAGCTCGCCCCCGGGGTCTTCACCGGCCTGGGCCAGTTGCCGCCAGGCGCTGGGGCAGCGCCTGTGGTGGTGCAGTTGCGTACCGTCGAAATACACCCCGTTCCGGGGCGTGGCGATCATCCAGCGGTGGCGCCCCATGCGCCCGATGAAATGCCGGCTGGCCTGGGCCAGGATGTCGTGGGCCGGCTCGTGCCAGGCCACGTATTCAGGCTGCTCGGCCAGCTGTGAGCGGCCCGCGGGCAAGCTGACGAAGCGCACGAAGGCATGCAGGTGATGGGCCTCGCGGTCGACTTGCTTGATTCGCCGCTGCAACTCGCTGCCCAGTTGATCGCCGCTGAGCATGGCCGTGCGGTCGCCATGGCTGACCCGCCACAGCACCTCGTACAACAGGCTCCAGCGCTGCTCGCCGCGATAGCAGGCGGCCCGTTCCAGCAGCTCCAGCAGGGCCAGGGGAATCCGCGCACGAAACGGACCGGGCTGCTCAGGGCAAGCCTCATCGCTGGCGAACAGATCGGCCTCCTGCGTCCCGGACCAACTGACCCGGCTCGGGTCGATGGAATGGCTGAGCAGCCAGCGCGCCTGCTGGCGCCAGGTGTCGAACAGGTCGTCACAGTCCAGGCTGATCATCCCCAAAGCCCCATCTGCTGCGGTTGCGGGCGTTCCCGCAGTTGCTGGTAGAGCAGCGCGCTGCTGGTCTCCGCCTGCTGCGGGTGATAGTCGCTGGTGATAAAGAACGGCCTGGCCTTGCTCAGCACACAGCGCATGCGCGCCAGGTCCTCGTAGCGGATACGCCGCTCGCGGCGCAGTTCCACCAGGCGCTGGGTAGTGCGCAGGCCGATCCCCGGAATGCGCGAGATCAGCGCCGGTTCGGCACGGTTCAGGTCCAGGGGAAACACGCTGCGGTTGTCCAGGGCCCAGGCCAGCTTGGGGTCCATGTCCAGGGCCAGGTGCCCCGGCCCCTGGAACAGTTCGTTGGCGCTGAAGCCATAGCCGCGCATCAGGAAGTCGGCCTGGTACAGGCGGTGCTCGCGCATCAGCGGTGGCGCGGCCAGGGGTACGCTTTTCGGGCTGTTGGGAATCGGGCTGAAGGCCGAGTAATAGACCCGACGCAGGCGGAAGTTGCCGTACAGCGCCTCGGCGCTGTGGAGGATGGTGCTGTCGTCGGTGTCATCGGCGCCGACGATCATCTGGGTGCTCTGCCCGGCCGGGGCGAAGCGCGGCGCCCGGGGCTCGTTGAGCACCGTCTGCTCGCCGGTATAGATGGTGCCCATGGCCTGCTTGATCGAACCCAGGTGCTTTTCCGGGGCCAGGGCCTTGAGGCCCTGGTCGGTGGGCAGCTCGACGTTGACGCTGAGGCGGTCGGCGTAGCGCCCGGCCTGCTCGATCAGCAACGGGTCGGCGTCGGGGATGGTCTTGAGGTGGATGTAGCCACGGAACTCGTGCTCTTCGCGCAGCAGCCTGGCCACCTGCACCAGTTGCTCCATGGTGTAGTCCGCCGAGCGGATGATCCCCGAGCTGAGGAACAGCCCGCTGACGCAATTGCGCCGGTAGAAATCCAGGGTCAGGCGCACGACTTCCTCGGGGCTGAAGCGTGCCCGGGGTACGTCGCTGGAACGGCGATTGACGCAGTACTGGCAGTCGTAGAGGCAGAAATTGGTCAGCAGCACCTTGAGCAGCGAGACGCAGCGCCCGTCCGGCGTATAGCTGTGGCAGATGCCCATGCCATTGCTCGAACCCAGCCCGCTCTTGCCTTCGGAACTGCGCTTGGGCGCGCCGCTGCTGGCGCAGGAAGCGTCGTACTTGGCGGCGTCGGCGAGGATGCTCAGCTTGTCGATCAGTTGCATGGTCGGGCCCGGATACTGTTTTTATATACAGTACAGAGTAAAACCCCGGGACCACAAGAGAGCTGCCGGGGGCAAATTGAAAAAAAACGTCTCGCCACCCCGTCGGCGGCCTGGAGCTATTGGCGAAAATCCTTAAGATACCCCCCCGCGCCCACGCCCCCTGGAAAGGACTCTGCCCCATGCATCGCCTCTACCGTTTCTGCCTGTTCGGCATGGCCTTGCTGTCGAGCATTGCCGCCAGCGCCGCGCCCACCGACCAGGAACTGATCGCTGCCCTGTACGCCAAAGTCCAGGCCCGGCAGGACTGGCAGGCCCAGGCCAGGCAATGCCCCGGCGACAACATGCCGGCCAGGGCCGCGATACGGGCCACGCAGGCCAACCGCTGCGAAATCCCGGAGCAGCTGGGGGCCTGCCTGCAGCGCTGCGAGACCGGCGACGGCAACGATTGCTACTGGCTGGCAACCACCCTGCAACAGGCCAAAGGGCCGGCCGAAGGCTATGAACCGCTGTACCAGCGCGCTTGCAGCCTGGGCCTGGTCTCCGGCTGCACCAACCGCGCCGCCGGCATGCTCACGGCCGACGCCGACAGCCAGGGCACCCGGCACTGTGCAGTGCAGACCTTCAACAAGGCCTGTGAGCTGGATGACCCCTGGGCCTGCACCATGTACGGCTTCCACCTGAGCCGGGGCATAGGCGTAGCGCCCGACGCCGATCTGGCGCTGAAGGTGCTGGATAAATCCTGCAAGCACGGCCCCGCCGACCCTGCCTGCAGCGGTGCCCGCCAGTTGCAGGAAGACATTCGCAACGCCCTTGAGGCGGCGAAACGCTGAATCGTCCCGGGAACGGTTTCGCTGGCAGGAGCCGACTTGCCAGCGCCCGGGCTTTCAAGAACTGCGCGGCGCCACCGGGCTTTCGCGATTGCGCTTGAAACGCTGGCGCAGCCACTCGTAGCCGCTGACCATGACAATCCCCGCCAGCACCAGCAACGCGCCGAAAATGAAGTTCGGCTCCAGCGGCTCATGCAGCAGCCAGACCCCGAAACCGATGCCGAACAGCGGGGTCATGAACGACAGCACGCCCAACCGCGAGGCCGGGTAGCGGCGCAGCAGGGTGAACCAGATCAGGAAGCTGGCGAACGACACCACCAA
This sequence comes from Pseudomonas sp. UME65, assembly GCF_014170225.1. Taxonomy (NCBI): domain Bacteria; kingdom Pseudomonadati; phylum Pseudomonadota; class Gammaproteobacteria; order Pseudomonadales; family Pseudomonadaceae; genus Pseudomonas; species Pseudomonas sp. UME65. Next base: position 182,090 of record NZ_LZZQ01000019.1, on the reverse strand, counting down.
CACCTGGAAGCCCAGGCTGGCGACCACCAACGGAGTGAAATGGATGCTGGTCTGATCGGTCAGCAGCGCCGCCAGCCCGAGCCAGACAAAGGCCCCCAGCAGTTGATACTGCAGGGTACGGGTGGTGGGGCTGGAGGCTAGCCGCGAACAGCGCACCACCACGGTGGTCGCGCCCCAGGCGACCCCGCCCAGCACCCCGAGAAAATCCCCCAGCAGCACATGGCTGCCACCGCCGTGCCCGGCCGCGGCGGGGCCGCTAAAGGCCACGACTATGCCGCCAAAGGCCACACCGATACCCAGCCACTGCGCGGGTTTCAACCGCTCGGCCGGCATCAGCCAGTGCAGCCCCAGGGCGGCGAAGATCGGCGCGGTATAGAGAAAGATCGCCATGTGCGAGGCCGTGGTGTAGCGCAGCCCTTCACCCACCAGCAGAAACTCCAGGGCGAACAGCCCGCCCACCAGCAGGCCCGGGCGCCAATGGCCGTCGCCCAGCCCCAGGCGCTCGCCGCGCCAGCACATCAGCAGCCCCACCAGCAGCGCCGCGCCGCCGGAGCGCAGGGCAATCTGCAGCACCGGGGCGATGTCCGATGCAGTGGCCTTGAGTGCCACCTGCTGCAGGCCCCAGATCGCGCACAGGCCGACCATCAGGCTGCAGGCGGTGGCATCCAGGGGTTGGCGAGTGGCCATGGCAGATCCTTCATCGAGAAAAAGTGATGAAGGATTGTCCGCCTGACAGTTTTCCTAGATATAGTTTTAATCCGCCAGCCCATAGCACTTATCCGCCAACCGGTGCCCGCCGTGAACAAAGCCGCGCAACAGTTGCACCTGCCACCTTTCAGCGAAGCCCTGCCGGCGCCGATCTTCTTTCGCGCGGCCAACCTGCCGGCCCACGCCACCTACCCGCGCCACCGCCATCCGTGGGGCGAGTTCGTCTATGCCTACAGCGGGGTGATGGAAATCGAGCTGGGCGACCACCATTACCTGGCGCCGCCGCAGTACGGCATCTGGCTGCCGCCGAATGTCGAGCACATGGGCTTCAACCGCCACGAAGCCTGCCACTGCTCGCTGTACCTGGCGCCCGAGCTGTGCACCGCCCTGCCCGCCCGGCACTGCGCCCTGAGCCTCAGCCCGCTGGTCCTGGCGCTCCTGGACGACTTGCGCCAGGCGCCACCGGGCCTGCCCCAGAGCGACGAGCAACAGCGCCTGTTGCAGGTGCTGGTGGACAAGCTGGGGCATGCCTCCTGCGCCGGCAGCTACCTGCCCTCTTCCGACGACCCGCTGCTGGGCCCGGTGCTGCGCACCCTCAAGGCCAACCCAGGCGACCCGCGCTCGCTGCCGCAACTGGCCCATGCCGCCAACACCAGCGAACGCACGCTGATGCGGCGCAGCCAGCGCGAGCTGGGCATGTCACTGGTGGAATGGCGCCAGCGCCTGAAGGTGGTGCAGGCCCTGGCCCTGCTGGAACAGGGACGGACCGTGGAAAGCATCGGCCTGGACCTGGGCTACAGCAGCGCCTCGGCCTTTATCAGCATGTTCCGGCGGATGATGGGCACCACCCCGGATGAATACCGCCGCCAAGCCATGGGCCGCGACTGAGCCCGGCGCGCCTATTGATGCTGGACCTGCATCATGGAACTGACCTGCACCTGAGCGTGCATCTGCTCCGCCCCGCCACCGCGACGCATGCCGCGTACCGGGCAGGCGTCCAGATAATCCAGGCCCACCGCCAGTTTCAGGTGGCGCTCGGGGCGGTCCAGGCGGTTGGTCACATCGAAGCTGTACCAGCCGTCATCCAGCCAGGCTTCGGCCCAGGCATGGCTGGCCAGGTGGCTCTGGTCCTCGGTGCACAGGTAGCCGGACACGTAGCGCGCCGGTATGCCCAGGCTGCGGGCGCAGGCCAGGAACGCATGGGTGTGGTCCTGGCAGACGCCGGCACCGCCGGCAAAGGCTTGCGCGCCGGTGCTGCCGACCCCGGTGGAGCCAGGGCTGTAGGGCATGTGCTCGGCCAGGGCCTGCATCAGCTCGATCAGCGCGGCGCGATCGCGGCGCTCGCCACAATGCTGTCGGGCAAAGTCGCTCAGGGCCGGGTCGGCCTTGCTCAGGTGGCTGCTGCGCAGGAACGGCAGCGGCGACTGGCTGTCGCCCTCCACTTCGCGCAGCGGGTCGATCTGCACTTCGCCGAAAGCGCTGAGGACGATCGCGCCGTGGGGCTCGTCCAGGGTCATGACGTGGAGGATGTTGCCGTAGGGATCGCGCTGGGCACGCACCCGCCGCGGCAGCTCCAGGTGCCATTGGAGGATCTGCTGGCGCAGGCTGTTCTGGGGCGTCAGGCGCAGAAACTGGATGCTGGTGCAGACTTCATCGGTGTAGCTGTAGGTCGTGTCGTGACGAATGGACAGTTTCATACCACCTCCAGATAGGACTCGTGCACGGTTTGCCCCAGGTGGCGGATCTGAGCGATGCAGTCGGTCAGCCACTGGTGCAGCCCGGAGTCGAGAATCTCGTTGATCCCGGTGTAGCGCAGCCGCGCATTCAGCTCGGCGGCCAGGCGCTGTGCCGGGCGGCCGTTGTCCCCCGGCAGGGCGGCGAGGATCTGGTCCAGCTCCTCGACGCAGGCGTGCAGCGAGCGCGGCACATCGGCGCGCAGCAGCAGCATTTCGGACACCTGCTCGGCCCCCGGGGCGTTGCGGTAGATCTCGTTGAACGCCTCGAAGGAGGACAAGGCGCGAAGCAAGGCGCTCCACTGGTAGTAGCCACGGGCCGAGTCGTCGCTGACCTCTTCGGACTCCTCGCCGAACATTTCATAGCGCGCATCCAGCAGGCGCAGGGTGTTGTCGGCGCGTTCGATAAAGGTCCCCAGGCGGATGAAGCGATAGGCATCGTTGCGCATGATGGTGCCGGCGGTAGCGCCGCGGAACAGGTGCGAACGCTCCTTGACCCACTCGCAGAACTGGCTGATGCCGTAGCGCCCCAGGCCGTTGCGGGCGATGTTGCGCATCTCCAGCCAGGTGGCGTTGATGTTTTCCCACATGTCGGCGGTGATCCGCCCGCGCACCGCGTGGGCGTTGCTGCGTGCCGCGCGCAGGCAGCAGTAGATGCTGCCCGGGTTGCTCTCGTCGAGGGCGAAGAAATGCAGCATGCGCTCGCTGTTGAGTTCGCCGTGGCGCTGGTGGTAATCGTCCAGGGTGCCGGCGGCCAGCAGCGACATGGCCAGTTCGGCCTGGCCGTCGCCGCGCCCGGCCTGGGGCATCAGCGACAGCGAGTAACTGACTTCGAGCATGCGTGCCAGGTTCTCGGCACGCTCCAGGTAGCGGGACATCCAGTACAGATCGGCTGCGGTTCTTGAAAGCATGGTTCAGTCCTCCACCACCCAGGTGTCTTTGGTGCCGCCGCCCTGGGACGAGTTGACCACCAGCGAGCCCTCGCGCAACGCGACCCGGGTCAGGCCGCCGGGTACCAGGCGGGTTTCCCGGCCCGAAAGCACGAACGGCCGCAGGTCGATATGCCGCGGCGCGATGCCGCTTTCGACAAAGGTCGGGCAGGTGGACAGCGACAGGGTCGGCTGGGCGATATAGGCCTCGGGCCGGGCCTTGATCCGCACGCGGAATTCCTCGATCTGCGCCGCCGTGGCCGCCGGCCCCACCAGCATGCCGTAGCCGCCGGAACCCTGGGTTTCCTTGACCACCAACTGCGCCAGGTTGGCCAGCACGTGGGACAGTTCGGCGGGCTTGCGGCACTGCCAGGTGGGCACGTTCTTGAGGATCGGCTCCTCGCTCAGGTAGAAGCGGATCATCTCGTCCACATAGGGGTAGATCGACTTGTCGTCGGCCACCCCGGTGCCCACGGCATTGGCCAGCACCACGTTGCCGCAGCGGTAGGCGGCGATCAGCCCGGGCACCCCGAGCATGGAATCGGGGTTGAACGACAGCGGGTCCAGGTAGGCGTCATCCAGGCGTCGGTAGATCACGTCCACCGCCTGGGCACCGGCGGTGGTGCGCATGTACACCCGGTCGTCACGCACGAACAGGTCGGCGCCTTCCACCAGTTCCACGCCCATCTCCCGGGCCAGGAACGCATGTTCGAAATAGGCACTGTTGAAGCGCCCCGGGGTCAGCACCACCACGGTCGGGTTATCCAGGGGGCTGGAGCTTTTCAGGGTGTCCAGCAGCAGGTTCGGGTAATGGTCGATGGGCGCGATGCGCTGGGCGGCGAACAGCTCGGGGAACAGGCGCATCATCATCTTGCGGTCTTCGAGCATGTAGCTGACACCGCTGGGGGTGCGCAGGTTATCTTCGAGCACGTAGTAGCTGCCGTCGCCGTCGCGCACCAGGTCGACCCCGGCGATATGGGCATAGATGCCGCGGTGCAGGTCCAGGCCCTGCATCGCCACCTGGTAGCCCTCGTTGGCCAGCACCTGTTCGGCGGGGATGATGCCTTCCTTGAGAATCCGCTGGCCGTGATAGAGGTCGGCGAGGAACAGGTTCAGCGCCTGCACCCGCTGGATGCAGCCGCGCTCCACGGTGCGCCATTCGCTGGCCTTGATGCTGCGGGGAATGATGTCGAAGGGAATCAGGCGCTCGGTGCCCTGCTCGTCACCGTACAGGGTGAAGGTGATACCGGCGCGGTGGAACAGCAGGTCGGCTTCGCGCCGGCGCTGGTCCAAAAGTTCCAGAGGAGTGTCCGCCAGCCAGCGGGCAAACCCCTGGTAGTGAGGCCGGCAGACGCCATCGGCAGCATACATTTCATCAAAGAAAGCGCGGGACATAGCCAACTCCTTGCCGTGACGTGAACGGCTTTTTATTTGAACCCTGTGTGTGCGTGACCCGGCTTCGAGCGTGAGGGGCACAGCCCCCCTGAAAGAGTGATAGCAATCGCTATGCCGCAAATGCACGGTGCGCCGCCCCGGAGGTGGCCCGTGGCAAAAATGACCGCTTAGCGACAAATAGATTCAAAAAAGAGACACAAAGAAAGCTGGAGAACACCCAGCAGCAAAGCCCCAGCAGCGTAGCCGGCGCCGCTCGTGGCTCTGCGCGAACAGAATCGGTGCACAAAGCCCCCGCGCTGAATGTTTTGCCCCGTTATCGGGAGTTTTCCGGCCAATGCCGCCCCACAGCGCGGCCTCGAGGCGCCATCGCGGGGCCCTGAGCACTGACCATCAGCGCACCATCAAGGTTCAAAGACTTGGCGCCGCTGCTCCCGGCCAACCTCAGGCGCCCTGCAGGCACGCCAGAATCAGGGCCAGCGCCTGCTGCGGTGAGAGCTGCGCGGTATCCAGGCGTAGAGGCGAGCTCGCCCAGGGCTGATAGTCATGCTCGAGCACCGATTGCCAACTGGGCGGGCGCAGGCCCGGCACGTCCAACTGGCGGGTCTCGACCCGGCGCCGATGCTCCGCAAGATCGGAGCACACCACCTCGATCTCCAGCAGCCTCACCCCCTGCCTGCTGGCCAGGTCCTGCCAGGCCTGGCGGCTTTCCTGCACCGGATTGACGCAGTCGGCCAGTACCCGGTTGCCCAGGGCCAGGTTGGCCTCGGCCAGTTGCAGGGCAATCTGGTAGCCGGCCTTGCCCACCTGCGCCAGGCCAGCGTCACGCAGGCCCTGTTCGATGCTGTCGATGCGCAGGTAGGTGGCCGCCAGGTGTGGCGCCAGGGTACGGGCGATGGTGGTCTTGCCGGTGCCCGGCAAGCCGCTGAAAACGATGAGCATGCAAGGCCCTGCCAACGTTGAAGGACGCACAGCTTTACCACTATTGCCACACGCGTCCAGCCCCGGGCTTGAGGACGGGCCTGCCATTAGCCCTGAGCCGGCCCCCGCACTTCGATCAGCCTCTGACGCTCTAGCGGTGCCACCACCTATCCAGCACCAGCTTCATCTGGGCCAGAGTCAGGGACGCCCAACCACTGCCCGACATGCCCCGTTCGCCAACAAGTGGCCCAGGCCCTGGAACAGAAGCTTGCAGACGTCAGCCGCCGAGGCGTTGCAATTCAATGACGGCCGAGGACGACAGCGGCCGGGCCGGCTGGATCAGGGCCATGCCAAAGCGCTTGCTGATGTAGCGACCGCCGGTGCCGGTCAGGCTCAGGGCACGGCTGTCCAGGTCCTGGATCAGCCATTTGCGCTCCAGCAAGGCCTGCAACAGCGCCGCCCCCAGGGCGCCCCCCAGGTGCGGACGGCGCATGCTCCAGTCCAGGCACGGGCAGGCGAAGCGTCGACGCAAGGCCTTGAGCCCGGCCACCTCGATCCCCAGGCTGCGGAAAAATTCTTCGCCGCTGTCGCTGACCCGGTAGGCCTCGCCCTCCCCGGCCGCCAGCAGCCAGCCGGCCTCGAACATCCGGTCGTGCAGCTTCACCCCCAGGGTGCCCGCCAGGTGGTCGTAGCAGGTGCGGGCGAACTGCAGGCGGTCCGGGGTGCGCGGGGTGAAGCGGGGCGCGCGGCCCTGGCCAATCACCATCAGCGCCTCAAGGGCCTGGGCCACCAGCGGGTCGCCGAGGCAGTAGTAACGGTGCCGGCCCTGGACCTGCACCCGCAATAGCCCCGCCTCCTTGAGCTTGGCCAGATGGGCGCTGGCGGTGGAGGTGCTGACCTCGGCAATCGCCGCCAGCTCGGTGCTGGTGCGTGCGTGACCGTCCATCAGCGCACAGAGCATGCGGGTGCGCGCCGGCTCGGCGATGGCCGCCGCCACTTGGGATACCCCGACGTCGTTCTGCACTACATTCATATTTCGCTCCCTGACGAATCGTGTCTTCGAAAGGGTCAGGATAGTAGCAGCCTGGATATCTGCCGAACAAAGAGATAAATCATGGACGCGATCAGCGCTGCTACTCACTCAGACCCGTACTTCTACTACACCCGCCTCCGCGCCCGGGGCGGCCTGACCTACGATTGCGCCCTCAGGCTATGGGTCGCCAGCAGCGCCGCGGCGGTGGCAGCGGTGCTCGACCACCCGGCCTGCCAGGTGCGTCCCAGTACCGAGCCGGTACCCCAGGCCATTGCCGGAAGGCCGGCCGGGCAGTTGTTCGGCCGCCTGATGCGGATGAACGATGGCCCGCGCCAGCGTTGCCCGCGTGCGGCCATCGAACCGGCCTTGCAGGGCCTCTGTACCGCCGGGCTGGAGACCCATCTGGCCCGGTGGCAACCGGCCCTTGTGGCTCCGGCCTGCGCTGGCGACCTGCAACGCTGGCAGTTCGTACTGCCGGTGGCGCTGCTGGCCAGCCTGCTTGGCGTCCCCGCCGGACAGTGCGAAACACTCGCCCGGCGCACCGGGGAATTCGTCGCCTGCTTCTCGCCCCTGAGCGATCAACCCCGATTGCAGGCCGCCGACCGGGCAGCACTGGAGCTGGACGCGCAAATGCAGGCCCTGGTGCAGGCCCCGCAACACAGCCCGCTGCTGCGGCAGATTCTCGACCGCAGTGGTGAGCTTGCTCCAGCGGACCTGCGGGCCAATCTGGCGGGCTTGCTGGCGCAGACCCATGACGCCTGCGCCGGCCTGGTCGGCAACAGCCTGGTCGCCCTGCTGGCTGCACCGGCCATGCGGCAGCGCCTGCGCCAGGAACCGGGCCTGCTGGGCGACTGGCTGCTGGAGCGCCAGCGCCTGGACCCGCCGGTGCAGAACACCCGGCGCTTCGTCACCGCGCCCTGCACCGTGCACGGCGTGGAACTGCAAGCCGGCGAAACCATTCTGGTGCTGCTGGCCGCGGCCAACCAGGACCCGGCGCTAGCCGCCATTACCGGCAGCAACCCGGCGCATCAGGGCTTCAGCTTCGGCGCCGGAACCCACCGCTGCCCGGGCCGGGAGCTGGCCTTGGGCATAGTCCAATGCCTGTTGCACGCCCTGCTGCAGGGCCCCGGCCTGGATGCACTGGCCCTGGACTGGCAGTACCAGGCCTCGGTCAACGGCCGTATTCCGCTGTTCAGCGACCGCGGGGAGGCCGAACAATGATCGCGGTGATCTTCGAAGTGCTGCCAGCTTCGGGCCAACGCGACGCCTACCTGGAGCTGGCGGCCGGGCTGAAAAACCAGCTGGAGGAGATCGACGGTTTCATCTCCATCGAACGCTTCCAGAACCTGGCCCAGCCGGAAAAACTGCTGTCCCTGTCGTTCTGGCGTGACGAGCAGGCCGTGGCCCAGTGGCGCAACCTGGAATGCCACCGCCAGGCGCAGGCCCGGGGCCGCGGTGAGGTATTTGCCGACTACCGGCTGCGGGTGGCGACGGTGCTGCGCGACTATGGACTGCAAGAGCGTTGCCAGGCCCCTGCGGACAGCCGCCGGTTGCATGGCCGCTGAAACCGTCGGCCTTGGCCCGGCGCCCGGCTTGAGGTAAAACGTGCGCCCGCGGTGGCGGCACGCGCCACCACCTAGCCCGGAACAAGGAGCCTGCATGCTGTTTGTGGTGATGCTGGGGGGCAAGCACCCCAGAGCGAAAATCGAAGTCCATGATGTGCAATTCGTGGTCGCCGACAGCCTCGAAGCGGCCTACCCGCAACTGCGCGAAGACTGGTTCGGAAGCCCGGCGGGGTTGCACATCGACTCATGGATGCGGGTGGACGGTATCGAAGACTACAGGCTCGAACTCAGCGCCCTGGCCCCGGCGGCGGATGCGCCGCGCCTGTACTTCATCAACCTGGGCGGCTATGAAGCAGCGACCTTCGGCGAAGCCCACCGTTACCTGCTGGTGGTGGCCCGGGACAAGGCGCAGGCCAAGGCCAAAGGCAAGCAGCAGATGCTTGCCCACTGGCACAAATCCCACACCGATGCCCTGCTGGACGTCGACGACTGCCTGCCCATCGACCTGGCGGACGGCCGCTACGTGCACCTGGTGAAGGGCCCTCACCAGGGCATCGTGCAGCACAACGACTACATCATCCTGTAGCCGCCGGCTGGCAGGCCAGTGAAGCGCGCACAGGCCGGCTATGCTGGCGGTTTTCTTCAGGGAGCAGAGCCATGCCGCTATGTTTGCGCAACGCACCGCAAGACGACACCCAGCGCCTGACCGTCAACGAACACAATGCCCGGGCGATCCGTTTCTACCAGCGCAACGGCTTTGTGAGGGGCGGCGAAACCCTGTTCCCCTGCGGCGCCGACCTGCACCGCGACTGGGTCATGCTGCGCCGTTGAAGCGGCCCCGCCATCAGCCCGCGCCAGGCGTCAGGTCACCCAGTTCAAGGTCATCGATGGATACCACTTGCTCCAGCAGAAAGGCGCGCAGGCCGTCGATCTGTTCCCGGCGCGGGCTGTCCCGCAGCCACACCAGGTAATAGCCGTCCCCCGAGGCCAGCGCACGGGGAAACGGCAGGCTGACCAGGCCCTGGCGGATGTCCTCGGCCACCAGGTACAGGTCGGCGATGGACAGCCCGTGGCCACGCATGGCCGCGCAGATCGCCTGGTCCAGGGTGTCGAAGACGTTGCCCCGGTCCAGCCGTACCTGCCCCAGCAGGCCCTGGGCCTGCAGCCAGCGCCGCCAGTCGCGGCGGTCCGCCGAAGGGTGGATCAGTGGCGCCTCCCTGAGCCGTTCCAGGGTCCAGGGCGGCGCATCCACAGCCTCCGGAGGGCCGATGGGAATCAGCCACTCATCGAACAGCTTGCAGGCCTCGACCCCGGCGCCGAACTGCCCGTTGCCCAGCAGAATCGCGCAGTCATAGGGCTCGGCATGAAAATCCACATGATCGAAATCCATCCACACGCTGGCCAGTTGCACCGCCAGCGACGGCTGCTGGTGCTTGAGCTGGTCCAGGGCCCGCAGCAGCCAACGCATGGTCAGTGTCGAAGGGGCCTTGAGGCGTAATTGGCCACTGCCGCTGCGCAGCGGCAGACAGGCGTCCTCGATGATCCGGAACCCGGCCTTGAGCTCCCGGGCCAGGCGCTGCCCGACGTCAGTGAGTACCAACCTGGGGCCGTGGCGCTCGAACAGGCGGCAGCCGAACTGGCTTTCCAGGGTGCGGATATGCCGGCTGATTGCGCTTTGGGTCAGGGACAGCTCCTCTGCGGCCCGGGTGAAGGAGCTGGAACGGGCCGCCACTTCAAAGGCGCGCAAGGCATAGAGCGGCGGCAGGGACTCGACCATCGGCAAGCACTCAGCATGATTAAAAATCATAGTAGGTCACAGCTTTTTGCGTTTTTCAACGCAGGCTCAAGCCTTCAGGCTAGGGCCTTTGCCAATGACCGAGGAGTTGCCGGGTGGATGTGAACATGTCGTTATTGCTGGCCTATACCCTGAGCGTGCTGATGCTGGTGGCGACCCCGGGGCCGGTGGTGGCGCTGATCGTCAGCACCAGCATGAACGCCGGCCCGCGCCAGGCGCTGCTGACCGCCCTGGGCACCAACGCGGCGTCGTTGCTGCTGGCCCTGCTGGCGGTGCTGATGCTCTCCGGCGGGCTGGCCCTGGACCCACGGCTGATCCACTGGATCAGCGTGCTGGGCTGCTGCTTCATTGCCTGGCTGGCCGTGCAGGGGTTGCGCGAGGCGGCCGCCCAACCCGCTGCGCAAGCACCGGCCAAGCCCCTGGCCGGGCGCGGCAGGGGCCTGGCCACCGGCTTTGTGGTGGGCATCGGCAACCCCAAGGACATCATCTTCTTTGTCTCGTTCTTCCCCCAGTTCATCCAGGTCGGCCGTACCTTCGAACACAGCGCACTGCTGCTGACCCTGGTCTGGGTACTGATCGACCTGGCGGTGCTGGGGGCCTATATCCTGGTGGCACGCCAGGGCTTCTCGCTGAAGTACAAGCGCCTGGTGACGGGGGTGTCGAGCCTGGTGCTGCTGGCAGTGGCCGTGGTGGGGCTGGCCTATTCGCTGCTGGAACTGTACCGCCCGGGCGCCACCTGAGGCGCCCGGCTTCAGACGCTGCGCAATTCCAGGGTCAGGTGCGACAGCCCCGGCAGCGCGGCCAGGCGCGCACGCACGGTCTCGGCACTGAGCGAGGCCCGGGCCACCACACTGACAATCGCCGCCCGGGCCCCGGGGCCCACCTGCCACACGTGCAGGTCGACGATACTGGCATCCCCCGGCCCTTCCACCGATGCGCGGATCTGCCCGGCCACCTGCTCATCGCTGGCATCGAGCAACACCGCGGCGCTGGACTTGATCAAGGCATAGGACCAGCGGGCAATCACCAGCGCGCCGACAATGCCCATCGCCGGGTCGAGCCAGACCCAACCCAGGTAGCGCCCGGCCAGCAGCGCGGCAATGGCCAGCACCGACGTCAGGGCATCGGCCAAAACATGCACATAGGCCGAACGCAGGTTGTTGTCGCCCCCGGCCCGGTGCGACTGGTGATGCTCGTGATGCTCGTGATGCTCGTGATGCTCGTGATGCTCGTGATCATGAGAGTGGCCGTGGGAATGGCCATGATGGTCGTGCCCCCCGCCCAGCAGCCAGGCGCTGAGAATGTTCACCAGCAACCCCGCCACGGCGATCAGCGTGGCTTCGCCAAAGGCCACGCGAGTGGGCTGGAACAGCCGCACCAGGGATTCGCCGGCAATGCCCAGCGCCACCAGGCCGAGAATGATGGCCGAGGCAAAGCCCGCCAGGTCGCCGACCTTGCCGGTGCCGAAACTGAAACGCCGGTTGCCGGCATTGCGCCGGGCAAAACCGTAGGCCGCCGCCGCGATGCCCAGGGCCCCGGCGTGGGTGGCCATGTGCAGCCCATCAGCCAGCAGGGCCATGGAACCGGTGAGGTAACCGGCGACGATCTCCCCCGCCATCATCACCACCGTCAACAGCACCACCCACAGCGTGCGGCGGGCGTTGTCGTCGTGATCAGCACCGAGAAACTGATGATCGTGGGCCAGGTGTGCAGCCTGCTGAGACAGGTTCATGAGCGGCTCCTACTTGGAATAACGGCGGATGGCTTCAAGCAGTTCATCCACGCCCCGGGCCCGCTCGGCATCGCTGAGCTCGGGGTTGGCCACGTGCTCCAGGGCATGGGCTTCGATGATCTCGCCCATCAGGCCGCTGATGGCGCCCCGAGTGGCGGCCACCAGGTGCAGGGTCTTGCCGCAGTCGGCCCCGCTTTCCAGGGCTCGCTCCACAGCCTGGACCTGGCCGAGAATGCGCCGGACCCGCTTGAGCAGCTCATCTTTCTGCGCGTGAGTGTGCGACATACCTATACCCCCTATACCTATATAGAGCGCATCTTGCTCCCCTGCCCTCGACAACGCAAGCCGGCCCGACGATGCCGAACGGTTCAAGCGCAGCCAGTATTTTGCGCGGATCGACACCTGGGACTGGGAGGTCGATACCCAGCGCCTGTACTGGTCGGAGGCGATCTACGGCATGTTCGGCTTCCAGGCGATGTACGAGGCCCGGCGCAGCGGCAACAACCACTACCGTCTCGGGCAATAAGCCGCTGCCTAGGCCTCGGCGCCTTCGCCCAGCAGGCGTTGGCGCAGGAATCCCAGGGCGCCCTGGAACAGCGGGTGCCATTGCTCCGACGGCAGGCTGGCCAGGGGCTGCCAGAAAAACTCGAACCGATGGCCGCCGTCATCCGCGGTGAAATGGCTCCAGCTTTCCGGCAACGGCGCTGGCACCCGGCATTCATGGAAGGCCCACACCTGGCCGCAGAAACCCGAATGCCAGAGCCCCAGGAAACCGCTTTCCCCGGCCTGGAGACCGGCCTCTTCCGCCAGCTCGCGAACGGCTGCAGTAGCCGTGGACTCCCCCGCCTCCACCGTGCCCTTGACCAGTTGCAGGCCGGCCAGCGGATGGCGGAAAGCCAGGATCTCCAGCTCGGTGGAATGGCGCAGCACCACCGGGCAGGCTTTATTGGCACGCATAGGCCCCTCGCTCCTCAAGCCTTCAATCGTCCCGGGTCAGCACTTCCAGCAACTCGATCTCGAAGATCAGGTTGGAATTGGGCGGGATGGCGCCCATGGAACGCTCGCCATAACCCAGGTGCGCCGGCACCAGCAGCTTGCGCTTGCCGCCCACCTGCATGCCCATCAGGCCCTGGTCCCAGCCCTTGATCACCCGGCCGGTGCCGATCACGCACTGGAACGGCTTGCCACGATCATAGGAGGAGTCGAAGCTGCTGCCGTCCTCCAGAAAGCCCCGGTACTGGGTGGTGATCAAGGCGCCCTTGACCACAGTCTTGCCGTCGCCCGGCTGGATATCGATGACCTGCAATTCGTCGCTCATGGTTCACTCCCGTTCAAGCATTGCCCCGTCACGGGACTGCGGCGCGCTTTTTCGCAGAATTGCCCCGGCTTGGCAATCACTGTGGCGCCACCTCGATCAGGGTATCGGTATCGAGAAAGATCGCCCCCAGCGCCATCGCGACCTCCTCGACGCTGGCGAGCCCCGGCTTCCAACTGATCTCAAGGCTGGGCAAGCCCCGGCACCAGGCCTGGGAATCGCCAAAATGCAGGGTCAGGCGGCCCGGGGCCAGCAGCACCTGGCGGATGCCGCCATAGCCGGACACTGCCTGGCCGCCCAGTTCGACATGGTAAGTGTCCATGCCCAACTGCCGGTCCTGCTCGTCAAAGCATTCGGCGCGCTGCAACAGCAGGTAGTGCCCGGGCGGCTGCCCGTCGTCGGCAAAGCCCAGGATCTGCACCTCGTCTTCAGTGCAGGCACTGTAGCCAGTGGCATGAAATTTCAAACTCATCGCTCCTTGCTCCTTATTCGCGGTCACTGGCGCAACAGCCCGCTTTCATAATCCAGCCAATCCTGCTCAAAGCACTCCTGCAGGTACTCCAGCACGCTGTCCAGCGACACCGAGGCAGGCACATTGACAGCAAGGAACGCCTTGCTCATGCCTTCCCAGCTGCAGCCCAGAGCGTTGATCCGCGCCAGCACCTCGGGGGTCCGGGCCCTGCCGGCGTCAAAGAACACCAGGCGCAACGTGCTGTTGCCACTGCTGCGCCCGACCCGCCTGAACCACTTCAGGCCATCGGCCTCCACCTGGACTTCGACGTCGTCCTCGTAACAGGCATCCTGGGAGTAGAACGGAAGGTTGGCGATACGGTACAGGCCATCGGGCTGGCGTTCGGCCCAGACCCCTTCGCTGGCCACCGGCGGATAGTCGTCCACCACCGTCAACCTGAGCATGATCTTGTCCATCACCTGTCCCTGGTTCATTGAATAAAAGGCGGCGGAGCCCTTCGGTCCCCGCGCAAGCCGAGCGCTTTTTCGCAGAATTGCCGCCCCTTGGCAATCATTGACGGGTCGCCGGCGAAGGTGTGTCACCGAACAGGAAGATTCCGTTACCATTGCCGCCCCCACGCCTCACTCGATAAGGACATCCCATGGCCACCGCCGATATCGTCGCCCTGGTGCTGCTCGCCGCTCTGGCGCTGTACCTGGTCAGCCTCTACAACCGCCTGACCACCCGGCGTACCCGTCTGCGCAATGCCTTCGCCCAGATCGAGGTGCAACTCAAGCGCCGCTACGACCTGATCCCCAACCTGCTGGAAACCGTCAAGGGCTACCTGCAGCACGAGCGCCAGACCCTGACCGCCCTGGCCGAGGCCCGCAACAGTGCCCGGGATAGCCTGCAAGCCGCCGCCGCGCAACCCGGCGACAGCGCACGCATCGCCCGCCTGGGCCAGGACCAGGGTGCCCTGGACCAGGTCCTCGACCGCCTGCACCTGAGCCTGGAGGCCTACCCGGAACTCAAGGCCTCGCAGAACATGGCGCAACTCAGCGAAGAGCTCACCAGCACCGAGAACAAGGTCGCCTACGCGCGCCAGGCCTTCAACGATGCAGTGACCGACTACAACCTGTGCAAGCAGCGGGTGCCGGCACTGTTTTTCGCCGGGCTGTTCGGCCACCGGGCCGATGCCGCCCTGCTGCAATTTGCCGACAGCGCGCGCATTCAAGACGCCAGCAAAGTCTCCTTCCAGTAACTGCACCTGCCCCCGGAAACCTGCATGAAGTTCTTTCAACACCAGGCCCGAGCCCGGCGTCACACCCTCAAGCTGGTGCTGTTGATGACCCTGGCGGTAGCCACCCTGGTCAGCCTCAGCAGCCTGGGGCTGGGCCTTGCATGGCGCGAGCTGAGCCAGGAATACAAGCAGCCCAAGGTCTTGAGCTGGACCGCAGTGGCCGTGGTGGCGCTGCTGATGCTGCTGGTGGTGCTGCTGGGCAGTTGGTACAAGAGCTGGCGCCTGCGGGCCGGCGGCAAGGTGATCGCCGAGCATCTGGGCGGGCGCCTGATCAACGACTCTCCACGAGGCAGCGAGGAACAGCGCCTGCTCAATATCGTCGAGGAAATGGCCCTGGCCTCGGGCGCCACCATGCCTGCGGTGTATGTGCTGCCGGAAGACGGGATCAACGCCTTCGCCGCCGGACTGACCCCGCAGCAGGCGGTGCTCGGCATCACCCGCGGAGCCCTGGTCCACCTCGACCGCGACGAGTTGCAGGGCATGGTGGCCCATGAGTTCAGCCACATTCACAACGGCGACATGCGCCTCAACACCCGCTTGCTGGCCGTGATCCACGGCCTGCTGGTGTTCAGCCTGGCGGGCATCGCGGTGCTGCGCCATGCTGAAAAGCAGCACCTGGGCAGCGACCGCCACCGCTTCTTCTGGCAGATCATCTTCGCCGTGCTGGGCCTGGCCCTGCTGGTCTTCGGTTCCCTGGGCAGCCTGCTGGGCAACCTGATCAAGGCCGCCATCTGCCGTCAGCGCGAGTTTCTCGCCGATGCCTCGGCGGTGCAGTTCACCCGCAACCCCCAGGGCATTGCCGGCGCCCTGAAGAAGATCGGCGGCAGCAGCGCCGGTTCGCGCCTGCGCGCCTTCGCCGCCGCGCAGTACAGCCACCTGTATTTTCACCAGGGGGTGAAACTGCGCCTGGGCCGCCTGATGGCCACCCACCCACCGCTGGCTGCGCGCATCCAGCGCCTGGACCCGCAGTGGGATGGGCGCTTCAAGCCGCTGTAAGGGCCCTACCAGAGGGCAATGTCGTAAGTGATGTAGAGGCGGTTGCTGTCCCGCCCACGGGAGTAGTCGGAGCGATACACATAATTGCGCAGCTTCACCCCCAGCCCCTTGAACGAACCTTGCTGAAGCACATAGGCCAGTTCGCTGTCGCGCTCCCACTCATCGACCCGGGTCCTGGACTTGCCGCCATTGCCACTCAGGTAGCGGGAACTGAAGGTCAGGCCGGGGAGACCGAGACCAGCGAAGTTGTAGCCGTAGCCGAGCATCCAGGTCTTCTCGCCCTCTTCGATGAACTTGCCGATGCCGGCGTTACTGAAGGAGTAGACCGTGGCGCCGCTGATATAGGGCAAGCCGGCATCGCCACTGAGGCGCTGATAGCCGCCGCCAAGGGAATGTCCGGCAATCGCGTAGGTCAGTTGGCCGCTGAACATGCGGTTGGCGATCTTGCCGTCAAACGCAGCGCCTGAATCGGCGCTGCGAAAGTAGCGCAGGTCGCTGGTCAAGGTCCCCTGCCCCAGCGCCAGGTCATGTTGCAGGCCGACGAAGTCCTGCCGATAGAAGTTCTCAAGCTCGCCATGGAAATAGCTCAGGCGCAGGGTCTTGCTCCATTTGTATTCGGCCCCGCCGTAGCGGAAGTCCCCGGACTGGCCGCCGCTGTAGCCGTCGGGGGCCAGCCCCACGCTGTCGGTGGAATCGCGCAGTTTGAAGCGCTGCAGATAGCCGCCGGTCAAGCTCAGGCCGTCGATATCCGTGCTGGTGAGCTGGGTGCCCTGATAGGTCTGCGGCAACAGACGGGCATCGTTGTAGACCAGCACCGGGGTCTTGGGCAGCAGGGTGCCGTACTTGAGCGTGGTCTTGGCCAGCCGCACCTTGGCCGTGGCGCCGGCACTGGCAAATTCGCCTGCGGCGCGACCGTCGTCGTGCACCGGCAACAGCCCCGTTCCACTGCGCCCCTTGCCGGAGTCGAGCCTGACACCCAGCAGCCCCAGGGCATCGACCCCGACCCCCAGGGTGCCCGGGGTGAATCCGGACTGATAATCGAGCAGGAAACCCTGGGCCCATTCAGTGCGCTCGCTCTTGGCCGTGCGCGCGGCCTTGGCGCTGAGCCCGTGTTCGTCGCGGAAGTTCTCGTTGAAATAGACGTTGCGCAGTTGCAGCTTGAGGCTGCTGTCATCGATGAAGCCAGCGCCCTGGGCCGCCGCCAGGGGCAGCAGGCTCAGGCTGGACAGAATCAAGGTGCGAGTGTGCCAATAGCTCATGAGGTAGTTCTCGTTATTGTTATTCAAGGCGCAGTTGTCCCTGGCGCCCCTGAAACAAGCGCGCCGGGCCACCAAAGAGGGTTTCGAACGAATCAGACGAACAGGGTCAGGGCGCCGGTCAGCAAGGCCAGGGCGGTAATCACCAGAGAGGTCAGCACGGCCCACTTCACCGTGGCTTTCTGGAAGTCGCCAATGTCACGGTCCACCATGCCCACCAGCAGCAGGGTCGAGGCCACCAGCGGGCTCATCAGGTGCACCGGCTGGCCGAGGATCGAGGCCCGGGCGATTTCCAGGGGGGAAATGCCATAGGCCGCCGCCGCGTTGGCCAGGATCGGCACCACGCCGAAGTAGTAGGCATCGTTGGACAGGACGAAGGTCAGCGGCATGCTGGTCAGCGCCACCACCAGCGGGAATAGGTGACCCCAGGACGGCGGAATCCAGTCCACCAGGGTCTGCGCCAGGGCGTCGACCATCTTGGTGCCGGAGAAAATCCCGGCGAAGATCCCCGCGGCGAACACCAGCAGCACCACGGTCATGGCGTTACCCGAGTGGGCGAGAATGCGCTCCTTCTGAATATCCAGCTGCGGGTAGTTGATCATCAAGGCCAGGACAAAACCGATCAGGAACAGCACCGCCGAGTGCATCAGCCCCAGCACCAGCGCGGTCATCACCGCCATCACCAGCAGCAGATTGACGTAGGCCAGCTTGGGCCGTTTGTGAGGGGTGTCTTCGAGAATCGCCTTGATGTAGCAGTCGCCACCGCCGCTTTGCAGTTGGGTATTGCCGATGCGCTTGCGTTCGGCCCGGCCCAGCAGGTAGGCGGTAAACACCACCCAGGCGGCGCCGCCGATCATGGTCGGCAGCAGCGGCACGAAGTACTCGCCGGCATCCAGGCCCAGGGCGGCGATGGCGCGCGTGGCCGGCCCGCCCCAGGGGGTCATGCCGCTCATGATGCTTAAGGACAGCATGGAAATGGTGGCGAGGATCATGGGGTTCATGCCGATGCGCTTGTACAGCGGCAGCATGGCCGCGCAGGTAATCATGTAGGTGGTGGTGCCATCACCGTCCAGGGCCACCACCAGCGACAGCAACGCGGTGCCCATGGCGATCTTGGTCGGATCACCATTGACCCGCTTGAGAATCTTGCGGATCAGCGGGTCGAACAGCCCCGAATCGATCATCAAGCCGAAGAACAGAATGGCGAACAGCAACAGCGCCGCCGACGGCGCGACCATTTTCAGGCCGTCGAGCATCATCTTGCCGGTGGTGCCGGCAAACCCGCCGAGCACCGCGAAAACGATCGGCACCAGGGTCAACGCCACAATGGGCGACAGGCGCTTGGTCATGATCAGGAAGGTGAAGACCACCACCATGGCGAGGCCGAGTAAGGCGAGCATAAGTCGATTCTCTTGTTTTTATGGTGAGCGTGACCGGCACGCAGGCGCGGCCACCCGGGCACCGGGCGCCCCTCTGGGGCGCCCGGCACAGGTGTTGAGTCGGTACTTGGGGTAAAGCGCTGGTGCCTGGCGGGTCTAGCCGAGCTTGCTCGCCAGAGCGGCGGCTGGGCTGTCATCGGCGGCAGCAGCCTGGGCCGCAAGCGGCTGGCCATCGAGCGTGCGCAACAGCACCTGGCGGTCGCAGGCCTGCTCCGAAAGGGCGATCACCACGGTTGCCACGGCGTTGCTGGCCAGGCTGGTCAAGGCCCGGGCCTCGGACATGAAGCGATCGATACCGATCAGCAATGCCAGGCCTGCCAGGGGAATGTCATGAATCACCGTCAGGGTCGAGGCCAGGGCCACGAAACCGCTGCCGGTCACCCCGGCGGCGCCCTTGGACGACAGCAGCATGATCGCCAGCATGGTGACCACCTGCCCGGCACTCAGGTCGATGTTGCACGCCTGGGCAATGAAGATCGCCGCTAGCGACAGGTAGATCGCCGTGCCGTCGAGGTTGAACGAATAGCCGGTGGGCAGCACCAGCCCCACCACGCTTTTCTTGCAACCCAGGGCCTGGAGTTTTTCCAGCATGCGCGGCATCACCGGTTCTGTGGACGAGGTGCCGAGCACCACCAGGAACTCTTCACGCAGGTAGCGCAGCAGCTTCCAGAGGCTGAAGCCGTTGGCCCGGCAAATGCCGCCCAGCACGACGCAGACAAAGAAGCCGCAGGCGACATAGAGGGTCATGATCAGTTTGGCCAGGGCGCCCAGGGAGGTGATGCCGTACTGGCCCACGGTAAAGGCCAGGGCCCCGAAGGCGCCGACGGGGGCAAAACGCATCAGGTAGGAAAAAATCTTGAACACCATGTGCGAGGCCGACTCCAGCACCTGCAGCACCGGTTTGCCGCGCTCGCCCAGGGACGACAGGGCAAACCCGCACAGCACCGCGATAAACAGCACCGGCAACACCTCGCCCTTGTTGAAGGCGCCGACAAAGGTCTCGGGAATGATGTGCATGAAGAACTCCACCACCCCCAGCTTGGCTGCCGAATCGGTGTACTGGGACAGCCCCTGGGTGTTCAACCGGGTGGGGTCGATGTTCATTCCCGCGCCGGGCTGGAACAGATAGACCGCCGCCAGGCCGATGAACAGGCTGATCAGGGTCAGGCCCAGGAACAGCAGCATGGTCTTGCTCAGCAAGCGCCCCAGGGAGCGCTTGTCGCTCATGCCGGCGATACCGGTGACGATGGTGCAGAACACCACGGGGGCGATCATCATCTTGATCAGCTTGATGAAGGCATCTCCCAGAGGCTTCAGGGCAATGGCTTGCGCGGCCCAGAAGTGCCCCACCAGGACCCCGAGGAACACGGCGCAGAGGATCTGGAAATAGAGCGATTTAACAACTTTCATGGCATCACCCATTTTTAGAATTGTGTTGATGCAACGCGGGTCGACAGCAACGACTAACCGGCCAGGCGCTGTGAAGCCGGCGCGTAGACATACCCGGAAAACAATCGGCGAGCGGTGCGGACCACCGAGGCGCGGATGGTCTCGGGGCTGGTTCCGCTGTAGGACAATACGACATCTATCGCCCCGCTGGGGTGTTCGATACGAACCTGGTGCAGACGCGGTTCACTGACCCCGCCCAGCATCTCGGCCACCACGCTGCCGGCGGTGACACTGGCGGTAGCCAGGCCGATGGAGCCGGTGATGGCCAGGGCCCGATGGCAGTTGTGGGGCATGAAATAGCGCACCGCCAGGGTGCCCCCGGCCCGGGCTCGGGACACCAGCACCGGCTTGGGAATCACTTTGTCACTGACATCCCCCAGGCCCATGGCCAGGCCGGCCTTGAGCCGCAGGCTCTCCAGGCGCTGGAGAAAGTCCGCATCGGCATCCAGTTCGGCAGGGGTTTCATCGCCGCGCTTGCCCAGGCAGGCCGCCTGTACCAGCACCATGGGCATGGCCATGTCGATGCAGGTCACGACAATGCCTTCGATCAGGTCCCGAGGCCGGCCGGTGGGAAACAACTGGCCGGTCTTGCTGCCGGCGGCATCGAGAAAGGTCAGGGCCACCGGCGCCGCGCTGCCCGGCACGCCGTCAATGGTGGTGTCGCCTTCGTAGCTGACCTTGCCATCGGGGGTCTGGACCTGGGCATTGACCAGGGTGCCGGTGTTGAGGTTGCGAATCCGCACCTGGGTCTGTGCCCCCGTGGCCTTGACCAGCCCCTGCTCGATCGCGAAAGGCCCGACGGCGCAGAGCATGTTGCCGCAGTTGGGCGCGGTATCGACCCGCCGCTGCGACACCATGACCTGGACGAACAGGTAATCGACATCCGCGTCCGGGTGCAGCGACGGACTGACGATCGCCACCTTGCTGGTTTGCGGGCTGCCACCGCCGATGCCGTCGATTTCCAGCTCATGGCCGGAGCCCATCAGGTTGAGCAACAGCTCATCACGTTCGGACACCGCCACCGGCAGATCCCAGGCCAGAAAAAACGGCCCTTTGGAGGTGCCGCCGCGCATCAACACACAAGGAATTCGTTGCATGAACACTGACTCTTGTTGATCAATCGAGGTAATTGATGTTCTGGACACAAGAGTGGCAGGGATTAAAAAGTGTTTCCAATGCAAAGATCAGAGAGATTATTGCGTTACAAGCATGAATTAAATATCGTGTCCGGCACCGCCACACCCGACGCCCGCCTTGAGAAACCAGCATGGAATATGAGCTCCAGGACATCAGATCTTTCGTGAAAATCGCCGAACTGGGGAGTTTCCACGAAGCCGCCGACGCTTTGCACCTGTCCCAGCCCGCCCTGAGCCGACGTATGAAAAAGCTCGAAGAGGGCCTGGGCACCGCGCTCCTCGACCGCACCACGCGCAAGGTCAGCCTGACCAGCGTCGGCCGCGACTTCCTGCCCAAGGCCCGACGACTGCTGGACGACTTCGACGACTCGATCCTCAACATCCGTGAGCTGGCAGAACGGCAGATCGGTCAGGTGACCCTGGCCTGTATCCCCACGGCGGCCTTCTACTTCCTGCCGTCAGTGATCCGCCTGTATAACCTGCGCTATCCGAAAATCCGCATCCGCCTGCTCGACCTCAGCGCCAACGAGGGCCTTGAAGCGGTGCTGCGCGGCGAAGCGGACTTCGGCATCAACATGATGAGCGGCCAACACCCGGACATCGAGTTCGTGCCCCTGGTCAACGAGCCCTTTGTCCTGGCCTGCCGGCGCGACCATGAACTGGCCGAGCGCAGCTCGGTGACCTGGTCGGAACTCAGCGATTATCGCTTGATCGGCGTCGGTCGCCTGAGCGGCAACCGCATGTTGCTGGACCATGCCCTGTCCGGCTTGAGCTGGCGCCCCCAGTGGTTCTACGAGGTGCAGCACCTGTCCACGTCACTGGGCATGGTGGAGGCCGGGCTCGGGGTTTCGGCGATGCCGAGCCTGGCCATGCCGGCCGCCGATCACCCGACCCTGGTCAGCGTTCCGCTGACCGAGCCCGTGGTCAATCGCACCCTGGGGCTGGTGTCCCGGCGCGGCGCGTCGCTATCGCCGGCCGCGGAAAAATTTGTCTCGATTCTGCTGGAGCAGTGGCCGCACTGACCCGCCCGCCCCCCTGCTCTCCCGTACTCCGACGTGCCTTGCAGGGCGCACCGCCAGTCTCAGAACATCCACGCCGTTTTTATCCGGGCGCAGACTGGCAATACCAATCCGCTCATCGTCACCGACGAGCCTTTATCATCACCTGCGCCCCGTTCTCCCTGGAGTCCCCCCGATGCCCCATGAAGGCAACCTGCTACAAGCCGCCGTCGTGTTCCTCTGCGCCGCGGTGCTCATCGTGCCCCTGGCCAAGCGCCTGCAACTGGGGGCCGTGCTCGGCTACCTGCTGGCCGGGGTGCTGATCGGCCCCTCGGTGCTGGGCCTGGTGGGCAACCCCCAGAGCGTCAGCCATATCTCCGAACTGGGGGTGGTGCTGCTGTTGTTCATCATCGGCCTGGAGCTGTCGCCCAAGCGCCTGTGGGTGATGCGCAAGGCGGTGTTCGGCGTCGGCCTGGCCCAGGTGCTGCTGACCGGGATGCTGATCGGCGTGGTGGCGCTGTTTCTGTTCGGCCAGTCGCTCAACAGTGCCATTGTCCTGGGCCTGGGCCTGGCCCTGTCGTCCACCGCCCTGGGCCTGCAAAGCCTGGCCGAACGCAAGGAGCTGAACAGCCCTCATGGGCGCATGGCCTTCGCCATCCTGCTGTTCCAGGACATCGCCGCCATTCCACTGATCGCCATGGTCCCGGTGCTGGCCGGTGGCGATCACCACACCAGCAGCGCCGAGGACCTGCGCCACGGCCTGCAAGTGCTGGGCAGCATCGCCGTGGTGGTGGTGGGCGGGCGCTACCTGCTGCGCCCGGTATTTCGCATCGTGGCCAAGACCCGCTTGCCGGAAGTCTCCACCGCCACTGCCTTGCTGGTGGTGATCGGCACCGCCTGGCTGATGGACCTGGTGGGCGTGTCCATGGCCCTGGGCGCCTTCCTCGCCGGCCTGCTGCTGGCGGACTCGGAATACCGCCACGAGCTGGAAGCACAGATCGAACCCTTCAAGGGCCTGCTGCTGGGGCTGTTCTTCATCAGCGTCGGCATGGGCGCCAATATCAGCCTGCTGCTCAGCGCGCCCATCGCGGTGCTGGGCCTGACCCTGCTGCTGATCGCCCTCAAGCTGCCGCTGCTGTTCGTGGTCGGGCGCCTGGCCGGTGGCCTGGGACGCGAGAGTGCGGTGCGCCTCGGGGTGGTGCTGGCGGCGGGCGGCGAGTTCGCTTTCGTGGTGTTCAAGATCGGCCGCGACCAGGGCCTGTTCGAGCCCCGCCTGTATGACCTGCTGGTGCTGACCATCACCCTGTCCATGGCCCTCACCCCACTGCTGTTGCTGGCCTGCACCCGCTGGCTGAAACCCAAGGCCAAGCCGGTGGAAATGCCCGCCGAGTACCGCCGGATCGATTCCGACGGGCCGCGGGTGGTGATTGCCGGCATGGGCCGCATGGGGCAGATCGTGGCGCGGATCCTGCGGGCACAGAAAGTGCCCTTCGTGGCCCTGGACACTTCGGTGGAAACCATCGAACTGATCCGCAGTTTCGGCGGCATGCCGGTGTTCTACGGCGACCCGTTGCGCCCGGAGATCCTCAGCGCGGCCAAGGTCGGCGAAGCGGAGTACTTCGTCATTGCCACCGACGACCCGGAAACCAATATCAAGACCGCCGAGCAGGTCAGCCGGCTCTACCCGCACCTGAAGATCATCGCCCGCGCGCGCAACCGCCAGCACGTGCACCGGCTGGTGGACCTGGGGGCCCAGGCGGTGCGGGAAACCTACTATTCCAGCCTGGAAATGAGCCGCCGCACCCTGGTGGGGCTGGGCTTGAGCCAGGCCCAGGCCGATTCGCGGATCCAGCGTTTCACCCAGCACGACGAACAACTGCTGGCGGCCCAGCATGCCGTCTACGACGACGCCGCCAAGGTCCTGCAAAGCGCCCAGGAAGCCCGCGCCGAACTGGCCCGGCTGTTCGAAGCCGACGAACAGGACGAACAGATCGAAAGCCCGCTGCCGCCGATGCGCTGAGGCGCCAGGCCCTGCGCCACCTCGCAGGAGCCGGCTTGCTGGCGAAGGCGGCCTCAAGGACGCCGGGGAATGATCTGAGGGCCGTGGTGTACCCTTCGCTGGCAAGCCAGCTCCTACAGGCCGGCACGACACACCGTAGGAGCCGGCTTGCCGGCGAAGGCGGCCTCAAGGACGCCGGGGAATGATCTGAGGGCCGTGGTGTACCCTTCGCTGGCAAGCCAGCTCCTACAGGCCGGCACGACACACCATAGGAGCCGGCTTGCCGGCGAAGGCGGCCTCAGCAACACCGGAAAACGATCTGCATGACGCAACACGCCCTCCGGCGGCTACCGACAGATTCTGTCAGCAGAGGGCGTGTAGAGTGGACGCCGCCCCGGCTTTGAATGGATACGCCCCATGAGTTCTACCCAAGAGCAGGCCCCCGCCCTCAAGGAAATCTTCAACCCGCAGCGCCTGATGCATATCGCCGACGCCATGCACACGGTGCATCCGGCCTTCGACCGCCAGGGGTTCCTGCAACGGGCCGGCCACGGCCTCGCCGAGCTGTCGCTGATGCAGCGCCTGGCCCGGGTCAGCGAGAGCCTGCACCAGGTACTGGGCCTGGACTACCCCAGCAGCCTGGAGCTGCTGCAAGCCCTGGCGCCGCGCCTGAACAGCCGCTTCGTGTGCATCTTCCTGCCCCACTACGTGGCCAGCTACGGCCTGCATGACTTCGAGCTGTCCATGGCGGCGCTGAAGTATTTCACCGGCTTCGGCTCATCGGAGTTCGCCGTGCGCCACTTCTTGCGCCAGGACTGCCAGCGCACGCTGGCCGTGATGCACGAGTGGGCCACGGACAGCGATGAACACGTACGCCGCCTGGCCAGCGAAGGCAGCCGCCCGCGCCTGCCCTGGTCGTTCCGCCTGGAGCAGTTGCAGGCCGACCCGCAACTGGCGGCGCCGATCCTCGAACGCCTGCGCAATGACCCCAGCCTGTACGTGCGCAAGTCGGTGGCCAACCACCTCAACGACATCACCAAAGAGCACCCGCAGTGGGTCCTGGAACGTCTTGAAGGCTGGCCCCTGGAGCAGCCGCACAGTGCCTGGATCGCCCGTCATGCCTTGCGCAGCCTGATCAAGCAGGGCGACCGCCGGGCCCTGGCGCTGATCGGCGCCGGGGCCCGGGCCGAGGTCCAGGTTTGCCGCTTCCAGGTGGCCCCCGGGCAATTGCGCCTGGGGGACAGCCTCAACCTGTCCCTGACCCTGGCCTCCACCTGCTCGCACGAACAGCTCCTGGTGGTGGATTACGCCATCGACTACGTCAAGGCCTCCGGCGCCACCGCGAGCAAGGTGTTCAAGCTCAAGACCTTCACCCTGCAAGGCCTGGCCCAGGTGGAGCTTGGCCGCAGCCAGCAGATCCGCGAACTGACCACCCGCCGCCACTATCCGGGGCGCCACGGCGTGCGATTGCTGGTCAACGGCGAACCCCTGGCCACAGGCCATTTCGACTTGCTCGTCCCCTGATCCCCAAGGAAGCCCCATGGCAATCATCAGCAAATGGGCGAAATCCATCGCCCGGGTCCTGGAAAGCAGCTTCAGCGTCAGCAGCACCATCGCCAGCCACTCCGGCGTCCTCGGTGACGCCCGGGAGAGTTTCATCCGTGACGTCCTCAAGCGCTTTCTGCCGAGCAACATCAGCATCGGTGCCGGGCAGATCATCGACTCCGAGGGGGGCATCTCCAAGCAGATCGACCTGATCATCTACCGCAACGATTTCCCCACGCTGCGTACCTTCGGCTCGGCGGACGTGTACCTGATCGAAGGGGTGATCGCCACCGTGGAGGTCAAGTCCCAACTCAACGAGAAGAGCCTGTTCGAGGCGCTGGAGAACGGCAAGTCGGTGCGCAACCTCAAGCCCTCGGTGCTGCGCCACTCCCTGGACGAGTACAGCGCCCGCATCTATGGACGCGACTATCAGAACCTGACGGTGTCGCAGATGAATTCGGTCATGGGCCTGGTGCTGCCGCCAGCCTATGTGTACGGGTATCGAGGCTACCCCGGCAGCAGCCTGGAGCCGTTGCGCAACAGCCTGAACGCCTGGCACAACATCCCCGACCGTGCCGGCGAACTGGACGTGACCCTGATGCCCGAGGTCATTGCCACCCAGGGCTGTGTGACCCTGAAGAACCTCAACAACCACCTGGCCCTGCCCCGGCCCGGCGCCGCCGACCTGGAGGCCTGTCGCCAGAGCTACAACACGGCCATGTCCAGCAGCATGAGCAAGCAGGAATTCTTCGGTTGCTTTCGCGAAAGCAACGCTGAGAGCTTCGACTACGGCATCGCCATCAAGGCCTACGAAACGCCGCTGCAATACCTGATTTCCAGCTTGCTGGAGGCGGTGACCTCACGCATCGGCTACCAGCAACTGGGGGGGACGGCGATCCAGTACAACCTGTTGAAATACCACCTGACTGAAGAGATGGAGGGCGGCTGGTCCGGCGCCGCGATCAACCTGACCCGGGTGCGTGATCCCAAGCTGGATCTGGCGGGCAAGTTCGGCTTGTGGAAGGCCGGGGCCTGAAGCGATCGACAGGGCCCGCAAACCGCGACTGGGCGCTCAGCCCGCCGTGGCCTTCGTGGGCAGCGCGATCAAGTGCTCGCTGCAGCCGAAGCCACCCACTGCGTCGTCGTACCAGAACACTTCCACCACCGCGATGCAGCCGTCATAGGACTGCCCTACCAGCGTGCCGTCGGCCTTGAACACCCGCAGGTAGCCGCCAACGCTGTAGCGCGAGCTGTCGCCATCGCCGGGCATGGTCATGGTGGGAATCCAGGTGCGCCAGCTGAACAAGCGGTACTTCTGGTAGTAGAAGGCCTGGTCGGCGCTGTAGTCGCGGCCCTGATACGGCGTGCCGTAGTAGAACGAGCCATAGGCCTGGTACGCCAGGTACAGCGCCAGCGCGGCGCCGAGAATGAGGTTGATCTTTTTCATTGCAGGGTCGTTCCTTTTACCCGTGGAAACATCAAGAAGGAGGCAGGCCCAGCATGCGCAGGCACGCCTGGACAATGGCCTCGGCCAGGGCCCGGCCATCGTCCTCGCCGGCGGCGATCACATCGTCGGTGGCGCCATGCACCCCGGCGTAGATCAGCGAAGCGATCACCCCTGGCTGGGCCAGGGACCAGCAGCCGGCGCGCTGGCCGCCTTCGAGAAGGCCCAGCAACTGCTCGAGGATCGCGTTCTTTTCCGGGTTGCCGCGGTCGTGATGATGGTGGTTGGGGTAGACGATGTCGTGCAGGCGGTAGGTGTCGAGGTAGGCCTGCACGCTGGTGCGGATCCAGCTGCTGAGCTGCGCCACCCAGTCGTCCTCGGGGCAGGCCGCCACCGCCTGCTCCAGGCGCTGCAGGTAGTGCTGGGTATAGCGTTGCCCCAGGGCCACCAGCATGTCGTTCTTGGATTGGAAGTAGTGATAGAAGGTGCCCTTGGCCACCTCGGCGCGCTCGACGATCTCGCTGATGGTGGTGGCTTCCACGCCCTGGCTGAGGAACAGGTCTTGGGCGGCGGCCATCAGCTCTTCCAGGCGTACTTCGGCCGGTTTGGTGCGCGGCCGCGGCTGGGCAGCGCGCTTGGCAACCGGGGAGGTTTTGACACTCATGAACGAATCCGGGCTGTTCGACAAAGGTCGCCATTCTAGGGGATTTGTGGGGGAAAAGAGAGTTGAGAATCTTTTTCATTCTCCATTGACCGACGGTCAGTCGAAATACTATGCTCGCCCTGCAAGCCCATTCCAGACCTTGCGGGAGATACATCATGCAGCGCTATCGTCGCCCGGCCCTGGTCGCCGCCGCCTACCTCGGGACCTTCCTGGCGTCCCTCGACATCAGCATCGTCAACGTCGCCCTGCCAACCTTGCAGCAGGCCCTGGCCACCGACCTGGGCGGTCTGCAATGGGTGGTCAATGCCTACGCCATCTGCCTCTCGGCGTTCATGCTCTCGGCAGGCCCCCTGGGGGATCGCTTTGGTCACAAACGCTGCTGGCTGATCGGTGTGCTGCTGTTCTGCCTCGGCTCGGCGCTGTGCGCGCTGGCCCAGGAGCTTTCGCTGCTGCTGGCCGGGCGCGCAGTGCAGGGGCTGGCCGGGGCCCTGCTGATTCCCGGAGCGATGCCGATCCTCAGCCACGCCTTTCCCGAGCCTCGGCAACGGGCCCACGTGATCGGCGGCTGGTCGGCCTTCAGCGCCCTGGCCCTGATCCTCGGCCCGCTGCTGGGTGGCCTGTTGCTGGAGCACCTGGGCTGGCAGAGCATTTTCCTGATCAACCTGCCCATCGGCCTGCTGGCCCTGGCCCTGGGCGGCTGGGGCATCAGCGAGCGCAAGTACCCCCAGCACGCCGCGCTCGACCCCCTGGGCCAGATCCTCAGCGTGCTCTGCCTGGGGGCCCTGACCTACGGCCTGATCGTCGCTGGCGAGGACGGTTTCGGCAGCCGCGAGGCGCTCACCTCATTGCTGCTGGCGACGCTGGCGCTGCTGGCCCTGATCCAGGTCGAGCGTCGAGTGCAGCGGCCCCTGGTGCCCGTCGCCCTGTTTCGCCAGCGGCCCTTTGCGGTGGCCAACCTGGCCTCGTTCATCCTCGGGTTTTCCTGCTACAGCAGCCTGTTCTTCTTCTCGATCTTCCTGCAGCAGATCCAGGGCTGGTCCGCCGCCGACACCGGCCTGCGCATGCTTCCGCAGTTCGTGGTCACAGGCGTTGTATCGATGCTCTTTGGCCGCTTGCACCGGCGCATCCCCCTGCCCTGGCTGATGGTTGGCGGCTATGGCCTGGTAGGCCTGGCCATGAGCGCCATGGCCGGCTTCGATGCCCACACGTCCTACTGGCGGGTGGGTTCGCTGTTCGGTCTGCTGGGGCTGGGCATGGGCCTGGCGGTGCCGGCCACCGGGCTGGTGGTGATGGCCTGCGCACCGGCAGAGCGCGCCGGCATCGCCTCGGCCAGCATGAACGCCCTGCGCCAGACCGGCATGAGCGTCGGCATCGCCCTGCTCGGCAGCCTGATGAGCACCCGGGCAGTGCAAGTGCTCAGCGAATCCGGCGCCACGGCCGGGTTCGACGGCGCCGCCGAACTGGCCCGGCAAGCGGTGACCGAACACCGCCTGCCGCTGCACGACCCGCTGTTCGCCGACCTCTATGGCGCCGCCATGACCAGCGGATTTGGCCTGGCCATGGCCCTGGCCGGTTGCGCCAGCCTGCTGGCCATGGGGCTGTTGCTGGGAACTCGCCAGCAAGCGGTCCGCGAGCCTGCCGGCAGCCCCGGCACCAGGCCGGCTCGTTGACAAGCGCCGTGGTGGCACCGACCTTCCAGGCCCGGGACCGCTACATCCGGCCTGACGACTAAGGCGCCGTCCTCCACGATGTCGCAAAGGCGTTGCTCAAGGTCGAATCCAGCCTGCCGCCCCAGCGCGCACTGTCCATACTCAAGGGCCTTGTCCCCTGGTAATGGAATACCCCCGTGAACCTGCCACCGGTCCTGCCTGACACCGCCCCTGCCCTGGTCAACCCGCTACGCCTGGATCAGGACGATCTACGGCATTTCAAGGAGCGTGGCTTCATCAAGCTGCGGGGGTTGTTGACGCCTGCGGCCATCCTGCAACTGCGGGAGCTGGCCAACAGCCAACTGCGCCCGACCTCCTCGGGCACCTCGGCCCATGGCGACGGTTTCAGTCGCCTGACCCACCGGGTGACCCAGGTCGGCATCCTCGAACGCCTCTACCGGCAACCGGCCTTCGCCCAGGTGCTGACCCGCCTCAGCGGCTGCCGCCTGATCATGAGCGAGGCCCAGAGTTTCGAGCTGGGGGTGGGACGCTCGGGCTTTGCCTGGCACTACGACTCGCTGAACTTTCGCTACATCCGCCCCCAGGACCCGGCCTTCAGCCTGTGGATGCCGTTGCAGCCGATACGCCCCGAAGTGCAAGGTGGCGGCATGGCCTGGGTGCCCCTGTCGCAATTCTCGGCCCAGGAGAATTTTCAGTTCTCGCGCCTGCTGGCAGGCAAACTGGCACGGGGCGAGTCGGTGGCCGAATTTTCCGCGCACCTGCACCAGACCTACTGCACACCCGGGATGCTCACCGACAGCTTCGAAGCACAGCGCATCGAAGACTCATTCGAACCCGGCGACGCCCTGCTGTTCAGCAAGTACCTGTGGCACCGCTCCAGCCCCTTGCTGGCCGGCGACCTGGAACGCCGCCAGGCTGTGACCCTGCGCCTGCTGGACTGGCGCGCATGCCTTGATCCACTGATGCAGGAAGGCGAAACCCGCAGCGCCGGTGGCCTCGGCATGGGCCTGGACGGTGGCCCGCTGAACCCAGTGTCCTACGGCTCGCGCTTCGTCGATATCACGCCCGGGGCACCGATCCGCAGCTCGGTCCATTGCGGGCCGATCCTCTGATCCAGGCTAGATCTCAGGCCCCAGCAGCACCTGCTGCTGCGCCGCACACTGCTCCACCAGGTAATCCCAGACCACCCGCAGCCGCACCGATTTGTGCAGCTCGCGGCGGGTGCTGATCCAGTAGGCGCGCTGGATGCTTTCCGTCGGCAGCAGCGGCACCAGTTGCGGGTCGGCGGCGGCCATGTAGCACGGCAGCACGGCGATCCCCAGGCCGGAACGGGCCGCTTCCTGCTGGGCAATGACACTGGTGCTGTGGAACACCACCTGGGGGTTGCGGCAGAAGCTGTTGAGGAACATCAGCTCCTGGCTGAACAAGAGATCATCGACGTAGCCGATCCAGGCATGCCGGCCCAGGTCCTCGCGGCTGCGCAAGGGCGGCGCGCGGTCCAGGTAGGCCTGGCTGGCGTACAGCGCCAGGCGGTAGTCGGTGAGCTTGCGGGTCACCAGCATGTCGGCGCTGGGTCGCTCCAGGTGGATGCTGATCTCCGCCTCACGGTTGAGAATGCTGACAAAGCGCGGCACCGCCACCAGTTCCACTTCCAGCCCCGGATACCGCTCGAACAGCCCAACCATGCGGCTGGCGAGAAACTTCACCCCCAGGCCCTCGGTGACCCCGACACGGATCTTGCCCAAAGGCGCGCTGGACTGGGTGATCTCTTCCTGCACCAGCAAGGCGACGTTTTCCATGGCCTCGGCGTGCTTGAGCAGCGCTTCGCCGGCCGGGGTCAGTTCGTAGCCCTGGGCGTGCTGGACGAACAGTGCGGTGCCCAGGGCCTTCTCCACCGCCTCGATGTGCCGGGCCACCGTGGCGTGGGTGGTGTTCAGCCGTCGCGCGGCGGTCAGCAGGCGGCCGCTGCGTTGCAGCTCAAGAAAGAAGCGCAGGTCATTCCAGTCGAACATGGGGTTTCCTTGCCGGAGTCGAAGGCCAACGCTGTTAGAAAACGCACAGCGGGTGGGTAAAAACTAACATTCTTTTAACGAAAGCTAACAACTAGGATGGCTCCCAATAAGAACGAAAAACGAGGTTAAGGATGCTCCCTGCCTTTGACGCCTACGACTACATCGTGGTCGGCGCCGGCCCCGCCGGCTGTCTTCTGGCCAATCGCCTGTCGGCCAACCCCCAGCACCGTGTGCTGCTGCTGGAAGCCGGTGGCCGCGACAACTATCCCTGGATCCACATCCCCGTGGGCTACCTGTTCTGCATCGGCAACCCGCGCACCGACTGGTGCTTCAAGACCGAGGCCGAGCCCGGCCTGCAGGGCCGCAGCCTGAGCTACCCACGGGGCAAGGTGCTGGGAGGCTGCTCGTCGATCAACGGCATGATCTACATGCGTGGGCAGGCTGCCGACTACGACAGCTGGGCCGCTGAAGGCAACCCGGGCTGGGGCTGGGACCAGGTGCTGCCGCTGTTCAAGAAAAGCGAGAACCACTTTGCCGGCGGCAGCGAACTGCACGGCGCCGCCGGTGAATGGCGGGTCGAGCGCCAGCGCCTGTCGTGGCCGATCCTCGATGCCTTTCGCAGCGCTGCCGAGCAGAGCGGCATTCGCAACATCGACGACTTCAACGGCGGCGACAACGAAGGGTGCGGCTACTTCCAGGTCAACCAGAAGGCCGGGGTGCGCTGGAACGCCGCCAAGGCCTTTCTCAAACCCATCGCCCAGCGCCCGAACCTGGTGGTGCTGACCGGCATCGAGGTGCAGCGGCTGCTCCTCGAGGACGGCCGCGCCACAGCGGTGCGGGCCAGTTGCCAGGGGCGCCTGGAGAACTTCAAGGCGCGCCGCGAGATCATCCTCTGCGCCGGCTCCGTCGGCTCGCCGAGCATCCTGCAGCGCTCGGGGATCGGCCCGGCGCCGCTCCTGCAACGCTTGGGGATCGGCGTCAGCCATGCACTGCCCGGGGTGGGCGGCAACCTGCAGGACCACCTGCAACTGCGCCTGATCTACAAGCTGGAGAACGCCCGCACCTTGAACCAGATCGCGGGCAGCCTGTGGGGCAAGATGGGCATGGGCCTGCGCTACCTGTATGACCGCAGCGGCCCGCTGTCCATGGCCCCCAGCCAGCTTGGCGCCTTTGCCCGCTCGGGCCCGGAACAGACCCGGGCCAACCTGGAGTACCACGTGCAGCCGCTGTCCCTGGAGCGTTTCGGCGAACCGCTGCACGCCTTCCCGGCCTTTACCGCCTCGGTCTGCGACCTGCGCCCGCAGAGCCGTGGCCGGGTCGAGATCCGTTCCGTGGAGGCCGGCGATGCGCCGCTGATCCAGCCCAACTACCTGAGCCACCCCGAAGACCTGCGGGTCGCCGCCGACGCCATCCGCCTGACCCGACGCATCGTCAGCGCCCCGGCCCTGCAACCCTTCAAGCCCAGCGAATACCTGCCCGGCCCCGAGCTGCAAAGCACCGAGCAACTGCACGAGGCCGCGGCCCGCATCGGCACCACCATCTTCCATCCGGTGGGCACCTGCCGCATGGGCAGCGATGCCCAGGCGGTGGTGGACGCACAACTGCGGGTGCACGGCATTGCGGGGCTGCGCATCGCCGATGCCTCGATCATGCCGCGCATCACCTCGGGCAATACCTGCTCACCGACCTTGATGATCGCTGAAAAGGCCGCTGAACTGATCCTTGCCAGCGTCCCCAGGAGCACCGTCCAGCACAAGGAACCCGCCACCCCGGCATGAGCGCAGGAGCCGGCTTGCCGGCGAAGTAACCCCCAAGGCCGGCGCCCGGCTTACGGGCCTCTTCGCTGGCAAGCCAGCTCCTACGGGACAGCAGGAACAGATGCACCTGATGTAGGAGCCGGCTTGCCGGCGAAGGCGCCTCCAAGGCCGGCACCTGGCTCACGGGCCTCTTCGTTGGCAAGCCAGCTCCTACGGATGAGGGAAACGAGGGTTCATCGTGCGGTCGCGGTGAATCTGCAACAGCGGCGCCGGAAACGGCGTCGGCAGTGGAACAACAACAATAATCACTGTAAGGAAGCCCCCTATGTCAGAACACGCACAGCCCCTGAACGCGCCCCTGCAGGACTCCACTGCCAAGGGCAGCCAGAAGGTCATCTTCGCGTCGTCCCTCGGCACGGTGTTCGAGTGGTACGACTTTTTCCTCTACGGCGCCCTGGCGGCGGTGATCAGCAAGCAGTTCTTCGCCGGGGTCAACGACACCACGGCCTTCATCTTCGCCCTGATGGCCTTTGCCGCCGGCTTCGTGGTGCGCCCCTTCGGCGCCCTGGTGTTCGGCCGCCTGGGGGACATGATCGGGCGCAAGTACACCTTCCTTGCCACCATCATCCTCATGGGCGTTGCGACCTTCGCCGTGGGCCTGTTGCCCAACTACGCCAGCATCGGCATCGCCGCGCCGATCATCCTGGTGGCCCTGCGCATGCTCCAGGGCCTGGCCCTGGGCGGCGAGTACGGCGGCGCCGCCACCTACGTGGCCGAGCACGCGCCCCAGGGCAAGCGCGGCCTGCACACCAGCTGGATCCAGTCCACCGCGACCCTGGGCCTGCTGCTGTCGCTGCTGGTGGTGCTGGCCTGCCGTTACTTCACCGGCGACCAGTTCGAGGTCTGGGGCTGGCGCCTGCCGTTCCTGCTGTCCATCGTGCTGCTGGGCATCTCCACCTGGATCCGCATGAGCCTGCACGAGTCGCCGGCCTTCCTGAAAATGAAAGAGGAAGGCCGCGCCAGCAAGGCGCCGATCCGCGAATCCTTCGGCAAGTGGGAAAACCTCAAGGTGGTGCTGATCGCCCTGTTCAGCATCAATGCCGGGCAGGCGGTGACCTTCTATGCCGCGCAGTTCTACGTTTTGTTCTTTCTCACCCAGTTTCTCAAGATGGACCCGGCCCTGGCCAACAGCCTGCTGATCATCAGCGTGGTGATCGGCGCGCCGATGTTCATCTTCTTTGGCTGGCTCTCGGACAAGATCGGCCGCAAGCCGGTGCTGATGCTCGGCCTGCTGCTGGCCACGCTGCTGTACTTCCCGATCTTCAAGGCCCTGGCCCACTACGCCAACCCGGCCATCGACCAGGCCAGCCGCCAGGCGCCCATCAGCGTCACCGCCGACCCGGCCACCTGCACCTTCCAGTTCGACCCGGTGGGCAAGGCGCGCTTCGACAGCCCCTGCGACAAGGTCAAGACCTTCCTGGTGAAGCAGGGCCTGCCCTACAGCAGCATCGCCGCCCCCGCCGGCAGCCCGGTGCAGGTCAGCGTCGGTGATGTGAAGATCAACGGCTTCGACGAGGCCGCCCTGCGCGGCGCAGTGACCCTGGCCGGTTATCCGCAGCAGGCCGACAGCCAGAACGTCAACAAGACCATGGTGGTGGTGCTGATCGTCGCGCTGATCCTGATTGCCGCCATGTGCTACGGCCCGCTGGCGGCGCTGATGGTGGAGCTGTTCCCGACCCGTATCCGCTACACCTCCATGTCCCTGCCCTACCACATCGGCAACGGCTGGTTCGGCGGTTTCCTGCCGACCGTGTCCTTTGCCCTGGTGGTCTACACCGGCGATATCTTCTATGGCCTGTGGTACCCGGTGCTGATTACCGGGGTCAGCCTGGTGGTGGGGTTGTTGTGCCTGCGGGAAACCCGGGACGTCGACATCAACCACAACTGAGCAGCGTGCTCGGGCTTGCCGACGGGGGCGGTCTTGCGGGCCTCTTCGCTGGCAAGCCAGCTCCTACGGTGGCCGGTGATAGTGCGGGGAGCCCGTAGGAGCCGGCTTGCCGGCGAAGGCGGCCTGGCGGACCTCAGGTGTTGTTGCAGCCCTTGGCGATGGAGTCTTCGTTGGAGGTGTAAGGCCGTGAAGGCTCCAGGTTCCACTCCGGCTTGTTGCGCGCAATATTGAAGTGGCAGACCAGTTGCCGGCGCATGCTGCCCACGCTGCTGTCGCGGTTGTCCGGGTTGTTCTTCCACTGGGCGGCCAGGTAGTGGTCGCTGGCCAGTTCGTTGAAGAAGTTGTTGGTCTGGTTGTCCTTGACGTTGCGCCCGCAATCGGTGGGCGTGACTTCCAGGGTCATGACTTTCTTGCCGAAGCCCGGGTCATCACGTTCGATCCATACCGCACTCTGCACATAGCGATCGCAGCTGTTCTTCTCGGTGATCGGGTAGATCACCTGCTTCTTGTTGTCGTAGACGAAACTCGCGTCCTGCGCCGGCGTCTGCGGCAGCTTCATGTTGATCACCGGCAGGTACTGCTGCACGGCCTTGTACCACTGGATCTGGTTCAGCCGTGCACCTTCCAGGCCGCCATCCTCGGTGTAGAACAGGGCCAGGATCGAGGGCGATTGCGGCGGTTTCTCCTCCCACTTGGCCAGGCGCAGCTCATTCTGAGTGCCGAAGGATTCTGCGGCGATCTGCGCCATGGAGCGGATGCTCTGGTAGAACGCCGGGCCGGCGGCGCTGTTGCGTTCGTCACGTACATCGAAGGAACACTGGCGCGAGTGGTCGCCACGGTTCTGTCGGTAGTTGGCGCCCCATTGCTCGGCGGTGGTCACACCGATCTCGTGGCAGTACTTCTCGACATTGCCCGGGGTGCGCCGCGAGTCGGTGCAGCCCTGCTGCCCGCGGTCGTCGGTGGCGGCGTCGATGGGGAAGGAACAGAGCACCGCATAGTCCTGGTGATCCTTGGGGTTGCCGAAGATGGTGTCGAAGATGAAGCCGCTCTGCAGTCCGTAGGCCAGCTTGCGGAACTTCGAATCCTTGCGCAGGTAGGACGCCGATACGCCGCCGCTGGCCTGGCTTTTCGGGCTGATGCTGTAGAACTGGTAGTCGGTGGACGGCCAGGTGGCGCGAAACAGCACCCCGGAACACAGGAATGCCGGTTTCGACGGGCCGCCGCAATCCTGGCGGGTGTCGTTGTACAACTGGTTGAGGCGGGCCACCGTGTCGCTGCCCTGGTCGGCCTGCACCGTGGGCAACAGGCACAGGCCGGCGAGGCCGATGGCAACGGCAATGGGGGTTCTGCGTGCTTTCATGGGGTGACTTCCGTGTGGTGTGTAAACCCTGGCCAGCCAAGTCGTGGTCCGGCAATAAGCAGAAGATAGAAGTGCTGGTTGGCCCTGATGGACTTTTCCCGGCCTGTGTCCCCGATCCCCACCACCGGCAGCAGGCGCACGGCGATGGCTTGAATAAAACGCCGCATTGCGCCACTGTCTCGGCACTTTTTCCGGCGGAGACCGAACATGCTGTTGATCTTGCCCGCAGTGGTGGCCCTGGCCCTGATCCTGGTGTTCTGGCGCCGTCAGAAAGCCCTCACGGCCTTGCGTCGGGAAGCCCACATCCGCAACTTCACCCTGCCGCCGCGCTTGTTCGAGCCCCTGCGCACCCAGCACCCGCACCTGAACCTCAAGGACTGCCAGCTGGTGGCCCAGGGCTTGCGCCAGTTCTTTCTCGCCTACCTCAAGAGCGGCCAGCGCTACGTGTCGATGCCGTCCCAGGTGGTGGACGACCTGTGGCACGAATTCATCTTGCATACCCGGGACTACCAGCAGTTCTGCAACCAGGCCTTCGGCCAGTTCCTCCACCACACCCCAGCGGCGGTGCTCGGCCAGAACGCCGCGCAACAAAGCGACAACGGCCTGCGCCGGGTCTGGCGCCAGGCCTGCCTGGAAGAAAACATCAACCCGGCCCAGCCCAGCCGCCTGCCACTGCTGTTTGCCCTGGACGCCAAGCTGAAGATTGCCGGGGGCTTTCACTACGTCGCCGACTGCCAGTCCCTGCGCCGCCTGACCGACAACGGCGGCAGCGCCAACTTGGTGCACTGCGGCAGCGAGCTGCACAGCAGCTCCCTGGACAGCGACTCTTCCGGCAGCAGCAGCGACAGCGACAGCTCGCGTTTCGGCGGTGATGGCGACAGTGGCGGCAGCGATGGCGGTGGAGGCGACAGCGGCGGTTGCGGTGGGGGCGGTTGTGGCGGCGGGGGTGGCGATTGATCGCCTAGGGCCGCGCCACCGACAGCCCTCAGAATGGATTGCAGCCTGCGGCCTTCGCGGCTTCAGGCGATACCGTCGGACGGAACGGTCCAGGCTCCACAGGGTCTTGCCGCGGACCTTCGGCGTGACGCTGAGGGTCCATTCGTTGTTCTTCGTACCCGGGTCGAAACGCGCGGCCCAGGTGGCCTAGGCAATGTACTGGAGCGGTGATTTGCCAGGCGCAGGCGCAGTGCCTGTCGTACCCGCGAAGTCCACCGCCTGATCTGCCACTACGTAGCGAAAACGCTGTTGCGGCGGCTGGGCGCGATGCCCAGCACCCACATCAGAGCGCGCGGGCGTGGAAAAAGCTGGGCGTTAGAACAAGTGGATCGCCAGCTCGAAAACGCTCTCCCCACACCATGACGTCCTCCTGCGATGGCAACAGCATGGGGCGTGATCGATACCCTTTGAGAAGGGCCTCGATGCCTCGGGCAAAATCATGCCCAACAAAAAGCATCATGGACGCGACCAATCCGTTCGAGAACAAACGGCCTTGGCTGTCCAGCCAGAGCTGTGCATGACCATGATGTACATCACCCAAGCAAACAAAGTCGGTGCGCAGCGCTTCTTGCCAGCCATCTACTTGTTCATCGGGGCACGCCGGACAGCCAAACTCGATGTCACTAGAGGCACACTCCTCCCCCGTGCCGATATGCCCTACGGTCAATTCGCCAAATGCTTGCAGGATGCGAAATGCCGGATGTGCGCGGGGTACGTGACTATCAACCACAACGGCCCTGCCAGGGACCCATCCGGCAGCTCTGAAAAACGGTTCTATGTTCGGAGTCAGGAGATTCATGCGGCGAAGATAATCAAAGTGCAGGAAAAACGCAAAAGCCCTGGATACGGCCCCTGCCGGAACGCTATCCGTTGCTCTGCGCAACAGCTCGACATCCACGGCTATCGACGGCAACGCCATGGCCAGCCCATCCCTGTCTCGGTCAAACCTGCCCGGGACCGGGGAGAACAAGGGGGGATAGGGGAAGAGTAATGTGGAAGCGGCGCATCGCGCGCCGCTCCACTGTTTCCGATCGATCAGGCGATGATGTCGGTGACCGCCGCCTGGCCCACGGTACCCACGGCGAAGTCCACCGCGCCATGACCGGTCAGGTCGATCATCAGGCTGGTCTGGTTGGTTTCGGCGTAGTAGGTGAGGATCGCGTCGCCGGCATGCCCGGTGAAGCCGCTGACGAAGTTCAGGGTGGCACCACCGGAGGCGAATTGCGGGATCCCGGTGAGGTCGATCTTGTCCTCGCCACTGACGAAATCCATGATCCAGTCCGGGGCGTCGAAGGTCGAATCCGCGGCCGCGCCGTAGACGAAGGTATCAGCCCCTGCCCCACCCCACAGGGTGTCGCCACCGCCACCGCCATAGATGATGTCGTTGCCGGCACCGCCTTCGAGGATGTTCGCCGCGGCGTTGCCGATCAGCAGGTCATTGCCCGAGCCGCCGATGGCGTTTTCCACCGTCACGCCATGGGCGATGGACACGTTGCCCACCAGGCCGCCGACATCGGAGAAGCCCCCTTCATTGAGATTGATCTTCTGGTTCTGGGTGAAACCCGAGAAATCCAGGGTATCGTTGCCGCCGCCGTCCCAGACCGCGAACACCAGCTTGTCCGAAGCGCTGTGGGCGCTGTAGAAGTCCCGACCGGTGTTGGAGTTGAAGCCGTAGACAGTGTCGTCGGCACGGGTTTCCAGGTTGGCGCCATAGAGCTTCTGCACCGCAACGATATCGTCCAGCAACGGCGCCGAGGCGTAGGCACCGCCGCCGTCCTTGCTGAAGTCCTGCCCGGTGTTGCTCTCACTCCAGTAGCTCATCAGGCTGTAGCCGCGGGTGTCCTGGGCGTAGGTCACATCGTTGTAGGTCGGACTGCCGCTGCCGGCGTTGTACACGCCCGGGTGGGACAGGCCCAGGCTGTGGCCAATTTCGTGGGTCAGGGTCTGGCGGCCGTAGTTGCCGTTGCCCGGGGTTTCGTTGACCCGGTACTGGTCGTTGATCAGGTACCAGGACTGGCCGTCGTAGCTGCTGCCGGACGGCAGGTAGGCAAAGGCCGCGCCGCCGGTGCTGACGTTGTAGTTGCCGAAGCTCATGTGGCCGTCGCCACCCTTGGCCGCTTCAGTGAAGGTCACGTTGGCCACGTCCGCCCAGGATTGCAGAGCCAGCAGCGCCTGGGCTTTTTGCAGTGCGCTGAACTCGCTGAAGCTGCCCAGGGCCGGGTTGTAGTTGGCCGGTTTTTCGGTGAGGAAGCTGTAGCTCAGGTCGATCTTGCCGTCGCCGTTCTGGTCGTGCCAGGACAGGCCTTTGCGCAGGATCGAATCCGCCGCCTGGTCGGCGGTGAAGGATGGCTTGCCGTTCACCAGCTCGCTGCCGCCACGGTCATACAGGTGGCTGAAGGCCAGAACTTGCTGGTAGGCATGGCTGGCCTGAGCGGCCGAATCGATGCCGTTGCCGACTGCTTCCGAGAGTGCTTTTGACATTGCTACGTCCTTGTT
The DNA here is from genome assembly GCF_014170225.1 of Pseudomonas sp. UME65. Classification (NCBI taxonomy): domain Bacteria; kingdom Pseudomonadati; phylum Pseudomonadota; class Gammaproteobacteria; order Pseudomonadales; family Pseudomonadaceae; genus Pseudomonas; species Pseudomonas sp. UME65. The sequence goes on along the minus strand of NZ_LZZQ01000019.1, from coordinate 142,051 downwards.
CCAGACAAAAAATCCGATAGGACAGCTGCGACCCCGCCTGCGAGATCGTCCTATCACTCGCCCATTGAGGCGCTGGAAACCTGACATATCCGTCAGCCGTGAGTCCACGGTTTTTTTTGTCCTACAAAGCCCCCGGAACGCTCTGGCACGGGGTAAATTTTCCACTCGCACGAGGGGGCGCCAAGGGATAGGCTAGACACCGCACCGGGGCCCCGCGGCCCTCTTTGGATAGGAGTCTGTGATGCGCAAAATCCTGTTTCTGGGCACCTTGCTGATCCTTGCCGGCTCGGCCCACGCCGAAGGCATTCCACTGTTCAACGTCTCCTGCCCGGGCAATCTGGCAGTCAGCGCCGACCAGGGCGGCCCGGTTTACATCAACGGCAAAGCAGTCAAGAACAGTGCCGTGGATGACCGGCATTTCCAGGTCAAGACGGCGGAAATCACCCTGTCCATCAGCGTCGAGGACGATGAATCGGTGACCGTCAAGTACACCGACAAGCATGGCGCCAGTGGTCTCTGCGAAGCCGTGGACGACTGAGCCCTCTCCCCTTTTGCCTCACAACCTCAAGAGCCGTGCATGCACATCAGCGCAATTCCCTTCGCCACCACCGACTGGTCGAGCATCGAACCCACCGAGCATCGCGGCGAAACCGGCAGCGCCTTCTGGCGCACCCGGCAGTTCGGTGAAATTCGCGTGCGCATGGTGGAATACAGCCCCGGCTACCTGGCCGACCACTGGTGCTCCAAGGGCCACATCCTGTTGTGCCTGGAAGGCGAGCTGCACACCGAACTGGAGGACGGCCGGCGGTTCGTCCTGACCCCGGGCATGAGCTACCAGGTGGCGGACAACGCCGAGCCGCACCGCTCCTTCACCGCCGTGGGGGCCAAGCTGTTCGTGGTGGATTGAAGCGCTTCAGAACAGGCCCATCTGCCCACCCACCAGGGTACTGAAATCGTCCTGCACGAACGGCAGGATGGCGTCCGCCACCGGTTGCAACTGGCGGGTCAGGTAGTGCTCGTAGTCGATGGCCGCGCGGCGGTTTTCCAGGGGCTCGGGGCCGGCCAGGGTGATGACGTAGCTGATCCAGCCGCCGTTCTGGTACTGCAGCGGGCGGCCCTGCTCGCGGTTGTATTCGTCCGCCAGGCGCGCCGCGCGGACATGGGGCGGCACGTTGCGCTCGTAGTCGTCCAGGGGCCGGCGCAGGCGCTTGCGGTAGATCAACAGGTCATCCAGTTGCCCTGCCAGGGTGCGTTGCACGTAGTCGCGCACATAGTCCTGGTAGGGCTGGCGGTGGAAGATGCGCTGGTACAGCTCCTGCTGGAATTCCCGGGCCAGGGGCGACCAGTCGGTGCGCACCGTCTCCAGGCCCTTGTAGACCATCTCCTGGCTGCCATCGGCGCGCTGCACCAGGCCGGCGTAGCGCTTCTTGCTGCCCTCCTCGGCGCCACGGATGGTGGGCATCAGAAAGCGTTTGTAGTGGGTTTCGAACTGCAACTCCAGGGCGCTTTCCAGGCCGTATTGCTGCTGCAGGTGATCACGCCACCACTGGTTGACGTGGGCCACCAGGGCACGGCCGATCAGGCCTGCCTGTTCCTCGTCATGCAGGCCGCCGAGCCAGACGAAGGTGGAATCGGTGTCGCCGTAGATCACCTGATGCCCCTGGGCCTCGATCAGTTGCCGGGTGCGGGCCATGATCTCGTGGCCACGCAGGGTGATGGAGGACGCCAGGCGCGGGTCGAAGAAGCGACAACCGCTGGAACCCAGCACGCCGTAGAAGGCGTTCATGATGATCTTCAACGCCTGGGACAGCGGCGCATTGTGCTCGCGCTTGGCCACTTCGCGGCCCTCGGCGACCCGGGTCACGATCGATGGCAGGCAATGCCGGGTGCGGGAGAAACGCGCGCCGCGAAAGCCCGCTACCGAATGCTGCTCGTCCGGTTGGCGCAGGCCTTCCACCAGCCCCACAGGGTCGATCAGGAAACTGCGGATGATCGACGGGTACAGGCTCTTGTAGTCCAGCACCAGCACCGACTCGTAGAGCCCGGGCCGCGAATCCATGACGAAACCGCCGGGGCTGGCCTGGGGCGGCAGCTCGCCCAGGTTGGGGGCGACAAAGCCCTGGCGATGCATCAGCGGCATGTACAGGTGGGTAAAGGCCGCCACCGAACCGCCGCTGCGGTCGGCGGGCAGGCCGGTGACCGTGGCCCGTTCCAGAAGAAAGGTCAGCAACTCGGTCTTGGCGAAGATCCGCGTCACCAGTTCGCAGTCCTTGAGGTTGTAGCGGGCCAGGGCCGGCTTGTCCTCGGCGAACATGCGGTTGATCTCGTCCATGCGCTGGTAGGGGTTGTCGATCGACTTGCCCTCCCCCAGCAGGGTCTGGGCGACGTTTTCCAGGCTGAAGGAAGGGAAGCTCCAGGTCGCCGAACGCAACGCCTCGATGCCGTCGATGATCAAGCGGCCGGCGGCCGAGGCGAAATAGTGGGTACGGCTGCCGTGCTCGCGCCACTGCATTTCCTCGCCACCACGCCCCAGGCGCAGCGGCACCGCCAGGCGCCGGGCATGTTCGTGGAGTACGCGCAGGTCGAACTGCACCAGGTTCCAGCCGATGATCGCGTCGGGGTCATGCTCGGCCAGCCACTGGTTGAGCCTCTCCAGCAACTGCTCGCGGCTGGCGCAGAACTCCAGGTCGAAATCCACCGCACTGTCGTCGTCCCGGGCCTTGCCGAGCATGTACACCTGGCGCTGGCCGCAACCTTCCAGGGCAATGGAATACAACTCGCCGCGCTCGCTGGTCTCGATGTCCAGGGACACCAGCTTGAGGCTCGGCCGGTAGTTTGGCGCCGGCTTCATCTGCGCCTCCAGCAACAAGCCATCGGGGCCGGGCTGGCCGCCGAAGGACACCGGCGCGGTGATGAAGCGCTCCATCAGGTAGCGCTCGGGCGGCCGCACATCGGCTTCGAACACCTCGACCCCGGCGCGCCGCAGGGTCTTCTCCAGGCGCATCAGCTGATTGTGCTGCGGGCAGTACAGGCCCAGCACCGGGCGCTGGTGGAAGTCACGCAACTGCAATGGGCGCAGTTGCACATCCGGGTCGTCGCTCAGCAAGCGCTCGGCCTGGGCCCGCTGCGCCGCCGGGACGAAGGCCACGGAGGTCTGCAACGGCAGGCGGATCTGGCGCGGCCCCCGGTCGGTGGCCAGCCAGAAATCGACTTGCGTGCCCGCCGGCGTATCGCGCCAGTGCCGAGTCAGGACGAAGCCTTGTTGTACATCCACCGCTGCAACCTCAGAACATTTCAAGGCGCCGATTCTACCTGCCCAGCCCTGCGTTGGGGGGGCCGGATGATGGCTTTTCGGCTTTTGTCAGACAATATGTAGTGCCTGAAAATTTTCACTACAAAACCGTTGACGAGAGGATTTCGGCCTTGCATGATGCAGACGTCTCCCCGATCGGGGGACGAGGCAAAGGTGTTATGAGCAAGCTCGTCTGACCGCCGAGCTGTGACCCGGATGTGTACTGCCCACAAGGCAGATTGATGAAACTGACCTGGCATTGACCGTCCAGTACCACGACGGGAAGCCGGCGAAAACTCTTCAAGATGCTTGTGGCCGATGGTGGGAATGTCGGCAGCTTCATCCAGGTTTACGCTGCTTCTCTTCGTTGTGACGCTATTGCGTAGCAGTTAATCAAGGCAACTACACGCATCAGGCTCTGGGCCTTATCTGTATCCGACAGACACCCTCTGTCGCCCTGTTTCCGGTATCAGGGTTCAACTTACCGACGTAGCAAGATGAATTAGCGAATCAACTTAGATAGATCGATAAATGGTCAAGGGGGCTACAAATGAATCTTAATAACCAACCCACTATTGATGAATTGGCACGTATGTTCGCCGCACAGAAAGACAGCCACGACAGCCACATCCTGTGGATCGCCAAGTCGGGCCAAGTGCATATCGACTGCCTGTCGCCCCATAGCCATGAAGCAGAGTTCGACCAGAACAACCGGGAGCTGGCAGCCCGCCTGAAGATGTACCGCCGCGGCCAGGGCTACGTCGGCAAGAAAGCCGCCGCCGACAAGGACTTCATCGGCCGGGTCCTGGAGACCCTGAAAGCCGAATGGCAATCGCTGCGGGATAAATCGGAAGTTCGGGTTATTGATCGGTTCTGCTAAGTAACACGATCAATTCGTTAATCACCAACTAGTTGTTTAAACAATTGAATGGGCGCTCTTCATGAGCGCCCATTTTTATTGAAGCCAATTTCAAACCCGTAGGAGCCGGCTTGCCGGCGAAAGCGGTGCTAGCCTTGAAACCGCCTTCGCTGACAAGCCAGCTCTTACAGCTCAGAACGCAAAACACGAACACCCAAACGCCCCCCAGAACCCCTGGAAGTCACTCACCGGCACATTGGACATGCGCGCTTTCTGGTGCCCGTGGGCATGCACTGCGCACGGGCCGCTGCACTGGTGCACCCGGTTCTGCAACGGTGCGTTGGGCTTCCAATGCCCAGGCACCTTGGCCACCGGCGACCAGTCCGGGGTCACCGGCAGGCTCGGTGGGGCCAGTTTTTCGAAGTCACCGGCGGCATGCACCACCTTGCCATCCACCACGGTGAGCAGGGATTCGATCCACTTGATCGCCTCTTCCTCGACGCTGAAGTAGTCCGCCGACAGGGCCACCAGGTCCGCCAGTTGCCCGACCTTGATCTGGCCTTTCTTGCCCTGTTCCGAGGAGAACCAGGCGCTGCCGTGGGTGTAGAGCTCCAGCGCGGTATCGCGGCTCAAGCCCTGGGGGTACAGCTCCAGCCCGCCGACAGTCCGGCCACTGACCATCCAGTACAGCGAGGTCCAGGGGTTGTAGCTGGAGACTCGGGTGGCGTCGGTGCCGGCGCCCACCGGGACGCCTTCGGCGAGCATGCGCTGGATCGGCGGGGTCATTTCGGCGGCCTTGGCGCCGTAGCGCTCGACGAAGTACTCGCCCTGGAAGGCCATGCGGTCCTGGATCGCGATGCCGCCGCCCAGGGCCCTCACCCGTTCGATGTTCTTCGGGCTGATGGTTTCCGCATGATCGAAGAACCACGGCAGGCCGTTGAAAGGAATGTCGCGGTCGACCTTTTCGAACACATCGAGCATCCGCGAGATGGATTCATCGTAGGTGGCGTGCAGGCGGAACGGCCAGCGCTGCTCCACCAGGTGGCGCACCACCGGTTCCAGCTCCTGCTCCATGCCCTGCGGCAAATCGGGACGCGGTTCGAGGAAGTCCTCGAAATCCGCAGCGGAAAACACCAGCATCTCCCCTGCCCCGTTGTGCCGCAGGAAGTCGTCGCCCTGGCCGTAGGTGACGCTGGAGGTCCAGTGCTTGAAGTCCGCCAGTTCTTCCTTGGGTTTCTGGGTGAACAGGTTGTAGGCGATGCGCACAGTCAGTTGCTGTTGGGCCGCCAGTTCGTTGATCACCTGGTAGTCGTCGGGGTAGTTCTGGAAGCCGCCACCGGCATCGATGGCGCTGGTGACCCCCAGGCGGTTGAGCTCGCGCATGAACTGGCGGGTGGAGTTGACCTGGTACTCCAACGGCAGCTTGGGGCCCTTGGCCAGGGTCGCATACAGAATCATCGCGTTGGGCCGGGCGATCAGCATGCCGGTGGGGTTGCCGTTGCCATCGCGGACGATCTCGCCCCCCGGCGGGTTCGGCGTGTTGCGGTCGTAGCCCACCACCCGCAGCGCGGCGCGGTTGAGCAAGGCGCGGTCATACAGGTGCAGGACGAACACCGGGGTATCCGGCGCCGCCTGGTTCAGTTCTTCCAGGGTCGGCATGCGTTTCTCGGCAAACTGGAATTCGTTCCAGCCGCCCACCACCCGTACCCACTGCGGCGCCGGGGTGCGCAGGGCCTGTTCCTTGAGCAGGCGCAGGGCATCGGCCAGGGACGGTACGCCTTCCCAGCGCAGTTCCAGGTTGTAGTTCAGGCCGCCGCGGATCAGGTGCAGGTGCGAGTCATTGAGCCCGGGGATCACCGTGCGCCCCATGAGGTCGATGACCTGGGTGCCGGCGCCGCGCAGGGCCATGGCCTGGGCATCATTGCCCACGGCGATGAAGCGCCCGTCCTTGATTGCCACCGCGCTGGCCCGGGGTTTGGCCCGGTCCACGGTGTGCAGGCGGCCGTTGAACAGAATCAGGTCGGCAATTGCATCGGGTTTCATGGCATTGCTCCAAACGAAGGTCGGGAAGGAATCAGGCCGCACTGCGTGGCTGCAGCCAGCGGCTGAACAGGCGCGTGACCCGGGGCATGAAGACGTAGACCACCAGCAGCACGATGCTCAGGGTGATCAGCACCGTGGCCGGCACATAGCCGCCAAGCCAGGGCAGTTGGGCGAACAGCGGCTTCCACAATTGCGGCACCAGGAAGCTCAGCGGCAGGATCACCAGGAAGGTCACACACGCCTGTTTCCAGCGCGGTGGCGGGGTCGGTGCGCCGCCGTCCTGAGGGGTAAACCAGAATTCGCGATCGGCGTTGATTTCGGTCTGGTCACCGTCGGCCAGCAGGTGCTGGGCCTGTTGCACCAGCTCGCGGCGGTCGGCGGAATCCAGCCAGTGCTGCAACTGTTCGGTGCTGGCAAAGCGCAGCACGCTGGTGAACAACCCGAGGCCGCCGCTGTGGCCACGCACCACGTCGATGCCCAGGTGCCCCGGATAGCTGCGAGCCTTGGCGATGATCTGCCGCAGCCAGGTTTCATAGGCCTGATCCTGGCCCTGCTTGATCCGGTGACGGACCAGCAGGGTCACGACACCGTCGGTGAGTTCGATGTTCATCAGAAGGCTCCAGGGTCTGCGAGGAGATGCATTTGCGCATCACAGTTAAGGCCCGTAAGCGCTGGCTTGCCAGCGAAGCGGTCGGTGCGATCGCATTCGCCGGCCAGGCGGCGCCTACAGCTGACGTTGCGGGGCCTTGTGCACCATGCTGTAGGCGTAGTCCACGCCCATGCCGTAGGCACCACTGTGTTCCAGTACCAGGCCCATGACCGCGTCGTAGCTGTCCTTGTGCGCCCAGTCGCGCTGGTACTCCAGCAGCACCTGCTGCCAGGTCACCGGTACCGCGCCGGCCTGGATCATCCGCTGCACGGCCATGTCGTGGGCCTCCTGGCTGGTGCCGCCAGAAGCGTCGGTGACGATGTACACCTCGTAACCTTCGGCCATGGCCTCCAGCGCCGGGAAGGTCAGGCAGACCTCGGTCCACAGCGCCGCCATCACCAGTTTCTTGCGCCCGGTGGCCTTCACCGCGTCCACCAGCTTGCGGTCTTCCCAGGAGTTCATCGACGTGCGCTCGATGGGCTGCTGGCCGGGAAACACCGCCAGCAGTTCCGGCCAGATGTAGCCGCTGAAGCTTTCGGTCTCCACCGAGGTGAGGATGCTCGGCACGTTGAAGATCCTGGCCGCCTTGGCCAGGGCCACGGTGTTGTTCTTCAGGGTCTGGCGATCGATCGATTGCACGCCGAAGGCCATCTGCGGCTGGTGGTCGATGAGGATCAGGGCGGAGTTGGTCGGGTTGAGCAATTCACGAATGGACATGGCGCGTTCCTTTTGCAGTCAGAGAGTGAGGGTCGAACATGACCGGCTGATGGCGCTGCTTGCGCCCCGTGGCGTCCGGCTTGGTGGCTAATCTAGGGCCTGGCCGAAAAAGGAACAATTACCTAAAATCGAGAATCATTGATTCTAAATCAGGGACAATCATGGACCGTATCGAATGCATGCGCGCCTTCGTCGTCACCGTCGACGAAAACGGCTTTGCCGCAGCCGCCCGCGCCATGGACGTGCCCCGTTCCAAGGTCAGCAAACAGATCCAGGCGCTGGAAGAAGCCATCGGCGTGCAACTGCTGCAACGCACCACCCGCAGCCTGCGCCTGACCGAAGCCGGTGCCGAGTACTACGAAAGCGTTCGGGAAGTGCTGGCCACGGTGGACGAAGCCGAACAGCGCGCGCGCGATGGCATCGCCGAGTTGCGCGGAGTGCTGCGAGTCAATGCACCGATGTCCTTCGGTCTGCGTCGGCTCGGGCCGCTGGTGCCGCTGTTCCACGAACAGCATCCGCTGATCGAGTTGCAACTGGTGCTCAGCGACCAGCAGGTGGACCCGCTGCGCGGCGGCTTCGATGTCACCCTGCGCATTGCCAGCCTGCCGGACTCGTCCATGGTGGCCCGCCAGCTGGCACCGGCACCGCGAATCATGGTGGCCTCCCCCACCTACCTGGCCCGCGCCGGCATCCCGCGCCAGCCCAAGGACCTGAGCAGCCACCAGTGCCTGAACTATGGCTACCTGCAAAGCGGCGTCAGCCTGCAATTGAGCAACGGCAGTGACGTGCAGCGGGTGCATGTCACCGGGCCGCTGCACGCCAACAATGGTGACCTGCTGGCCCAGGCCGCCGAGGCCGGCATGGGCATCGCCCTGCTGCCGGATTTCATCGTCGAGGACGCCCTGGCGGCCGGGCGCCTGGTGCCGGTGCTCTGCGAATGGCAGGCGCCGCCCATCAGCATCAACGTGGTCTACCCCTCGGCGCGGCGGGTGCCGCAGAAGACCCGGGCCTTCATCGACTTTCTGGCGGGGCACCTGACCCAGAAAACCACGGGCTGAACCTTGTAGCGGACGAACGTACGCCTTCACCCGCAGGCGGGCTCCTACACTCAACACAGGTTCCCGCTACTGGCGCAACGGATCATGAAAATCTCCCTCAGGCTGGCCGTTTCCAGCATCCTCGGTGCCCTCGCCTACCTGGGCCTGGCGATCTGGGGCATGGGCGGTTTCTCCGCCTTCTTCGGCCATCCACAGTTGACCCTGATCGCCATCGCCACCCTGCTGATGGTGGTCGCCGCGCTGTACAGCGAAGTCAACCTGAGCAGCGGCGAGCAGGAAGACCAGGGCAACCGCTGGGTGCTGCCGGTGTTCGGGGTGATCGGCCTGTTGAGCGGCTTCGTCCCGGCCTACAGCGACCGCATCGATTTCTGCACCTTCGGCGGCGAAGGCCTGCGCTGGCTCGGGGCCTTGCTGTTCATCCTCGGCGGCGGGCTGCGGCTGTGGCCGGTGTTCATCCTCGGCCGGCGCTTCAGCGGGCTGGTGGCGATCCAGCCCAACCACCGCCTGGTGGTGGACGGCCTCTACCGCCACCTGCGCAACCCCAGCTACCTGGGCCTGCTGGTGAATGCCCTGGGTTGGGCCCTGGCGTTTCGCTCGGGGCTGGGGTTGTTGCTGGCAGCACTGACCCTGATCCCGCTGATTGCGCGGATTCATGCCGAGGAGGCCTTGTTGCTCAAGCATTTCGGCGATGAATACGAGGCCTATTGCGCCCGCAGCTGGCGCCTGCTGCCGGGCCTCTACTAAGGTTCTGTAAAAAAAATCAGACACGCCTGGCAGCCGGGACGCGCCGCTCTAGCACGCGGTTTTCACCATGAGCGAAAGCCCCATGCCAAGGGGCTTGCGCCCTTTACCCCCCTTACATTGGCCTGCGCTTTCTTGCAGTATTGATCCGCCCTGGAGGCTCGCCGCAGCAGTTCGCATCCTCCAGCGCCCGGTGTAAACCAAGAATAATCACCCCGAACTCGACAGCGAGATCACCCGGCAGATGCATCCCCAGAGCCCGTTCCACGGATTGGCCTGCACCCGCTCCACGGCCCCGCGCCTTGGCGGTGGTACGCTTGTCGACGCTCGTATCGCACTGCCCTGCCACTCCCCGCTGCACCCTGCCCAACGCCCTTGTGAGGTGCATGAGGTGCGCGCTGGCGTCATCGGTTTTCTCTTCCTGGACAGGCCCTGCCCATGAAGCTTCTGGTCAACCTGCCCATGGCCCTGTGCCGTTCCCGCCTGCGCCATTCCTCACGCCCTCCGGATCACTCGCCGCTGGCCTGATCGCGCTCCTGCGTGGTCCCTCCCAGACCTGATTTCTGCCCTTGCAACCGGCCCGTGCGCGGCGTCGTTGCAGGACCTGAAAACCTGCGCGCCCCACGGGCGCCAAGCGAGCACAAACATGAATTTTGCAGCCCTAGACGAAGCCCGGAGTTTCCTCGCCGCCAACCCCGATATCGACATGATCGAGCTGTTCATTCTCGACGCCAACGGCGTGCCCCGGGGCAAACTGTTGCACCGCGAAGAACTGCTGGCGGTGTACGAAAGCGGCCGGCCCCTGCCCAGCACCATCCTTGGCCTGACCCTCAACGGCGACGACGTGGAGAACTCCGGCCTGGTCTGGGATGTGGGCGATATCGACTGCCGTGCCTACCCCCTGGCCGGCAGCCTGGTACGCCTGCCCTGGCGGCAGATCCCTACCGCCGCGGTGCAGGTCAGCATGCACCCCCAGGAGGGCCTGCCCGCCAGCATCGCCGACCCGCGCCACCTGCTGATCAAGGTGATCGACGGGCTCAAGGCCGAGGGTTACCACCCGGTAATGGCCTGCGAGCTGGAGTTCTACCTGCTGGACGCCAAGCGCGACGGCAATGGCCGGCCGCAACCGGCGCTGGACGCCGATGGCGGTCGCCCGCGCAGCACCCAGGTCTACGGCCTGCGCGAGCTGGAGCAGATCGAACCGTTCCTCGCCGACCTCTACGCCGCCTGCAAGCTGCAAGGCATTCCGGCGCGCACGGCGATCTCCGAATACGCCCCCGGGCAAGTGGAGATCACCCTGGAACACGGCGACGCCCTGGAAGCCATGGACCAGGCCGTGCGCTACAAGCGCCTGGTCAAGGCCGTGGCCCACAAGCACGGGATGCAGGCCACCTTCATGGCCAAGCCTTTCGATCACCTGGCCGGCACCGGCATGCACATGCACGTGAGCATCGCCGACGCCGCGGGCCGCAACCTGTTCGCCAGCCAGGACCCGGCCGGCACCCCGCTGTTGCGCCAGGCGGTGGGTGGCATGCTCGCGTCCCTGCTGGAGTCGCTGCTGCTCTTCTGCCCCAACGCCAACTCCTACCGGCGTTTCCAGAGCAACAGCTACGCGCCCCTGGCCCCCACCTGGGGCGTCGACAACCGCACCGTGAGCCTGCGGGTGCCCGGCGGCCCGGCCAATAGCCGGCACATCGAGCACCGCATCTGCGGTGCCGACGCCAACCCCTACCTGGCAGCGGCGGCGATTCTCGCCGGCATCCATCGCGGCCTGCGGGAAAACCTCGACCCCGGCGAGCCGGTACAGGGCAATGGCTACGCCCAGGCCACCGAACTGCTGCCCACCGACTGGCTGACCTCGCTGGTGGCCCTGGAGCAATCGGCCTGGGCACGGGATGCCCTGGGCTCCGAATTCCTCGGTGTGTACCTGGCGGTCAAGCGTGCCGAGTACCGCCAGTTCATGGCCGAAGTCGGCGAGCAGGACTGGCGCTGGTACCTGACCCAGGCCTGAGGTCCGTTGCCGATCTGCCGTGCAGGGCTCAGGCGCATCCACTGCGTGCCGAACCCGCCGGCCCATCGACCGATTTCAAAGCCCTGGCCGCTGCCTGCCCGCAGCGGCCCGGCTCACTTTTTTGCGAGGTTCTACTCATGACAGCCGCCTTCGATCCGCGGACCCCGGCAGCCGAGCGCTGCCCCAGCTACTACAGCGCCACCCTTAACCAGGAAACCCACTACCCGACCCTGCAAGGCACCCATCAAGTGGATGTGGTGATCATCGGCGGCGGCTTCACCGGCGTCGCCAGCGCGGTGGAACTGGCCGAGCGCGGCCTGAAAGTCGCCATCGTCGAAAGCCACAAGATCGGCTGGGGCGCCACCGGGCGCAATGGCGGCCAGGTCACCGGCAGCCTCTCCGGCGATGAAGCCATGCGCAAGCAGATGCGCCGCCACCTGGGCGAGGAAGTGGACGATTTCATCTGGCACCTGCGCTGGCGCGGGCACCAGATCATCCAGCAGCGAGTAGAAAAATACGCCATTGCCTGCGACCTCAAGCACGGCCACCTGCACGCGGCCTACAAACCCAGCCACCTGCCGGGCCTGCGCGCCGACTACGAAGAAGCGGTGCGCCGCGGCATGGGCGACGAGGTCAGCCTGCTGGACCGGGCCCAGGTCCGCGGGCTGCTGGAAAGCGAGCTCTACCACGGCGCCATCAAGAACACCCGCAACCTGCACCTGCATCCGTTGAACCTGTGCATCGGCGAAGCCAGGGCTGCCGAAAGCCTGGGGGCGCTGATTTTCGAACACAGCGAAGTGCTGGAGATCGTCCACGGCGAGCGCCCGGCGGTGGTCACTGCCCAGGGCCGCATCGATGCCCGGCAAGTGCTGCTGGCGGGCGATGTGTACCACAAGCTGGAACCGAAGAAACTCAAGGGCAAGATCTTCCCCGCCATGGGCGGCATCGTCACCACCGAGCCCCTGGGCGACCTGGCCAGGCGCCTCAACCCCGAGGACCTGGCGGTCTACGACTGCCGCTTCGTGCTCGACTACTACCGCATGACCGCCGACGGCCGCCTGCTGTTCGGCGGTGGCGCCAACTACAGCGGCAAGGACTCTCGGGACATCGCCGGCGAACTGCGCCCGTGCATCGAACGCACCTTCCCGGTGCTCAAGGGCGTAGGCATCGATTTCCAGTGGAGCTGCGCCATGGGCATCGTGATCAACCGCATCCCGCAACTGGGCAAGCTCTCGGACAACGTCTGGTACTGCCAGGGCTACTCCGGGCATGGCGTGGCCACCACCCACATCATGGGCGAGATCATGGCCCAGGCCCTGACCGGCCACCTCGGCCACTACGACACCTTCGCCGCCTGCCAGCACATCCGCGTGCCCTTCGGCGACCAGTTGGGCAACCCGATGCTGGCGGCGGGCATGTGGTACTACCAGATGCTGGAGAAACTGCGCTGAGGGCCGGGCAAGCATCCGCGGGCCGCTGAACCGGCTTGCTGAACCGCCCCCTGTTCAGTAGTCTGCCCGCCCCTCGAAGGCATGGACCGCCCCGAACCCGCGGGCGGTCCCTGTGCTTCGTCTTGTAAAGACCCGCCCAAGCCTGAGGCTTGGGCCCAGCGAGACTGCCGTTATCCGAGTCCTCGACCAGGAAAGAATCGACCGCATCAATCAAGACCTGACCCGCGCCTGGAAGGCTGATGTTGAAACCACCTGCGTCCTCTCGGGCATCCTGCTGCTCCCCTGCCTCATCCTCATCTGCCTGCTGGATGGCCCGCTGTTTGCCAAGGTCATCCTGTGCACCTTCCTCTGCCTGATGGTCGGTGGCTGGTGCATCGCCAAATGGCTCAACGCCCAGGCGCAACCCAGGACCGACATCACGGGCGTAGAGGTGGAGCAACTGGAAGGCTACTTCGACCGCCGCTGGGTTCGGAACGGCGGCAAGCCCTATATCGAATACAGCTTTGGCAAGCATTGGTTGCACATCCAGACCTCGGCCTGCAGCTTCTTCAGTGGCGACACCCAGTTGAAGCTCAACCGCCGCTATCGCGTCGACGCCCTGTACCTCACAGGCCATTCCAGCGCCTACACCGGCTATTACCTTCTGGAAGAAACCTTCAAGGAAATCTTCGATGACAGCGACCTCAGCGCTACGGAGAAAATCCAGATCGCCGAGCGTGAGAAGCGGATCAACCAGGACCTAGAGGAACAACACAAACGCCTCTACCGCCTCTATCGCAACCCCCAGGGCGAACTGGAAGCCGTGGCCATCGGCTTCAATTTTGCCGCCTGCTTTCTCACCGTACTCTGGTCGTACTGCGTCAGCCTGTACTGGGTGACCGGCCTCACCCTGGCTGCCCTGGGCCTGATCCTGCTGATCCCTGATACAGGCGCCGGCCACCACGGGTTCGCCCTGGGCTGGCTGCTCAGCGCCGGGGTATTCGGCGCGTGCGGCAACCTGTGGCGAGAAAGGCAGGTGCTGTCCAAGGGTTTTTTCCAGGTCGATGCCCTGCTGTCCTGCAACCCCGACCAGGCCAAGGTGCAGTACAAAAGAAAGGTCGAAGAGGCAGCGCCGGGGTTCGGTCAATAGCGCCGCCGGGCAGGTCATTCCGGGTAACGCGCTACACAAAGCCCTAAGGTTCTCGTACCATCGCGCCGCTCACGAGCGGCGCCAGGGAAGGCCATGTACAGACACTCATGCCTCCCTGCCTGCGCCTTGTCCAAAGTCACTTTCAGGGTTCCCCATGTTCCGCGTAATCAAGGCTTCGTCCTTGCTGCTGGCCACCAGCATAGTTTCTGGCTGCATCAGCCAACCCGCCGCCATCGTCAGCGCCCCTCTGCAACCCGCAGCCAACGAACCCACGACCTATCTGGTGGGCGCTATTGGCCCGCAGTACCTGGGCGGCGGCGGTGCCGCCACCAACCTGCGCCTGCTGATTCGCAAGCGCGGCTCAATCAATGGCGCCGCGGCACTCTGGGAGGGCGACCCACGGCCAACGCCAGAGGACATCCATGAACCCCGCGCCGCCGGCAGTGTATTTGTCATGCCGCTCAAACCGGGTGATTACGAGTTCTACAACTTCCAGTTCTGGTCCATGGTCTACACCCCGGGGCTCGGCTCACGCCTGCAATCCCAGGAAGCGCGCGAAGAGTTCGTACTGCCGCTGCGCCTGGAGGCGGGCAAGGCGTATTACATCGGCGAGTTTCGCTCAGTCTGCAGCCAAGTGACCCAGTGCTTCTTTGCCTGGAGCAATCAAATGCCCCGTGACGCCGTGATTGCCCAGCGCCAGGTGCCGGGGCTGCCGGACCTGCAATGGATGCCGCTGGATCTGGACAAGGCCAAGCCCTTCATCCTTCCCGTCGACAAGCAAACCAGCCCAGCCAACGCCACTGCGGAGAATCATCCATGAAATCCTGCTTGACCCTTTGCGCCCTTCTGCTGCTCGCGGGCTGCACGGCAACCGACACCTTGCCGGACCGTCCGCTGCCGGATGGCCAAGCCTATTTGATGCCCCTGCATGTGATGGTCGATGACCCATTGCGCGCCGCTGAGTTACGTAACGCCTTGCGTGCCACCGGGGTGTTCGAAGATGTCCAGACCGGCGCCGGACAAGCTGGCGACTACAGCGCCCGCATTCAATTCAAGTCCGAGCGGGACATGCCGCCAATGCCGTTGATCTTCCTCAGTGCCGCCACTCTGTTCCTGATGCCGCTCTCCAATGGCATCGACACCCACACCGACATCAGCCTGCTGCACGAGGGCAAGCTCCTCAAGCGCTACAGCTATCGCAACCTGACGCATAAATACACCTGGCTGCTGGATCAAGGCGGTGAAATGCAAGAGCAGAATATCCAGCGCATCGCCCGCGCCTTTGCTGGCGATCTGCGTCAGGATCAACTGTTGCCAACCGCGAGTCAGGCCCAATGAACCCCATAGGTTTGACCGCCCTGCTGTGCAGCGCACTGATCATCACCGGTTGTGGCACCCGAATGGCGCCGCTGGACTACCGCAGTCAACATCCCTATGTACCGCTGACCCTGGACCTGGGCCCGGTGAAAAGTCGCTTCGACGAACAGGAGCAACGGGAAACCATCGCCGCCCTGCGTCAAACCGGAGCCTTCTCCTTTCTCGATGGTGGCTACAGTCGCAGCGGCTACAGCCTCCTGATCAGCGAGCCTGGAGGCAAGAGTGCGGGACTGCTTGGCGCGTTGAATGCCATCACCCTGCTGACCTTCCCCATGCCCTACTCCTACCAGAGCAACTTGCGCGGCAGCCTGCTCAAGGACGGCCAACTGCTCAAGACCTACAACTACCGTCGTGAAGGCTATAGTGTGGCGGCCTGGTATGTACCGCCGGTGCAGATCGAAAGCCGCAGAGAGATGCTCGATGAACTGCTGCGCGATTTGGAAAAGGACCGTTTGATTCCTCAGGAGAACCCACGCTGATGACTGCCAGCCTGTACCAGGGCGGCTGCCTGTGCGGGCAGATTCGCTTCGAGGCCCAGGGGCCTGCCGCCAATCCCCATACCTGCTCGTGCAAACTGTGCCAGCGCCACAGCGGCGCGCTGACGCTGGCGTGGGTCGAATTCCCCCGAGAGCGGGTGACCTGGACCGGCCCTGGCGGCGCACCGGCGACCTTCAGGTCGTCGGACTCTTCGAGCCGGGCCTTCTGCCGGGCTTGCGGCAGCTCCCTGGGGGCCATCGATGATCAGCCGACCGTTGCCTTGCTCCTGGGCTGCTTCGATGACAACCGCGAGCCGGCGCTGATGCCGCACAGCCATTCGTTCAGCGACCGCTGGCCCGAGGGCTGGCAGCCCGCACCGACAACGCAGGATAAAGGCGGACAGCATGAGTGAAGCACCCACTCGCTGCAGCTCCCCCCTCGCCTCGAACGTCTGGACCTGGTACGGCCAGGACGAATACCGGAGGATCATCCTGTTGGGAGAACTGGGCGTGGCCCTGGAATTTCTCGCCCTGGACGCCAAGCGACAACGGGTGGAGGTCGGTTGCTGTGCCGAGTGCAATCTGTGGTCTGGCTATCTGGACTATCTCGCTGGTTTTGTGAAGCAGTTTCCGCTGCATCTGGCGCCGCACTTGCTGCCGCGCTTGCAAGCACTGTTAAGCGGCTGTGAAGTACTGTGCCGGGAGGCTTACGGCCTGACCCTGGAAGACAACGGCTTCGAACACCCGCAATTGCGATCGCTGCGAGAAGGCGCCCGCGAGGCGCTGGAGATATTGGGTTGGTCGCAGGTACGGGAGCATATGCCGGAGCTGACCGAAGAATGCCGTGTGGCCTTGGAGAAATGGCCGGATTGACCGGCCCTGTCGACAAAGGCCGCGGGGCCTTGCCTGGCGATTGCCCGACGGGCCTCTGGCGGCCTTCAGCTCGCCGCGTCTCCTGCGGAGCCGATCGCAGCCTGCGGCAGCGGCTACAAAACCCGGATCGACATTAGCCTGTAGCCGCTGCCGAGTCCGCGAGGCTGCGAAAAGGTCCGTAGGACCTTGCTTGGCGATTTCCCAACGGACCTCTGGCGGCCCTCAGTTCGCTGCGTCTCCTGCGGAGCCGATCGCAGCCTGCGGCAGCGGCTACAGGACGCTGGGCAGGACCGGCTGGGAGAGGCCATTCGACGCATGCCGATAAGGCGGAGTGTGGGGCAAGGCGCGTTTGTGGGCAGTGCGCAGGTAGGCACGCTCGATCAACTGGCGCACCGCGTCGGTAACGGGCTCGCCCATCAGGTAGGCGTCAATTTCTGCGTAGCTGCAACCGTAAGCCGTTTCGTCCAGCTTGCCCGGCGCCAGTTCCTCCAGGTCCGCGGTGGGCGCCTTGTACACCAGATGCCTTGGCGCGCCGAGGGCCTCGGCCAGCAGCCGCACCTGGGTCTTGGTCAGCCCCGACAGCGGGGCCAGGTCGCAGGCGCCGTCGCCGTACTTGGTGAAGAAACCCATCAGGGCCTCGGCGCCGTGGTCGGTGCCCACCACCAGGCCGTTGCTGAAGTTGGCCACCGCGTACTGGGCCAGCATCCGCGCCCGGGCCTTGACGTTGCCCTTGACGAAGTCCGTGAGGGCCGGCGAAGGCTGCAGGCCGTCGATCCGCACCTGGTTCATCAGGCCCTCGACGCTGTCGGCAATGTTGCAAGTGCTCACCGCGTCCGGGCCAATGAGGTCCAGGCAAGCCTGGGCATCACTTTCATCCGCCTGCTGCCGATAAGGCAGGCGCATGGCGATGAAACGGGCCTCCTGCCCCGCGGCGCGCATCTGCTCCACCGCCAACTGGCACAGGCGGCCGGCGGTCAGGGAATCCACCCCACCACTGATGCCCAGTACCAGGGTGCTGCAGCCGGACTCGCGCAGTACCTGCTGGATAAAGGCCACACGCCGGGCGATCTCGGCGGCCTCGCCACCGCGAACCAGTTGCCGGTCAATGCCCAGTTCCCGGGCGATGCGTGCTTGGGTTGAATTGCTCATGTCAGGCCTCCAGGGGCGAGTGGGCAAGATCGACGTTGAACACCTGGGCCGCGTACCGGAGGAACGACGGGTCTTCGCAGACGTTCTTGATCGGGTCGTCGGAGAACTTCACCACCGGTTCGCCATGCACCCGCACCAGCTTCATCACGATGCTCAGCGGCTCCACGCCCTCCACATCGCAGGCCAGGCTGGTGCCCATGCCGAAACCGAAGCGGGCCTGGCCACGCACGTGGCGCAGGATCGGCAGGCATTTCTCGAAGTTCAGGCCATCGGAAAACATCAGGTCCTTGGTCCGCGGGTCAATGCCCAGTTCCCGGTAGCGGGCCAGGACCTTGTCGGCCCAGAGGATCGGGTCCCCGGAATCCTGGCGCAGGCCGTCGTAGAGCTTGGCGAAGTACAGGTCGAAGTCCTTGAGGAAGAAATCGGTGCTGATGCAGTCGGTCAGGGCAATGCCCAGGCGCCCGCGATACTCGTGCACCCAGTTCTCAAGGGCCGCATTCTGGCTCTCGCGCAGCCGCCCCAGTTGCTGGTGCACCATCAGCCATTGGTGGGCCATGGTGCCGATCAGCGGCAGGTCGAACTCATAGGCCAGGTGCGCATTGCTGGTGCCGACGAAGACCCCGGGGAAATCGCTGCGCATGATCTTCACCACTTCGCGCTGGGCCTTGAACGACAGGCGCCGGCGGGTAGAGAAATCCGAAACGCGGAACTCGGCAAGCTCGTCGCGGCTGGCGTTTTTCTCCAGCCATTCGAACTTCTGGTAGAGCCGGCGAGTGACATCCTCAAGCTCCACCTCGGGGTACTTATCGCGGTTGCGCAGTTCGCTGACCATGGCCAGCACCGGCTGCTCGAACATGATGCAGTGCAGCATCGGGCCGCGGACGCGGATGCTCAGTTGGCCGTCGACCGCCGCCACGTGGATGTAGCGCAGGTTGAAGCGGAACAGGCCGAGGAACTGTTCGAAGTCAGGGGTCAGGTATTCACGAAAGCGCTTGTTGAACAAAAAGCGCTGTTCGCCTTCGCGCATCTGCAGGCCGGCAAGCTTTTCCAGTTCCTGGCGGATCTCGGGGATCAGGTGCACCAGGGACTCTCTGGAACGAACGATGAACTGGTATTCCACGTCCACATTGGGGTGCTGGTGCAACACCGCCTGCATCATGGTGAAGGTGTAGTAGTCGGTATCCAGCAGGCTCTGGATCACGCCGTTGTTACGGTCGAATGCACTTTCCATGATGACTCCTCAAGCCTTGGCCAATCTGGCGGTTTCTTCGCGGGTCGCGGCAACCGTGATGCCCGCTTGTTGCATGTCGGCGATGGCTTGGGTAGCGCCCTCGGCGCTGATGGCCCGGCACGCCGGCAGGTGGATGAGCACCTTGAAACCGGCAGCGGCCAGTTGCAGGGCAGTAGTCTTGACGCAGAAATCCAACGCCAGGCCGCCGACTATGACTTGCTGTACGCCCTGGCCCTTGAGGTACTCGATGACCCCGGTGGAGAGCTTGCCGTGCAGGTCGTGGTAGCAGGCGCCGTAGGGGTGCAGGTCCGGCTCCACGCCCTTCCACACGAAGTAGTCGTAGTCATAGGGCGCAGGCAGTTCGTCCAAAAGGGTGAAGCCTTCAGTGCCCGGAACGCAGTGGCTGACCCAGGTCAGATCGGCATGTTCAAGGCCCGTGGGCTGGAGCATCTGGTCGTGTCCGGTCACCACCCAGGGAGCCTGGGGGCTGTGGGCGTCCTTGCTGCCGATACGCAGGCTGGCGAGGGTCGCCATGAAATTCAGCTCGCCGCCGATGCGATCGCCTTCGGTCACGGGCAACTCGTCCGGGCACAGCGGGGTAAAGCTCTTTTGTGCATCGACATCGAAGGAAGCGGTCTTCATCGTTTGGCTGTTCATGCTGGGTCTCTCCTCTGCATGGAGCACAAAGTACATGTCATGTACTTTCATAGCAAGACCCTGCAGGTTTTATTTTTCTCGAACCAAATTCAATAACCACGCACAAATAAGGTGCAGAAGATTATTTCCCACTGACAAAAGCGATGCTAAGGTACACGTCATGTACCAAACGAGGAAAAGCAGATGTTTGAACTGGCCCTCTATGGCGGCGCCTTCAACCCGCCCCACGCCGGGCACGCCCAGGTGATGCTCGAAGCCGCCCGCCATGCCCGCCGGGTACTGGTAGTGCCCAGCTTCCGCCACCCGGACGGCAAGCGCATGGCCGACTTCGAGCACCGCGCCAGCTGGTTGCAGGCAATCACCGCGCACCTGCAGCCAGAGTGCGACGCCGAGCTGGCGGTCAGCCGCCTGGAACGGCAACTGGCCCTGGCCGACCCGGGCCCGGTCTACAGCTTCACCCTGTTGCAACGCCTGGCCGACGACCTGGCCCTGGACGGCAAACGCATCGCCCTGGTGGTGGGCGAAGACGTCGCGCGCCAGTTGCCCAGGTTCCATCGCGGCGAGGAACTGCTGCGGCGCTTTTCCATCCTCTGCATCGAAGAGCAGCCCGGGGTGCGCAGCAGCGTGTTGCGCCAATGCCTGGCCCGTGGCGAAACGCCGCCCAGGCAATGGCTGGCCCCGGGAATGAATCCGCTAAACTACGGCCTCTACGCCGTCCACGGAAGTTGATATGCACGACCGCACCACCCTCCCCAGCGCCTACCTGCACACCATCGACCTGTGCCTACTGCGCTATCACCGCGAACGCGGCGAGCTGCAGATCCTCCTCCATCAACGGGATGCCGAGCCCTTCGCCGGGCACTGGGCGCTGCCGGGCATCGTGGTCAACGGCGACGTCGAAGACCGCAGCCTGAATGACGCGGTGGAGCGCCTGCGCCGTTCGAGCAAGGTGGACATGCCCCTGGCCTGGCTGGAACAGGTGGGCACGGTGGGCGACGCCTTTCGCGACCCGCGCTGCTGGTCGTCCTCGACCTTCTACCTGGGGATCCTCAGCGAGCCGGTGGAGCCCGCCGCGCAACAGGGCTTCTTCGCCCTCGGCGAGGTGGCCAGCGGTGCCTTCAAGCTGCCCTTCGACCACAACGCCCTGGTAGCCCAGGTGAACGAGCGGCTGTTTTCCAAATCCCTGTACAGCAGCCTGCCGCTGATGTTTCTCGGCAACGAGTTCAGCGCCCCCGAGGCGGTGAGCATCTTCTCCCTGGTGCTGCAGCGTCCGGTGCTCAAGACCAGCATCCGCCAGCGCCTGCTGAAGATGAGCGAGGCCGGCTACCTGCGCGACACCGGGCGCAAGAAGAGCGGCGACGGCGGCCGGCCCCAGGCCACCGTGGAGCAGCTCAAGCCCGCCGAGCTGTATTTGTTCGATCGTTGTTTCCTGGAGTGATAGCCCCCATGAGTTCCACCCCCGACACCCAGTGCCTGCTGCAAACCCCGTACTTCAAGGTGGTCCGTGAAAACGGCTACTTCATCATCAAGGAAGCCCAGGCGGTGAACGGCGTCGTGGCCGTGCCGACCCTGGCCGATGGCCGACTGATGCTGGTCAACCTGCGGCGCCGGGCCATCGGCGGCCAGTCCATCGAGTTTCCCCGGGGCGCCATCGATGCCGGTGAAAGCGCCTGCGACGCGGCGGCCCGGGAACTGCTGGAGGAAACCGGCTGGCAAGCCTCAGAGGTACGCCAGCTGGGGCTGCTGCACAGCAACACTTCGCTGATCGCCAGCGCCGTGGCGGTGTGCCAGGTGCAGATCGCCGAGCAGCAGGCCGCCGCCACCGATGGCGAAGTGGACCATGTGCTGTGGGCCAGCCGCCAGGAGTTGCTGGCAATGATCGCCGCCGGCCAGATCACCGATGGTCACACGCTGTCGGCAGCGATGATGCTGCTGGCCAGCGAGTCGGCCTGACGCCCCCATTTCTCCAGGGCAAAGTCGACAAAGCTGCGCAGCTTGGGCAGGCGATAGCGGTCCTGGGCATAGAGCAGGTGCATCGTCCGAAAGGGCAACTGATAGTCCTGCAGCACCGGCACCAGCCGGCCCTGCTGCAGGTCTTCCTCCACCAGCGCATCGGGCATCATCACCAGCCCCAGGCCACCCCGCGCCGCACGATGCAAACCGGACGAGGTGTTGGCCAACAATGACCCCGACACCGGAACCTGCACATCGCCTTCAGGCCCGCGCAACGGCCACAGGGTGGCGGTGGCGCTCCACTCATCACCGGCCGGGTAGGCAAATGCCAGACAGTTGTGCCGCTGCAGGTCCTCGGGGACCTGGGGCGTGCCGCAGCGCTCCAGATACTCCGGCGCAGCGCAGATCGTCAGGGTGTAGTCCTGCAGGCGCCGGGCAATCAGCGAAGCGTTGTCCAGGTTGCCCAGGCGCACCGCCACATCGAAGGTGCCATCGGTCAGGTCGAAGCGCTGGTTGGCCAGGGTCAGCTCGACCTTGACCTGGGGGCAGCGCTGGCGGAACTCGTCCAGCGCTGGCGCCAGGCGTTCGGTGCCGAAGGTCAGGGGTGCGGTGATGCGCAAGGTGCCGGTGGGTTCGCCCTGGACCTGCTCCGCCAGGCGCTCGGAATCCGCCACCAGCCCCAGCACCGCCAGGCAGCGCTGGTAGTAGTCACGGCCAAAATCGGTAAGCCGCTGGCGCCGTGTCGTGCGGTTGAGCAGACGCACTCCGAGGCGCTGCTCCAGGGCCCGCAGGTGATTGCCCACCATGGTGGTGGACATGCCGCACTCCCGGGCCGCGGCGGTCATGTTCCCCGCCTCCACCACCTTGACGTACACCGACATTGCCTGGAACAGATCCATTATCAACCCTGACTTCAAGATGATTAAAGAAATAGCGAGTTTATCTAGCCTGGGTGGCTAACGATACTGATAGCACACCCCCCAAGATGGAGCCGCCCGCCATGACCGCCGCCTGCCTGATGAGCACCTACCAACCCCTCGCGCTGAGCTTCTGCAAAGGCCTGGGCAGCCGTCTCTGGGACCAGGCCGGGCGAGAGTACCTGGACGCCATCGCCGGGGTCGCGGTGACCGGCATCGGCCACAGCCACCCACGGCTGGTCGGCGCCATCAGCGAACAGGCCGGCCTGCTGCTGCACAGCTCCAACCTCTACGACATCCACTGGCAGCGGCAACTGGCCGCCAAGTTGACCCAGTTGAGCGGCATGGACCGGGCGTTCTTCAACAATTCCGGGGCCGAGGCCAACGAGACCGCCCTCAAGCTGGCACGCCTGCACGCCTGGCACAAAGGCATCGAGCAGCCCCTGGTGGTGGTCATGGAAAACGCCTTTCATGGCCGGACCCTGGCCACCCTGGCCGCCAGCGACGGCCCGGCAGTGCGCCTGGGCTACGGCCAGTTGCCAGGCGGTTTTCTCAAGGTGCGCTTCGGCGATCTGGCCGCCCTGGAATCGGCCGTCGCCGAGCATGCTCCACGCATCTGTGGCGTATTGATGGAGCCGATCCAGGGGGAAAGCGGCATCCAGCTGGCCCCACCCGGCTACCTCAAGGCCGTGCGCGAGCTGTGCACCCGGCGCAACTGGCTGCTGATGCTCGACGAGATCCAGAGTGGCATCGGCCGCACCGGGCGCTGGTTTGCCTGCCAGCATGAAGACGTGGTGCCGGATGTGATGACCCTGGCCAAGGGCCTGGGCAACGGCATTCCCATCGGCGCCTGCCTGGCCCGGGGCAAGGCTGCCCAGCTGTTTACCCCGGGCAGCCACGGCAGCACTTTCGGCGGCAACCCCCTGGCCTGCCGCGCGGCCTGCACCGTACTGGACGTCATCGAGGACCAGCAGTTGCTGGCCAACGCCGAACAGCGCGGTGCCCAACTGCTGCGGCGGCTGCGCGAGGAACTCGCGGCGCATCCGGCGGTGCGGGAGATTCGCGGACTGGGGCTGATGGTGGGTATCGAACTGCGGCAGCCGGCCCGAGAGCTGGTGCAGGTCGCCGCCCGTGACCACGGGCTGCTGATCAATGTCACCCGGGGCACCACCATCCGCCTGCTGCCACCCTTGGTGATCGATGGGCAGGAAGTGGAGATGATCGTCGATGGGCTGCGTCAGACCCTGGAGGCGCTCTAGCCTGGGCGAGGCGGGGCAATGCAGTCGGCAGGCACCGGGGCGGTCAGCGCCTGCCCCGGCCTCCGCCCATGGGCTTCAGTCGTCCAGCGCCTTGGGCGCTGCGGCGGGCTTGGCCGCCTTGCCGGCCTTGGCATTGGCCGGCTTGGCCTCCGGCTCGGGGGCCGGAGCCGGCGCTGCGGCCTGTTTCTCCGCCGCCGGCAACTGGTCGACGGCACTGAAGACTTCCTTGAGCTCGATGGCCCCGGAGTGCTCCAGCTTCTTCTCGCCGTCCTTGCCCACCAGGATCACCTTGGTCTGCGCCCCGGCGCCCAGCTTGAGGCTGCGGATCAGGGCCATGGTGGATTGCGGGTCGATGTCCTTGCCATCGCGCTGGCCGATGGTGTTGATCACCGTGTACAGGACCATGTTGCGTTCGTTGAAGGCTTGACGGGTGGCCGGCTCTTCCAGGGACTTCTTCAGGCTCACCAGGGTCGGGTCCACGGTGCTGGGGGCAATCACGATCAGTGGCCGTGACTTGCCCAGGTCCTGGGTCAATGGGCCGTCGTTGTCGGCCGCCAGGACAGGGCCGGCAACAGCGAGCAGAGTAGCGAAGGTCAATGACCGAATGAACATGCGTCTCTCCTTATGTTTTCCACGCAGTAATGATTGCGCATTGCGGGAAAAGGTCCAGGCCGGGACTCAAAATCTGACATTTTTTTGCCCACGGCGCAGCGCTGGTCATCGGTTTGCCACAGGCCGCGCACGACCGGGGCTGGCGCCCTTCGAGCGGTCGGCACAACCAGGTTCGCGGTAAGGTTTTGTTGCATATGCAGCAGGAGCGCAGCCCGACAACGACGCCCCTGCAGCACTCGTTCCAACAGCCTTGCGCCCGTTCTTTAATATTCGAATCAATACAACAGCGGCCCTGGGTTGTTTATAAGAACCGCTGCACGACACATTCAACCCACACAACTCCAGCGCTCTTAACAACCATTGAAACGAACCACTCGCAGAACCTCCGGCAACAATCAACAAGAAGATTCCGAAAGTTTGAAACTTATGCCTCAAGTGTCATTTTTCAAACGTCAGAAAACAGGCGCGAATCTCCTACCCCGATAGAAAAATCTGTCTATATCAAGGCTTACAGAGGCCTCTCAGTTTATTGCCACAGCCCACGCCACGGGCCGCCGCGGCCTTTTAACTGCTGCCCTGCAACAACTCTAAGTTACATGCCAAGGCCTGCTTGAATTGCAGCAGACAATGATCTGGAGCAAATAACCGAAGCCATCACTACTTGTTCTTTTATTGCCGAGGGAACTATAGTGCGGCGCGGCACGGACAGCCCGATACGGCACAACTATAAAGCGGCAACTCGCCCTATTACCGAACACTATCCCTTACGGGTTTTTTCGAATGAGCGTCCGATACCGATGATCCCCCTCCTCATCTGCGATGACTCGAGCATGGCCCGCAAGCAGGTGCTGCGGACCTTGCCCAGCGAGTGGCGGGTGTCCGTGACCCAGGCCTGCAACGGGCGCGAAGGCCTGGAAGCCCTGCGCCGCGGGCTGGGCAAGGTGGCGCTGCTGGACCTGACCATGCCCGTGATGGACGGCTACCAGGTCTTGAGTGCGGTGAAGGAAGAAGGCATCGAGGCGCAGATCATTGTCATCTCTGGCGACATTCAAGAAGAAGCCGTGCGCCGCACCCGCGAGCTGGGCGCCCGGGCCTTCCTCAAGAAGCCCTTCGACCCGCAGCAACTGCGCGCCCTGCTCAACGAACTGCAACTGCTGGACAGCACTGACGCCAAGCCATTGGCAGCCCCTTCGCCAGCACCGGTGGTGACCTTTCGCGACGCCTTCCGGGAAACCGTCAACGTTTCCATGGGCTACGCCGCGGCGCTGATCGCCAAGGTCCTGGATGTCTTCGTGCACCTGCCGATTCCCCACGTCAATGTGCTGGAAGCCGGCGAGTTGCAGATGCTGCTGGCCGATGCCAACCGCGCCCGGCAACTGACCGCCATCTGCCAGAGCTACATCGGCAGCGGCATCGCCGGCGAAGCCTTGCTGATGTTCTACGACTCCGAAGTGGCCGACATCGCCCAGTTGATAGAGCAAGGCACCGACCCCTACCAGGAAATGGAAGTGCTGATCGACCTCTCCAGCGTGCTGATCGGCGCCTGCCTGAGCAGCATCGCCGACCAGCTGGACGTGTTCTTTTCCGTGGGCCATCCCCAGGTACTGGGGGAACACACCACCATCGACGAGCTGATCGTGCTCAACCAGCAGCGCTGGAAAAAGACCCAGGCGGTGGAGATCAGCTACAGCCTGGAAGAACAGAACATCCACTTCGACCTGTTGCTGTTGTTCACCGAAGGCTCCATGGCCTTGCTGGAACAGAAGCTCGCCTACCTGATGAGTTGAGCCATGCCCAAGAGAATGGATTTCAGTGAATTGCACTGGTTGCTGGCGGTGGTCCAGAGCATCGACGTGGGTATCGTCGTGCTCGACTTGGAGTGCCGGGTCCAGGTGTGGAACAGCTTCATGGAGAACCGCTCCGGAGTGCCCTCCAAGCAGGCCATCGACCAGTCGTTCTTCGAGCTGTTCCCCGAGGTCGAGCGCCCCTGGTTCACCCGCAAGGTGGGGCGCGTGGTGGCCCTCGGCACGCCGGCCTTCACCATCTGGAAGCAGCGGCCGTACCTGGTGCATTTCAACAACTACCAGCCGATCACCGGCCAGGGCGAGTTCATGTACCAGAACACCACCCTGCTGCCGCTGCGTTCCTCCAACAGCGAGATCCACCACGTCTGCCTGGTGATCTACGACCTGACCGACGTGGCAATCAACAGCCTGGCCTTGCAGAAGGCCAACCAGCAGTTGCAGCACCTGTCGCGCACCGACCACCTGACCCAGCTCTACAACCGCGGCCACTGGGAACAGCGCCTGCAGTTCGAATACAGCCGCCACGGCAGCAGCATCGCCCTGCTGATGCTGGACATCGATCACTTCAAGTCGATCAACGACCGCCATGGGCACCAGGCCGGCGATGCAGTGATCAAGCGCGTCTCCGAGCTGATCCACCAGCATGTGCGCGACAGCGACGTGGCCGGGCGCTATGGCGGCGAGGAGTTCGCCATTCTCCTGCCCCACACCGACCTTGCCGGGGCCCGCACCCTGGCCGAGCGCTTGCGCCAGTCGGTGGAAGAGCAGGAGGTGATCCACAACGGCCAGGCCATCGCCTTCACCATCAGCCTGGGCATCGCCTGCCTCGACCGTCCGGCCCGGGATCATCGCTGCCTGATCGAGTGGGCCGACCAGGCGCTGTACGCCTCCAAGCGCGCCGGGCGCAACCGGGTCAGTACCTACGCGCCTTGAACGGCAGCCCTGGAAAAACCTGAAAAAAACTCGCTCCCTAGGGATAAACTGCGCGCTTTTCCGGTCCATCCCCCGGTCTGCTACGCCTTTCCCAGCGCCACAAGGAGTCCTGCGCGCATGTCCCAGTCGAATTCGAACCACTCCCCGCAAGAGCAATGGCAGCAAGCCGTGCTGACCTATGCCCGCGACATCAATCGCTATGTCGAGACCGGCAACCGCGACGGCTGGAAGGGCTTGAAGGAACCGCACTTGCCCGATACCGAGCACCTGCTGCCAGACTGGCAGGCGGCCCTGGAAGCGAGCAACCAGGAGCCCTACGACGCAGCCCGGCGCCAGGCATTCCGCCAGGAGTGGCCGCCGGCGCACTTCCCATTGTCGCCACGCCTGGAAAGCCAGGGACGGATGATTCCGACCCTGGCCCTGTTGCCGGACGGCAGCCTGCTGGCGCGCATCGGCGCACCTTACGAGGCTGGCGAGGTGGTGCATATCGACGACGCAAGGATCCAGACCCTGGAGCAGATGGAAGGCTTCGGCATGTGCCCCCAGCGGCGCTATTTCGCTTGGGCCCGGGCTGACGGCATCCAGCTCACCGACGGCTGGAACGGGCCAGAGGTGGCAAGTTTTGCCTGGCCCGATCCCCACGCGAACCTGCCGGCGGGGGTGGCGCTTGAAGACACCGGGCGCCCTCGCCCCAGCAGCCTGATCCCCTTCCCCGACGGGCGCCGGGTACTGCTGGTGAGCTCCGACGGCATCTTCGTCCTGCAGGCCGAGGGCGCCACGCGCCTGCTGCCGAGCCTGGAAGACCTGCAGCAAGAGCTGGCCGACGGCGTCGCCCCCGAGGACCTGGGCATCGGCCTGAGCATGGAGCATGGCGCGGTGTCGCCCGATGGCCAGTGGATCGCCGTGGGCGAGCAAAGCAGCTCGCACCTGGTGTTCGATGCAAGGTTGCAACGGGTAGCGCAGATCGGCCCCGCCAGCGAGTACCCGCATTTCGCCCATTTCAACCAGCGCGGCGATCGCCTGCTGCTCAATGCCTGCCACTTCTATGGCGGTGCCAGCGTGGGAGTGGCGGTGGCCGACCTGCCAGGGCTGAGCACCGACTTCTACAGTGACGATGCGCGCACCCCGGTGCTGCAGGAAGGCGCCCGGGTGTATGCCGCGGCATCACGGGGCGACGAATTCATCATCGGCGACGCCTACGGCTATCTGCGGGCCTTCAGCGAAAACGGCGAGGAACGCTGGCAGCACTATATCGGCTCGACCCTCACCGCCATGGACATCAGCCCCGATGGCAAGACCCTGGTGGCCGCCACCTATGCCGGGATCATCGTCAAGCTTGACCTGGACGCCGGGCGCCCGGACTGGCAGATCGGCACCGGCGAGCACCTTGAAGTGCAGCGCTGGCTGTTCTGGAAAGACTTCGCCAAGCCGCTGCTGTGGTGACCGGGGGTTAAACCGGCGGGCGCGAGAAACTCACTTGCAGTTGCAGGTGATCCGGATCGTCGATCGCCCGCAGGTACTCCTCCACGCTGACCTCGCCGGCACTGGACCGGGCCCCCGGGCCCGGCACATGGCCGGCGAGCAGCTTGTGCACCACCGCCACCGCCGCGCAGCTGGGAATCTCCGGCCCGTGGTCATGGGTTGCGGTGAGCTGCACGCTCATCGACAGTGGCTGGCCGTCCTGGCCCAGGCCGTGCACGTCGATGTACAGGGCACTGAGCCCATCTCCGAAACCTTCGAACCAGGTGCCGCAGCGATGCAGGCGCGCCGCCCAGGGCGCCGGGTCGCCCACCAGGCCGAGCTTCACCGCCTGGGCCAGCAGCGCATTGGCCAGCCCGGCGATCATCAGCCCGGCGCCGGCCTGGAAGCTCAGGGTGTGGGCACCGTAGCGCTCAGCGAACAGATCCAGGTCCGGCACATCGACATTGGCCACCAGCCGCGTGCCCAGCCTGGGCAGCTTGCGCAGGGTCAGGCCCTGCCAGCCGATCACCGGGTGCGGCCGGCCGTCCTTGAGTTGCAGGATGGGTTTGCCGGCATAGGCCAGCACGCCCTGGATGGTGGACAGGCCGGGCATCTTCGCCGAGGAGGAAATGCCGTGCTCGATGCGCTCGATGCGGGAAAAACGCTCACGGTGCTCATCGATCATCGCCGCCGACAGGGTCGGCACCGAGCTGCAGCCGCTGAGCAGCGTCACCCCGGCGGCCCGGGCGGCCTCATCCAGAGTGCCAATGCCGCGCACGAACTGGCGACAGTCGGCCAGGTCGCAGTAGTTGACCCCGGCCTCGATGCAGCCCCGGGCCACCGCGTAGGACTGGCCCTGGAACGGCCCGCCGGTATGGATCACCCAGTGCACCTTAAGGGCCTTGAGCGCCGGCACCCATTGCGGCCCCATGGCATCGCCGCACCAGCCTTCGCAGGGCTGCCCGCCTTCAGCCTGCAAGGCCTGAACCTTGGCCGCGAGCTTGTGCGGGTCGCGCCCCGAAATCAGCAGATGCACCCCAGGGGTATGGATCAGATAGCGGCAGACGATGCTGCCGAAATTGCCATAACCACCCACCACCAACACCCTGAGCGCCATTGCCTGCATCCTTGAACTAAGCCGTTGCGCAGCGTGAACGCTGCCATTCGAGGCGCGGCAGCTTGGTGGATTTGCCAGCGCTCGACAAGCCCCCGCCAACCTTCGACATGCCCCCGAAACGCCCCTGGCAAGTGCTTGTAATATTCAGTTAGAAAAAAAATGCCAATGCCGGTCCGGCATAATGCTATGCAAAATCCTCATCATCTACGGCCCTGGAGCGTGATAGCCTCGTCCTGCTATGTCGGCCTCGCATAATAAACCCGTCGGTTCGCGCAACCGAACGGGATAAAGACGCCTTGCTACCCACCTTGTTTCATCTTCATCTGCCCAACTAACGTTTCGCTGTGAGCCGCTCTTTCCCCGGCTCGCCAAGGGAACTGATTGCAAAATTTGACTCGACCTCAAGGTCGATCTCTCGATCCTATCTCGGAGCTGTTATGTCCAGGCTTTCCCATCAAGATTTGCGCCGCGGTTTCCGTGAACTGATCGCTTCCAACTCCTGCTACCACACCGCTTCCGTATTCGACCCGATGTCTGCCCGTATCGCCGCCGACCTGGGTTTCGAAGTGGGCATCCTCGGCGGCTCGGTGGCCTCGCTGCAAGTGCTGGCGGCCCCCGACTTCGCCCTGATCACCCTCAGTGAATTCGCCGAACAGGCCACCCGCATCGGCCGCGTGGCGCAGTTGCCGGTCATCGCCGACGCCGACCACGGCTATGGCAACGCGCTGAACGTGATGCGCACCGTGGTCGAACTGGAACGCGCCGGCATTGCCGCGCTGACCATCGAAGACACCCTGCTGCCGGCCCAGTTCGGGCGCAAATCCACCGATCTCATCTCGGTGGCCGAAGGCGTCGGCAAGATCCGCGCCGCCCTGGAAGCCCGGGTTGATCCGGAACTGGCGATCATCGCCCGGACCAACGCCGGCATCCTTCCGGTGCAGGAAATCATCAGCCGTACCCAGCAGTACGAGCGTGCCGGCGCCGACGCCATCTGCATGGTGGGCATCCGTGATTTCGAACAGCTGGAACAGATCTCCGAGCACCTGAGCGTGCCGCTGATGCTGGTGACCTACGGCAACCCGGCGCTACGGGACGATGCGCGCCTGGCCGAGCTGGGCGTGAAGATCGCCGTGGACGGTCATGCCGCCTACTTCGCCGCGATCAAGGCCACCTACGACTGCCTGCGCGAGCAGCGGCAGATCTTCACCCAGGCGTCGGACCTGAGCGCCACCGAACTGGCCCACACCTACACCCAGCCCGAGGAGTACATCGTCTGGGCCAAGGAGTTCATGAGCGTCAAGGAGTAACACCGGCGATTGGCCGGGGTGAGGCGCCACGCCTCAACCCTGGGCCGATTTCAGCGCGCCTTCCACGCAGTCGAGGATCTGCCCGATGGTCCAGGGCTTGCGGATGAAGGACACCGGATAACGCACCCCGGAACTCTCGGGGGTCTCGAAACCCGACATGACCACGATCGGCAACTGCGGCCAGCGCTCGCCGCACAAATTGCTCAGGCTCGCGCCATTGAGGGTGCCGGGCATGGTGATATCGGTCAGCAGCAGGGCCACGTCCGCGGCCTGTTCCTGCAGGAATTCCCAGGCCCGATCCGCGCTGTCCATCGCCTGGGTGGCAAACCCTTCGTCCTGCAGGATCTCGCAGAGAAACTCCAGCACCGTCGGCTCATCCTCCACCACCAGGATCAAACGGGATTGGGCGCCGGGATTGACTGGCGTGGCTGGGTTCATGAGGGTGACACTCCCTGACGGATTGAGGCGGCTACACACAGGACCGCTGACAAGAGTTATGAGCGGCGCCTTGACGATAAATTCATTTACGCTGCAAGGCCGGCGCGTTTTTAGTACCGGTCCGATCCGCACGCGGAAGCGGGCGCCCCGTTCTTTCACCCACGGCAGGAACATCTTCAACCATGCAGTTCGATCCCAAGCGCCTGGCCCAGGCCCGGCATGTGGTGGTATTCAGCGGTGCCGGGGTCTCGGCGCAAAGCGGCATCCCGACCTTTCGTGACGCCCTGACCGGCCTGTGGGAACACTTCGACCCGGCGCGCCTGGCCACCGTGCAAGCCTTTCGCGAAGACCCGGCGCTGGTCTGGGGCTGGTATGAATGGCGACGCCAGAAAGTGCTCCAGGCCCAGCCCAATCCAGCCCATCTGGCCCTGGCCGAACTGGCCCGGCGGGTGCCGCGCCTGACCCTGATCACCCAGAACGTCGACGACCTGCACGAACGCGCCGGCAGCCCCTCGGTGCTGCACTTGCACGGCAGCCTGCACACCCCCAAGTGCTTTGCCTGCAACCGCCCGTTCAAGGGCCAACTGCCCTTGCCGGACTTGCCGGAACAGGGCGCCAGCCTGGAGCCGCCGCGCTGCACCGGTTGCAACGGCAAGATCCGCCCCGGGGTGGTGTGGTTCGGCGAACCCCTGCCCCAGGCGACCCTCAAGGCCGCCTTCAACGCCGCCGAAGCATGCGACCTGCTGCTGTCGGTGGGCACCTCCGGGCTGGTCCAGCCGGCGGCGCGAATTCCCCAACTGGCGCTGCAGCACGGCGCCTGCGTGGTGCATATCAACCCCCAGCCCCAGGCTTGCACCGGCGCCGAGGAATACAGCCTGGAGGGCAAGGCCGGGCAGTTGCTGCCGGAACTATTGCGCCAGGCCTTTGCCTGATTCCCTGGTGGCTCAAGCCGGGCCGCCGCTTCTGTTCAAGGACGCTTTCACATGCCGCAATCCCCCGACTCTTCATGGCTCGAAGCCGCCTGGGCGCAACGTGAAGAACAGATCTACCCGGCGCTGTTCGGCGCACTGGGCCCGGGCATCTATCCCCTGGACATGGCGCTGTTCAGCCAGGTCTTTGGCCAGCACGACGTCGATCCGCGCTGGCTCAGCCACGGGGTCTTCGAATCACCGCCCAATGCCGGGCGCAGCAGTTGGCTATACGTCACTTCGGGCCTGTCCAATGCCTGGGAAGATGCCCGGCCCGATGCCGATGGCGAATCCGGCATGGGCCACGAACTGCTGCTGGAAACCCGCGAACAGTCACCCTGGGCCCTGCGCCTGTTACGCAATTTCTGCGCCTACCAATTGCTGCTGGCCGCCGGCCGTTTTGGCGAGCAGCCGCCGTTGGGCGAATGGGACCGCATGCGTACCGGCGAGCCGATCAATGGCGGCGACAGCCTGTTGCAGGCACTGCTGTTCATCCCCGCGCCGGGTTTTGCCGGCCCCCGGCAACTGCTGAGCGGGCGCTTCGGATTTCTGCAGATCATCGGCCTGACCCTGGCCGAACACGCCTGGGGCCAGGCCGAGGGCTACCCGGCCCTGATGGAGCGCCTGGCCCAGGCCGGTGCTGCGCCGGTGCTGGACCCGACCCGAGCCAGCCTGTGCTGAAGGCCGGTGAAAAATCCGCCACCACCAGGGCGGATCGTCATTTTTCCCGCCACGGCGGGCCCGCATGAGGTAGATTCAAGCAGCGAACAATCTCGCGACGACGTTTGCTTTCTTGCCCTGCCGCTGGAAACCAAGCCCCGTACCGGTGGCTCTGTTCACTGCCCCGCTATTTTTTCGCCACTGGCCGCGCATGGTGCGGTGGCGACGCTTTCAGGAAATGGATGAATGCCGCAAAGACAAGTGATCAATGCTTCGGTGAGCCCGAAAGGCAGCCTGGAGACCCTCTCGCAACGTGAAGTGCAACAGCTCAGCGCCGCCGGTTCCGGCAGCATCTATACCCTGTTCCGCCAGTGCGCCCTGGCCATCCTCAATACTGGCGCCCACGTCGACAACGCCAAGACCATCCTCGACGCCTACCACGATTTCGAAGTGCGCATTCACCAGCAGGATCGCGGCGTGCGCCTGGAACTGCTGAACGCGCCGGCCGATGCCTTCGTTGATGGCGAGATGATCGCCAGCACCCGGGAAATGCTCTTCAGCGCCCTGCGCGACATCGTCTACACCGAGAACGAACTGGACAGCCAGCGCATTGACCTGGACAGCTCCCAGGGCATCACCGACTACGTCTTCCACCTGCTGCGCAACGCCCGCACCCTGCGCCCCGGCGTGGAGCCCAAGATGGTGGTGTGCTGGGGCGGCCACTCGATCAATACCGAAGAATACAAATACACCAAGAAGGTCGGCCACGAGCTGGGCCTGCGCAAGCTGGACATCTGCACCGGCTGCGGCCCGGGCGTGATGAAGGGCCCGATGAAGGGCGCGACCATCGCCCATGCCAAGCAGCGCATGAGCGGCAGCCGCTACCTGGGCCTGACCGAGCCGGGGATCATCGCCGCCGAAGCACCGAACCCCATCGTCAACGAGCTGGTGATCCTGCCGGACATCGAGAAGCGCCTGGAAGCCTTCGTCCGCGTCGGCCACGGCATCATCATCTTCCCCGGCGGCGCCGGCACCGCGGAGGAGTTCCTCTACCTGCTGGGCATCCTGATGCACCCGGACAACCGCGACCTGCCCTTCCCGGTGATCCTCACCGGCCCCAAGAGCGCGGCGCCCTACCTGGAGCAGCTCAACGCCTTCGTCCTGGCAACCCTGGGCGAAGCGGCGCGCCAGCACTACCAGATCATCATCGACAACCCGCCGGAAGTGGCGCGGCAGATGACCGAGGGGCTCAAGACCGTCAAGCAGTTCCGCCGCGAACGCAACGACGCCTTCCACTTCAACTGGCTGCTGAAGATCGACGAGAGCCTGCAACGTCCCTTCGATCCGACCCACGAGAACATGGCCAACCTGCAACTGAGCCATGCCCTGGCGCCCCACGAACTGGCGGCCAACCTGCGTCGTGCGTTCTCCGGCATCGTCGCCGGCAACGTCAAGGACCAGGGTATCCGCCTGATCGAACAGAAAGGCCCGTACAGCATCCACGGCGACCCGGCGATCATGCAGCCCCTGGACCAGCTGCTCAAAGCCTTCGTCGAGCAGCACCGCATGAAGCTGCCCGGCGGCGCCGCCTACGTACCGTGCTACCGCGTGGTCAACTGAGCCCTGCCCTGCCGCCTTGAACAACGCCGCGTTCGCTGCCTGGGAACGCGGCGTTTTTTTGCCCGGCATCCACCCGCAGCGCAAGCGCCTCTGTGCAGCGGCCTTGCGTCCTTGAGCAGCACAAAGAGGCCTGCTGGCCACTCTGACTTTCCCACCTGAGCGATATCGCCTTCCTGCCCTTCCGGCAGCCCCTCCTGAAGGTGCCCCCGTAGCTAAAAGCACCTTCTGCTCCCCTGCACCAATGAGCCTGCCTGGTCCTCCTCGCGGTTTGACAGCTTCCCAGGCAGTGTGAAATAGTTTTTCAAATTAATGGAACTTGATTCCATTTTTATCATAATTCAAAAAAAGGCCCTGTCATTGTGAGCGACGTTCCCGCTGCAACCCTCCTGCCCCTGGATTGTGATTTGCTGGTGATCGGCTCCGGCGCCGCCGGCCTGGCCTGTGCGGTGACCGCCGCGTGGCATGGCTTGAAGGTGATAGTTGTGGAAAAGGATTCCACTTTCGGCGGTGCCAGCGCCTGGTCCGGCGGCTGGATGTGGGTGCCGGGCAATCCCCTGGCACGCCGCGCCGGCATCCATGAAAACCCGCAGCAACCGCGCACCTACCTCAAGCATGAGCTGGGGGAGCGCTACGATGCCGCACGCATCGACGCCTTTCTGGATAACGGGCCGCAGATGGTGGCCTTCTTCGAACAACACACGGCCCTGCAATTCGTCGACGGCAATGGCATCCCGGATATCCACGGCCAGGTGCCCGGGGCCGGGATCGAGGGCCATCAGGTGATCGCCGCGCCGTATGACGCCCGGGCCATCGGCCCACTGCTCAAACGGCTGCGCAAGACCCTGCGGGAAACCTCGTTCCTGGGCATGCCGATCATGGCCGGGGCCGACCTGGGGGCCTTTCTCAGCATGACCCGTTCCTTCAGGTCGCTGCTGCATGTGGCCGGGCGCTTTGCCCGCCACCTGCGGGACCTGGCGCTACACGGCCGGGCCATGCACCTGGTCAACGGCGTGGCGCTGATCGGCCGGCTGGGCAAGTCCGCCGAGGACCTGGGGGTCAACCTGCTGGAGTCCACCCCGGCCCGCTCGCTGCTGCGCAATAGCCAGGGCGTGCAGGGCGCCCTGGTGGACACGCCTGAGGGGCCGCGGGAAATCCGCGCCCGGCGTGGAGTGCTGCTGGCCGCCGGCGGCTTCGCCAATGACCTGCCCCGGCGCCAGGCGTTGTTTCCCCGCGCCCCGGGGCCGGACGAGCACCTGGCCCTGCCGCCGCGCAGTTGCTGCGGCGACGGCATCCGCCTCGGCGAACAGGCCGGTGCCGTGCTGGCCACGGACCTTGCCAGCCCGGTAGCCTGGGCCCCCGTCTCTCGGGTGCGGCATGCCGACGGCAGCATCGGCCACTTTCCCCACATCATCGACCGGGCCAAACCCGGGCTGATCGGCGTGCTGGCCAACGGCAAGCGTTTCGTCAACGAGGCGGACGGCTACTACGACTACGCCGCGGCCATGCTGGAGGCGGTTCCCGCGGGCGAGGAAGTGGCGTCCTGGCTGATCTGCGACCACCGCTTCCAGCGCCGTTACGGCCTGGGTTATGCCCGGCCCTTCCCCCTGCCGGTGGGGCCGCTGGTGCGCAGCGGCTACCTGGTACGGGCCGACTCCATCCAGGCCCTGGCCAGCCAGTGCGGCATCGACCCCCAGGGCCTTGCGGCCACGGTGCAGGCATTCAACCAGCATGCCCGCAACGGCCAGGACCCCGAGTTCGGCCGCGGCTCGACGCCCTACAATCGCAAGCAGGGCGACGCCCTGTATCCCGGGCCCAACCCCTGCGTGGCGCCCATCGAACAGGGGCCTTTCTACGCGGTGAAAGTGCTGCCCGGCAGCTTCGGCACCTTTGCCGGGCTCAAGACCAACGCCCAGGCCCAGGTGCTGGATTCGCACGGCACGGCGATCCCCGGGCTGTATGCCGCAGGCACCGACATGGCCAGCGTGATGGGCGGCTTCTATCCCTCCGGCGGTATCAACCTGGGGCCGGCCATGACCTTCGGCTACATCGCCGGGCGCCATGCGGCCGGGGTCAGCGACTACGAAGTGCCGCTGAATCCTGGTGCCGAGGCCACCCTGGGCTGAGCCGCCAGGACGGGCTCAGGGGCCCCGGCCATCGCCGGCGTCCTCATTGACCAGCGGCGCCTGCAGCTGGCGTTCGAGCTGCTGGCCGAGGTAATACACCCCGGCCATGACCCCATGCTCGGGGTCATGCAACTGCCTGGACCAGGCCTGATCGAAGGCCGCGCCCAGGTCCCGTCGGGTCTGGGCCTGCAGGTCTTCCCGGTCATGGTCCTGGACCAGCGCCAGGACCCCGTGGCGGCAGCAGAGCATCGTTGGCCGCAAGGCATGTACCTCCCGCAAAGGCCGCGCCAGGCTCGACAGGTCGCCCTGGCGTTCCAGCAGTATAGGTAGCGCAAAGGCGGGCCCGATCGATTGCGAGCCGGGCTTTTTTCCTGCACCACGAAGAAACACTGCCACCGCCCACCGGCCCTCGGTATATTGCGCCCCGGCGCCTGCGCCACGGATCTGCCCCCTACAAGGAACCCCCATGCTCTACCGTATTGCCGCCGACAGCCTGGTGCTGTTTCACCTGTCCTTTATCGTCTTCGTGCTGCTGGGCGGCCTGCTGGTGCTGCGCCACCCGCGGCTGATGCTGCTGCACCTGCCCGCCGCAGCCTGGGGCGTGGCAGTGGAAGTGCTGCACCTGGAGTGCCCGCTGACCCGCTGGGAAAACCTGCTGCGCCACGCCGCCGGCCAGGACGGCTACGGCGCCGGCTTCATCGAGCATTACCTGATCCCGCTGATCTACCCCGCCGGGCTGACCCCGGGCATTCAGCTGTGGCTGGGCAGCCTGGTGCTGCTGATCAACCTCTGGGTCTACG
The DNA here is from genome assembly GCF_014170225.1 of Pseudomonas sp. UME65. NCBI lineage: Bacteria > Pseudomonadati > Pseudomonadota > Gammaproteobacteria > Pseudomonadales > Pseudomonadaceae > Pseudomonas > Pseudomonas sp. UME65. The sequence continues at coordinate 104,365 of NZ_LZZQ01000019.1, read as the reverse complement.
GCTACCTGGCCCGACGCTGGCTGCGCAAGCGCCGCGCCTGAGCCTGCCGCCAGCCGGAACGGCGCACCGTTCCGGCCTTGCCTCCTCTGTTCTCCCCTCTATGAAACAGCCGAGACAGCAGCGCCGGCGCCTGAGGCAGGTGTTTCGCTATATACTTTTGTATATTGCGATTTCACACCCCCGAGATTTGCCCATGCACTGCCCCTCATCCACCCCGTTTTGCCTGACCCCGCAGGCGCTTGAGGCCGACTCGGCAGCGCCCCGGGTGCCAGCGCCAGCCCGCCAGGAACGCCGCTCGCGCCTGCGGCATCGGCAACTGATCCTCGATGCCGCCCGCAACGAGTTCGCCGCCAAGGGCTTCAGTGCCTGCCAGACCCTGGATATCGCGCTGCGCGCCGGGGTGCCCAAGGCCAACCTGTACTACTACTTCCACACCAAGGAAAACCTCTACGCCGAAGTCCTGCAGCCCCTGCTGGAACCCTTGCACCAGGCGTCGCGGCTGCTGCACCCGGAGGCCGATCCGGCGCAGGCGTTGCAGGCCTACATCGAGGCGCGGATGCAGATCGTCGAGGATTTCCCCCTGCGTTCGAAGATTCTCTGCAGCGAGTTGCTGCACGGCGCGCAGCAGTTGCCAGAGGCCTGGCGTGAAAGCCTGGAGGCGCAGAACCGCAGTGAAATCGCTTGCCTGCGCAATTGGGCCGAACGCGGCCTGATCCGCGCCATTGCCCCGGAGCACCTGCTGCTGTTCATAGGAGCGGCGACCCAGACCTACCCCACCCTGGGCTGGCAGATCGCCCTGATGAGCGGCGTAGCCCAGCCCTCCAGCAGGGACTTCCAGAGCGTCGCGGCCACCCTGACCCGCATGGTGCTGGCCGGGGCACTGCCGGCGCTGGCGAGCGCCCAGGGGCTGCCGGCCCGGGCCCTTGCGATCTAACCCGGTTCGAGTTCGCCCAGGCGTTCGCAAGCCAGGGTCAGGGCCTGCCAGGTCGGCTCGTCAGCGGGAATCAGGTGTTCGATGCGCAGCGACGCCACGGTAATGTCCTGGGGCATGCCGAAGGTGGTGAAGGTGGACAGAAAACGCAGCTCGCCCCCGGGCCCGCGCACCCGGGTCAGCAGCAACGGCTCGGCCGGGCTCGGGGTAGCCGGCGACTCTCCGGGGAACGGCAGGCCGGCCTGCAGCGCCGCCAAGCCGGGGTCGCCCATGGCCTCCCGGGAGGCCCGCTGCCAGGCCACCTGGCGCACCTCCTCGGCATTGATCAGGCAGTCACCGAAACCACCGGGCTCCAGCAGGGCCGTCAACAGGTTGAAGCCCTGTTCCATGGCGTGTTGCGACAACCCCAGCAGTTGGAACAGCGCCGCGGTAGCCTGATTGGCCGCCAGCACTTGCCAGCCACTGTCGATGACGATGGCTGGCGCCGGGTTGTTGGCCTTGAGCAGGTGCATCAGCGCTGCGCGCACCGGTGCCAGGCCGGGGTCGGCCAGGGGCAAGGCGGCGTAGCGCGGCGCATAGCCCGCGGCGAGGAACACCCGGTTGCGCTGGGGCAAGGGGGTGTCCAGGGTGGTCAGCAGCGCATCCAGCAAGGCCGGGCTGGGCTGGGCGCGGCCGGTCTCGACGCAGCTCAGGTGGCGCTGGGAAATCCCCGCCTGCAACGCCAGGTCTAACTGGCTCAAGCGCGCCTGGCGCCGTAACTGGCGCAACTGTGCGCCCACCGGCAAGGGCCCGGCGCGGGGAGCTTCAAGGGTGCAGGGCATGGCGGCGCGACCGCTGTCGGGCACAGGCATCCCGGCTCAGCCCACACGCTTGCAGAAGATCAGCTCGGGGTCCTGCTCGTCGAGGTTCTCGATCACCCCACTGGGCTGGAAACCGGCCTTGGCAATCAGGCCCCGGGCCGCCAGGTTCGACTGGTTGGTGGAGATGAACAGCCGGGGCGTGCGACAGGCCCGCTCGGCGGCGCCGAGCAAGCGCCGGGCCACGCCCTGGCGTTGCTGCCCCGGAGCCACCACCACCAGGGACACGAAGCCATGGTCGAAGAAGTCATGGTTCAGCAGCAGGTAGCCGGCGACCCGGCCGGCCGCCACCTCCACCCAACCCTGGCCACGGCCCACCGCCACGCGTACGGCATCGCCCCGGCTGGCGTGGGCCTGGGCATAGGTGTCGCACTCGAGCATGGCCGGCACATCATCGGGCCCGGCCACGCGGATCACCCGGCCTGCGCCGGGAGCCTGCTGGTTGGAAGTCATCGCTGTTCAATCCTTGAAAGTGAAAGTCGCACCGCCCCAGCTGACAGCCTGAAGCGCCCCGCTGTCTATGACCTGGGGGGTCATTGAGTGACAACAGGCTTGCCACTTAGCCTGTTCATTCCCGCTTGTTCAAGGATTTTCACCGTGAAAAACACACTCTGGCGACTCTGCATCGGGCTGTTCGCCGGCCATGAGCTGGATGCCGTGGCGCAGCGTGAATGGCGCCTGCTGTATGGCCTGCGCGACCTCGACCCCATGCTCGGGCAGCACCTGTTCATTGCCCTGCACGTCCCCCTGTGTGCCGGGCTGGTCCAGCTGTGCGGCCATCGGCGCCGTCGCGTGCGCGAGCTTGCCCGCCAGTGGCTGGCGGCGCTCGCCCTGGTGCATGCCGGGTTGCATCAACGCCTGCGCGACGACCCGCTGTACCTGTTCGACTCCCTGCTGTCGCAAAGCCTGATCTTTGGCTGTGGCGCAGCCGGCCTGCTGTATCTGCTGCTGGGCCTGGCCACCCGCAACCGCCGCGCCGTACACCCTGCCCATCCCTGATCGAGGACTGCGCCATGCGCCACCCTTACCCCGCCCTGCTGGCTCTACTGGGCTTCAGTGCCTACACCCTGTACTGCCTGTTCCAGGCCGAACAGTCGCTGCTGCAATTCGGCCTGCAACTGCTGTCGCGCCCGGACACCGCACAAGTGGTGATCGACCTGTACCTGATGGCGCTGCTGGCGGCTGCGTGGATGCTGGGAGACGCCCGCGCCCGTGGGCGCTCCTGGCGTTCGGTGCTGCCCTATCTGCTGCTGACGGCGGTCTTCGTCTCCATCGGGCCCTTGCTGTACCTGGTGGTTCGCGACCTGCGCCCGCCCCGGCAGCCACTGGCCGGCGGCGCTTGAGCGCGGGCCTCAGATCAGGCGCTGGATCTCCTTGTGGCGCCACACCAGCTTGAAGTAGCAGACCTGCAGCACCAGCATGGTCAGGTAGGCCACCGGGAACGCCATCCACACCCCTTGCAGGCCGAAATGTGCGTCCAGCACATAGGCCGCCGGCACCTGCACCCCGAGGATGCAGAAGATCGAGATCGCCACCGGCACCAGCACCGTGCCGCTGGCGCGCATGATGCCGCCGACCACCGCCTGGAAACCGAACACCAGGATGCTCCAGAGCATGATGTGCAGCAGGTGCTGGGCCTGCACCAGGGCTGCCGGGTCGATGATGAACAGGCCCAGCAGCCAGTGGGAAATCAGGTAGCCGAGCAGCACCAGGGCGCCGGTGAGGCACAGGTTGATCGCAAGCCCGGTACGCAGGATCGGGGTGATGCGCTCCAGGCGCCCGGCGCCGATGGCCTGGGCGCCGAGGATCGAGGCGGTGATAGCGATCGACAGCGCCGGGAACTGCACGTAGTTGACGATCTGGGTCACCGCGCCATAGGCCGCCGTGGCCTGGGAACCGTGGCGGTTGACCAGGGCCAGGATCACCAGTTCGGAAAGCGAGATGACCACCATCTGCACCCCGGTGGGCAGGCCGATGCGCAGCACCTTGCCGAGTATCGCCCGGTTCAGCCGCAGCGCCGCGAACAGCGCCCGGTCCGGGGCCAGGGGGTGGTCGCGGCCACTCAGGCGCCAGACCAGAAACCCCATGGCCAGGATATTTCCCGCCAGCCCGGCGAAGGCCGCACTCTGGATACCCATGGGCGGCAGGCCCAGCCAGCCACGGATCAACGCCGGGGTCAGCAGCAGCCCCGCCAGGGTCGAGACCATCAAGGCCAGCAGGGGCGACAGGGTATCGCTGACACCCCGCAGCAACTGGGTGTAGAGCACGAACACCAGCAGCAGCGGCATGATCAGCATCATCACCCGGGCATAGCCCACTGCGTCGTCCAGTACATCCGCCGGTGTGCCCAGGCCCTGCAGGGCCGGGCGGGCGAACAGCATGCCCAGCACCGCCCCCAGCAGGCCGATCAAGGCCCCCAGCATCAGGGTACTGCCGGCCACCGACTTCACCGCATCCAGCTCCCGGGCACCCCAGGCCTGGCCGATCAGCACAGAGGCACCGGCCCCCAGGCCGATCACCAGGGCAATGAAGAAGAACACGATGGGGAACATCCCCGACACCGCCGCCAACGCCTGGGTGCCCAGCAACTGGCCAATGTAGATACCGTTGAGGGTGCCGGAAAACGACTGCAGGAAATTCGACAGCACCATGGGCAGCAGGAAGACCAGGTACACCTGCCAGAGGGGGCGCTGAGGGGAAATGGACATGAAACAGGCAACCTCGGATCAAGAGGACGAAGGGCCGCGAAGAAGCCCCGTGGCACGGGGCTCGCGTCGGACCTGAAACATGCAGCAACCCAGGCCGCGCACGGCGTTCCGACAGCGCGGCCCGGGGTTTATATCAGTGGTTGACGTCGACCACCACCCGCCCGCGAACCTTGCCTTCAAGCAACTCGTGGGCGACGGTCAGGGCCTCTTCCAGGCCCACTTCGCGGGTGATCCGCTGCAGGTGCTGCAGGTCCACCTCGGCGGCCAGGCGTTCCCAGGCATGCACCCGCTCGTGATAGGGACGGGTCACGCTGTTGATCCCCAAGAGGCTCACCCCACGCAGGATGAAGGGCGCCACCGAGGCCGGGAAATCCATGCCCTGGGCCAACCCGCAGGCGGCCACCAGGCCATCGGCGGCGGTGCCGGCACAGACGTTGGCCAGCGTATGGCTGCCCACCGAGTCAATGGCCGCCGCCCAGCGTTCCTTGGCCAGCGGACGCCCCGGCTGGGACAGCTCGGCGCGCTCGATGATGCGGCTGGCGCCCAGCGCCTTGAGGTAGTCGGCCTCCTCCGGACGCCCGGTGGCGGCGATCACCGAGTAGCCCAGGCGCGACAGCAGGCTGATGGCAAAACTGCCGACCCCGCCGCTGGCACCGGTGACCAGCACCTCGCCGTGTTCGGGGGTCAGGCCGCTGCGCTCCAGGGCGATCAGGCAGAGCATGGCGGTGTAGCCGGCGGTGCCGATGGCCATGGCCTGGCGCGCGCTGAAGGCTTCAGGCAGGTGGATCAGCCAGTCGCCCTGCAACCGGGCCTTCTGCGCCAGCCCGCCCCAGTGGCTCTCGCCCACGCCCCAGCCATTGAGCAGCACCTGTTCACCCGGGCGAAAGCGCGGATGGCTGCTGGCTTCGACGGTGCCTGCCAAGTCGATACCAGGGACCATGGGAAACTGCCGCACCACCGGGCTCTTGCCGGTGATTGCCAGGCCGTCCTTGTAGTTCAGGGTGCTGTAGGCCACCCGGACCGTGACATCGCCCTCAGGCAGTTGCGCCTCCTCCAGCTCGCGCAGATGGGCGCGATAACCTGCAGTGTCTTTGTCGATCACAATGGCCTTGAACATCATGGACTCCTGTTGGCAAGGGAGGCTGCAGCGCTGGCTGCAACGGCGTAGAGCGCGAACGCGCCATCCTACGCAAGCCTCTGCAAGGCGTCCATGAGCCTCCCCTCCCCACCCGCGACGCTCGAAACAGCCCACTGCCCACGCCGGCGTCGCGTATCGCAGTACAGCCCGGCGCGCCCGGCCTGCCGGAACCGGGGCGTGGAGTAGCCCGGGCGTGGCAGAACCTGGCCCCAGAGCGCTACCATGCGGCGGCATCTGCCCCCTGACCGAACGGATTTCCGACCTTGTCCCATCTCCTGGAAAAAGCCGCCGCGCGCGGCGACCTTGCTGCTCTCGAGCGCCTGCTGGATGCGGGTGCGGACCTTGAATGGCAGCACAAGGGCACCGGCCGCACGGCCTTGCTGGCCGCCACTATCGCCGGGCACCGGCCGACCGTGGCGCTGCTGCTGGCGCGCGGCGCGAATGTCCAGCAGCCGTGCAAGGCCCTGGGCTACAGCCCCCTGGCCTGGGCCGCCAGCCACGGCGACACCGCCCTGGCCGAGTTGCTGATCGCCCATGGCGCAGCGCTCGAACAGGCCAGCCCCGAACTGCAACGCACCGCCCTGATGAACGCCGCCCAGGCTGGCCACGAGGCAATGGTGGCCTTGCTGCTCGAGGCCGGCGCCAACCCCTCGCCCGTGGATTTCCAGCAACGCAACGCCTGGTCCCTGGCCGAAGAAAATGGCCATGCCCAGGTCATGCAACAGCTGGAGCAGGCCGGTACCGGGGCACCGCCAGCGCCTGCACCGGCCCCTTCCCTGCCCTGGCCGCCGCTGGTGCCTGGCACTGACAGCAGCGCAGATCCGGTCACCCAGGTGCGGGCCTATACCCTGGCTTTGTACTCTTGGGAACAGCGCGGCAATGCCCTGGGCCACGACGCGCTCGACGCCGCCTTCTGGGCCGAACCGCAACAGTTGCTCGAACGTTTTTGTACCCTGCGACCGCGGGCCTATCCGCGAGCCTCCTATGGTTACCCCACGACCCACGCCGAGGCCGACGAGCTACTGGGCTGCCAGTTGCTCAAGCCCGCCCAGGCCGAAGTGCTGGTGCGCGACCCGGCGTCCCGGGCCCTTTGCTACGAGCATCGCTTCGTGGTCAAGCGGGTTGCCGGCCAATGGCGCATCGACAGCGTCAAGCGCCGCCTGGCCGGCACCCAGAAATGGGCAAACGCCATTCTCTAGCGGGGGCAAGGGGCAAGAGCGAACGGGCGCAGCCTGCTCGACGTGCGTCACGGTTCGAGCCCGTCGCCCTTGGCGTGCAGTCGCCCGCCATCACCACCGCTGTCCAGATCCGCGTTGAAACACGTGCCGACAAGCCCCTGGCCCGACAGCAGGCGGCCGCCAGCCAGCAGCAATTGCTGGTTGGCAGGCGGGCTGCTGCCCGTGGTTAAATGCCGCCCCGAAAAAATGACCGGCCCCGCTGATGACCCCTCTCGCCCTCGCCACCCTCAACCAGCACCTGTTGACCGCCCTGGCCGCCGCGCCCGGCGAAACCCGGCGCCTGTTCCATGGCCGCGGCCGCTGCTGGCCGGGGCTGGAACAGCTGACCGTGGACTGGCTGCAGGGGGTAGTGCTGGTGTCCTTGTTCAAGGAACCCGAAGCCGGGCAACTCGAAGCCCTGCAGCAGTTGCTGGCGGACCTGGGCTCGACCCCGCAATGGGTGGCCAGCGGCGCCCGCAGCCTGATGCTGCAACACCGCTACCTGCCCGACAGCCGTGGCGAGTGGCTGCTGGGCGAGGCCATCGACAGTTGCACCATCACCGAGGAAGGCCTGCGCTACCAGGTGGACCTGGGCAGCAAGCAGAACAACGGGCTGTTCCTCGACATGCGCTACGGGCGCAACTGGGTGCGGGCCAATGCCCGGGGCAAGAATGTCCTGAACCTGTTTGCCTATACCTGCGGCTTCTCGGTGGCGGCGATTGCCGGCGGTGCCGAGCGGGTGGTCAACCTCGACATGTCCCGGGCGGCCTTGAGCCGCGGCCGCGACAACCACCGGCTCAACGGCCACGACACCAGCCGGGTGAGCTTCCTCGGCCATGACCTGTTCAAGTCCTGGAGCAAGGTCAAGCAGGGCGGGCCCTATGACCTGGTGATCATCGACCCGCCGTCGTTCCAGAAAGGCAGCTTTGTCCTCGGCAAGGACTATGCGCGGGTGCTGCGGCGCCTGCCGGAGTTGCTCACGGCCGATGGTTGCGTACTGGCGTGCATGAATGATCCGGCGTTTAGCGTGGATTTTCTTCTGGAGGGGATGGCCGAAGCCGCGCCGGGGTTGCGCTTTGAACAGCGGCTGGAGAACCCGCCGGAGTTTCCGGATGCGGATCCGCAGTGCGGGCTCAAGGCACTGGTATTTCGGCATGGGGCATAGGCCTTGATCCTGGCTGGGTGGCCGTTGCTGCAGCAACGGGCATCCAGCCAGGCCCTTACAACTCCATCCGATACTCGATCACCCCCGGCTTGTGCGCCACCCAGTCATACAACCGTTGCGCCCGCTTGTTGCTCTCCTGGGTATGCCAGTACAAACGAGCGCACTGGTGTTGCCGGGCAAAGGCCTGCACCCACTCGATCAACAGTTTCCCCGCCCCGCTGCCGCGAATCGACGGGGCCACGTACAGGTCTTCCAGATAGCAGAAGTCGCCGACGGCCCAGGTCGAACGGTGCAACACCAGGTTGACGAAGCCGATGACTTCATCGCCCTGCACCGCCACCGCCGAATACATCGGTTCCCGCGAATCGAGGAAACGCTCGAACGTGCGGCGGCTGACCTCTTCGCTCAGCGTCACCTGATAGAAATCCTGATAGGCCAGCCACAGCGGCAGCCATTGCTGGTAATCCCCAGGCTGAATCGCCCGTACCGTCACCGCAGGTTGTTGATCGCTCATTACGCGCTCCTCTTGATCATCCACACCGGGATCAGCCCCGGTTATTGAAGAGTGCGCAGGTTAGTGCGTGAGTGGCGGATTTTATCAGGCCAATTCTGCCATCTGTAACAGACCACTTTTCCCAACCCCTCACAGCCCGGGCTGCTGATGGGTCACGCAGTGAATGCCGCCGCCCCCTGCGGCGATAGCGTCGATATCCAGCTGGATCACCTGCCGCCCGGGATACAGGCTGGCCAGCAGGCGGTGGGCCTTGCCCTGGTCAGCCAATTGCTGAGCCCTTTGTGCGAACAGAGCGTGCGCGGCCCGACCTGGGCCTGGCTGATTCACCGCGACAGTGAAAGCAGCCCGCTGACCCGCAGTTTCTCGCAGTGGCTACAGGCTGCGCTGAAGGGAACAGTGCAGGCAGGCCCCTACAATTGAGACAGGCGCTCGGCAGACTCCGCGGCCTGATATCCAGGGTGACGATCTGGACGCTGGGTTAACTGACGATGTTGTTGCGCTTGGCAAAGTCCACCAACTCCAGAAAGGAGTCGGCATTGATCTTTCTCAAGATCCGAGTCTTATAAGTACTGATGGTCTTATTACTAAGCAACATCTTGTCGCCAATTGCCTTATTGCTATAACCCAGGGCCAGTTGCTGCAGGATCAGGATCTCTCTATCGGTCAGTTTCTTTATCCGCGCGGCATCACTGGCCGAGCCATCGCTGGCTTTCGGAGCATTCAGGGAACGATTGGGGAAATAGGTGTAACCGTCCAGCAAGGCCGTGATGGCATTGCTCAGGCTCTGCATGCTTTGCTCTTTGCTGACGAAACCATTGGCACCCACTGCAATACAGCGATTGAGATAGGTCTCCACTGGCAGCGAGGTAAATATCAGGATCAATACCGGCTGTGCCAGTGCCCGGATGCGACTGATGACCTCCAGGCCATCCTGTTTCGGCATGCTGATGTCGAGAATGACCACATCCGGTTCAAGACTTCTGATCAGGCTCACGGCATCTACCCCGTTATCGGTGTCTCCGACAACATCCAGGCCTTGGCTGCCCAATGCAATTTTCAGTGCGGAGCGAATAACAGGATGATCATCGACGATCAGTACTCTTTTCATATTTCACATCACTGACAAATTATAAAAGTGCAATTTAAAACAATACTGACTGGCGCCAGAATTCCAACTAGAAAGTTGTGAAGCCACACCTCACAGAACCTCAGGCCCGGAATTAAACTCGCCTATTAAGAGGCAAATGCAAGGGGTTGTAAAGTATACATTTTTTACCACCTTTAAAAATAATCGCCCTTCTTAGTTGATTACGATGAACATTGTAAGATGCGAAGATTTTCTTGATTCCACTAGGAAATTTCCCACAAAACGGAGGGAACGAGCTGAAAGATTTGCCAGGAAAGGTCGATGAAGATAGCCCTTGTCATCACTCCTCAGACGCTCATCCATGCCCGAAATCAGTGTACTGGTCCTTGAAGACCAACCGTTCCAGCGACTGGTCGCTGTGTCGGCGTTAAGAAAGGCCGGTATTGGCCCACTCTGTGAAGCCGCCGATGGCGATGAAGCACTGGCGGTGCTCAAAGCCGCGGGTGGCGTGGATGTAGCGATCTGCGACCTGCACATGCGCGGTATGGATGGCCTGACCTTCCTGCACCATGCCAGCCAGAGCGGCCTGTTACGCTCGGTCATCCTCAGCAGCGACCTGGACCCGATACTGCGCCAGGCGACCGCGTCGATGATCCAGTCCCTGGGGCTGGAGTTTCTCGGAGACCTGGGCAAGCCCTTCAACCTCGGTCGCGCCCGCTCGCTGCTGCAGCGCTACAGTCGCCCGGCGCTGGCCTCGGAGGTTGCTGCCGAGCCCCCCCGAACACCCAGTGTTTCAGACATCTTGCGCGGCCTGAACAATGGGGAATTCGAAGCCTATTACCAACCCAAGGTGGACTTGGCCAATGGCCAGTTGCGCGGAGCCGAAGTACTGGCACGCTGGAACCACCCGCAGCTAGGCATCCTGCCCCCCGCGCGCTTTCTGTCCACCATGGAAACCAACGACTTGATCGGGCAGCTCTTCGGCGCTCTGCTCAGCCAGGGCATTGCCCTGCAACGGCAGTTGATCCAGCTGCGGCATCCCGTGGAGCTGGCCTTCAACCTGCACGTCTCGCAACTGGCCTCGGTAGAACTGGTGGAACACATCGGCCAGGCCCTGGAGCAGTTCCAGTTGCCCGCCAGCGGCTTGCTGTTTGAAGTGACAGAGTCCGGTTTGATCCAGGCGCCGGCCAGCAGCCTGGAAACCCTGCTCAGGTTACGACTGCTGGGCTGCGGCTTGGCCATGGATGATTTTGGCGCCGGCTACTCTTCGCTTGAGCGGCTCTGCGAATTCCCCTTCAGCCAGATCAAGCTGGATGCCTCGTTCGTGCGCAAACTGGATTTTCAACCCCGCAGCCGGGCCGTCATCCGCAGTGCCGTCACACTGGCGCAGGCCCTTGGCCTGTCCCTGGTAGTCGAAGGCGTCGAGACTCCCGCGCAGTCACAGCAATTACATGAACTGGGCTGTGCCCTGGCCCAGGGGTTTCTGTTCGCCCGCCCGATGCCCGCCAAGCATTTCATCTCCTACTGCCAGGATCAAAATGTGCAGCAATTCACGCCCCATTGATCCGTGTTGATAGACAATGCAAGCCACACCGCGCACCACCGATGGCCCCCCTGCACTCCGGGCATTTGCCTGCTGCTTGAGCTAGCGTTCTTAAAGCCTTTCGTTCCAACCAGGTAGTTCCGATTTTGCCCATCTCGTCTTTTTTTGCCCGCTCAAGGCACCTGCTGCCGGCGCTCTGCCTCATGTTGATGAGCGGCCTCGCCTGGGCTGAGAGTTCCACGCTCCCTTCCCTGAACATCAACAGTCAGTTGACCCCAACATCCAGCGAAATCGTCCTTGACGACGCCGACTGGCATTGGCTGCGACAGAAGCATCGCCTGGTCCTGGGCGTCTCCGCGTCGCGCTTTCCACCCTATGACATTCTCTACAGCAACCAGGACTACGAAGGCATCACCGCAGACTACCTGGCGCTGGCCGGGAAGCTGCTGAACATCCAGGTGCAGGCCGTCTCGGTCCCCGACAGGGCTACCGGGCTGGCCGCCCTCGCCTCAGGAGAAATTGACCTGCTAGGCACCTCCAACAGTTTCGAGGATCACAACCCGGCGGTGATACTGAGCAAACCCTATGTGCGGGATCGGCCGGCGCTGTTCCGGCGCCAGGGCGATACACGGATCTTTGCCGATGACCTGCATGGGCTGAAGATCGCCATGCCCAGGGACTACCTGCGGCTGGCCGAACTGCAGGCCCGCTTCCCTGCCGCGCAGATCATCTCGATGAACTCCCACATGGAAGCCATGGCGGCACTGGCCTTCGGCAGGACCGATCTGTACCTGGGCGATAACCTTTCGGCCTTCGACATGATCAATCAGAGCTACTTCAGCGAAGTGCGCTTCGAGCGCTTTCTCGACCTGAATGTGGCCGGCTTCAGCTTCGCCATGAATCAGGACAACCCGCGCCTGCATCGCATCATCGACCGGGTGATCGATACGCTGGGCGAGGATCGCCAGCAGCTCATCATCAAGCGCTGGACCGGGGGCGATGTGGCGCTGGCCGACGGCAAGCTGACCCTGACCCCTCAGGAAAATCGCTGGATCACGCGCCACCCTGTCGTGCGCCTGGTGATCAATGACGATCTGGCCCCCGTCGCCTACTACAACACCGAGGGCAACTTCACCGGTATTGTCGCCGACCTGCTGGTGATGATTTCCCTGCGTACGGGCCTGCAATTCGAGGTGCAACGCCAGGGCAGTTTCTCCAGCATCATGACGGCCCTGAAAAACAAGAGTGCCGACTTGACGATCCTGACGGCCAGTCCCGATCGCGAAGATTTCCTGCGCTTCAGCCGCCCTTTCGGCACCACGGCTTTCGCCCTGGTGAACAAGGAAGGAGCCGGGGCCGCCAGCGCCGACCTCACCGGCTTGCAGGACAAGCGGCTGGCCATGGTCGAAGGGCATGTGCTGCTCAAGAAAAGCGCCAGCGAATTTCCACGGATCCATATCGTCACCGCCCCCACCACTCTCGATGCCCTGAGCCTGGTCAACGACGGCAAGGCCGATGCCGCACTCCTGGCCCTGACCAGTGCGCGCTATTACGTCGCGCGGCTGTATGACCAGAAGCTGCACGTCGCCAACATCATCGATAACGGCCAGGCCACCGGCAACTTCGCCATGCGCCGCAGCGATACCGAACTGCAGTCGATCCTGGACAAGGCCTTGCAGAGCATTCCGCCTGACGAACTGAATGCCATTTCCTACCGCTGGCGGGCCAACGCTTCGATGAGCGGACAGACCTGGCGCGACTACCGCGGCGTCATCGCCATCGTCGTCACTGGCGCCCTGCTGCTATTGCTGATGGCCCTGGGCTGGATCTTTCATCTGCGCCGGCAGATCAGCAAGCGGCTCGAGGCGGAACAGGCGTTGAGCGAGCAATTGACCTTCGTTCAGACCCTGACCGATGGCATGCCGCACCCGGTGTACGTGCGGGATCGCAACGGCCACATGCTGTCGTGCAATGACAGTTACCTGCAAGCCACAGGCCTCACGCGCCAGCAGGTGATCGGCAAGACCGTCACCCAGCTCCTTGAAGACCCGGGCGTGTCGATCCCCGACCTGCACGACAACTATCTAGAAGCCATGGAGCAGGACCAGATCATCAATAGCTCGCAGAGCATCGAGCTGTGCGGCAAGACGCTGTGGATCGATCGCTGGGTCCAGCCGTTCCATGGTCCCTCCGGTGCGGTCAAAGGCGTGATCTGTGGCTGGCTGGACCTCACCGACCATCGCCGGCTGGTGGATGAACTGGAGAGTGCGAAAGACCTGGCCGACGAAGCCAGCCGGACCAAGACCGCCTTTCTCGCCTCCATGAGCCATGAAATCCGCACCCCGATGAATGCAGTGATCGGCATCCTTGAGCTGGTCCTCAAGCGCGGCGAGCGCGGCCAGTTCGACCAGGCCAGTATCGAGATCGCCTACTCCTCGGCCAAGAGCCTGCTGGGGCTGATCGGCGATATTCTCGATATCGCCCGTATCGAGTCCGGACGCCTGAGCCTGTCGCCGAAACGAGCCAACCTGCGTGAACTGATGGAGTCGGTGGTGCTGGTCTTCGAGGGCCTGTCGCTGCAGAAAGGCCTGGAGCTGAAACTGGATATCGACTCCAGCACCAACTGCGACGTGCTGATCGATCCACTGCGCTTCAAGCAGGTGTTGTCCAACCTGCTGAGCAATGCCATCAAGTTCACCGACGAGGGCTGCGTCAAGGTCCAGCTCAGGGGCGAGATTGTCGAGACCGCCCGCCTGAATCTGCACCTGCTGATCGAGGATTCCGGGATCGGCATCTCCACCGAGGATCAGCAAAAGCTCTTCCAGCCATTTGCCCAGGCCACTCATGGCGTCCACAAAGGCCAGGATGGGGCAGGCCTGGGTCTGCTGATCAGCCGCTCGCTGTGCGAACTCATGGGGGGGCGCCTGACCATGACCAGCACCCGGGGCCAAGGCACCCAGGTCCAGGTCGAGCTGCAACTCAATATCCTCGAACCCGTCGAGGCCCCTCATTCGCTCAACATGAAGCTGCTGCCCGAAGCCGCCCAGGCGTGGAACGTGCTGGTGGTGGACGACCACGCCATCAACCGGGAGATCCTGCGCCAGCAGATGAACTTCCTCGGACACCAGGTGACGGAAGCCGACAACGGCTCGGTCGCGCTGGACAAGTGGCGCAAGGGCGAGTTCGATGTGGTGCTCACCGACTGCCACATGCCCTTGCTCAGCGGCCCGGAACTGGCCAGGGCGATTCGCCAGGAAGAGAACGAGCAACAGCATTCGCCCTGCGTCATCGTCGGCCTTACCGCCGACGCTCAACCCGAAGAGCTGGAACGCTGCATTCAGGCAGGGATGAACGAATGCCTGATCAAGCCGGTGGGCCTGGATGTTCTGGCGGAACGCATCACCAGCATCTACCGGACCTGTCAGCGCAACATCGATTGCCTGCCGCAAAACGACCGCGAACCCATCGCCGACTTCGATCAGAACGTGCTGTATGACCTCACGCCATTGGCTGAACTGACGGTTGGCGATCCCAGCCTGATGACCCATCTGCTCGACGAATTGCTGGTGAGCAACCGCAAGGATCTTGAGGACCTTATCCAACTGGTGGAAGAGAAAAATGCGCGGGGCTTGTCTGAACTGGCCCATCGAATAAAAGGCGCAGCCCGAGTAGTCACCGCCAACCGATTGATCAGTTGTTGTGAACAACTGGAACGGATCTGTACCGAACAGCAATTGCCCTATTCGGTTCTGCTGGAGGCAGGCGACGCCGTTGAACAGGCGATCTTTGAACTGGAGCAGGCACTGGCGCGGTTGCCCAAGGAATAGGACCGCACTGGTGCAAAACCGCTTTCCATTCCTGCCCCTAACTCCACGCATGGCGGCGCCTTAAGCTGGCGCCTGTGCAATCCGCACTGCCTTCCAGGAGCCGCCCGTGCCCCCGATCCACGACATCAACTGGCCGCTGTGGCTGTCCACCATGCTGCCCATGGCCCTGAGCGCCGGCCCCGGCAACCTGATGGTGGCCAGCTCCGGCGCCCGCAGCGGCGTGCGGCGTTCCCTGCGCTTCATCTGCGGGCTGGACCTGACCTACCTGCTCCTGGCGCTACTGGTGGGGCTGGGGCTGTATCACAGCCTGGCGGCGTATCCAGGGTTGCTCTGGGGCCTGCGGGTAGCGGGCAGCCTGTACATTTTCTGGCTGGGCCTGCGCCTGCTGCTGCGGCCATTGCGCAAGCCTGGCGAGCAGAGTGAAGCCCTGCAGTTTCGTGATGGCGTGATGCTGCAACTGGGCAACGTGCAGGGTCTGGTGATGCTGCTGGTCATGTTCTCCACCTTCAGCCCGGGCGCCGATGCGGGCACTGCCGTGGTGCTGGCGCTCAGCGCCGCGCTGATCGCGGTGAACCTGTTCGGCCACCTGCTGTGGGCCAGCCTGGGCTCAAGCCTGCAGCGGCTGATGCGCGACCGCCCGCGCCTGCTGCTGGCGCAGAATGCGCTGTTCGGCTTGCTGCTGATGGCGGTGGCCGGGTGGCTATTGCTGCGTGGCGCCTAGCGCGTCAGCCGGCCTTGCCTCACCCTGCAAGCCCTGGCGCGCCAGCAGATCGCAGAGAAATTCCGCCACCCGCTCGACTCGCTCCTGGCCCTGGGTCGCCAGGTTGCGCAGCAGCCAGATATCCGCGCGGTGGGCCGGAGCCTGGGGCAAGACCCGGTGCAGGCCCAGGGGTTCTGCGATATAGGCTGGCAAGGCGGCAATCCCCAGGCCCGCCTGCACCGCCTTGAGCTGCGCCTCCAGGTTGCCGGTGCGCATCCACAACGGCTGATCACCGCTGAGCTGGTCCAGCCAGCGGGCCAGGGGCATGTGGGCCAGGGTCTGGTTCCAGCCGATCAGCGAATGCTGGCGCAGCTCCGAAGGCTTCTCGGGGCAGCCATGGGCTGCGGCATAACCTGGGGAACAGAACAGCGCCTGGGTCAACTCGCCGACCCGGCGCAGGGTGAAGTTGCCGGCTTCCGGCCGTTGCAGGCGCAGCAGCAGGTCGCTGTGGCTCTGGGTGAGCTTGACCGAGCGCGCCGCATTGACGAAATCGAAGCTGATCTGCGGATGCTGCAAGCGAAACTGCGCCAGTGCGGGAATGATCAGGTGGCTACCCATCAACTCCGGGCATTCGATGCGCACCACCCCGGCCATGCGCGCGCCTGGCCGGGACAACTGGCGTTCCATCAGGCGCAAGCGCTCCTCGATCTCCAGCGCCATGGGCAGCAGGGCCTGGCCGGCTTCGGTGAGGAAATAGCCCTGGGTGGTCTTGAGGAACAGCACGCTGCTCAAGGCCTGCTCCAGCACCAGGATCTTGCGCGAGACCGTCGAGGCCGACACCTTCAGCGCCTGCCCGGCGTCGGTGATGTTGCTGGCATTGGCGACGGCAATGAAAAACCGCAGATCGTCCCAGTTCACGCTTACCTGCCCTATCCCTGAAAACCCAGGCCCGGGATCTTATGCGAAATAAGCAGCGCAGCGGTCAGACTTTTCTCCTGTAAAGTGCCCAAAATCTTTCCTGCCCACGGATCGGGAGCCCCCATGCTGGAACTGCACACCCCTCGCCTGAACCTGCGCCCCCTGAACGCCCATGACTGGGAGCTGTTCCTGGCCCTGCACAGCGACCCGGAAAACCTGCGCTATGTCTGCGATCCGCTCTCCCGCATGCAGATCGAGGAGCGTTTCACCTCGCGCCTGCCCCATTGGGACATGGATTGCGACCACTGGCTGTGCCTGGTGATCCGTGATCGCCACAGCGGCGAGGAGCTGGGCTTCACCGGCCTGCGAGTCAGCGACCGGCCCAGCGCCGAAGCCGAGGTCGGCTACCTGCTGGCCCCCGGTCATCAAGGCAAGGGCCTGGCCACGGAATCCCTGCGCACGCTGATGCAGTACGCCCGCCACAGCCTGGGGATCAAGCGCCTGGTGGCCACGGTCACCGACGGCAATGCTGCGTCCTGCCAGGTTCTGGAGCGATGCGGTTTCGTCTTCCAGCAACGTGACGAAGGGGCCTTCCGCATGGGTGGCGAAGACTTCGACGACCTGATTTTCAGCTGCCCCCTGACGGCCTGAGTGCGGCTTTGTGGGACCCCACCTACGCCTGCCTGGCGTGGGTTTTTCTTGACAGCGAAAATTCCCAACGGCTATTGTCTGACAACCTGACTACCAAGGTTTTACCCACCCATGCTTGAACTCCAGCGACCCGACTCTCTCGTTGTGCGCGTGGTCAATGCGATCCGCACCGAGATCGACTCCGGCCGCCTGGCCCCCGAATCGCGCCTGCCGACCGAGCAGCAACTGGCCGAGCAGTTGAACGTCAGCCGCTCGGTGATTCGCGAGGCCATCGCCCAGCTCAAGGCCGACGGCGTACTGATCGCCCGGCGTGGCCTGGGTTCGTACATTTCCAAGACCCCCGCCGGCACCGTGTTCCGTTTCCCCCAGGGCGATGGCCGCCTGCCGGACCTGGCGCAGATGTTCGAGATGCGTTTGTGGATCGAAACCCAGGCCGCGTCGATCGCCGCCCAGCGCCGCGACGCCGCCGACCTGCAACGGATGCAGGGCGCGTTGCAGGAAATGCACGACAAGCGCAGTGATTTCGAAGCCGCGGGGCTGGCCGACGTGGAGTTCCACCGGGCCATCGCCGAGGCCAGCAAGAACGACTATTTCGTGGCCTTCCATGATTTTCTGCGCAGCCAGCTGACCAGCGCCCGCAAGGCCGCCTGGGAGAACTCGGCGCTGCGCATGGTGGGCGGTTCCGCCGATGCCACCCAGGAACACCAGGCGCTGTACCAGGCGATTGCCGCTGGCGACCGCCAGGCCGCCGCCGGTTGCGCCGACGCCCACTTGCGGGCTTCGGCCAAGCGCCTGGGCCTGGAGCTGCCGACTATCGATTGACCCCAGCTTCACGCTTCGAGCCGCATGCCACGGCCTGCGGTTTTTTTGTCGGATTAGTTAGTCTGACAACCTGATAACCAGACCGAAACGCATTGGATCCAAGGTACCTAAGAACAATGATTTATGACTTTTGCATCATCGGCGGCGGCATCGTCGGCCTGGCTACGGCGATGGAGATCCTCAAGCGCCAGCCCGGCGCTTCGCTGGTCATCCTGGAAAAGGAAAACGTCCTGGCCAAGCACCAGACCGGGCACAACAGCGGGGTGATCCACGCCGGCATCTACTACGCCCCGGGCAGCCTCAAGGCCGACCTGTGCAAGCGTGGCGCCGAGGCCACCAAGCAGTTCTGCAGCGAGCACGGGATCAAGTTCGAGGTCTGCGGCAAGGTGCTGGTGGCGTCCAATGCCCTGGAAGTGCAGCGCATGGAGGCCCTGTACCAGCGCTCGCAACAGAACGGCCTGAAGGTGGAGCGCCTGGACGCCGAGCAACTGCGCCAGCGCGAACCGAATATCGTCGGCCTTGGCGGGCTGTTCCTCGACGCCACCGGCATCGTCGACTACCGCGAAGTCTGCGACACCATGGCCCGGGTGATCCGCCGCGAGGGCGGCGAGATCTGCCTGAGCCAGACCGTCACCGCGATCCAGGAAAGCGCCGACAGCGTCACCGTCAGCAGCCACGGCGGCAGCTGGCAGGCGAAGAAGCTGGTGGCCTGCGCCGGCCTGCAATCGGATCGCCTGGCGGTGATGGCCGGGGTGAAGATCGACCACCAGATCATCCCCTTCCGCGGCGAATACTTCCGTCTGCCGGCGTCGAAGAACAACATCGTCAATCACTTGATCTACCCGATCCCCGATCCGGAGCTGCCGTTCCTCGGGGTGCACCTGACCCGCATGATCGACGGCAGCGTTACCGTCGGCCCCAACGCGGTACTGGGCCTGGGCCGGGAGAACTACAGGAAGTTCTCCATCAACTGGCGCGACGTGGCGCAGTACGCCAGCTTCCCCGGTTTCTGGAAAACCATCTGGCAGAACCTCGGCTCCGGCACCACCGAGATGAAGAACTCGCTGTTCAAGTCCGGCTACCTGGAGCAGTGCCGCAAGTACTGCCCTTCTCTGCAAGTGGAAGACCTGCTGCCTTATGAGGCGGGGATCCGCGCCCAGGCGGTGATGCGCGACGGCAGCCTGGTGCACGATTTCCTGTTCGCCGAAACCCCGCGCATGTTGCATGTGTGCAACGCGCCCTCGCCCGCCGCCACCTCGGCGATTCCCATTGGCTCGATGATTGCCGACCGGATTTTCCAGGCCGCCTGAAACACCCCGCGCCATCACCTTGCAGCGCAGTGCCCCGGCACTGCCAAGCGGGCCGCGTGTCGCCGCAATACCCCTTGGCCGCCCCTTAGGGCGCGTCGCGCAAGGCTCGCGTCAACTCGACAATAACTACAATGATTCATGAGGATGTACGGATATGACCGCAGTTGAAACCAGCAGTACTGCAGCGGAAACCCCACAGCAAACCAAGAAACGCCTGCGCAAGGTCGCGGCGGCCACCATCTTCGGCTCGATGCTGGAGTGGTATGACTTCTACCTCTACGCCACCATGGCGGCCATCGTCTTCTCGAAGATCTTCTTCGATAACAGCAACCCGAAAAGCGCCACCCTCATGGCCTTCTCGACCTTTGCCATCGGCTTTATCGCCCGCCCCTTCGGCGGCATCCTGTTCGGCTACCTGGGGGACAAGTTCGGCCGCAAGCAGGTACTGGTGCTGACCTTCTGCCTGATGGGCGTGTGCACCGCGCTGATCGGCCTGATCCCCAGCTACGCGTCGATCGGCATCTGGGCGCCGATCCTGCTGGTGGCAATCCGCATCATCCAGGGCCTGGGCGCCGGCGCCGAACTGTCCGGCGCGGCGGTCACCTCCTATGAACACGCCAGCGAGGGCAAGCGCGGCAGCCAGGGCGCCTGGCCGGCGCTGGGGCTGAACCTGGGCCTGCTGCTGTCGT
Organism: Pseudomonas sp. UME65; assembly: GCF_014170225.1. Taxonomy (NCBI): domain Bacteria; kingdom Pseudomonadati; phylum Pseudomonadota; class Gammaproteobacteria; order Pseudomonadales; family Pseudomonadaceae; genus Pseudomonas; species Pseudomonas sp. UME65. The sequence goes on along the minus strand of NZ_LZZQ01000019.1, from coordinate 84,288 downwards.
CGCTGACCATCTACCTGCTGACCATCAACGGCAACGACTTCCTGCTGGCCGGCGGCTGGCGCATTCCGTTCGTCTGCAGCATCGTCCTGGTGGCCGTCGGCCTGTGGGTGCGCAACAGCATTCCGGAAACCCCGGAGTTCAAGGAACTGAGCAAGGAAAGCCAGAAAGCCAAGGCCTCGCCGCTCAAGGCGCTGTTCAAGAACGACCTCAAGGGCCTGGCCGTGGTGTTCTTCGTGGCGGTGGGCTACAACGCCCTGAGCTACATCTTCAAGACCTTCTCCCTGGCCTACCTGACCCAGTACAAGAACGTCGATGTGCACGTCACTTCGCTGTCGGTGACCATCGCCAGCCTGATCGCCATCGTCGCCGTGCCGTTCTTCGGCTGGCTCTGCGACAAGTGGAGCAGCAAGACCGTGCTGATCCTCGGCGGGCTGTTCTCGGTGCTGTTCGCCTACCCCTTCCTGGCCCTGCTCAACACCGGTGAGAGCCTGATGATCTACATCGCCATCGGCGTCGGCACCGGCATTCTGGCGCCGATGATGTTCGCCCCACAGGGCTCCTTCCTCAGCCGCCAGTTCCCCACCGCGACCCGCTCTTCGGGCTTCGGCACCGGGCGCGAGATCGGCACCGCCATCGCCGGTGGCCTGGCGCCGCTGGGCGCTCTGTCCCTGGTGACGGCCTCGGCCACCCACTCCACCGACGGCGTGGTGATCATTCTCGCCGTCGCCGCGGTGCTGGTGGTGGTGTTCGCCTTCCTCGACCAGGGCCGCAAGCACTCGGCCTTCAAGAACTGAGGCTGGACCCAACCCTGCCCGGGCCGCTCCAACGGCCCGGGCAGACTTTGCTAAGGTGGCCGCTGAACCCGCATTACAGGCCACCCCATGTCACCCGATAGCGCATTCGGCGTCGATGCCGACGGCTTGATCGCCCTTCCTGCCGAACCACCCCTGCAGCCCGAGTACCGAGCCCTGCTCGACGAGCTGTGCGCCGCCCTCACCGCTCCCGCCAGCCCGCCGCTGCATAGCCTGTACCTGTACGGCAGCGTCGCCCGTGGCACAGCCCGGCCTGGAGCTTCCGACCTGGACCTGTGCCTGATCCTGCAAGATCCCGCCGACCCGGTCGCGTGCCAGCATCTGGAAAACCTGCGCCAGGCCCTGCAAGCGCGCCACCCGCTGGTGTCGAAGATCGATTTCGATATCGGCGACCTCAACCAGGTGCTGGAAACGCGGAACCTCGACAGCTGGGGCTATTGGCTCAAGCACCATTGCCGCTGCCTGTGGGGCGAAGACCTGCGCTCGCGCTTTGCACCTTTCAGGCCCAGCCGGGAGATTGCCCTGGCGGTGAACGGTGACTTTCTCGCAGTGCTGGACGACTACGCCGAGCGCATCGACCGCGAACAGATGCCCCCCGAAGTCCTCCGGCTGCAACGGCAGGCCTCGCGCAAACTCGTTCGCGCCACCAACCTGCTGCGCCAGGAGCAGGAGCCGAGCTGGCCCCAGAGCCTGGATGAGCACGTGCGGCTGTTTGTGCAGCACTACCCGGAAATGGCAGGCACCATCGACGTGTTTCGCCAGGCCGCCGAGGCAACGGCCCCCGCCGGCGCCGGTTTCAGCGACCGCTTGCGGCAGATGGCGCAGTGGATGAGCCAGGCACTGGCCCCGCCGCCATCCAGGAATTGACCCATGCAATTGCACCGGACCCGGCAACGGCTGCATCTGGGTTTCAAAACGGCTCAACCCCGCGAGGCGCTGCCCCATCTACTGCAAGCGCCGCCGGAACGGGGGTCGCTGCCGGATCAGACCTGCAGCACCTCGATCCCCAACTGCCGATAACCTTCGATGTCCACACCCGGCGCCTCCTGCTCGGTCACCAGCCGGTGCAAGCGGTTGCATGGCACCACGACGAAGGGTTCCATGGCGCCGAGCTTGTCGGCGGTGGTCACGGCGATGACCTCGCTGGCACTGTCGAACATTGCCTGCTTGATCGGCACCTCGTCGAAATGCAGGGAGCTGATGCCGATCTCCGGGTGGATCGCGCAGACGCCGGTGAACATCAGGTCGGCCTTGATTCCCTGGATCATGCGCAGTGCTTCATGGCCGCTGGCGGACAGGGTTGCCGGGTTGAGCTGGCCACCGGCGAGAATCACCCTGACCTTGGGGTACTCGGCCAGGGCCACGGCAATCATCGGCGAGGCGGTGACCGCGGTAAGGCTGATGCCCGCCGGCAGCGACTGGGCGATGTGCAGGGTGGTGGAGCCGGAATCGAACAGCACCGTCTGGCCGTCCTGCACCCATTGCACGGCATATTGCGCCAGGCGCAGTTTCGCCTCATTGGTTTCGCCGACCCGGGTGAAATAGTCCTTGCCGCTGTCCTTGGGCCGCGGCAGCGCGCCACCATGGACCCGCTGCACCAGGCCGGCGGCATCCAGCTCCGCCAGGTCGCGGCGGATGGTGTCTTCGGACACCGCGAAATGCCGGCTCAGTTCGGCGGCCATGACCTTGCCGTCGCGCTCCAGCAGCAAGAGAATTTTCTGCCGGCGTACCGAAGGGAGTTCGGCGTAATGATGCTGTTCTTGCATGTTAATGCCTGCTTTTGCATTTTTTTGCGAGATTAGTCAGGTCCAGGGTCAAGCACAAGTCATCCCTCCTGCCGGAACGGTAGTCTGAATGCACCGACTGGCCCCCTCTAAAAACATATCCAGATACATTCAGAGACGTTGAAGTTACGCCTCACAAACTACTTACTATCTTGTAGGAAAGGTCCTACCCGTCCGTGGGCACGGCCCTCTTAGAAGTCACTCAGTAACTCCTTAATATCAAACCCATGCGCTCCCCACCTATTTAAAGGATGTTGTTATACAGCGCATGGTTTCTCTGTTTTCGATTAAGGATGAAAAATGAACTTCAAGAAAGCGCCTCTGGCAATCTTCGCAGCACTGGTACTCGGCAGTGGCTCGGCTTATGCGGTCGACGATCCTGTAACTCCACCTGCCACCAGCAGTGCCGGTGGCAGCGGCAAAGTAAACTTCATCGGTAGCATTATCGATGCCCCCTGCTCTCTGGATGCCAAGAGCAAGGACCAAACTGTTCGTATGGATGAAGTATCCAACAAAGTACTGGCCAACAATGGCGAGTCCTCCATTCAGAGCTTCAACATCGAACTTCGTCAGTGCGATATCAGCAAAATGAAGAAGGTCAAGGTCACCTTCGGTGGCGACGCCGACCTCACCGACAACACCCTGCTGGGTATCGCCGGCTCGGCCAAGGGCGCCGGCATTGCCCTGACCAACGGCTCCGGGGCCCAGGTCAAGCTGGGTGAAGCTTCCGTTGCCCGTGACCTGCTGGTGGGCGACAACACCCTGGCGTTCGGCGCCTTCCTGCGTGGCACGACAGCCAAGGATGTAGCGGTCACCCCAGGTGAGTTCACCGCCACGGCCAACTTCATGTTGTCTTACGAATAACCGAACCCCGGAAGCATTCTAATGCTTCCGGACTTGAATATTCGAAAATACCGAGACTTCAATGTCTCGGTATTTAAAAAATAGCAACTCTATACCCAACTAAAAAATTCCGACCAACTGTAATAGCAACACTAAAACCCCCACAAGACATCAACGGCGCACAGTGCCTTGAAAGTTATCCCCAGAAACATCGGAGTTCCAACACAAACTCCACCCCGTTTTTTATGCCATCGACTGAATTAACAGCCGATAACAAGCCATTTTCTTCAGTATTCAAACTATGACCGCAGGGAAGATCACTCTATCAATAGGGGTGCTAGTCAGTTCGCTGGGCTGGCCATTGGTCTCAATGGCCGTGGACTTCAACCTCGACGTCATGGATGTGGACGAACGCAGCAGCATCGATCTCAGCCGTTTCAAAACAGCGCATTACGTCATGCCCGGCCAATACCTGATGGGTATTCAGATCAATGATCGCAAACTGCCCGAACGCAGCCTGAACTTCTATGCCGTGGACCCGCAAGCCTCTACCACCCGTGTCTGCATCCCCATGGACCAGGCTGCCAGCCTTGGCCTCAAGGAAGACGTCCTGAACCGGCTGGCCAGTTGGCACGAGTCGCAAAACTGTGCGGATCTGGAAAGCATCCAGGGGCTGCGACTGGTCCCGGACATGGAACAGGGCGTGCTGCGTCTCAGCGTGCCCCAGGCCTGGATGGAGTATCGCGATCCTAACTGGAGCCCCATCAGTGAATGGGATGAAGGCGTTTCCGGGCTCCTGCTGGACTACAGCCTCAATACCTCCGTGAACCGCTACCCAAGCTCCGGCAGCACCCGGCAGATCAGCGGCAACGGCACCCTGGGGGCAAACCTGGGCGCCTGGCGTCTGCGCGGGGATTTCCAGGGCAGTCGCTACCAGACCCACGCCTACAGCCGCCAGGATTTTTCCTGGAGCAGCTTTTACGCCTTTCGTCCTCTGCCGCGGCAAGGGGCAAAGCTGCTGGTGGGCGAAGTCAGCCTGAACTCCAAGCTGTTCGACTCCTTTCGCTATCGGGGCATCAACCTGGCTACCGATGACCAGATGCTGCCCCCCAGCCTGCGCGGCTATGCCCCGGAAGTGGTGGGCGTGGCCAAGGGCAACGCGCGGGTCACGGTGCGCCAGGACGAACGCGTGCTGTATGAAACCACCGTGCCGCCAGGCCCTTTTCGCATTCGCGACATCAACAGCGCGGTCAGCGGCAAGCTGGACATCGAGATCCGCGAAGATGACGGCAGCACCCAGAGCTACCAGATGGAAACCGCCAACGTCCCCTACCTGAGCCGGCCAGGGTACATGCGCTACAACCTGACACTGGGCCGACCGACCAGCTATGACCGGGAAGACACCGGCCCGACCTTCGCCACAGGGGAAATGTCCTGGGGCCTGAACAGCGACTGGTCGCTGTTCGGCGGCACCCTGATGACCTCCGGCTACACCGCGCTCGCCGGCGGCATCGGGCGCAACCTCCACCGATTCGGCGTGGTGTCCCTGGACGTCACCCATACCCGTGCCGACGTCCCCGTGGAAGGGCAACTGCGTGGCAGTTCCCTGCGCCTGAACTACGCCAAGCGCTTCGATGAATACGACAGCGAAATCAACTTTGCCGGCTATCGCTTCTCCCAGCGCAACTTCATGACCATGAACGACTTCATCAACGCGCGAAACCTTGAGCGCTACCAAAGCAACAGCAAGACCGCCTACACGATCCTGGCCAACAAATCGTTCCGCGATCTGGGCTTCAGCGCCCACCTGTCCTACACCCATGAAGACTACTGGGACCGAACGGCCACGGACTACATCAGCGCCAACCTGAGTCGCTACTTCGACGTGGGCCGCTTCAAGGGGCTGGCCATGACCCTGTCCCTGACCCAGACCCGCAACGTCTCGGAAACCGACAACAGCCTGTCGCTCTCCCTCACCCTGCCCTTCGGCGATGGCCAGCGCATCGGCTACGACGCCTACGCCAACGACACCGGAGTGCGACATGCGGCCAGCTATTCAAACTACCAACCGGACCGCAACTACATGATCCGCGCCAGCACCGGGCTCGACAGCGACGGAGTGCAAGGCTACTACAGCCAGCAGACCGCCAGCGCCGACTACAGCCTCAATGGCAGCTATCAAAATGACGGCAGCCAGAGCATCGGCCTGTCCGTGCAAGGTGGCGCCACCGTCACGGCCATGGGCGCCGCCCTGCACCCACCGACCTACAACGGCGGCACGCGGATCATGCTCGACACCGATGGCGTGGCCGGGGTGCCCCTGCAAAACGGCGAAACCCGCACCAACGCCATGGGCGTGGCGGTGCTGCCCGCCTTCACCAGCTACGCCCGCACCGATGTACAGATCGACCTCAATCGCCTGCCCGACGACATGGATGCGAGCAAATCGGTAACCGACGCCACCTTGACCGAAGGCGCCATCGGCTACCGCAAGCTGACCGTCATCCAGGGCAGCAAGGCCCTGGTCACCCTGAAACTGGAAGACGGTTCCTACCCGCCGTTTGGCGCCAGCCTGCGGGACGCCTCCGGGCGCGAAGTGGCAATTGTCGCTGACAGCGGGTTCGCCTATCTGACCGGTATCAAAGCCGATTCAGCGTTCCAGGTGTTCTGGGGCAATGGCAAAAGCTGCAACGTCGCCCTGCCCGCCAACCTGCAGTCCGAGCAGCGCCAAACCTTGCTCTGCACAACCCGATTCTGACCCGAGGCCCCCTTATGCTTCTCCATTCCCGTTTCTTGAAACACCTGACCGTCATGGGCTGCCTGCTCCTCCCCGGAGTTGCCCCGCAAGCCGCCATTTCCCTGGACCGTACCCGAGTGATTTTCGACGGTGAAAACAAGTCACTGAGCATCCGCATCCGTAACGACAACAAAGAAATGCCCTACTTGGCGCAGTCGTGGATCGAGAATGATCAACAACAGAAAGTAACCGGCCCATTGATTGTCCTGCCGCCTTTGCAACGGCTGGAACCGATGTCGGGTGGCCAGATAAAGCTGTTGAAGTCCGCAGAAGTCGAGCAGCTGCCAAAAGACCGCGAGTCGCTGTTCTATTTCAACTTGCGCGAGGTTCCGCCGCGCGCGGAAACCGAAAACACCATGCAGATCGCGCTGCAGACAAAAATCAAACTCTTCTACCGCCCGCAGGGCATTACCCCGGAACGAGGGGTTATCTGGCAGGAGAAGTTGAGGCTGAAAAAAGCCGGGCAGGGTTTCAACGTCGAGAACCCTACGCCTTACTACATCACCATCAATGACCTGAAGGACCTCTCGGACAAACGCAGCGAGACGGATTTCAGCCCCGTGATGCTGGCGCCCTTCTCAGCCCGGGACATCCATCCCGACAAGGGCCAGATCACACAACCGGTGCTCACCTACATCAATGACTACGGTGGTTACCATCAACTTGCCTACCGCTGCGATCAAAGCGCGTGCCAGTTCAAAAAAACCGACTGACAGCACCTGATGCGCCAGATCAATAGATTGTTAATCCACAGTACTCGCCCTTCGGGTCGGGACTTCGGCCAGCAGGTGGCTCAATGAACAACATACTGATGGGATGCTTCGCACTGGGTGCAGTATTGCTGCCAGCCGGTTTTACCGGCGCTGACGAAATACGCCTGAACTTTTCCGGAAACCTGATTGTTCCCTCCTGCGAACTGACCGTGGAGAATCCGGAACAGACGGTAAAGTTCGATGACTACAACAAGAAGGACTTGATGAGCAGCGGCAAGAGTCATGGGGTGCCGTTTTACATCACGATTAAAACCTGCGCCTCCGCCAACAAGATCAACATCACCTTCAAGGGACAGGAAGAGCCACTGCTCAGCGGCGCTCTGGCGATCACCGGAGCGGCCTCCGGTGTCGCCATCGGCCTGGAAACCTCGGCGGACAAACCCATCAGGATCAACAGCGACACCTTGAGCTACAGCCTTTCCGAGGCGTCCCGAGAGGAACTGTCCTTCAAGGCCTACCTGCTCAAGATCAAGGATAAAACCATCGAAGGCGGCAACTTTTCCGCCGTCGCCAATTTCGAGCTGGCCTACCCATGAACCTGGCTATCCACCGCAAGACCCTCGGCGCGCGGACTCTGGCGCTGGCCCTGGCCCTGGTGTGCGGCACCTGCCTGGCGGGAACCTATAACGCGACGGCGAACATCTCCGGAAGCATTACCCAACCCGGTTGCAAGTTCAGCCTGGGCAACTCGCTGGATGTAAGGTTCGGTGATATCGACGTCACCAAGATCGCCGCCGAGCACTACAGCGTCCCCATTGAACTGGACATCGACTGCGGTGCCGGACCTTCCTCGATCGTGTTGAAGTTGACCGGCGTTTCCGGCTACAGCCCGGACGTCATCCAGACCGATGTGCAAGGCCTGGGCATCAAGTTGACCAGTCAACGATGGGGGACGGTCTGGCAAGCCAACACCAGCATTCGCACCACCACCACAAACAACAACCATATCAACGCGACCTTGACCGCACTTCCCGGCACGCAATTTCAAACGGGCGCGTTTTCAGCCAACGTGAGTATTTCGGCAGATTATGACTAGCTCAAATATGGACGACAGCATGTTTACCGATACTCCCCCAATACTGCGAAGTCCTTATATGAAGTTTTTAATCGGTACTGTTTTGCTGTTGCTGACGTTTCCCGCAATAGGCGGGTTATTGGTAAAACACAATGAAAGTAATGACACCTACCGCATTCATGGAGACATGGACGCTCTTTGGGTCAGCGAGCAGTCCAAACAACTCTTACCCAGCGGCCTGATTCAGTGGCCCACAAAGAACGGCATCTGGGTTTTCGTGACCTACGGCGCGAGAGCCTCGCAACCGCCCATCTATGCAGCCCCCAACCTGGGCCCGACTGACAATCCCAATACTGTCCTCAACCAAGTAGCCTCAAGTCAATTATCCACGGGTATCCCTTTAGACTTTGGGTGGGATGGCAAGACCCTGCTGATTTTGATGATCTGCGACTACAAAACCAATGACCCCATGATGCGCTGCAAAATAGCCAGCTCGGCGAAAGGAGAGATTCCCCCGCCGACGCCCGTGGAACCGACCATGAGCTGCAGCATCATTGGCAACATCGACCTGCAGCACGGCAACCTGACCCCGGAAACCGTCAATACCAACCAGGCCCACTCCACGGCCTATGTCACCTGCAGCCGCAGAGCCACGGTGTCCATCGCCATCGAAGGGATGGTCAAGCTCAATGGCGTGGAAGGCTTGTACTCACAGTTGACGGTAGGCGGCGCGCCCGTGGACAAAGAATACAGTTTCACCGCCGACAGCAGTTACACGCCGGTGCTGTTCGAGTCGCTCCTGAGAACCATCGGCACTGTAACCCCTGGCAACTTCAGCGGCAGTGCCCGGGTGGTACTGACCTTCCCTTGAGCCCTGGCACAACCGGCTCAAATCAAGCGAGGCGCCCGCTGAGTACTGGACAGGGCCGCTTCCCCTAGGCGCTCGCGCACCAGCGCCTGGGCCTGGCGGGTCATCTGGTCCAGCTGCCGGTCGCGCTTTTTCTCCGCTTCCAGCATGGCCTTGCGCCCGTGCTGGGCCAGCAGGTAGGTGTGGATCTGCCGCACTTCCACCGATTGGTAGATCGGTGCCACATCCAGCACCGCCAGCAGGCCGTCGCTGCCGTGGCCCCGGGTGTTCATCAGCACCTGCGGGCCGCGGGCGCCCAGCAGCTGGAAGCCCAGGGCCTCGAAACACCCCACCTTGGCCACGTTGCAGGCGAGTTCCGCATGGGGGTAACGCGCCAGCATGGCTTGCAGCATCTGCCGGGCAATGCCCTGGCGCCGGTGGCCTTGCAGCACCGCCATGTACGCCACGGCGCAGGCCTGGGGATCGTCCTTGACCGGCAGGTACAGGGTGAAACCCAGCACCTGGTCCGGGGCCTGCGGGTCGGTGGCCACCACCAGCTCCACCGTAATCCCCCGGGAACCGTCCATGGCCTGCAGGTACAGGTGCACCTCATAGCCGACGCCGTACTGGTACAGGTTGTACAGCGGGTTGCTCGGGGCGATGGCCACCGCGCTGACGTCGGTGATGTAGTCCACCACCATCTGCTGGATCTGGCTCTGGATGGCTTCGGGCGGCGGGGCTTGGAACAGGGTGATGCTGGACATCGAGGCGGTGACTCCGAGGATTGGGGCATGCCCGGCTACGGCGGGCGCGCCATGATAACCCGGCGCGGGTGACACAGGCGCACAACCGGGCAGCGCATCGGGTGCGTGCATCGGCGAAAAAGCGCGAATGGGATCGGGAGCAAGAGACTGGCGGGCTGCGGCTATGGCGGGGCCATGGCCGCAACCGGCACAGGATGCGGATGCACCGGCGCATCCGCAGTGCCCCGCCCGACTAACGCGGGCGGGGCCGAGGGCTTACAGCGCCATGTCGGCCGCTGGGTTGCTCTCTGGCTTGGCCAGGCTGGCCGGAGCCTGAGGCGCCGCGCCCTTGACCGGCGGTGGCGGGGTCAGTTGCAGCACTTCAGCGGTGTAGGCCCATTCTTTGGCCACACGCTCAGGGCTGTCGTTCAGCGCAGTGCCGTAGCTCGGCACGATCTGCTTGAGCTTCTCCTGCCAGGCCGGGGTCGCGACCTGGTCCTTGAAGACTTTCTGCAGCACGCTGAGCATGATCGGCGCGGCGGTCGAAGCACCTGGGGATGCGCCCAGCAGGCCGGCGATGCTGCCGTCTTCGGAGGCCACGATCTCGGTGCCCAGTTTCAGCACGCCGCCCTTCTCTTCGTCACGCTTGATGATCTGCACGCGCTGGCCGGCCTGCCACAGGCGCCAGTCCTCCTGCTTGGCGTTGGGGAAGTATTCCTTCAGCGCGGCGAAGCGGTCGTCATCCGACAGCATCAGCTGGCCGGCCAGGTATTCCACCAGCGGGTACTGCTCGATACCCACCTTGGTCATCGGCCAGAAGTTGTGGGTGGTGGTGCTGGTCAGCAGGTCGAAGTACGAACCTTCCTTGAGGAACTTGGTGGAGAAGGTAGCGAATGGGCCAAACAGGATCACCCGCTTGCCGTCCAGCACACGAGTGTCCAGGTGCGGAACCGACATCGGTGGCGCGCCGACCGAAGCCTTGCCGTAGGCCTTGGCCAGGTGCTGCTCGGCCACGCTGGCGTTGTCGGTCACCAGGAACGAGCCACCCACCGGGAAGCCGGCGTATTCGTTGGCTTCAGGAATGCCCGACTTCTGCAGCAGGTGCAGGGCACCGCCGCCGGCGCCGATGAACACGAACTTGGCGTCGGTCTCGGTTTTCGAACCGTCCTTGAGGTTCTTGTAGGTCACGCGCCACGAGCCGTCTTTATTACGCTCGATTTCCTGCACTTCGCTGGACAGTTTCAGCGCGAAGTTGGGCTGGGCCTGCAGGTGGGCAACGAACTGGCGAGTGATCTCGCCGAAGTTGACGTCGGTGCCGATCGGGGTCCAGGTCGCAGCGATCTTCTGCGCCGGGTCACGACCTTCCATCATCAGTGGAACCCACTTCTTGATCTGCTCGGCGTCTTCGGAGTACTGCATGCCGCTGAACAGCGGGCTGGCCTGCAGGGCCTCGTAGCGGGCCTTGAGGAACTTGATGTTGTCATCGCCCCAGACGAAGCTCATGTGCGGGGTGGAGTTGATGAACGAACGCGGGTTCTTCAGGACGCCGTTCTTGACCTGCCAGGACCAGAACTGCCGGGAAATCTGGAACGCTTCGTTGATCTCGATGGCCTTGGCGATCTCGATCTTGCCGTCCTTGCCTTCCGGCGTGTAGTTCAGCTCGGCCAAAGCGGAGTGGCCGGTACCGGCGTTGTTCCAGCCGTTGGAGCTTTCTTCTGCGACGCCGTCCAGGCGCTCGACCATCTCCATCGACCAATCCGGCTGCAGCTCATTGAGCCAGACCCCGAGGGTCGAACTCATGATGCCGCCACCGATCAGCAGCACATCCACTTTCTTCGGCTCAGCCGCGTGCGCGGTCGTGAGGCCTATCGACATCGCCAGCCCGATCAGGGCCGTGTTCACTTTCTTAAACATTCTGAGTACCTACGATAGAACGCCATCCGCCGCCCCATCCTCGATCCTGCGTACTCCGGTGATTGCGAAACAGTCATTTCGCAGGTCCTGGACCAACACATTCAAAAGAACTGGAGGGTGGGCACACAAGGCCGACGAGACAGGCTCGACCTCAGTTTTATATCGCTCCGGCGCTGACTTCTTGTCGTTCTTGGCTTCAGCTACTTGAGTGACAGTGTTTCTCAGGGCACGTCACGGGACGCAACCAACAGGCAGTTTCCCCCTGCCCGACCTTGCGCGTCGCAAACTGCCGGACGAACAAGAATGACGCCCGCAACTGCGGGGGCCAACAGGAAATTAGGGGTCGGGTTCAACCAAAGAGGTAAACGAACACTGCCTGACATTACATTCGGCGGGGTCGTGCAGACACTCCCACAGCCTTGCAAGGGACCCGAACAGGCCACTTGAAGCTAAGCACGGGTAAGGTATTTCTGCACAAACGATGAACCGATTCAGCGCAAGAATATCATTACGGCATCAGCCTGTCTTGGCCGGAGCCACGAGCCGCCCGCCCGGGAAAACCTCGACGCTGTACGACACCTGCCGCAATCAATGCGTCACAACGACGCTGGCCGCCCCTCATTCACAGCGGCAAATGCGCCTTCGCCAAGAGGTGACCTTGATGCATGATGGCACCGCGCCACAACACCACCTTCACCCATTTACTGCAAAGGACGGCCATGCCAGGTATCGACAGTGTTGCAACAGAGTTCCGCGCGTTCCTGAAGTCCTGGGAACAGGAGCGCCCGCACCTTCCCTCGGCCCTCAGCGTGCTCGGCAATGGTTTCGAGGGCTGGCTGAAGTTCGAATTCTATTTCTGGCTGATCCAGCACCGGGGGTTGGCCGGGCCACGCGACGGCTGGCTCGGCGACGTGGGCGTGGAATACAAGGTCGCCCTGGACCAGCGCTGGTCCGACATGGACATTCACCATAAGCAATGTGACCTGTGGATCCGCGACGCAGACAAGCAGCGCTTCCACTTCATCGAACTCAAGGCGCCCTTTGCCAACGCCAACCAAGGCAAGTTGTTCATCTCGGCATCGGACGACTACTGGTACATGACACGCCTGAAGGCCAAGGAAGAAAAGGTCGCCAGCGGCAGCGTGATCATCTTCGGCGTCGGCTTCACAGAGGATAAATGGACAAAGCATCTGGAGGCGGTCGTGGAATACACCGGCTGGGTCGAACACGCCTCCCGCGATATTGGCGAAGTACCCGGGGTCGAGAACCTGCGCTGGGCCGTGCTGACCATGCACTACCCCAGCTAGCTGCAATCCGTCCTTCGATCGTTCAGGCAAATTGGATAGGATGCTGCGCTGCAACGCCGGGAAAGCACCCGGCGCCGCGCCCCCAAGAACAACAAGGAACAACCATGCACCCGACCTCACTGCAAGACACCACCGCCCCCGAAGGCGTGTGCTTCGGCTGCGGCAGCAGCAACCATCACGGCCTGCACATCAAGAGCCACTGGCACGAGGACGGTGTGCACGTGGTGGCCGAGCACCTGCCCGACGCCAAGTACTGCGGCTGGCCGGACCTGGTCTACGGCGGCCTGATCGCCATGCTGGTGGACTGCCACTCCAACTGGACCGCCATGGCCTACCACTACCGCAACGAACAGCGCGAGCCCGGCAGCCTGCCCCGCATCGACTGCGTCACCGGCAACCTGGGCATCAAGTTCATCAAGCCCACCCCCATGGGCGTGCCCCTGACCCTGCGCGCCAGGGTCGAGGGTGAAGTAGGCCGCAAGAGCCAGGTGATCTGCGAGGTGTATGCCGGCGATGTGCTGACCGCCATTGGCGATTCGGTCTTCGTGCGGGTCGATACCAGCCAGCTCGCGGCAGCGGCTCACGGTAGAGACGCCTGAGCCGAGGGCCTGGGAAGGCGGTCGGAACTATCGCGCATGCAGGTGGGACAGGTGCCGATAGCCCGCCGCTCGGGCAAAATCCGCCAGCCGCCACAACGAACCGTTAGCCCCCCAGGTGCCATCAGCCACGTCATCCAGCAGGATCGAGGTCATCAGCATTCGCGGATCGTCCTCTGCCAGACAGGCGGCCAGCGCCTGATGCAAGCCCTCGACATAGGCCAGGCGCTGGGCAGCATCGAGCACGCCCGCCGGGACCTTGACCCGGACCATGCAAGGAACCGCCTGGGCACTGGAGTCGGCACCTCCACAACTCCAGAAGCCCGGCGCCAGCTCTTCCAGCAGTACCCAGCACAACGCCCGCTGACGGGGGTCATCACCTATTTGCTCCACCGTCAGGGCCACTTGGGTAACCTCTTGCAAGACCTTGGCACGCTGCCGGGCATCGAAAGCGCCCTGGGGGATCTTGATCAGAATATTAGGCATCGGCATCACCACTTACACAGAAAAGGAGCGGCTATTGAGCCTGTGCTCATCCCTGGCCAACAGCGATCGATTCGACATCTTTCATGCATAATCCGCCAATGAACGATTTCACCGTCTTGCTCCTACCCGGTTCCTTTGCCTCCAGCGTCGCCCTGACCCTGGACATGCTTTCCAGCGCCGCGCTGCTGGCCCCACGCCTGGGGCTCGGGGCTCCGCGCTGGCGGGTTTGTGCCTTGCAGGGTGGCCAGGTAGCCCTGGGCCAGGGCCTGCTGCTCGAGGTCGAGGCCCTGGATGCCAGGGGCGATGATCGGTCCTGCTGGATAGTCCCGGGGCTGGGCATCGACACTCCCGAGGCCATCGCCCAGCGCCTGCTGCAAGCAGACATTGCCCCGTTGCTGGATGCAGTGCGCGATCATCTGGAACTCGGAGGCGAAGTGGCAGCATCCTGTTCCGCCGTTTTCCTGTTGCAGGCCGCCGGGCTCCTGCCCGGGCGCCGGGTTACGACCTCCTGGTGGTTGGCGCCGCTGCTGCAAGAGTGGGCCGTCGACACCAAGGTGGATCCGGACCAGATGGTCGTGGTCGACCCTCCGCTAACCACCGCCGGAGCAGCATTTGGCCAATCGGATTTGATGCTGCATCTGCTGCGCAGCCGTTTCGGCACGAGCTTGGCAGACGCGGTGGGGCAGACGCTGCTGATTGATCGGCGGCAATTGCAGGCGCCGTTTCGGGTACCGGCAATGATGGCCCAGGGCAACACCCTGATCAGCCGGCTTACCGCCCATATCGAAGCCGGCTTGCCAAACCTGCCCAGCGTCGGCGAACTGGCCGCACAGTTCAGCATGTCCGAACGGACCCTGGGTCGCCAGATACGCAAGGTCACCGGCCACAGCAGCTTGCGCCTGATCCAGAATGTGCAACTGAACCGGGCGAGGGCTCTGTTGCAAAGCAGCAAATATTCGGTGGAGCGCGTGGCCGAGCAGGTGGGATACCAGGACGCCACGGCCCTGCGCCGGCTGATGCGCAAGTTGCTCAACGCCACTCCGAGGCAATTGCGCTGAGCCCACCACGGTCCCCAGGCAAGAGGACTTTTGATACATTGCCGCTCCCTTTCTCTCGAACAGGACACCTGCCCTGACCATGGACATTCAGGAAATCCAGCGCCGCCTGGCCAAGCCGGCGCTGCAATTGACTCCCGGCGGTTTTCGCCCCTCCGGCAGCGACGAGGAAAGCTGGCTGGGCCGGGTCTTTATGTTTCGCGAGGATGAAGAGCTGCCGCGCAACAGCGCCGGGGAAACCCTGCTGCCGTTCGCCCAGCTCTATCTGCCGGCGCTGCCCTTCCACAGCCCGCTGCTGGAAGGCGTGCGGGTGCTCACGGTGTTCGTCGCCAACCCCTTTCCCGAGCCCCTGGAACCCATGGGCGAGCGCTGGCTGATTCGCGAGTACAGTGCCGAGGATGTGCTGGTGCGCAAGGACCTGACTGCCCCCGGGGCCTTTCTCAAGCCCTTCCCGCTCAAGCCCGAAGCCGTGCCCGCGGACTTTCCGCTGTGGGACGGCGGTGGCGTGCCGGAGGACCTGGAGCGGGAAATCCTCGAACTGGAAAACTCCGGGCAGATCGAGTGCTACTACGACCTGGTGAACCATTGCTACCAGCACAAGCTCGGGGGCTACCCCTCGTTCTGCCAGTCGGGAATCGATGTCGGGGACGGCTTCGAATTCGTGATGCAGATTTCCTCCGACGCCAAGATCAACCTCAACGTGGTGCACGGCGGCAGCCTGATGTTCTGGAAACACCCCGCCAGCGGCGAATGGGCGCTGTACTACGACTTCCATTGAGGCGCAGCGGCTAACACCGATTTCATCCACCGGCGGATGAAATGCCCCGGCGCCGGGTGCATCATGGGCGCTGTCCATTTCCCGGGAGACTTGCATGCCCATGCGCTCACTGTTCTTGCCCGCCACAGCCCTGGCCCTGGGCTTGCTGGCGGCCACCGGCGCCGTCGCCGACGACCAGTCGCAACTGATCGAATCGATCAACGCCTACCGCAGCCAGCCGCAACGCTGCGCCAACCAGGCCTCCTCGGAGCTGCCGCCGCTGACCGGCGACCCACGGCTGATCCTGCCGGTGGACAACGTCGGTGACCTGCAGCAGGCCCTGGCCCGGGCGGCCTACCCCATGGTCAACGTGCAGGCCATCAGCCTCTCCGGCCCCCGGGATGCCCAGGCAGCGATGCAGGCGGTACGCGAGAGCTTCTGCCAGGTGGTGCTGGACCCGCAGTTCGTCGATATCGGTGTCAATCGCCAGGCCAACCAGTGGCGCATCGTGCTCGCGCGACCGCTGCTGTCCGCGCGCCTGGGGGACTGGCAGGCCGAGGGCCAGCAACTGCTCGCGCAGATCAACAGTGCCCGCGGCCAGCCCCGGCAATGCGGTGGCCAGGGTTTTGCCGCCACCGCGCCCCTGGCCTGGAACGCCACCCTGGGCACCACCGCCGAGGAACACAGCCGGGCCATGGCCAACCAGAACTACTTCGACCACAAGGACCACGACGGCCGCACCCCGGGTGACCGCGCGGAACTGGCAGGCTATGCCGGCCAGCAGGTGGGCGAGAATATCGCCGCCGGCCAGGACACGGTGCGCAAGGTGGTGGACGGCTGGCTGGCCAGCCCCGGGCATTGCGCCAACCTGATGAACCCGGCCTACAGCGAGCTGGGCGCGGCCTACGCGGTGGACCCGAAAAGCGATGCCGGCATTTACTGGACCGCGATGTTCGGCGCGCCCTGAGCCCAGTGCCTGGGCGTGGCTGCTACACCCTGAAGCAGCAACCGGGGCCCCAGGACAATGAAGGAGCGACACTCACTCACCCCGGCCTGCGCAGTGCGCGGTCGGTTGGCCCGCACAACCATCGGTCGGCCGTCCTCACGGTGCGCCCGGGGCTTCTATGCTTGTAGCCCTGCCTTCGGATCATTCGCTCTCCCTCACACAGGAACGCTGATCATGCAAACCTTCGGTTACGCAGCGCAGTCCGCCGGGGTTCCCCTGGCGCCTTTCACCTTCCACCGTCGCGCCCTGCGCGCCAACGATGTGGCGATGGAAATCCTCTATTGCGGGGTCTGCCACTCCGACCTGCACCAGGCGCGCAACGACTGGGGCGCCAGCCGCTACCCCATGGTCCCGGGCCACGAGATCGTCGGTCGGGTCACCGCCGTCGGCCCCGAGGTCAAGCGGTACAAGGTCGGCGACAGCGTCGCCGTCGGCTGCATGGTGGACTCCTGCCAGGTGTGCGACCAGTGCCGCAAGGGCGAAGAACAGATGTGCCGCGAGCACAATACCCAGACCTACAACGGCCTGGACCGCATCACCCGCGAGGTGACCTACGGCGGCTACTCCAAGCACCTGGTGGTGCGCGAAGAATTCGTCCTGCGGGTGCCCGAAGGCCTGGACCTGGCCAAGGCCGCGCCGCTGCTGTGCGCCGGCATCACCACCTATTCGCCGCTGCGCACCTGGAATGTCGGGCCCGGCAGCCGGGTCGGGGTCATCGGCCTCGGTGGCCTGGGGCACATGGCGGTCAAGCTGGCGGTGGGCATGGGAGCCAAGGTCACGGTCCTGAGCCGCAGCGCCGACAAGCGCGCCGACGCCCTGGCCCTGGGCGCCGATGCACTGCTGGTGTCCAGCGACCCGCAGGCCATGGCCCGCGCCCAGTCGAGCTTCGACCTGATCATCGACACCATTCCGGTGCGCCACAACGTCTCGCCCTACATGCCCCTGCTGGACATCGACTGCACCCTGGTGATCGTCGGCCAGGTCGGGCCGATCGACGAACAACTGACCCTGCCCATGCTCCTGGGCCGGCGCCGGCTGGCCGGTTCACCCATCGGCGGCATCGCCCAGACCCAGGAAATGCTCGACTTCTGCGCGCGCAAGAACATCCTCCCGGACTGCGAAATGATCGCCATGCAGGACATCAACCAGGCCTTCGAACGCATGGAACGGGCCGATGTGCGCTACCGCTTCGTGATCGACATGGCGTCCCTGGGCAGCGGCGCCTGAAACCCGGCCTGGCACCAGCAGTGAACGCTCGCAAGTGAATGAAGGGTCGATGACGGCACCCTTGCCTATTGCTTTGCACCGCCGTGTCGATAACCCGTCACACCGCTCCCTCTGGCGCGCCGCTGCCCGCATCCGGGCCGCGACGCACCAGAGGGGGTGACCGACCTTCATTCGATAGCGAGACGATTCAATGGTTATGTTCCTGATCCTGTCAGGGCTGGCACTTACGGTGGCGATGCAGTTCGCGATTTTCTGCGTGGCCCTGAAGAATTCTTTGGGCAATGCCATCCTCAGCCTGTTCATTCCCTTCTATGTGTACGTCTACGCCAGGAAAGACCCGCAAGCCCGGCCCTTTCTCTGGGGCTGGTACCTGGGCATAGCACTGCTGGTCGCGGGGGTTCTGGCCTCGGCCTAGGCACCGCGCCACAGGCTGCCCCCGGCCAGGCACAAAGCAAAAGCCCCGAACATTCGGGGCTTTTTTTCATCAGGCCTGCCTGCAACTCATTTGTTGGCCGCCATCTGCCCCGCTTCGCCCTGGCTCACCAGGGCCTTGAGCGATGCGTCGAACTGCTTCAGGGCATCGACCTGCAACTCGGTCTGCTGGTTGATCTGCGCAGCGATCTCCGGCGCCGCCTTGCCCCGTACCCAGACCGACGGCAGTTCCTTGGCCTGGATCCCGGCTGCCTGGCCGATGTACTGCAGGTTGGCGTCATAGAACTTGGCGATGAAGCGCGCCTCGACCTTGCTGTTGCGCTTGGTCACCAACTGGTTGTAGGTATCGAGCATCACCACCACATCGGGGTGGGCCTGGACCACCGCGTCAAGGCTGTCATAGACGGTCACCGAACCGAAATGCTTCTGCAGCGAAGCCATCAGCCAGTCGATTGCCCGTTTCGGGTCCGAGCTGTTGACGAAGGCTTGGCTGATGCGCGGATCGAGGCCGGCATTCTTCGCCCCGTTGAGCGCCACCGCATGGTAGTGCTCCAGGTATTGCAGGGTGCTGATGGTGTTTTCACTGTACAGCACGCCTACCGACTGCGCGTGCTGCAGGTCGGTGCTGCTGTCGGCCATGGGCAGGAAGTGGCAGGAGGCGTCGTCAGTGGCGAGGGTGGCCGCAGAAGCCCCGGTTCCCGCGATCAAAAGCACCACGAGGGTCACTAGAGTCGAGATTCTCATCGGGTGTTTCCTTCTGCAGCAAGCACGGTGTAAGCGCTATCTTCCTCCTTTGCCGGAAAAACGGAACCTGCACTTTTTGATGATAACTATCGATTGCAGCAATGGTTGACAATGGGCACCGATGCGCCTCGAAGGCGGTGGCCTGCGCCGCTCGCGCCCTTCGATAAAGCCGTCAATTTCTGGCATACAGCTCGCCCTGGCCCCGATAGAATCAAGCCCCCTTTTTCTGCAAGACGAGTCCGGACCATGGATGCTCACTCGATACTGACCTACACCCTGGTGGCAGCCATCGCCATCGCCAGCCCCGGCCCCGCTACCCTGGTGGCGCTGCACAACAGCGTGGCCTACGGCGCCAAGTCCACTATCTGGTCATCGTTGGGCAATGTCAGCGGGCTGTTCTGCATGTCTGCCGCGGCCATGCTCGGCCTCGGGGCACTGATCGCCAGTTCCGAATGGATTTTCAACGCGGTGAAGATCGTCGGTGCCGGCTACCTGTTCTACCTGGGTGCCAAGCAGCTGTTCAGCAAGAGCCAACTGCTGAGCGAAGCCAGCGCAGACAGCACCAAGGTCGGCAAGCCGCCGCGCCTGAAGCTGTTCAAGTCGGCCTTCCTGACCGCCGCCACCAACCCCAAGGCGACCATCTTCTTCACCGCCCTGTTCCCCCAGTTCATCGACCAGCACGCCGCGCTGCTGCCGCAGTTCTTCATCCTGACCCTGATCTTCATGGCGCTGTCGTTGACCTCCCTCAGCGTCTACGCGGTGCTGGCCTCCCGGGCCAAGGGCGTGCTGACCCGGCCGGCCCTGTCCAAGTGGGTCAACCGGGTGGTGGGTTCCACCTTTATCTTCTTCGGCACCACCATCCTCGCCATGCGCCGCCAAACGGCCTGAGCCCTCAGACGCGATGCAAATAGACCTGCTCAAGGAATCGCTGCTGGGCCACTGGGTAACCACTGCCGGCGTGCTGCAATGCGAATTGCAGTTCGGCAGCCGCCTGGTCTACGTCCAGCACCCCAGCAACGAACCGCCCCAGCGCCGGCTCGCGACCGCGCAGCAAGGGGTACAGGCCGCCTGGGACGACATCCCCCAGGCCCTGGCCTTTGCCGAGCGCCTGTGCGTGCCCGGCATGCGCAAGGTCTGGCAGCTGTACGCACAAGGCCTGCTGTCGTGCCCGCCACTGGAGGTCTACTCGATTCATTTCGAGATCAACAGCCCTTACCCGTCCTACACCATTTCCCAGAACCCGGATTTCGACTGGGAGACCAGCCTGACGGTGGAGGACGAGCAGGGACAGGTGCACCGCCTGTCTCTGGCCGAGTACGAACCTGGGGAAGACTTCTGGCTGAGCGTGCGGCGCCTGGGCGCCGGCCAATTCCAGAGCGATACCTGATCAGCCCTTCTTTTTCTGCAAGGCCTTGAGCCGGATGCCGGCCCGCTGCACGGCGGCCATTTTTTCCGGGCGCTTCATGCGCTTCCATTTGCGGATGTCGTCCTTGCTGCGCCCGCAACTCAGGCACAGGTCGCCACTGAGCTGGCACAGGGCGATGCAGGGGTTGTCGATTTCCTTGGCCATGGCTCAACCCCGGCCCGGGCGCAGGCGCTTCAGGCGTTGCGCCCAATCGCCACCATTGATCCGCCGGCATTGCTCTTCGCTGTCGAAGAACACACGGGCTTCCAGGGCGTCGAGGTGAACATCGGCCTCTTCCAGGGCCCGGGCCGTCAGTTCGAGCATCCGCGCGCCCTGCCCGGCCGCCAGGGCCTGCTCCTTGTGGGCCTGGGTGTCGAAGACCCAGACCACCACCAGGCTCGCCGCGAAGGCGGCGTAGTCCACTTCGTGGGTCAGCCAGGAAAAACCGACGATTTCGGCCTTGGCGGCTTCGCAGGCTTCGGTCAGGGTGGCGGCCAGCAGGCGCTCCGCGGCCGCCTGCTGGCGTTTGTTGAATGGCATGACAAGCCTTGAGTCGCAGCTAAAAGGCCGCACACCATACCTCAAGCCACTCGCCCGCGGCGGCGCTTTGCGGCTAGGCTAGTGCGCTCCTGCCCGCTTCAAGGAAGAACGCACATGCAAAAGACCTCCTTCGCGCTGCTCGTGGCAGCGCTCCAGCTCGCCAGTGCCAGTGCCCTGGCGGCCACGTCGCCGGTGGCCGACGCCATCTGGTTCAACGGCCCGATCATCACCATCGATGACCAGCACCCCAAGGCCCAGGCAGTGGCGGTGAAGGACGGCAAGATCCTCGCCGTGGGTGACCGGCAACAGGTACTCAAGAACAAGGGCCCGGCCACGCAGATGCTCGACCTCAAGGGCGCGACCCTGCTACCGGGCTTCGTCGACCCCCACGGCCATGTGTCGATGGTGGGTTTCCAGGCTGCCAGCGCCAACCTGCTGCCGCCACCGGATGGAACCAACAACAGCATCCCCGGGCTCCAGGAAACCCTGCGCAGCTTTGAGCAGCAGTCGCCGATCCCCAAGCAGTTCGGCGTGCTGTTCGGCTTTGGCTATGACGATTCCCAGTTGCAGGAACAGCGCCACCCCACCAAGGCCGACCTGGACGCCGTGACCCGCGACCTGCCCATCGCCATCGTCCACCAGTCCTCGCACCTGGGGGTGCTCAACAGCAAGGCGCTGGAACTGGCGGGGATCGACGCGTCGACCCCCAACCCGGAAGGCGGGGTGATCCGCCGCGTCGACGGCAGCCAGGAGCCCAACGGAGTGCTGGAGGAAAACGCCTTCTTCAACGCCCTGATCAAGATCTTCCCCAAGCTCACCGCCGACCAGGCGGTGGACATGCTCAGCGCCGGGCAGAAGCTGTATGTCAGCTATGGCTACACCACGATCCAGGACGGCCGCTCTTCCCCGGACCAGGTCAAGACCGCGATCAAGGCCGCGGGCGATGGCAAGTTGCTGGCGGACATCGTCTCCTACCCGGATATCCTCACCCCCGGCGTCAAGCAACTGATGGTCGCCCCCTGGTATCACCCGAGCAACCAGCCGGTGGTGTACAACCAGCACTTTCGCATCGGTGGGGTCAAGCTGACCCTGGACGGCTCGCCCCAGGGCAAGACGGCCTGGCTGAGCCAGCCCTACTTCAAGCCGCCCCAGGGCCAGGACGCCAGCTATGCCGGCTACGGCGTGGTCAAGGACGCCGACGCCCTGGCCCTCTATAAAGAGGCCCTGGCCAACCGCTGGCAGATCCTTTCCCACACCAACGGCGACCGCGCCATCGACCAGTTGCTCGGTTCCATGCGTGCCGCGGAACAGGCCTACCCCGGGGTCGATGTGCGGCCGGTAATGATCCACGGCCAGACCCTGCGCAAGGACCAGGTGGCCGAACTCAAGCAACTGAAGATCTTCCCTTCCCTGTTCCCCATGCACACCTACTACTGGGGCGACTGGCATCGCCAGTCGGTGCTGGGGCCCGAACGCGCGGAAAACATCTCGCCGACCCAGTGGGTGCACCAGGCCGGGATGAAATTCACCACCCACCACGATGCACCGGTGGCCCTGCCGGACTCCATGCGAGTGCTGGCAGCCACGGTCAACCGCACCACCCGCAGCGGCTACGTACTCGGCCCGGACCAGCGGGTGACGCCCTTGCAGGCGCTGAAGGCCATGACCCTGTGGTCGGCCTACCAGCATTTCGAAGAAGACCGCAAAGGCTCCATCACCCCGGGCAAGCTGGCGGATTTCGCGGTGCTCTCGGCCAACCCGCTGACCGTCAAACCCGAGACCCTGAGCGAGATCCAAGTGCTCAAGACCGTCAAGGAAGGCCGGGTGATCTATGAGCGTCCGGCAAAGGTGGCAGGCTTGCCGCCGCCGTTCGGGATGCACGGCGATCCGTCATTGCCGGTACCCCAGGGCATCAAGGCCGTGGCCCAGGGCGACGGCGACCTGGGCCCGGCCCTGGATGTGATCTACGACCGGCTGGCGCCCGCCCAGTAAGGTAAAACCCAACGCCGGCTGTCGTGTTCTCTAGACGGCAGCCGGCGCAGGGTTTTCCTCCTCGCGGTCATTCAACCCTCACCTTGCGTACCGGCGACCCCGGACGCTGGCGACTTTCCCAATCCGGGGCCAACCCCACCGCAACCTCGTCAGCCACCAGCAGCTTACGCCCGCGCACCAGGTCGGCGGCACGCTCAGCGAGCATGATCGTCGGCGCATTGAGGTTGCCGTTGGGCTCGCTGGGAAACACCGACGAGTCGATCACCCGCAGGCCTTCAAGACCGTGTACACACAGTTCGGAATCCACCACGGCCATCTCGTCCTCGCCCATGCGACAGGTGCCGCAGGGGTGATAGGTGCTCTCCAGGTTCGCCCGCACGAACTCGTCGATCTGTGCATCCGTGTTGACCTGCGGCCCCGGCGCAATCTCGCCGTCGCGGTAACGGTCCATCGCCGGCTGGCCGATGATTTCCCGGGTCAGGCGCACACAACGGCGGAAACCCTCGCGATCCTCCTCACGTTGCAGGTAGTTGAAGAGAATTTCCGGGTGCTCGTACGGGTCGCCGGAACGGGCCCGCACATGGCCGCGGCTCTTGGGTTTGTTGGGGCCCGTGAGCACCATGAAGCCATGCCCCTTGATGGGTTTGTTGCCGTCATAGCGCATGGCCGCGGGCAGGAAGTGAAACTGGATATCCGGCCAACCCAAGCCCTGCTCGGAACGAATGAAGCCACCGGCCTCGAAGTGGTTGCTGGCCCCCAGGCCGTCCTTGAACAGCAACCAGCGCAGACCGATCAGCAGCTTGCTCAGCGGGTCCATCTTGCTGTTGAGGGTCAGCGGCTCCTTGCAGCCGAACTGGATATAGACCTCGGCGTGATCCTGGAGGTTTTCCCCCACTCCCGGCAGCACGTGCCGAGGCTCGATCGACGCCCTGTGCAACACCTCGGCCGGCCCGACCCCGGAGCGTTGCAGCAGGTGCGGCGAACCGATGGGGCCGGCGGCGACCAGCACCTCGCGGTTGCACCGCACTTCATGGACCTGCCCCTGACGGTCATAGGCGACGCCCACCGCGCGCTTGCCCTCGAAGAGGATTCGGCGCGTCATCGCCTGAGTCAGCACCGTCAGGTTGGGGCGCCCCATGGCCGGTCGCAGGTAGGCATTGGCGGTCGAGCAGCGCACGCCGTTCTTCACCGTCATGTGCATGGCGCCGAAGCCCTCCTGCATGAAACCGTTGCAGTCTTCGGTCCTGATGTAGCCCGCCTCGACACCGGCATCGATCCAGGCCCGGTACAGGGGGTTGTGCATGTTGTTGCCATTGTTGGTGTGCAACGGCCCGCCCTGCCCGCGGTAGCTGTCACCGCCGGCCTCGTAGTCTTCCGCCCGCTTGAAATACGGCAGGCAGTGCCGATAGCCCCAGTCCCGCGCCCCCAGGGCTTGCCACTCATCGAAGTCATGGGCGTGGCCGCGGATGTAGACCAGGCCGTTGATCGAGGACGAGCCCCCCAGTACCTTGCCCCGCGGGCAATGGATACGCCGGCCGTCGAGGTAGGGCTCAGGCTCGGTCTGGTAGCGCCAGTTGTACTTGCTGGTGTTCATCGGCATGGAAAAGGCGCTGGGCATCTGGATCAGCACGCTACGGTCGCTGCCACCGAACTCCAGGACCAGTACCGAGGTACCCGGGTCCTCGCTCAAGCGGTTGGCCAGCACGCAGCCGGCCGATCCGGCACCAATGATGATGTAGTCGAATGTTTGCCTGCTCATGGTCATCTCCCGACCGTCAATTGATTGAGAATCGGCAGCGCCTCGCGGGGTTGCGCGAGCCCTTCGGCGCACGCCCCCGCGGCGTCCTCAAGGCGCAGGATCACCGCCTCTTCGTGCGCCAGGTCCAGCGAACGGCTCAGGCCGTAGTAGGCCACCCCGGACACCAGCAGCCCCACCAGCCAGGCAACGTCGATACTGCCTAGGGCCCTGGCCAGCGGGCCGACATAGACCTCGCGCTGCTCCACGCCGTCGTAGATGTAGAAGAAGGGGATCATGCTCGCGAAGCCGATGGCGTAGGCGACGATCCCGCGCAGGCCCCAGCTGCCGTAGAGGTTGCCCCGGGGCATGAAGAAGTGCGTGATGGCGTAGCGCCCCTTGCGCACGAAGAAGTAGTCGGTGAGGTTGACTGCAGTCCAGGGCACCAGGAAATACAGCATCACCACCAGGTAGATGCTCAGCACCGACAGCCCCTGGTTCGAGCGCTGGATGCTCAGGGCCACGCCCAGTTGCAACAGGATCACGAAGAGAATCGCCAGGATCCGAGCCTTGCGCGTCGGCTTGATGCTGATGATCGAATCGACACAGGTCAGGGTGGTCAGCTTGGCGCTGTAGATGTTCATCGCGATCACCGGCAGGAACGCCAGGATGGTCACCAGCACCACCGCCGTGCCCACCAGCGGTGACAAGGTGTTGCCCACCTGCCCCAGTGCCACCAGCACATCGGTGGAATGCAGGTGGTCGGCCAGCCAGCCGCCCACGGCGATCATCCAGGCGCCGGACAACGAAGCCCCGAGGAACACCACGGCGATCAGCTTGCCGCTGTGGGTGTGCTTGGGCAGGTAGCGCGAGTAGTCGGACACATAAGGCGCATAGGCGATGTTGTAGCTGGCCGCGGCGGCGAACTGGGCGACGCCGCCGGACCAGTTGAAGCCCAGGGGCTGCGGAGCCACGCCGCCTGCCGCCACGGCCAGCGGTTGGGCATCGGGCACCCAGTGCATCAGTACCGCCAGGCTCACCAGGCCATAGAGCGGCAGCGACAGGTACAGCGCCCACTTGAAACTGCGGTGCATCCAGTCGTGGCCAAGAATCGCCAGGGTCGCCCCCGGCACGGTCACCGCCAGGGCCACCAGCAGCGGATCGAAGCCGAACAACGTCTGCAGCCCCTGCATCATCAGCACCAGGTTGACGATGTTGAAACCGGCGAACACGAACAGGGTCGCCAGCAGCACCAGGATCACCCCGCGATAGCCGAACTGCGCCCGGGACTGAATCATCTGCGGCAAGCCCAGGTGCGGCCCCTGGGAACCATGGAAGGCCATGAACAAGGTGCCGAACATGATGCCCAGGGTGCCGGTCACCGTGGTCCAGAACGCCGTGAGGCCGACGCTGGGCCCGACAAAGCCGATGGTCATGGTGAAGAAGGTGAAGTTGCCCAGAAACCAGAACGGCCCCTGGCTGGAGAGCTTGTCGGTGCGCTCGTTTTCCGGGATGTAATCGATCGAATGGACTTCGACAACGGAGCCGTTGTCGGCACTGGAGACACTCGGGGCAGGCTGGGCATTAGTGTTCATGATGGGCTCTTATTGTTGGTCGATATCATGACGGGGCACTGGTGCGGTACTCGATGCCTGGGCACCTCCTGCAGGCTCTGACGAGGGATGTGCGGGCGCCCCAAGGACGCCCGAAATCGGTAAAGGCAGGCTCGCCTGTCAAGGCAGGGTGATCCAGACCGCCTTGGTTTCCATCAGGTGGTCGAGCTGCTCCGGCCCCAGGTCCTTGCCGAACCCCGACAGCTTGTAGCCACCAAAAGGCATCGCGGGGTCGATGGTGCTGTGGGCATTGACGTACACCGAGCCGGCCCGCAGACGCGGAATCAGGCAGTGAACCCGGCCCAGGTCGTTGGAGTAGATCGCCGCCGCCAGGCCATAGAGCGAGTCATTGGCCAGCGCCAGCGCCTGCTCGTCATCGTCGAAAGGCGCGGTCACCAGCACCGGCCCGAAGATCTCTTCCTGGACGATGCGCATGTCATTGCGGCAATGGGCAAAAATGGTCGGCTCGACAAAGTACCCCGGCCCCTCGAGCGGCTGGCCGCCGTAGACCAGCTGGGCGCCCTCGCCCTTGCCGATCTCGATGTACTCGCTGACCCGCTGTTTCTGCTGGGCCGATACCAGGGGGCTGATGAAGCAGTCCGGGTCCAGCCCCGGGGCCACCTTCAAGGTCCGGGTGTAGGCGATCAGCTCATCGAGAAACGCGTCATAGATGCTGTGATGGATATAGGCACGGGTACCGGCGTCGCAGACCTGCCCCGAGTTGAAGAACACACCGTTGGCCACGGCCTCGGCGGCCGCGCGCAAGTCGGCGTCGGCCAGCACGAGCACCGCCGACTTGCCCCCCAGTTCCAGGGTCAGGCGCTTCATGTCGTCCAGCGCCGCGCGCCCCACGGTACGGCCCACCGGGGTCGACCCGGTGAAGCTCAGTTTGTCGATCCCCGGGTGCGCGGCCATGGCCGCGCCGATCACGCTGCCGCGCCCGCTGACAATATTGATCACCCCGGCGGGGATGCCCGCCTCTTCCACCAGCTCGGCGAAGCGCAAGGCCGAGAGCGACGTCAGCTCGGCGGGCTTGACCACCACCGTGCAACCGGTGGCCAGGGCCGCACCCAGCTTCCAGGCCAGGGTCTGCAACGGGAAGTTCCAGGGCACTATCACCCCGACCACGCCCACCGGCTCCTTGCGCGTGTACGCCAGGTAATTGCCCGGCAACGAGGGCTCGACGGTGCGTCCGTGGAGCTTGCTGGCCCAGCCGGCGAAATAGCGCAAAGTGTCGACCGTACCCTGGATATCGACATCCCGGGCACTGGCCACCGATTTGCCCATGTCGATCGATTCGATTTCCGCCAGTTCCGTAGCGTTGTCCGCAATCAGTTGCGCCAGGCGGTGAATCATCGCCTCGCGCTCCAGCGGCTTGAGCAGGCTCCATTCGCCGCCGTCGAACTGCTTGCGGGCCGCGCTCACGGCACGCTCCAGGTCCTCCACGGTGCCCATGGGAATATGGGTGAGCAGGCCCTCGGTGGACGGCTCGCGGACCTGCGCGGTCTGGCCGTCGCTGGCATCGACCCAGGCGCCACCGATGAACATCTTCTGCGCCTTGCCGAGAAAGCGCTGGGTGGCCTCGCTGATTGCGAACTGTTGCAGGTACTGCTTGACGATCGTGTCCATGTTCATGCCCTCTGCCCGACGCTGGGCGTCGAGTCACTGTGCTTCGCTGATCGCCCCAGGTCGGTGCCGGAGGCAGGTGTGTCTCATTACCGGGAGCGAGCCTGGGCGCGCTCATGGAAGATGAAACCGAGGCTGTTGAGCAGCAGCTGCGCCGCCAGAATCGAGGTGATGCCCGAGGGGTCGTAGACCGGCGCCACCTCCACCAGGTCCATGCCGACGATCCGCCCCTGGCTGCGCCTGGCCAGGGCCTGGATGATCTCCAGCACTTCGTAGTAGAGGAACCCGCCATGGCTGGGCGTGCCGGTGCCGGGGGCGATCGAGGGATCGAAACCGTCAATGTCGATGGTGATGTAGTAGTCGATGCCCTCGGGGATCAGCGCCAACACGCCTTCAGTGCCCAGGCGCCGGACCTCGCGGACCGAGAGGATCTTCGACCCGGCGGCATGGGCCGCCTCGTAGTCGTCGCGGTTGGATGAGGACACGTTGCGGATCCCCATCTGGGTCATGCCGATAATGTGCTGCATCTCCGAGGCCCGGCGCAGTGGGTTGCCGTGGCCGTAGCGCACGCCGTGACGCTCATCGACAAAATCCAGGTGGGCATCGAAGTGAATGATGTGGATCGGCCCGCGCCCCTCGAACGCCTTGATCACCGGAGCGTGCACCGAGTGATCACCCCCGAGCACCACCGGCATGGCCCCGGCCTGCAGGATCTTGCCCACGGCGAACTCGGTGTTGGCATTGCTGGTGGCCATGTCGGTATGAACGATATCCGCATCGCCCACGTCCACCATGCGCACATCCTCCGCGGTCAGGTACATCACATCGTCTTCGTGGTCGTAGGCCCCGGCGTGGCCGAAGGAAAACAGGGTCGAGGCCTCACGGATCCCCCGCGGCCCGAAGCGCGCACCGGAACGCCATTGGGTACCCATGTCGTTGGGCACCCCGAGAATCGCCACATCGGCATCCAGGGTGTCCCAGTCGGTGCACACCGGGGATTTGGCAAAGGTGCAATGGCCCACGAAAGGCAGGTTCAGGCGGCCGGACTCATAACCGTGCTTCGACATGTTCAGCGTCTCCATTTCTTGTTATTCGCTGGGGCGGGCGGGTGCGGCCGCCGCCGTTGAATCGACTATGAGCGCTGGTTTATATGGAGAAAATGCTGAACATCAGATACTCATATCGGCATTGCCGATGTGTCCACAGGCGGGAGGTGTCCAGTGATTCAACTGCACGATGTCGATCTCAAGCTGCTCAGGGTATTTGCCACCATCGTCCGTTGCGGCGGTTTTTCCGCGGCGCAGGCGGCGCTCAATACCGGCCAGTCGACCATCAGCGAACAGATGACTCATCTGGAGACACGGCTCGGGGTCAAACTCTGCCAGCGCGGACGCGGCGGGTTCCGCTTGACCGAGCAGGGGGTGGCGATTCATGAGGCGACCCAGCGCCTGCTGTCGGCGGTGGAGAACTTCTGCATGGACGCCGATGTGCTCAAGCAGCACATCAGCGGCCAGCTCAACCTGGGGATCATCGATACCACCATCAGCGACCCCGACTCACCGCTGCCGCGGGCCACCCAGCGCTTTGTCTCCAGGGGGCATGACGTGCACCTGAATGTCTACGTGGGCACCCCGGCGGAGCTGGAAGAGCGGGTGCTGGACGGGCGCCTGCACCTGGCCATCGGGCACTTCCCGATCCACGTACCGGGCCTGTTGCACAGCGCCTTGTACCAGGAGGCCCTGGGGCTGTACTGCGGCCGCTACCACCCGTTGTTCGCCAGCCAGGCCGACACCGTCGAACTGCTTGAGGAAGTGGCCGCGAGCCGGGTTGTCGCGCGCGGCTACATGCAGCAACACGATCTGCAATGCCTGGGTGTCAGCAAGGCCGCCGCCACGGTGGACAACATCGAGGCCCTGGCAATCCTGATCATCTCCGGCGCCTACCTGGGCTTTCTGCCCACCCATTTCGCCGCTCAGTGGGTCACCTGCGGCGACATGCGCCAACTGGCGCCCAAGCGCCTGCGGTTGATGTCACCCTTTGATGTGATCACCCGACGCGGCAGCACACCGCCGCCGATCCTCGAGGTCTTTCTGGAAGATCTCGCCGCCTGTTCGCGTCAAGCCGGGCCCTCATACCCAGGAAGCTGACGCACCGCCCTGCCCCTGGCCCTTGCGGTCGCACGCCATCAGCGCGAGCCAAGGGCCAGTGCCAGGGGCATATCCCGCCCGTAGATGTCCGGGGCATACAGCAGTTGCCCGTGGCTGTCGGCCTGCACCGTCCAGTAGCTGAGCAGGATCGGCACCGGCTTGGCCAGGCGGAACTCGTGGGTCAGGCCGGTGGCCAACAGCTCGTTGGTGCGCAACCGCTCCGCCGGGCTGAGCAGCCAGTCGCGCAGTTGCAGGGCCTGCTCGACCCGCACGCAGCCGGAGCTGAAGGCCCGCGGCCCCTTGCTGAACAGCGCCTGGCTCG
The DNA here is from genome assembly GCF_014170225.1 of Pseudomonas sp. UME65. Classification (NCBI taxonomy): domain Bacteria; kingdom Pseudomonadati; phylum Pseudomonadota; class Gammaproteobacteria; order Pseudomonadales; family Pseudomonadaceae; genus Pseudomonas; species Pseudomonas sp. UME65. The sequence goes on along the minus strand of NZ_LZZQ01000019.1, from coordinate 53,770 downwards.
GGGTGTCGTGCAGGTACACCGAGAACGGGTTGGGGAAGCGGATGGCGATGCGCCCCAAGGGGTTGCGCGGGCCGGCGCCCTGGCGCAGGAGGATGTTGCCGGGGCGGTCCCAGTCGATGTCCTCGGCCGCCAGGGGCTGGCCGTTGGCATCCAGCACCTGCAGGTTCTGGCGGTTGAGGAAACCCTGGTCGCGGCGGATTTCCGGCAGTTTGTCTTCCTTGAGGATGGTCGGCGGCACGGTCCAGGTGGGGTTCAGGGTCAGCCGGGTGACCTGGGATTTGAGCAAGGGCGTCTGGCGCTCCGCGCGGCCGACCTGGGTGCGGGTCTGCCAGACCACCGCGTCATGTTGATAGAAGGTCAGCTGGGCGGCGGCAACGTTCACCAGCACCAGGTTCGGCTCGTAATCCTGGGCCAGCCAGCGCAGGCGTTCGAGGTTGATGCGCAGCTGTTCGCGGCGCTCGGCCGGGCTGATGTTCATCTCTTTCAGGGTGCCCGCGCCGACCACACCGTCGGCCTGCAGCGAATGGCCAAGCTGGAAGTTCTTCACCGCGCTGACCAGCTCGCCGCTGTAGGCGTTGTCCGGGTTGACCACCGGGCTTTGCAGGTAGCCGCCGTGGTACAGGCGCAGGGCCAGGTCCGGCACCCGCTTGTCCTGCATGTCCGGGCGCAGCAACGGGCCGCCGGCCACGGCCTGCCACTGGGGCAAGGGTTGCTGGCGCTCATGGGCATAGGCCTGGCGCAGGTTGCGGTATTGCGCGAGGCTGGGGCGCGCCTGCTCGAAGGCCGTGGCGATGTGGGCGATGCCCGGCACGGCAATCGCCAGCAGCGCGCTCTGGCGATCGTCCGGCAGCGGCTGGGCCCGCCACATAGGCTCGAAGCGGCTTTGCGCCAGGCGGCCGTAATGCAGGTCCTGCAGGGCTTGCAGGTACTGATGGGTGATATCGATATCGCTGCACAGACCATCTCCCGTCGGGCTCGCCTGCGGCAGGCGGTAGTGGCCCGGGTCCAGCCCGTCGTCCACCAGTTGCGCCAACTGCGCCTGCAAGCTGGCCAGGCGGCCCGCCACGGACCACACCTGCTGTTCGCCCTGTTGCTGGTAGAAGCCCTGCAACAGCTGCTGGGCCGGGGTATTGAGCCGCGGCGCCAGGGCCGGGCAGGCCACGGCCAGTTGCGTCAGCGCCGTTTGCATCGGGCTCGCCGACAGCTGTGGCAGCTCATCGGCCAGCGCGACCAATGGCGCAGCGAGCAGGCACAGGGTCAAGTAACATGCGGGTTTTTTGAACAACTGCTTTACTCCAATCCGTGGGCGCCCAACGGGCGGCCAACCATTACGGCAGATGCGGAAAACAATCGGGCCTGGGCATTAAACATATAGACCAGACTGCCGGGGGAACGACAGGACGTCAGGAGCCAAAGTGACCATGGGGACGCTCTATACATGTTGAATTTCTCGTGCCGGTTCTGCCTGGTGGCCATTGCCCTGGGCGCCTTTTCCATTTCGTCCTTCGCCGCCAGCAAAGTCCAGCCCGTCGCCAGCCCCACGCTGTACGCCAGCCTCGCCCACGCCGCCCCGCAACTCAATCCCCAGGCCCTGAAAAGTGCCCTGAACGCCATGCAATGCGCGGTAGGCAGCGGCGCCCGACAAGCCCGCCACCTGGCGGTGATCGACTACTCGCAGCCCTCCACCGAACGGCGCCTGTGGATCTTCGACCTGCGGACCAAAAAACTGGTGCTGCGCGACCTGGTGGCCCACGGGCAGAAATCCGGGGAAAACTTCGCTACCCAGTTCTCCAATCGCCTGGGCAGCTACCAATCCAGCCTGGGCCTGTTCCGCACCCAGGAAAGCTACGAAGGCAGCCATGGCTACTCGCTGCGCATGGACGGCCTGGAACCGGGCTTCAACGACCGGGCCCGGGACCGCGACATCGTGATCCATGCCGCCGACTACGTGAACCCCTTGTGGAGCCAGCGCCAGGGCCGCATCGGCCGTAGCCAGGGCTGCCCCGCGGTGCGCCCGCAAGTGGCGCGCCAGGTGATAGACAAGCTCAAGGATGGCCAGTTCATGTTCTCCTGGTACCCGGACCAGCGCTGGTTGAAAACCTCGCCCTACCTCAACTGCCAGCCACGCCAGGTGGCGAGCATCCTCAGCGCCAACGGGGGCTGAGCAAGCCGGCCGGATGCTCGGCGCCTGCCCTCTTCGCAGTTGCGCCGCACGTCGGCGGCGAGATACCGTTACCGACCTGGAACGCCACCTCGCCCGAGCTCCACGCCATGCCTTCGCCACACACCCTGCTTCTGCAACAGCCCGGACCACGCCCGGCGTTCTACCGGGTGGCCGAACACCTGTGGGGCGCTGGCTGCAATGTGGATTCCGATGGTAACAGCCGGACCGCCGACGATGACCAGTGGACCGAGCTGACCCTGATACTGCGCAATTCCAGCCAGCAACGGCTGGACATCGAGCCACTGTCCCTGGCGCCCCTGGTCCTGCTGATCCGCGCTTCCCAGGCGGACCTGGGGCAAAAGGCCGCACAGTTTATCCAGTCGGTGGCAGGCGGCACACTCCAGGCCCCCATCAAGGACCGATAAGGATCACGCCCTGCCTCCGCAGGCGCTGTCCTTCACGACAGGCAGTACTCCCATGACTCCACCCGAAATCGACTTTTTCCCCGACTTCATCGCCGACCCGCATCGGCTGTTCAACCACCTCAAGGACTCCGTGCTGTGGGACGAGCGCATGCGTGCGCGCAAGACCGCCAGTTTCGGCGCGCCCTACGACTACTCGCAGATCACCTACCCCGCCGTGCCGATGCCCGAAGCGCTGGAGCAGTTGTGCGGGCCCATCGAGCAACTGCTGGGCTTTCGCCCCAACAACTGCCTGCTCAACTGCTACCCCGACGGCCAATCCTCCATGGGCTTTCATTCCGACGCCAATGAACAGTTGGTGACAGGCACCGGAGTGGTGATCGTCTCCCTGGGCCACGCCCGGGCCATGGTCTTTCGCCACAAGGAAAGCGGCGCCACCTTCGACTACAGCCTGGCCAGCGGCTCGCTGCTGCACATGTCGGACGAACTGCAGAAACACTGGCTGCACGCGATCCCCAAGGCGCCGGACGCCGGCGAGCGCATCAGCCTGTCGTTTCGCCAGCTCAAGACCGGGTAGTGCTGGACTCGGTCAGGATCGGCCCTTGACTCAAGGGCCGCGCCATCGACAATGCCCGGCTGTATTCAGCGTTTGCCCCGAGGCCCCATGCAGTTGCTTCCCTGGTCCTACCCCTGTTCCGAAGGCTTCACCCTGCGCGGCCTGCGCTCCGCGCCTTCGGGCAAGCCGCTGCTGCACTTCCTGCACGGCAACGGTTTCTGCTCCATGGCCTATCAGCCGATGCTGGCGCTGCTGGCCGAGTCCTTCGACCTGTGGCTCAGTGACGTCCAGGGCCACGGCGATACCGACCACGGCGGCCCGTTCCTGGGCTGGAACCGCACCGCCGAACTGGCAGCCGAGGCCTTCGAAGCCGGGCTCGATGCCTATGGCGAGGTACCGCGCTATGCGCTGGGCCACAGTTTTGGCGGGGTGCTCACCTGCCTGATCGTCGCCGAACGCCCGCAACTGTTTCGCAAGGCGGTGATGCTGGACCCGGTGATCTTCACCCCCTCCATGATCGGTTCCCTGGGCGTGCTGTCGGCCCTGGGCCTGAACCGCCGCCACAGCCTCGCGCGCAAGGCCGCCGCCCGCCGCCGGCGCTGGCCGGACCGCGCCGCCGCCAAGGCCGCGCTGGCCAACCGGGGCATCTTCAAGGGCTGGAGCGACGCGGCCCTGGCCGCTTATGTCGAACACGGCCTGAAGGACGACGAACAAGGCGTGGCCCTCAAATGCGCCCCCGAGCGCGAAGTGGATATCTACAGCTCCTTTCCCCGCCGCCTGTGGCGCTCGCTGCGCCAGGTGAAGACCCCAAGCCTGGTGATCCATGGCCGCGACAGCTACCCCTACGTGGCTCGCTCGATCAAGCGCTGGGCGGCCATCAACCGGCACCTGAGCACTCAGGTGATCGATGGCCAGCACTGCTTCATGCAGGTCGACCCGGCCACCAGCGCCCGCTCCATCCAGGGCTTTCTCCAGACCGAAGGCCGGTGAAAGCCGCGGGCCAGGCGCCCACGACAGATGTCACCGTGCTATCATTGGCGGGTTTTCCAAGCAGGCCGTGCAACCTGTCGATCCTGGAAAGCACTGGACAAAGGCGCCGATCAGATGCGCCTGCCGCCTGCCTTGTGTGCAAAAAGCCGACGGTGCCGTGGGGCCTCGCCCCACCGCGCACCGCACCGATGCAAACCGCGACTCGCCTCGCCGGTTGTACTTTTTGCCGCCACAAGGAACACAGTCATGCTCTTGAGAACGATGAACATTTCCCGCCGCGCAGGGTTCAGCTTCGCCCTGATCGCCCTGCTGGCCCTGGCCCTGGGAGTTTTCTCCCTGCTGGAAATGCAACGCATGAACCAGCAATCCCTTGAGGTCGACCAGAACTGGCAGCCATCCATCGTTGCCGCCAATGCCCTGGCCCTGACCAGCACCCAGATCCGAACCCTGACCCTGCGCATGCTGGTGGTGCGCGACAGCGGTGACGTGCAGGCCTTGCTGTCGCGCCTCAGCGAGCTGGAGCAGCAGCAGGATCGGCAACAGCAGGCCTATGAAAAACTGATCAACGTCGACGACGAACGCGCCGCCTACGAGCGTTTTGTCGAAGCCGAGGCGCTGTACCTCAAGGACCAGCACCGGATCACCGACCTGATGCGCCAGGGCCACAAGGAAGCGGCGATCGACATCGTCGACGGCGGCCCGTTCCTGGCCAACGCCGACGCCATGCTCAAGGAATTGCTGACCATCATCGACGTCAACACCCGGGGCGGTATCGCCGCGGCGGCGCAAAGCAACCAGGTGTTCAAAGGTGCGGTGGGCATGGTCCTGCTGATCATGCTGGTCGTGGTGGCCCTGACCGTGGTCCTGGCCCTGTTCCTGACCCGCAGCATCGTGCGCCCCCTGGGCCAGGCCGTGGAGGTAGCGGAAACCATCGCCCGCGGTGATCTCGGCCAGAGCATCGCAGTCAGCGGCAAGGACGAACCGGCGCGCCTGCTGCACGCCCTGCAGACCATGCAGGCCAGCCTGCGCGGCACCCTGCAGCGGATCGCCGATTCGTCCAACCAACTGGCCTCCGCCGCCGAGGAACTGCACGCGGTCACCGAGCATTCCAGCCAGACCCTGCACCAGCAAAGCAACGAAGTGGAACAGGCGGCTACCGCGGTCAATGAAATGACCGTCGCCGTGGAGGAAGTGGCGCGCAATGCGGTGAGCACCTCCGAAGCCTCCCAGGAAACCGACCGCACGGCCCATCACGGCCGCGAGCAGGTACAGCACACCGTCGACTCCATCGGCCAACTGGCCGAAGACGTGACCCAGACCTGCCAGCGGGTGGAAAACCTGGCGGTGGACGTGCGCAATATCGGCCAGGTGCTGGAAGTGATCCGCTCGATTGCCGAACAGACCAACCTGCTGGCGCTCAATGCCGCCATCGAGGCCGCGCGGGCCGGGGACGCCGGACGCGGCTTCGCCGTGGTCGCCGACGAAGTGCGGGCCCTGGCCCATCGCACCCAGCAGTCGACCCAGGAAATCGAAAGCATGATCAACACCATCGAGGAAGGCACCGAAGGTGCGGTCAGTGCCATGCGCAACAGCAACGAGCGCGCCCACCTGACCCTGGAAGCCGCCCGCGCTTCGGGGCTGGCCCTGGACCAGATCACCCAGGCCATCACCACCATCAACGAGCGCAACCTGGTGATCGCCAGCGCCAGCGAGGAACAGGCCCAGGTCGCCCGCGAGGTGGACCGCAACCTGATCAATATCCGCGACCTGTCGACCCAGACCTCGGCCGGGGCCAACCAGAGCAATGCCGCCAGCCAGGAGCTGTCACGCCTGGCGGTGGACCTCAATGCCCTGGTGACCCAGTTCAAGCTTTGACGCTTGCCGCTTCAGAAGGCGTAGCGGCCGATCACCTGCCGGACCCTGGCTAGCGCCACGCCCAGATCGGCCATGGCCACCGAGCCCAACGCCAGGCGAATGGCGTGGGGCACCGGGCCGGCGCCGACAAAGGGCTCGGCGGTGGACACCGAGACCTTCTCCCGCAGCAGCGCCATGGCCACCTGATCGGCCCGGACTTCCTCGGGCAAGGGCAGCCAGAGGAAGTAGGAGTTCGGATGGCTGACATAGGCCAGCCCGGCCAGGGCTTCCCGGGCCAGGGCCTGACGGGCCTGGGCATCCTCGCGCTTCTGGTGCTCCAGGAGCGCCACCGTGCCATCCTCGATCCAGGCACAGGCCATGGCGGTCATCACCCCCGGGGTGTTCCAGGTGCTGGTGCGGATCGCACGCTCGATCAGCGCCACCCAGGCCGGCGGCGCCACCACATACCCGACCCGCAGGCCGGTGGCCACATTCTTCGAGAACCCCGAGATGTAGACCGTGATCTCTGGTGCCAGGGCAGCCAGCGGCGCGGGAGGATCCTGGGCCAGGAAGGCGTAGGCGGCGTCTTCGATGATCAGCAGCCCGTGGGCCCGGGCAATCGCCACCAGGCGCTGGCGCCAGGCCAGGTCCAGCACCCAGCCCATGGGGTTGTGAAGGGTCGGCATGGCGTATACCGCGCGCACCCGCCGCCGTTGGCACAGGCGCTCGAAGGCCTCCAGGTCCGGCCCCTGCTCGCTCAGGGGAATGGCCAGCAGTTCCAGCCCGTGGGCCTCGGCCACCACCTTGAACCCGGGGTAGGTCAAGGCATCCACCGCCACCACATCACCGGGCTTGAGCAACGCCATCAGGGTGGTCGACAGGCCGTGCTGGGCGCCGCTGACCAGCAGCACCTGCTCGCCCTCCACCACCAGCCCATGGCCCGCCAGGTAGCGCGCTACCGTGGCCCGCTCATGACTGCGCCCGGCGTGGGGCTGGTAGCGCAGCAAGGCTTCCAGGTCGCCGGTCGCCGCCAACTGGCGCAAGGCGCTACGCAGCAGTTCGGCCTGGCCGGGCAACGCCGGGTAGTTGAAGTTCAGGTCCAGGGTGCCCGGTGCCGTAGCGGGCTGGTCCACGCCCTGCCCTGGCGGCAAGGCGGTTTCCCGGACATAGGTCCCACGCCCGGTTTCGCCGCTGACCAGGCCCATGGCTTCCAGCTCGGCGTAGACCCGCGATGCAGTGACCAGGGCCAGCCCTTCCCGCGCCGCCAGCTCGCGATGGGTGGGCAGGCGGGTGCCGGGGGCCAGGATGCCGGTACGGATATCGGCGGCAAAGGTGTCCACCAGTTGTTTGTAGCGGGCACGGGCCATAGGCGCTGTATCCATGACAATTTTTTGATTGTGCTGATTTTCAATCCTAGGATGGGCTCGACACAAGCCCCCGCCGCTGCGGCCTCCCACTTCTTGAGCACTCCCCGAATGGAACGGACATCGACCCTGCAATCCCCAACCCTGGAAAAAACCGCCAGTGGCTGGCTCAACGGCTTTATCGGCGTGCTGATCTTCAGCGGCTCACTGCCGGCCACCCGGGTCGCGGTGCTGGAGTTCGACCCGCTATTCCTCACCGTGGCCCGGGCCACCATCGCCGGGCTCCTGGCGTTGTGCATCCTGCTGCTGTTCAAGCAGCGCCGTCCGAGCCGCGTCCAACTCCTGCCCCTGACCATCGTTGCCCTGGGCGTGGTGCTGGGCTTTCCGCTGCTCACGGCCCTGGCCCTGCAGTACGTGACCTCGGCCCATTCCATTGTGTTCCTCGGCCTGTTGCCCCTGGCCACCGCGGTGTTCGGCGTGCTGCGCGGCGGCGAGCGGCCGCGCCCTGTGTTCTGGCTGTTCTCGGTGCTCGGCAGCCTGTTGGTGGTGGGCTATGCCCTGTCCCAGGGCCTCACGGCTTCACCCGAGGGTGACCTGCTCATGCTCATGGCCGTGCTGGTATGCGGCCTGGGTTATGCCGAAGGCGCCAAGCTGTCGCGCACCCTGGGCGGCTGGCAGGTGATCTCCTGGGCCCTGGTGCTGTCGCTGCCACTGATGGCCGCACTGACCCTGTTCAGCATGCCCGCCTCCTTTAGTGGCATCAGCCTGCCGGCCTGGGTCAGCCTGGGCTACGTATCGCTGTTCAGCATGCTGATCGGTTTTGTCTTCTGGTACCGCGGGCTGGCCCAGGGCGGGATCGCCGCCGTCGGCCAGTTGCAGTTGCTGCAACCCTTTTTCGGCCTGGCCCTGGCCGCCGGCCTGCTCCACGAGCACGTCAGCCTGGGCATGCTCGGGGTCACCGTGGCGGTGATCCTCTGCGTGGTCGGGGCACGAAAGTGTTCCAAATAAGTACAAGGCAGTGGCGGCGCTTGCCGGGCTGCCACTGATTGCGCGGGGATATGAAGCAAGAGCCGCAAAGGGCTCGGGGGTCAGGTCGGAGAGATAGTCGCGAGCGCACCGAGCGCGATGGTCAAGGCTAAAAATCCAAACAAGAAAAACGCCATCTTAGTCATCAGGCCTCCTGAACAGTAGGTATGCGGTGCAGCGGGCCCGGTCTCCAGCCGTAAAGCCGGCCGGGCGCGCCATTTTCAAACCATGGCTGTTCTGATAACAGACGCAGATGCGCAAGAAAAATACGGATCAGATGCGCCGCGCCGGCCTCCGCTACCTGCTTGCTCGCCCTCGCACCACTTGCCCCCGATGCCATGCTGGAAGCAGAAAACCGGAGCACGCCGACGTGCTCCGGTGGCGGGGTTGGCCGATCAGGCCAGTTCTTTACGCAACTGACGGGCCGCGGTGACCATGTGCACCAGGGCTGCTTCGGTTTCCGGCCAGCCGCGGGTCTTCAGGCCGCAGTCCGGGTTGACCCACAGGCGCTCGGCAGGGATGCGGCGGGCGGCCTTGCGCAGCAGGTTGGCCATTTCCGAGGCATCCGGCACCCGTGGCGAGTGGATGTCATAGACGCCCGGGCCGATCTCGTTCGGGTAGGCGAAGGCTTTGAAGGCGTCCAGCAGTTCCATGTCCGAACGCGAGGTCTCGATGGTGATGACGTCCGCATCCATGGCGGCGATGGACTCGATCACATCGTTGAATTCGCTGTAGCACATGTGGGTGTGGACCTGGGTTTCATCACGCACGCCAGAGGCGCACAGGCGGAACACTTCGGTGGCCCAGTCCAGGTAGTGCTGCCACTGCGCCCGGCGCAGCGGCAAGCCTTCACGGAACGCGGCTTCGTCGATCTGCACGATCCTGATGCCGGCGGCTTCCAGGTCCAGCACTTCGTCGCGGATCGCCAGGGCCAGTTGCCGGGCCTGTACTTCGCGGCTCACATCTTCGCGCGGAAAAGACCACATCAGCATGGTCACCGGGCCGGTGAGCATGCCCTTCATCACCTTGTCGGTCAGGCCCTGGGCGTAGCGGATCCACTCCACGGTCATGGCTTTGGGGCGGCTCAGGTCACCGAAGATCACCGCCGGCTTGACGCACCGGGAACCGTAACTCTGCACCCAGCCGAAACGAGTGAACACATAGCCGTCCAACTGCTCGGCGAAATACTCGACCATGTCGTTGCGCTCGGCCTCGCCGTGCACCAGCACGTCCAGGCCCAGGCGTTCCTGCACCAACACCGCGTGGCGGATTTCGCTGTGCATGGCTTCGGTGTATTCGGCGACGCTCAGCTTGCCCTGCTTGAACGACTGGCGTGCCAGGCGGATCGAGGCGGTCTGCGGAAACGAACCGATGGTGGTGGTGGGGAACAGCGGCAGGTCGAGGCCGGCGCGCTGCTTGGCGATACGCTGGGTGAAGGCCGAGCGCCGCTGGCTGTCCTTGGTGGTGATGGCCGCCACCCGAGCCTGTACCGCCGGTTTGTGGATGCGCGGCGAGGCCGCGCGGCTGGCCTGTACGGCGCGGCTCTGCTCCAGGGCCTTGAGCACCGCCCGGGCCTGCGGCTGGTTCACCGCCTGGGCCAGTACCGCCACTTCCTGGCATTTCTGCACGGCGAAGGCCAGCCAGCTCTTGAGCTCGGCGTCCAGCTGGTCTTCACGGTCCAGGTCCACTGGGCTGTGCAACAGCGAGCAGGAAGGCGCCACCCACAGGCGCTCACCCAGGCGCTCATGGGCGTGCTGCAGGGTGGCCAGGGCTTTTTCCAGGTCGCAGCGCCAGACGTTACGCCCATTGACCAGGCCCAGTGACAGCACCTTGTAGGCCGGCAGGCGATCGAGGATGGTCGGGTACTGCTCGGGAGCACGCACCAGGTCGATGTGCAGGCCATCCACCGGCAGGTTCGCGGCCAGGCCGAGATTCTCTTCCAGGCCACCGAAATAGGTCGCCAGGAGTTTTTTCAGCGGCTCGCGCTGGATCTGGTTGTAGGCACGTTCGAACGCGTTTTTCCAATCCTGGGGCAAGTCCAGCACCAGGATCGGCTCGTCGATCTGCACCCACTCCACACCCTGGGCCGCCAGGCGCTGGAAGATCTGGCCGTACAGCGGCAGCAGGCGGTCCAACAGCTCCAGCTTGTCGAACTCGGCGCCCTTGGCCTTGCCCAGCCACAGGTAGGTCAGCGGGCCGATCAGCACCGGCTTGACGGCGTGCCCCAGGGCCCGGGCCTCCTCGACCTCTTCGAAGAGCTGCTCCCAGCCCAGCTGGAATTGCTGGTCGGCGCCGAATTCAGGCACCAGGTAGTGGTAGTTGGTGTCGAACCACTTGGTCATTTCCTGGGCGTGGGCACCGCCGCAGCAGCCGTCGCTGACGCCACGCGCCATGCCGAACAGGGTCTGCAGCGTGGCTGGGCCATGCTGCGGACGGAAACGCTGGGGAATCACGCCGAACATCAGGGAATGGGTCAGAACCTGGTCGTACCAGGCGAAATCGCCCACGGGCAGCAGGTCGATACCGGCGTTTTTCTGCAGCTCCCAGTGAGTCTTGCGCAGATCACGGCCCACGGCGCGCAGGCCGGCTTCGTCGAGTTCGCCCTTCCAGAACGCCTCTTGCGCTTTCTTCAGTTCACGGTCGCGGCCAATGCGCGGAAATCCTAGAGAATGGGCCAAAGCCATGACATGCAACTCCCCTGTGTTTGATGGGAGCCATTGTCGGCACTCGGCCCTTGGTGAGACAAACTCATTTTAATCGCGATGATCACAAGTTCCATTCATGATCAAACAGGCAGATCAGACACTGCCGCAGGAGGCCGCGCGCCCTTCAGGCTCCTGCCCGGGGCGGCCCGGGCCAGCTACAGGCCTGCGACCCGGTGCAGATCTGCGCCCCCTCAGCGGCGAGCCAACTTATACCTCAGGCAATCCTCGTTAAAGCTTTTGCGCAGTGCCTCGGGCTTGATCCGCGAGGGGCTGTCGTAGGTCTGCTCGGTGATGCCCAGGGCCATCATGCGCATCCAGCCCTTGCTGAACTTGTAGGTCTGGATCTTCTGCCGCGCCGCATACAGCGACACCCCGGACAACTTCAATTCCTGGGCCCTGGCGGCAGTGCCCGCCCCCCAGCTGCAGACATACCGGTCATTGGCCGCCAGCTCCCGGGCCTGGGCCGCAGAAGCCCCGCCCAACAGGGCAAACGAAGTCAGCGTAATCAACACATGGCGCATTTTGCGGTCACCTAACCACCTGAAAATAAAGTGATTTTGGCGACACTTCAGACTGCCCGGGGCCAGTACTTTGCCTTCTCGATCAAGGCAATGTGCCTGCCAATGCTGGCCACTCGCGCGGCACAGGCGCACCCGCCGCTGACGCCAGTCGATCAACTGCAACGCGCTGAAGCCGGGTTTTTCCGCACCCCGTGGACCGGCTCGATAACCGACGCTGGCGACTGCACAGCCACTGCTGCACGCCCCGGTCCGCCTCCGACGCCCGCCCGCGACTCCAGAACCGCATCGCCACGGCTGCATCGCGCACGGAGGCCGAAACGCCAGTATTCCTACGAGGAATGCACGGATAAAAAACCTGCATTTTATTTATCGACCAGGATCTCCTAGCGTGGGCGCTCCCCCCTTGGAGAGACCGCCGTGACCGCTTCCCGCCCGCGCCTGTACGTCGATGCCCAGTTCACCAGCCCCTATGCCCTGTCCGTGTTCGTGGTGCTGCGGGAAAAGGGTATCGACTTCGACCTGCTGCCCCTGGATCTGGACGCCGCGCAGAACCGCGCACCAGCCTACACCCGCCTGTCCCTGACCCAGCGCGTGCCGACCCTGGTGCTGGAGGATTTTGCCCTGTCCGAATCCTCGGCCATCGCTGAATACCTGGAACAGCTGTTCCCACACAACCCGGTCTATCCCCAGGACCTGCGCCAGCGTGCCAAGGCCCGTCAGGTCCAGGCCTGGCTGCGCAGCGACCTGCTGCCGATCCGCCAGGAGCGCACGACCCTGGTGGTGTTCTACGGCTGCAAGGGCGAACCGCTGTCGCCCCAGGCCCAAGCGGCGGCTAACACCCTGGTGGAGGCCGCGCAGGAGCTATTGGCGGATGGCCGCGACTTCCTGTGCGGCCAGTGGTCGATCGCCGATGTCGACCTGGCGCTGATGCTCAACCGGCTGATCCTCAACGGTGACCCGGTGCCGGCGAACCTGGTGGACTATGCCCGGCGCCAGTGGCAACGGCCGGCAGTGCAGGAATGGGTGCAGTTGCCGCGGCCGGCGCTGTAGGACCTGGAGCGCCGGGTGATGCGGCCATCGGCGTTGACCTGACGCTGGCCGGGGAGTCTGCGGCTGGCGCGGCTAGGCTTCTTGCGGTTGGCGCAGATAGGCGAACATGTGCTGGGCATAATCGGCCTTGCCCAGGGGCACACCGTTGTGCCGCAGGATGTTGTAGGCCGTGACCAGGTGGAAATAGAACTGCGGCGTCGCCCAGTTGCGCGCGAACTCCTCGCCGTTCATGTCGAAGGCAATACCGTTGTGCAGCTCGATGGCGATGGCCCTCTGGCCACTGCTGTCGATCAGCTCGCGGTCCGCCGCCGCCAGGAACGCCAGGGTGTCTTCGATCAGTGCCCTGGCCTCGGCCATACCGACCGGCGCCTGCAATGCAGTCACAGGCTGCCCGCTCAGGCGCTGTACCGCTTCCCGGGCCTGGGTGCAGGCAAAACGCACCTGGGCCGCCAGGTCATACATATCCGGTGCCAGCCGCGACTGCAACAGCACCTGGGGTTCGAACCCCCGCTCCCGGGCCTGCTCTTCGCCCTTGGCGAGAAAGCCCTCCAGGGCGCGCAGCATCTGGGCAAAACAGGGAACGGTGAGGGTGTAGATCGACATGGGTGTTCCTCGATGAGATCAAGACACAGGGGTCGGGTGCTGCCCGTCGCCCCGCCATAAAAGCCGATGGATCCTAGCAGATGTCCCCCCTCTCTCAAGCCGCGAACAATGCCAGAAAAGTACCCCTGGGCCGATCCGGCTGGTATGGTGCGCCCCTTGAGAAATACACCGCCTGACAGTGAGGAAAATGACCTTGAGCAGTGAAGCAAAAATGACCGGGGACCTGTTCGAAGTCGACAAGCGCCTGGCCCTCAAGCCCATCGTCGATTTCAACAGTTACCTGCGCACGGCCTTCGCCGATGGCCCCTGCTCCTGTGGTCGCTGCGTCGCCAGCCAGGGTGACGAGAGCGGCTACGACTACCAGCACTCCTTCAACTTCGCCGGCCGGGTGGCCAACCGCCGCTTCGCCTCCACCGCCGGCAGCGATGTGCTGCAGGCCCTGAAGAAAGCCTGGCTGTCCTTCACCAAGGCCGAGCTGCCGGCGAGCGGCGATCTGGACCTGGCAACGGTCAAGGAATTCGTCGACCCCCAACTGCACAAATTGCTGGTACCGCTGTTCGTCGCCAGCGGCCTGACCCGCGAAGTGGATGGCCAGTTGCAACTGCAGGCGCAAGTGGCGGCTTGAACAGCCGTACCGCCTAAAGCCAGCGCCGCACACGCTGGCGATACGCCGCAAAATCAGCCCCGAACAATTGCCCGAGCGCCCGTTCTTCGGGGTAGATCTGAAAGCGGTTCATGTACAGGACGAACCCCAGCACGCCGAGCAGCACCAGGGGCGAGGCCAGGTACAGCCCCCAGGCCAGCAGCCACAGGGCAAAGCCGACATACATCGGGTTGCGTGTGTACTGGTAGATCCCCGAGGTGACCAGGGCCGAGGCGCTGGCGGGCTTCAGCGGGTTGACCGTGGTCTTGGCCCGGCGAAAGGCAAGCCCTCCGGCCAGGACAAACAGCAGCCCGGCCATCACCAGCGGCAGCGCCAGCAACAGGCGTGTGCCCAAGCCCGGATCCAGGCCCGGCAACCCGCGCGCAAGCAGCCCCATCAACACGGCGAACAGGACCGCGACAAGGGGGGGTGGAATGCGGTTTTCCAAGACCTGCATGGTGCCTCTCTCCTCTGCCCGGGTTCAGGTCCGGGGCGTTACAGGTTGTCCGTCACCCGGCACAGCTTGCTGTCTTTCAACGGGGCCGCAGCATATTCCTTCGAGCCAAGCGGCGCCTGCTTGAGCATCACCGCGCACTTGTACATCCCCGAGGCTTCCAGCTGGTAGTCCATGCCTGCCTTGGGCACGAAGCTGAACAGGTTGTAGCACTGGTTGCCCAGGTAGTGGAACGCCATGGGCTGCCCGGCCGGCACCAGCACTTCGGTCCGGGTACCGGGCACTGCGGGAGTCTGCGGCGCCGCCATGCCCAGGCTTTCACCGTTACGGTTGGCGTAGCCGTCCCGGGCAGCCACCACGACCCCGGCACCGGGCAGGCGGAAATCCACACAGTCGGACCTGGGCACACCGCGCACCATGCCGTCGCTGATCACCCGCAGGCGCACGGTTTCGCCACCCGGCGGCGTGGAATAGGGCGTGGAAAAGGACCGCACATCGGTCAGGGCGCCGCAGCCGGCCAGCGCCAGCAACAGGCCGGCGAGACCCGGCAGGCGCACGCGCCCTATGCAGGTGTTGAGGGGGTGAGGCGATTGACTCACTATGTCGCTCCTTGCGGGTCGGGTTCCTGGGCAGCTGCTGCGATCAGCAGCCGGCGTTTTATAAAGGGTTCACCCACTCGCGGCAATGCTGGCCCTGAAACTTCGGAAACCCTGACCATGCAAAACCAGCATCAAGGCAGTTGCCTGTGCGGCGCGGTGACTTACCAAGTGTGCGGCGCGCTGAAAGCCGTCACCCACTGCCATTGCCACAAGTGCCAGAAGGGCCACGGCGCGGCCTTTGCTTCCTATGCCAGTACGCCGCGTGCGAATCTGGAAATCCGCGACCAGAGATCGGCGCTCAAGGTGTACGAATCCTCCCCTGGCGTGCTGCGCCAGTTCTGCTGCCACTGCGGCTCTTCGTTGTTCTGGCAGGACACCCATGGCGAATATCGCCAGTGGATTTCCATCGCCATTGCCACCCTGGACACGCCCTTCGCAGCCCCCAGGCAACAGCATTACTGCGTGGCCATGAAGGCCGACTGGTATGCAATCACCGATCAGTTCGACCAAGTGCAATAAGCCACGCCGCACCCAGAGGAATGCCCCTGTCATGACCCGGCACTTCAGCTACGTCTGGCTCCTGCCGTTGCTTGAACGCCCCTACGAATCGGTCGCGGCCGACCTGCCTGGCGCCCTCGCCGGGCTCAGGATAGAGCCCCCGCCGGGTGAACCGCTGTGCCTGCGCCAGTTGCTGCTGAACGCCCTGGGGTCCGGCTCCGAACACTGGGAGCACTGTGCTGTGGCATGGCTGGAAGCCGGCTTCCCGCTGGATCGCGAGCTGTGCGAAAGCCTGCTGCACCAGGTCTCGCAAAAAATGTTCAGCCAGCCCATCCGCCATCGACTGACCACCCTCGGCAAACGCTGGCTACGCCAGGACGACCAGGCCCGTACCCACGACTCAAACCCACGCCACTAGCGCGCCGCGACGTCCTTGGGTTTGTAGAAGCTGAAGCTGCCGATCTCGGTGGTCTTGATATAGGCCCGGGACCAGTCCGGCGAAACACTGCGGTCGTGAAAGAACAGAGCGCCGCCGGTACGGTCCTTGAGCTGCTGGTTCAGCGCCTTGCGGGCAATTTCCTTGGCGATGGTATAGCGGCCCTCTTCTTCCACCTGGTCGGGCCGACCATCGCACCACCAGGAGAACTGGCAGGGGCTTTTTTCCGAACCCTGCTTGACCACTTCGCACACCGTCCCGGGAAAACCCTCATGGCCCAGTCGGTTCAGAACCACATTGGCCACGGCCTCCATATCGGCGCTTTCACCACCCTTGGCTTCCCAGTAGATGGTCCGCGACAGGCACGTGATGGCGTCGTCCACCGGGGCCTGGCCGGCCGGGTCCACGGCCTGCACTTCGTTCTTGGTGATGGGTGCGGCCTGGGGCTCGGCCTTCGGGCTCTCCTTGTCCGCGGCTTTCTGCTCCAGCGCCTGGGCCTTGTCCTGGGCAGCGGCCTGGACCGCCGGCTGCGGGTCGGCGGCCCAGAGCTGGGCTGCGGGCAACAACAAGGCAAAACACAGGGTCCTGACAATCCAGCGCATGATCGATCCTTCCCGAAAAACCTTTACCCCCTGCCAGCGCCGCCCCTGAACGTACCTGGCGGCAGAGCGGCGCAACCGGTTGCAGCATGGCCGGCACGATGGCGCGTCGAGGGGGAGCGAACGGGTCACCGGGGGCCATGTTGAATCGACCATGGGCCGCGCGAATCATTCCCTGGTGCCGCAAGCCCTGCACAAAGCCCAGGACAAGGCTCCCGTGGAAATTCGCTGGTAATGATAAGAATTCTCATTAGAATGCCCAGCCATTCACGCTGAGCCGTATCAGGTAGTGGGAGCAGTGGGCGATGGAAACCGGAGACGACCAGCAACAACTCAGCGCGCTGTTCATTGCACAGCGCGGGGGGCTGATCCGCATGCTTGCGCGGGTGGTGGGGTGCGCCAACCTGGCCGAGGACCTGGCCCAGGAGACCTACCTGCGGGTGGCCAAGGCGCTCAACGCCCGCCCCATCGAGCACTTGCAGCCGTTCCTCTATCAGACCGCCCAGTACCTGGCCTTCGATCACCTGCGCAGCCAGCGCAGCAAACGCCGCTTCGAGTACCAGCCCACCGACGCCAGCCAGCTCAGCGAAGTGCCCACCGCTGCCCCCGGGCCGGAAAGCCATGTCCAGGGCCAGCAGCAGTTGCACTTGCTGCAACAGGTACTGGCCACCCTGCCCAAGCGCCAGCAACAAATCCTGGTTTTGCATAAACTGCACGATCTTTCGCAAAGCCAGATTGCCCAGCGCTTGCAGGTTTCCCTGAGCACGGTGGAAAAGGACCTGCGCCATGCACTCAATGCCTGCATCAAAGCCACCGACCGGCAGAACCCCGATGACTGAACACCTCAGCGCCCTTCCCGGCGACGCCATTCGCGAGCAGGCGAGCTACTGGTTCACCCAGCGTGAGGCCATGACCCACAACCTGCCGCTGCGCCAGCGCTTTGAACAGTGGCGCAACAGCCACGCGCAGCACGCCGAGTCCTACCGCGCCCTGGAAGACCTGTGGCAGGCCAGCGCCTTCGAACAGGCCCTGGAACAACTGGCGCTGGGCCTGGACCTGCCGGCCGCCCCGGCCCCCGCCACGCCGCGCAGAAAACGCCACCGCACTCGCTGGCTGGCCGCTGCGGCCACGGTGCTGGTGATGCTCGGTGCCGGCTGGTTCGGCGACCTGCCACTGCGCCTGCAGGCCGATCACCTGAGCGCGGTCGGCGAACTCCAGCGCTTCGACCTGGCCGATGGTTCGCACATCGTGCTGGGCAGCGACAGCGCCATCAGCAGCGACTTCAGTAACGCCCGGCGGCGCATCCAGCTGCTGCGCGGCGAGCTCTATGTCGAGGCCTTCCACGACCCGTCCCGGCCGCTGACCATCGAGGCCGGCAGCGCCACGGTGACCGTGGTCGGCACCCGCTTCAGCGTCAGCCGCCAGGCCGACGGGGTGACCGTGGCCGTACGCGAAGGCCGGGTACGCCTGGCCGACGAAAACGGCCAGCAGAGCCTGCTGCAAGCCGGCAACTGGCAACAGTTGCAGGGCCACCGGTTACTGCCCCTGAACCCCGAGGGCAGCGAACGGCAACTGTCCTGGATCAACGGCCGCCTGTCCTTCCAGGACGCGCCCCTGGCCCAGGTTCTGCAAGAGCTGCGGCGTTACCAACGCGCACCGATCCTGCTGTTCAACGCCGACGCGGCGCAGCAGAAAGTCAGCGGCAACTACCAGCTCGATGACCCGCAGGCCATTGTCCGGGCCCTGAGCAAAGTCACCGCCACCGAGCTCACCCGCCTGCCGGGCGGCATCCTGGTACTGCGCTGAAACACTGCCCGGGGGGGCTGAAAAAAGTTTTACGGCTTTGCCGAGGCCAACCCGTCAGGGTGTTTGCTTATGCAAATCATTCCTATTTCGTACGGGACTTCCATGCACCTTCCAACACTCACCCCGGCCCGCAGCATCCTCGCGCTGGCCATCTGCCTGGCCTGCAACCCCGTGATGGCGGTCGAGCCCACCACCGCTACCGGCAACCAGGCAACCGCCACCTACAGTTTTGCCATCGCCCGCCAGTCCCTGGCCAATGCCCTGGACCAACTGAGTACCCAGAGCGGTTTGCAGATCGCCTACTCCGCGGCACTGGCCCAGGGGATCGAGTCGGCGGAGGTCAGCGGGCGCATGAGCGCGGAACAGGCACTGGGCAAGCTGCTGGCCGGCACCGGCCTGGGTTTTGAACGCAACGGCGCCAACGCGGTGCTGCTGACCCGCCTGCCCCAGAGCAGCCAGGCCGTGGAGCTGGAGGCCACCCAGATCGTCAGCAACCAGTTGGGCACCGTCACCGAAGGCAGCGGCTCCTACACCCCAGGCACCATCGCCACGGCGACCCGCATGGTGCTGACCCCGCGGCAGACCCCGCAGTCGATCACCGTGGTCACCCGGCAGCACATGGAAGATTTCGGCCTCAACAACGTCGACGACGTGATGCGCCATACGCCGGGCATCACCGTCTCGGCCTACGATACCGACCGCACCAACTACTACGCCCGCGGTTTCTCGATCAACAACTTCCAGTACGACGGTATTCCCTCCACCGTGCGCAACGTCGCCTATTCGGCTGGCAACACCCTCAGCGACATGGCCATCTACGACCGGGTGGAAGTGCTCAAGGGTGCCACCGGCCTGCTGACCGGCGCCGGCTCCCTGGGCGCCACCATCAACCTGGTGCGCAAGAAGCCCACCGCCCAGTTCCAGGGCCACGCCTCCCTGGGCATGGGCTCCTGGGACAACTACCGCAGCGAACTGGACGTCAGCGGGCCGCTGACCGAAACCGGCAATGTTCGCGGCCGCGCAGTGGCGGCCTACCAGGACAAGCAGTCGTTCCTCGACCACTATTCGCGCAAGACCTCGACCTACTACGGCATCCTCGAATTCGACCTGTCCCCCGACACCCTGCTGACCGTGGGCGGCGACTACCAGGACAACATCCCCAAGGGCTCCAGCTGGTCCGGCACCTTCCCGTTGATCAACGCCACTGGCGGGCACAACAGCATGTCGCGCTCCTACAACAACGGCGCGACCTGGAGCGGCTGGGAGCAATACACCCGCACCGCTTTTGCCATGCTCGAACACGACCTGGGGGATGGCTGGGTCACCAAGCTGCAACTGGACCACAAGATCAACAGCTACCACGCCGAGCTCGGCTCGATCCAGTTCGACGAGCCGCAGACCGATGGCACGGCCAAGGTCAACGCACAGAAGTACACCGGCGACACCACCAGCGATTCCGCCGACCTGTACCTGAGCGGCCCCTTCAATCTGTTCGGCCGCGAGCATGAACTGGTGCTGGGCGGCTCCATCGCCAACTCGCGCTGGACCGGCAAGGGCTACTGGTCCCCGGACTTCCCCGGGGGCAAGGGTAACGTGGTGGACTTCTACAACTGGCACGGCAAGATCGAACGGCCCATCTGGGGGCTGCCGGCCCAGCGCACCGACGACACCGTGCGCCAGACCGGCACCTACATGACCACCCGCCTCAACCTGATGGACGACCTGAACCTGTTTCTGGGCGGGCGCGTGGTCAACTATCACCTCACCGGCCTGACCCCGTCCTACAAGGAAAGCGGACGCTTCGTGCCCTACGTCGGCGCGGTCTACGACCTCGACGACCACTTCTCGGTCTACGCCAGCTACACCGATATCTTCATGCCCCAGGAAAGCTGGAACAAGGACAAGGACAGCAAACTGCTCAACCCGGACGAAGGCCAGAACTACGAGCTGGGGCTCAAGGGCGAGTTCTTCGAAGGCCGCCTCAACAGCAGCCTGGCCTACTTCGAAGTGCACGAGACCAACCGCTCGGTGCCGGACGATGCCTACAACAACCAGTCGCCCACCCCCGACAACTACGCGTTCAAGGGCGCCAAGGCGGTCACCAAGGGCTACGAGCTGGAGATTTCCGGCGAACTGAGCCCGGGCTGGCAAGTGCAGGCCGGCTACACCCACAAGATCGTGCGTGATGACGAGGGCAACAAGATCTCCACCTTCGAGCCGCAGGACCAGGTCAACCTCTACACCAGCTACAAGCTCAAGGGCGACCTGGACAAGCTGACCGTCGGTGGCGGCCTGCGCTGGCAGAGCGAGGGCTGGTATTCGGTCTACAACGCGCCGCGCAAGATCAACGAAGACATTTCCCAGGAGGCCTACTGGCTGGTGGACCTGATGACCCGCTACCAGATCACCCAGAACCTGTCGGCGACCCTCAACGTCAACAACATCTTCGACAAGTCCTACTACACCAACGTCGGTTTCTATAATTCGGCGGCCTACGGCGAACCCCGCAACTTCATGCTCAGCACCCGCTGGGACTTCTGAGCCGGCGGCCCTGCCGGGCCACCCCGCCCGGCAGGGCACCAAGCAGCATCAGTGCCCGTCAGCCAAGCAGGCCCGCCTGCTTGAGCAGGTCCGCCAAGCCCGCGGGAACCAGCGGCGTCTGCTCGGTGAAGCTGGCGCTGCCCTGCCAGCGGGCCACGAAGGGCGCGCCATCGCTTTCCCGGGCATCGAGCTGGGCACGCTGGTAGACACTCGGGTCGTCGAAGCGGGCGTCGTAGACCTGGACGAACTCATGGCCGGGCTTGCCGGCATAGGTGAACAGGCTTTCCAGGGTGCCGATCAGGCGCAGGCTGTTGATCGACAGCCCCAGCTCTTCCTGTATTTCCCGAACGATTGCCTGGGCACTGTGCTCGCCAAAGTCGATGCCGCCACCCAGGGGGCGAAACAGCATCTGTTGCTTGTCGGCATCAAAGAACTGATTGACCAGGATCTTGCCCTGGTGATGGAAGATGCACAGCGCGAGCGCGCGGATGCGGGGTTCAGACATGGGGTGAAGTCCATTTGCCGAGACGAGGCGCGGCATTAGAACACGGCGCCAGGCCCCTCAGCCAACGTAAAAATACTTCACCGCCAAGGCCGGGACCTCCTCCATCGCCGACCACAGTTGCTCGTCCAGTTCGCCACTGATCAGCTCATGTTCCTCGTCGCTCAGCAGCCCGGGAATGTCCCACAGTTGCTCCAGTTGCGGGTGGCCTTCCAGGTGCGCGATCAGCTGGCGCTGGCGGCTGACCAGGGCCCGAGTGTTGCGCGCGCCGATCGCGGCCAGGGTGCTGAGCGCCAGCTCGCAGGTCTGCTGCCCCCAGTTGCAGAAGAACTGCAGGAAGCCGCCGTTGTAGCCGTCCGCCTCCAGCCGCCACAGCGCGACGATGGCCTGGTCGTCCGCCGGCAGTTGCTGCAGTTGCCAGTCCAGGGCCTTCAGGCGAGCCATGGACTCATCGCACAGGCATTCCCAGATCCAGTCGATGGCGTTGAGACTGAGCACCGGCTCGCCCAGGTGCGGCCATGACACGGACCAGCCCCGAGGTGCGATGGCAAAATCCGCCCGCTGCTCGGGCGTAGCCTCCCGCAGCCGGCTGTAACGGCTCAGGGGCTGGCGCAGCCGCAAGCCGTCGGCCCAACTCAGGCAGAGCATTTCATCCTCGAAGGCGACGTGGGTGATGGGGCTGAGGTTCATCAGACAGGACCTTTGGGCAATCTAATTCAGTCGTAAGCGGCCGGACAGCGGCGCGGGCCGATGCCGTGGAGCACCGTGAACAGCCCACCGCCCAGCAGCCCCAGCAGCAGGAACGGAAAGATCCCACGGTTGAGCAAGGGGATCCAGTAGTCCAGCCCCGAAGCCCCCTTCAGGGACCCGGCGAACAGCCCCGGGGCGCCGGACAGCAGCCAGATCAGCACGCCACTGAGGCCACCTCCGATCACATAGCGCCAGCCAGTGGCGAGAAAGCGCTCCACCAGCCACAGCACCGGCCAACTGACCAGCATGCTGATCCAGGCACCGATCATGGCCCCCAGCAAGAATACCGGCAGGCTTTCCGTGCCCTTGGGATAGAGGGTTACCGCAACGCCTCCCAGGGTCAGCGCCCCCGACAGCGGCACCGCCAGCAGCCGCCGCAAGCCCTGCCCTCGCCCATGGGGCGGCACCGACAGTTGATCAATCCCACGGCTCAGCAGGCTGTACAAGCCAGCCAAGGCCAGCCCGCCCGCCAGCGGCAGCAGCAACAGCTGCATCCATGAAGTACGCACCAGCACCGTGGCCACCAGGCTCAGGATCAGGCTGATCCACAGGTAGCGCGCCCTGGCCTGCGGGCAGCGCCGCTCAGTCCACAGCAACAGGGGAATGCCCAGGACCATGGCGATCACACTGCCAAACAGAAACCCGGAAAACAGCTCCGTGCCATTCCAGCCCTTGATCAGGCCCTTGATCACGGCGTAGACCAGGCCAGCGCACAGGGGCAGTGCAAACAATCGCAGTTCGGCGTTGGGCCGCATGGGGTTCTACCTGGGGTGGCAACGGGTGCCGGGTTGAAGGAAGGTGCGTTTCTACACAAGTGCGGCGGACTAATCCAGTGCCGGAGAAACAATGCAACCTTGAGCCCGGCAATGGCTTATTGCTCAATATCGGGGTATACAACCGGGCGAAAATTCATCCAGACATCCACCGTAAAAGACCACCCACCGCAAGTCGCTGCACTGCTGTCAGAGCAGAACAAGCATTGGCTCACAGGCAGCCGCCGAGTCCTGTTGCAAGTTCAACAGCAGCTCTGCGACCAGGGCGTGCCCAGCACGATCACCTTGGCACCTGAAACAGCCGGCGCCATTCCTCTGGACAGGCCACTCTGCCACGCTGACGCGGTCCTGTCAGCGCTCCGGCGCAGGTTGCAATGACCCAGCGTTGACCGATGCGATACGAAAGGAAACTTGACGTGCTGGCAAGACTGAACGGACAGGAACTGCATTTCTTTGGCACACCCAAAGCATTCAATGCCATGGCACGAGCCATTCGCAAAGGCCGGCACGGCGAGTCTCAATCAATGCCGCTGGAGCAGGAGCAATCCAGTTTCAGCACCTTGTTCCTGAGTTGCTCCGGTCAATCGAGCAGGATCTGGATTGAGCACAGCGAGGTTCATATCCAGTATGCCGAGGCCAGTAAAAACCGACTCTACCCTTGCCTCTCCATGCCCGCTGAAACAGCGCCGGGTGCGCTTTTTTTCGTCGACAAGCTGCAACAGGATCACCCACCGCTGCTCACCGACGACTCGCTAAGCCTTGTACTGCATGTCATCGCGAACGACGCCGATGCTTGAACTGCATCTGAAAGAGTAAACAGGCCCATGAAAATCTACCTCGACGACGAACGCCAAACCCCGCAAGGCTGGGTTCGCGCCTACTGGCCGGACGAAGTGATCGCGCTGCTGAAGGCCGGTGGCGTCGAGGACATCAGCCTCGACCACGACCTCGGAGATGATCAGCGCGGCACCGGTTACGATGTGATCCTGTGGATCGAAGAGGCCGTGGCCCTCAATGGTTTTCATCCGCCGCGTATTCACATCCACTCGGCCAATGCCAGCGCCGTGGAAAAAATGCGCGCCGGCGTGCAAGCGATCGATCGACTGGCCCGCAACAACGGATGCCGCCAATCAACCCATAACGCAGGCAACTGACCCCATGAGCGGCAACCTGTATGGATACATCCATTGCTTTGACCCTTCGCCGGCTGCCGAAGCGCACAATCGTGCGGTGCTGCAAAGCCTGCCAGTGACGGGGGCGCAGATCACCCCGGCGCTTTTCAGCGTGCTGCCAAACAGCCGGGGGCACTGCTACTTCGGGCATATGGTGCACTTCGCCACCTACCCCAAAGGCAGCTACATCTTCGATGATTCGTGGCTGGCCGAGTACGAAGCCCTACTGGAGCGCCTGTTCTGGGACAACTCGGAGGTGGTGCATACCTACTGCGGCGAACGGCGCACCTGGAACTCCAGTAAAACCCACGGGCTCGAGCAACCAACCGCCTTGAAGATCACTAACAGGAAGGTTTTTCCTTCCTATCACGACTTGGAGCCCGTCGCGGACAGCGATGTGCCGGAGCCGGGCAACAGCTGAAAGGTCGCCCGCCATCCCCCCTATAACGACACAAGGAACACGTAATGCCACTGAGTCCTGAGCAAGCGAAAACATTGGCCGATGCGGTAGCAGGCTATGCCTTCCCCACTGCGCATTTTGACTTTGCCCGCCAGACGCCCGTTGTGCGGCTGTCCATGTCCGAACTGGAAACCCGGATTCGCCAACAACTCCTTAGCGACTCGCTGAACACCGTCAAGGACGGGCTATCGAATGTTCTCTATTGGGGGTTCACTCAAATGGGTGGCTTGGCCAATGTCCGTGTTGGCCGCTTCCGCTCCGGGGTCAAAGACTTGCAGATCGCACAGGCCTCGGCGCTGTTCAAGGAGCAACCGCGCCCGGCACTTTACGAGATCGCCAGCCTGAAGATGCCGCAGTTTTCCAGTGTGTCGTTTGTCAGCAAGATCCGCATGTTTCTCGACCCGCTCCAGTCGGCCACCCTGGACCTGCAGATCATGAAAATCCAGCAGGTCCACAGCGACACCGTCCTGGCGGCAATCAAACAGGACCCGACCCGGATCCGTATCAGTAAAGCCAATTCGAACGCTTACGAGGGCTGGTGCGAACGCCTGGCTGACATAGCTCGGAGCTACCTGCCAGAGGCTCGCGTCGCCGATGTGGAACGTGGTCTGTTTCAACTGGTTCAAGACAACAAGGTCAAGCAGGCCGCCGCGATCCTGCGCAACGCCTGAGTTTTATGAAGGGTGCACGGTCTGGATCAAGTACACGGGCGATTGGGGAGGCTCATCGCGCTGTAAACTCTGCCCGCAGCAGCGCGTACTGAACCAGATCATGATGGGCGCCCAGCCAGTAACCCGCTTGCCGTGAAACCCCTTCGCGGACAAACCCTGCCCGCTCCAGTAACCGGAGCGACGCCAGGTTCTGCGGGTGTACCTGGGCCTCGATGCGGTTCAATGCCATGTATTCAACCCCCCAGCCAACAATGGCTTGCAATGCCTCCCCCATCAGCCCCTGCCCTTGCGCCGACTTCGCCAGTTCGAAGCCGACGGCGCAGCTGCGCCACTGCCGGTTCCATTTGAACAGGCCGCAGGTGCCCAGCAGGCCCGGTTGGTTCTGGCGTTCGATGGCCCAGCGCGTCCCCGGGTTGGGCAGGCTGCGCCAGCTGGCAAACAGCGCCAGCAGTTGCTCGGCCTGCGGGTAGTCGGTGATGGGGTCGGTGCCGAACCACTGCATGGCATCGGCGTCGCTGTGGATCGCGAACAATGCCGGGACATCGGCCGGGCACAGTTCCCTGAGGATCAGGCGCGGGGTGCGGATAACGGGAAAGTCGCTCATGGGGATACCGCCCTAGCCTGCCAGCTGCTTGCGCAGGATCTGCGCATACTCGTCCTTGATCTGCTCAAAACCGTACTTGTGCTCCAGGCGCTTGACGGTGAAGTGCCCACGGGCCATGTCCTGGTAGAAGTCGGTGAACAGCGCATTGATGGTGGCGCCGGTAAAGGCGCCGATCACCGGCACCGCCTGGGCCGCGAACTTGCTGGAGATGGTCACGCCGTAACGGCTGGCGACTTTCTCGATCAGCAGTGCCAGCCACTTGCCCACCTGCCCCGGCGACAAGCTGCCCACCGCCCCGGCACCGCGCTTGGCGGCAATGGCCGCCAGCTCCTTGGACAGTTGCTGCATGGCCTGGGTGGTGAAGCTGCGGGTGATGTAGTAGCCGGTTTCCGTGGCGTCGTCGGCCTGGCTGTTGCCGCCCATGGCGAACACTTCGATGCAGGCCTGCTTGGTGGCAAAATCCGCCAGATCGAAGCCTTCGCTGCGGGCCACATCGGCCACCGAGCGCATCATGATGGTGGTGGAAATGGGCAACTCGACAAACAGCGCGGCAAAACCGAAGGCCCCGCCCACAGCGCCGGAAGTGGCCGCGTACATCTTGTGCAGCAAGGTCGATGCCGGTTTTTTGGGCGCGTTGTCCAGGCTCCACAGCGCCGCATCGGCGGAGCTGTGCAGGGCCGCCACCACCGCGCCGTTGATCTTTTTCGCCACCACCGCCGGCAGCGCCTTGACCGCACTTTCGATGGGTGAACCCAGCAGCCCGGACAGGCGCGCCGTCAGTGAAGGCGACTCCAGCAAGGCGACGGCGCGCTTGAGGTCCTGGTAATCCTCGGGATGGTCTTTGATGCTCACAGGCGTCTCCATGGGTGGCTGTTCACTGCCTCGGGAAAGAATAAACCGTTGCCAGGCGGCGTCGTGGCTCAATTGCGCGTCCGGCGATAGGCAGAACTAAGGCTTGGCTGGCTCCAACAGCAGGTCCGCAGCCAGCGTCGGGTATTGGACCTTCATCCGCTCCAGGCATTGCAGCAGCAATTGCGCGTCCCGGGGCAGGCGCCGGGACAATGCTGGCAAGCCGCTGATATGCAACTGTTCGGGCATTTCCACCAGCCCGGTAATGGCGTCCCAGAAGGCGTCCCAGTTACAGCCGTACCAATGGGGAAAACCCAGGGCATCGCGCAGCACCAGGTGCAGTTCAGCGGTGCTCGTCACCTGGCTCAGGTCGATGTGTTGCAGGGGCAGGCGGCTCATTCGTCATTCCTTGGGGTGATGGCTTGAAGGGGCTTTCGCTGGCTGGCCACAAGGGCTTCAGGCCAGCGGCTGGACACCCAGCTGGCGCTGCAACTGCTCCCAGCCCAGCTTGCAAAAGCTCTCCAGCAGCTTGGCCAGATGCGAACTGGCGGTCTGCGGTGACATCCCCGCCGCTTCGGCCAGGGCGCTGGCGGACAGCGAGCTGCCATCGGACAGGATGATGAGCATGCCCCCCGCACCGGCTCGGCAAAGGTTTCGCCGCACACTTCGATCCAGCCCGAAGCAGTGTGTGCAAAAAGGTTCGTATAGTCGCACCGCACTGCGGCAAAGGAAATACGCCCCCATGGACCTCAAGCACCGCCTGCGACGCCAGGTACTGATCGCCCCCTGCCGGAGCTATGGGGTGGTGATCCTCGACACCTCGATCGTCAATGTCGCCCTGGAATCCATCGCCCGGGACCGGGATGCCGGCATCACGGCCCTGCAATGAGTCATCAATGCCTACCCCCTGAGCTTCGCCAGCCTGCTGCTCACCGGCGGCCTGCCGGGGGAGCGGTTTGGCGCCCAGGCACGACAAAGCCGCCGTCGCCGGCCAGGCGACAGCGGCGGCTGCCTCACCCCTTACAGGTGCTGCTGGAAGAACGGCACCAATTGCGCCATGGCCAGCGCCACCGTTTCGGCGCGGTCGTACAGGTCGTAGTGGGACCCGCCCTCAGCGACCACCAGATGCTTGTCCCGGGAGGCCGCACGGCCATGGATTTCCAGGCCGTCGCGGTAGGCACCGAAGCCGCCGGGCTTGTCGCCGACCACCACCATCAGTGGCTGGGTCAGCAGCACCTCGGCCTGCAGGAAGGCATCCCAGCCAAAGGCCGCGCTATTGAAGGAAAACAGACCGCTGGTGGCGCCGTTTGGCTGCTGGCCTCGGGCGGTCTTGTAGTACTCGGTGGCTTCCAGTACGTCGATGTCGCTGATGCCGTTCTGCTGCGCCTCGGCTACCGATGCTGGCAGGTAGTCGATCACATGACGCGCCTCGCCCCGGGCCTCGGCGGTGCGCTGCTTCGCCATGGCGTGCAAGGCGCTGACCGGATCGAAGTTGCTGAAACCTTCGCGGATCAGGCGGCCGAAGTTGACCCCGGTAATGGAGGCCAGGGCCTTGATCCGGTAGTCGGTCATTGCCGCCTGGATGGTGTAGCCACCGCCACCGCAGACACCGATGGCACCGATGCGCTCGGGGTCGACATAAGGCAGGGTCACCAGGTAGTCGATGGCGAAACGGATGTCCGACACGCGAGTGGCCGGGTCTTCGATAAAGCGTGGCTGGCCGCCGCTGGCGCCCTGGAAACTGGCGTCGAAGGCGATGACCACAAACCCGGCCCGGGCCAGCCCGGCGGCGTAGATGTTGCCGGAGGTCTGCTCCTTGCAACTGCCGATGGGATGGGTGCTGACGATCGCCGGGTAGCGCTTGCCCGGGTCGAAATCCGCCGGCAGATAGATGTCCGCGGCGTTGTCCCAGCCGAAGTTGGGGAAGCTGACGTGTTCGATGCTGTTGCTCATGACCGTACTCCTTGAGCCGCCCTGGGCAGGCTCGTCTGGATCGATAGGCGGACCGCTCGCTCCCGTGTGCGGGAGTGCGGAGTCGGGCGTTACCGAAAGCGCCCGGGACACGGCAGGCCTTGGGGCTGCTGCGTCGTCGGGCACCAGTATAGAAATGGCTCGCGGCGAAACCTTGCCTATTCTGACGGCAAGCTTGCCTGTTTTGCGGATTCTGCCGGTTCACCCCGAAGGCTGTTTCGCTGCAACACAAACAGCTAGAAACAAGCCTATCCGTGGCGGATCGAATGGTTAGGCGCCCAGAGCCGCGCCACAGCCTGTTTGCCTATTTCGCTGAACCCTGCACTGCAACCTGGCCCTTACCCGGCCTCGCGCATCCTGCGGATATCCCGCTGCGGCGGCGCGCCGAACACCCGGCTGTATTCCCGGCTGAACTGCGAAGCACTTTCATAGCCCACCAGCCCCGCGGCGCGCCCGGCATCGATGTTCTGGCTGAGCATCAACTGCCGGGCTTCCTGCAGGCGCAACTGCTTGTGGAACTGCAGCGGGCTGACGCCGATGATGGCGCGAAAATGCTGGCGGAAGGTGGACGGGCTCATATGGGCGCGCTGCGCCAGATCATCGACGCGCAACGGCTGGGTGAAGTTCTGTTTGAGCCAGGCCACGGTCTTGAAGATCTGCTGGGTCGGCGAACCCACCGCCAGCAACTGCTGCAACGCCAGGCTGTAGGGCCCGGCCAACAGCCGGACGATGATTTCCTGCTGGATCAATGGCGCCAGCTGGGGAATCAGCGCCGGCTCGTCGAGCAAGCCCACCAGCCGCTCCAGAGCGCTGGCCAGCCCCGGCTCCAGTTCATCCACCACCACCGTCCGATAATCGCTGGCCCGCGAAGGCGGTGGCGGCTGCGTCTGCGCGGCGGTTTGCAGGATCTGGTGCATGTCCAGGGTCAGCATCATGCCCAGGAAGGGTTCGGCCGCCGAGCCCTCGGTCACCCGGGCCACCACCGGCTGGTCGATGCTGGTCAGCATGCCCTGCCCGGCCCGATAATTGATCACCGCCTCCTGCAGCAGCACCTGCTTGCCGCCCTGGGCAATCACCCCCAGGCCCAGGCTGTAGATGCAGGGAATGGCCGAGGTCGGCGTGGAACGGCGGTGCAAGGTCAGGTTGGGCACGGCGCTGGGAAAGTCGCCGGAGTGCGGGGTGTGCCGGGCAATCAGGGCCGCGAGTGCGGTGGGGGTTCGGGGTTGGGTCATGGGCGGGCAATCGGAAGTGGCAACAGTACAGGTGGCCACTGTGCGCCGATTGGCCATGCAGATCGAGTTTTTCTTCACGGCCACCAGGGCGGCGGACACGGGTCGATATCCGCCTCGGGGCAGTAGTGGCTGGCAAAAGCAGGCGATCCAATGGCAATCCCTTGCCCACTACGGCCAACTTCTGCCCGCCATCGCTGCTGGCGCCGCTGCCAACACCGCGCCGCATCATGTTCAGGGCCCATGGCCCGGGTTTTGCTCTGCTTGGCCAGAACCCACCCAGGAGCAGTCTCATGACAGGAAGCATCTCAAACTCGACATCCCTCGTAGCCATGGGCCTCAAGGGAATCACCAGGGCGCTGGAGAATGGCACGCTGAAGTCCATGAAAATCCAGGTAGAGAATGCGACGCCGCAAATGCAGGCGAAGATCGACGCCAGTTTTCATGAATCGCAAATCTCGGACGCCAAACTGATAGCCCAATACAGAGCCAACCCCACCTGGGCGACATTCGACGACAAGAGCAACTCCGTCCAACTGCCCGATGTGCAGTCCCTGGGCAAGGACGACGCCACCCATGTGCTCAAGGGCCTGCAATACCTGATGGAAATCGGGCGCCTGGACGGCAAGACGGTCGTTGCCAAAAACGGCGGCCAGACCACCGACAGCCCCGCGCTCTATCAGGACTGGCTGCTGGCGCGGATCGGCGTCGATGCTCACGCCTGAGTAGCCGCAGCCCAGGCTGCGGGAACGCGCTGCATGCGGGTTCGCCAGCCAGGGCTCGAGGGTTCAGACCAGGCGTTTGTGCAGGAAGAAACGCCGGTGCTGCGGCGGGAAATCCTCCAGCCGGCCGAATTCGCTGAAGCCATGCCGCTGATAGAACTGCGGCGCCTGAAAGTCGAAGGTATCGAGCCAGATGCCGATACAGCCCTTTTCCCGGGCCAGCTCCTCGGCCATGTTCAGCAATTGCGAGCCCGTGCCCTGGCCCCGTGTCTGCTCGGGGACCGCCAGCAGCTCGATGAACATCCAGCGATAGAAAATCTCCGCCTGCAGGCCACCGAGAATCTCACCGCTGTGCTCGTCGCGAACCACCAGGGCGATGGCCTCGGGCTTGGGATCGCCCGCCTGGGCCCGGTTGTGGGCCCGCAAGGGCTCGAGGATCGCAGCGCGCACCTCCGGCCCCGGGTTCATCAGCATGTCGATACGCGTACTCATTCGCCGTTTCCTTGGATGATGGCTGTGCCGGACCGGGGTGAAAGCGCCCCACGATCCTCTCTGGAGGATCGTGGGTTTGGCAAGGCTGCGCTACCTGGCCGTCGCTGTCGCAACTAGCGGCTGACGTACTGCTCGGTCTTGCTGTCGTAGACATAGGTGAGGTTGTCTGCGGCCGCCAGCGAACGGACCTTTCCCGGGCCCTCGAAGGTAGTGCCGCTGACCTTGACCTGCACCTGCGGCAGCGGCTCCTGGCCGGCGACGAAGCTCAGCTCACCGTCGCTGCCGATGCAGGGCATGACCGCGCCGTCGTCGCAGGCCGCGGAGTTGTCCTCGCCGGTGCGCACCTGGCCAACGTAGGACCAGACCCAGCCATCGTCTTCGGGTTTCTTGTTCGGATTGAACACCAGCATGGTGTAGCCCATGGTGATCACCCCATTGTCGAAAGTGGCCGTGGGCACCGCCAGTAGCAGGCGGCCGTCAGCGGTACGGTGCTCAACGGCCTTGCGCTTGGTGTCCACTTCCTCGGGCTTCTCGCGGCCGCCGAAGAAGCCGATCTTGCGTTCGATGCTGCGGATGGAATAGGCCTGCTTCTGGCCCGGGTTGGTGAGTTCGAAGGTGGCATCGGCCAGCCGTACCTGAACCTCCGGCGCGGCAAAATCCTCGCCCTCGCGGGCGGCGCGGTCCCGGGTGTGCCAGACAAAGGTGGCGTAGTAGTGCTTGCCGTCGAAGTCCAGCTCCTGGCCGTACCAGAAGGTGGCGGTAACGCCGTCTTCCAGCTCCACCTCTTCATCCTGGTCCGGCACCTCGACGTTCTGCATCACCGCCAGCACTGCGCCGGGAGGGATCGGCGCACCGGCCTGGGCCAGCATCGAAGCCGCCAGCATGCACGGCGCCAGCAACCAGCCGGCCAGTCGCGCAGCCAGCCGGCCTTCCTTGTGCAGACCTGTATTGCTCTTGATTTTCATCCCTGGAACATCCCTGTAGAACCGATGAGGAAACGCCGGCCACGCAAGTGGCCAATGGCATGACGCGCGATCATATAGCCAGCGTTTCATCAGCGACAAGATGCTGGCAAATGGCAAGCGCAGGCCGCCGGCAAGCGCAGCACCGGGCAAGACGCGCTTGTTCCTGCGCCAGCCTTGTGAGAGGTTGCTGCCTCACTCGACCTGAAGACCACCATGGATATTCGACCGACGCAAACCAAGGACTGGAGGCTGTTGAAGCAAGTTCGTCTCGCCGCGCTGCAGGACGCCCCGACCGCGTTCGGGGTCAGCTACCAGAGTGCCGCCCGGTACAGTGACCAGCAGTGGCAGGAACGTGCCTCGGGCGCGACCAGCGCATTCTGGCTGGCCATCGAGGATGGCCAGCCCCTGGGAATGATCGGCGCCGCAGTCAGTGAGGCAAACCGCTACAACCTGATCGGCATGTGGGTCGCACCCGCGGCCCGTGGCTCCGGCGTGGCGGCCCGGCTGGTGGAAGCGGTGAAGTCGCGCGCACGGGAACAAGGCCATGAGCGGGTGTTCCTCGACGTCTCCCCCGCCAATGCCAGGGCCGCGAGTTTCTATCTGCGCCAGGGGTTCGCGTTCATTGATGAGTGGGAGCCTCTGCAAAGCCACCCCCACATCCAGGTGCAGACCATGCTCTGGACAGTGCAGGGCTGACTGCAACGGCCCCTTCGGCATCAGGCCCGCCGGTTAGCCCTCGCCAATGCCGCAAGCGGCAGGCCCGTACCCTGGACCGCCGCCCTGGCTTGCCGGTGGTGCCGGCTGTTCTGGGAGCCCGCCAAGCGATCAGCGGGCCATGTCGAGGACCAGCCTGCCATGGCCATGGCGGCCCCTGCTTTTTTCCAGCGCCTGCGGGGCGTCACTCAGGGGGAAGGCTTGGACAGCGACCTGCAAGCGGCCCTGGTCGAACAGCTCGGCAATCCTCGCCAACTGGCCACCATCACCACGGGTGGCGAAATTCACCGGGGTCACGCCATAGTCGTTGGCCAGGGTGATGTCGGGCTGGCTCACCGGGGAAACCAGCACCCCGTGCCGTTTCAACAGGGCGAACGACAGCGCCTGGGTTTGCTCCCCCACCAGGTCCAGGACCACATCGACCGCGGGCCGCCATTGAGTGAAATCCTGGCGGCGATAGTCGATGACCTGATCGGCCCCTAGCCCTTTGAGGTAGGCATGGTTGTCCGCCGAAGCGCTGGCGATGACCTCGGCCCCCAGGTACTTGGCGATCTGCACCGCCATGCTGCCCACACCTCCTGCCGCGGCATGGATCAACACCTTCTGCCCGGGCTGCACGCCGGCATGCTCGGTCAAGGCCTGCCAGGCGGTCAGCGCCGTGGCGGGCACGGCGCCGGCCTGCAACGCAGTGAGGGAACGGGGCAGCAACGCCAGCGTGGATTCCCGGGCAACCGCCTTGCCGGCATAGCCGCCCGTGATGTTGATGAAACCGAACACCCGGTCACCGACCTCGAACCGGCTGGCGCCCCGGCCGGTGGCAAGCACCCGCCCGGCCACCTCGACCCCCGGGGTGAAAGGCAGTGGCAGCGGGATGAATGCCTGCATGGCACCGGACAGGATCTTCCAGTCGATAGGGTTGACTCCAGCACCGGCGACATCGATCAGCACTTCACCTTCGCCGGCCACAGGGTCGGCAACTTCTTCCAGGCGCAGGACATCGGGACTGCCGTATTGGTAGGCACGTATGGCTTTCATGGACACCTCGATCAGGCAAGAAAACACAGGGAAACCGCAACCGCCGCGAGGGAACCGGCCCCCGCTGGCGGGTGATCAGCGACGGCGGGCGTCGAGGCTGAAACGACCGGCACCGAACGCCACGACCTGCAACAGGCCACCGGCCATGGCCAGGTTCTTGAAGAAGTGGATGAACTGGTTCTGGTCGCCCAGTGCGTTATGGAAGGCCAAGGCAGTGACCACGCTGAACAACGCCAGCAATGCCGCGACAGTGCGGGTCCGCCAGCCAGCGACCAGGGCCAGGCCGCCGCCGATTTCAACGATGACCGCCAGGGCCAGGGCCAGCTGCGGAAATGGCAAGCCGACAGAGCCGATGTAACCGATCATCATCGCCGGTGCCGCCAGCTTCGAGACGCCGGACAGCAGGAAGATCGCGCTGAGCAGCACTCGGCCAGCCAGTGCGGCCACGGCCTGGGGAGTATCGGAGCGGCTTTGTTGGCGAGTGTCGGGTTGAGCAATATGGGCAGAAGCGGACATGAGGTATTTCCTTCAGTTGGGTGCGATCCGAGATGAATCGCCCGGGTGAAGAAAGCTTGCGCCGCCACAGCTTCTCTGAATAGCCGACTAATTTAGATCATTAGGTTCGATAAAATAGGCAAGAATACAACGCTCACTGGACACTGCCTCACCCCCTCCCCGGCTGGAATCGATCACACTGCCGGGGCGTCAACGCCGATAACGCTCAAGGAACCCGAGATGATCTCCGACCCCGGCACCCCGACGCTGGACCAATTGCGCGTATTCCTGACCGTGGTGGAAGTCGGCAGCTTCGCCGGCGCCGCAAGAAAACTGCACCGCGCTACGTCCGTCATCAGCTACTCCATCGCCAACCTGGAAATGCAGCTCGGGGTCTCGCTGTTCGACCGCCAGAGCACGCGCAAGCCGCAACTCACCGAGGCCGGACGCACCGTGCTCGTAGAGGCCAGGACCATCGCCAACGGCGTCCATGGCCTGCGTGCCAAGGTCAGGGGCCTGTTGCAAGGCCTGGAGGCCGAGGTCCACCTGGTGCTCGATGTGATGCTGGCCCCCGAGCGTGTGGTGGACGCCCTCAAGGCCTTTCGCGAAGCCTTTCCCACGGTGGCCCTGCACCTGCACATGGAAGCCCTGGGAGCAGTCACCGAGCGGGTGATCGAGCGCGGCGCAGTCGTCGGCATCAGTGGGCCGATGAACGAAAGCATCGACGGGATCGAAAAAATCGGGGTGGGCAGTGTCGAGCTGATTCCGGTGGCCGCGCCGGATCATCCCCTGGCCGTCAGCGATGCCAACCTGACCGGCGCCGGGCGCGAATTCATCCAGCTGGTGCTGTCGGACCGCTCGACGCTGACCCGGGGCAGGGATTTCGCGGTGCTGAGCAACCGCACCTGGCGGCTGGCGGACCTGGGCGCCAAGCACATGTTGCTGCGTGCCGGCATCGGCTGGGGCAACATGCCGCGGCCCATGGTCGAGGAGGACCTGCGCAGCGGCCGGCTG
Organism: Pseudomonas sp. UME65; assembly: GCF_014170225.1. Classification (NCBI taxonomy): domain Bacteria; kingdom Pseudomonadati; phylum Pseudomonadota; class Gammaproteobacteria; order Pseudomonadales; family Pseudomonadaceae; genus Pseudomonas; species Pseudomonas sp. UME65. The sequence goes on along the minus strand of NZ_LZZQ01000019.1, from coordinate 18,521 downwards.
GTGCGCCTGAATCTTCCGGAATATCAAAGCGGGATCTACCCCTTCGACGCCATCTACCGCAGCGACACGCCGCCGGGCCCGGCGGCGCGATGGCTGATCGAACGGTTCCTGCAACAGGTTTCGACGCCGCCGGCCATCCAGCCCCAGGCATAAGGCCTGGAGCCGGCAACGCGCTGAGCGTGGGACATTGCGCGGCTCGGTAGCGTGTCGTACGGGCCGGCGGTGATTGGCACCGGGCCCTGGCAAGCGGCCGCCTGGCGCACTCAGCCCAGCAACTCGCTGATCCAGCGCACCTGCCGGGCCATGTCCTGCACCTTCTCTTCGGGCACCGCCTGTGCCCGGCTGAAGTTTTCCAGGGTGCGCTGTTTCAGGCGCAGCAGGCGCTGCCATTTGGCCAGGAACGCCGGGCTGCGGGCCTGCAGTTGCAGAGGGCCGAAGTACAGCTCCCGGGGGCTGTAGCTCACCGGCCCTGTGCGCTCGGCGACGATGATTTCGTAGTCGAAACGGTTTTCCCGCAGCACCTCTTCGCACAGGATGCGGTAGCCGTTGTCCATCAGCCACTGGCGCAGGGGCTGCTCGCCACCGTTGGGCTGCAGGATCAACCGCTCCTGGCCATTGAGGCGCGCCTTGCCGGCTTGCAGCAGGTCACGGATGGTCTCGCCACCCATGCCGCACAGGCTGATGGCGCTGATGGCGTCGCCCGGTTCGATCGCCGCCAGGCCATCGGCCAGGCGCACGCTGACCTGCTGCTCCAGGCCGTTGTCGCGCACCGTGCGCCGGGCCGCGTGGAACGGCGTCAACGCCACCTCTCCGGCCACCGCCGCGCTGATGCTGCCGCGCAGCAGCAAGGCCACCGGCAGATAGCCGTGATCCGAGCCGATATCGGCCAGGCGTGCGCCGGTTGGTACATGCGCCGCCACGCGCGCCAGGCGCATGGACAATGTCTGCTGATTCAACTGCTGCCCCTTTTCACCACCAAGGTCCGGCACCTTGTGCCGGATCGGGGGGCGATTCTGGCGAGCAATGCCGGGCATTTCAAATTTATGCGACCGGGGCCGGGGATGCGGGTGCCGCAAAGGCCCGCTCCGGACAGGGTCGAAAGCAGCGTCCTCCATGGCGGGTTTCTGAGCGCAGGCAGACCTTCGTTGCTGGCCGCGTGCAACCTGGTCAGTGATAGACTGCGCGCCCATTTGGGAGGTGAAAAAATGCTGTGTCCGGAATGTGAACAAGGCGAAGTAACCCAGGTTCAAGTGCGGGCAACGCAGGAAATCCTGCACCTTTGCCAGGAGTGCGAGTTGCTCTGGCTCAGCGCCGAGGTCATTGGCACCGAGCCTTTCAACAGCTTCACGTCCTACATGGAGGAACTGGGTTTACCGCCGCTCTGGAGCTCGCTGTATGTGCTTGAACCCGAAAAGATCTCCAGCCCTCAGGCACGGAAATACCTGCGTTCGGTCGGCTCGATCTAGATTGGTCGAGCCACAACGACGATAGCCTCCCCCACACTCAGAAGCGCAAGAGATGAACTACCAACTCTGGATGGAACCGGATGACTGCCAGACCTTCTGTCTGAGCGGCCCACAGGGAAACACCGCACGCAAACTGCTTCACCCCGACGCCCGGCTTGTGTGGGAAGTGGAAGCCCCCAGCCACTTCGAAGCAATGACCCGGTACTACGCGTACATGCAGTGGGGCGAATACAAGAGCGACCTTCCCGAACAGGAGCCCATGCCTTGAACACCGCCCAGCAGGTGGGCATAGCCCCCGAGTTCATCATTCTGCAAACCGACCATTGGGTGCTCAATCATCACCTGTCGTCCGCCCTGCCCGGCTACCTGATGCTGGGCTCGCGATCCCGGGTCAATTCACTGGCCGATCTGCCCGAGAGCGCCCTGACGGAGTTGGGCGGCCTGCTCGCCAGGGTGCAGAAAAACCTGGAGCTGCAGCTCAAACCCAAGTGGCTGTACATCAGCCGGTTCGGCCATGCCCCCGGCTACCCCATCCATTTCCACTTTATTCCGGTGTACCCCTGGGTCGAGGAGCTGTTCTGGAGCGATCAGCGCTACCGGCTGCTTGAAACTTTCGCCCATGAGGAAAACGCCCTGTCATTGACTGACGGGGCGGAACTGACCCTGTTCATCTGGCGCGAATTCGGCGAAAACCCGCAACCGCCGGCCATTCAAGGGCCCTCCATCGAACAGGTCATCAAAGGCTTGCGCAGCTCCTTCAACTAGCAATGGCCCGTGGCGCTGCGCGCTGTTCTCCGCGCCCCAAGGCAAGCCCCCTTACCTGGCGGTTTTCTTCAGGGAAACCGGGATGCCCCACACCAGGTCTTCCATGCCGGTGTCCCCTTGCAGGCGGGTTTTCATCGGTTCGATACGCGCCAGCACCCGGCGGCCTGTGTCGTTGACATTCGCCAGCTCCTTGTCGCTGAACTTCTTGACCAGTTCCACGGGTGCCGGCCTCACGTAGATCTGGATATCCCGCAGTGCGCATTTGATGTTCTGCGGGTCGATAGCCTTGCAAGTCTTCTTGTCGTAGCTCACGGCCGGGGTTTTCAGGTGGAAGCGGTCGCTGAGCAGTATCTGGCCGGGCTGGATACTGAAGGCCAGGGGCGCGTAGGCGTCGGGGATCTGTGCCTTCAACTTGACGGACTGGACATCACGGATCTTGGTGCCTTCGGTCCAACCGCCTTCCGACACCTGCCGGCGCGTGTTGTATTGCTGCTCTTGCCAGGCCACGCACTGGCCGGAGGCGACATGCACGGTACTGCAGACATTCTGGGTGTGGGTGGTATCCGCGTAGGAAGCGTCGCGCCAGTATTGTTCCTTGACGAACTGGCGATACAGCACCGCAGACATGTCCACCGAACCACGGGCACTGCTGGCCGGCTGGCCCTTCGCGGCGCCTACCTGGGCCAGGCTGCTGTCGATCCTGTAATCAATGCCGCCGGACATCAGGTAGGTTCCCGGCGGGACGATGTGCACTTCAAGGAAGTCCCAGAGAAATACGGTTTCCTTGATTTTCTCCAGGTCGTTATTGGCGAAGGACTGCATGTAGCCCTGGCCCGGCTGGTCCTTGTTGCTGAAGATCACGCGATGGGAATAGCTGGAGAGGTCGGTCACGCTCTTGTTGGGCATGAGCGCCGGCACCAGCACCACGGACATACCGTCCCGGGTCGCGCCATCGATGGTTTCCAGGAGCTGGTTGGTCGGGTTCTGCGTGGCGCTGCCATTGAGGTCGGAACTGCCCAGCGGGGCACAGGCACTCAAGAGCGTGACTGAAACCAGAACAGCCAGGGGGCGGAGACGCTTTACCAGGGGCTTCATTGGATATCCTTATCTGTAACGCAGCGAGGGCCAGATCCCTTTGGCAATACCGCTCAGGTCAGGGGCGAGTGCCGGCCAATGGGGGCGAAAGCGGCCTACTTTACTGCGTCGACCCGCCGCAGTAAAAGGCCGGTGCGGCAAGGCCGCACCTTGCTGCCTGGTCCGGAGAAGGCCGCCCGCATTCTAGAACTTCGCCTGCATCCCCACCCGCAGCGTACGCCCCGGTGCCGGCATGAAGCTCTGCGCCAGCGGGTCCAGGTAGTAGCGGTCGGTGAGGTTCTGCAGCGACACGTTGAGGCTGGCGTCTTCCTTCAGTTTGTAGTTGAGGAACAGATCGAACAGCGCCACTTCGCGGTAGTTCAGTTGCGGCGTGGTGGCGCCGGTCTGCCAGGGCTTGTCGGCGGTAACCGTGGGGCCGGAGGTGTAGGTGATGCGCGTACCGAGGGTCAGGCTCTGGTCAAAGAAGCGCAGGCCAGTGGTCAGGTTGCCGGCAAAGCGTGGCGGGTTCTGGGTGTTGGTGTAGGAGCCCATGAAGCTGCCCGGGGTGCAGTCCGGGGTGTCGGCGGTTTTCTGGTAGGGATTGCTGGTGGCGCGCAGGGTGGCCGCGAAAGCCGCGTCGCAGGTTTCGGTCTTCAGGTAGTAGGTGGACGACAGGTCGGCAAACACCCGCCCGGCATCGTAGCGGGTCTGCAGTTCCAGGCCGCTGGTTTTGTAGCTGTCGGTGTTGCTGAAGCGCATCAGGCCCCACAGGCCCGGGCTCGGGTCGTAGTAGCGGGTGATGTAGTTCTTGATGGTGTTGTTGAAGTAGGCCAGCTTGAACGCCGCCGAGTCGTCATCCACCAGCAGGCCCTTTTGCAGGGTGCTGGCGCCGATCTCCCAGTTGCTCGAACGCTCGGGCTTGAGGCCCTTGCCGGGCATCGTCTGCTGCACGCCCTGGCTGGTTTCGAACAGCGACGGCATGCGAAAGCCCTGGGTGTACGAGGCATACACGAAGGTGTCCGGCAGCACTTCGATATTGATACCGAAGGCCGGGGCAAAGGCGCCACCGCTGTTGCTGTTCTTGCCGGAGTAGTTGTAGCCGGTGACCACCTCGCCGACCTGGGACGGATAGACCGTGGAGTCGGTGGCGCCAAAGTCGTTGTAGCGCACGCCCTCGAAGGGGAAGTTGGTGTTCTGGAAGACGATGCCGTTGTTCAGGCGCGGGTCGGTGGCGTCGGTGTACTGGCCGTTCTGGTCGGGGAACCACATCATGTTGCCGGAATTGTCGCCGTTGGAAACCCGCAGGTAGCGCAGGTCACGTTCCTCGCGACGCGCCGTGGCCGTGGGCACGTGATCCTTGCTGCGATAGTGGGTGTAGCGCCCGCCGCCCCACAGGGTGAGGCTGTCCACCGGCTTGTACTCCAGCTTGCCGTTGAAACTGAACTCCTGCCGCGAACCTTCGCGCAGCATGCGGTTGGCGTTGATATCGTCCTGGGTGGTGGCCACGCTTTTCTGCGGGCGCAGTTCCTCCAGCTGGAACGAGCTGCCCAGGTCCAGCTTCAAGTCGCCGTAGCCGGTCTCGAAACGCGAGGTATTGGCCAGGCCACCGCCCACCCGGCGATCGGCCTGGCGGCTCCAGTTGCGGTCCGAACGGTAGGCCTGGGATGCCGGCGCCGAGACGGCGGTCAACTGGCTGGTCTGCGCATCGGTCATCCACAGGTCGGCGCTCAGGTCCACCAGCGGGTTGCCTGCAGGCAGGTAGTTGTAGCGCGCGGTGTAGGTGTCGATCTGGGTGTGGCCCAGGGGGTACTGGTAGATGCCACCAGTGCCGAAACGGAAGATGTCCGAGGGCATGATCTCGCCGATACGTCCGTCGTAGCGCCGGTAGCCCAGGTCGAAGGTGTGGCCGTCCGCCGGGCGCAGGGTGGTCTTGAGCAGCCAGGATTCGGTCTTCGACGAGGAGTTCAGCACCTCTTCCCCGGCGTTGTAGGTGGTGGCGACGCTGGTCTCTTCATCGCCGTAACGGTCATAGGTGCGGTAGCGATCCTGGCCCTTCTTGCCGGCGAAATAGTTGCCCTGATTGCGATGGGCGTAGGCCGCCACCACATCGAAGAATTCATGGGAATAGGCGAACGCGGCACTGCCGGCCTCGGCCTCCGAGCCGAACAGCCCGCCGCGGCTCTGATGCGGCTCGGAGTACAGGTCCTGGGTCTTGGAGTGCGGATCGCGGGAGGCCGGGGCCACACCGTTGTTCCAGACATCACCCTTGAGGCGCAGGCCGATATTCTGACCGTCCTTGAGGATGTCGCCGACCCCGAGGGTGCGCATCTTCACCGTGCCGCCTATGGCACTGGAGGTCAGGCTCGGGCCCTTGTCGATGGCGATGTCGCTGATCATGTCCGGGTCGATGTAGCTGCGTTGCTGGGTCCCGGCATAACCGCGATAGACATCCAGCGCCTGCTGCGAACCATCCACCGTCACCGCCACCCGGCTCTGGCCCTGGATGCCGCGGATGTTCACATCCAGGCCGCCGCCATTGCGGCTGTCACCGACCTGGACCCCGGGCTGGCCCTTGAGCATGTCGCCCACCGACACCACGCCAAAGCGCTGCATGTCGTCGGCAGAGATGTACACCGATGAACGCGGTGCCCGGTACACCTCTTCCTCGTCAGGATTTTCGCCCTTGACCTTCTGGGTCGGCAGCGACACCGCATCAAGGCGCAGGCGCAAGGCATAGCCGCCGTCGGCCTGGCGCACGTAGCCCAGGCCGGTGCCCGACAGCAGCTGGTTCAAGCCCGCCTCGGTATTGAAATCCCCTTGCAGGCCCTGGCTGGTCTTGCCTGCGGTGAGCAGCGCACTGCCGGCCATGCTGATGCCCGCCTCGGCGCCAAAGCGCGACAGCACCTGGTCCAGGGGACCGGCGCCGATGCTGTAGTGGCGCTCGCCGGCAGCCAACACCACTTCACTACAGAGCGGCTGCAAACCGAGCAACAGCAGGCCGAAGGTATGGGTACGCAAGACACGAGCAGGGAAAATCATGCAGGGCTCCTAGGGATCGAAACCCACCTGTGCCGGTGGGTAATACCTGAAGGCCAAGCCAGATCGAAAAAACTATCGCGCCGGTGAAAAAAAAGTTTCAGGCCGGCACCACGGTCACCCAGTAACGGGTTCTTCGCTCAATGCGCACCGGCAAGGTATTGGCTACCAGGGCCAGGGCGGCATCGGTGTCGTCCAACTGAAAACTGCCGGTTACGCGCAGGCCCGCCACGGCTTCGCTGCAACGCAAGAAGCCCGGGCGATAGCGCGACAGCTCTGCCAGCAACTGATCCAGGCGCATGCGCTCGGCGGGCAGGATGCCGCGCATCCAGGCCTGGGCCAGAAACGTATCGATGGGGCTTGGCCGCCCTGCTCCCCGGCCATCGACTCGGGTTTGCCAGCCGGCCTGCAACGCCAGCGGTGCTGGGTGCTGCCGTGCGCTCACCTGCACCAGCCCGCGCAACACCGTCACCTGGGTGCCCAGGCGATCGTGACGCACCAGCAGGTTGGCACCACGGCTATAGAGCACCGCATCCGGGGTCGACAGTTGCAGGGATGCAGAGGCCGCCGGGGTGTCCAGGGCCAGTTCGCCCTCGATCAATTGCAGGCTGCGCTGCCGGGCGCTCAGGTCCAGGTTCACCGCACTGGCGGTGTTCAGCCATAGCGAGCCACCGTCGGCCAGGGCCCAATGGCGTCGCTCGCCGACGCCGGTGCGATAACTGGCCAGAGCTGAGCGCACCAGGGTGGAATCCGCCCCCTGCCAGGAAATGCCCCCCAACAGCCCCAGGGCCAGCAGGCACTTGAGCACCTGTCGCCGTCGCTGCGGATCCGCGCCCGCCGCTTGCAATGCCCGGCGCGCCGTGGCATCGGCCAACAGATTGGCCCCTGGCTGCAACATCAGCGGCAGGCTGCTGACCCGCTGCCACGCGTATTCATGCTCGAGGCTGGCTTGCCGCCACTGCTGCAGGGCCTGATGGTCCGCGGCGCTCATCAGCCCGGACTGCATCCGCACCAGCCAATCGATGGCGTTGTCCCGCACTCGGGGATCGACCGCAGCGCCACTCATTCAAAACGGCTCGCGTAACAGACACTGAACGCCTTGCCCATGGCCCGCTGCACCTGGGCCACGGTCAAGCCCAACTGCGCAGCGATCTGCGGATAGGTCAGGCCATCGAGCTGGGACAGAAAGAAAATCTGCCGCACCCGCGACGACAACCCCACCAGCAGCGAATCCAGCTGCAACAGGGTCTCGATCATCAGATGCCGCTCCTCCGGCGAAGGCTCCTCCCCCACCGGCCGCGCCGCCAGGGCTTCCAGATAAGCCCGTTCGATCGCCTGGCGGCGCCAGCGATTGATCAGCAGGCCGTTGGCAATGGTGGCCAGGAACGCCATGGGCTGGCGCAACTCACGCACATCCTCCTGGGAGCGCAGCACCCGGATAAAGGTGTCATGGGCCAGGTCCTCGGCATCGGCACTGTGCCCCAGGCGCCGGTGCAGCCAGCCCCGCAGCCAGCCGTGATGGTTCGCATACAACTGGGCGACGGGCGAAGAGAGGCTGTGGTTGTGCATGGGAGATTCGCATTAATGATAATGCTTCTCATTTTATTGTTTCAGTGCGGGAGTTGTACAGCGGCGAATCAGGATGTCTGTCGATCGATATCGCGGCGAAGAACCACAGCCGTGGTGATGTCCTCAACGGACTCGTGACTGGCTACGGCATCCCGGACTCGGTTCAGGTCATCAATGGTCCGGGATTCGATCTCGATCACCAGATCGAGCTGGCCACTGACCGAAGAGATGCGTCGCACCTGGGAGTGCTGGGCCAGCATGTCCAGCAGGCTGATGGCCGGCGTGCGTTTCAGGCACACCAGAAACATGGCGCGAATCACGTTGGCGTCGATTTCGCCAATATCCGCCCGGTAGCCCCTGATCACGCCATTGCGCTCAAGGTTGAGGACACGCTCGCTGGTGGCGCTTCTGGACAGTCCGATTCTCGCGGCCAGGGCCTTCAGGGCAATCCGCGCTTCTTTAGACAGAATGTCCAGTATTTCGCGATCTTTCACGTCCAGGTCGCGCATCAAGACTCCTCACTTTGACTACCGAATTTGTGCCGGTCGATTCCGACAATATGCAGGCCAACGCCGACCGCATACCTACTGCCGTCAAGGATTTCGCATGCCAAGCTAACTGAAAACAATAACTTGGAAAACCATTACCATGACCAACCTTTCCCATCCCGCCCCGCAGTTCTCGCCCCGCGATGCCGAACAACTGGCCGAGCAGCTTTTCAATGTCGTCGCCACGGCCTCGCCCCTGGATGGCGAGCGCGACTGCAACTACCGGTTGAACACTGCAAGCGATGCGGGGTGGATTCTGAAGGTGGTCAATTCGAGTGAACCGCGAACTGAAAGCGAGCTGCAGACGGCCATCCTCAGCCACCTCGCCAGCTACAACCCCGAGCTTGCCGTGCCGCAGCTGAAGAAGAGCCTTGCCGGTGGCTTCCTCGCCTCGGCCGTGGCGCCCTCCGGTGAAACCCATGCGGTGCGCCTGGTGAGCTGGCTGCACGGCACTCCCCTGGCCGAGGTCAAGCGCACCTTCGCCCTCATGCGCAGCCTGGGCCAATCGTTCGCCGACATGGATCGTGCGTTGCAGGGCTTCATGCATCCCGGTGCGGTGCGCGACCTGGACTGGGACCTGCGGCACGCCGCGCGCTCCAGATCGCGCCTGCATTTCGTCAAGGACCCTGGCCGACGAGCCATTCTGGAGCGCTTCATTTCCGCGTTCGAAAACACCGTGCAACCCAGGCTTGCGCGGTTGCGCACGCAGGTCATTCACAATGACGGCAATGACTGGAACATCCTCGTCGACCCGCAGACTCATCAGCAGGTCTCGGGCATCATCGACTTTGGCGATGCCGTGCATACGGTGCTGATTGCCGAAGTCGCCATCACCTGCGCCTACTCCATTCTCGACATGGAGGACCCCATCGGCGCGGCCGCCGCCCTCACCGCCGGCTTCCACGAGCGCTACCCGCTTCAGCCGCAAGAACTGGACGTGCTGTTCAACCTGATCGCCATGCGCCTGGTCATCAGCGTCACCTTGTCGGCCTCGCGCCACGAGCAGACCCAGGACAATCCTTACCTGGCCATCAGCGAAGCCCCGGCCTGGCGCCTGCTGGAAAAAATGGACCGCATGAACCCGCGCCTGGCGACGGCGATCCTGCGCAAGGCCTGCGGCTATGACGCGATAGAAGGTGCCGGGGCGGTTCGCCGCTGGGTGGATGAAAACCGCCACGCCTTCGCGGACATCGTGCATCCGGCGGCGGCGACCCTGAACAAGGCCATTGTGCCGTTCGCCGATGCCGCCCATGTGCTGACGGTCGCCTCCGCCGAGCAGCGTCCGGCAGAGGCGGCGAAATGGTGGAACGATTTTGCGGCTGAACATCAAGTGCCACTGGGCATCGGCCCCTGGGGCGAAGAACGGACCATCTACACCGATGCGGCATTTGAATCGCGCTTCATTGCAGGGCAACGTCGGATCATTCACCTGGGCGTCGACTTGATCATGCCGGCCGGAACGCCGCTGTACACACCGCTTGCCGGCGTAGTGCGCAGCGTCGAGGTCGAGCGTGAACCGCTGGGCTATGGCGGCTTGATCATGCTTGAGCATTCGCCTGAGGGCTGCCCGCCGTTCCTGACCCTGTGGGGGCACATGGCCCACGAAGCGCTGACCCGCCTCAAGCCCGGGGACCGTCTTGAGGCGGGCGCCCTGGTGGGCCACATGGGCGCAGACACGGAAAACGGCGGCTGGCTGCCCCATGTGCACTTCCAGATGTCCACCGATACCCAGCTGCAAGCGAGCGAGTTCATCGGCGTCGGTGAGCGCGCCTACCTTGAGGTGTGGGCCGACCTGTTCCCGGATGCATCGACCCTGGCCGGAATCCCTGCGGAAACCTACAGCCAGGAAGGCAGAAGCAAAGCAGAGATCGTGGCCAAGCGTAAACAACTGCTGCTGCCCAACTTGTCGATTTCCTACTCGGACCCGATCAAGTTCGTACGCGGTGATGGGGTCTGGTTGATAGACAACTTTGGCCGGGCCTACCTGGACTGCTTCAACAACGTCTGCCACCTGGGCCACTCCCATCCCGACGTGGTGCAGGCCCTGGCGCGCCAGGCTTCACGCCTGAACACCAACACCCGTTACCTGCACGACAACATCGTGGAGTACGCCGAGCGGCTCACCGAGACCTTGCCCGAAGGCCTGGCGGTGGCCTCCTTCGGCTGTTCAGGCAGCGAAGCCAATAGCCTGATGCTGCGCATGGCGCGCAATCACACCGGGCGCAACGATGCCATCGTGCTGGACTGGGCCTACCACGGCACCACCCAGGAGCTGATCGACCTCAGCCCCTACAAGTACAAGCGCAAGGCCGGCAAAGGCCGTGCAGAACACGTATTCGAGGCGGCCGTGCCGGATGCCTACCGCGCTGCGGATCACTGGCCGGTCGAGGAGCTGGGCAAGCGTTTCGCGCAAAGTGTCGCCGAGCAGATCGATAGCATGCGCAAGCAGGGCCGGGCCCCGGCGTTCTTTCTCGCGGAGTCCATTCCCAGCGTCGCCGGGCAACTGTTTTTCCCGGAAAACTACTTGCAGGAAGTCTATGCAATGGTGCGTGCCGAGGGCGGCCTGTGCCTGGCCGATGAAGTCCAGGTCGGCTTTGGTCGAGTGGGCAGCCACTGGTGGGCCTTTGAAACCCAGGGCGTGGTGCCCGATGCGGTGTCCATGGGCAAACCCATTGGCAACGGGCACCCGATGTCGGCAGTGGTGACCACCCGCGAGATCGCCGACAGCTTCAACAATGGCATGGAATACTTCAACACCTTCGCCGGCAACCCGGTTTCCTGTGCCGTGGGGCTCAGCGTTCTCGATGTGATTGAACGCGACAACCTGAAACTCAACGCACTGACGGTGGGCAACTACTTGCTCGATGGCTTTCGCACGCTGCAGCAGCGCTACGATGCCATTGGCGACGTACGCGGCCTGGGGCTGTTCCTCGGGATTGAACTGGTCACCGATCGCAAGAGCAAGGCTCCCGCTACGCAACTGGCCAGAAAGGTCGCCGATGGTGCCCGGGAGCGCGGGATTCTGATCGGCACCGAAGGCCCCTACGACAACGTACTGAAAATGCGCCCCTCGATGATTTTCAGCCAGAAGAATGCCGACTTCCTGCTTGAGGTCCTGGACGAAAGCTTCAAGGCGGCACTGCGCTAGAGCATCAGGATCGAGGCCGCAGCGCCCCAAACCGGGCTGGCCGACATAGTGTCGGCCAACTCCGGCAATGTGTCCGGCACGCGGACACCTTGCCGGGTGCTTTGCGCAATGACCTGTGCAAAGCTTTTCCCGAGGCCAGGGTGAAGAGCCCACAACAAAAAATAATAATTCTTCAAAGGTGCCATCCCATGCTAACCAGAACGCTCAAGGGTCTGCTTGCCGCATCCACCGTCGCCGCCGCGGCGCTCCTCTGCCCCGCAGCCGCTCAGGCTGATGACTTGCAATCGATCCGGGAATCCAGAGAAATCCGCATCGCCATGAGCGGGCAATACTCGCCCTTCAGCTTTGCCAACGAGCAGAACCAGATCGTCGGCTTCGACGCCTCCATCAGCGAAGCCCTGGCCCAGCGGCTTGGGGTGAAGGTCAGCATTGTCACCACGCCCTTCGACGGGATCATTGCCGGGCTCCTGGCCAAGAAATACGACGCCATCATCGCCTCCATGACCATCACCCCTGAACGCCTGAGGGCCGTGGATTTCGTCGGCCCCTATTACCACGCCGGCCGCACCATCGTGGTGAAGGAAGACTCGCCGATCAACAGCCTGGCTGACCTGAAGGATGTGACGGTGGGCGTCACCCTCGGCGATGCCCACGACAAATGGGCCAGGGCGCGCGGCAACCTGAAGGTCAAGACCTACAAAGGGCTTCCCGAGATGCTGGTCGACCTGGAAGCCGGGCGCCTCGACGCGCTGGTGATGGACAGCGTTCCGGTACTGGTGGCCGTCAAGGAAACCGGGCAGAAAGTGCGCATCATCACGCCACCCGACAGTGACGGTGGGGTTGAAGGCATGGGCATTGCGCTGCGCAAGAACAACCCCGAGCTCAAGGCGGCGATGCAGCAGGCACTGAACGACATGCTCGCCGATGGCAGCTACGAAAAGATCTCGATGAAGTGGATCGGCAAGGACATTCGCTGACTCCTCTTCAGCCTGGCTCGACCTGTGGTCGGGCCGGTCAACCTGACCTTTTCGAGCCTGCCCATGGATCTGACACTCATACAGCGCACCCTGCCGTTTTTTCTGGAGGCGGCCTGGGTCACGGTGCACGTTTCGCTACTGGCACTGCTGCTGGGCCTGCTGGTCGCCATCGTGCTGGTGGCGGCCCGGCTGTCCGGCTTTTTCCTGCTTCGCTGCCTGGCCAGGGTCTACATCAGCGTTTTTCGCGGCACGCCCTGCCTGGTCCAACTCTTCCTCCTCTACTTTGGCGGCCCGCAGATCGGCCTTGAGCTGGAGCCGTTTTCCGCTGGCGTCATCGGCCTGGGCCTGAACATCGCGGCCTACATGGCCGAATCCATTCGCGGCGCCATCAGCAACGTCGATCCCGGCCAGGTCGAAGCGGCCCGCTCAATCGGTTTCGGCAAGGGCCAGACCCTGTGGCTGATCACCCTGCCGCAAACCGCCAAGCTGATGATCAGGCCACTGGGGGTCAATGCGGTCGCGCTGATCAAGGGCTCGGCCCTGGTGTCGACCATCTCGGTGGTGGAACTCTCCTATACAGCGCAGCGCTTTATCAGCTCCACCTACAAGCCATTCGAGATCTTCATGGTGTCGGCCATTTTGTATATCGCCATGGTCTACACGGTCAGATTGCTGGTTGACCACCTCGACAAACGCTTCGCGGCAAAGTGAGACGCGTCAATGCAAAGCCTCGATCTCAGTATCCTCACCCCCTATTCCGAGCTGCTGGCAACCGGACTCTGGTGGACCATCGTCTTGTTTCTCTGCTCCAGCGTATTGAGCCTGATGGCGGGCATAGCCTTCGCCCTTATCGTGCTCTACACCCCCAAACTGGTATCCCTTCCCATACGCTTCATGACCTGGCTGCTGATGGGCACGCCCCTGCTGCTTCAGCTGTACCTGTTCTATTACGGCCTGGTGCAAGTGGGGATCGATATCCCGGCATTGATGGCTGGCATCATCGGCCTGAGCCTGCACTTCGCCGTCTACAACGCCGACGTCATTCGTGCCGGGGTCCTGTCGGTCGATCCGGGGCAGATTGAAGGCGCGCGCTCCATTGGCCTGAGCCGCAGCCAGGCTCAGCGCTACGTGATTGTGCCGCAAGCCCTGCGCAGTACCCTGGCGCCCCTGGGCAACAACCTGATCGTGCTCCTGAAGGACACCTCCCTGGTGTCGATCATCGGCATTGCCGAACTGGTCTACAGCGCCCAGCGCGCCGTGAGCGAGACCTACAGCCCGTTCGAGTTCTATCTGGCCGTCGCGGTGATTTATTACGCGGTCAATCTTGTCCTGGAAGCCGGCCTGCACCTTCTTGAAACCAAGGTAGAGATGTCACGATGACCACAGAAAAGCTCATGGTTGAAGTCAAGGGTGCGCGCAAGGCTTATGGCGCGCTTGAAGTGCTCAAAGGCATCGATCTGTCTGTCTCGCGCGGGCAGATCATCGCCATCATCGGCCCCAGTGGTTCGGGTAAAAGCACCCTGCTGCGCTCGATCAATCACCTGGAAGTGCTGAACGAGGGGGAGATCTGGCTGGAAGGCGAACACGTCAACCGCCCCTTGAAAGGTCGAGCCTTTGAACAGCACATCAATAGCGTGCGCCAGCAGATGGGCATGGTGTTCCAGCACTTCAACCTGTTCCCGCACCTGACCGTGCATGAAAACATCGCCCTAGGCCCGATCAAGCTCAAAGGGCTGACCAGGCCAGCCGCTCGCGAGCTGGCCATGGAGTACCTGTCGAAGGTCGGCCTGGCCAACAAGTTCGACGAGTACCCTTCTCGCCTGTCCGGCGGGCAGAAACAGCGCGTGGCCATTGCCAGGGCCCTGGCGATGCGCCCCAAGGTCATGCTGTTCGATGAAGCCACCTCGGCGCTGGACCCCGAGCTGGTGGAAGAGGTCAACCAGGTCATGAAGCAACTCGCCGCCGAACACATGACCATGTTGATCGTCACCCATGAAATGCGCTTTGCCGGCGAAGTGGCGGACCGGATCATCTTCATGGACGGTGGCGTGGTGGTCGAGGAAGGCGCGCCACAAGAGATCCTGCAGAACCCGACTCACGAACGAACCCGGTCGTTCCTGAAAAAGCATTTGCACGCCTAGATGAGTTGTGCGCGCTAGTCGAAAGTGCTGTTGCGCCAGGCGGCGCGCTCAGAGAGGATTTTCGAGCGGCAGTACGGGGTTTGCTGATCGCGGCTCCAACTGCTTTCATCCAGGCGCTGACCCTTGCACCCAACCGAGGCGACGGAGCTGACATAGACCACGCGCCGCACAGCCGCCTCCCAGCCTATTTCGCGCATAGCCGCCGAACTCGCTCACATCGGCGAACCACTCTGGGGGCTGAAGACGGTGGAATGCATCGTATGCTCCATATCCCCAGGCCACCGCGCCAAAGGCGATACCGGCAGTCGCCGCGGCTTCACCATCCATAGTCTGGTCGCCGATGTAGATAACCTGTTCTCGCTCGACATCGAACCGGCGCATGACACGGCGCAAGCGAGACGCCTTGCCGAAAATGGAGACGCCGCACTCGAGGGCCCGGATATGTCGACAACTGGCGCCCAAGATGTGCGTGATGTTCTCTCGCGAGTTGGAAGACACCACCGCCAGAATCAGTCCCTTCTCATCAAGATGACTCAGGGTCTGGGCAATGTTGTCAAACAGTGGGATCGCGCTTTGATGCTTCTTCATCAGGCCCATGAAGGTTCGCGCCACCATGGGCAACTTCCAGCGGGGCATTCCCGGATGGGCCATGATCTCGCGCGCCCCTAGCTTGCGCAGACAGTCCAACTCTTGTGGGTGAATCCGACTGAATGCGTGCCTGTCAGCAACCTGGTTAAACACTGAAACAAAGAACGGAAAGGAATCAGCGAGCGTGCCGTCAAAGTCGAAAATGACAAGTCGGTATGACATGTAAAAGTGCTTTCCTGTAGTGATAGCAGTCGACTCCTGGCAACTGCCTGCGCGGGGCAATCAACTCACCTGATTGAATGCGCGCTGAACGCCAACAAGCCCTGCCGAGCCTGATTCTGAGTTCATGCTCGCCACTGGTTCTTTGAACTTCAGCCTCAAACAGCGGGCCGCGGACTCGATGGTTTCCCTTCTTCAGTCGCTGAGCGTTCAGATGGAAGCGTTGTTCAGCCGCTGCAGCTCAAGTTGCTCGGCAGCACTGGCTTCGAGCTTTGCACGCTCTTCATTCAGATACCGATAAATGCTCTGGAAGTTGGCGATTTTCTGTTTGATCTCTGCCATTTTCTTTTCAATGAGCTTGGCGCCCTCGGCACAGTCGATCAGCTTGTTGCGCTGCGCATTCAGAATCTCGCCTATTTCCCCCAGGGAAAACCCCATGCTTTGCGCGCGCTGGATAAAGTCCAGGTCCTGCAGAGTTTGCTCTGTGTAAACACGATAGTTGTTCGTTCGCCGCAGCGATGAGATCAGGCCGATTTGCTCGTAGTAACGCAGCGTATGGCGGCTGGCGCCGCTACGGGCCTCGATTTCGCCAATTTTCATGAAAACACCGCTTGACCATAGAGTTGGGTCGATAGTTTACGCTTGATTTCTCACCGTCAACAAGGAACAGGGAAATGAGTGTGGAGTGCTTTGTCACCGGGGGTACCGGCTTCATCGGTCAACATTTGCTGGCGCACTTGAGTGCAAAAGGTCACACCGTTCGAGTGTTGATGCGTCGCCCCGAGCGGCTTGCTGCGCTGCGCGAGCAAGTCGAGCATTTGGGCGGGTGTGGCACCCGGGTATTGGCCGTGGCTGGCGATCTGGAACGGGACAACCTCGGGCTGAGTCCTGCCGACCGAGAACTGCTGAGGCACGCCAGAATCGTATTCCACCTGGGCGCCCACTTCGCTTGGGGGCTTTCCCTGGCGCAGTCTCGTGCGGTGAACGTGGCAGGGGCCAAGCGCGTGGCGCTGCTGGCGGCTGAGCAAAACAGCCGGTTGGTGATGATCGGCGGCTACATGCTGCAAAATCATGAACACCTGCGACGCATCGGCATCGATCCTCACCATCCGCAGCGGACCGATTGGCCTGCGCTTTACCGGCATGTCGGTGGTTACGAGGCGAGCAAGCTGGAAGCGCATTTTGTGACCCTGGAGACCATGTCCGCCAAGGGCGGAGAGCTGACCGTTGTCCACCCCGCGACAGTGTGTGGCCACAGCCGCACGGGGCATATCCTCGACGGCCAGCCGCTGGTGGCGCTGATACGCAACCTGGTGCAGGGAAAGCTCACGGCCGTGCCCGGTACCGCCAGGCACTGGCTGCCACTGGTCACCGTGGACTACCTGGTGGAGCTGATGACGGCGAGTGCTTTTGATCCGGCCATGGCGGGCCAGGAACTGCTGGCGCTGGATGCGCAAACGCCCAACTTGCGAGAAATGTTGGTGCAGGTGGCACAACCTTTGGGCTTGAAGTCTCCCAAGCATCACGTTTCGCTCCGACTGCTGAAGTGGCTACTGAGCATTCCTCCCGTCGCGCGATTCATGAATACCCAACCCGAAGCCTTGGACTTCATCCAGACCACTCGTTTTGATACCGCGGCCGTCGAGCAATTTGCTAGCAGGCATGGCATAGCCAAACCGGATATACGTCAGTCGTTGCAGCACACTGCAACCTTCGTCAACGCTCATTGCATGGCCAAGGGTCAGGCCGGCTGACCTCTCCCTTCAAGGTCGGCAGTGTCCTGCCGGACGAACTCACTTACCCCCCCATCACCACCGGGAGTGCCGGGAGTTTCGTCCACTCAAACTGTGCGCCGCCGATGTAGAGCGGCATTCTATCGAACAACCATTCAGCGACAGGGATCGTCATCGATGCCATCCACTTTCAGCAAAGGCGTCATATTTGCACTGTGCGCTGCGGCACTGAACGCAACGATCGGTGTACTCAGCAAAGTCCTCATGAATAATGATTTCACCGCGAGCAGTGTCGCTGTCATCAAGACCCTACTGGGTTGCGTGCTGCTATCAATCTTGCTGTTTTTCCTCAAGCGCCCGGAGAAATCGAGCCAATGGATCCAGGCAGCTATCTGCGCATTTCTTGGCATCTTTGTGCTGTTCCACTTCGAAACCTCCGCCTATCGACACTACGCGGCAGCAGGTGTGGTGGTGGTCCTGATGGCCAGCGCTTCCATTTCCTCGATCATTCTGGGGCGCATTTTCCTCAAGGATCCCATCACCGCGAACGCCACCGTTGGCGCCGCACTGGCCATCGCCGGGATCTCAGTGATCTTCGGCGGCGACCTGCAGCAGGGTTTTACCCTGCAAGGTGCGGCGCTTGCCGCCATGGCCGGCTGCGGCTATGGGGCCTTTTCGGTTGCCATGAAGCGCATGGGGGTGTCGGGAGGACTGCATTTCACTCGCCAATTGTTGTTCTTCGGCGGCCTGTACCTGCTGCTGCCAGCGGCAGCCGATGGATTCACAATGGGCGAGCTGTCGCCGCTGGCGATCGCCGCCCTGCTGGCGCTGGCCACGCTGCCGACCATCCTGGGCTTCTTCTGCACTACCAAGGCCATCGAATATCTCAAGCCATCCCAAGTGCAAGCCCTGGAGCTGACCGAGCCGCTGTTCGCCGCGCTGCTGGCGTTTGTGGCGCTCAATGAAGTTCCCCGTGAAAGCCTGTATGCAGGAGCGGCACTGATCATCCTCGGCCTGTGTTTCTCCAATGAACTGATTCGCTTGGGCAGCAAAGCATCAGTCGCGTCGGCCGAATGAGCTGCTCTGGGTCTCTGATTACTCTGGCGATCGGTGTTTTGTTAAGTGTTTCAAGCCACTGGCCGCGTCACAAGGCCTTTGAAAAAGTGCAGGTCAGCGCGGTCACCATCGGCACCGGGCTCAAAGCGTCTTGTGCTGACAGTCAGCACAAGACGCCACACAGCAGCCGGAAGTGGACAA
>NZ_LZZQ01000018.1:0-70759 GCF_014170225.1 Pseudomonas sp. UME65 | reverse complement strand
CCCTCTCGCGGCGGGCGCGAGAGGGGGGGATTCAGACCTTGCGGACGAACTCGGACTTGAGTTTCATCGGGCCGATACCGTCGATCTTGCAGTCGATGTCATGGTCGCCATCGCACAGGCGGATGTTCTTGACCTTGGTGCCGACCTTGACCACCAGCGAGGTGCCCTTGACCTTGAGGTCCTTGATCACGGTAATGGTGTCGCCGTCTTGCAGCACGTTGCCCACCGAATCTTTCTTCACGGCTTCATCGGATACGGCTTCGGCTTCACCGCTGGCGGACCACTCGTGGGCGCACTCAGGGCAGATCAGCTGGGTGCCGTCCTCGTAGGTGTATTCGGAATTGCATTTTGGGCAGGGTGGCAAAGTGCTCACTTAAGCTCCTCAAAGTCAGGATGGCTAAAAAGCGCACATTGTATAGGGTTTTGTGGGCGAGAGGGGGCGAAGGGGGGCAGGGCAACGAGCCGGCTCCTGTGATGAGCAGGAGCCGGGCTGTTTAGTGGGTGCGGGCGACGGCGAATTCGCTCAGTTCCACCAGGGCATCGCGGTACTCGCTCGGTGGCAGGGCTTCCAGGCAAGTGATGGCGCGCGCGACGTAATCGCGGGCCAGTTGTGCGGTGTAGTCCAGGGAACCCGAGGCCTCGACGGCGGCACGGATGCTTTCCAGATCTTCGATGCCGCCTTTCTGGATCGCCTGGCGAACCAGGGCTGCCTGCTCCGGTGTGCCTTCGCGCATGGTGTAGATCAGCGGCAGCGTCGGCTTGCCTTCTGCCAGATCGTCACCGACGTTCTTGCCCAGGGTCTCGGCATCGCCGCGGTAGTCCAGCAGGTCGTCCACCAGTTGGAAGGCCACGCCCAGATGGTCGCCAAAGGTGCGCAGGGCTTCGGCCTGTTCCTCGGTGGCGCCGGCCAGTGCGGCGGCGCTGTGGGTCGAGGCTTCGAAGAGCATCGCGGTCTTGCCGCGGATGACTTCCATGTAGGTTTCTTCGGTGGTGCTGGCGTCACGCACCTTGGAGAGCTGCAGGACTTCGCCTTCAGCGATGATCCGGGTGGCCTGGGACAGGATGCGCATGACCGGCATCGAGCCGAGCTCGACCATCATTTCGAACGAGCGCGAGTACAGGAAGTCGCCCACCAGTACGCTGGGAGCGTTGCCCCACATGGCGTTGGCGGTTGAGCGGCCACGGCGCATGCCGGACATGTCGACCACGTCGTCATGCAGCAGAGTGGCGGTGTGCAGGAATTCGATGGTGGCGGCCAGCAGGCGCAGGTCGTCGCCTTCGCGGCCCAGGGCCTTGCCGCACAGCAGCACCAATAAAGGACGCAGGCGCTTGCCTCCGGCCGAGGTGATGTAATCGCCGATTTTGGAAACCAGCGGAACTCGGGAGGTCAGCTGTTTCTTGATGATGCCGTCGACGGCGCTAAAATCGTCCGCCACCGCGCGGTAGAAAGCTTGGGGTTGCATCAGCGACAGGTGCTCCAGAAGGGTTGCGCGGCATGCTAGGACCCACGTCCGCGGGTGTCAAGGCGCGGTCCCGCACGGCTAAAGCCCCGACGGGCTGTAATTTGTCAGGGTAAAACACTGGGGTATAGTCGCGTGCTGCCATTAAACCCAGGTTTCAGGGGGTTAGGTCCCCGGCGCCAGGGCTGGCAGCGTTGTCCGACGTGGCCTGAACGGCACTTGCAAGGCCATTGAGCCTTGCGTACAATCGCGCACCCTGAACTTCCTGGGCAGCACCTGCCTTACGCAATTGCACTTGGGCCGTTCCAGCCCCATGCAGCCATGCCAGCCAATACCTCTTCTTATAAAGAGCTGGGTGAGCAGGATTATCGGAGAAATACCATGTACGCAGTAATCGTTACCGGCGGTAAGCAATACAAGGTCGCTGAAGGTGAATACCTGAAGATCGAAAAACTGGAAGTCGCTACTGGCGAATCCGTGACTTTTGACCGCGTTCTGTTGGTCGCCAACGGCGACGACGTGAACATCGGCGCACCTGTTGTTGCTGGCGCAACCGTCAAGGCTGAAGTGATCTCCCAAGGTCGTCACGATAAAGTCCGCATCATCAAGTTCCGTCGCCGTAAGCACCACATGAAGCGTATGGGCCACCGCCAGTGGTTCACCGAGATCAAAATCACCGGTATTCAGGCTTAATTTCAGCCTAATTCCTCACTAGGAGAATTGAACTCATGGCACACAAAAAAGCTGGTGGTAGTACCCGTAACGGTCGCGACTCAGAAGCCAAACGCCTTGGCGTGAAGATGTATGGCGGCCAGGTCATCAAGGCCGGCAACATCATCGTGCGTCAGCGCGGCACCCAATTCCACGCTGGCTACGGCGTTGGCATGGGTAAAGATCACACCCTGTTCGCGAAAATCGAAGGCGTGATCAAGTTTGAAGTAAAAGGCGCCTTCGGTCGTCGTTACGTGAGCGTCGTCGCAGCTTAATTGCGCGATCGCTGGAAAAGCCCTGTCTCGCGACGGGGCTTTTTCGTTTGTGGGATGAGTCTCTTGCAAAACTGTTTGTACGAGCTGCCAGCGTTGGATGTTTCGGTCGTTGATTGAGGTCGCTGCGCTCATTTTTGCAAGAGTCTTATGTCTTAGTGCTTTTCAGCTCGCCCGTGTGGCGAGAGGCGTTTGAACATGAAGTTTGTTGATGAAGTATCGATTCGAGTAAAGGCTGGCGACGGCGGCAATGGTTGCATGAGTTTCCGTCGGGAAAAGTTCATCGAGAACGGTGGTCCCAACGGTGGTGATGGTGGTGATGGCGGCTCGATCTACATGGTCGCCGACGAAAACCTCAATACCCTGGTGGACTACCGCTACACCCGGCACTTCGATGCCGAGCGCGGCTCCAACGGCGGCAGTACCGACTGCACCGGCAAGAAGGGTGAGGATCTGGAGCTGCGGGTTCCGGTCGGTACCACGATCATTGATGCGGGCACTCAGGAAGTCATTGGCGACCTGACCAAGGCTGGCCAGCGGTTGATGGTGGTGCAGGGCGGCTGGCACGGTTTGGGCAACACCCGTTTCAAGTCCAGTACCAACCGTGCGCCGCGCCAGACCACTCCGGGCAAGCCGGGTGAGCAGCGTGATCTCAAGCTGGAGCTGAAGGTGTTGGCGGACGTGGGTCTGCTGGGCTTGCCGAATGCGGGCAAAAGTACCTTTATCCGCTCGGTGTCCGCGGCCAAGCCGAAGGTGGCCGATTACCCGTTCACCACCCTGGTGCCGAACCTGGGTGTGGTCAGCGTCGATCGCTGGAAGAGCTTCGTGATCGCCGACATTCCGGGTCTGATCGAGGGGGCTTCCGATGGTGCCGGCCTGGGGATTCGCTTCCTCAAGCACCTGGCGCGTACGCGTATCCTGCTGCACCTGGTGGACATGGCGCCGCTGGATGAAAGCAGCCCGGCGGATGCGGCAGAGGTGATTGTCAATGAGTTGATGAAGTTCAGCCCGTCCCTGGCCGAGCGCGAGCGCTGGCTGGTGCTGAACAAGTCCGATCAGATCCTCGAGGAAGAGCGCGAAGAGCGGGTCAAGGAAATCGTTGATCGCCTGGAGTGGGCGGGGCCGGTATACGTGATCTCGGCCATCTCCAAGGATGGTACCGAGCGCCTGAGCCGCGACATCATGCGTTACCTGGAGGATCGTGCCGATCGCCTGGCAGCCGACCCTGCCTATGCCGACGAGTTGGCTGAGCTGGATCAGCGCATCGAAGACGAGGCGCGTGCCCAGTTGCAAGCCCTCGACGATCAGCGTGCTCTGCGCCGCAGTGGCGTGAAGAGTGTCCATGACATCGGTGATGATGACTGGGACGAAGAAGACGTTGACGATGAAGATGGTCCGGAAATCATTTACGTCCGCGACTGATTCGGCAGGAGTGGGCTTGCCCCGCGAAGACGGTTTATCTGGCAGGGTGCGGTGTTATCATCGCAGCCAAGCCAGCTTCCAAGGCGCCGCTCATTTGAGCGGCGTTTTGGTGTCTGCAGGATACAAATACGAATAACCCCATGAGTGGCGCTCGGTCGCGTCGCTCGCTGGCAAAGGTTGAATAAGATGCGGAGCAAGGTGACAGGTGCGCAGCGCTGGGTTGTTAAGATCGGCAGTGCGCTGCTGACGGCGGACGGCAAGGGGCTGGATCGCACGGCAATGGGTGTGTGGGTGGAGCAGATGGTGGCCTTGCATGAGGCCGGCGTCGAGCTGGTACTGGTTTCCTCCGGTGCTGTAGCGGCCGGCATGAGCCGCCTGGGCTGGACCGCACGACCGAGTGCGATGCATGAGTTGCAGGCCGCTGCGGCCATCGGCCAGATGGGGCTGGTGCAGGCCTGGGAGTCGAGCTTTGCCGAGCATGGTCGGCATACTGCACAGATTCTCCTGACCCATGACGACCTCTCCGATCGCAAGCGCTACCTCAATGCTCGCAGTACCTTGCGTGCCCTGGTGGAGCTCAAGGTGATCCCGGTGATCAACGAGAACGACACCGTGGTGACCGACGAGATCCGCTTTGGCGACAACGATACTCTGGCGGCGCTGGTGGCCAACCTGGTTGAGGCTGATCTGCTGGTGATTCTTACCGACCGTGACGGCATGTTCGATGCCGACCCGCGTAACAATCCTGATGCCCAGCTGATCTATGAGGCGCGGGCCGACGACCCGGCGCTGGATGCGGTGGCCGGTGGTACGGGTGGTGCGCTGGGGCGTGGCGGCATGCAGACCAAGTTGCGTGCGGCGCGGCTGGCTGCGCGTTCCGGGGCGCATACGATCATCGTTGGTGGGCGTCTGGAGCGCGTGCTGGACCGCCTCAAGGCTGGCGAGCGCATCGGCACCTTGCTGTCGCCGGAGCGCGGCATGCTGGCGGCGCGCAAGCAGTGGCTGGCCGGGCATCTGCAGACCCGCGGCACCCTGGTGCTGGATGAGGGGGCGGTGTCGGCTCTGTCCCAGGGTAACAAGAGCCTGTTGCCGGTGGGGGTCAAGCAGGTCCAGGGTGGTTTCCGGCGTGGTGAGATGGTGGTGTGCGTAGCGCCGGATGGTCGTGAAATTGCTCGTGGCCTGGCCAACTACAGTGCGCTTGAGGCGCAGAAGATCATTGGTCAGCCGTCCGACGCTATTGTCGGTGTCCTGGGGTATATGGCGGAGCCTGAACTGGTACACCGCGATAACCTGATTCTGGTGTAAGTGGCGTAAGGAAAAGCGTATGCGCGTAGCAAAAGGATTGTTGGGCTTGCTCTTGGCGATGCCGTTCATGGCTTCGGCCGAGGAGATTGGCCAGGTGTCCACGGTGTTCAAGTTTGTCGGGCCGAATGACCGGATCGTGGTCGAGGCGTTCGATGATCCGAAGGTCGATGGGGTGACGTGCTATCTGTCGCGAGCCAAGACGGGTGGGCTCAAGGGTGGCCTGGGCCTGGCGGAAGATCGTGCGGAAGCCTCCATTGCCTGTCGTCAGGTGGGGCCTATTGCGTTCAAGGGTGAGCTCAAGGATGGCGACGAGGTATTCAAGGAGCGCACCTCGCTGGTATTCAAGACCATGCAGGTGGTGCGTTTCCTGGATAAGAAGCGCAATACCCTGGTGTACCTGGTCTACAGCGATCGCCTGATCGAGGGCAGTCCGCAGAATGCGGTGACGGCTATCCCGATCCTGCCCTGGCCGCACCCGTAACGGAGTTTCTCCTGGCATGCTGGCCCTCTGTTGAAGGCGGGGCTGGTTTGCCGGGTGGGTAAATCGCGGGCAATAAAAAACCGACCCTTGGGTCGGTTTTTTAACAAGCGTGTCGCTTAGGCTGCAGCAGCAAGGTTCAGAGCCTTGATGTGGCCATTCAGACGACCTTTATGGCGAGCAGCCTTGTTCTTGTGGATGATGCCTTTATCGGCCATGCGGTCGATAACTGGCACAGCCAGAACATAAGCAGCTTGCGCTTTTTCAGCGTCTTTTGCGTCGATGGCTTTAACTACATTCTTGATGTAGGTACGAACCATGGAACGCAGGCTGGCGTTGTGGCTGCGACGCTTCTCAGCCTGTTTTGCACGTTTTTTGGCGGAAGGTGAGTTGGCCACCGTCGAGCTCCTCGAAAGACTTTTTGGGAAATAGCAAACAAAATAGGCCGCGAATCATGCCGATGAGTTGAAGTCTTGTCAAGGGCGGGTGATGCGTTCCGCTGAGTGGTCGATCTGAAGAGGCGGGATATTTATTTCCGGCGCTTGACCTGTAAACTCGCGAGCTTTGGCTCTGTGCTGTTGCGGCGCGGAGTATCGCATAAGTGGGTGTCTTTTCGCCTGCTGTTTATCTACAAGGCGCAAAACCTTTTCATGAACCTGCTCAAGTCGTTGGCCGCCGTCAGCTCTATCACGATGCTTTCCCGGATACTGGGGTTTGTGCGTGACACCATCATCGCGCGCACTTTCGGTGCCGGGATGGCCACCGATGCCTTCTTCATTGCCTTCAAGCTGCCCAACCTGCTGCGGCGCATCTTTGCCGAAGGAGCGTTCTCCCAGGCGTTCGTGCCGATCCTGGCGGAATACAAGAGCCAGCAGGGGGAAGAGGCGACCCGTACGTTCATTGCCTATGTCTCGGGTCTGCTGACCCTGGTCCTGGCGCTGGTGACGGCTTTGGGCATCATCGCCGCGCCCTGGGTGATCTGGGCCACGGCACCGGGGTTCGTCGACTCTCCGGAAAAGTTCGCCCTGACCTCTGACCTGTTGCGGGTGACCTTTCCTTATATATTGCTGATCTCGCTGTCGTCTCTGGCCGGGGCAATCCTCAATACCTGGAATCGTTTCTCGGTGCCGGCCTTCGTGCCGACCCTGCTCAACGTCAGCATGATCATTTTTGCGGTGTTTCTCACGCCGTACTTCGATCCGCCAGTGATGGCTCTGGGCTGGGCGGTGCTGGCTGGTGGCCTGGCGCAGTTGCTGTATCAGCTGCCGCACCTGAAGAAGATCGGCATGCTGGTGCTGCCACGCCTGAACCTGCGGGATACCGGGGTCTGGCGGGTGATGAAGCAGATGCTGCCGGCGATTCTCGGGGTTTCGGTGAGCCAGATCTCGTTGATCATCAACACCATCTTCGCCTCTTTCCTGGTAGCCGGTTCGGTGTCGTGGATGTATTACGCCGACCGCCTGATGGAGCTGCCGTCCGGTGTGCTGGGGGTGGCGCTGGGCACCATTCTTCTGCCGACCCTGGCCAAGACCTACGCCAGCAAGGACCGCCACGAGTATTCGCGGATTCTCGATTGGGGCCTGCGCCTGTGTTTCATCCTGGTGCTGCCGTGCTCCCTGGCCCTGGGTATCCTCGCCGAGCCGCTGACGGTGTCACTGTTCCAATACGGTGAGTTCAGTGCCTTCGATGCGTCCATGACCCAGCGTGCGCTGGTGGCTTATGCCGTGGGTTTGCTGGGGATCATCGTGATCAAGGTGCTGGCGCCGGGCTTCTATGCGCAGCAGAACATTCGTACACCGGTGAAAATCGCCATCTTTACGCTGATCGTCACCCAACTGCTCAACCTGGCCTTTATCGGCCCCCTGAAACACGCGGGCCTGGCCCTGGCCATCAGCGCCGGGGCCTGTATCAACGCCGGCCTGCTTTTCTACCAGTTGCGCAAGCAACAGATGTTCCAGCCGCTGCCAGGGTGGGGGCGGTTCACCTTGAAGTTGCTGTTGGCGGTCGCGGTCATGTCCGCGGTATTGCTGGGCCTGATGCATTTCATGCCGGCCTGGGATCAAGGCCACATGCTCCAGCGGTTCCTGCGCCTGGGCGTGCTGGTGGTGGCTGGGGTGGTGGCATATTTCGGCATGCTGGCGCTGCTGGGCTTCCGTTTGCGCGACTTCAATCGCAAAGCCTTGAACTGACGGCTGTTTAGTCGCCAGGGCAGGGCAGGCATCGGTTTTGTCGGATCAACCACATTGGGTGCGGTGCTGCCTGTCGTCGGCCGCCGGGTGTGGTTATAATCGACCACTTTATGAGCAAGAAGCGCGTTATGCAGCTGGTTCGAGGCCTCCACAATCTGCGCCCCCAGCATCGGGGCTGCGTCGCCACTATTGGCAACTTTGACGGTGTTCACCGTGGTCACCAGGCTATCCTGGGCCGGCTGCGCGAACGTGCGCTCGAGTTGGGCGTGCCCAGCTGCGTGGTGATTTTCGAGCCCCAGCCGCGAGAATTCTTTGCCCCTGAGACGGCTCCGGCGCGTCTGGCCCGCCTGCGGGACAAGCTGCAGTTGCTGGCTGACGCCGGTGTCGACCGGGTGCTGTGCCTGGCCTTCAACCAGCGCCTGAGCAAACTCAGCGCCAGCGAGTTCGTCGAGCGAATCCTGGTGGATGGCCTGGGTGTACAGCACCTGGAAGTGGGTGATGACTTCCGCTTCGGTTGCGACCGGGTCGGTGATTTTGACTTCTTGCAGCAGGCCGGAGCCACCCACGGCTTTACCGTGGAGGCGGCGCAGACCGTCGAGCTCGACGGCCTGCGGGTGAGTAGTACCCAGGTCCGCAATGCCCTGGCCGCCGCCGATTTCGATCTGGCCGAGCGCCTGCTGGGTCGCCCGTACCGCATTGCCGGGCGGGTGTTGCACGGCCAGAAACTGGCGCGCCAGTTGGGTACGCCCACTGCCAATGTGCAGTTGAAGCGCCGTCGCGTGCCGCTTTCCGGGGTGTACCTGGTGAGCGTCGAGCTCGATGGCAGGACCTGGCCCGGCGTCGCCAATATCGGCGTGCGGCCCACGGTTGCAGGTGATGGCAAGGCCCACCTGGAAGTACATCTTTTAGATTTTGCCGGCGATCTGTATGACCGGCGTTTGACGGTGGTTTTCCACCACAAGCTGCGTGAAGAGCAGCGTTTCGCCTCCCTGGAGGCGTTGAAGACGGCGATCAATGCGGATGTTGCCGCCGCCCGTGCCCAAGTGGCACGTATCCATAGCGCCAATCGCTAATGAAGAGCCTTAAATGACCGACTATAAAGCCACGTTAAACCTTCCGGACACCGCCTTCCCAATGAAGGCCGGCCTGCCTCAGCGCGAACCACAGATTCTGCAGCGTTGGGACAGCATTGGCCTGTACGGAAAGTTGCGCGAGATTGGCAAGGATCGTCCCAAGTTCGTACTGCACGACGGTCCTCCCTATGCCAACGGCTCGATTCACATCGGTCATGCGGTCAACAAGATTCTCAAGGACATGATCATCCGCTCGAAAACCCTGGCGGGTTTCGACGCGCCTTACGTTCCTGGCTGGGACTGCCACGGTCTGCCGATCGAGCACAAGGTCGAGGTGACCCACGGCAAGAACCTGTCCTCGGACCAGACCCGCGAGCTGTGCCGCGCCTACGCTTCCGAGCAGATCGAAGGGCAGAAGGCCGAGTTCATCCGCCTGGGTGTGCTGGGCGACTGGGCCAATCCCTACAAGACCATGAACTTCGCCAACGAGGCCGGCGAGATCCGTGCCCTGGCGGAAATGGTCAAGGGCGGCTTCGTGTTCAAGGGCCTGAAGCCGGTGAACTGGTGCTTCGACTGCGGCTCGGCCCTGGCTGAAGCAGAAGTCGAGTATCAGGACAAGAAGTCCGCGACCATCGACGTGGCCTTCCCGGTCGCCGACGAAGCCAAGCTGGCCGGCGCCTTCGGCCTGGCCAAGCTGGCCAAGCCTGCTGCCATCGTGATCTGGACCACCACCCCCTGGACCATCCCGGCCAACCAGGCGCTGAACGTACACCCTGAGTTCAACTATGCCCTGGTCGACACCGGCGCACGCCTGCTGGTGCTGGCCGAAGAGCTGGTGGAATCCTGCCTGGCCCGCTACAACCTGGAAGGCTCGGTGATTGCCACGGCTCCAGGTTCGGCCCTGGAACTGATCAATTTCCGTCATCCGTTCTACGATCGTCTGTCGCCGGTGTATCTGGCCGAATACGTGGAGCTGGGTGCCGGCACTGGCGTGGTTCACTCGGCCCCGGCCTATGGTGAAGACGACTTCGTGACCTGCAAGCGTTATGGCATGGTCAACGACGACATCCTCAACCCGGTGCAGAGCAACGGTGTCTACGCGACATCGCTGGAGTTCTTCGGCGGCCAGTTCATCTGGAAGGCCAACCCGGCCATTGTCGACAAGCTGAGCGAAGTCGGTGCGCTGCTGCACACCGAAACCATCAGCCACAGCTACATGCACTGCTGGCGCCACAAGACCCCGCTGATCTATCGCGCCACCGCGCAGTGGTTCGTTGGCATGGACAAGCAGCCGGCAGCCGGCGACACCCTGCGCCAACGCGCCCTGCAAGCCATCGAAGACACCCAGTTCGTACCGGCCTGGGGCCAGGCACGCCTGCACTCGATGATCGCCAACCGCCCGGACTGGTGCATCTCCCGCCAGCGCAACTGGGGTGTGCCGATCCCGTTCTTCCTGAACAAGGAAAGCGGCGACCTGCACCCACGCACTGTCGAGCTGATGGAAGAAGTGGCCCAGCGCGTCGAGCAGGAAGGCATCGAGGCCTGGTTCAAGATGGACGCCGCTGAGCTGCTGGGCGACGAAGCCGCCCAGTACGACAAGATCAGCGACACCCTGGACGTCTGGTTCGACTCCGGCACCACTCACTGGCACGTGCTGCGCGGTTCGCACCCCATGGGCCACGAAAGCGGTCCGCGGGCCGACCTGTACCTGGAGGGCTCCGACCAGCACCGTGGCTGGTTCCACTCGTCCCTGCTCACCGGTTGCGCCATCGACAACCACGCGCCGTACCGCGAACTGTTGACCCACGGCTTCACCGTGGACGAGAACGGCCGCAAGATGTCCAAGTCCCTGGGCAACGTGATCGCGCCACAGAAGGTCAACGACACCCTGGGTGCCGACATCATGCGCCTGTGGGTCTCGGCCACCGACTACTCCGGCGAGATGGCGGTTTCCGATCAGATCCTGCAGCGCAGCGCCGACGCCTACCGGCGGATCCGCAACACTGCGCGTTTCCTGCTTTCCAACCTGAGCGGCTTCAACCCGGCCACCGACCTGCTGCCGGCCGAAGACATGCTGGCCCTGGACCGTTGGGCCGTGGACCGTACCTTGTTGCTGCAGCGCGAGCTGGAGCTGCACTACGGCGAATACCGCTTCTGGAACGTCTACTCCAAGGTGCACAACTTCTGCGTGCAGGAGTTGGGCGGCTTCTACCTCGACATCATCAAGGACCGCCAGTACACCACCGGCGCCAACAGCAAGGCGCGCCGCTCGGCGCAGACCGCGCTGTACCACATCTCCGAAGCGCTGGTGCGCTGGATCGCACCGATCCTGGCCTTCACCGCCGATGAGCTGTGGGAATACCTGCCGGGCGAGCGTAACGAATCCGTGATGCTCAACACCTGGTACGAAGGCCTGACCGAATTGCCCGCGGACTTCGAACTGGGCCGCGAGTACTGGGAAGGCGTGATGGCCGTCAAGGTTGCGGTGAACAAGGAGCTGGAAGTTCAGCGCGCGGCCAAGGCCGTCGGTGGCAACCTGCAAGCCGAAGTCACCCTGTTTGCCGAGGATGGCCTGGCCGCTGACCTGGCCAAGCTGAGCAACGAACTGCGTTTCGTGCTGATCACCTCGACCGCCAGCCTGGCCCCGTTTGCCCAGGCACCAGCGGACGCCGTGGCCACCGAAGTACCGGGCCTCAAGCTCAAAGTCGTCAAGTCGGCCTTCCCCAAGTGCGCCCGTTGCTGGCACTGCCGTGAAGACGTCGGCGTGCACCCTGAGCACCCGGAAATCTGCGGTCGTTGCGTAGACAACATCAGCGGAGCAGGCGAGGTCCGTCACTATGCCTAACGCCGCAGGCCGTTTCGGCCGTCTGGGCTGGCTGTGGTTGAGCGTGCTGGTCCTGGTCATCGACCAGGTCAGCAAGCTGCACTTCGAAAGTTCGCTGAGCATGTACCAGCAGATCGTGGTGATCCCGGATTACTTCAGCTGGACCCTGGCCTACAACACCGGCGCCGCCTTCAGCTTCCTCGCCGACGGCTCCGGCTGGCAGCGCTGGCTGTTCGCCCTGATCGCGATTGCGGTCAGTGCGGTGCTGGTGGTCTGGCTCAAGCGTCTGGGGCGCAATGAAACTTGGCTGGCCATCGCTCTGGCGCTGGTGCTGGGCGGGGCCCTGGGTAACCTGTACGACCGCATCGCCCTGGGCCATGTGATCGATTTCATCCTGGTGCACTGGCAGAACCGCTGGTACTTCCCGGCATTCAACTTCGCCGACAGTGCCATTACCGTTGGCGCGGTGATGCTGGCCCTGGATATGTTCAAGAGCAAGAAAACCGGAGAAGCCGTTCATGACTGAACAGGTATTGACTGAACAACGCATCGGTCAGAACACGGAAGTCACTTTGCATTTCGCATTGCGCCTGGAGAACGGCGACACCGTAGACAGCACGTTCGACAAGGCCCCGGCGACCTTCAAGGTCGGCGATGGCAACCTGCTGCCAGGGTTCGAGGCGGCGCTGTTCGGCTTCAAGGCCGGCGACAAGCGCAACCTGACCATCGAACCGGAAAACGCCTTCGGCCAGCCCAACCCGCAGAACGTGCAGGTCATCCCGCGTTCGCAGTTCCAGGACATGGAGCTTTCGGAAGGCTTGCTGGTGATCTTCAACGATGCGGCGAACACCGAGTTGCCAGGTGTGGTCAAAACTTTCGATGACGCGCAGGTGACCATCGATTTCAACCACCCGCTGGCCGGCAAGACCTTGACCTTCGACGTTGAAATCATCGACGTCAAAGCGCTTTAAAAGCATCGCCGGCATGCCGTCTTCTATTATCCAGGAGCCGGCTGCCGGCGATCCGCTGTCTACAACGATCTAACTTCTTGCGCGCAAGACACGAGGCACAGCATGCAAATCAAACTCGCCAACCCCCGTGGCTTCTGCGCCGGCGTGGACCGGGCGATCGAAATCGTCAATCGCGCCCTGGAAGTCTTCGGGCCGCCGATCTACGTCCGGCATGAAGTGGTGCACAACAAATTTGTCGTCGAAGACCTGCGCAATCGTGGAGCGATCTTCGTCGAAGAGCTGGACCAGGTGCCGGATGATGTCATCGTCATCTTCAGCGCCCACGGTGTTTCCCAGGCGGTGCGCAGCGAGGCTGCAGGTCGTGGCCTCAAAGTGTTCGACGCCACCTGCCCGCTGGTGACCAAGGTGCATATCGAAGTGGCGCGCTACAGCCGCGACGGCCGTGAATGCATCCTGATCGGCCACGCTGGCCACCCCGAGGTCGAAGGCACCATGGGCCAGTACGACGCCAGCAATGGCGGCGCCATCTACCTGGTGGAAGACGAAAAGGATGTGGCCGAATTGCAGGTGCGCAACCCCGAGCGCCTGGCATTCGTGACCCAGACCACCTTGTCCATGGATGACACCAGCCGGGTGATCGATGCCTTGCGCACGCGCTTTCCGGCCATCGGCGGGCCACGCAAGGACGACATCTGCTACGCCACACAGAACCGTCAGGACGCGGTCAAGCAACTGGCCGACGAATGCGACGTGGTGCTGGTGGTCGGCAGCCCCAACAGCTCCAACTCCAACCGCCTGCGCGAGCTGGCCGAACGCATGGCCACCCCGGCCTACCTGATAGACGGTGCCGAAGACCTGCAGCGCAGCTGGTTCGATGGTGTGGAGCGCATCGGCATTACCGCCGGCGCCTCGGCCCCGGAAGTGCTGGTGCGTAGCGTGATCCAGCAACTGCAGGCCTGGGGTGCCACCGGCGCCGATGAGCTGGCCGGCCGCGAAGAAAACATCACCTTCTCCATGCCCAAAGAGCTGCGGGTTCGCTCGCTGCTCTGATCAGCCGACGCCTGCACACAAGGCCTGCTCGGCGTTTTCACTGCGCAGGCTGACCCTCCCGCTACGTGACAGCACCACTTGATGGCGGCTGTACTCCTGGCCTGCCTGGCAGACATGGAGTGTTCCGGCCTGGAAGGCGCCACTGGGCAGCAGCGGATGGCCCAGGGCACTGAAGCGCACGAAGTGCTGCACCGGGCGATTGCCCACGATCAATACCTGCCCACTGCCTTGGCGCTCGATCAGTTGCGGGTTGCGTGCGTCCTGGGCGCCCTTGCCGCTGATATCCAGGATGATCCTCCAGCCCCGGCTCCAGTCGTCCTCCAGACCATGGATCAGGACCGTGCGCTGGTGCAGGATCGCTGCCGCCCGGGCGTTGCGCAGGCCACTGGCAAGCATCTGCGCGGCGTCCTGCTGGCGATTGGAGCGCAGCAGCTCACTCATGGCGCTACCGGAAAGCGGCAGCAGCAGGGCCAGCAGAACCAGTGCGGTCAGCAGTTCTATCAGGCTGAAGCCTTTCTCATGCATGGGGTCTCCCTCCCTGGGGACGACGGTTTCACGCAATCCGTGCGTGTTCATTGAGCAAATGGCCAAAGCGCCGGTCTATGGAGGGTCCGGGCGCTTGCCTGTTATAGCCGATGACACTTCCAAGGCCGGCCATGAATTTGCATACAAAGGGTTTCACCTTGCTGGAATTGCTCGTCGCCCTGGCGATCGCGGCCCTTCTTCTGGGCCTGGTGGTACCCGCCTATCGCACCACCGTGCAGCGAGTGCGTGCCGACACCGAGATCAATCAACTACGTCAGGCCCTGGCTTACGCGCGGTTGGAAGCGATCAATCGCCGCCAGAGGGTCGGGATTCGCCCGGCTGCCAAGAACGCTCCCTGGAACGGCGAATTGATGGTGTATGCGGGGCAGGACCCCGGAGGCAATGTATTGCGGGTTGTTCCAGCCATCAGTCCGGGCGCCACCCTGACGCTAACCTCAGATGACCACAGCATCGATTTCAATCGCCTCGGCGGCTTGGCGGCCAGTGATGCGCTGCACATCGTCTATGGACTGGACCAGCAGCGGCGGGTGATCAGTGTCTGTCTCAATGGGCGGGTGATAGCAGCGGAGAACTGCGGATGAACGTGCGGGATGCACAGGATGGCATGACCCTGATCGAGGTGCTGGTGGCGCTGTTGATACTGGCGGTGGGCCTGCTGGGGGCGGCGGCGGTGCAGATCAAGGCGCTGCAGTACACCGACAGCTCGCGGATGACCACCCAGGCCAGCTTTATCGCCTATGACATGCTCGACCGGATCCGCGCCAACGCCGCCGCCGACTACAGCGTGGCGATACCGGCCGAGGGCAACCCGGGCAATGTGCGGGATCAGGACCTGTACGACTTCGCCGCCAATATCGCGAGCTTCGCCGGCCCCAGCGGCAAGGGCAGCATCAGCGTCAAGCAGCATGTCTACACCATTCGCATCACCTGGGACGACTCCCGTGCCGAAGGCCGGGGGGGCAGCCTGCGTAGCCTGGAGCTCAGCAGCCGGGTTGCAGCGCAACCGGGAGGCTTGCCGTGAACCGGGCCGATAGTGGCTTCGGCCTGGTGGAGATGATGCTGGCACTGGCGTTGAGCCTGGTGCTGGTACTGGGGGTGGCCCAGGTATTCATTGCGGCGAAGAACACCTACCAGAGTCAGAGCGCTGCCGCCTACCTGCAGGAGGATGCTCGCTTTGTCCTGAGCAAGATGCTTCAGGAAATCCGCATGGTGGGGCTGTTCGGTTGCCTGCGGACCATCAGTGATGCCAGCACGGCACGGGAGTTCTCGCACTATGCGGCGACGCCGATCCAATGGGACAACGCCGAGCAGAAACTGACCCTGATCACCGCCGATGTCGGGGGCGATGGCGGCACGCCGACCTGGAGCCTGGTCAGCGACTGCCAGCACAGCGCCGTAGCCTATTCAGGCGCTCATCGAGGGGCCGGCGCTGAGCAGGTGTTCGCCCTGCGCCGGCTGTTCTACAGCCTGAAGAATCGCCAGTTGCTGCTGGGCAGCGGCCTTGGCAAGCAGCAAGCGGTGCTGCTGGACAACGTCGAAGCCTTTGATGTGAGTTTCGGCATGGCCCGTTCGGCCACCGACATTGCCGCCTCCAGCTACAGTCGCAACCCGTTGGACCCGGAACGGATCCGCAGTGTGCGCTTGCGCCTGACCCTGGTCGACCCCCATGACCGCGTGCGCCCGCAGACCTATAGCGTGGTCGCGGCCCTGCGCAACAGGTTGCCCTGATGACGCGCTTGCGAGGTCGGGTTCCTCTCGGGCAGCGGGGCATGGCGTTGCTGGTCAGCCTGGTGTTCCTGTTGCTGCTGACCCTGATCGGGCTCTCGTCGCTGCAGAACGCCACCCTGCAGGAAAAAATGGCCGCCAGCCTGGCTCTGCACAACCGCGCATTCCAGGCCGCCGAAGCCGCGCTGCGGGTGGGGGAGAGTGCGGTGCAGCAGGATGATTTTCGCTTGCCGGTATGTGCCAGCCCTGCTCAGTGTGCGCCTCCCGCCGAATCAGCGCTGGTCAAGGCTCCTGGAGTCAATGCTGCTTCGGCGGTGCTGTGGATCGCTAGCGGCTCTGGCTTCTACGGGGTGCAGAACCTCGGTGTTTCACAGGATGCGGTGAATGTGCCGAGCAATACTCCAGCCACCTTGTATCGCGTGACCGCTGTCGGTCTGGCCGGGCAATCGCGCAGTGTGCTGGAGAGCATCTATGCCAAGTATTGATCGGGGCATGCGTCGGCCCGGCTGGCGAAGCCTGGGCGCGCTGCTGCTGAGCCTGTTGCCGGTACCTCTAGCCATGGCGTTCAACCCTGCCAGCACCCCGCTTCTTGGTGCCGCGGCGGTGGCGCCGAACGTGATGCTGGTGCTGGATGACTCCCTGGGCATGAACAGCATTGTCCATGCCCGGGAGTTCGATCCGCTGCTCGCCCGGGCTGCGGTCTGGCGCTGTGCCGGAGTGGGGGGCGAGTGTGCTCGGGGTGAGCGGCTTGCAGGCCCGGCGATTGCCTTGTCCAGCCTCGGCGAATCGGGGTGCCGGGCAGGCTTTCACAGCTTCCATGATCCCGAGCGTGGGGTGCGCTGCCTGAAGCTGCCGGACCCGGTTGGGGCGGGAAATACGCTGTACTCCGCGGACTACCTGTCCTGGCTACTGGCGCAGGCCAAGGGACGGGAGCGAGACTTCACTGACGGTTCCATTCCCAACGACTACCGGATGAATGTGGCTCGGCGGCTGGCCACGGCCCTGGTTACCCGGTATCGCTGGCTGCGCCTGGGGTTGGCCACCTTCAACCCGCCGGCCCCGGGTGATCCGGGCCCTGGGGGTTACATTGCCCGTCCCATCAGTGACCTGTCGGCCATTGAAGGCGCTGTGAGCCCGGCCCAGGCCGAGGCCAATTACCAGGCCCTGCTGGCGACAATCAACGGCCTCAAGGCCGGCGGTCATACGCCGTTGGCGGAAACCTACTACGAGATCACCCGCTATCTGCGCGGCATGGTGCCGTACTACAACCTTTCACCGGCGCTCTACAGCAGCCCCATTCAATACCGTTGCCAGAAGAACTACGGAGTGGTGATCAGTGCCGGCGCGGCGGATCACGATACTCAGTTCCCGTTCAACGACCCTTTGGGGGCGGGGCGCCTGCCCAACTGGGACGGGATCGGCAACGATGGTGGCGAGCGCGATGGGCAGACTCTATTCCTCGATGACCTGGCCAAGTTCGCCTTCGATATCGACTTGCGTGGCCCAGGAGTGGATGAGGCCGGGAAAAGCTGGGCGGCGGTGGATTTCCCCCGTCAGTACCTGAATACGTTCACGGTGGGTTTCCAGGCCCACAATCCTCTGCTGATGGGTGCTGCGGACTACGGCCAGGGTGAGTATTTCCAGGCCCGCAGCAACCTTGATGGCGTGCTGGCAGGCGTTCTGGGCGAAGGCGTAGCCAGTGCCGTGACTGCCGGCAGTGGTGTACTGGATGCCGCCAGTGGTCGTTATTACCAGAGCCAGTACGACCCGGTCGATTGGCATGGCACGATCCGCGCCTACGGCATCGACAATCAGGGCCGAGTGGCTGTCGGTTCGCCGTTGTGGAGCAGCGATAGTGGCGTGGATGGTGCCGGCGCGGCGGTAATCCATGAGACCTGGAACACTGCCAGCCGGCGTCCGGTGAGCCTGGCCTACGGCAACTTGTCCACCGCTCAGCGTGGCGAACTTGAGCAGTCGTTGCCTGCAGGTGTCAGTGGCGCCGAGCTATTGGACTGGAGCCAGGGCCGCTCCGTGAGCGGGCTCAGGGAGCGCCGCTATCAGTTGGGAGATATCGTCAATTCGCCGCTGGTGCTGGCAACTGCCGGGCAGCGCAGTGCTGTCGATGGGGCTGCCGGGGGCGACTACAGCCGCTACCTGGCACAGAAAGCCACGGCCATGGCGACGCGCTTGTTGGTGAACAGCAATGACGGGTTGTTCAATGTGCTGGACCCGGCCAGCGGTGAGCGCCTCTATGGCTACATGCCCTCCAGCGCGTTGGGCGCCCTGGCGCAGGTCGCCGATCCCGGTTATCGGCGGGGCGAGCGCCATCGCTATCTGGTGGATGGTCCCCTGGCGGTGTTCGATGGGCAGCGGGGCGGTGCCTGGCAAACCCTGGCCCTGGGGGGCGTCGGGGCGGGCGGCAAGAGTTTCTTTGCAGTGCGTCTGTTCGACGCCGTGCACGGCAATACGCCTGGCGCCTTGTGGGAAATCGGCGCTCCTCCCGAGCCGGACCGCAATCATCCTTTCAATGACCTGGGGTATGCCTATGCCCGCCCACAGGTAGCGCGCTTGGCCGATGGTCGCTGGGCGGCCTTCATCGGCAATGGCTACGGCAGCCATTCCGGGGTGGCAGCGCTGTATGTGGTGGACCTGAATGATGGCTCGCTGATTCGCGAGATCGCCATTGACGACCAGCCTGACAATGGCCTGTCGTCCGTCACCCTCAAGGTCAATGCACGCAATGAAGTGCAGGCGGCCTATGCGGGCGACCTCAAGGGGCGACTGTGGAAATTCGAGCTGTCCGGCAACGATAGCGCCAGCTGGCATCTGGCATTTGCCGGGCAGCCCTTGTTCCGCACCGCGGGAGGCGCCAGCCAGCCGATCAGCGTACCGCCGCGCCTGCTCGATCATCCCCGTGGTGGCCAATTGGTGCTGTTCGGTACGGGCAAGCTCAACGAGACCCGGGACAAGCAAAGCCGGGCGCGCCAGGGATTCTATGGCGTGTGGGACGCCGAGGGCGGTCCTGGGGGCATTGGCGAAAGTCAGTTGCAGGTGCAGCACCTTGAGGCCGGGTTCAGCGCGGCGGCCAGCAGTTTCCTGCGCAGCACCCTCAACGAGGTGCGTTATCCGGCGCAGCGCGGCTGGTACCTGCCCCTGGTACAAGGTGGCCTGGCAGCCGGCGAGCGGGTGCTCAACGAGGCGACCCTGGTGGCCGGTAGGGTGGTGTTCAGCACCCTGCAACTGGAGCCCGACGACCCTTGTTCGAGTGCCGGCAGTGGGAAATTGATCGAGCTGGAGGCGTTCAGCGGTAAGATGCTCGACGCTGCGGTGCTCGACACCAATGGCGACGGGGTCGTGGATGACCAGGACCAGCCCTCCAGCGGCGTGCGCTACGTCGGCACCGTGCCCAGCCTCGGCGGAGTTGCCAGCAATGGCGCCCGCAAGATCATCAATGACTCCAGGGGTGGCATCAGCACCCTGGTGGAAAGGCCCGGCGGTGGCAGCCGGCGCATCCTGTGGCGACAAATCCAGTAAGCGAGATTCTTGACCATGCGCAGATCCAACCAAGGTTTTACCCTGATCGAAATCATGATCGTGATTGCGATCATCGGTCTGGTCCTTACCTTGAGCCTTCCCAGCATCACCGAATACGTGAAAAAACCGCACCGCAGTGAAATCGCGGTACTGCTTACCGAGCAGGCGCAGCAGCTTGAACGGCATTTCTCCAAGGCTGGGGTCTACAGCAACGCCCCGGACCTGAGCGCTGGCAATGAGTACTACAGCATTGCCGCAACCCTGACCGATACCGGCTTCTCCTTGACCGCGACCCCGAAGGACGATGGGCTGATGGCGGCGGACAAATGCGGCAGTTTCAGCATCGACCAGACCGGCGCGACCCGCATTAGCGGCCAGGCCGAAGGGCTGACCGCCAAGGATTGCTGGGGGCGCTGAGCACCTGATTCGGGCCGCGGCGCCCACTGTCTTTCTCATGATTGGATCGGACTATGGCTAAGCAACAGCAAGTGCTGGTGGTGGGCGGCGGGGTGATCGGCCTGCTCACCGCCTTCAATCTGGCGTCCCAGGGCCAGCAGGTACGGCTTCTGGAACGTTCGGACCTGGGGCGTGAATCGTCCTGGGCCGGTGGTGGGATCGTCTCGCCGCTTTACCCCTGGCGCTACAACCCAGCGGTCACTGCCCTGGCGCACTGGTCGCAGGATTTCTACCCACAACTGGCCCAGCAACTGTTCAGTGCCACCGGTGTCGACCCGCAAGTGCATGTCACCGGCCTCTACTGGCTGGACCTGGAGGATGAAGCCCAGGCCCTGGAGTGGGCCAAGCGTGAAGGCCGGCCGCTGAGTGCTGTGGATATCTCGGCGGTGCATGACGCGGTGCCGGTGCTGGGTAATGGTTATCAACAGGCGATCTACATGGCCGATGTGGCCAACGTGCGCAACCCGCGCCTGGTCAAATCCCTGAAGGCGGCGTTACAGGCGTTGCCTAATGTGCAAATCGATGAGCAATGCACCGTCAGTGGTTTTATCCGCGAAGGCCAGCAAGTGGTGGGGGTCGATAGCTCGCTGGGCGAGGTTCGCGCTGATCAGGTGGTGCTCTGCGCCGGGGCCTGGAGTGGCGAACTGCTGGGCAGCCTGGGCCTGGAACTGCCGGTGGAGCCGGTGAAGGGGCAGATGATCCTCTACAAGTGTGCTGCCGACTTTCTGTCCTGCATGGTCCTGGCCAAGGGGCGCTATGCCATCCCGCGGCGCGATGGCCACATTCTGGTGGGCAGCACTCTGGAGTATGAAGGTTTCGACAAGACCCCGACCGTTTCGGCCCTGGAGAGCCTCAAGGCCTCCGCGGTCGAGCTGATTCCCGCACTGGCCGAGGCCGAGGTGGTCGGGCACTGGGCCGGGCTGCGCCCGGGCTCTCCGGATGGCATTCCCTACATCGGGCCGGTTCCGGGCTTTGCAGGCCTGTGGCTCAACTGCGGGCACTACCGCAATGGCCTGGTGTTGGCGCCGGCCTCCTGTCAGCTGTTCTGCGACCTGCTGCTGGGGAACCCGCCGATCATCGACCCGGCGCCTTATGCGCCTGAAGGTCGGATCTAGTCCAGCCCGAGCTTCTTCATGCGGTAACGCATCGAACGAAACGACAGGCTCAGCCGCCGGGCCGCCGCCGTGCGGTTCCAGCGGGTTTCCTCCAGGGCCTGGAGCAGCAGCTGGCGCTCCACCTGTTGCAGGTGCAGCGCCAGGTCTAGCTGGGTGGCCGCCGCCGATGATCGGGCTTCTAGGCTGTCGGCTCTGGGCAACTGCAGGTCGTCTGTTT
The DNA here is from genome assembly GCF_014170225.1 of Pseudomonas sp. UME65. NCBI lineage: Bacteria > Pseudomonadati > Pseudomonadota > Gammaproteobacteria > Pseudomonadales > Pseudomonadaceae > Pseudomonas > Pseudomonas sp. UME65. The sequence goes on along the minus strand of NZ_LZZQ01000018.1, from coordinate 49,411 downwards.
CTATCCAGCGTCCTTCGCATAGGGTCTGCGCCCGTTCCAGCAGGTTTTCCAGCTCTCGCACGTTGCCCGGAAAGTCATAGCGCTCCAGGGCTTGCAGGGCTTCGGGACGTAGCTGGACGGCAGGCTGGCCGCTGTCCCTGGCCAGGCGCTGCAGGACGTGCCCGGCCAGTGCGGGGATGTCGCCACGGCGCTCGCGCAACGCCGGGACTCGCAACTCGATGACGTTCAGGCGGTAGTAGAGATCCTGGCGAAAGCGTCCGGTTTCTACCTCGTTTTTCAGGTCCTTGTGGGTGGCACAGAGAATCCGCACGTCGACGGATTTTTCCTGTTGGCTGCCTACAGGGCGCACGGATTTTTCCTGCAAGGCTCGCAGCAGTTTTACTTGCATGGCCAGGGGCAGGTCGGCGACCTCATCAAGAAACAGGGTGCCGCCGTGGGCGGCCAGAAATAGCCCGGGCTGATCGCTGACGGCGCCACTGAAGCTGCCTTTGCAATGGCCGAAGAGTTCACTCTCCATCAATTCGGAAGGAATCGCCCCGCAGTTGACCGGGACGAACGGGTATCGGGCCCTGGGGCCAAGCTGGTGGAGCAGACGGGCGACCCGTTCCTTGCCACTGCCGGATTCACCGCTGATATAGACCGCCGCCAGGCTGTGGGCCAGCTTGTCGATGTGGCGACGCAGGGCATTCATGGGCGCCGAGTCTCCCAGCAATTGCCGGGCTGGGTCCTCCGTTGCGCAGTCCGTGGCCTGCTTCAGGCTGGCACCTACCCAAGCGCGCAGTTGCTTGAGGTCCAGAGGCTTGTGCAGCAACTGGCAGGCTCCGGCCTGCAGGGCGCCCGCGCTGGCCTGTGCACAGGCGCCGTTGCTTAGCAGCGCCACAGGAAGGTTGGGGTGGGACTGGCGGATGTGCCGCAGCAGCTCCAGCCCGCTGCCGTCCGGTAGCTGCAGGTCGGTCAGGCACAGGTCAAAGCGCTCCCGGGCCAGGCGGCCACGGGCTTCCTGCAGGGTGCGCGCACTTTGGGTGTGCAAGCGCATTCGGCCCAGAGTGATCTCCACAAGGGCGCGGGTTTCCGTGGCGTCATCGACTACCAGCACCGATTGCCGTGGGTTCATGGCGGCTGCAGTTTTCATCCGTGAGTGAGGAGCGGGCGACAGTGCTCGCCCGATGGGCGTGAACTCAAGTCTAGGCCCGACGGGATGGCGGCGCAGGGGATGGGCAACTGGTCATCCAGCCGGGCGTCCTGAAGGTGCGCGTCGTCGGGACGTTGTGGTGCCCGTGGATCGGGGGCTACAGCGCTCTGCCCGAGAGCGAAACGGCGAGTGGGCGCCAACAGGCTATTTTGTCGCCAATTGTTCGGCCGGGGTTGGCACTTGGGCCTTCCCGTTCCTGAGTAGAGGTTCGAAGCCTGGGAGAGGCGAGGGAGGACGGGGGCGACGAGCCGGTTCATGCGCTGACCAAGGCCTGGAATAGTCCGTGTCAGACGCCATTTTTCGCCCCCGAGTTCCTTGCCTCGGGTATCCGCAGTGGGCCTGGCGGCTCAGCGGTCCTGGTTTCCCGGCCCTTGTTGCAGGTGTGCCTGGCTGCAGTACCACTGTTGCGACTGGCTCAGGGCCCGGTCCTGGGGCAGGTGCACGCCGCAATGGGCGCAACGCACCATGGGCGTAGTGACCGGTTCATTGGGGGAGCGAGGGGCGGCGGCAGGACGCTTGAACTTGCGCCACAACCATACCGCGGCGGCAATCAGAGCGATCCAGAACAGTAGACGAACCATGGCAACCAGCTTTTTGAAGGGGGAGGGGGCAGTTTAGCCAAGCGCCCGTCGGGCGCACAGGCCCATCAATGCGCGGGCATAAAAAAGGGAGACTTCAAGTCTCCCTTTCCGGCCTGCGGGGTGATCAGTCGAACACGCCGAAGGTCATGTAGCTGAACCAGGAACGGTCGCTATTGTTGCCGGCAGCCTCGTGCTCTTCTTCCTCGACCACGTCGCCGTTGCTGTCTTTAGGCTTGAGCTCGGACGGAATGGCGTCCTTGGCATCCTGGTACTGCTTCATCACGTCCTGGTTGGCGCGGGTTTCTCCCGGCGGCAGCGGTGGACGGGACTCGATCAGGCCCAGGGTGGCCTTGCTCAGCCACGAACGGTTGTCGGCCTCAGCCACGCGTGGCACGAACTGACCGTCCACCAGGCTTGGGTGGTTGGGGTAGTTGAGCTTGAGAGTTTCCAGGCTGGTGGCAGCCAGTTCGTCCAGGTGCAGGCGCTGGTAGGCCTCGGTCATCACCGCCAGGCCGTCGCCGACCGATGGGGTTTCCTGGAAGTTCTCCACTACGTAGCGGCCACGGTTGGCGGCGGCGACATAGGCCTGGCGGGTCAGGTAATAGTCGGCTACGTGGATCTCGTAGGCAGCCAGCAGGTTGCGCAGGTAGATCATGCGCTGCTTGGCGTCCGGCGCGTAGCGGCTGTTGGGGAAGCGGCTGGTCAGCTGGGCGAACTCGTTGTAGGAGTCGCGGGCGGCACCCGGGTCACGCTTGGTCATGTCCAGCGGCAGGAAGCGCGCCAGCAGGCCGACGTCCTGGTCGAACGAGGTCAGGCCCTTGAGGTAGTAGGCGTAGTCCACGTTCGGGTGCTGGGGGTGCAGGCGAATGAAGCGCTCGGCGGCGGACTTGGCGGCCTCCGGCTCGGCATTCTTGTAGTTGGCGTAGATCAGCTCGAGCTGTGCCTGATCGGCGTAGCGACCAAAGGGATAGCGCGATTCCAGGGCCTTGAGCTTGGCGGTGGCGCTGGTATAGCTGTGGTTGTCCAGGTCGGTCTGCGCCTGCTGGTACAACTCGACTTCGCTCAGGTTTTCGTCAACGACTTCCTTCGATGAGCAAGCAGCGGTCAGTGCGAGGATGGCGATCAGCAGCAGGTGTTTCACTTGCATGGCGGCTTGCGTCCCTATGACGGCCGCTGTCTTGGGCGGGGCCGTCCTGTTATGATGAGCGCCCCGTTGAAAGCCTCGGGGCAAAAGACGCCGTATTTAACCACAAGCGCGCAGCCGAAACCAAAGGCTGTGCCGACGCCCAGTCCGAGCATGTCCGATAAAATTGAACTTCGCGCAGAGGTGCCGTCCGAACTGGGCGGTCAACGCCTCGATCAAGTCGCCGCCCAACTATTCGCTGAGCATTCGCGCTCGCGCCTTTCCGCCTGGATCAAGGACGGCCGCCTGACTGTTGACGGAGCGGTCATCCGCCCGCGGGACATCGTGCACGGCGGCTCCATTCTTGAGCTGACTGCCGAGCAGGAGGCCCAGGGCGAGTGGATCGCCCAGGATATCGAGCTGGACATCGTCTATGAAGATGACGACATCCTGGTGATCAACAAGCCTGCGGGCCTGGTGGTGCACCCGGCTGCCGGCCATGCCGACGGCACCCTGCTCAATGCCCTGCTGCATCACATCCCGGACATTATCAATGTGCCGCGGGCCGGTATCGTCCACCGCCTGGACAAGGACACCACAGGACTGATGGTGGTGGCCAAGACCATCCAGGCGCAGACCCAACTGGTGGCCCAGCTGCAAAGCCGCAGTGTCAGCCGCATCTATGAATGCATCGTGATCGGCGTGGTAACCGCCGGGGGCAAGATCAACGCTCCGATCGGCCGTCATGGCCAGCAGCGCCAGCGCATGGCGGTGATGGAAGGCGGCAAGCAGGCCGTCAGCCACTACCGGGTCCTGGAACGTTTCCGTTCCCACACCCATGTGCGGGTCAAGCTGGAAACCGGTCGTACCCACCAGATCCGGGTGCACATGGCCCACATCAACTTCCCGCTGGTGGGGGATCCAGCCTACGGCGGCCGCTTCCGCATTCCGCCGGCGGCGAGCCAGACCATGGTCGACTCGCTGAAGAACTTCCCGCGCCAGGCCCTGCATGCACGCTTCCTGGAGCTGGATCATCCGACCACCGGTATCCGCATGAGCTGGGAGTCGCCGCTGCCGGACGATTTCGTCTGGCTGCTGTCGCTGCTCAAGCAGGACCGTGAGGCGTTCATCGGATGAATGACTGGCTGATTCCCGACTGGCCCGCGCCGGCCGGAGTCAAAGCCTGTATTACCACCCGCGCTGGCGGCGTCAGCCTGACGCCGTTCGACAGCCTCAACCTGGGCGACCATGTCGACGATCAGCCGCAAGCAGTGGCCGAGAATCGCCGTCGCCTGAGCGAACACTTCGGCATCGCCCCGGCCTGGCTGCAACAGGTGCACGGGGTGGCCGTGGCCCACGCCGACCCTTCCATGGTCGCGACCGCGGACGCCAGTTGGTCCGCCACCGCGGGCGTTGCCTGTGCGGTGATGACGGCCGACTGCCTGCCGGCACTGTTCTGCAACCGTGCCGGAACCCGAGTCGCCGCGGCCCATGCCGGCTGGCGCGGGTTGGCGGCGGGCGTGCTGGAAGCCACCCTCGACAGCCTGGATACGCCCTGCGCCGAGGTGCTGGTGTGGCTGGGGCCGGCCATTGGCCCGCAGCGCTTTGAAGTGGGGCCCGAGGTGCGTGAAGCCTTCGTCGCCCAGTTGCCGGCAGCCGAGCAGGCCTTTGTGCCGAGCGCCAATGCCGGGCGCTTCATGGCCGATATCTATCAGCTGGCGCGCCTGCGCCTGGCTGCCTGTGGTGTGACTGCCGTGTACGGTGGCGGCTACTGCACCGTCAGCGATCCCCGCTTCTTTTCCTACCGGCGCAGCCCGCGCACCGGGCGTTTTGCCTCCCTTATCTGGCTTGAGCGCTAGACTAATCTGACTTGTGTCAAGCTGCTGACGCTTGAATCTCCCAGAATCGACCGCATCTAGTGAAACATCTGGCAGGTTTCTCTATTTAGGTGTGTCCATCGCTCCGGCCTGCTCAAAAGGAAGGTGACTAATGCGTATAGACCGATTAACCAGCAAATTGCAGCTGGCCTTATCCGATTCTCAATCTCTGGCGGTTGGCCTCGATCATCCGGCCATTGAACCGGCGCACCTGATGCAGGCGCTGCTGGAACAGCAGGGCGGCTCGATCAAGCCTCTGCTGATGCAGGTGGGCTTCGACGTCAACAGCCTGCGCAAGGAACTGAGCAAAGAGCTCGACCAGCTGCCGAAAATCCAGAACCCCACTGGCGACGTCAACATGTCCCAGGATCTGGCGCGTCTGCTCAACCAGGCCGACCGCCTGGCGCAGCAGAAAGGCGACCAGTTCATCTCCAGCGAGCTGGTGCTGCTGGCCGCTATGGATGAGAACAGCAAACTCGGCAAATTGTTGCTGGGCCAGGGCGTGAGCAAGAAAGCCCTGGAGAACGCCATCAACAACCTGCGTGGCGGTGAGGCGGTGAATGACGCCAACGTCGAAGAGTCGCGCCAGGCCCTGGACAAGTACACCGTCGACCTGACCAAGCGCGCCGAAGACGGCAAGCTTGATCCGGTAATCGGCCGTGACGACGAAATTCGCCGGACCATCCAGGTGCTGCAACGCCGGACCAAGAACAACCCGGTGCTGATTGGTGAGCCAGGCGTGGGTAAGACGGCCATCGCCGAAGGCCTGGCCCAGCGGATCATCAACGGCGAAGTGCCCGATGGCCTCAAAGGCAAGCGCTTGCTGTCCCTGGACATGGGCGCCTTGATCGCCGGCGCCAAATACCGTGGCGAGTTCGAAGAGCGCCTGAAATCCCTGCTTAATGAACTGTCGAAGCAGGAAGGGCAGATCATCCTGTTCATCGACGAGCTGCACACCATGGTCGGCGCTGGTAAAGGCGAAGGCTCGATGGATGCGGGCAACATGCTCAAGCCCGCCCTGGCCCGTGGCGAGCTGCACTGCGTGGGCGCCACCACGCTCAACGAATACCGCCAATATATAGAGAAGGACGCGGCCCTCGAGCGGCGCTTCCAGAAAGTGTTGGTGGATGAGCCGAGCGAGGAAGACACCATTGCCATCCTGCGCGGCCTGAAAGAGCGGTATGAGGTGCACCACAAGGTGGCGATCACCGACGGCGCGATCATTGCCGCGGCCAAGCTCAGCCATCGTTACATCACCGATCGGCAGTTGCCGGACAAGGCCATCGACCTGATCGACGAGGCCGCCAGCCGCATCCGTATGGAGATCGACTCCAAGCCGGAAGTGCTGGACCGTCTGGAGCGGCGCCTGATTCAGCTCAAGGTTGAATCCCAGGCCCTGAAGAAAGAAGACGACGAGGCCGCGATCAAGCGCCTGGAAAAACTCCAGGAAGAGATTGTCCGCCTGGAGCGTGAATACGCTGACCTGGAAGAAGTCTGGACCTCGGAGAAAGCCGAAGTGCAGGGTTCTGCGCAGATCCAGCAGAAGATCGAGCAGTCGCGCCAGGAACTGGAAGCGGCGCGTCGTAAAGGCGATCTCAATCGCATGGCCGAGCTGCAGTACGGGGTGATCCCGGACCTGGAGCGCAGCCTGCAGATGGTCGACCAGCACGGCCACAGCGAGAACCAGTTGCTGCGCAGCAAGGTTACCGAGGAAGAGATTGCCGAAGTGGTGTCCAAGTGGACCGGCATTCCAGTGTCGAAAATGCTTGAAGGCGAGCGCGACAAGCTGCTGAAGATGGAAAGCCTGCTGCACGAGCGGGTGATTGGCCAGAACGAAGCCGTGGTGGCGGTGGCCAACGCTGTGCGCCGTTCCCGAGCCGGGTTGTCCGACCCGAACCGGCCCAGCGGTTCGTTCATGTTCCTCGGCCCGACCGGCGTGGGTAAGACCGAGCTGTGCAAGGCCCTGGCGGAATTCCTCTTCGATACCGAAGAGGCCATGGTGCGGATCGACATGTCCGAGTTCATGGAGAAACATTCCGTGGCTCGCCTGATCGGTGCGCCACCAGGCTATGTCGGTTATGAAGAGGGCGGTTACCTGACCGAAGCCGTGCGTCGCAAGCCGTACTCGGTGATTCTGCTGGACGAAGTCGAGAAGGCGCACCCGGATGTGTTCAACATCCTGCTGCAGGTCCTGGAAGATGGCCGTCTGACGGACAGCCACGGGCGTACCGTGGATTTTCGCAATACGGTGATCGTCATGACCTCCAACCTGGGCTCGGCGCAGATCCAGGAACTGGTAGGGGATCGCGAGGCACAACGTGCGGCGGTGATGGACGCGGTGTCCACCCACTTCCGGCCAGAGTTCATCAACCGGGTCGACGAAGTGGTGATCTTCGAGCCTCTGGCACGGGATCAGATCGCCGGCATCACGCAGATCCAGTTGGGTCGCCTGCGCAGTCGCCTGGCGGAGCGCGAGCTGAGCCTGGAACTGAGCGACGAGGCCTTGGACAAGCTGATCGCTGTGGGTTACGACCCGGTGTATGGCGCACGGCCGCTGAAACGGGCGATCCAGCGCTGGATCGAGAACCCGTTGGCGCAGTTGATCCTCTCCGGCGGCTTCCTGCCGGGAGCTACGGTTACCGCCTCGGTGCAGGACGACGAAATCGTCTTCGCCTGATCGCTGATCGGTGGGTTTATAGAGGAGGCCTCGCATTGCGAGGCCTTTTTTTTCACTAGGGCGTTGAACTGTAAGGAAAAGGCTTGTAAAGTGCGCCCCGCAGTCAGTCACCCCCGAGGTTTTTTCTGATCAAGAAGAAACCGGCAATGAAGTCGCAAATCATTGTCTTAAAAGCAATTTAAGGGGTTGACAGGGGTTTTTAAGATTGTAAAATAGCGCGCCTCAGAGACATGAACGTAGCGATACGAACAAGTCGAAGAGGATGAAGTAAAAAGTTGTAACTTGAAATATGTAGTTCCGTGATAGCTCAGTCGGTAGAGCAAATGACTGTTAATCATTGGGTCCCAGGTTCGAGTCCTGGTCACGGAGCCAATTTCAAACCGGGGTATAGCGCAGTCCGGTAGCGCGCCTGCTTTGGGAGCAGGATGTCAGGAGTTCGAATCCCCTTACCCCGACCATTTTTGGGTCGTTAGCTCAGTTGGTAGAGCAGTTGGCTTTTAACCAATTGGTCGTAGGTTCGAATCCCACACGACCCACCATTTTTGAAACCAGTTAGCGCTGGAATCGAATCTTAAGAACAGAGGCCAAAAGCGCTGTTCGAAGAAGGCGCCTCTAGAAGGTGCCTTTTTTTTACCGGGGTATAGCGCAGTCCGGTAGCGCGCCTGCTTTGGGAGCAGGATGTCAGGAGTTCGAATCCCCTTACCCCGACCATATTCACGAAAAAGGGCACCTCAATGAGGTGCCCTTTTTCGTATGCCCGTGGAAAAGTTCGCAGGCCCGCTGGCGTCTAGCCTGGGTAGGGTACCTACAGCCCTTGATGCCTCGATTGTGCTTGTGCTGAATGTTCTCCGTCACTGTATTTGGCTGATGACTCGAGTCATGGTTGAAGCGGCGAGCCTTCTCTGTGGGGGAGGGCGTTTTCCAGGCAGTTGAGTCAACTGCCAATGATGTTGTACCGCGGTCCGTACGGCAGCCCGGTGATATTGCACGCACCGTGCTCGTCGACGATCAGGATGTCGTGTTCCCGATAACCGCCGGCACCGGGCAGGCCTTCGGGCAGCCTGATCATCGGTTCGATGGACACCACCATGCCGGGCTCAAGAATGGTCTCCACATCCTCACGAAACTCCAGCCCGGTCTCGCGCCCATAGTAGTGGCTGAGGATGCCGAACGAATGGCCATAGCCGAAGGTACGGTATTGCAGCAGGTCGTGTTCCAGGTAGAGGGCGTTCAGTTGTCGAGCGATATCGCTGCAGCGTGCGCCGGGCTTGACCAGTTGCAGCCCGGCTTCATGCACCTGGACGTTGATCTCCCACAATCGCAGGCAGGCGTCGGGGCAATGGCCGAGGAACAGCGTGCGCTCCAGGGCAGTGTAGTAGCCGGCGATCATCGGGAAGCAGTTGAGGCTCAGCACTTCTCCTGGGCTGACCCGTCTCGAGGTCAGTGGATTGTGTGCGCCATCGGTATTGAGCCCGGACTGAAACCAGGTCCAGGTATCCATCAGTTCGGCCCCCGGAAACGCCTCGGCAATCGCCCGCACCATGGCCTGGGTGGCGTGTCCGGCCACTTCGTATTCCGGTACCTGGTCGTGCAGGGCTTCGATGGCGGCGGCCCCGCCGATGTCTGCAATCCGCGCACCCTGGCGGATCAGCGCTTGCTCTTCAGCGGACTTGAGCATGCGCAGGTTCATGCAGGGCGCGGCGATGTCCAGTAACTGTGCCTGGGGATAGAGCTCGGCAAAGGCCCGGTGATTGGGCAGGGTCAGATGATCGAACTCCAGTCCCAGGCGCGAAGCGCGGGGCAGGGCCTGCTTGACCGCGACGAAGAAATTGCCCCGCTGCCAGTCGGTGTAGATCACCTGGGCATCGCAGGTCGCCCGCCGCCCCGGTTGGCCGCCGTCGATATTGGCGCTGATCAGCACGCTGTGTTCCTGGGTCACCACGAGGGCGTACTGGCGGCCGAAGGAGCAATACAGGAAGCCGGCGTAGTAGTTGATGTTGTGGTACGAGGTGAACAGCGCGGCGTCAATGTCCTGTTGCGCCATGTAGGCACGCAGGGCGACCAGGCGTCGAGCGTATTCTTTGGGGGAGAAGGTGGCAGGGGCTTTGTCACCGTTGTGCAACTCAAGCGTCTGGGGCATCTGCATGGCCTGGGTCCTTGTCTGCTATGAGCGATGCATGGCGCCACACGGGGTGGGCCGTGACACTGCATTGCAGCAGATAGGGCGGGGGCAGGCATGTGCGGTACCGACCTTGAGCTGGTTGTCAGCGCTGTTTTGCGGGTCATGGCCATGGGCGCCGATGACGCTGGGGCAAGCGCTGGTTGTGCCGCAAACCTGGTATTTCTTATAGGTTTTGCCTGGCCCGTTGCTGCCGGGCGTGGCATTCTGGCCCTTCGCTGTTAAGGATCAACAGTAAGGAAGCGGCAAGGATGCAGAGCAGGCTCGCGGAATTTGATACCCATCTTTTGTCCGGAAACTCGCTGCATGAGCGAATGACGGGAACCATGACACTGGCCTCGGAACTGGGTTTCGATGCCCTGGTTTATGACTACAGCCCGGTGCCTTTCGATCAGGCAGGCGAACTGATCATCCCCAGTGCCATGGTCTGCAATACCCCCAGTGACTGGCTGGAGCTCTGGTGCGATCAGGGTTACTACCATATCGACCCGGTCCAGCAGGTTGCTCTGGACAGCTCCTCGCCCTTTATCTGGTCCTACAAGCCCGAGGCGGAAACCGTTCTGCGCCAGGCCCTCGGGCAGCAGCACGCTCCGGTATCCAGTTACCTGCACCATCATCAAATGGCCCACGGCATGACCGTGCCCATCCATTTACCCAGGGGCGGTTTCGCCAGCCTCACCGGTTTGCGCTCCGGCAATGCCACGGTGGCATTACAGGACTTGCAACAGGTTCAGGGCCACTTCACCCTGCTTGCTCATGCGTTGCAGGAGCATCTCTATCCACAGCTCAGCAAATGCGTTCGCAGTTATCCGGTTGATCTGACCCGGCGTGAACGCGAGTGCCTGAAATGGGCTGCAGAGGGCATGACTTCCGGCGAGATTGCCGAGCGCCTGCAGCGTTCGCAGGCCACGATCAACCTGCACCTGACCTCGGCGATGCACAAGCTGGGCGCCAGGAATCGGGTTCAGGCGGTGGTTCGCGCGGTTCACTATCGCCTGCTGGGTAACTGAGGCGAGTAGCACAGGCTCTGCCGCACTGGAGGCGTTGGAGCGCGGAACGGAAGATTGAACGACACAGGCTGATTGTCATCAGGGAGCGATGCGCAATGAATGCAAGCAAACCACCACTGGAAGGCTATGCCTCCTTTGGCGTCCATCAGACGTGGTATCGGGTCACCGGGGATCTGCACAGCGGACTTACGCCCCTGGTGATTCTGCACGGCGGTCCGGGCTGCACCCATGACACCCTGGACGCCTTCAGGGATGTGGCCGCCAGTGGTCGGGCGATCGTTCAATTCGATCACTTGGGAAGTGGCCTCTCCACTCGTCTGAATGGCAAGCCGCCGTCGTTCTGGAGCCTTGAACTCTACCTGCAGCAGCTGGACAACCTCCTGGACCACCTGCGCATCAGCCAGGACTACGCCCTGCTGGGTCACTCCTGGGGAGCTGCGCTGGCCAGCGAGCACGGGGTGCGCGCGCCGGCCGGCTTGCGTGCGCTGATCCTGGCCAATGCCCCAGCCGACATGCGCACCTGGGAAGCCGAGACCCTGAAACTGCGCGCAGCCCTGCCTGAGGAGGCGTTGCAGGTGCTGGCCTGGCATGAGCAGCCGGGCTCCCTTCGTGGCGCCGAATATGTGCAGGCCTGGCAGTTGTACTTTGAACGGCATGTATGTCGGCTGCGCCCGTGGCCTGAAGAGGTGGCGCGGATGTTTGCCCAGGGCCGTGGTGCCGATGGCGCGGAGCGGGGGGGAGGTTTTCCGCTGATGGACAACCTGCGTGACTGGAGCATCGTCGAGCGCCTGGGACGCATCGAGGTGCCGACGCTTTTGATCTGTGGCCACTACGATGAAGCCACGCCAGTTGTGGTCAGACCCTACCTGGAGAAGATTCCCGGCATTCGCCTGGCGTTGTTCGAACACTCCAGCCACATGCCCCACGTCGAGGAGCGGGTCGCCTGCATGGGCACCGTCGTGAATTTTCTCGATGAATGCCTGTAACCGCACGCCAGCACCCCACGCTACGTTGCGTAGCGGGGGCGTGGTTTTTCAGGGGCCTAGTGCAGCTTCAGGCGTGGATCGGTACCGCGGCCGATTCGGCTGCCAAGCATCAGCATCGCGGTGCGGAAGACTCCGTACAGCGCCATCTGGTGCATGCGATACAGCGAGATGTAGAACATCCGCGCCAGCCAGCCTTCGAGCATCACGCTGCCAGTGAGGTTGCCCATCAAGTTGCCCACCGCCGAGAAGCGCGACAGCGAGATCAGTGAGCCGTAGTCGGTGTACTTGTAGGTCGGCAGGTCCTTGCCTTCGATGCGCAGCTTCAGCGACTTGGCCAGCAACGAGGCCTGCTGGTGCGCGGCCTGGGCCCGTGGCGGCACATTGCGGTCGCTGCCTGGTTGCGGGCAGGCGGCGCAGTCGCCGAAGGCAAAGATGTTCTCGTCGCGAGTGGTCTGCAGGGTCGGTAGTACCTGCAGTTGGTTGATGCGGTTGGTCTCCAGGCCGTCGATGTCCTTGAGGAAGCCTGGCGCGCGAATGCCCGCGGCCCAGACCTTGAGGCTGGCGGGAATGGTCTGGCCGTCGGCGGTAATCAGGCTGTCGGCGGTCACTTCGCTGACCGAGGCGTTGGTCAGCACCTTGACCCCGAGTTTCTCCAGGGTCTTGTGCACCGGGCCGCTGATGCGTTCGGGCAGGGCAGGCAGCACCCGTGGCCCGGCCTCGATCAGGGTGATGTGCATGTTTTCCGGGAGAATCCGGTCCAGCCCGTAGGCCGCCAGTTCATGGGCCGCGTTGTGCAGTTCTGCCGCCAGTTCCACGCCAGTGGCGCCGGCGCCGACGATGGCCACGCTGATCTGCTCCACGGCATCGGTCTGCCCGGCATGGGCTCGCAAGTAGTGGTTGAGCAGTTGCTGGTGGAAACGCTCGGCCTGCTTGCGGGTGTCGAGGAACAGGCAATGCTGGGCCGCGCCCTGGGTGCCAAAGTCGTTGGTGGTGCTGCCCACGGCGATCACCAGGGTGTCGTAGCCCAGCTCCCGGGCCGGCAACAGCTCCACACCTTCTTCGTCGTAGGTGGCGGCCAGTTGGATTTTCTTGCGCTGCCGATCGAGCCCGCTCATGCGGCCCAGCTGGAACTCGAAGTGGTTCCATTTTGCTTGGGCGACGTAGTTGAGTTCGTCTTCGGAGGAGTTCAGCGAACCGGCAGCCACTTCGTGGAGCAGCGGTTTCCAGATGTGGGTCAGGTTGGCGTCCACCAGCATCACACTGGCGGTGCCGCGCTTGCCCAGAGTCTTACCCAGGCGGGTCGCCAACTCCAGGCCGCCGGCGCCGCCGCCAACGATGACAATACGATGAGTCATGGGGATATCTCGCAAGGCTAAAAGAAATCGGTGCAGTCAACCGAGCGAGCGCGAAGCAGCTCATAGCGTCAGGTAACTGATGAAACGGCTCAACAGGCCCAGGGCGACAGTCACCGCAATCACCACCACGAGGAGCATCCACGGCCGGAAGGGCCGGCGCTCGACTCGATGCTGGGGCAGTTGCAGGTATTCTTCGACATGGCGTTGGTCGTCGGGGTTCAGGCGGCTGCTCATAAAAGACCTCGTCAGATAGACGTCGCAACGTTGAGGAATGTTACAGCGCGGTGTTATCCGGCATGAACGGAGCATAGCCGCTGCCGTGTGAGGGCTCGCTGGCACGGGCCCGGCGTTGGCAGGCAAGTGTGCTTTTTTACCATTGCCGGGCGGATTGCGCCATGGCTACACAGGCCGCATTGACCGGCGTTACAAACTGATGCCGACGTCGAACAGGATGCTGCGGCCCAGGTTGCTGCGCAGGAACTCCGGTGCATCCGGGTGGGCGAACAGCACGCGGGCGAACGTCGGCCCCACCAGGGACAGCGAGCGCCAGCCCTGGCGCAGGTATTCGGTGGGTGGCGGGAAGTGGCTGTTGAGGTCCAGGACTTCGCGTTTCAGGGCGGCGAAGGCAATGATGTCCAGCTCGCCGAGGTTCATTCCGCGCTCCTGATAGTTGTGGGCCTTCTTGCGCAAGGTCGGTGCCAGGCGCAGCAACAGTTCGCTGGCCGGGATGCGCTTGGGCTTGGCTTCGCGGCGCACCAGTTGGCTCAGGGAGAACGCGCTGCGCCGGCGCTGCAGTTCGTCGCGCCATTCATCGTTGAGCCTGCGGCCTTCGTCGAGGACGAAGAACACTTCGAAGCTGGCCTCGCGAAACAGCACATCGGGGGGCTCTTGCCCGGCGGCGGTGAACTCGTCGTTGCGGTAGGGAATGTTCAGGCCTTGCAGCAGGCGCTGGCAGACCCAACGCTCACGCTCCCATTTGCGGGCATTGGACAGGAACGCGTTGGCTTGTTCGGCCTGGATGGTAAGCAGGCGCAAAAAATCTGAGTCATCCATACCCCCAAGCTTAGCGCTCAAATATGACCTTAAAAACCACGGCCGTGCAAAAACCTCCGCAGGCGTTGCCGGCAACCTCGCTGGAGCCTGCCCAAGGGCGGTGTAGACTGTTTGCCGTCCAACCATTCGATAAGGAGTGCGCAGTGAAGCGCTGGTCAATGCTGTTGCTGGCCCTGTTGCCGTTGTGGGCCCAGGCCCTGGAAATAGGAGAGCGCCTGGCGCCCTGGACCCTGCTGGATCAATTCGACCAGCCCTACAGCCTCGATTCCCAGGCGCGGATCCTGTTGGTGGCACGCAGCATGGACGCCGCCAAAGTGGTGAACGCGGTGCTCAAGGACAAACCCAAGGGCTACCTGCAGGAGCGCCACGGGGTGTTTGTCGCCGATATCCAGCGCATGCCGACAGTGATCGCCAAACTGTTTGCGGTGCCGGCCATGAAGGATTACCCCTACCGAGTGATGCTCGATCGCGATGGGCGCGTGGCACCACGCTATCCCGCCGCCGAGGATCAGGTGCTGTGGCTGCAACTGCAGGATGGGCAACTGGTCGCCCGGCAGGCGTTCGCCACGGCCGCGCAATTGGCTGCGGCGCTGGAGCGGGCCCAGCCATGATCAGCGCGGCGCTGCTGTCGCCGCAAAGCCTGATTGGCGGCTGGCTGCTGTATGTGCCGGTACTGATCTGGGCGGTACTGCGGGCACCCTGGGTCGAGCTGTTTACCGACAGCCGGCGCCAGCACTTGCTGTTTGGCACGGTGTTCGCCTTGTTTCTGCTGTGGCTGGTGCGCCGGGATTTCGACACCGGGGTCTCCTACCACTTCATCGGCATGACCGCAGTAACCCTGCTGCTGGACTGGCCGCTGGCGATAGTTGGCGGCTTGATCGCACAGTTGGGCCTGCTGGCCCTGGGCCGGCAGGACCTGGCGGCGCTGGGGGTCAATGGAGCCTTGCTGATCCTGCTGCCGGTGGCGGTCACCGAGGCCTGCGCCTGGCTCGTGGAACGGGCCCAGCCGCGCAATCCCTTCGTCTATATCTTCTGCTCGGGGTTCTTTGCCGCGGCACTCTCGGCATTGTTATGCCTGCTCTGCGGCCTGGGCCTGCTGTGGTTCGACGAACGCTTTGCCATGCCCGAATGGCTGGAAGATTTTGTCGGCTACCTGTGGCTGATCATCTTCCCGGAAGCCTTTATCAACGGCATGGTGATCAGCGCCCTGGTGGTGTTCTGCCCGGAATGGCTGGAAACCTTCAACCGCACCCGCTACCTGTCGGCTCCTTGGAAAGACGAGGATCCGCGCCCTTGATCCATATCAATCCACGGTGTTTTGCCGAGCTGCATGCTCGGCAAAAATCTCAGGAGTGCGGTCATGAGTGTCTACCAGTGGGCCCGGCAGGAAGTGCGCGACAGTCTGCACAATGCTCAGCAGGAAGGTTTTGAACCGGGGTTGAGCCTGCGCGCCCTGCTCAGTGCGGTGGTGCAGCAAAGCAAGAGTGTGCGCAGCATCGAGGACCTGGCAGACGAGCTGCAGTTTCTTGCGGAGAACCTCGACGACGATCAGGACTACAGCTTCATGCGGCCCTGACCGGCGCCGGGGTCAGCACTCAGTGAGCGCGAGGGGGCAGCTCTTCGGAGAACAGGTCGTCCTCGGCATCCGGGCTCACCGGAATCTTGTGCTCCTCGGCAGCCCAGGCGCCCAGGTCGATCAGCTTGCAGCGATCGGAACAGAAGGGCCGATTGATGTTGGCCGCGGTCCATTCCACAGGGGCGCCACAGGTTGGGCATTCGACGGTCAGGGGTTGGCTCATGACTGGCCTCCACGCAAAGTTAGGTAAAAGTGATGCAGGCGCTCGACCTCGCTGCGCAACCAGGCGTGGTCGCGGTCGTTGACCAGTACGTCATCGGCATGGCGCAGGCGTTCCTCACGGCTGGCCTGGGCCTGGAGAATCGCCTGGACCTGCTGTTCGCTGATCTGGTCGCGCTGCAGGGTACGCTCGATCTGCAGTTGCTGGGGCACGTCGATCACCAGAATCCGCTGGGTCATCCGCGACTGGCCGGATTCGATCAGCAGCGGCGACACCAGGATTGCGTAGGGCGATTCGGCGCGGGCCAGGTGGCTGACAATTTCCTCGGCGATCAGCGGGTGCAGCAGGGCTTCCAGCCAGCGACGCTGTTCGGGCACCTCGAAGATCAGCTTGCGCAGAGCCGCGCGATCCAGTTGGCCGTCGGCCTGCAGCACGCCTTGGCCAAAGTGCCGGGCAATCTGTTCCAGGGCCGGGCGGCCGGGCTCCACCACCCAGCGGGCGGCATGATCGGCATCGATCACATGCACTCCCAGGTCGATGAAGTGCTGGGCGGCGGCACTTTTGCCGCTGCCGATGCCGCCGGTCAGGCCGAGGGTCCAGGGTGTGTTTATGGAGCGAGTCATTGGAAACCGACAAACTGCAGATAGAAGTCGGTTATTTGACCACCCCAGAGCAAGGCAATCCAGCCGGCAATGGCCAGAAAGGGTCCAAAGGGGATTGGCGTAGAAGTCTTTTCCCGGCGCAGGCGCAGCAGGATCGTGCCGAGAATCGCCCCCAACAGGGATGACAGCAGCAGGGTCAGCGGCAGGATCTGCCAGCCGCCCCAGGCCCCGAACAGGGCCAGCAGCTTGAAATCACCGTGGCCCATGCCCTCCTTGCCGGTCAGCAGCTTGAACAGCCAGAACACCGACCACAAGAACAGGTAGCCGATCACCGTCCCCCACAGCGCATCCTCCAGGCTGATCAGCAGGCCGAAGCTGTTGGCGATCAGCCCTAGCCACAATAGTGGCAGCACCAGCACATCCGGCAGCAGCTGGTGATCGGCGTCGATCAGGCTCATTGCCAGCAGCCCCCAACTGAGGATCAGCATCAGCCCGGCCGCCCAGCCGAAGCCGAAGTGCCAGGCGATAAAACCCGAGATCAGCCCGCAGGCCAGTTCGGTCAACGGGTAGCGCGGGCTGATGGAGCTATTGCAGTGGGCGCAGCGGCCACGCAGCCACAGGTAACTGAGCAGCGGAATGTTTTCCCAGGGGCGGATCGGCTGCGCACAGTGCGGGCACTGGGAGTGCGGCAGCATCAGGTTGTAGGGCGCAGCCACAGGTTCCGGCTCCAGCCCCAGTACGTCGCGGGCCTGGGCTCGCCAGTCGCGTTCGAGCATTTTCGGCAGGCGCCACACCAGCACGTTGAGAAAGCTGCCGACGATCAGGCCCAATACCAGGGCCGCAGCCACGAAGGCCATGGGGTAGAGAGTGAGGGCGTCAGTCAGGGGCATGTTCAGATCGCTGTACCGAGTTGGAAGATAGGCAGGTACATGGCAACCACCAGGGCGCCGACGATACCCCCCAGGACCACCATGATCAACGGCTCCATGAGGCTGGTCAGGCTGTCCACCAGGTTGTCCACCTCGACCTCGTAATGGATCGCGACTTTTTCCAGCAGATGATCCAGGGTTCCGGACTCTTCGCCGATGGCGGTCATCTGGATCGCCATGGTCGGGAAGACGCCGCTGGCGCGCATGGCAAAGTTCAATTGCATCCCGGCGGCGACCTGCTGGCGGATCCGTTGCACCGCTCGCGTGAAGACAGGGTTGCCGCTGGCTCCGGCCACTGAATCCAGGGCCTGCACCAGGGGAACGCCGGCGGCGAAGGTGGTGGCCAGGGTCCGTGCGTAGCGGGCCACCGCGGATTTGTGCAGCAGTGGCCCGGCCAGGGGCATGTGCAAAAGGCCGACATCCAGGCGGTCACGCAAGCTCGGGGAACGCCGATAGGCCAGGCGCGCTGCGAGCCCGCCCAGCACACCGGCAGCCAGCAGCAGCGCCCCCTGCTGCTGGATGAAATGTGACAGAGCGATGACCCACTGGGTGAGCAGTGGCAGCTCGGCATTGAAACCGGCGAACAGGCTCTGGAACTGGGGGACCACCTTGAGCAGCAGGATGCTGCTGACCACGACCGCCACGCCGATCACCGCCAAGGGATAGACCATGGCCTTCTTCAGCCGCGCCTTCAGGTTCTCGCTCTTTTCCTTGTAGGTGGCGACTCTCTCCAGCAGGGTATCCAGGGCGCCGGCCTGTTCGCCGGCGTCCACCAGGTTGCAGTACAGCGGGTCGAAGTGGCGCGGTTGTCTGCGCAATGCCGCGGCCAGGCTGGAGCCGGCCTCGATGTCGCGCTTGAGGCTGGCCAGCAGTTGGCGCATCTGCGGATGCTCGAAACTTTCGGCAATGATGTCGAAGGATTGCAGCAGCGGCACCCCGGCCTGCATCAGCGTGGCCAACTGCCGGGTGAGCAGGGCAATGTCCCGTGCCCCTACTCGCTGATGCAGGCGCAGCCAGCCCTTGGGTTTGCGTCGGACTCGGGTTGGGGTGATGCCCTGTCTGCGCAATTGCGCCCTGATCAGGGCCGGGGTCGCGGCGCTGAGTTCTCCGGTGAGGGGGCGGCCCTGGCTGTCGGTGCCGTGCCAGAGATAGACACTGGTCGCGGGTGCTTTTACCGCCATGGTTCGATCCTTGGTGCAAGGGTGGATAGGGAGGCGCACGCGCCCTGCTGTGTTCGAACGGGTGATAGATCACCCTGACCCCCGGACGTTCCTTGGTGGGGGCGCGAGCCGACTGTCGGGCCGCCATGCACCTGTCCAAGCCTAGCTGGCGAGGCGCTGCCCGAGAGGGGCAGGGGCTGACGAAATTTGTCAGTTTGTGCGACTCCTTGCGCTCAAGGCCATGGGCTATCGCGCCTGCAGGCCACGTAATCCGTGGGTTATCCCCTGGCACAGGCTGTGCTTCACGCCTTTGTGCTCATGCAACATTCGTCCATGCCAGGAGGCAACCCATGAAACATCAATCCGGTTTTACCCTGATCGAATTGCTGGTGGTGGTAGCCATCATCGGCATCCTCGCCACCGTGGCGATGCCGATGTATGCCAAGTACCAGGCGCGGGCCAAGGTGATTGCCGCCCTGGCCGAGGCGTCGGCCCTGAAGGTCAACGTCGAGGATCTGCTGAACCAGGGGACCGATCCGACCCTGGCCCTGGCCGGGGGCACGGCCCAGACCGCCAACTGCCGGATGAGTGCCGGCGGGACGGCGGCCACCGGTGAAGGCAGCATTGGCTGCACCCTGCTCAATGCGCCGGGGCCGGTGCTGAACAAGACCCTGACCCTGACCCGTTCGGCGACTTCAGGATGGACATGCACCACCACTGTGGAGGCCGACTATGCGCCCAAAGGCTGTGGTGCGGAGGGGGCTTGAGGAGGCTTTTCACGATTGGCTAGGCCGCGCTGAAAAAGCCGCAACTTGCATGCAGATTGGCGGGCAGTCATGCATTTTGCATGATGCCGAATTATTTGTGATTTTATAACTCATTGATTTTTATGAATATTTATAGGCTCCCAGACTTGGCACAGCACCTGCAACATCCCTCATAACCCTGTTGCCAGGACACGGCGCAGGCTTTCTTAAAGAACAGGAGTTACTCGTATGAAGAAGTTCGCTATCGCTGCCGCAACTGCTACCGCTCTGACCCTGACCATGGCTAACGCAGCATTTGCGCAGACCACTCAAAACACCCAGTCGCCCATGGTGGTGGCTGCCGGTGAAGTGACCAAGGCCAAAGAGGCCACCTCCGATACCTGGATCACCACCAAAGTGAAAAGCGATCTGGTAACCGAGAAAGGCATTCCTGGCACCGACATCAAGGTTGAAACCAACAAGGGCGTTGTTTCGCTGTCGTCCACTGTTGCGGTAACCGAGGCTCAGAAAGCTACCGCCGTGGCCATCACCAAGAAAATCAAAGGCGTCAAGGCAGTTTCCGCTGACGGCCTGAAAGCCGAGTAACACTCACGCTTCTCGCCTGGACAGGGAGAGGGTGCGGTAGACGAGCCGAGTGATACGTCTGCCGCTTCTCAAAAGGGTTCATGCGGAAGATCACAAGGACGTGATCATTACAGGCCCCGGCACTGAGTGTCGGGGCCTGTTCTATTGTGGGCGCCAGGCAGGCGCTGCAGGAGAGACCGGCCGGGCTGGGTGGAGCCCGGCGCGAGAGGTTTATTCACTGTCCAGGTGCAGCGGGGTGACGACCCGGCCATCGCTTTCGGCCTGGCCCAGGTTGGCATCGATGAAATAGACCCGGTCGTCGGCCAGTTGGCCCTTGTCCACCAGGAAGTCCTTGATGCTGCTGGCGCGCTCCTGACCCAGTTGTCGCAACAGCACGTCACTGCTGCTCCAGAACTTGATCAGACCTTCACGCAGCTTGGCGCTGCGTTCGTCGCGGCTGAGCTGGGTCCATTCCGCCGGCGGCTGCTGTTTCAGGCGGGTGCGGTAGATGCCTTCCAGCAGAGGGGCCTTTTCGCCCTCGGGAACCTGCAGCAGGGACGCCTGGGCGGGGACCTTGTCACCGCGGCGCTGGAGGATCTTGTAGTAGTTGTATTGGTATTCGCGCTCCAGCCGCTGCTCGGCGATCAGCGGGCCGTCACTGCTCTGGGCGCTGGTACCTTCGATTTCCAGGCGCAGGGTCGGACGCTCCTTGAGCGCCTTGGCCAGGGTGGTCAGGGCCGACTCGGATTCCTTGCTCAGGTCGCTGGAGCCTGGAGCGAAGGACACGTTGCTCAGGTCTTCCGAGCCACCACCGCTGACCAGCCCGCCAATGAACTTGAAGGGTGCCTGGGCGGCGCGCAGCACCAGATTGCGCAGGGTCTGCCAGACAATCGGCATCACGCTGAACTGCGGGTTGTTCAAATCACCGGAGATAGGTAGCTCGATGGAGATCTTGCCGTCCGTGTCTTTCAGCAAGGCCACTGCCAGGCGGATCGGCAGATCCACGGCGTCCGGGCTGTCGACCTTTTCCCCCAGTTGCAACTGCTCGACCACCAGTTTGTTCTCGGCCTTGAGCTGGCCCTTGGTGATCATGTAGTGCAGGTCGAGGTTGAGCCGGCCCTTGCGGATGCGGAAACCGGCGAATTTCCCGGAGTAGGGGGTCAGGGTGGTCAGTTCCACTCGTTTGAAGCTGGTGGCGATATCCAGGGCGGCCATCGGATCGAACGGGTTGACGCTGCCCTTGATGGTCACCGGCGCATAGCGGTCGACCTTGCCCTTGACGTCCACGTCTGCCGGCTTGGCCTGGCGGCTGTCGATGGTGCCGACATGGCCGTTGAGCTGCTGGATGGCGGTAGCGAAGTTCGGCGTCAGGCTCAGGTCGGCGAAGTTCGCCGAACCGTCGTTGATGGCGATTTCACCGATGTGGATGCCCAGGGGCTTGCTTGAGCTGGGCTCGGCCTTCGTCGAGGATTTGCCACCACTGCTGGGTGGTTGTGGAATCAGCAGGTCGTCGATATTGGTGGTGCGGTCATCGTTGATGATGAAGCGTGCATAGGGCTGCATCAGGTTGACCCGGCTGATGGTCAGGCTGTCACCGTGCTGATAGTTCAGGCCTTCGACCACCACTTGTTTCCATTTCACGAAGTCGCGGGTCTTGAGGGTGTCCAGGGTGTGCAACTGGTCCACATTGGCCCGGCCGGTGACGCTGAAAGTCAGGGGTTCGACTTTCTTCAGGTCCACTGCCAGGTCACTGCCGAGCATGCCGCTGCGCAGTTCCAGGCGGATGAACGGGCTGATATAGGACTGGGCGACGCGCAGGTCGATGTCCCGGGTCTGCACCTTGAGTTTGGCGCTGACGGGGTTGAGGTTGACCTCGCCGGTGGCGTTGACCTTGCCTTGTTTGCCCAGGCCGGTATCGAGCTTGAGGGTGAAGGGCGACTGGTTGAGGCTGTCGAAGTTCTGCAGGTCCAGGTTCAGCGGCCCCAGCTCCAGGGCTACGGCGGGCTTGGCCTTGCGATCGGCCAGGTGCACCTGGTAGTTGCGCAGTTGCACGTCCTTGAGCAGCACCTGCCAGGGTTTACCTGGTACTGCTGGTTCCTTGGGGGCGTCGGCGGCGGCCGGCTCGGGTTTTGGCGCCGGTTTGGCCGGCTGACTGGCGAAGAGCTTTTGCCAGTCCAACTGGCCATCGGCTTCAAGGGCGGCCCAGGTTTCGAGCTTTTGGCTGCGGACCTTGCCGACAATCACGTGCTGCTTGGCCAGGTCGACTGTGGTTTCGCTGACGTCCAGGCGCTCCAGGCGCGCCAGTGGGCGACCGTCCGGGGCCTTGATGGCAAAGGGCGCGACGCTGATGGAGGTGTTGTCCAGCAGCAGCTCGGTTTCCTTGGTCAGGCTGAATTTGTAGTGGGTACTGAGGTTGACCACGCCGTCTTCCAGCACCAGCGGCACCGCATCGCGCACATAGGGCCACCAGGCTTTCATCTTGCCGTCGGTGACTTTCAAGGTGCCTTCGGAGGTCAGCGGCGTCACGCTGAAGTTGCCGCTCCAGTCGATCTGCCCGCCCTCGGGGCCGGTGGCGACCAGCGTCATGTCGGCGCTGTCGTCCGGCAGGGTACTGAGGTTCTTCAACTCAAAATCGAGCTTGTTGTAGAGGAATTCGATGGGTTCGCTGGGGCGCAGATCCTTGAAATGCAGGTAGCCGCCGGCCAGCTTGATGCGTTCGATGCGTACCGGGAAGGGTTTGGCGTTGGGGTCGCTTGGGGTCGGTTCGCTGGCCGGCAGCTTGAACAGGGCCAGGAGATTGAGCTTGCCTTCCTTGTCGAAGAGGATTTCGGTCTTGGGCTGGTCCAGCTCGACATCCGCCAGGTGCAGCGCGCGTTTCCACAGGCTGTCCAATTGCAGATTGGCGTAGAGGCGATCGAAGGCGATCTGCTCCTTGCCCGGTTCACCGATGCTCAGGCCCCAGAGGGTCAGCTCCAGGCTGAAGGGGTTGAGCTCGATGCGCTGGATATGGGCTGGGGTGGTGGCGTAGTTGGCCAATTGCTGGTTGGCCACCCGCAAGGCAATGCCCGGCAGAATCAGAAAGCCCAGCAGACTGTAAAGGGCGAGAGCGGTCAACAAGGCGCAAAGAGCGCGAATCAATCCTTTGGTCATGCGAGGCTTCATCTATCTGAATCGGAAGTGCCTTGGAGTATGGCACGCGTTTACGGTTCCGAAACCACTCCAGTCTTCAGGATTGTTCAGATTTCCTGCCCTTGGTCAAAGTTGCAGGATCAAGGTTTTCAGTGGGGGTTGCCCGTCTTGGGAGGGGAAGTCCGCGGCGGGTACCAGGACCTGGCAGTCGCGAACCGGACGCCCGGCCTTCTCGGCGCAGCGCAATACTTGTTCACGCCAGTCCGGCATCGAGACCTTGGCCAGGTTGTTGCAGCAGATCAGCACGCCGTCTTCGGCGGTGGCCAGCAGTGCCGGCTTGAGCAGGCTCTGGTAATCACGCAGCAGGTCGACCGTACCGAAGGCGCTTTTGGCCCAGGCTGGCGGGTCCAGCAGTACCAGGTCGTACTGGCGCTGTTCAAGGCGCGGATAGCTGGGCAGTTTCTGCCCGCGGCGCTGGCTGATGGGCAGGCCCGCCAGTTGGCGAATGGCCGGGAAATAGTCCGACTGTACGAACTGCATCTGTGGCAGTTGCGGGTTGAGCTGGCCGTTCTCCCGTCCGACGGCCAGGTTGCCCTCGGCGAAGTCCAGGTTGCACACCTCGCGCGCGCCGCCAGCTGCGGCGCTGAGGCCTACGCCACAGGTGTAGGCGAAGAGGTTGAGCACGCTTTTACCCGCGCTGTGTTGCTTGACCCAGCCACGGGCGTTGCGCAGGTCGAGAAACAATAGCGGGTCCTGCCCGGCGTGGCGTCCACGCACGCGGTAATTCAGGCCCCATTCGTGGCCAACCAGGTCCTCCAGGGCAGCCTCTTCGGCGCGGTACACCGAGTCTTCGCGGTCGATCCGCGAGTTGCCCCGGGAGCGGTCGTTGTAGACCAGCAGGGTCGACAGGTTCAGATGCTGATTGATGCTGTCGTGCAGTTGCAGCAGGGCGTCGCGTTCCAGCGTCTGGTGAAAGCTCTGTACCAGCAATTGCGGGCCATAGCGGTCGATGGTCAGGCCGCCGGCACCCTCCTGGCTGCCGTGGAACAGGCGATAGCAGTCGGTGCCTTGCTGATGCAGCTCGGCGAGCAGGTCCTGGCGGTGATCGAGAGCGGCGCGCAGCGCCTGATTCAAGGAGGACATGCGGAGCGCCTTGGAGCTGAGGAGTGAGGCGCGGCAGTTTACCAGCGTCCCGTCCGTTGTAGGAGCCAGCTTGCTGGCAAAGACGATCATGCGCACGTCTTCCCCGTAGGAGCCAGCTTGCTGGCGAAAGCGCTCTCACGGGCACCTTCGCTGGCAAGCCAGCTCCTACAAGGAGGGCGGTTTTGCGCGGAGGTTAGCGCTCGATCGCCAGGGCCACGCCCTGGCCGCCGCCGATGCACAGGGTCGCCAGGCCCTTTTTGGCATCACGCTTGATCATTTCATGCAGCAGGGTCACCAGCACCCGGCAGCCCGATGCACCAATCGGGTGGCCGATGGCGATCGCACCGCCGTTGACGTTGACCTTGCTGGCGTCCCATTCCAGTTCCTGGGCCACCGACAGCGACTGCGCGGCGAAGGCTTCGTTGGCTTCGATCAGGTCCAGCTGGTCCAGGGTCCAGCCGGCCTTGTCCAGGCAGCGGCGGGTGGCCGAGACCGGGCCGATGCCCATGATCGCCGGGTCGACGCCGGCGTTGGCGTAGGCAGCAATTTTTGCCAGCACCGGCAGGCCCAGGGCCCGGGCCTTGCTGGCGCTCATCAGCATCACCGCAGCGGCGCCGTCGTTCAGCGCCGAGGCGTTGCCGGCGGTGACGCTGCCGTCTTTCTTGAACGCGGGCTTGAGCTTGGCCAGGGCTTCGGCGGTGGTGCCGGGGCGTGGCTGCTCGTCGGTGGCGAAGGTCAGCGGCTCGCCCTTGCGCTGGGGAATCTGGATCGGGGTGATCTCGTCGACAAAGCGCCCGGCCTCGATGGCCGCTGCGGCTTTCTGTTGGGAAGCGGCGGCGAAGGCGTCCTGGGCTTCACGGCTGATGCCGTATTTCTCCACCAGGTTCTCGGCGGTGATGCCCATGTGGTAGTCGTTGAAGGCGTCCCACAGGCCGTCGCTGATCATGGAGTCGACCATCTGGCTGTGGCCCATGCGCAGGCCGGTGCGGGCGCCGGGCAGCACGTAGTTGGACAGGCTCATGTTTTCCTGGCCGCCGGCGATGATCACCTCGGCATCGCCGCAGCGGATGGCCTGGGCGCCCAGGTGCAGGGCCTTGAGGCCGGAGCCGCAGACCTTGTTCAGGGTCATGGCGGGTACCGCGTGGGGCAGGCCGGCCTTGATCGCGGCCTGGCGGGCGGGGTTCTGCCCGGCGCCGGCGGTGAGCACCTGGCCCATGAGCACTTCGTCGACCTGGGCCGGGTCGATGCCGGTCTGGGCCAGCAATTGGCGGATGACCGCGGCGCCCAGGTCAACGGCGGGAATGTTCGCCAGGGAGCCCTGGAAACTGCCCACGGCGGTGCGGGTGGCGGCAACGATTACGACGTCTTGCATGATCGGGTCCTTGTGTTCGGTGGCGGGGACCTGTGGCGTGGTGCGGGTGTTGGCCGGGCGGCACAGGCACTGGAAATTGGCGAAATCATGGTTGCACACAACCCCGGGAGCCGGCCAATCGCGAACCGGCCGGTCGGGTTGTGCTTGAACGGTCGGTTTTTACAGGCCCATGCGTCGTTTCGCCCGGTGCACGGAACTGTCCCGTACCGCCCAGCGCAGCATCGGCGTGCTGCGCTTGACGCTGGCACGAATCAGTTGGCGTTGCAGCGGGTTCTGATTGACCTCGAGCATGGCGCTGGCCCAGTCCGGCAGCAGGTCGATGCCGGCCTGCATCATCAACGAACCGAAGGGTTTGGCCAGGCGGCTGGGGGCTGGGGCAGCCAGCAGCAGGCGCAGGACCTCCCGGCTGCGCTGGTCGCAGAGCAGTTGGGGGCGCATGGCCTGCAGGTAGTCGGCCACGGCGCGTCGCGAGCGCGGCACGTCCCGGGCTCCCAGGCGTTCGGCGATCAGGGCGATCTCTTCGTAGTAGCGATCCTGGTCAGCCCCGGAAAGATGAGGGTTGAGGTAACGCAAGTGCGCGGCAAGAAAGCTGCTGACCTCAGCCACGTGAACCCAGGTCAGCAGATCGGGGTCGCTGGCGGCATAGGGGCGGCCATCTGGGGCGGTGCCGACTATGTGCAAGTGAATGCTGCGTACCTTGTCGATCAGCCATTCGGCGTCCTGGCGGGAGCCGAAGGTGGTGCCGGAGATGAACTGCCCGGTGCGGCGCAGCCGGCCGATCATGTCCTGGCGAAAGTTCGAGTGATCCCAGACGCCGGCCAAGGCCAGAGGATGCAGGGCCTGCATCAACAGGGCGCTGATGCCGCCGATCAGCATGCTGCTGAAGTCGGCGTGCACCTGCCAACTGACGGACCCCGGCCCGAACAGGCCGGGGTCACCTTTGGGATGTTCCAGGTCGAGTTGGCCCAGAGACAGGCCGGACAGGCTCATGACCTGGCTTTCGATGCGGCTGCGAATGAATTCCATGACAGCTCGGTGTGGCTATTTAAAAAAGAAGCGCGGCGGATGCCGCGCCGGTTTCAAACGTTCAGGCGTTTGTCGATCAGGCCGTCCACCACGCTGGGGTCCGCCAGGGTCGAAGTGTCACCCAGGGTATCCAGTTCGTTGCAGGCGATCTTGCGCAGGATACGCCGCATGATCTTGCCCGAGCGAGTTTTCGGCAGGGCCGGAGCCCACTGGATCAGCTCCGGCTTGGCGAAACTGCCGATCTCGCGGCTGACCAGGGCCAGCAGTTCCTTCTTCAGTGCCTCGTCGGGCTCGACGCCCTGCATCGGTGTGACGAAGGCATAGATTCCCTGGCCCTTGAGATCATGGGGGTAACCGACCACCGCCGCTTCGGCGATGCTGTCGTGCAGCACCAGGGCGCTTTCCACTTCGGCGGTGCCGATGCGGTGCCCGGAAACGTTGATCACGTCGTCGATGCGCCCGGTGATCCAGTAGCTGCCATCCTCGTCGCGCCGGGCACCATCACCGGTGAAGTAATAGCCGGGGTAGGGAGCGAAATAGGTTTCGACCATGCGCTTGGGATCGCCATAGACGCTACGGATCTGCGCCGGCCAACTGGCCTTGATTGCCAGGATGCCGCTGCCTGCCCCATGGATTTCCTTGCCCTGGTCGTCCAGCAGCACCGGTTGTACGCCGAACATCGGGGTCGAGGCGCATCCGGGCTTGATCTGCCGGGCGCTGACCAGGGGGCTGAGCATGATGCCGCCGGTTTCGGTCTGCCACCAGGTATCTACAATCGGGCAGCGTTGTTCGCCGACCACGTTGAAATACCACTCCCAGGCTTCCGGGTTGATCGGCTCGCCGACGCTGCCGAGCAAGCGCAGGCTGGCGCGGGAGGTGTTCTGTAGCGGGGCGCTGCCTTCGCGCATCAGGGCACGCAGAGCGGTGGGCGCGGTGTAGAAGATGTTCACCTGATGCTTGTCCACCACCTCCCAGAAACGCGAGGTGCTGGGGTAGTTGGGCACGCCTTCGAAGATCAGCGTGGTCGCGCCGTTGGCCAGGGGGCCGTAGAGGATGTAGCTGTGGCCGGTGACCCAGCCGACGTCGGCGGTGCACCAGAAGACTTCGCCGTCGCGGTAGTCCAGCACGTACTTGAAGGTCATGGCGGCCTGTAGCAGGTAGCCGCCGGTGGTGTGCAGCACGCCCTTGGGTTTGCCGGTGCTGCCGGAGGTGTAGAGGATGAACAGCGGGTCTTCGGCGTCCATCGGCTCGGGGGCGCATTGGTTGCTGGCGCCAGCCACGGCCTGTTCATAGGAAATGTCGCGATCTGGCACCCAGTTCACCGGGTTGCGGGTGCGTTCGACCACCAGCACGCTGCTGACATCCGGGCAACTGAGCAGGGCCTTGTCGACGTTGCTCTTCAGCGGAATCAGTTTGCCGCCGCGCACGCCTTCATCGGCGGTGATCACGGTGCGGCAGTCGGCGTTGAGAATGCGGTCGCGCAGGGCCTCCGGCGAAAAACCGCCGAACACCACCGAATGCACCGCGCCGATCCGGGTGCAGGCGAGCATGGCGTAGGCCACTTCGGGAATCATCGGCATGTAGATGCACACCCGGTCGCCCTTCTTCACGCCACGGCTTTTCAGCACGTTGGCCAGGCGGCAGACCCGGTCGTGGAGTTCCTGGTAGGTGATGCGCTGGGAGTCTGCCGGGTTGTCACCTTCCCAGATGATTGCCGCCTGATTGCCGCGTTTTTCCAGATGACGGTCGATGCAGTTGTAGCTGACGTTGAGTTGGCCACCGCGAAACCAGTTGGCCTCGCCGGTGCGCATGTCGTGGCTGTGGACGCTGTCCCAGGGGCTGCTCCAGTGCAGGAAGCGCCTGGCCTGCTCGGCCCAGAACTGGTCCGGTTGCTCAATGGACTGGCGGTAGAGGTGGTGGTAGTCGTCCTGGCTCATTTGTGCCGCCCGGCGGACGGCATCGGCTTTCGGAAAAGTGCTGATATCGAACATGACGGTTCCTTATTCTTGTTTTGCGACAAGTCATAAGGGTGCGCACAAGTGCCGGGAAGGTTCAAGTGGGGAAGGGCCGGGGCCCGGACAGGAGCCGGTGTGGCCGGCTCCTGGGGTGACAGGGTCGATCAGCCGCGGTGACGGCCGCGGAAGTAGTTGATCAGGCCTTGGGTCGATGCGTCGTCGGCCAGGGTTTCGTCGCTGCCGACCAGGCGGTTGTAGACGCCTTTGCCCAGCTCCTTGCCCAGCTCCACGCCCCACTGGTCGAAGGCGTTGATGCCCCAGACCACGCTTTGCACGAAGACCTTGTGTTCATACAGCGCCACCAGTGCGCCAAGGCGCCGCGGGCTGATGCGCTCCACCACCAGGGTGTTGCTCGGACGGTTGCCGGGAATCACCTTGTGCGGTGCCAGTTTCGCGATTTCGGCTTCGCTCAGGCCTTTCTCGCGCAGTTCGCTCTCGGCTTCGGCGCGGGTCTTGCCCAGCATCAGTGCCTGGCTCTGGGATAGGCAGTTGGCGTACAGCCATTGATGGTGGTCGGCCACCGGGTTGAAGCTGACGATCGGCACGATGAAGTCGGCCGGAATCAATTGGGTGCCCTGGTGCAGCAACTGGTGGTAGGCATGCTGGCCGTTGCAGCCCACGCCGCCCCAGATCACCGGGCCGGTATCGGTGGCCACCGGGGTGCCGTCCTGGCGCACGCTCTTGCCGTTGGATTCCATGTCCAATTGTTGCAAGTGCTTGGTGATGTTGCGCAGGTAGTGGTCGTACGGCAGGATCGCGTGGCTCTGCGCGCCCCAGAAATTGCCGTACCACACGCCCAGCAGCGCCAGCAGCACCGGCATGTTCTGTTCGAATGGGGCGCTCTGGAAATGCTGGTCCATGGTGTAGGCACCGGACAGCAGCTCCTTGAAGTTGGACATGCCGATGGCCAGGGCGATCGGCAGGCCGATGGCGGACCACAGCGAGTAGCGCCCGCCGACCCAGTCCCACATCGGGAAGATGTTCTCTTCGCGAATGCCGAAGGCCACTGCCGCCGCATTGTTGCTCGACACGGCGATGAAGTGGCGGTGCAGTTCGGCCTCCGAGCCGCCCTGGGCCAGGTACCAGGCCCGTGCTGCCTGGGCGTTCTTCAGGGTTTCGAGGGTATTGAAAGACTTGGAGGAAACGATGAATAGCGTAGTTTCTGCCCGGATTTTCGCAGAAAGCTCATGGAATTCGCTGCCATCGATGTTCGCCAGGTAATGGCAGCGCACGCCTTTCTGGGCGTAGGACAACAGCGCTTCGGAAACCAGCTCCGGGCCGAGGAAGGAGCCGCCGATGCCGATGTTCACCACGTCGGTGATGGGCTTCTCGGTGTAGCCGCGCCACAGGCCGTCGTGGATGCGGCCCACCAGCTCGGTGATCTGGTTCAGTACCTTGTGCACTTCGGGCATCACGTTGACACCGTTCACCGACAGCTTGTCGCCCACCGGGCGGCGCAGTGCGGTGTGCAAGGCCGGGCGGCCTTCGGAAGCGTTGACCAGTTCGCCGGTGATCATGGACTTGATGGCGTCTGAGAGGCCGACTTCCTTGGCCAGGTTCACCAGCAGGTCGCGGGTTTCGCTGGTGATCAGGTTCTTCGAATAGTCGAGAAACAGCCCGCAGCTGCTCAGGGTGAATTGGCTGAAGCGCTGCGGATCGGCATTGAACGCCTCGCGCATGCTGAAATCCTGCATGGCTTGGCGGTGGTCTTTCAACGCTTGCCAGGCGGGCAGAGCGGTAACGTCATGAGGAGTGCGGTAGTACGCCATCGCTGCGGTTTTCCTTTTGCTTGAACTGCCTTTTGGACACTGAAAAGCCCGGAACGTCCTGCGCGGTCTCAAGGACCCGTTGGGCCGGCCCTGTGCTGATACGTTTAATCACTCGGGGGGATAACAGTAACCCCGGCGTGCTGTTCTGTCTTGGCTTTGTCCGACTGGTGGCCAGTACTATTTTGTACTCAGCGGGCCTGCCTGGTCTGGATTCGGGTTTTCAATGGGTAGAAATAGGGGGAAGCGTCAGGCGACCTGATCCGCAATCGCAGGGCTGGTAAGGCTCTGCTCATTGCCAGGGGCCATGTGCAGCATGCGCGGCTTGAAACCGAGCAGTTCGGCTTCACTGCAGGGAGCATAGGTACAGAGGGTCGCTCGATCACCGACCTTGGCCTTGAACATGATGGTGTACATGGGGTGTTCCCTGGGGCAGATCCTTGAACGGGGCCCGCAGTTATGGGCTGCAGGCCCCAGCCGGCGGCAGTTTGCCCGAAGGTTGGAGTTCGGGCAATCGGGCGTTCATGCCGGTGTGTCGAGGTCCAGGTGCAGGTTGTCGATCAACCGTGTCGCGCCCAGATAGGCTGCCACAAGAATCACCAGTTCACGGTCTTGCGCGGTGGCTGGACGCAGGTTCTGTGCCTGGCGGATTTCCAGGTAGTCACGGCGCAGACCGGCGGCTTCAAGCTGCTGCTGTTGTTCGGCCACAAGCTTGGGATAGTCGCGTTCGCCGTTCCTGATGGCCTGGGCAATCTGGCTCAGGCTGCGGTACAGCACCGGGGCGATAGCGCGCTGCTCTTCGCTCAGGTAGCCGTTGCGCGACGACAGGGCGAGGCCGTCGGCGGCACGTACCGTTGGCTCACCGATGATCTGGATCGGCATGTTCAGGTCGTGCACCAGGGCCCGAATCACTGCCAACTGTTGGTAGTCCTTCTGGCCAAACACCGCGAGATCGGGCTGGACCATGTTGAACAGCTTGCTGACCACTGTAGCCACGCCTTCGAAATGCCCGGGACGGCTGGCGCCGCACAGGCCTTCGGACAGCTGGGGAACGCTGACCCGGGTCTGCCCGGCCATGCCGTCGGGGTACATTTCTTCGACGCTGGGGGCAAACAGCAGGTGGCAACCGGCTTCCAGCAATTTTTCCTGGTCGGCGGCGAGGGTGCGTGGGTACTTGTCCAGGTCTTCGCCTGCACCGAACTGCAGTGGGTTGACGAAGATGCTGGCGACCACGAAGTCCACCCGCTGGGCGGCTTTGGCCACCAGGGCGGCGTGGCCACTGTGCAGGTTGCCCATGGTGGGCACGAAGCCGATCCGCTTGCCCTCACTGCGCGCGCGGGCGACCGCGGCGCGCAATTCGCGCACGGTTTTGACTGTATTCATGCAGAGAACCCGTGTTCGGCGCCAGGGAAGGTGACGGCTTTGACTTCTTCGACATAGGCGCTCAAGGCGGCCTGGATACTGTCCTTGCCTGCCATGAAGTTCTTCACGAACTTCGGCGAGCGACCACTGAGGGACAGCCCTAGCATGTCGTGGAGCACCAGGACCTGACCGTCGGTAGCATTGCCGGCACCGATACCTATTACCGGGATCTTCACCGCCTGGGTGATTTCCGCCGCCAGCTCGCTGGGCACGCACTCCAGCAGCAGCATTGCCGCGCCGGCCTGCTCCAGGGCGATGGCATCGGCACGCATCTGCCGTGCCTGGCTTTCATTGCGGCCCTGGACCTTGTAGCCGCCCAGAACGTTCACGGTCTGTGGCGTCAGCCCCATGTGCACGCAGACCGGCACTCCACGCTCGTTCAGCAGGCGCACCGGCTCGGCCAGCCAGGCTGCGCCTTCGATCTTGAGCATATGGGCGCCGGCCTGCATCAGCTGGGCCGAGCTGCTCAGGGCCTGTTCAGTGGTGGCGTAGGACATGAATGGCAGGTCGGCCAGGATCAGTGCCCCGTTGTTGCCGCGCTTGACCGCCGCGACGTGATAGGCCATGTCAGCGGTGCTGACGGGCAGGGTGCTGTCGTGTCCTTGCAGCACCATGCCCAGGGAGTCGCCTACCAGCAGGACTTCGACGCCTGCCTCGCAGCAGGTGTGGGCAAAGGTGGCGTCGTAGCAGGTCAGCATGGTGATTTTCTCACCTTTCTGCTTGAGGCTTTGCAGGGTGGTCAGAGTGATGTCTGGCATGAAAGGGGTCCTCATTTCAGGCGCTTTGGAAACTACTGCGAGTAACGCGCGTGATTCTTCGTTATTCAGGCGCACGGTCTTTTGTCGTGCTTATACAGCCTGGTTCCAAGCGATTTGAACGAGCTTGCGGGAGTCGCGCCTGTGGCGTCGGGCCC
Source organism: Pseudomonas sp. UME65 (assembly GCF_014170225.1). Taxonomy (NCBI): domain Bacteria; kingdom Pseudomonadati; phylum Pseudomonadota; class Gammaproteobacteria; order Pseudomonadales; family Pseudomonadaceae; genus Pseudomonas; species Pseudomonas sp. UME65. Next base: position 16,774 of record NZ_LZZQ01000018.1, on the reverse strand, counting down.
ATCATTCTGTGTCCAGAAGAGGTGCCATGCCAGCGGGTGCCACCGCCGTTGCACAACTGCCCCTGCCTGGCGTTTCCCGGGCTCGCCGCGAACCGACCTCACTTGAATTGCGCCCTTTAGCGCCGTGATGGCGGCAACGGGACGCCTATAGTCGTGAGGAGAACTCGGGAAGTCAATTAGATGTGTTACCGCATTGTTACGCTGCCAGTGTTACCGCCGTTACTGATGCGTTTCAGCGGTCAGGCCAGGCGTTCCAGGCCGACAAATGGGCAGGCAGCGAGCAGTTCGTGCAGGGTGCGGCCGTCAGCCAGTTGCAGGTCGGCAGGGGCCAGTTCCGCCAACGGGTAGAGCACGAAGGGGCGCGCCTGCATGTGGTAATGGGGGACTTTGAGGCGGGGTTCGTCGATCAGTCGATCGCCGAACAACAGGATGTCCAGATCCAGGGTACGTGGGCCCCAGCGCTCATTTCGCTCGCGGCCTTGCTGGTTTTCGATGGCCTGCAAGGCGTCCAGCAGGGCTAGCGGCGCCAGCGCGCTGTCCAGCGCCGCGACGGCGTTGGTATAGCGTGGCTGGCCTGGGAGCAATGAGTCGCTCTGGTAGAAGGCCGATACGCCGTGCATGCGGCTGTCGGGCAACTGCGCTAGGGCCTCGATGGCACTGCGCAGTTGTGCTTCAGGGGCTGCCAGATTGCTGCCCATGCCGATATAGATGCGTTCCATCTATTACTCGCCCGATGCGCCGCTGCTGCGCTTGCGCTTGGCACCGCTGCTGCGCCGGCGCTTGCGTGGCGCGCCACTGGCGTCTTCCTTGCCGCTGAGGTCGCGGATCATGTCGCGGCGTTCGGCGTCATTGGCGTCCTGATAGTCGGTCCACCATTCTCCCAGGCCATCGGTCTGCTCGCCGGCGCTTTCGCGCAGCAGCAGGAAGTCGTAGCCGGCGCGGAAGCGCGGATTGTCCAGCAACTGGTCGGCGCGCTTGCCGCTGCGCCGTGGCAGGCGTTCCTGCATATCCCAGATTTCGCGGATCGGCATGGTGAAACGCTTGGGAATAGCGATGCGCTGGCACTGTTCGGCGATCAACTCGTGGGCGGCTTCCTGCATGGCCGGAATCGGCGGCATGCCACGCTCCTGCAGGCGCAGCACCCGGGCCGGCAGGGCTGGCCAGAGCAGGGCGGCGAACAGGAAGGCTGGGGTCACCGGCTTGTTCTGCTTGATCCGAAGGTCGGTGTTGACCAAGGCTTCGCTGATCAGCGTATGGGTGTAGGTCGGGTTGTACTCCAGGGCTTCGGCGCTGGCCGGGAACAACGGGTCGAACAGTTGCAGGTCCACCAGCATTTCGAAGGTGTCCGCCGCGTAGCCGGAGAGGAACAGCTTGAGCACTTCTTCGAACAGGCGCGCCGAGGGGATTTCCCGCAGCATCGGTGCCAGCTCGCGAATGGGCGCGGCGGTGTGTTTCTCGATGCCGAAGTTCAGTTTTGCTGCAAAGCGTACTGCCCGAAGCATACGTACCGGATCTTCCTGATAACGCTGGCGAGGATCGCCGATCAGGCGGATCAGGTTGTTGCGAATGTCGTGTACGCCATTGGCGTAATCGAGAATGCGTTCGCTGACCGGATCGTAGTACAGGGCATTGATGGTGAAGTCGCGACGTTGCGCGTCCTCTTCCAGGGTGCCATAGACGTTGTCCCGCAGGATCCGCCCGCTTTCGTTGCGCGATGACTGGTTACTGTCCTCGTCGTCTTCGTTTTGCGGGTGATTGGCGCGGAAAGTCGCAACTTCGATGATTTCGCGACCGAAGTGGATGTGCACCAGCTTGAAACGCCGGCCAATGATGCGCGCGTTACGGAACTCGGCCTTGACCTGTTCCGGCGTGGCGCTGGTGGCGACGTCGAAGTCCTTGGGGGTGATATTGAGCAGCATGTCGCGCACGCAGCCACCCACCAGGTAGGCCTGGTAGCCGGCGTTCTGCAGGCGTTCGACGATATTCACCGCATACCGGCTGAACTGGGCACGTTGCAGCGAATGCTGGCTGCTATTGAGCACTTCAGGCGTGCTGCGTTTATGTTGCGTACGACGCAAGGGAGAACGGAATGACTGGAACAGCTTCTTCAGCATGGGATGCACTGTTTGAAGGAATATTCGGCCAAAACGAAGAGTGGCCGCATGATGGGCGGGGATTCTAGCATTTAGTCGAAGGATGGTGTAGGAAGCTGCCGCGACTTGTACAGGCTGGCGCTGAGCTGCGGTTTGGCGAGGTTGGATGGGGGGCGGGGGAGTGAAAACACGAATTCCGGAAACCACAAGGGGAGCCGAAGCTCCCCCAGAATAGTTGCGTGCTCTATTTTTATTATTGGTTTCGGGCTTCTTGTTTTTGTTAAACGCCCTTGTCATCTGGTTTACCCAGGATGACCCTCCCAATCGGGAGCCAAGAGCAAACGGATTGCTTTGATCGCTGAGTTGCAATGACCTTTCGATCCAACCAGTTCAGGCTCTGCCTTAGGGCAGTTTTTGTTGTTCTCGGCCTGGTTGTGGGGCAAGCCCCAAATACAACGCCTCTCCAAAAGAATCAGTTAGCTGCGCCTCCGCCGTGTTGTTTTTATTATGCGTGAGTCGATTCGTCTTATTTTTATTGTCTTGTGCATTACTTGTTATTGTTCTTGTACCAAACATATAGCAGGTGCCGTGCCAACTTTTGCGATCCCCAGTAAAACAAGGGGTTAGGCGTGCCGTTGGGTGTTTTTCAGGGCAAAAAAAACCGGGGCTTCGTTACCTTTAGCCCCGGTTCCTGTTACGTGCGATGGAGCAGGTAACAGTTTTTTTCACAAAAGCGAGTGTTACCCGCGTTTTCGTCAGCCGTAGTTCAGCTTTCGCTGGCGACCCCGCTCTTGCGCCGTGGGATGCCCAGGCGCTGACGACGTTCCCACAGGCACTTGCGGCTGACGCCCAGTTTGCGTGCCAGCTCGGTCTCGGTCATGTGGTCCTGGTGTTCGAGGACGAAGTGCTGGAAGTAGTCCTCCAGGGACAGGTCTTCGGTCGGTTCGTGGCTGGTGTTACCCGCTTGTGGGGGCAGGCCGACGAAGTCGTCGTCTTCCAGGTCGCTCAGTTCGATGTCGATGCCCAGCAGGTCGGCCGAGATTTCCGGGCTTTCGCACAGAATGACCGCACGCTCGACAGCGTTCTCCAGTTCGCGCACGTTCCCCGGCCAGGAGTAATGACGGATGGCCTGTTCTGCATCGGCGGCGAACTTAAGGTCCGTGCGGCCGACGCGCGCGCTCTGGCGGGCCAGAAAGGCATTGGCAATTTCATTGACGTCTGCACCGCGCTCACGCAGGGCCGGCAGTTTCAGGGCAATCACGTGCAGGCGGTAGTACAAGTCTTCACGGAACTGGCCTATTTTCGACAGGCTTTTCAGGTCGCGGTGAGTGGCTGCAATCAGGCGCACATCGACTTTCTGTGACTGTACCGAGCCGACACGGCGGATTTCGCCTTCCTGCAGTACTCGCAGCAATCGCGCCTGCGCCTCCAGCGGTAGCTCGCCAATCTCGTCGAGGAACAGGGTGCCGCCGTCCGCAGCTTCTACCAGGCCGGCACGGCCGGCGCTGGCCCCGGTGAACGCGCCTTTCTCGTGGCCGAACAGTTCGGACTCGATCAGGGTTTCCGGAATGGCTGCGCAGTTCACCGAAATCATCGGTGCCTTGGCACGCTTGGACAGGTTGTGCAGGGCCCGGGCCACCAGTTCCTTGCCGGTACCGGATTCACCCTGAATCAGTACATTGGAGTCAGTGGGCGCCACTTTGCGGATCTTGCTGTACAGATCCTGCATGGGAGCGCAGGAACCGATGATGCCGATTTCGCCATTGTTGTTGCCCGCACCGGCCCGCTCCGCAGTGGCGCCAGCCTTGGCGGCCGGACGGTCTGGCGGGGAATTTTCGGCGCTTTGCCGATCCCGCAGGATCCGCGCCACGGCCTGGAGCATTTCATCGTGATCGAACGGCTTGGCGATGTAGTCCACCGCGCCCATTTTCATCGAGTCCACGGCTGAGCGCAGGCTGGCGTAGCTGGTCATGATCAGCACCGGAGTGCCCTGGCCGAGCTTGATCAATTCGGTGCCCGGGGCGCCTGGCAGGCGCAAGTCACTGACGATCAGATCGAAAGTGGGAATGCTGAAGCGTTCCTGTGCCTCCTGCACTGAGCCGGCTTCGCTGACCTGGTACTGGTTGCGTTCCAGCAGGCGGCGCAGGGCGGAGCGGATAATGGTTTCGTCTTCGACGATCAGAATATGCGGCATTGATTCAATTCTCTCGACGGTCTCAGTTCACAGCGGACGTCGCTTCGACATGACGCGGTAAAGTCACCCGGATACGGGTGCCGCGTTGGCTTTGAGGATCGGCCGGGCTGTCGATGGTGATTTGTCCATAATGCTCTTCAACGATGGAATAGACCAGTGCAAGGCCCAGACCGGTGCCTTCCCCAGGGTCCTTGGTGGTGAAAAACGGTTCGAACAATCGGTCCATGATGTTCTTCGGAATGCCGCTGCCTTCGTCCTCCACGATCAGGTCGACCGTGTGCTCGAAAGCCTCGCTCTTGACGCGTACCGCGCTGCCAGGAGGGGAGGCGTCGCGGGCGTTGGAAAGGAGGTTGATCAGTACCTGGGCAAGGCGCTGGGGATCACCGTCGACCCAGTGGTCGGGATCGCACAGGTTGAAGAACTGCACCTCGAAATTGCGCCGGTTCAACGCCAGCAGGCCAATGGCGTCCTGGGCCACTTCGGCCAGGCACACCGCCTCGTCGTTGTGCTGATGGCTGCCGGCGTGGGCGAAGCTCATCAGCGACTGGACGATACGCGAGATGCGTTTGGTCTGTTCGAGGATCTGCTCGCTGATTTCCGTCAGTTCGCCGTCCTCTTCCCGTTCTTCGCGCAGGTTCTGCGCCAGGCAGGCGATGCCGGTAATCGGGTTGCCGATCTCATGGGCCACCCCGGCCGCCAGGCGCCCGATGCTGGCCAGGCGTTCGGAGTGCACCAGCTTGTCTTCCAGGGTCTGGGTTTCGGTCAGGTCTTCCACCAGCAGTACCAGGCCGCTGTTGCCCGGGGCCAGAGGCTCATCGATGGCGGCCTTGTGCAGGTTCAGCCAGCGGGTCTGGCCATCGAGGGCCAGGTGCTGTTTGTGCAAGTGTTCGTCCGGCAGGTTGATAAAGCCCTGCAGCAGGTCCTTCCACGGGTTGGTAATGGTGCTCAGGCGTGAGCCCACCACGTGCTGGGCTGGTATGCCTGTGAGCTCCTCCATGGCCTTGTTCCACATGAGGATCTCCTGGTCCTTGGCCAGGGAGCAGACTCCCATCGGCAGCTCTTGCAGGGTTTGCCGGTGATAGCGGCGCAGGGCATCGAGCTCGGCGGCCAGGCCGGTGAGGCGTGAGTGGTAGTCCTCCAGCCGGCTTTCGATGAAGTGGATGTCCTCGGTGACGTAGTTTTCTCCACCGGCCTTGTAGGGCAGGAAGGTTTCCACCATGTCCTGGGCGACGCTGGGGCCCATCAACCCGGACAGGTTGGCTTCGATGCGGTCGCGCAGGCGCCGCAGGGCGTAAGGTCGGCGTTCGTCAAAGGGCAGATACAGATCACGCAGGGCCTGCTCCACTTCCTTCTGGGCTGCCTTGGCCCCCAGCGGCTTGGCCAGCTGGGTGGCGAACTCCTGGGGCGAGGCGGCGTGCAGTTCCCGGCGCTGCGGACGGCGCACGTTGTCCACGGCACAGGCTTCGGCGGCGCTGGCCTCCTCGGTGCTGGCATTGGTGAACAGCGAGATCAGGGTGAACATCAGGACGTTGGCCGCCAGCGAGGCGATGGCCGCCATATGCCAACTGGTGTCGTCCAGGACGTAGATCATGTTCAGCAGCGGGATGTAGAAACCCTGCAGGTTGCCGATCAACGGCAGCAGCATGGTCACCAGCCACACCAGGATCCCCGCCAGCAGGCCGGCGATGAAGCCCCGGCGGTTGGCGGTCGGCCAGTACAGTACCGACAGCACGCCCGGAAGAAATTGCAGGGTGGCGACGAAGGCCACTATCCCCAGGTTGGCCAGGTCCTGCTCGGCGCCCAGCAGCAGGTAGAAGGCGTAGCCGGCCATGATAATGGCGACGATCAGGGCGCGGCGGGTCCACTTCAGCCAGCGGTAGATGTTGCCCTCCGCCGGCGGCTGGTAGAGCGGCAGCACCAGGTGGTTCAGGGCCATCCCCGAGAGCGCCAGGGTGGTGACGATGATCAGGCCGCTGGCGGCCGACAGCCCGCCGACATAGGCCAGCAGAGCCAGGGCCGGGCTGTTGGCGGCGATGCCGATGCCCAGGGTGAAGTATTCCGGGTTGGTGGTAGCGCCGAGCTTGAGGCCGGCCCAGAGAATCAGCGGCACTGCCAGGCTCATCAGCAGCAGGAACAGCGGCAGCCCCCAACTGGCGCTGACCAGGGCGCGAGGGTTGAGGTTCTCGGTAAAGGTCATGTGGTACATGTGCGGCATGACGATCGCCGAGGCGAAGAACACCAGTAGCAGGGTGCGCCACGGGCCTTCCTGAAGGGGTGTATGCAGTGCGGCAAGGGCGGTCTGGTTCTGCAGCAGCCAGAGTTCCAGTTGCTGCGGGCCGTCGAATACCCCGTACAGCGCGTACAGGCCGACACCGCCAATGGCGATCAGCTTGATCACCGATTCAAAGGCAATGGCGAACACCAGGCCTTCATGTTTTTCCCGGGTGGCGATATGCCGCGAGCCGAAGAAGATCGTGAACAAGGTGATCAGCGCGCAAAAGCTCAGCGCCACCCGATGCTGCACCGGCTCGTGGGTGAGAATGCCAATGGAGTCGGCCACGGCCTGGATCTGCAGCGCCAGTAATGGCAGCACGCCGATCAGCATGAAGATCGTGGTCAGCGCACCGGCCCAGGTACTGCGAAAACGGAAGGCGAACAGGTCGGCCAGGGATGACAGCTGGTAGGTGCGGGTGATTTTCAGGATCGGGTAGAGCAGTACCGGTGCCAGCAGGAAGGCCCCGGAAACCCCCAGGTAACTGGACAGGAAGCCATAGCCGTACTGGTAGGCCAGGCCGACCGTGCCGTAGAACGCCCAGGCACTGGCATAGACCCCGAGTGACAGGGTGTAGGTCAGCGGGTGGCGAATGATCGAGCGGGGGATCATCCCGCGCTCACTGATCCAGGCAACGCCGAACAGCACCGCCAGGTAGGCGGCGCTGATCAGGATCATCTGGGTCAGGCTAAAGCTCATCGGCATCTTTTTGGCTCTGCAGGATGAAGGTCACGACGATCAGAATCAGCCAGAGCAGATACGGGCGATACCAGGCGCCAGTAGCATCGATCCACCAATCCATGATGGCGGGGGAGAACAGATAGATCCCCACTACCAGGAGCAGGACCAAGCGATAGATGTACATCTCGGCCTCTCTTTATTGTGTGCGTGCCCGAAAACGTGCGGCGATGGTAACGGATGGGCGCCAAGCTGCAAGTGGCGTCAGCTTAATTGCGCTTCCGGCACGCTCAGTGTGCGTGGAATCAGGGCGGCATCCCAGTGGGCCATGCCCCAGGCCATTATCTGCGCGACGCTGGCGCCATCGAGGTCGGCCGGTGGCTTCTGGCCCAGTGCCCGCAGGGCGCGCAGCAGCAGGGGCGGGGCCTGATCCTCGGTCAGCGGGGGCGAGCGGTAGGACTTGCCCAGTTTGTGCCCGTCCGGCTGGGTGATCAGCGGTACATGCAAGTAGCGGGGCTGGGAAAGGCCCAGCAGTTCCTGCAGGTACAGCTGGCGCGGTGTGGAATCCAGCAGGTCGGCGCCGCGCACGATATCAGTGATGCCTTGCCAGGCATCGTCGAGCACCACGGCCAGTTGGTAAGCGTAGAGACCGTCGCGGCGGCGGATCACGAAGTCCCCCACTTCCCGGCCCAGGTGCTGGCGGTATTCGCCCTGGACCCGGTCAACGAAGCGATACTCCAGTTCGGGTACCCGCAGGCGGATCGCGGCGTCGTCCTGGGCGTGGCCGAGGTTGCGGCACAGTCCTGGGTAAATGCCGTGGTAGGGCTCCAGCTGTTTGCGCGAACAGGTGCAGGCATAGGCCAGGCCCTGCTGGAACAGGCGATTGAGGATTTCGCCATAGGCGCCGTGGCGATCGCTCTGGCGGATCATCTGCCCATCCCATTCGAAACCGTAGCTTTCCAGTGCCTTGAGAATGGCCGCCTGGGCACCGGGCTCTTCCCGAGGCGGGTCAAGGTCCTCCATGCGCAGCAGCCAGCGGCCGCCGACGGCGCGGGCATCAAGATAGGAGGCAAGCGCGGCAACCAGAGAGCCGAAATGCAGATAGCCGCTGGGAGTGGGGGCGAAGCGCCCGATGTACGAGGAAGAGGTGGAGGCAGTCATGGAGCGGATGTTACTTCGTCTGGCCCCGGGGTGACGATGGTGCCGGGGGATCGCTTTGGCGAGCGGGCTTGCTCTTGCAGGGAAGGTAGAAACGAAAACGGAGCGTGAGTACGCTCCGTTTCAGGTTCCAGCCGGCGATTATTTGCCGACCTGTTTTTCCTTGATTTCCGCCAGTGTCTTGCAGTCGACGCACATGTCGGCGGTTGGGCGGGCTTCCAGCCGGCGGATGCCGATCTCGACGCCGCAGGATTCGCACCAGCCGTATTCTTCGTCTTCGATCAGTTGCAGGGTCTTGTCGATCTTCTTGATCAACTTGCGCTCGCGATCGCGGGCCCGCAGTTCGAGGCTGAACTCTTCTTCCTGGCTGGCACGGTCAGCCGGGTCGGGGAAGTTGGCCGCTTCGTCTTTCATGTGATCAACAGTGCGGTCGACTTCCTGCATCAAGTCCTGTTTCCACTTGTTCAGGATCTTGGTGAAGTGCTCGCGCATGGGCTTGCCCATGTACTCTTCGCCCGCAGTTTCAACGTAAGGTTCAAAACCGCTGATCGATTGAATCTGTTGCTTTGCTTGGGTGGGCATGAATGGACCGCCTCTACTCTTGTAATCCATTGCGCAGGATTGCTCCATCTCCGACACTTGCCGGCCCTGCGGCTGCAAGCGGGCGAACTTACCAGATCAAACCAGAGCGCGCTACTCCCGGTTGTCGAGCCTATGTCCTGCTTCGTCCATGGATATGGGAAAAGTCTGACATGGCTTGCTGATCGGTTCGTTCAATCATTGATTTTAGTCAAGTCTGCGGGTTGTGTTGGCGCCAGTTGGCGCAAGCAACAGACCGCTCGGATCTGCCTGGGTTCTCCCGGGCTTGATCAGATGGGTAGAATCGGTCCTTTGCTCCCCCCTCGAATCAATGAAGGAAGGCTAATGGCTCAGCCCTACAGTGCGCGTAGTCGCGCTATCGAACCTTTCCATGTCATGGCCTTGCTGGCCCGCGCCAATGAGCTGCAAGCCGCCGGGCATGATGTGATTCACCTGGAAATCGGCGAACCGGACTTCACCACCGCCGAACCGATCATCAAGGCCGGGCAGGCCGCGCTGAGCGCCGGCAAGACGCGCTACACCGCAGCCCGCGGAATTCCCGAGCTGCGAGGGGCGATTTCCGGCTTCTATCAGCAGCGTTACGGCCTGGACATCGATCCCGAGCGGATCATGATCACCCCCGGTGGTTCCGGTGCCCTGCTGTTGACCAGCAGCCTGTTGGTGGACCCGGGCAAGCACTGGCTGCTGGCGGACCCGGGTTATCCGTGCAACCGGCATTTTCTGCGTCTGGTGGAAGGCGCTGCGCAGTTGGTCCCGGTGGGGCCGGATGTGCGTTACCAACTGACGCCGGACCTGGTGGAGCGCTATTGGGATCAGGACAGCGTGGGCGCCCTGGTGGCCTCGCCGGCGAACCCCACCGGCACGGTCCTGAGCCGGGACGAGTTGGCGGGGTTGTCCACCGCGATCAAGGCTCGCAACGGGCATCTGGTGGTGGACGAGATCTACCATGGCCTGACCTATGGCACCGATGCCGCCAGCGTTCTGGAAGTGGATGACAGCGCTTTCGTCCTGAATAGTTTCTCCAAATATTTCGGCATGACCGGCTGGCGCCTGGGCTGGCTGGTAGCTCCGCCGGCAGCCGTGGGTGAACTGGAAAAGCTGGCACAGAACCTCTATATCAGTGCGCCGAGTATGGCCCAGTATGCTGCGCTGGCTTGCTTCGAGCCGCAGACCCTGGAGATCCTCGAGGAGCGCCGCGCCGAGTTCGGGCGCCGCCGGGATTTCCTGCTGCCAGCCTTGCGTGAGTTGGGCTTCGGCATCGCTGTGGAGCCTGAAGGGGCGTTCTACTTGTACGCGGACATCAGCGCCTTCGGCGGTGATGCCTTCGCCTTTTGCCGGCACTTCCTGGAAACCGAGCACCTGGCCTTTACCCCTGGCCTGGACTTCGGCCGGCATCAGGCTGGCCATCATGTGCGCTTTGCCTATACCCAGAGCCTGGAACGCCTGCAGGAGGCGGTTGAGCGTATCGCCCGTGGCCTGCAGAGCTGGCACGCCTGATGCGCTTCGATCCTCCCCTGGAAGAGGGGCGTCTGCTGCGTCGTTACAAGCGCTTCCTGGCGGACATCGAAACCACCACCGGCGAGCTGTTGACCATCCATTGCCCCAATACCGGCTCGATGCTCAATTGCATGGTCGAGGGCGGGCAGGTGTGGTTCAGCCGCTCCAATGACCCCAAGCGCAAGTTGCCGGGCACCTGGGAAATCAGCGAAACCCCTCAAGGCCGCCTGGCCTGCGTCAACACCGGGCGGGCCAACGGGCTGGTGGAAGAAGCCTTGCGGGCGGGGCTTATCAGCGAGTTGAACGGCTTCACCGGGCTCAAGCGCGAGGTGCCTTACGGGCAAGAGAACAGCCGTATCGATTTTCGCCTGGATTACCCGGACGGTCCGGCGTACGTCGAGGTCAAAAGCGTCACCCTGGGCTTCGATGGCACGCCGGTGGCAGCGTTTCCCGATGCCGTGACCCAGCGCGGCGCCAAGCATCTGCGGGAACTGGCGAGCCTGGCCCGGGAGGGCGTGCGGGCGGTTCAGCTGTATTGCGTCAACCTTTCGGGCATCGACGCGGTGCGGCCGGCGCAGGAGATCGATCCGGGTTACGCCGCTGCCCTGCGCGAAGCCCGCGCGGCGGGGGTTGAGGTGCTGGCCTATGGTGTGTGCCTGACGGCCGAGCAAGTGTGCATCGACCGACGTCTTGAAGTGTTGCTCGGGGATTAGAGGTCCACCCAGATCCCCTGGCTGTCTTCATGGCAGCCGATGCTCTCCAGGAACTGGCCGGCGCAAGGTCCGGCCACGCACTCTCCGCTCTCGATCAGAAACAGGGCGCCATGGGTGGCGCACTGGATCAGGCTGGCGCTGGGGTCGAGGAACTGGTCAGCTTGCCACTCCAGCGCCACTCCCCGGTGCGGGCAGCGATTGGCATAGACATAGGCTCGCTGCTCGCGCCGCACGGCGAACAGCTTCAGCCCCGCGAGCTGGAAGCCCCGGCTGCCGGCTTCGGGCAGATCGTTGCCGGCGCAAAGAAATTTCATGGCTATCCTCTTGGTCCGAAGGCTCTGCGTCCAGGCTGTCACAGTTTCTTTCCGGCTGCAGGATGAAACATGTCGGCGCTTGACGGCTAAATGAAAACAATTATCAAATGGCCGCCCCGCCCGTTACGGGGCGCTTGTTCCTTTCGATGCCCGGCCTGTCCGGCATGTCACATGGACAGCAGCTGCGCGGGCCCCCACTTTAATGAAGGAAATGTTCTTATGCGCCTGAGTGCCTGCGCCATTGCGTTCTGTGCCGGATTGCTGGTGAGCCAGTGGGCCACCGCTGATGAGTTGCCGCAGCGTTGGGTCAGTGCCGGTGGGGCCTTGTCCGAGTGGATAACGGCTCTGGGGGCCGAGTCCAAGCTGGTGGGCGTCGATACCACCAGCCAGCATCCGGAGTCGCTCAAGGCGCTGCCGAGCATCGGCTATCAGCGTCAGTTGTCGGCCGAAGGCATTCTCAGCCTGCGGCCGCAGATTCTGGTGGGTACCGAGGAGATGGGGCCGCCGCCAGTGCTTTCGCAGATCCGCAGTGCCGGGGTCAAGGTCGAACTGTTTTCCGCCCAGGCCGACTTGCCGACCTTGCAAGCTACCCTGCAGCACTTGGGGCTATTGCTGGGCCGAGAAGAGCAGGCCGGGCAACTGTTCCAGGGCTATCAGCAACAACTTGGGCAGCAGCAGGCGTGGGTCGCCCAGGCTCAAGCGCAGCACGCGGCGCCCGGGGTGCTGTTGTTGCTCGGGCATGCCGGCGGCAAACCCCTGATCGCCGGCAAGGACACCGCCGCGAATTGGCTATTGCAACAGGCCGGTGGGCGCAACCTGGCGACTCATACCGGCTATAAGCCATTCTCGGTCGAATCCCTGGCGGGCTTGAATCCGGATGTACTGGTGTTCTCCGATCGCAGCCTGACCGGCGATGTCGCTCGTGCCGCACTGTTCAAGGAGAACCCGGTGCTGGCATCCACACCGGCGGCCAAGGCCGGGCGGGTGGTGGAACTGGACCCGACCTTGCTGGTGGGAGGCCTGGGCCCTCGCTTGCCTGATAGCCTGAAACGCCTCTCCAGCGCCTTTTATCCCCAGGCCAAGCCGGCCCAATGAGTCGTCTGGTCAAGCCTCGAACACTGTTTATCGGGCTGGGCGTCCTGTGCCTTGTGGCGATCTGGCTGTCCCTGGCCCTGGGCCCTGTCAGCCTGCCCTTGTTTGATACCTTGCGTGCCGCCTTGCGCCTGCTTGGATTGCCGATCGACGGGCAGGGCCTGGAGCAGGCGGAACTGATCCTGGGACAGATTCGCTTGCCCCGGACTCTGCTCGGTCTTGCGGTGGGCGGAGTTCTGGCGCTGTCCGGGGTCGCCATGCAGGGGCTGTTTCGCAACCCCCTGGCAGACCCGGGGCTGGTGGGGGTTTCCAGTGGTGCAGCATTGGGTGCGGCCATCGCCATTGTTGGCGGCTCGATGTTCGGCGGCCTGCCAGAGGCTGTCGGCCCTTATTTGCTCTCCCTGTGTGCCTTCCTTGGCGGCCTGGGGGTGACGGCGCTGGTGTATCGCCTGGGGCGGCGCAACGGGCAGACCCATGTGGCAACCATGCTGCTGGCGGGGATTGCCCTGACGGCGCTGGCCAGTTCGGCGGTGGGGTTGTTCACCTATCTGGCGGACGACGCCACGTTGCGCACTCTGACTTTCTGGAACCTGGGCAGCCTGAATGGTGCCAGTTACCAGCGCTTGTGGCCCTTGCTGCTGGTGACCGCCGCGGTTGCGCTGTGGCTGCCGCGCCGAGCCAAGGCGTTGAATGCACTGCTGTTGGGCGAGTCCGAGGCCAAGCACCTTGGCATCGATGTCGAAGGTCTCAAGCGCGAGCTGGTGTTCTGCACCGCGCTGGGTGTGGGCGCTGCCGTGGCGGCGGCGGGAATGATCGGTTTTGTCGGCCTGGTGGTGCCGCATCTGGTGCGACTGTTGTCCGGTCCGGATCACCGAACCTTGCTCCCGGCCTCGATCCTGGCCGGAGCCAGCCTGCTGCTGTTGGCTGACCTGGTGGCGCGCCTGGCGCTGGCGCCTGCCGAGTTGCCCATCGGTATCGTCACGGCCTTTATCGGTGCGCCATTCTTTCTGTACCTGTTGTTGCGAGGGCGTGCCTGATGCTGCGAGTCGAGAACCTGCATGTGCGGCGCGGCGGCAAAGACGTCCTGGCTGGCATCGACCTGCAGTTGCTGCCGGGCGAGGTGCTGGGAGTCCTCGGCCCTAATGGTGCAGGTAAAAGCAGCCTCTTGGGGGGCTTGAGTGGTGAACTGGCGGCTCATCAGGGGCAGGTGCTGCTGGATGATCAGGAACTGGCTCATTGGTCGGGCGCCGAGCGTGCGCAGCGCCTGGCAGTGCTGCCCCAGGCTTCGAGCCTGGATTTCGCCTTTCGTGTGGAGGAGGTGGTGGCGCTGGGGCGTTTGCCCCATCAGACCGGGCGCGTGCGTGACGAGGAAATCGTCAACGCTGCTTTGAATGCTGCCGATGTGGCGCACCTGTCGGGGCGCAGCTATCTCGCGCTGTCCGGCGGCGAGCGCCAGCGGGTGCATCTGGCGCGGGTCCTGGCGCAACTGTGGCCGGGCCAGCCAGGGCACAACCTGCTGCTGGATGAGCCGACTTCTGCACTCGACCCCTTGCACCAGCACGTCACCTTGCAGGCCATTCGAGCCTTCGCCGACCGCGGCGCGGCGGTGCTGGTCATCCTGCATGACCTGAATCTGGCTGCGCGTTATTGTGACCGGGTCTTGTTGCTCGAAGGCGGCCGCCCGCATTCATTGGGAACACCGACCGCGGTACTGCGGCCTGAGCCCCTGAAGGCGGTGTTCGGCCTGGAAGTTCTGGTGCAGGAGCATCCCGAACGCGGGCACCCGTTGATCATCGCCCGCTGAGGCGAAGCCCGGAGAGACCTGATGCGCGTATTGCCATTGTTGCTGGCCATGCTGCTGGCCGCCTGTCACAGCATGCCGGGGATCCTGCCGCCGCCGGTGGCTTCGGCGCCCGGCAGTATCATTGAGCTGCGCAGTGCCAAGGCGCTGACCCCTGTCGAACTGGTAGGGCGCCTGGCACGGTCCCCTCGAGTGATCATTGGTGAGCAGCATGACAATCCCGATCATCATGCCTTGCAACTCTGGCTCTTGCGCTCCATGGCCCGGGAGCGGCCACAGGGCAGTCTGTTGCTGGAAATGCTCAACCCGGATCAGCAGCCAGAAGTCGATGGGGTAAAACGCTCCATTGATGGGGGGCGTTTGCCTGATGACCTACCTGGCAGGTTGGCCTGGCAATCAGGCTGGGACTGGAGCCTCTACGGCCCGCTGGTGGGTTTTGCCCTGCGTCAGCCCTATCCCTTGCTCGCTGCCAATCTGGATCGCCAGGAGGTGCGTGCCATTTATGCACGGGCGCCCGTCCTGACCGGCACACGGAGCAACGCACCGTCGGTGATCGAGGCATTGGCCGGGCAAATCCGCGAATCGCACTGTGGCTTGCTGCCGGAGAGCCAGGTGCCGGCAATGCGGGCGGTGCAGCAGCAACGGGACCGGCGCATGGCTGAACAACTGCTGGCGGCTCCGGCTCCGGCCCTGTTGCTGGCCGGGGCGTTTCACGGTCGCAAGGATCTTGGTGTGCCCCTGCATCTTGCCGATCTGGACCGAAGCCAGGAGGTGGTGGTGTTGATTCTGGCGGAGCTGGGGCAACAGGTTGCCGCGGCATCGGCCGACTACGTCTGGTATACGCCGCCCCAGCCCGCCAAGGACTATTGCGCGCAACTGAGGCCCTGATCGGAGGGCTTTTCTGCGGGCAAAAAAAGACCCGGCAAGAGCCGGGTCAAATAACCGTGATTAGCCTGATGAGGAGATAATCTGAGAGTCCGAACCACTGGTCTTCCAGGTTATCGACTGATCTCGCGACCAGTTGTGATAATCATAACGATTCTCATTTCGAAGTCAACAAGGCTTTTCAGATTTCTGCATATTTTGCCAAACGTCCGTTTGGATCTGCCTGGAATCCGGGTTCAGTTCGGGTTGTTCAAGGTCATGAGCCGGGTCACTTCCTTGTTTAGCAGGTCGATGCGGCGCGCCATGCTTTCGATCAGGCTGTGGGCAATACGCGGATTGCTCTGGGTCAGGCTGAGAAACTGGTCCTTGGGAATCAGCATGATTGTGCTGGGTTCGCTGGCGATCACGCTGGCGCTGCGTTTTTCTCCGGTGAACACTGCCATGGCGCCGAAAATCTCGTCCTTGGGGACGTCGCCGACCTTGTGCCCGTCGACGAAGGCCTGTGCATGGCCTTCGAGTATTACAAACACGTGATCTGCCTCATCCCCCTGGGTAATCAGCCTTTCGCCCGCCTCCACGCGCTTGAAGCCGTTGCTGCTGCGCAACTCTGGCGGCTTGAGACGGGCAATGGCATCGGACAGCAGGGCGGTCTGGCCGATCAGGTACTGTACGAGCAGTTCCGAGCGTTGTACGTCGGCCTGGATGTGCCGAAACACTTCAGTCCTCAGATAGGGAATCAGTTGCAGCGGCGTATCGCAGTGCAGTTGCCACTGCGGGAGTTCGATGCCGCGCCGCAGCCCCACCAGGTCGCCTTCATGCAGGTAGAACAGTGGCCGCTCTTCGACACTGGCCTGGATCACGCCACTTGCCAGCAGGAACAACTGGTCGCCGGGCAATACGCTGGACAGCTCAGCGATGGGGCCAAGCTCCAACGTCGGGCCGCTGGGCGCAAGCCCGTCCAGCAATTGCGGCGGAATGCTCTGCAGTCTGTTGATCAAGGCGTCGGCGTAAGCCGGCTGCTCCCCCATTAGATACATTTGGCTCTGCCAGTCAGTTTTTGTGACGAGAGGAAATGGCGTCCAGTTGCTTGTTCAACGCCTCTTTGCGTTCGGCGGGAAGGTCGTTCCAGTGCATGTCCATCAGGGCGCCCTCGATGGCATAGAGCAAGACTTTCGACGCACGAAAACCACGGGTCCGCACGGCCCGGTAGGCGTCCACCGCACCCAGGCGGCGCAAGTCGGAAGCGCTATGGATGCCCACTGCATGCAGCCATTGTGCCGATGTCTTGCCAAGGTTCTTCAGGTGTTGCAGTTCATCATTCATTAAGCCTCCTGGCGATGGCCGAATGGTGAGTGGGCAGCCTCAGAGGAGTGTAGCGCTCAGTAGAAAACGCGCTGTTCTTTGGTCGGGTTTGGCGCAAATGCTTCTAAGGGCGCAGCGGTGAAGCTCGAAGGGAGGGGGGGGGCAGGCCATGCGA
>NZ_LZZQ01000017.1:0-171002 GCF_014170225.1 Pseudomonas sp. UME65 | reverse complement strand
GGGTAGGGGGGCTGGGGGTTTCACGACGTGCATCGCTCCCGGGAGTGGAGGGGTTGATGGCGCTGTAATGGCACTTGCTGCGGGGGGGTCAGGGCATTGCCGATTCCCTCGCAAATTCCTTTTTCGGCAATTGTGCAACAGGCGCCAAGTCGCTAATCTGCGGCCTTTCCAACGCCCTTTGTTGCCGGGCACTCTTTCCGAATATTTGCAGCCGCGCCGAGGATCTGGCGCCAGGGTTTTCCCATGCATGGCAGGACGCATTACATGCGCGCTCTATCCTCCCTTCTGCTGACCTTGCTGCTGGCCGGGCCGGCATTCGCCGAGCCTTCTGCCGATCTGCAGGAACCCCTGGCCGGCTGGCGTTATTCCGGCCTGCTGGACCGCACCGAGCAGGATCGCGTGGCCTATCCGACGCCGCCCATCGACCGCGGCATCCAGCGCAACCGCACCCTGATCGAAGGCCAGCTCAAGGCCATTGGCCATTTGCGCCAGCCCCACAGCCTATCGGTCAACGGCAACCCGTTGAATCTCTACACCGATGAGCAGGGCCGTTTTGCCCGGCCCTATGCGTTCGGTGCCGGCTCCAACAGCGTCGAAGTGCGCAGCTCCGAGGGCAAGTCCCTCAAGCGCGTGCAGTTCTATGAAGCCAACCTGAACAAGACGCCACCGCGCATTCGCGTAGTGCTGGGCTGGGACGATCCCAAGGCCGAGCTGGACATGCACATCATTACCCCGGACGGTCAGCACGCCTTCTTCGGCCACCCCGGCCTGACCAATGGCGGCGGCCTGGACCCGGACGGCGTCGATGGCCCGGGCCCGGAAATGTTCACCATGACCGCACCGCTGCGGGGCACCTACCTGATCTACGTGAACTACTGGGGCAACTTCGGCAGCGGCGGATACAACTTCGACGAAGGCAGCAATCAGAACGAGGTGATCACCTCGCAGATCAACCTGATCCTTAACGAAAACACCGTCGATGAGAAACGCGAGACCTTTATCGTGCCCATGCGGGCCATCGGCGACCTGTTGCTGGTCAAGTCTTTCAACTATTGAACATCCCGCACCACGGATGAATTGGGCTTTGTGAATCATGAGCGAAAACACAGCATCCCCGGCAGCCGGCGTGCCCGGTACTGAACAACCCGCCAGCAAGCGGCGCTGGCCGTTCCTGGTCATGGGCCTGTGCCTGGTGGCGGCCGCGGTCACCGGCATGGGCTGCAAGCCCAAGACTCCGGTGGCGGAGCTGGCCGGCGACAAGCTGGGCCTGAGCCGCCCCGATGGGCTGCTGGAAACCCATTCCCTGGCGCAGTTGCCCAAGGACCTGCTGGCGGTGCCTTTCCTCAAGGAAACCCTGACCGAGGATTTCGTCTTCTATTACCAGACTCACGCCGACCGCCTGGGCCTGATCGGCAGCCTGCGGCGGATCATCTACGAGCATGACCTGAAGCTGCAGGACAACCTGATCGAGCAGTTGTTCGACCAGCCGGCCGACGTGGCGCTGTGGCGCGGCGCCGACGGGCGTCTCAAGGACTTCCTGCTGGTGATGGACCGCGGCGGCCTGGCCAAGCTGCTGGAGCCCCTGGCCAAGGTGGCCCTGGATGACACCCAGTTGAGCAAGCTGGCGGACCTGAAGGTGGGTGGCGATGCGGTGACCCTGTACCAGTTGAATTACAACGCCAGCCGGTCCCTGGCATTCGCCTCCCACGGCGACAAGCTGGTGGTGCTGTCCAACCCCGCCAAGCTGTACGACCCCGCCACCGGCGCCGACGACGAGCATGGTGCGGTGTCCACCACCGCCCTGGAGGCCCTGCTCAACGGCGACAAACTGTTTCCCGAGGCCTTTGGCCTGGAAGCGCGCAAGCCTGAAGTGCAGCAGCGGCTGGCAGTCAATTCCAGCGTTTTGGCCATGGGTTACCAGCGCTTTATCCCCAACTTCGCCGGCCTGCGCTTCGACATGGACGACAAGGGCTGGCACAGCTACCTGGCCATGCAAGAGCAGGACAACCAGCCGGCGTTCGACTTCAAGCCGATCTGGCAGGCCATGCCCATGGGCGCCAGCGCCTGCGTAGCCTTGCCCCTGGCGGCGGAGCAGCAGAAGCCGTTGCTGGTCAAGCTGGGGGCCGAAGAAGCGGTGGCCACCACCCTGACCGAGCACATGGCCGGGACCGCCGGGCTGTGCTGGTACGCCGACTCGCGGCTGTACACACCGCTGCTGGTGGCCAGCCTCAAGGACAAGGACAATGCCAAGCTCGATGCGGACCTGGGCAAGCTGTTCGGCTCCATGGTCGGCACCCGGGAAAGCAAGGTGGCGGAGCGCATCTTCCCGGTGGTCGAGCAGCAGAACGGCGACGTGCACCAGTGGCAGCGCCAGGTCAGTTCCAACTTCGGCCAGTACCCGGCCAAGGAAGCCAAGGACCCGCAAACCATTACCGGTCGCGCCTTCATGCAGGTCAGCCTGGCCCGCCATGGCTCGACCCTGGTGTTTTCCCTGGATGACAAGCTTGTGAGCAAGGCCCTGGGCACCCTGGACAAGCGCTTCCCGCCCCTGGCGGACGTGGTGCCCAAGGATGCACTGATGCCGGTGTACCTGGGCCCGCAGTCCCTGGCCCAGCTGATCCAGCAGGAAACCTTCGACAGCCTGCCCCAGGACATGGAGCCGGTGTTCAACAACGCCGCGCAAACCTACCTGGTGCCCAAGCTGCGTACCCTCGGCGGTTATGGCAAGTACGCCCTGACCCTGCCCGACGGCAGCGAGCCCGACGGTCACTGGCAATGGCTGCCCCTGCAATGGCGTGCCCTGTGAGTGCACTGCGCAAAGGTCTGAGCAGCCTTGGCCTGTTGGCCTTGTTGCTGAGCAGCGCCGTGGGCGCGACCCAGGCTCCGCCGCTGGACGTGCAGCAGTCCCAGGTGTTCCGTGCCTGGTTCGTGCGCATCGCCCAGGAGCAGTTGAGCCAGGGCCCGAGCCCGCGCTGGTACCAGCAGGACTGCGCGGGCCTGGTGCGCTTTGCCGCCAACGAAGCGCTCAAGGTCCACGACAACAAATGGCTGCGGGCCAACGGCATGTCCAATCGCTACCTGCCGCCGGAGCTGCAACTGAGCGAAGGCCAGCGCGGCCTGGCCCAGCAGTGGCAGCAGGGCGGCGGCCAGACCGGGCCCTACGTCAATGCCATCAAGCTGATCCAGTTCAACAGCCATCTGGTGAGCCGTGACCTGGGGCAGGCGCGCCCCGGTGACCTGTTGTTCTTCGACCAGGGCGACGACCAGCACCTGATGATCTGGATGGGCCGCAACATCGCCTATCACACCGGCACCACCACTCCCACCGACAACGGCATGCGCTCGGCTAGCGTGCAGCAACTGATGACATGGAAGGACACTCGATGGATACCCGACTCAGCCAACCCCAACTTCATCGGCATCTATCGACTGAACTTCCTCACCCAATGAGCGAATCCCGTATGTCCCGTTTTCTGTTTCGCCTGACCCTGGCCTTGACCCTGCTCACCCCCGTGGCCCTGGTCAACGCCGAAGACTCGGTGCCGCCCAGCGACTATGCGGCGGTCTCCGGCGAGAGTTTCTTCCTCCTGGCCGACAGCAGTTTCGCCAGCGACGAACAGGCCATGGTGCGCCTCGAGGCCCCGGGCCGTGACTACCGGCGCTTTCGCATGGAGCCCTATGGCGGCGCGGACATCCGGGTGTACCGGATCGACCAGCCGCTGGACTTTCTCAAGCGCCAGAAGAACCTGCACCGGGTGGTCAGCGACGGCCAGTTCAAGGGCGAGGGCCTGTCCAACACCCTGGCCTACCTGTGGGACAACTGGTACCGCAAATCCCGCCGGGTGATGCAGCGCGCCTTCTCCTACGAGTCACGCAAGCAGGTCACCGAAGAGGTGCCGGAACTGAAGGTGGGCAACTCCATGCTGGCGCCGACGCCGTATGACGCCCAGCCGCAATTCGCCCTGATCCCGGGGCTGCCCCTGGTGACCCAGTTCCGTTATCCGCTGTGGCAGGCCAAGCCGATCCAGCCGCCGGCCGGGGTAAACCTGTCCGGTTCCTCCAGCCAGTTCATCAACGTCGCCCCGGGCAACGTCTACATCCCGCTGGGGCAGCTCAAGCCCGGCCTGTACCTGGTGGAGGCCCTGGTGGGCAAGTACCGCGCCACCACCATGGTCTTTGTTTCCAACACCGTGGCGGTGAGCAAGATCGCCGGCGACGAACTGCTGGTCTGGGCCGCGGGCAAGCATGAAGGCAACTCGGTGCCCAAGGTCAATGTGCTGTGGACCGACGGCCTCGGCGTGATGAACAGCGGCGCCACCGACGAACAGGGCCTGGTGCGCCTCAAGCACGTCAGCCCCGAGCGCTCCTACGTGATCGGCGAAGACCAGGAAGGCGGGGTGTTCGTCTCCGAGAACTTCTATTACGACAGCGAAATCTACGACACCAAACTGTATGCCTTCACCGACCGGCCGCTGTATCGCCCGGGGGACTGGGTATCGCTGAAGATCGTCGGTCGCGAGTTCAAGAACGCCCGGGACTCGGTACAGCCGGGTGCCGGCACGGTGAACGTCAGCGTGCTGGATGCCGCCGGCACCGCCCTGCAGAACATGACCCTGAACCTGGATTCCAAGTCCGGCGCCCAGGGCCGCTTCCAACTGCCGGAAAATGCCGTGGCCGGTGGTTATGAACTGCGTTTTGGCTACAAGGGCCAGGTCTACAGCAGTGCCTTCCGCGTGGCCGAGTACATCAAGCCGCACTTTGAGGTTTCCCTGGCCCTGGCCAAGCCGGACTTCAAGACCGGCGAGCCGGTGAAGGGCAACCTGGTGCTGCTCTACCCCGACGGCAAACCGGTGGCCAACGCTCGCCTGCAACTGAGCCTGCGGGCCCAGCAGCTGTCCATGGTGGACAACGAACTGCAGTACATGGGCCAGTTCCCGGTGGAGTTGACCAGCGCCGAACTGACCACCGATTCCAAGGGCAGTGCGACCCTCGACCTGCCGGCGGCGGACAAGCCCAGCCGCTACATGCTCACCGTATTCGCCAGTGATGGCGCTGCGTATCGGGTCAAGACCACCAAGGAAATCCTCATCGAGCGTGGCGCGGCGAGCTTCAGCCTCAGCGCGCCGCAGCGTTTCAGCGCGGCCGGCGACAAGGTGCAGTTCAGCTACGCCAACCAGAACACCAGCGAGCAGAGCAAGAACGTCAAGCCGAGCCGCTACGGCTGGGTGCGCATGGAGGACCAGTCCACCGGCGAGGGCAAGCTGGCTGCCGCCGACAGCGGTTTCGCCCTGGCCTTCGAGCGCCCCGGTACCTACAACCTGACCCTGCGCGACGAGCACGATCGTGTACTGGGCGGCACCAGCCACTCGGTCACTGGCGAGGGCGTGAAAGCGGTGCCGGGCACCGTGGAAATCGTCCTCGACAAGCCCGAGTACAAGGCTGGTGACGAAGCCTTGGCGCTGATCACCTTCCCGGAGCCGATCAACGACGCCCTGCTGTCCCTGGAGCGGGACAAGGTCGAGGCCACGGCGCTGCTGTCCAAGGGCGGCGATTGGCTCAAGGTGGAAAAACTCAGCCCCACCCAATACCGCGCCCGGGTGCCGGTGAAGGACGGCTTTGCGCCGAACCTGACCTTTTCCGTGCTCTACACCAAGGGCGGCGAGTACAGCTTCCAGAACGCCGGGATCAAGGTGCTGACGCCGCAGATCGATGTGGCCATCCATACCGACAAGGACAAATACCAGCCGGGTGACATGGTCACCGTCGACCTGTCTACCCAGTTCGCCGGCAAGCCGGTGCCCGCACACCTGACGGTCAGCGTGGTGGACGAAATGGTCTACGCCCTGCAACCGGAAGTGGCGCCGAGCATCGACCAGTTCTTCTACCACCCGCGGCGCAACAATGTGCGCACCAGCGCCAGCCTGTCGTTCATCAGCTACGACGTGGCCCTGCCGGGCAGCCCCACCGCCCCGGGCAAGGCCAACCGCAGCGAACGCGGGGTCAAGGTACTGGAGCGTCCGCGGCGCGAAGATGTCGACACCGCTGCCTGGCAGCCGGAGCTGGTCACCGACGGCAGCGGCAAGGCGCGTTTCACCTTCCGCATGCCGGATTCCCTGACCCGCTGGCGCATCACTGCCCGGGCCATCGCCGATGACGGCCAAGTGGGGCAGAAAAAGCAGTTCGTGCGTTCCGACAAGGCCCTGTACCTGAAGTGGAGCGGTCCGACCCGCTTCCGCACGGGTGACAAGCCGGACCTGGGGGTATTCGCCTTCAGCCAGTCCGAACAACCCACCAAGGCCGAACTGGTGATCCATTACGCCGGTGAGTCCCAGCGCCTGCCGCTGACCCTCAACAGCGGCATCAACTATGTGGCGCTGCCGGCCATTGCTCCGGGCAATGGCGAGTGGAGCGCCGAGCTGGTGCAGGGCGGCAAGACCGTGGATGCCCTGGCGGTGCGCCTGGTGAGCAGTGCGGCCGGCTGGCAGAGCGTGCAGACCCAGAGCCTGGACGTGGTCACCATCAGCACGCCGCTGGGCCTGCCGGCCGATGCTGCGGACATTCGCCTGCGCCTGGACGACAGCCCGCAAGCGCTGTTCCGTTCGGCCCTGGATGACCTGCTGGAATACCCGTATGGCGGCGTAGAACAGACCGCCAGCCAGTTGCTGCCGCTGAGCGTTGCCTACCCGGCGCTGGCCAGCAATCCGCAGATCCGCGACCGGCTGCGGCTGATGATGCAGAACAGTCGTCTGCGCCTGGTGCACATGGCTGGGCCGGAAGCGGCATTCACCTGGTGGGGCGAAGATGCCGAGCCGGATGCCTTCCTCACCGCCTACGCCTATTACGCCGACTGGAATGCGAGCAAGGTGCTGGACCTGAACCTGCCGCCGGAGCACTGGCAGCGGGTGCTGGAGGTCTACGCCAAGCAGGCTGGCAATACGCCGTTGCTGCAACGGGCGCTGATCCTGTCGTTCGCCCGTGAAATGAAACTGCCGATCAACACCCTGGTCAGCGGCCTGATGGACGACCTGGCCAAGGCCGGTAGCGGCCCGGCAGCCAGCATGCAGGACAACGGCAGCGACAGCCTGGTGATGGACGATCCGGATTCGGCCCTCGGCCTGGCCAGCGCCCGGGTGCTGGCCGCGGCCCTGGCGCGGGATGCCAAGGTCACGCCACCCGCGGCGTTCGTCGCCCAACTGGAAGCGGCGCAGCAGCAATTGGATATCAGCTCCCAGCCGTTCACCCAGGCCCTGAGCCTGTCGCTCAAACCGTTCGACCAAGGCGCGGCGCGTGCCTTGCTGCAACGCCTGCTGCCGTCGCAATCGACCCTGGAACGGGCCCTGGCCCTGACCTGGTTGCAGCGCAGCATCGCCCAGTCGACCCCGGCGGTGGCCTTGAACCCGGGGCAGGGCTGGCAACAGCGCCAGGGCGCCAGCGGTGAAAGCTACTGGCAGTGGCAAGGGGCGCAGGTGCCGACGGTACTGGCCCTGGGCTCTGTGCCGGAACGTCCGCTGCGGGCGTCGGTGAGCTACCTGAGCAAGCTGGACATGGGCACGCCGTCGCCGGTGAACATCACCCGCCGCCTGTTGCGCCTGGTGCCGGGGGACGAATCCTTCACCTTCAAGCTGGAACCGGTGGGCAACAAGCCGATCGCCAGTGACGGCCTGTACCTGGACGAAGTGATCATCGCCAACGAAGGCAACCGGCCGCTGCTGTACGGCATGCTGGAAGTGCCGCTGCCGCCGGGCGCCGATGTCGAGCGCACCACCTGGGGCATCAAGCTGGCCGGCCCGGCCGGTACGGAAGCGGCCTCCCTGGAGAAGGCTCGCTCCGAACCGGGGCAGATGAGCTACGCGGTGCCGCTGGATGCGTTGAACGACAGCAGCGAAGTGCGCTTGCGCCATCTGGTTCGCTTCTCCCAGAAAGGCCAGTTCAATCTGCCGCCGGCACGTTTCTACCAGGTGTACGCACCGGAGCATCAGGCTCAGGAACGCACCCCGGCCCTGGGTCAGGTCACGGTCAAATAACATGGCGCGGTGCTGGGCCTGGCTATGTCTGTGTTTGCTTCCTGGGTGGGTGACGGCCCAGGACGAGCCCCTGCGCCTGGCCTGGAAAAACGCCCCGGACAGTGAGCTGGTGAGCCTGAGCAAGACCCAGGTTCTGTCTCGCGAGCCGTTGCCCAAGGATCTGCAAGCGCCCCTGGGCAGTGTCTGGAAACTCTTTGTCTACGCCTGGCTGGTGGACACCGGCGCCCAGGAGCCGGCCTATGCCTGCCAGGGCAAGTCCAAGGAAGAGGTCTACTGCTGTGCGGTGGGTGCCAGCATCGCCCGTGATCAGGCGCTGGTACGTTCCTGCGGTTTGTATTTCGAGCCCCAGCGCTTGCAACTGTCCGCCGCTGACTGGCGCCATTACTGGCAGGCCCGCAACGCTCCCGACTGGTTGCAGGACCTCAACCAGCTGCAGCCCCAGACCCGGGTCCCGGTGGCGGAACTGCTGCAGGTGCTGGCGCTGTTGCCGGCCCGGGACACGGCCCGGCGCGTGCTGCTGGATGTGGTGCTCAATGCCGCCGACGGCGCTGTAGTGGGCGCCTTGGGCGGGCGCTTGCGGGTCAAGACCTGGAGTTGGCTGGCGGATCAGGACCCGCAGTCGCGCCAGGGTGGTTTTGCCGGCTGGCTGGTGGATGGCACACCGCTGTGGGTGGGCGGGCGTGGCACCAGCCAACGGGTGTTGAAGGACTACGCCCAGGCCCTGAACCAGGAACTGCCGGACAACCCGCCTGTGGATAAAGGCCGCTGTGTGGAGGTCAGCCTGTTTTCCCGCTACCCGCTCAAAAGCGTCAGCCAGGGCGGCCAGCCGGCTAAACCGGGTGCCTTGCAAGGGGATTACCGGGTGGAGTTTGCCAACGGCAACCAGCTGGATATCCACAGCGCCGGCGAGCTCTTCCTGCAGCAAGACCCTGCGGCCCAGCGACTGGTGGCGCGCCTGGACCGTGAGGAATATGTCGCTCGGGTACTGCAGCGCGAAGCCACCAGTGAGCCAGTGGAGGCCGCCAAGGCGCTGGCCGTGGCCATCCGTACCTACCTGTTGCAGAACGCCGGGCGCAGCGGCGAATGCCTGAGCATCGACGACAGCAGCAACCGCCAGCGGGTCGCGCCGCGCCCGGCCACTGCCCAGGCCCGGGCCATTGCCGCCTGGACCAGCGACCTGGTGCTGGCCGGCACTCAAGTCACCTATCACTCGGACCTGAAGGCGCCGGACAAACTGTCCTGGCAACAGGCCGTGGAGCAGGCCCGGTCCGGGCAACGCTACGACGCCATCCTGCTGCACGCCTATCCCCGGGCCAGCCTCAGCCGCTGGGACAACCCCGTGGCCTCCTGCGAACCCTTGCCGGCGGCCCAGGAGTGGCTGCTGCAGCAGCGCCGGCGCTGGCGCCAACCGCTGGAGCAAGAGATCGGCTACAACGAAATCAGCCAGTTCGCCGTGTGCCGCCTGAGTTTCGGCCGGCCCTACGTCGACCGTGAACGGCAACGCATTTATGTGCGGGGCGTGCTCTCGCTGCAAGACCGCCTCGACCTGACTCACGAATACCTGCACCTGGCCTTTGAAGCTCATCCCAACGGCCAGGATGAAACCTACATCGAAGGGCTCGCCCGTCATCTTTTATTGGAATAGGCCATGAAACTTCCTGCTCCCCCGGTCCTCCTGTTCCTTTGTGGAATGTTCAGCCTGCCCATGGCCCTGGCCGACAGCGGCATCCAGCTCGACACCCCCAAGGGCGGCTGGCGCACTCGAGCCATGGATGGTGAACAGTACATTCAGGAGGTCAACTACCCGGCCTCCTCGGTGAATACCCCCCAAGGCCAGGCCGATACCGCGCGTATTCGCGGGCAGATCAAGGGTGCGCCCAAAGCGAACAAAGAGCCCGGCAAGCTGATCGTCAATGGCGTCAGCATGCCGCTCA
Source organism: Pseudomonas sp. UME65 (assembly GCF_014170225.1). Lineage (NCBI taxonomy): Bacteria > Pseudomonadati > Pseudomonadota > Gammaproteobacteria > Pseudomonadales > Pseudomonadaceae > Pseudomonas > Pseudomonas sp. UME65. The sequence goes on along the minus strand of NZ_LZZQ01000017.1, from coordinate 161,044 downwards.
AGTTCGATGAGCAAGGCAGCTTCGACCGGCCGTACGCCTTCCCCAACGGCAGCAACAGCGTCGAAGTGCGCAGCCCGGATGGCCAGCAGCGCAAGCGCGTGCAGTTTCTCAACACCGGCGGTGGCGTGACCCCGCCCAAGTTGCGCGTGCTGCTGTCCTGGGACAGCGACAACACCGACCTCGACCTGCACCTGGTAACCCCGGACGGCGCGCACATCTGGTACGGCGACCGCGTGGCTCCCAACGGCGCGACCCTGGATGTGGACGTGACCACGGGCTACGGCCCGGAGATCTTCTCCATGCCGGCGCCGCTCAAGGGCCAGTACCTGGTCTATGTGAACTACTACGGTGGCGGTTATCGCAGTGACGACGATGAAGACGGCGGCCAGGAAAATGCCGTGCAGCCCCTGACCACCGCCCAGGTCACAGTGATTACCGAGGAAGGCACGCCGGATGAAAAGAGCGAGACCTTTGTGGTGCCGATGCGCGCCCCCGGGGAACTGACCCTGGTGCGCAGTTTCAGTTATCCATGACCGGGCTCAACGGATGCGCTTTCCCGGCCATCCGTTCATTGCCCTGAGACAATACGGGCCCCCGGTGTTTGCCTTGCAATGAATCACCATTCATTGGCAGGGAAATGCAGAACATGGGTGCTTTTCAATCGTGGTTGAAGTGCTGTGTAGTGGCCGGAAGTTGTGCCTCCAGCCTGGTGTTGGCTGCGGGCGCCGACGGTTTGCAGCGGGTCAAGGTGGACCTGGTGGCGCCGCCCCAGGTGCATGTTCATGAGCAGGCTGTCAGCGGGCCGCCGAAGGTCGTGCAGTTCCGCATGAACGTGGAAGAGAAAAAGATGGTGGTGGACGATCAGGGCACCACCCTGCAGGCCATGACCTTCAACGGCTCCATGCCGGGGCCGACCCTGGTGGTGCACGAGGGCGACTACGTCGAGCTGACCCTGAGCAATCCGGCCAGCAACAGCATGCCCCACAACATCGACTTCCATGCGGCCACCGGTGCCCTGGGCGGTGCGGCGCTGACCCAGGTGCTGCCGGGGCAGGAAGTGGTGCTGCGTTTCAAGGCTGACCGCAGCGGGACCTTCGTCTATCACTGCGCGCCGCCGGGCATGGTGCCCTGGCACGTGGTTTCGGGCATGAGCGGGACCTTGATGGTGCTGCCGCGCGAAGGCTTGCAGGACCCTGCCGGCAAGCCCTTGCACTATGACCGGGCCTACACCATCGGCGAGTTCGACCTGTACATCCCCAAGAACAAGGACGGGCATTACAAGAGCTACCCGGACCTGGCCTCCAGCTACCAGGACACCCGTGAAGTGATGCGTACCCTGACCCCGAGCCACGTGGTGTTCAACGGCCGTGTCGGCGCCTTGACCGGAGCCAACGCCCTGACCGCCAAGGTCGGCGAAAGCGTGCTGTTCATCCACTCCCAGGCCAACCGCGACAGCCGTCCGCACCTGATCGGCGGCCATGGCGACTGGGTCTGGACCACCGGCAAGTTCGCCAACGCCCCGCAACGCAACCTGGAGACCTGGTTCATCCCCGGCGGTTCGGCCCTGGCGGCGCTCTACACCTTCAAGCAGCCGGGCACCTACGTGTACCTCAACCACAACCTGATCGAGGCCATGGAGTTGGGGGCCCTGGCTCAGGTCAAGGTCGAGGGGCAGTGGGACGATGACCTGATGACTCAGGTAAAGGCCCCCGGGCCCATGACTCCGGCCAAGTGATGGCGGCCGGGGCTCAGGCCCCGGCACCTGGCATCAGAGGTTCAGGGCGAACTTCAGGTAGCCCGCATACGCCTGGCGCCAGTTGTCCTGGAAGGTATGGCCTTCCTCGTGTTCATGGCTCTGGACCTGGTTGCCCGGTTCCAGGGCCTGTTGCGTGGCGGCGGTGAGCTTCTGGTTGCTCTCGTGCTCCTTGGTGCCATGGACGATGACGATGCGCTTGTCCCGGGCCTTGGTTTCGCCGAAGGGAATCCGGTAGCCGCCGGGTGACAGCAGCAGCGCGCCGCTGTAATGCTGCGGGTACTCGGCGATCAGGTGCGAGGCGTGCTCGGCACCTTGGGAGAAGCCCATCAGGACGATGCGCGAGCGATCGATGCGGGTCTGCTTTTCCAGTTTCTTCAGCGCCGCGCTGACCGCTGCTTCGGTCGGAGCCACCGAATGCTGCTGCCACATGAACTGGTGCTCGTCGCGCTTGAGAGTGCCGTTGATCCCCACCAGCACGGCGTTCTCTCCCACAAGGTCGGTGCGCATGTCGATGCCGTCGCTGCCCTCGGTGCCGAACCCCGACAGCCAGACCACCACCGGCCAGCCCTCGGCCGGGGCCTTGCCCTGGGGAATGCTGAAGGCCGCAAGGCCTGCATCCTTGGCCTTGGCCGGGTAGTTCTTCTCGGCGGCCTGCAACAGCTTCTTGTAGGCCAGGTCCTGCTGCAACGATTCCAGTTCGTCGTCTTCCTTGAGCAGCACCAGCTGCCAGAAGCCACGCTCGCGGGCCTGGTCGAGGTATTCGGCGGCGCGCTTGTTCTTGTCCATGGCCGCCAGGCTGCCGGCGGCCTGGTAGGGGGCGTAGGCATTCTTCGGGTCGAGGCGGGCAGCGGTCAGGTAGTAGGCGAGGGCGCCGGCGTAGTTGTCGTGCTGGCTCTTCTCATTGTCCCCGGCCTCGATGAAATCCGCTGGCGTGGCTTCGTCCAGGTACAGGTTGGCCATGCCGGCCAGGCCTTGCCAGCGCCCCTTGGCGACGTCCTGTTGCGCATCGGCATGGGCCCAGGAACTGCTGAGGCTGAGAACGCTGAACAGCGAGAGAAATGACAGGGGCAGGCGTACTGCGGCCGGCAACGACATGACTGAGAGTCCTTTTTCAGTGAAGGAGGTCCCGGGCCGTTGCCCGAAACGGCGCGCAGCTTAGCATGGCGGATCGCCCGGATGGACGACCCGCGCTGTGGCCGGAGTCAGCGCCGAAGCGGTAGGTCAATCGCTCTGGTCGGCAGTGGAAATCACTTCATCGATCTTCCAGCAGCCCTTGTCCTTGATCATCCGCACATCGACGATCTGGGTGGTGTCCGGGGTGTTGCCCAACGTCACTTGCTCCTTGGCGCTGGAGCCCTGGACTTGTGGTTCGCTGACCTTGATCTGGGTCAGCCACTCATCCATGTAGTCCTGGGCCTTGAGGAAGTAGTCCTCTTCCAGGCCGTCGGGGCTGGCCATCTGTTTCTTGATCTTGGTGATCAGCGAGTCGGAGACGTACTTCTTCATTTCCGCCACGTTGTCGGTCAACGGATCCTTGTCTTCGCTGAAGGTTTGCAGGTACCAGCTATAAAACGCCTGGGTTGCGGGCTTTGGCGAACTGGCGCAGTCGGCCAGGGCGACCGACTGATGCATCGCGACCGCTGCCAGCAGCGAGCAGAACAGCATTCTCATGGAGGACCCCTTACGGATGGCGATAGATTTTGTAGGCAGGTTTCTGCACCCGGTAGGAATGCCCCGGGTAGAAACCGTGCAGTTGCTTGAAGTCTGACACCCAGAGTGTGCCGTTGAACATCGCCATGTGACCGTGGGGGTGCCCTGGAATGGGCTGGATGATCACCACATCGCCCGCTGCGGGCGTCTGGCCGGCCGGCTGTTCGATGAAACCGGCAGAAGTCAATGATGAGCCGAAGTCCTTGGCCGAGTGCTTCCTGTGCAGAATCACCCCACCGCCACCGGCTTCGATCGCCTGGCGAGTATAGGCCGCACAGCGCCCCGTACTACCGGCGTGAGCGTGAGCGTTCAAGTGACTGATAGCGGCTTCTTTATTCCACATTCCTTGTCATCCGAGAGTCCTGGAGAGCGGCGAGTTTATTCTTGCCCAAGGGCGCCGGAAATACTGGCTAAGTGCCTTATTTGCCGCCTTTGGGGGGCGTATCACAGTTATCTCGCTGATTGGCAAAACCACGCAGGAGCCAGGCGGCCTGGCCGTTCAGTCCGGCTGCAACTCCAGGGCGCTGCGCGATACCGTGTGCACTCGGTTGCGCCCCTGGTGCTTGGCGCCATACAGGGCTTCGTCGGCCAGGGACAACAGGCGCGGCAGGTCGTAGCCCCGGGTTTCACTGCTGACCACACCGATGCTGACGCTGAGCAGCCCGGGTTCCAGCAGAGGCAAGCGGGCAAAAGCCTGGCGAACCCGCTCGGCTACCGTTACTGCGGCCTGCTCATCGGTCGCGGCCAGGAGGCAGGCGAACTCTTCACCGCCAATGCGGGCAAATACGTCTTTTGTACCCAGGGTTTCTGCAAGCACCTGGCTGAATGCGACCAGCACCACGCCCACCGCCGCCAGCAGCATCATGCCGCCCAGATAAGCCAGTGGCCGCTCACGGGTTTCCCGTAGCCAGGCGTGGAAGGTCAGCAGGCTCATCAGAAAGAAAATGAACACCGAGACTACGAGCAGGGTGGGGATGTGCAGGGCCATGTCCGGAATTCTCGTTAACGTCGCGCTCAAGGGGCAGGAGTCGAAGCCGGCCGTTGCAGAGCGGGCGAATTGCCATCAATGGGCGGGATTGTAGCGAGAACGTGAGGGCCTTGGTGTGGGGGCCAAGGAGGGAAGGGCCTAGCGGAACCTCCCGCAAAGCGCGTTGCCCTGGTAACCGTGCGCGATTGGCCCGAGGAACATGAATGGGCCACAGGCGTAGAAGTCCGAACTGACTTTCTGGTTCACATACAGCAACGCAGCTTCGGCGCCGTTTATATCGTTGCCGTACGAGGTGGCGCTGTAGGACTCGCAAACCGGCAGTTTCAGCGGGATTGGCAGGATCACGAGCAAAACGGTGGTGCCGCACCACTGGCGTTCGGCGGGGCTCTTCTGCGTGCGGGTGATGACCGGGGTCATGGAGTGGCCCACCAGCGTTTGGTGAGCGTCGGTCTTGGTGACTTGCCTTTCGGGCATATCCATCCAGGCACCCACGCACCCGCAAAGGCCAAGGGCTGTCAGCGCCGCCAGCAATGCACCGTTGATGGCTCGCCGCAGGGGCTGAAAATTCACCGCAGGGGATCTTGTGGGAGCTGCAAAGCTGCGTAGGTCGTGCATCCTGCACCTGCTGTAGGAGTGGCCGGTCCTTCCCGTGCCCGGGTTCCAGGCATTAAAAAGCCGGCTTGTGGCCGGCTTCTCGGGGACTGGCTTGGTTCATTTTTGGTAAACCGCACCAGCCTTCAAAACGTACACCCAGCTCTTGCGGCTGGCTGTGGGACTGGGCGAGAAAGTCATCCGCTTCGTCAGGCGCTCTGACCGCTTGAAGGGGCGATGCGCAAATGTGGGGCGCAGCATACGCATATTCGCCGGGAATTCCCAGTGCGAAGCGCGTTCCAGAGGCCTTGAAGCAGTAAAAAGTGCGAAGAATATGTTGCTGGATGCGTGGTCGGCCGAGAAAGCGGTTCACCGGCAAGCCGGCGCCAGCAGGCAACCGGTGCTGCGTGCGGGCATAAAAAAGCCCCGGATGACCGGGGCTCTTTCTTGAAGCTTGTTGCTCCAAGCGTGCAGTTGCTTCTTAGCCTTTGTAGGCAGCAACCGACTTCAGGATCTCGGCGCGGGCTGCATCGGCATTGCCCCAACCGTCGATCTTCACCCACTTGCCTTTTTCGAGGTCTTTGTAGTTCTCGAAGAAGTGCTTGATCTGTTCCAGCAGCAGGGCTGGCAGGTCGGTGTATTCCTTCACGTCGACATACAGTTGGGACAGCTTGTCGTGTGGTACCGCGATCACTTTGGCATCGCCGCCGCCGTCGTCGGTCATGTTCAGGATGCCCACTGGACGGGCACGGATCACCGAGCCTGGCGCTACTGGGTAAGGGGTCACGACCAGTACGTCGAGGGGGTCGCCGTCGTCAGCCAGGGTGTTGGGGATGAAGCCGTAGTTGGCCGGGTAGAACATCGGGGTGGCCATGAAGCGGTCAACGAACAGGCAGTCGCTGTCTTTGTCGATTTCGTACTTGATCGGCGCGTGGTTGGCCGGGATTTCGATAGCGACGTAGATGTCGTTCGGCAGGTCTTTGCCCGCCGGAATCTTGCTGTAGCTCATTGGGCGTTGCCCCCGTTAGTTGACCAAATGACTTGGCCGGATTGACCAAAAAGTGGCGGCGATTATAGACACACTCCGCTACCGATGCCACGTGCCAAGGGTCGTAGAACCTTGGTTGTACTGTGTCGCGGGCGTGTTCGGGTTTATCGAGCGACCGGCGGCCTGGTTGTCAGGTAACAGGTCTTCAGATGAACAGCTTAAATAGCGCGACAGGACATTAGTGGTGCGTTTGATAGACCGGATCTTCTGCTTGAAGTTGCTGTAACCGGGCCAGTGGATTCTGCCGATAAAACAGCTGTAGTTGTGCATAGACTTTCGGATAGGCCGCCACCAGCAAGTCCGGGGCGCTGAAGAAGTATTCGCTGGTGACGGCGAAGAATTCCGCCGGGTTTTCCGCGGCGTAGGGGTCGATGGCGGTTTCTGCGTCCGGATTGCGGTCCAACTGGTGGTTGAGGTCGTCGTAGGCGCTTTGCATCACTTGCGCCCACTCGCTGACCCGCATGTCGCTGTGCAGCGGCGGCAGGCCGTTGGCGTCGCCGTTGAGCATGTCCAGCTTGTGGGCCAGTTCGTGGATCACCAGGTTGTAGGCTTCCCAGCCACCGCTGGCCAGGACTCCGGGCCAGGCGAGGATGATCGGCCCCTGCTGCCAGGCTTCGCCACTGTGCTCGCCATCCCATTCGTGCTCGATACCGCTGGCGTCGCGATGGCGTTGCGGGCTGAGGAAGTCGTCGGGGTAAAGGATGATTTCGTGGAAGCCCTGATACCAGTTCAGGTCCCCCAGGTGCAGCAGCGGCAGCTGTGCCTGGGCCGCCAGTAGCAGGCGCTGTTCCTGATGCAGCTCGACCCCGGGCAGGGCGGTGAGGTGCTTGTCGTCGAGAAACAGCACGCTGGCCTCGCGCAGCCACTGGTCCTCGGCGGCACTGATGCCGTCGAGGAAGGGCAGGTGCTGGCGTACCCGCTGCCAGGTTTCATCGCTGACCGGGTGCCTGGCCAGCCGGCGCTTGCGGCGCCAGGCGCTGAGGGACCACATGGTGCTTAGCGGGTTTCGGCTTTTTCGGTACTGCGGCCAAAACGGCTGCGCAGTACGCCAATGATCATCGGCACCAGGGACAGGAGGATGATGGCCACCACCAGCAGCGAGAGGTTTTTCTTGATGAAGGGCACGTTGCCGAAGAAGTAGCCCAGGGTCACCAGGCCGCCGACCCAGAGGATGGTGCCGGCCACGCTGAAAGCGAAGAACCGTGGGTAAGGCATGCGCGCCACGCCGGCGACGAAGGGCGCGAATGTGCGGATGATCGGCAGGAAGCGCGCCAGGGTCACGGTCTTGCCGCCGTGCTTTTCATAGAAGTCGTGGGTTTTCTGCAGGTAGTCGCGACGGAAGATCTTCGAGTTGGGGTTGCTGAACAGCCGTTCCCCTGCCGTTCGTCCAATCACATAGTTGGTGCTGTCGCCAAGGATCGCCGCCAGCATCAGCAGGCCGCCCAGCAGCACCGGGTCCATGCCGCCGCCTGCGGCCACCGCGCCGGCGATGAACAGCAAGGAGTCGCCGGGCAGGAAGGGGGTTACCACCAGGCCCGTCTCACAGAAAATCACCAGGAACAGGATGGCGTAGATCCAGGGCCCGTAGTTGGTCACCAGCATGTCGAGATAAACGTCGAGATGAAGGATTAGGTCGATCGGGTTGAAATCCATTGGGGCACCTGTGATGACAGCCTGGCTCGGCAGGCCTGTGCGATGACTCGGAGAAAGGGACTACAGGGGTGTGTAGCTTTTCTTACGATCCGAAAAGGTCGGCATTATAAGGGCTGACAAGTGAAATGCGTGTTCAGATTGTAGCGGGGCGTTTCGGCTTGGCCGGTGCTTGGTAAATTGCCGGGAGGGCGCGCGTCAGGGGCGGAAATGCCAAAGCGGCCCTGGGGCCGCTGTCTGCAGAGTCAGTCGTCGCTGAGGGGCAGGACGTAGTTCTTGAACTCGGTATCTTCGCGAAAACCCATGGACTCGTAGGTTTTGCGTGCCACTTCGTTGTTGCTGCTGGTGGACACCCGTAGGCGCACGGCGTTGGTTTCCTTGGCCATCTTCTTCGCGGTGCGCATCAGGTTGTCCGCCACCAGCTGGCGTCGGGCGTCTTCGGCAACGTAGATATCGTTGAGAATCCACACACGCTTGAGGGAGAGGGAGGAAAAGCTCGGGTACAGCTGGCAGAAGCCCAGCAATTTGTTGCTGTCGTCGTCGGCCAGGGCCAGGTAGATCACCGATTCCTTGCGCCGCAGGCGTTTTTCCAGGAAGGCCCTGGACGAATCCGGGTAGGGCAGTGCGCCATAGAATTCGCGGTATTTGACGAATAAGGGGGTCAACAGATCCAGGTGCTCGAGGGTTGCTTGAGTAATCCGCATGGTGGCTCTCAACTTCAAGTGGATGTGACGGCACAGGTTGGATGACTCGGGCAGCCGTGTTGCGATGCTGCCCAAAGCGGCGAAAAAGCGCAATCGTCTTGCAAAATCACGCTTGGGGCGGGCCCAGGAGGAAGTTGCCCTTCATATCTGCCGGCTCGTCGCTGTCCAGGGTCTGCACTTGCGCCTCGTCTTTGAGGTTCACCCCCGACAGTTGGCGGCGGCAGGCTTCACGCATCAGGTAGAGCAGGCGGTGAGCGGCCATGCCGTAGCTCAGGCCCTCCAGGCGCACATTGGAGATGCAGTTGCGATAGGCGTCGGTGAGGCCGATTTTCGGCTGGTAGGTGAAGTAAAGCCCCAGGCTGTCGGGGGAACTGAGCCCCGGGCGTTCGCCGATCAGGATCACCGTCATCTTCGCCCCCAGCAGTTGCCCGACCTCGTCGGCCACCGCCACCCGGCCCTGTTCCACCAGCACCACGGGCGACAGCGACCAGCCTTCGGCGGCGGTCTGTTCCTCCATGCGTGCCAGAAATGGCAGGGTATGGCGATGCACCGCCAGGGCCGACAGGCCATCGGCTACCACCACTGCCAGATCGAACCCGCCGGGATGGGCGCTGGCGTAGTCGCGTAGGGCCTGGGCCGAGTCGTCACTGAGCCGGCGTCCCAGGTCGGGGCGTTGCAGGTAGCTGTGGCGGTCGGTGGCGGCGCTGTGCAGCAGCAGGCTGTCACGTCCGCGCTCGGCCAATTGAGCGCTCAGGCCGGCGTGGTCGAAGGGCAGGTGCACGGCGTCCCGGGCCTGGGCGTGGGCGTATTGGAAGTCCAGTTGAGCATCGGTGGGCAGGCTGGTGCCGGTACGGCCCAGGGCAATGCGCGCGGGGGTCAGGCGGCGCAGTTCCAGCCAGGGGTTCTGCGAATCGGTGGGGTGTTTTTGCATGAGCCTGTTCCTTATCCCAACTGGGCCAGCGCCTGGCGGAAAGCCGGCGGCAGGTTGTTGCCGAAATGCACCTTGCCGTCGGCCTGGGTGAAGATGCCGGTCCTGGCCAGCCATTGCTCGAATTCGGGAGCGGGTTTCAGGCCAAGGGTCTGGCGAGCATAGAGCGCGTCGTGGAAGGACGTGGTCTGGTAGTTGAGCATGATGTCGTCGGACCCGGGGATGCCCATGATGAAGTTGATTCCTGCCACGCCCAGCAGGGTCAGCAGGTTGTCCATGTCGTCCTGGTCGGCTTCGGCGTGGTTGGTGTAGCAGATGTCGCAACCCATGGGCACGCCCAGCAGCTTGCCGCAGAAGTGGTCTTCCAGGCCGGCACGGATGATCTGCTTGCCGTTGTAGAGGTATTCCGGGCCGATGAACCCCACTACGGTATTGACCAGGAACGGCTTGAAGTGCCGGGCCACGGCGTAGGCGCGGGTTTCGCAGGTCTGCTGGTCGATGCCGAAGTGGGCGTTGGCCGACAGGGCGCTGCCCTGGCCGGTCTCGAAGTACATCAGGTTCTGCCCCAGGGTGCCGCGGTTCAGGCTCAGGCCCGCCTCGTAGCCTTCCTGGAGCACGTTGAGGTTGATGCCGAAGCTGGCATTGGCCGCTTCGGTGCCGGCAATCGATTGAAAGACCAGGTCCAGGGGCACGCCGCGATTGATCGCCTCGATGGAGGTGGTGACGTGGGTCAGCACGCAGGCCTGGGTGGGGATCTCGTAGCGCTGGATGATGGCATCGAGCATTTCCAGCATGGCGCAGATCGAGGCGATGCTGTCGGTGGCCGGGTTGATGCCGATCATCGCATCGCCGTTGCCGTACAGCAGGCCGTCGAGAATGCTTGCGGCGATGCCCGCCGGCTCGTCGGTGGGGTGGTTGGGTTGCAGGCGGGTGGACAGGCGCCCGCGCAGGCCCAGGGTGCCGCGGAACTTGGTCACCACGCGAATCTTCTGCGCCACCAGGATCAGGTCCTGCACGCGCATGATCTTCGACACCGCGGCGGCCATTTCCGGGGTCAGGCCCGGCGCCAGGGCCCGCAGGCTCTGTTCGTCGGCGGCGTCGCTGAGCAGCCAGTCGCGAAAGCCGCCCACGGTCAGGTGGCTGACGGTGGCGAAGGCCTCGCGGTCATGGGTGTCGATGATCAGCCGGGTGACTTCGTCGGACTCATAGGGAATCAGCACCTCTTCGAGAAAGTGCTTGAGTGGGATATCCGCCAGGGTCATCTGGGCGGCAACCCGCTCGCCGTCGTTGAGGGCGGCAACCCCGGCCAGAAAGTCGCCGGAACGGGCCGGGCTGGCCTTGGCCATGACGTCCTTGAGGCTGTCGAAGCGATAGGTCTGAGAACCTACGCTGTGGGAAAATTGGGCCATCTCAGTCTCCGTTTCAACGATGTAGGGGCGTTGCCGAGTGCTGGCGGATCATCAGGATGCCACCTTCTTCAGCAGGTTTTCCAGACGATTGCCGGCAGCCCGGTGATGGAGGATGGCAAAGGCCTTTTCCGCCACCAGGCTGCCGCCTTCCAGCGGCGGCAGGCCACCGCTGTAGATGTTCGAGATCACGGTGTATTCATAGCGAATGTCGGCATTGCCGCTGAACTGGGCGGCGGCGCGGCGCGCCTGATCGTCCGGCAGGCGGTAGCCCAGGTAGGCGGACATGCTCCGTGAGGCCAGGGCATCGCCGCCGGGCCGCTCGCCGATCAGCACGATGATCAGCTGGGGTTGCAGGGCCTCGCCCACCGACTCCGCCAGCTTGACCCGGCCATAGGGCGCGAGGATCGGCTGGCCGATGCGCAGCTCGCGGCTGTGCAAGCCGTCCAGCAGCACCGGCAGCAGCTCGGGAATGTTGTGGTGGATGGCCTCGGCACTGAGGCCGTCGGAAATCACGATCTGCACGTCGTTGTATTCCGGTTTAAGGCGCCGCAGCACTTCCTCGGTCAGCCGCGCGCCCAGCTCCGGGTCTTGCAGATGGGCCAGCTTGTCCGGGGCGGCGGTGCGCAACTCACGCAGGGGAATGGCGCCGATTTCGGTGGGGCGCAAGTCGACGTAGATTGCCTCGCGGGCCACTGCCAGGTTGGCGCGTACAGTACGCGACACGCTGTTGGCCGGGCGCGGCCCGGCGTTGTCGAAGCCGTAGGTGGCCGGGGTGGATTCCAGCAGGCGCTGGAAGTCGATGTCCGACTGGCAGAAAATCCTCGGGTTGCCCCAGTTCGGCCCGCGTTCCACGTTGCCGTGGGCGTCTTCCTGGAAAATCCCCTTGCCCAGGGCCCAGCGCAGGTATTCCGGGGCCGGTGCCAGGTCGTGCACCTCGCGCAGGGTCTGGTTGTCGTGGGCGCTGGTGTCGAAGTAGGCGAGCATGCGGTCGGTGCTCAGGTACACGTCCATGAAGAAGTTGGCGCCTGCGGCAGTCAGCAATTCGGTGGCCATCTGCTGGCCTTCCAGGGTCACTTGCGAGTGCAGGGTGTAGCAGGGGGCCATGCCCATGGGCAGGCCCAGCAACTTGCCCATGAACTGGTCCTGCAGGCAGGAATAGGTCATCTCGAAGTTGTCGAGGTGGGTTTCCGGGCCGATGAAGCCGGTGACGTTGTTCACCATGTACGGCCGGTAGCGCCGGGCAAGCCCGTAGCACAGGGCTTCGCAGGTGGTCATGTCGATGCCTTCGTGCTTGCCGTAGGTCAGCTCGCTGCCCTGGCCAGTCTCGAAGTACATGAAGTTTTCCGCCACGTCCCGCAGCGGGCCGCGCTCGGCCATGGTCTGCCAGGCCTGGTCCAGCAGTTGCACGGTAACGTCGAACTCGTCGGTCAGGGTACGTTCGGTGCCCGCCAGGCTCTGGAACATGATCTCCACTGGAGCGCCCTGGTCGAGGCAGGCCAGTTGGGTCTTGATATGGGACAGCACGCAGATTTGGGTGGGTGCTCCGGTTTCCCGGCGCAGCTTGTCCAGGTGGTGGAGCGTGGCGCTGATGTTGTCCACGGTGTCGATGGCCGGGTTGAGGCCGATCAACGCGTCCCCCGAGCCCATGCTCAGGCCGGTGTAGACCAGCAGGGTAATGCCGCTGAGGTTGTCGGTGGGATGGTTGGGCTGCAGGCGCGACGACAGGGTGCCGGGCAGGCCCACCAGGGTTCGGGCCTTGGCGGCCGCGCCACTCTTGAGCTTTTTCGACAGCAGGATCAGTTCATGCACATCCAGCAGCTTGGCCAGGGCGGCCACCATTACCCCGGTCAGGGCGCGGCCGATGCGGCGTATTTCGGTGCCGTGGCTGCGCAGCAGGCGATCTTTCAGGGCGCCCAGGGTAAGAGGGGCGATTTCCCCGAACACTTCGTGGTCGATGTCGTAGTTGACCTGCATGACACTGTCGATATGGCCGTGGCGGTCGGTCAGCGGGTGCTGGAAATAGTGATCCAGGGTCAGTTCCGAGAGCACCTTGCGCGCTGCTTCGCGAGTGATTTCATCCACGGCGGCCAGCCCCGCCACACGGTCCCCGGCCTTGCTGATGTCGGCGGCGCCGAGCACCGTCTTGAGGCTGTCGAAGGCGATCTGGCGATCCAGCACCCGGGTGCTGTAGCCACGTTCGGCCGGGACGACGGGAAGGCGGATGTGCTGCAGTTCGGTGAGTGACATGGCAAGACTCTCCTTGGCCGGCATCGGCATCAGTGCACACCGTAAAAGGCGACGGGCACTATGTGCTGATGGGGTGTTCCCAGATTGATGAAGTGCGCCGAGCGTTCACGTACTTCGTCGATGACGATCAGGTTGCAAGAACTGCGCCCCCAATCCGTGGCGTAGTTGCCCAGGACCTTGCCGACGTTGCTCTCCAACAGCAGCACCAGCGGCCATTGGGGAGCCGGGCGGGCAGTGCCCAGGGCCCGGCACAGCAGGGCGCCGAGGTGGCGTATTTCTTCCAGGCCCGGCGCCTGGCCGCCATCGAGCAGTTGCAGGCAGGCACCGTCGCGGCTGCTCAGGGCCAGCTCCAGGGCCGCCTCCAGTTGCTGCCGGGAGGCGCGCACCGATAGACGGGCAACGATGGGCAGGTCCTTGAGCGGCAGTGCTTCGGGCCGGGGCAGGAACAAGGTGCTGCCGGAGATTTCGGTGTTGTGCAGGGTCAGCCCGTAGACCGTGGCCCGGCCACGGTTTTCCGGGACCAGGCGGCGGGCGTCACGCACCAGCCGCGGCTGGCGGGCAATGGCCAGGGCCAAGTCGATGCCCAGGTCGCCGTAGTGGGTGGTGCCGGGCAGGGTTTCACCCTGCAAGTGCCGATACAGCAACTCGCCGACGCCACCGGAAAAGGTCAGCGCCACATCAGGTTCGTGAGCCGGAAGGTTCAGCGGCAGTTGCTCCGTCAACCGGCCCAGCGGGCTGGCGAAGAACGCTCGGTCCCCCGACACGAGCGCCAGCAGGGCGTCGATGTACCAATCCAGCACGGCCTGCAGTTGTGAGCTGTCGAGGAGTTGCCCGGATGTTTTGCCAATCGCCAGGTGATCGAGCAGGGCCCGGCCGAACTCCGACATTCCGCTGAGCCGATAGCTGCCCGGCTCGAATTGCAGGTGCCGGGCACCGATGAAATGGCAACCGCTGGCCAGCACGTTGCCCTCCAGGCCCCAGGCGGCATTGGTGGTGCCACCGCCGATATCCAGGTTGAGCATGGGCTGCTGCGCGTGAAAGCGGCTCAGGGCCGAGCAACTGCCCATGAACGCCAGCCAGGACTCCAGGCCGCCATCGTCGGCACGGGTGATCAGTGCGTTACCGATCAGTTGCCCCACCAGTTGCGCCAGGGCCTGAGCGTTGTGCCGCCGGGCCGCCAGCCCGGTGATGATCACCCCGCCGGAAAACAACTGCTGCGGGCGCACGTCCGCCTGTTCAAGCCAGGTTTCGATCAGGCCGCGGATCGCGGCTTCATCGATGACTTCATCCTTGAAGGGCGTGAACACCGGGTCGCCGCGAAACAGCACCCGGGGTTCGTTGAGGGCCATGCGCCCGGTGATGCAGTGGCTGCTGAGGCTGGCCTGGGCAATCAGCACGCTGCTGGTGGTGGACCCGAAGTCCAGCCCCAGCAGCAAGACCTGGGCGCCGCCGGTGAAGGCTTGCATGCAGGCGTTCCTCGCCGCGCCGGAGTCAGGCCGTGGCCTTCTGGCCTGCCGGTTCCGGGGTTTCCAGGGCCGTGCCGCCCAGGTACTCGCCTTCGCCGATGATTCCGGCAGCCCGGTCCTGGGCTTCCAGTTGCAGGGCCTTGGGCACCGACAGCCAATAGGCCAGTCCCACCGCGACGAAGCCGGCGCTGATCTTGCCGATCAATACCGGGAGGATGATGGTCGGCTGGAAGTTGGCGGTGAAGGACAGGTGGTCCCCCAGCAGGAAGGCGGCGCAGACACCGAAGGCGATGTTCACCACCTTGTCCTTGGGCGGCATGAAGCGCACCAGGCGGAACATGGCCAGGATGTTGGCGATGGTGGCCAGCATGCCGGCACTGCCTACCGCGCTGAGGCCGATCTTGCCGCCGAGGTTTTCCAGGGGCTTGCCCAGGTACTTGCGCAGCAGGTAGACCATGGGGAAGGCGCCGGCCAGCATGATGCCGATGTAGCCGGCGGTTTCCAGGGCGCGGGTCTGGTCCTCGGCGTCGGCGATGATCGGGTGGAAGCCCCAGCCGCCGAACACCGCGGAAAAGGCCCCGGTGAAGTACTCGACGATGGAGAACACCAGTACCAGCTTGATCGCCGCGTCCATGGCCCGGCCGAAGATGATGAAACCCTTGATCATCATGTCCGGCAAAAAGCGCAGGCCCAGGGCCAGGGCCACGACGAAGATCAGGATCGGCAGCAGGTTGGCGAAGATGCTGCCCAGGCCCAGGGCCAGTTGGTAGCTGGCTTCGCCGCTGGTGCTGACCAGTTCGCGTACCTGCGGGTTGCTGAAGGCCAGGATCAGGCTGGCGATCATTACGCCCACGGGAATGGTGAGGATCCCGGACATGATCCCCAGGGCCATGTACTTGTGGTCGCGCTTGTCGAGCATCGCCAGGCCCATGGGGATCGAGAAGACGATGGTGGCGCCACCCATGAAGCCGGTGATCAGCGCCATTACCAGCGCTTCCTTGCTGGCGGCCAGGGCCGAGGCCAGCTGATAGCCGCCCATGTCCGAGGCGATGATCATGGTCGCCGCCAGGGCCGGATCGGCTCCCAGGGAATTGAAGAACGGTCCGAAGACGGTTTCGATGACCACGGTGAGATAGGGGATGGAGGCCATGATGCCCGCGGCCGGCACGAAGATGTAGCCGGTGGCGTGAATGCCTTCCATGAATTCCTTGCCCAGGCCTCGCTCGCTGTCATAGATGGCGGCGAAGGCGCCAAGTACGGCGCAGAGCATGATGAGGTAGAGCACGTAGTTGCCGATCTGATCCATTGCGTTTGTCCCTTGTTATTGTTTTTCAAGCAGGGTCTGTGCACGACTGGTTTGGCGCAGAACTTCCGACAGCAGTGTCCCGTCCGGCAAGCCGTCGGCACCGGATCAGAGCAGGTGAACCTGTGCGGCAGGGCCGCGAAAAGGCCTCCCGGCGGCCTGGGCCGCCGGGAGGATCGATCAGAAGAAGCCCAGCGGGTTGATGTCGTAGCTCACCAGCAGGTTCTTGGTCTGCTGGTAGTGGTCGAGCATCATCTTGTGGGTTTCACGGCCGACGCCGGATTTCTTGTAGCCACCGAACGCGGCGTGGGCCGGGTACAGGTGGTAGCAGTTGGTCCAGACGCGGCCGGCCTTGATCCCGCGGCCCATGCGGTAGGCGCGGTTGATGTCGCGGGTCCAGACCCCGGCACCCAGGCCGAACTCGGTGTCGTTGGCGATCGCCAGGGCTTCGGCTTCGTCCTTGAAGGTGGTGACGCTGACCACCGGGCCGAAGATTTCCTCCTGGAACACGCGCATCTTGTTGGTGCCCTTGAGCAGGGTCGGCTGGATGTAGTAGCCGCTGGACAGGTCGCCCTCGAGTTTTTCCACCTTGCCGCCGGTGAGCAGCTGCGCACCTTCGTTCTTGGCGATGTCGAGGTAGGAGAGGATCTTGTCGAACTGCTGCTCGGAAGCCTGGGCGCCGACCATGGTGTCGGTGTCCAGTGGGTCGCCACGCTTGATCTGCTCGATCTTCTTCATCACCACTTGCATGAATTCGTCGTAGATCGATTCCTGCACCAGGGCGCGGGATGGGCAGGTGCAGACTTCACCCTGGTTGAAGAATGCCAGCACCAGGCCTTCGGCGGCCTTTTCGATGAACTTGGGCTCGGCCTGCATGATGTCTTCGAAGAAGATGTTCGGCGACTTGCCGCCCAGTTCCACGGTGGACGGAATGATGTTCTCGGCGGCGCACTTCATGATGTGCGAGCCCACCGGAGTCGAGCCGGTGAAGGCGATCTTGGCGATGCGCTTGCTGGTGGCCAGGGCTTCGCCGGCTTCGCGGCCAAAACCTTGCACCACGTTGAGTACGCCGGGTGGCAGCAGGTCGCCGATCACTTCCATGAGCACGGTGATGCCCAGCGGGGTCTGCTCGGCGGGCTTGAGTACCACGCAGTTGCCCGCTGCCAGGGCCGGGGCGAGTTTCCAGGCGGCCATCAGGATCGGGAAGTTCCACGGGATGATCTGCCCGACCACGCCCAGGGGTTCATGGATGTGATAGGCCACGGTGTTGCCGTCGATTTCCGCAGCGCTGCCTTCCTGGGCCCGCAGGCAACCGGCGAAGTAGCGGAAGTGGTCGGCGGCCAGGGGAATGTCGGCGTTCAGGGTTTCGCGCACGGCCTTGCCGTTGTCCCAGGTTTCGGTGATGGCCAGCAGTTCGAGGTTCTGTTCGATGCGGTCGGCAATCTTCAGCAGGATCAGCGAGCGCGCCTGCACCGAGGTGGCGCCCCAGGCGTCAGCGGCGGCATGGGCGGCGTCCAGGGCCTTGTCGATGTCTTCGGCAGTGGAGCGGGGGAATTCGGCAATCGGCTGGCCGTTGACCGGCGAGGTGTTGGTGAAGTACTGGCCTTTGACAGGCGCGACGAACTCGCCGCCGATGTAGTTACCGTATTTGCTCTTGAACGAAACGATAGCGCCTTCAGTACCGGGGTGTGCGTAACGCATGGTGGGTATCTCCTGGCTTTTATGCTTATGGGGGAGGACGCGCCGTAGCGCATATCAAGCGTAGAGCAAAGGTCGGGCCAGCGTGCTACAGGCCATATGCATCAAGGGTTTGCGGATGTTTCGAGGGGACCGCTACGGGGCGCTGTGACGGATCCGGTACAGGCTTGAGTGACAGTTTGTAACCTAAGTGGCACAACCTGTGACTCGGGAGTCAAGCCGGCATTGCAATGCAGCAGCGCCTGGAGGATGCTGGTTCGCGTGTCGAATCTTGTCGGACAAGTCTGATGAGCATTCCTCCTTCGTAGTCGATTGCAGCCCGGCAGTGGCGACAGTATTTCGTCTGAGCGTGACAGCGCAGCAGGAGAATAATAAGAAATGCACACTAGCAATTACTTGAGCCGGCATGCCCAGCAGGTGCTCACCGTGGCCCAGGGCAAGGCTCATTTGCAGGGCCCGGGCAGCGATCCTTCCATTGCCCGCTCCTGGCTGCGCTGCCTCGAGGACTATCATCTCGACCCGGCCCAGGTCATGGCCCCTACGGTGCTTGAACATGGCCGCCTGTTGGAGAGCCGCGAGCGCCTGCAAGATGTCTTGCAGATTGCCGGCACCGAGATGGCCAACCTGCACCAACAACTGTCCGGCGCCGGGCATGCGGTGCTGCTGACCGATGCCCGGGGCGTGATCCTCAACTGCATTACCGCCCCCAGCGAACGCAAGATCTTCGAGCATGCCGGACTGTGGCTGGGCGCCGATTGGAGCGAGGCCCGGGAGGGCACCAACGGCATCGGCACCTGCCTGGTGGAGCGCCAGCCGCTGACCATTCACCAGGGCGAGCATTTCCGCGGCCGGCACACCGGCCTGACCTGCTCTGCGAGCCCGGTGTTCGACCCCCATGGCGAGTTGCTGGCGGTGCTGGATGTGTCGTCGGCGCGCCAGGACGTGTCCCGGCAGAGCCAGTTCCACACCATGGCCCTGGTCAATCTGTCGGCGAAGATGATCGAGAGCTGCTATTTCCTGCGTTATTTCGAGAACCAGTGGCTGCTGCGCTTTCATCTGCAGGCGGAGTCGGTGGGGCTGTTCAGCGAGGGCCTGCTGGCGTTCGATGGCGATGGCCGGATCTGTGCGGTGAACCAGAGCGCCCTGAACCTGCTGGGGCATATTCGCGGCGGGTTGCTGGGCAAGCCGGTGGAAAGCTTTTTCGACTGCTCCCTGGATGAACTGCTCGGCCGCGCCAGTATCAATGCCAGCGCCAGTTGGCCATTGCGCACCCGGGACGGGCGACGCCTGTTCGCCTTGTTGCGCGGCCAGCCACAGCCGGCCGCACAACCAGCGGTGCTGCGGGCACCGCAGGCCATTGCGCCGGCGCGGCCCTCGGGGATCTGCCTGGGGGATGACGGCCTGCAGAACGATTTTCGCCGCGCCTCGCGAGTGTTCGAGCGCGATGTGCCGTTGCTGATCAATGGCGAGACCGGCTCCGGCAAGGAAGCCTTCGCCAAGGCGGTGCACCAGGGCAGCGCGCGGGCGGGCAAGGCCTTTGTCGCGCTCAACTGCGCGGCTATCCCGGAAAGCCTGATCGAGAGCGAGCTGTTCGGTTATCGCGGCGGCAGCTTTACCGGGGCGCGCAAGGAGGGCATGCGCGGCAAGTTGCAGCAGGCTGATGGCGGTACCTTGTTCCTTGATGAAATCGGCGATATGCCCCTGGCCCTGCAGACCCGTTTGCTGCGGGTACTGGAGGATCGGCTGGTGGTGCCGATCGGCGGCGAGCCGCAACCGGTCAACGTGCGCATCATCAGCGCGACCCACCGTGACCTGCTGGAGCGGGTGCGCGACGGTAGCTTCCGTGAGGACCTGTATTACCGGCTCAATGGCCTGGAGATCGCCTTGCCGGCCTTGCGCGATCGCAGCGACAAATCCCAGTTGCTGGATTTCCTCCTGGCCGAAGAGGCGGGCGGCCAGCCGGTGATGCTGGAGGACGCGGTGCGCCAGAGCCTGCTGAGTTATTCCTGGCCGGGTAACGTGCGGCAATTGCGCAACGTGCTGCGTACCCTGGCGGCCTTGTGTGAAAACGGCCGCATTGGCCTGGATGATCTGCCGCCGCTGATCCGCCACAGCCGCCCGGCGCCGCTGGGCGAAGCGGTAGCAGAGGTGCCGGAGCGGCCACTGGAGGATGCCGAGCGGGTGGCGTTGCTGGCGGCCCTTGAGCAGCAGCGCTGGCACATGACCCATACCGCCGAGCAGTTGGGCGTGAGCCGCAACACCCTCTATAGAAAGCTGCGCAAGCACGGCATCGCGCGCTAGTCCGAGCTGCCGGCCGCTGCTGGCCCGTCGGGCTTGCGCCGGCGCAGGCCAGCAGCAACCTCCCGGTCAGCTAATGGGTGCGATTTGCAGCCCTCTACGCTAACCTGCGCCGATGTTTTTCGAGGTCGACTATGCACATCCATATTCTCGGTATCTGCGGCACTTTCATGGGGTCGATGGCGGTTCTGGCCAAAGAGCTGGGCCATCACGTCACCGGTTCCGACGCTAACGTGTATCCACCGATGAGCACCCAGTTGCAGGCCCAGGGCATCGAGCTGACCCAAGGCTACGATCCTGCCCAGCTGGACCCGGCGCCGGACCTGGTGGTGATCGGCAATGCCATGTCCCGCGGCAACCCGGCGGTGGAGTACGTGCTGAACAAGGGCCTGCCCTATGTGTCCGGCCCGCAATGGCTGGCCGACCATGTGCTGCAGGGGCGTTGGGTACTGGCGGTGGCCGGGACCCACGGCAAGACCACCACCAGCAGCATGCTGGCCTGGGTCCTGGAGCATGCGGGCATGAGCCCGGGCTTCCTGATCGGCGGCGTGCCACAGAACTTCGCCGTCTCCGCGCGCTTGGGCGGTACGCCGTTCTTCGTGATCGAGGCTGATGAGTACGACAGCGCCTTCTTCGACAAGCGCTCGAAGTTCGTCCACTACCGCCCACGGACCGCGATCCTCAATAACCTGGAATTCGATCATGCGGACATCTTCCCTGATCTTCCGGCTATCGAGCGGCAGTTCCACCATCTGGTGCGGACCATTCCCAGCGAAGGCCTGGTGATCCATCCCACCACCGAGCCTGCCTTGCAGCGGGTGATCGAGATGGGCTGCTGGACCCCGGTGCAGACTACCGGCGCCGGTGGCCAGTGGCAGGTCAAGTTGCTGAGCGCCGACGGTTCGGCCTTCGAGGTGATGTTCGAAGGCGTGAGCCAGGGCGTGGTGGAGTGGGAGCTGACCGGCCAGCACAACGTCGCCAATGCCCTGGCCACCCTGGCTGCGGCACGCCATGTGGGCGTGGTGCCATCGATGGGCATTGCCGGCCTGAGCGCGTTCAAGAGCGTGAAGCGGCGCATGGAGAAAGTCGCCGAAGTGCATGGCGTGACCATCTACGATGACTTCGCCCATCACCCGACGGCCATCGCCACTACGCTGGATGGCTTGCGCAAGCGGGTTGGCGATGCCCCGGTGATCGCCATCATCGAGCCGCGCTCCAACTCCATGAAGCTTGGCGCGCACCGCGATGGCCTGCCGGAAAGCGTCAACCAGGCCGATCAGGTGATCTGGTATGCCCCGGCCAACCTGGGCTGGGACCTGGCCGCCACGGCGGCCTTGTGCACGGTGCCGTCGATTGTCAGCGACTCTCTGGAAGGCATCATCGAGCGGGTGAAGAGCCAGGCCAAGCCGGGCACCCAGGTGGTGATCATGAGCAACGGCGGCTTTGGCGGCCTGCACGGCAAACTGGCCGAGGCGCTGCGATGAACAACGGCCCGGAACGCATCACCCTGGCCATGACCGGTGCCTCGGGCGCCCAGTACGGCCTGCGCCTGCTGGACTGCCTGGTGCGTGAGGACCGGGAGGTGCATTTTCTGATCTCCAAGGCTGCGCAATTGGTCATGGCCACGGAAACCGATGTGACCCTGCCGCCCAAGCCGCAGACCATGCAGGCCTTCCTCACCGAATACACCGGTGCGTCGGCGGGGCAGATTCGCGTTTATGGCAAGGAGGACTGGATGTCGCCGGTGGCCTCGGGCTCCGGCTCGCCGGCGGCGATGGTAGTGGTGCCGTGCTCCACCGGCACCTTGTCGGCGATTGCCACCGGTGCCTGCAACAACCTGATCGAGCGCGCCGCGGACGTGACCCTCAAGGAGCGCCGGCAGTTGATTCTGGTGCCTCGCGAGGCGCCGTACTCCAGCATTCACCTGGAGCACATGCTCAAGTTGTCGAACATGGGCGTGACCATTCTGCCGGCCTCGCCGGGCTTCTATCACCAGCCGCAGACCATCGATGACCTGGTGGATTTTGTCGTCGCGCGGATTCTCAATCTGTTGAACATCCCGCAGGACATGTTGCCGCGCTGGGGCGAGCATCATCTGAGCAGCGATGAGTAAGCCCCTGCTGGTGCTGTTGGCCGCCCTGCAACTGGGCGGCTGTGCCACGGCCCGGACCTTGAATGCCGCCCAGCCCGGGGCGCCGGTGGTGTATTCGGGGACGCGCCTGGACTTGTATGCGATGCAGGGTGGGTGCTGCGCCATGGACCGCTTTGGCGCCGAGGCACCGAGCTATCCTGGCGTGGATCTGCCAGCCAGTGCCCTGCTCGATACCCTGTTGCTGCCGCTGTCGGTGCTGACGGTATTGGGGGTGGGGTTTCAGGCAACGGGCGGGTTGTAATGCTTCGCCGGCAAGCCGGCTCCTACAGGTACGTGCAGGAGCGGCTTGCGGGCGAGCGATTCATTTGCCCAGCTTGCGTAGTTCGTCGGACTCGACGATCCGCGTGCCGGTCTGCTCTTCCAGGGCCAGGCGCCACATGGCCCGGGCCAGTTGGCAGGCTTCGATCCCGCGGTACTTGCCCGGTATCAGCCGCGACAGTGGTCCGGCCAGCTGTTCGCCCAGGCGCGGCTCGATGCGATCCCCCAGCAGCAGTGATGGCCGGCAGATGGTCAGTTGTGGCCAGCCCTGCAGTTTCAGCGCTTCTTCCATTTCACCTTTGACCCGGTTGTAGAAGATCGACGACTTGGGGTCGGCGCCCAGGGCGCTGATCACGATCAGGTGCCGTGCGCCCAGCTCCCGCGCGCGTTTGCCGAAGGCCACCACCATGTCCAGGTCCACCGCGCGAAAAGCGGCTTCGGAACCGGCCTGCTTGAGGGTGGTACCCAGGCAGCAGAAGGCGATTTCCACTTTGCCGCTGAGTTGCGGCAGGAATACGGCGGGGTCGCCGACCGGGTTTTCCAGGCGTGGGTGTTCGCTCAGTGGGCGTCTGCTGGGCGCGAGGACGCGGGTGATGGTGGGCTCGTTGAGCAGACGATCGAGCAGTTGCTCCCCGGTCAGGCCGGAGGCGCCGGCGAGCAGGATATGCTGAGGCGTCAAGTACATGGTCATTCCCCCTTGATACTGTTTCAGCTTAGTTGCTCTGTGCTTCCTTGCTGCTTATAGAGACACTCTGCAGGGCCTTTCGTGCCTGCTGTTTGCGCAATTGTTGCCAATGGGCAATGACGCCTCTGGGCGCCCAGATCTGCGGTTCCGACGCTTCGAAGCCGTCTGCCTGCTCACGCTCGGCAACGATGCCCCGGGCCAGCTTGAATGCATGCTCCAGGTCGTCGGTCTGGTTCAGCGCCTGGGCGAACAGGGCATCGCCAAAGTAGGTGAAGTCGGCCTCTTCCGAGCAGCCGAAGGACACCCGGTCTGCCTGGGATGCGGTCATGATCAGGGTTCGCTCATCCTTGAGGGCCGGGATGAAGCCGCCGGAGTAGCAGGAAGAGATGACGATGATCTTGTCGCGGTTCTTCAGCGGGGCCAGGGCGGTGGCCAGTTCATCGGCGGGCAGGTCTGCCAGCTCCAGGCGCGGCTGGTCCAGCACCAGTTCGTGGGCGCTGGTGCCGTGGCTGGTGAGGTAGATGAACACCAGGTCTTCCGGGCCGCTGCGTTCGGCCAGGGTCTGGGCGGCGCGGCGCAGGTTTTCCCGGGTGGCCATGGGCCGGTTCATCAGGTGGTCGCGGTGATTGACCAGGCGGATCTGGCCGTAGGCGCCGAAGCGACTGGCGAGCATGTTGCTGACATAGTCGGCCTCGCGCAGGAACACGCTCTGCTTGCCGTCGCCGGCCAGGGTCAGGCTGTAGAGTTCGATGGCCGGGGTGGAGGCGGGCACCGTATCGAGGGCTTCCTTGAGCAAGCGGCCCTGGACCAGCAGCGCAGTTTCCAGCGGGTCTGGCAGTAGCTTGCCATCGGCGTCGCGAACCCGCAGGCCGTTGTTCCACATACCGCTTTGCACGCTGCCATCGCGCAGTACCAGTACGCCGTGGCCTTGGTAGTTGTCACTGTCGAAGCCGCCAACGTAGAAGCTGCCATCGCTGAGATTTAGCCGCCCCTCACCGCTGAAGCGCCAGTCGCTGAAGGTGCCGACATAGTGGCTGCCGTCGGCGCCGGTCAGTTCGCCCTTGCCACTCAGGGCGCCTTCCTTGAACTGGCCGATCCAGACGTCGCCGTCGGAGTTTTCGTAGCGGCCCTTGCCGTTGAGCTGGTTGTGCTTGAAGCCGCCGACGTAGATGTCGCCTTCGGCACTGTTGAAGGTGCCGTTGCCTTCCAGCTGGCCGTTGACGAAGTTGCCGGTGAACTGGTTGCCGCTGGCGTCGCTGCGCTGGCCTTCGCCATTGGGCTTGCCCTTGGCGAACTGGCCCTGGTACTGGCTGCCGTCGTCCAGTTCCAGGCGCCCGAGGCCCGAATACAGGTCGGCCTTGAATTCGCCGCGGTAGGTCATGCCGTCTTCTTTGAGGGTGCCTTCGCCATCCCGGCGGCCGAGCTTGAAGCCGCCGCTGTAGCTGCTGTCCTTGGTGGTCAGGGTGCCCTGACCATGGAACAGCCCTTGCTGGAACTGGCCGCGATAGACCTCGCCGTTGCTGCCGTGCCATTCCCCCTGGCCATGCCACTGGCCTTTGTCGAACTGGCCGGCGTACCAACTGCCGTTGGGGTAGTCGATGCGCCCTTGTCCCTGGAGCAGGCCATTGACCAGGTCGCCTCGATAGCGCCCGCCGTCCGGCAGGCGGGCATCGGGCGGCAACAGCGATTCGCCGTCGCCACAGGCACTGAGCAATAGGGTCAAAACCAGGGGTGCAAGTGGGCGCATAACGGGTTCCGGATAATTAGGGGACCGAGTATGCCGCAGCGGTGTGTCTTATATATAGAGAGGTTGAGCGAAACAGCGTGAGCTGTTTCGCATCGGAGGGATTTCAGACGAAACAGAGCGACAGCGGCTCGGCGATATAGGCCGGTTTTTCCTGGCCGTCGATTTCCAGGGTGGCAGTCGCCTTGAGCAGCCACTGACCGGGTTTCTTTTCGGTGACTTCAGTCAGGTCGACCTTGAGCCGCACCTTGGAATTGACTGGCACCGGCTGGATGAAACGCACGCTGTCCAGGCCGTAGTTGACCACCATCTTCAGGCCCTGGGGCAGCACGAGGATGTCTTCCATCAGTTTGGGGATCAGCGACAGGGTCAGGAAACCGTGGGCAATGGTGCTGCCGAACGGGGTCTGTGCGGCCTTGACCGGATCCACGTGGATGAACTGGAAGTCACCGGTCGCCTCGGCGAAGAGGTTGATGCGCTCCTGGTCGATGGTGAGCCATGGGGAACGTCCGAGTTCCTTCCCGACATAATCTTTGAGCTCTGCAACAGGAACATGGGGCATTGAGACTCTCCTTGGATCAACGATTTATTAGTATTCGACGTTGTGTGGTGCGCTCTGAAACTTCCACTTTAGATCATCATGGCGATCCTTCCCGGTAAACATCCATGCTTTTGGCGAATGCCGGTTCATAGCACCTGCGTGCTTATAATGCGCGACGGGATCTGGCTGGAGAGGCGGTATGTTGTTACGCGGTTTGACATGGCTGGTGCTGTTCCAATTGCTCGGAACGGCGCTCAATCACCTGCTGTTGCCCGTGCTTCCCGGGCCCATCATCGGCCTGTTGCTGCTGCTGGTTTTCCTGGTGGTGCGCGGTGAAGTGGGCGAGCCGCTGAATCTCGCGGCTGGCAGCCTGCTGCGTTACCTGCCGCTGCTGCTGGTGCCGCCTGCGGTGGGGGTCATGGTCTATGCCCGGGACATCGCCGCGGACTTCTGGGCCATTACCGGCGCGCTGGTGTTGTCCCTGGTGATCTCGATGGCCTTTGTCGGCGTGCTGATGCAGCGCCTGGTCAAGCGCCAGGGCCGGCAGGAGGACAGTCAATGATCTTCGATTGGCAGGGGGCCTGGGCCGCGGTGATCCATCACCCGCTGTTTGGCATCGGCATCACGCTGGGTGCCTATCAACTGGTGCTGGCGGCGTTCGAGAAGACCCGCTGGATGTTCCTGCAGCCGGTGCTGGTGTCCATGCTACTGGTGATCGGCGTGCTGCTCGGCTGCGGCCTGAGCTATGCCGAGTACCGCAAGAGCACCGAAATCCTGAGCGTTCTGCTGGGCCCGGCGACGGTAGCCCTGGCGGTGCCGCTGTACCTCAACCTGCGACGGATCCGCCAATTGTTCTGGCCGATATTGGCTACGCTGGTGGTGGGTGGCGTCGTGGCTACCAGCCTGGGCGTACTGCTGGGATGGTGGTTTGGTGCCGAGCACATGATTCTAATGACCATGGCGCCCAAGTCGGTGACCTCGCCCATTGCCATGCTGGTGGCCGAGCAGATTGGTGGCGTGGCGGCGTTGGCGGCGGTCTTCGTGCTGATTACCGGAGTGATCGGAGCGATATTTGGCCCGGGGCTGCTCAACCGTTTGGGGGTGCATGGCCCGGAAGCGCGAGGCATGGCCCTGGGCATGACCGCCCACGCAGTGGGCACCTCGGTGGCCCTGCAGGAAAGTGAGGAGTGCGGCGCCTTTGCGGCGCTGGCGATGAGTCTGATGGGCGTGGCCACTGCAGTGTTGCTGCCGTTGGCGGTGTCGTTGCTGGTTTAAGGAAGGAAGTATGAACCTGGCGCTTTTTCCTCTGAATACCGTGCTGTTTCCCGATTGCATTCTCGATCTGCAGATTTTCGAGGCGCGTTATCTCGACATGATCGGGCGCTGCATGAAGCAGGGCAGCGGGTTTGGGGTGGTGTGCATCCTTGAAGGGGAGGAGGTCGGGACGGCCGCCCAGGGCTATGCGCAAATTGGCTGTGAAGCCTTGATCACCGACTTCCACCAGCAGGACAACGGGCTGCTGGGAATCAGGGTCAGGGGCGGTCGGCGTTTTCGCATTCTGCAAAGCGAAGTGCAGAAAGACCAACTGACGGTGGCCCGGGTGCAATGGCTGGAAGAGGCCCCCGAACAGCCGTTGCAGGATGAGGATGCGGACCTGATTGCGCTGCTCAAGGCCTTGGCCGAACATCCGATGGTCGAGGCCCTGGATATGGGGGTCGAGGCTACGGGGCAGCTGTCACTGGCCAATCAGTTGGCCTACCTGCTGCCTTTTTCCGAACAGGACAAGATCGACCTGCTGCAACTGGATGATCCACAGCAGCGTCTGGATGCCATCCAGCAGTTGCTGGACGAGCTGCAAGGCGAACTCTTCGCCTGAGCCGCAGCCTGTAGTGGCGGCCGCAGCTTGCCTCTGGCGCTTTTAATAGGCGTACCGCAGCAGGGCGTGAGGCAAGTGCCGTGTCGCCATGTATCCGCACATCAACAGCATGACCGGCAGTAGCAGCCACCAGGCCCTGGCCGGCATCGGCTTGAGCGGGCCTTGCCATTGGCTCAGGGTCAGGCTGGCGGCGCAGACACAGGCCGCGAGCATGGCACCGGCGAGAATGTCGGTTGGCCAATGGGCCCCCAGATAGACCCGGGATAAGGCAATGGAGGCCGCCGGCAGGCAGCCCAGCAACAGCCAGGTCAGGCGCATGCGGGGTGGCTGGCCACGGCCGGCCAGAACTGCCAGGGTCAAGAACAGGGCGAAGGAGCCGGAGGAGTGACCGCTGGGCATGCTGAAACTGGTGAGAGGCTCGCTCAGCACTTCAGGGCGTACCCGTGCGAAGAACCATTTGCTGCCGGTGTTGGCCAGGGCAGTACACAGCAGGGTCGCTCCGGCGAACGCGGCCTGGCGCCATTGGCGCAGGGCCAGGAGCAGCAGGGTCAGCACTGCGCTGAGGATGAACATGGCGCGGAACTCGCCGATCTGGGTGACCATGACCATGATCTTGTCCAGAGCTGGGTCCCGGTGCTCCTGTACCAGGGCGATCAGGCCCTGGTCGAACTGCGTCAGGTACGGATAGCCGATGAACAGCCCTGCCAGAATCAGCAGGCTCAGGCCGGACATCAACAGGGTTGCCCGGCGATGGCGCCGCAGGCTGCTGTTGACGCTCAGGCCGACAAGCACCACCAGGCTGCCAATGACGATGCCCGCCTGGGGCCAGAAGCCTTCGGGCAGGGGCAGGCGAATCGCCGCGCCCGTGGCCCAGCCCGGCAGCAGATAGGCCAGTGACCAGCCCGCTGCCGCCAGCAGGCTGACGGCGAGGAAGCGTGGGAACGGCATGTCGAACATTCCGGCCACCATTGGCAGCATCGGTCGTAGCGGGCCGATGAAGCGGCCCACCAGCAGGCTGGCGATGCCATAGCGCTGGAAGTAGCTTTCCGCACCGCTGATCCATTCAGGGTGATGACGAAGGCCGGGCAAGCGGCGAATGCCTTGGTGGAAATGCCGTCCCAGCAGATAGGACATCACGTCCCCCAGCAATCCGCCGGCAGCACCCAGGAGCAGGGTTTCCCCCAGTGACAGGGCGCCATTGCCGGCCAGTACCGCAATCGCGAACAGCAGGACCGTGCCCGGCACGATCAGGCCCACGATCGCCAGGCATTCCATGCAGGCCACGATGAACACTGCGGCTGCCAGCCATTGGGGGTTGCTGGTTAGCCAGGCGGTCACGCTGTCGAGCCATGGGCCCATAAATTCAACTCCGTTGTTGTTTTTTGCTGAGGTGGGACGGTGGCGTCAGCCGAGCACCAGGTAGTCGCGCCCTTCGACCTGGCCGCGACGCAAAGGGTTGCGCGTGCAGTAGGGGGCGTAGGCGGCATCGACAAAGCGATACATCAGGTGTTCGTCACGCCCATGGGGGATGCCCAGGCGGGTGGTCTGGAGGATGTGTGGCACGGCGGCACCCACATCTTCGACGAAGAGAATCTCGTGATCGAAGCGTTTCGCATCCCAGACCGGAACCTTCAGGCCCAGGGCCTTGCACAGCAGGGTCTGGCCGGCGCAGAGCTTTTGCGCGGGGCGCGGCCGGCCACTGGCGTCCGGATTGTTCAGCAGCATCTGCGCCAGGCTGGCAGGGCCGGAGACTTCATCGACCCAGGGATAGGCGGACTTGATCAGTACGGCATTGCCAGGGCCCCGGGCGCTGAAGTTCAGGGAGTCGCCGCCGCGGGCGTAGTACATATAGATGTGGCCGCCGTCCAGAAACAAAGCCTTACGCTTTTCTGTGTAGCCGAGGGAGGCGTGGCTGCCTTTTTCCTCGCAGTAATAGGCTTCGGTTTCGATAATGCGCGCGGACAGCCACAGATCGCCGACTTTATGGCGGATGACTTTGCCCAACAGTTCGCGGGCCAAAAGCTCGGCATCACGGTCGAAAAAGCCGTCCGGCAGGGCTTTTGGCAGTTTTGCAGAGGTCAGAATGGACATGGTGGCGAAGGGTTATGGCGGAAAAGGTGACGCAATGGTAACAACTCCAGGCTTAATTCAGGCTGAACGCCGGGTATTTGCACTCCATTTCGACCATCCGCCCGTGACCGCTGTCCGTGGGCCGGCGCGACAGCTATAATCAGCCGCTTTCCTCTTTGCCAAGACCACACCAGACCATGACTGAGTCCGTTCTTGACTACATGACCCGCCTGGGTCGCGCTGCCCGCCAGGCTTCCCGGGTGATCGCCCGTGCCACCACCGCGCAAAAGAATCGTGCGCTGCTGGCGGCTGCCGATGCGTTGGACGCGGCACGACCGGAACTGACTGCGGCCAACGAGCAGGACCTGGCCAACGGCCGGGCCAATGGTCTGGAGCCGGCTCTGCTGGATCGCCTGGCGCTGACCCCGGCGCGTATCGACGAAATGATCGAAGGCCTGCGTCAGGTGGCCAAGCTGCCTGACCCCATCGGTGAAATCCGCGACATGCGCTACCTGCCGTCGGGCATCCAGGTGGGCAAGATGCGCGTGCCCCTGGGGGTGATCGGCATCATCTACGAGTCGCGCCCGAACGTGACCATCGATGCGGCCAGCCTGTGCCTGAAGTCGGGCAACGCCACCATCCTGCGCGGCGGTTCCGAGGCGATCCATTCCAACCGCGCCATCGCCACCTGCATTCAGCAGGGCCTGGCGGCGGCCGACCTGCCGCCTCACGTGGTGCAGGTAGTGGAAACCACCGACCGCGCTGCGGTTGGAGCGCTGATCACCATGCCCGAGTTCGTCGACGTGATCGTGCCCCGTGGCGGCAAGAGCCTGATCGAGCGGGTCAGCCGTGACGCCAAGGTGCCGGTTATCAAGCACCTGGACGGCGTCTGCCACGTGTATATCGATGTCGCGGCGGACCTGGACAAGGCCATTCGCATTGCCGACAACGCCAAGACCCAGCGCTATGCACCGTGCAACACCATGGAAACCCTGCTGGTTCACTCCGCCATTGCCGAGCGCGTATTGCCGCCATTGGCCGCGATCTACCGCGACAAGGGCGTCGAGCTGCGTGGTTGTGCGCAAACCCGCGCACTCCTCGGTGCCGGTGTGTTGGAGGCAACCGAAGAAGACTGGCGCACCGAGTACACCGCGCCGATCCTCTCGATCCGCGTGCTGGACAACCTGGAGCAGGCCATCGAGCACATCAATACCTATGGCTCGCACCACACCGACTCGATCGTCACCGAAAACTTCAGTGACGCCCGGCGCTTCCTTAACGAAGTGGATTCCAGTTCGGTCATGGTCAATGCCTCGACGCGCTTTGCCGACGGCTTCGAGTACGGCCTGGGCGCGGAGATCGGCATTTCCACCGACAAGCTGCACGCCCGTGGCCCGGTTGGGCTGGAAGGGCTGACCAGCGAGAAGTACGTAGTCTTTGGCGACGGTCACGTGCGTACTTGATGGGCAAACGTATCGGTCTGCTGGGCGGCACCTTCGATCCAGTGCACATCGGCCACTTGCGTGGCGCGCTGGAGGTGGCGGAATCCATGCAACTCGATGAGCTGCGCCTGGTACCCAGTGCCAGGCCGCCCCATCGGGATACACCGCAGGTGTCGGCCCTCGATCGTCTGGCGATGGTCGAGTGTGCGGTGGCGGGCGTTTCACCCCTGGTGGTGGACGACCGTGAGCTGAAACGGGACAAGCCGTCCTACACCATCGACACCCTGGAACAGATGCGGGCCGAGCTGGCCGCAGATGACCAGTTGTTTCTGTTACTGGGCTGGGACGCGTTTTGCGGCCTGCCCACCTGGCATCGTTGGGAAGAGTTACTCCAGCATTGCCACATCCTGGTGCTGCAACGCCCGGATGCCGACAGCGAACCGCCGGATGCCTTGCGCAACCTGCTGGCAGCGCGTTCGGTGAGCGACCCTTTGGCCCTGCAAGGGCCTGGGGGACACATTGCATTCGTCTGGCAGACGCCGCTTGCGGTGTCCGCCACCCAGATCCGTCAACTGCTGGCCAGCGGTAAGTCGGTACGTTTCCTGGTGCCTGACGCGGTCCTGGCCTATATCGATGCACACGGGCTTTACCGTGCGCCGAACTGAAGGAGCGCTGCCGGCCTGTGCTGAGCGGCGTTCCAAACATACGAGCTAAACGAGTTTTATATGACTAACCAAGTAATGAAAGGCGAAGATCTGGTCAAGGTGGCTGTCGCCGCGCTGGAAGACGTCAAGGCCCAGGACGTCCTGGTGATCGATGTTCGCGACAAGCAGAGCATCACTGACTACATGATCATCGCTACCGGTACCTCCAACCGCCAGATCGGCGCGATGCTGGAAAAGGTCCGTGAAATGGTCAAGGCCCAGGGCGTGCGCCCATTGGGTGAAGAAGGCAAGGGCGACAGTGACTGGGTGCTGCTGGACCTGGACGACGTGATCGTGCACATGATGACCGCCTCGGCCCGCCAGTTCTACGACCTGGAGCGTCTGTGGCAGGGCGCCGAGCAGAGCCGCGCGGCCGATGGCAAGCACCACAGCCCGGAGCATGGCCACGAGCACTTCACCAAGCTCAACAAAGACCAGCAATAAGGGACGGCTGTGCGCCTGCGTCTGATCGCTGTCGGTTCACGCATGCCCAAGTGGGTGGAAGAGGGTTGGCACGAGTATGCCAAGCGTCTGCCATCCGAGCTGGCGTTGGAACTGGTGGAAATTCCGCTCAATACCCGGGGCAAGAACGCCGACGTGGCTCGCTTCATCCGTCAGGAGGGCGAGGCCATGCTGGCCAAGGTCGGGCATAACGAGCGCATCGTCACCCTCGAGGTGCATGGCAAACCCTGGAGCACCGAGCAACTGGCGGTGGAACTGGATCGCTGGCGTCTCGATTCGCGCACCGTGAATTTCATGGTCGGCGGCCCGGAAGGGCTGGCGCCGGAGGTCTGTGCGCGGGCGGATCAGCGCTGGTCGCTGTCGCCGCTGACCTTGCCGCACCCGCTGGTGCGGATTCTCATCGGTGAACAGCTGTATCGCGCCTGGACCGTGCTGTCCGGGCACCCTTACCACAAGTAGCCCGCGCCCCTCATGTCCCAGCCGATCCGCATCAAGGACCACGAAAAAGACGCCCGTCTGGTGCGTGGCCGTGTCGTGTTCGGCGCCATCATGGTGGTTTGCCTGATCGGTGTGCTGATTGCCCGGCTGTATTACCTGCAGGTGATCCAGTACGACTATCACTCCACCCTTTCGGAGAACAACCGAGTCCACGTGCAGCCGATTCCACCGACTCGCGGGTTGATTTTCGACCGCAATGGCGTGGTGGTGGCGGACAACCGGCCCAGCTTCAGCCTGAGCATGACCCGCGAGCGTTCCGGCGACTGGCAGCAGGTGCTCGACGTGATCGTCGAGGTGCTGGAGCTGACTCCGGAAGACCGGGTGCTGTTTGAAAAGCGCATGAAGCAGGGGCGTCGGCCTTTCGAGCCGGTGCCGATCCTGTTCGAGCTGACGGAAGAGCAGATCGCCCGGATCGCGGTGAACCAGTTCCGCCTGCCCGGTGTGGAAGTGGTGGCCCAGTTGGTCCGGCATTACCCCCAGGGCGCGCACTTTGCGCACTCCGTGGGCTATATGGGGCGGATCAACGAGAAAGAGCTCAAGTCCCTCGATCCGGTGAACTACAGCGGCACCCACCATATCGGCAAGACCGGCATCGAGCGCTTCTACGAGCCTGAGCTGCACGGCCAGGTGGGTTATGAAGAGGTCGAGACCAACGCCCGTGGCCGGGTGCTGCGGGTGCTCAAGCGCACCGACCCGATTCCCGGCAAGGACATTGTCCTGAGCCTGGACATCAAGTTGCAGGAAGCCGCGGAACTGGCCCTGGGCGGGCGCCGTGGCGCGGTGGTAGCCCTGGATCCGAGTACCGGTGAAGTGCTGGCGATGGTCAGCCAGCCGAGCTTCGACCCCAACCTGTTCGTCACCGGCATCAGCTTCAAGGCCTATGCCGAGCTGCGCGATTCCATCGACCGGCCGCTGTTCAACCGGGTGCTGCGGGGCCTCTATCCGCCGGGTTCGACCATCAAGCCGGCGGTGGCCATTGCCGGGCTGGATGCCGGCGTGGTCACGGCTTCGACCCGGGTCTACGACCCGGGCTACTACCAGTTGCCCAACTACGACCACAAGTACCGCAACTGGAACCGTACCGGTGACGGTTATGTCGACCTGGATACCGCGATCATGCGGTCCAACGACACCTATTTCTACGACCTGGCCCACAAGCTGGGGATCGACCGGCTGTCCGCCTACATGAGCAAGTTCGGTATCGGCCAGAAGGTCTCTTTGGACATGTTCGAGGAGTCGCCGGGCTTGATGCCGACCCGCGAATGGAAGCGCGCCACCCGGCGCCAGGCCTGGTTCCCGGGGGAGACCCTGATTCTCGGGATCGGCCAGGGCTACATGCAGTCCACGCCGTTGCAACTGGCCCAGGCCACCGCCCTGGTCGCCAGCAAGGGCAAGTGGAACCGGCCGCACCTGGCCAAAAGCATCGAGGGCGAGAAGCCGGTGGATCACAACCCGATGCCGGACATTGTCCTGCGTGACCCCTCGGACTGGACGAAGGTCAACCATGGCATGCAGCAGGTGATGCACGGTGCCCGGGGCACCGCGCGCAAGGCTGCGGCCGGTTCGCCGTACCGGATTGCCGGCAAGAGTGGTACCGCCCAGGTGGTGGCGATCAAGCAGGGCGAGAAGTACGACCGCTCCAAGGTCCAGGAACGGCATCGTGACCACGCCTTGTTCGTCGGCTTCGCGCCGGCGGAAAACCCCAAGATCGTGGTCTCGGTCATGGTCGAGAACGGTGAGTCGGGCTCCGGCGTCGCGGCACCGGTAGTGCGTCAGGTGATGGATGCCTGGCTTCTCGGCCAGGACGGCCAGCTCAAGCCCGAGTTCGCCAGCCCTATCAGCGCGGAGGCTACGGCCCGTGAAGAGTAATTTTGACCGCATCCTCTCCAGTGAGGATGTGATGCGTCGTCGCGCGACGCTGTTGCAGCGCCTGCATATCGATGGCCCGCTGCTGGTGCTGCTGCTGACCCTGGCTGCCGGCAGCCTGTTCGTGCTGTATTCCGCCAGCGGCAAGAGTTGGGACCTGCTGGCCAAGCAGGCCACTTCATTCGGTATCGGCCTGGTGTCGATGATCGTCATCGCCCAGTTCGAGCCGCGCTTCATGGCCCGTTGGGTGCCGCTGGGCTACGTGTTCGGCGTGGTGCTGCTGGTGGTGGTAGATGTCATGGGCCACAACGCCATGGGAGCGACCCGCTGGATCAACATCCCCGGGGTGATCCGCTTCCAGCCGTCGGAGTTCATGAAGATCATCATGCCGGCGACCATCGCCTGGTACCTGTCCAAGCGCACCCTGCCACCCCATCTCAAGCATGTGGGGATCAGCCTGGTGCTGATTGGCATTCCGTTCATCCTGATCGTGCGTCAGCCTGACCTGGGTACGGCCTTGCTGATCCTGGCCGGCGGCACCTTCGTGCTGTTCATGGGCGGCCTGCGCTGGCGCTGGATCCTCAGCGTGCTGGCGGCTGCGGTTCCCGTGGCCATCGCCATGTGGTTCTTCATCATGCATGACTACCAGAAGCAGCGGATCCTGACTTTCCTCGACCCGGAGAGCGATCCGCTGGGCACCGGCTGGAACATCATCCAGTCCAAGGCCGCCATCGGCTCCGGTGGGGTGTTCGGCAAGGGCTGGCTGCTGGGCACCCAGTCGCACCTGGACTTTTTGCCGGAGAGCCACACCGACTTCATTATCGCTGTCATGGGCGAGGAGTTCGGCCTGGTGGGCATCTGTGCGCTGCTGCTGATCTACCTGCTGCTGATCGGGCGCGGGCTGGTGATCACCGCCCAGGCCCAGACACTGTTTGGCAAATTGCTCGCGGGCAGCCTGACCATGACGTTTTTTGTTTACGTTTTCGTCAACATCGGTATGGTCAGTGGCTTGTTGCCGGTCGTAGGGGTGCCGTTGCCGTTCATTAGCTACGGAGGAACTTCGCTGGTGACGCTACTGTCAGCGTTTGGGGTTTTGATGTCGATCCATACCCATCGCAAGTGGATCGCGCAGGTTTGATTAAGGTGAAGAATTCAATGCAAGCAATGCGTGGCTGGGCCGCTCGGCAGGCGCCGTGGGTCGGTCTGGTAAGCATCCTTGGTGCAGCGCAGCCCGCGTTCGCCGGTGATTACGAAGGTTCGCCCCAGGTGGCCGAATTCGTGGGCGAAATGACTCGGGACTATGGTTTTGCCGGGGAGCAGCTGATGGCTGTGTTCCGCGAGGCCGAGCGCAAGCAGTCGATTCTTGACGCCATTTCGCGGCCCGCCGAGCGGGTCAAGCAGTGGAAGGAATACCGGCCGATGTTCATCACCGACGCGCGCATTGCCCGCGGTGTGGATTTCTGGCGCCAGCATGAAGCGGTGCTGGCCCGCGCCGAGCAGGAATATGGCGTACCGGCCCAGGTAATTGTCTCGATCATCGGCGTTGAAACCTTTTTCGGTCGAAATACCGGGAATTACCGGGTGATCGACGCATTGTCCACCCTGGGTTTCGATTATCCGCCCCGTGCCGAGTTCTTCCGCAAGGAACTGCGCGAGTTTCTGTTGCTGGCGCGTGAGGAGCAGGTCGATCCATTGAGCCTCAAGGGTTCCTACGCCGGAGCCATGGGCCTACCACAGTTCATGCCCAGCAGCTTTCGGGCTTATGCGGTGGACTTCGACGGTGACGGCCACATCAATATCTGGACCAACCCCGATGATGCCATCGGCAGTGTGGCCAGCTATTTCAAACGCCACGGCTGGGTGGCCGGCGAGCCGGTGGTCAGTCGCGCCGATGTGCGTGGCGATCGGGTAGATGAAGGCTTGACCACCGGGATCGAACCGACGAAAACCGTCGGGGAGTTGCGGGCCCTGGGCTGGTCGAGTCATGATGCGCTGCGCGATGATATGCCGGTCACCGCTTTCCGTCTGGAAGGTGACAATGGCCCGGAATACTGGATGGGCCTGAAGAATTTTTACGCGATCACTCGCTATAACCGCAGCGTGATGTACGCCATGGCCGTACATCAGTTGTCTGAACAGCTGGTCCAAGCACGGGGCGTCAAGTAATGCTGGCAATGCCAATTCGCAAACCCCTGAAGCTGGTGGCTTTTGCCGCGTTGTCCTTGCTGGTGGTCAGTTGCTCGACGAGTCGCTCGCCGCAGCAGAAATCTTCCACCGCTGTGCGTTCCATGCCGGGCCTGGACGTCAACCGCGCCCACAAGGATGGCGCGCCGTGGTGGGATGTCGACGTTTCGCGCATCCCCGATGCGACCCCGACCCTGCATACCGGCCCCTACAAGGCCAACCCCTACACGGTACTGGGCAAGACCTATTTCCCCATCCAGGAATCGAAGAACTACGTGGCCTCCGGCACGGCGTCCTGGTATGGCACCAAGTTCCACGGCCAGAACACCGCCAATGGCGAGGTCTATGACCTGTACGGCATGAGTGCCGCGCACAAGACCCTGCCGTTGCCCAGTTACGTGAAGGTCACCAACCTGGACAACAATCGCAGCGTGATCCTGCGGGTCAACGACCGTGGGCCGTTCTATTCCGACCGGATCATCGACCTCTCCTACGCCGCGGCCAAGAAGCTCGGCTATGCCGAGACCGGCACCGCCCGGGTCAAGGTCGAGGGCATCGATCCGCAGCAATGGTGGGCTCAGCGTGGCCGCCCGGCGCCGCTGATGCTCAACGAGCCGCAAGTGGCGCAGAATAGCGCGCCGGTGGTTACGGCCTCGGCCGGCACTGTCGAACAATGGACCCCGCCGCCCCAGCAGCACGCGGCGGCTGTGGTTCCCGTACAAGTGAAAAACACGGCAGCAGCTTCTGGCCAGTATCTGCAGGTGGGCGCCTTCGCCAACCCTGACGCTGCCGAGCTGTTGAGGTCGAAATTGAGTGGCATGGTGAGCGCCCCGGTGTTCATCAGCTCGATCGTCCGCAATCAACAGACGCTGCATCGGGTCCGCCTGGGGCCATTCGGCACGCCGGGTGAGGCCCAGCAAGCGCAGAACAGCGTACGCCTGGCGAACCTTGGGCAGGCCAGCGTGGTCTCTGCCGAGTAAGAATACTGAAGATTGAAGATCCGCTTGCGGTATTGGGGGGTGGGTCCTGGTTGTTGGCTCGTCGAACAACAAAAGCCCGGCAAGGGTCAGTGAGTGAACAACTGCACACGCGACAGCCCTTTAGAAGGCTGTCTGAAATAGTTTTGCCCGCAAGGGCAAGTTTCCATTAGCAACTTCGAGAGACGGATGAACATCACCACCTTTGCCAAACGCCTGTGCCTGCTTGTCCCGCTGATCATCACGCCCGCCGCCTGGGCGGTCGAAGCGATGCCGTCGCCACCGCAACTGGCCGCCAAATCCTATGTGCTCATGGACGCCAGCAGCGGTAACGTGCTGGTGGAGAACAATGGTGACCAGCGCCTGCCGCCGGCCAGCCTGACCAAGCTGATGACCGCCTACATCGCGACCCTGGAAATCCGTCGCGGCCAGATCGGCGAGAACGATCCGGTGACCGTCAGCGAGAACGCCTGGCGTACCGGCGGCTCGCGGATGTTCATCAAGGTGGGTTCGCAAGTCACCGTCAGCGACCTGCTGCACGGCATCATCATCCAGTCGGGCAACGACGCCAGCGTCGCGGTTTCCGAGCATATCGCCGGTAGCGAAGACGCGTTCGCCGACATGATGAACAAGACGGCTACCGACCTGGGCATGAGCAACAGCCACTTCATGAACCCTACCGGCCTGCCGAACCCAGAGCATTACTCGTCGGCCCACGACATGGCGGTGCTGGCTCGCGCGATCATCCACGAAGACCCTGCGCACTACGCGATCTACTCGCAGAAGGAGTTCTTCTGGAACGGCATCAAGCAACCCAACCGCAACCTGCTGCTGTGGCGCGACAAGACCGTTGATGGCCTGAAGACCGGCCATACCGACGAAGCCGGCTACTGCATGGTGTCCTCG
Organism: Pseudomonas sp. UME65; assembly: GCF_014170225.1. NCBI lineage: Bacteria > Pseudomonadati > Pseudomonadota > Gammaproteobacteria > Pseudomonadales > Pseudomonadaceae > Pseudomonas > Pseudomonas sp. UME65. Next base: position 122,883 of record NZ_LZZQ01000017.1, on the reverse strand, counting down.
GCGGTGCGTGATGGCATGCGCCTGATCGCCGTGGTGTTCGGTACCAACAGCGAACAGGCTCGTGCTGCTGAAACCCAGAAGCTGCTGACTTACGGTTTCCGTTTCTTCGAAACCCAGACCTTCTACCAGAAGGGCACCGAGCTGGCCCAGGCCCAGGTCTGGAAGGGCACCACTCATCAGGTCAAAGCCGGTCTGGCCGAAGACCTGACCATGACTATGCCTAAAGGCCAGTTGAAAAAGCTCGCCGCCAGCATGACCATGAACCCGCAACTGGTCGCGCCGATCGCCAAGGGCGACGTGATTGGTAAAGTCGAAGTGAAACTGGACGACAAGGTGGTGCACAGCGCTGACCTGATCGCCCTGGAAGCGGTCGACGAAGGTGGTATCTTCCGTCGCATGTGGGATAGCATCCGTCTATTCTTCTACGGCTTGTTCAACTGATATTGTCGACCTGCGTGGCCCTCGTTCCCCAGTGGAGCGGGGGCCATGTCCGTCGTCCGGCTATACGAGGCCGTTACTGCCATGACAGACACTGACGTTAAGTCGCACAAGATTGAGTTTCCCGTCGATGACTATCCGATCAAGGTGATCGGTGACACGGTTGTCGGCTTCAAGGACACCGTGATCGAGATCCTTGCCAAGTACGCCAAGCTGGACATCAAGTCCCTGGCCGAGCGTCAAAGCAGCAACGGCAAGTACACCACCGTACAACTGCACATCACCGCCACCGGTGAAGACCAATTGCGTGATATCAATAGTGCCCTGCGTGCTACCGGTGTCGTCCACATGGTGCTGTGATGCCACAGACGCTGGGCTTTCGTGAGCTTGGCCAGATGGCTTACGAGCCGGTCTGGCAAGCGATGCAGCGCTTTACCAATGAACGCGGTAGCGATGCACCGGATGAGGTCTGGCTGGTGCAGCATCCGCCGGTATTCACCCAGGGCCAGGCCGGCAAGGCCGAGCACCTGTTGCTCCCGGGGGATATCCCCGTGGTGCAGGTGGACCGCGGCGGCCAGGTGACCTATCACGGCCCTGGCCAGCTGGTGGCCTACCTGCTGCTGGATGTGCGCCGATTAGGTTTCGGTGTGCGGGACCTGGTCAACCGCATGGAGCACTGCCTGATCGAGCTGCTGGCCAGCTACGGCGTGCCGGCGGCGGCCAAGCCCGATGCACCGGGCGTCTACGTCAATGGGGCGAAAATCGCCTCCCTGGGCCTGCGTATCCGTCACGGATGCTCTTTTCACGGTCTGGCCTTGAACGTGGACATGGATTTGCAGCCGTTTCGACGGATTAACCCCTGTGGTTATGCCGGGTTGGCGATGACCCAGCTGAGCGACCATGCAGGGCCGATTGAATTTGCCGAGGTAAGTGCCCGGCTGCGTGCGCAGCTCGTCAAACACCTCGACTATGCTGAGCAGACGACCCTAACGGGCGGAATCGACTGATATGACTACTGCGCAAGACGCTGTTCAAACCCTGATCCCGACGCTGGATATCTCCGAGCGAGCGGCCCGTCCGAAAGTTGAAACCGGCGTCAAATTGCGCGGTGCGGAAAAGGTCGCGCGCATTCCGGTGAAGATCATTCCGACTACCGAACTGCCGAAGAAACCGGACTGGATTCGCGTACGCATCCCCGTCTCCCCGGAAGTCGATCGGATCAAGCAGCTGCTGCGCAAGCACAAGCTGCACAGCGTCTGCGAAGAGGCGTCCTGCCCGAACCTGGGCGAGTGCTTCTCCGGCGGCACCGCGACCTTCATGATCATGGGCGACATCTGCACCCGTCGCTGCCCCTTCTGTGACGTTGGTCATGGCCGTCCGAAGCCTCTGGATGTCGACGAGCCGATGAACCTGGCGGTGGCCATCGCCGATCTGCGCCTGAAATACGTGGTGATCACCTCGGTGGACCGCGATGACCTGCGTGACGGCGGTGCCCAGCACTTTGCCGACTGCATCCGTGAAATCCGCAAGTTGTCGCCGAACGTGCAGTTGGAAACCCTGGTTCCCGACTACCGTGGCCGCATGGATGTTGCCCTGGAAATCACCGCCGCCACGCCGCCGGACGTGTTCAACCACAACCTGGAAACCGTGCCGCGCCTGTACAAGGCCGCCCGTCCTGGCTCGGACTACCAGTGGTCGCTGACCCTGCTGCAGAAATTCAAGCAACTGGTGCCGCATGTGCCGACCAAGTCCGGGCTGATGCTGGGCCTGGGTGAAACCGATGACGAAGTCATCGAGGTCATGAAGCGCATGCGCGAGCACGACATCGACATGCTGACCCTTGGCCAGTACCTGCAACCGTCGCGCAACCACCTGCCGGTCCAGCGCTTCGTGCACCCTGACACCTTCGCCTGGTTCGCCGAGGAAGGTTATCGGATGGGGTTCAAGAACGTTGCTTCCGGCCCGCTGGTACGTTCTTCGTACCATGCCGACGAACAAGCGAAACTGGCCAAGGCAGGCCTGGTTTCCTGATCTGCCTGCCCGCAAGGCGCACGTCTTGCGGGCAGTTCCCCGGCTCTTTCGAGCACTTTCGCAACGCCCGCCGCTTTTTAAATCCCGCCTCTTCTGTTTGACACCATTCATGGCTACTGTGCTTGAGTGAATTCACACAGGGAGAATCTGCATGCCTATCCAACCGACTGCTGCGCTGAACGCCCACCTGCCGGTGCCGGCGCTGGCCGCAGAAGGCGTTATCGGCCTTATTGCACCTGCCGGTCCCGCAGCGCTGGATACTGAAAAAGCCCACCAATGGATGCGCTCCAGGGGATACAGCCTACGGATCTTCCCGGGTGTCGGGTTGCAGGAGGGGTACCTGGCCGGTAGCGACGAAGCGCGCCTCAAGGACCTGCATGAGGCTTTCGCCGACACGGACATAGACGCCATTCTGTGCCTGCGTGGCGGCTACGGCAGCCCCCGCCTGCTGGACAAGATCGATTTCGATCTGTTGCGACGCAATCCCAAGCCCTTTGTCGGCTACAGCGATATCACCGCCCTGCACCTGGCGATCAACCGTTATGCCGGCTTTGTGAGCTTTCACGGGCCGATGCTCAACGCCGACCTGCTGGGCGACAAGCAGGCGCCCACCGAGGCCTCCTTTTTCAATCTGCTTCGAGGCCAGGCCCGGGCTGGCAGCCTGCTGCCCCATCCCGTGGCCTTCCCCTTGACCACCATCGAGCCGGGCATTGCGCTGGGCTCCCTGCTGGGCGGGAACCTGTCGCTGATCGCCAGTACCCTGGGCACCCCGTATGAGATCAATACCGACGGCATCATCCTGTTTATCGAGGATGTCAATGAGCCGCTGTACCGCATAGATCGCCTGCTCAATCACCTGCGCCTGGCCGGCAAGCTGGAAAATCTGCGTGGGGTATTGGTGGGGGATGTGGCCGGTGTGGATTTTGCGGCGTTGTGCGCTTTGCTCAAGCAGACCTTCGAACCGCTGCGGATTCCGGTGCTGGCGGGATGGCGCAGTGGTCACTGCGACCCCAACCTGACCTTGCCCATGGGCGCGTTGGTCAGGCTGGATGCGGGAGCCAGGGAACTGACTCTGGCGCAGGATGTGGTCTTCAAGTAATCGCAGGGCCGGCGAGGGGAGTGTTTCCCCTGCGCCGGAGCGGGCCCTAACGATTGCGCAGGCTTTCCAGCAGCTTGTGGGTCGGATAGCCATCCGCGGGCCAGCCCAGTGCCTGTTGGGCATTGCGAATGGCCTTGCGGGTGTTGGCGCCGATGATGCCGTCGGGATTGCCGGCGTCATAGCTGTTGGCACTGAGCAGTGTCTGTAGCTCGATGCGCTCGGAGCGGCTCAGGGGCAGGTCGTCCTTGGGCCAACTGCCGCTGATCTGACCGGCTCCGCCGAAGCGTTCGGAGAGCAGGTTCACCGCCAGGGCATAGGACGAGGAGTTGTTGTATTTGAGCACTGCCCGGAAGTTGTCCAGGATCAGGAACGCCGGGCCGCGGTAACCCGCTGGCAAGAGCAGTGAGGCCGACAGGTGTTCCGAGCCGTAAGGCAGGGCCTTGCCATTGGCAGGAGTCATGCCCAGGCGCATCCATTCGCCCACGGTCTTGCGGGTGGAGGCGTCGGCCAGGGCGTAGTCGAAACCACTGTTGAGCTGTACTTCAAGACCCCAGGGCTGTCCCTGTTGCCAGCCGGAACTCTGCAGATAGTGCGCGGTGGAGGCCAGTGCATCGGCCGGGCTGTTCCAGATATCCCGGCGGCCATCGCCGTCGAAGTCCACGGCGTGGGTGTTGTAGGTGGTGGGAATGAACTGGGTCTGGCCCATGGCTCCGGCCCAGGAGCCGAGCATTTTCTCGGGCTGTATATCGCCATGCTGGATGATCTGCAGCGCAGCGATCAATTGGCTGTTGGCAAACGCCGGGCGCCGACCTTCATAGGCCAGGGTGGCCAAGGAGCGAATGACCGATTTGTTGCCCTGGAAGTCGCCGAAATTGCTTTCCATGCCCCACACCGCCACCAATGCCTGGCGGTCGACGCCATAGCGCTGTTCGATCCGTTGCAGGATGTCGCTGTACTGCACCAGCAGTGCCTGGCCCTTGCGTACCCGTACCGGGGACAGCGCCCCCTCCAGGTATTCCCATACTGGGCGGCTGAACTCGGGCTGGCTGCGGTCGGCCTTGATCACGCTCATGTCCGGGGTCACGCCGGCAAAGGCGCGATCAAATACTTCGGCACGGATACCGGCGCCCAAGGCTTCGGCACGGAAGGCGTTCAACCATTGGTCAAAGGTCTGGGTGGGCTGGATATCCAGGTTGTCGACGGTCAGGGGCGCGACAGTGGCAGGTGCGGCAAGAGGGGCTGCCTGGAGGCTGGGCAGTGGCTGGGCGTCGGCGGCGGTGGGTTTTTCCGCGCAGGCGACTAGCAGAATAAGGCTGGAGGCAGCGATCAGTTGGCGCATGTGCCAACGACGGGAAAGACAAAAGGGCATGCACGGGTCCAGAGAGAATAACAATCAGGTGCAGACCTTATCATGCCGGCGGGGTTCTGGGCTTCAGGCAGCCAGAAAGTAAGAAGCCTCCCAGCTTTTAGACTGGAAGGCTTCGCGGCGGTAGCTGCCTTTGCCCTTGGCCGGGCGTTCCTGACGGCTGCGGAACAGTGGCTGGGCGACGATGGATTTGGCCTTGTTGGGGCCATGCTTGGATGGCTTGCTCATGCTCAATACTCACTTTGGGAGGGAGGTGTTGCGGCGCAGATCATCGGCCAGAGTCGGGCCGCTGTCCAGCATCATGGATGCAGAAAATTGTAAGCGTGACGGGGTGGCCGCTTTACTCGGCCGCAAGCGCCAGGCGCTGGCCGGCCATCAGCAGCGATAAGCGGCTCAGGCTGCTCCAGGGCGAGCCACTGGCCTGTCCCTTGATCTGCGCATCAATGCGCTGGGCATCGAGCAGCAGTTGGCCCCAGCGTTGTGCGGAGTAGCGCTGCAGGGCTTTGCTCATCAGGGGTTTGCGTTTGTCCCAGACGGGCGGGCGAGCCTGGCTGAAGACCTTGTCCAATGGCACGCCCTGGCTGAACTGCAGGGCCAGGTTGGCCAGCAGGCGCAGTTCCCGGGACAGTGCCCAGAGAATCACCGGTGGTTCCACGCCTTCGCCGCGCAAGCCTTCCAGCATGCGCAGGGCATGGGCCGCTTCACCATTGAGGATGGCGTCCACCAGGCCGAATACGTCGAAGCGGGCACTGTCGGCCACCGCCGCCTGGACCGTTTCGACGGTAATTTGCCCACCCTCGGCCATCAGCTTGAGCTTCTCGATTTCCTGGGCGGCAGCCAGCAGGTTGCCTTCGACCCGGGCGGCGATCAATTCGACGGCATCCTGGCTGGCGGACAAGCCGGCCTGGGACAGGCGCTGGCGAATCCACTGCGGCAGCTGGTTGGCATCCACCGGCCAGATCTGTACGAACTGAGTCTGGGCACCCTCGACCAGCGCCTTGCCCCATTTGGTTTTCTGCGCGCTGCCATCGAGTTTGGGCAGGCTGATCAACAGCACCGTGTCTTCGGCAGGCCGCGAACAGTATTCGATCAGCGCTGCTGCGCCCTTGTCACCAGGCTTGCCCGAGGGCAGGCGCAATTCCAGCAGGCGTTTTTCGGCGAACAGCGACATGCTGGCGCCTGCTTGCAGCAGGGTGCCCCAGTCGAAACTGGCGTCGGCGCTGAATACCTGGCGCTCATCGAACCCCTGCTGGCGTACGGCAGAGCGAATGGCGTCGGCGGCTTCCTGGCAAAGCAGTGGATCATCGCCGCTGATCACGTAGATCGGCGCGAGAGTGCCTTGCAGGTGTTTGCCGAGTTGGGCGGGGGCTAGTTTCATAGGCGGGTGCCAGGGGGGCGCCGGAGCGCCCCGCATGGCTTACTGGTTCGGCAGTTCCATAGGGGACTGTTGCGGTGTTTCCGCCTCAGCCTTGCGTGCGGCTTCCAGGGCGTCGGCTTCTGCCTTGGCCTTGGCTTCGGCGGTCGCCTGCAGTTGGGCAAGCTGTTCCGGGGTCAGCAATTGCAGGCGGATCAGCATGCGCTGGATCAGGTCGCGACGCATTTCCTTGCGGGTCTCGGAAGACTCCTGGTCGGAACCGGTGATGTTGTTGCCGTCGTGCAGGAAGACTTTCTGCACTTCCAGTTTGTCGTCCAGCAGGTGCAGGTTGTCGTGAGTCAGGATCTCATACCTGAGGGTGGTGCCGATCTCGTACTCGGCCGAGTTGCCACCGCCGGTGTAGCTGAGGGTACGCTGGGAGTTCTCCTCGCTCAGCAGCACCAGCTTGTAAGGTGCGCCGGCATGGACTCGCACACCGCTGCTTTCCAGCTGCTGCTTGAGCATCTTGATGGTGGTGCCGTAGGCGTCCCGGGCGCTCAGGTCCAGTTCCTTGATGGACAGCTCCTGGGTTCCAGTACCGCGCAGCTGGAAGCCGCAGGCGCTCAGCAGCACGGCCAGGCCCATCACCAGCAGATTACGTTTGATCATGTATTGCTCCCCTTGAAACCAGATGGGCCAACCTTGTGGCCCTGGAGGTTTTATTCGGCGCCCGATCCCGGACCGGGCGCCTGATCCAATTAGCTGGCGACGATGTTGACCAGTTTGCCCGGCACCACGATGACATTGCGAATCGTAAGGCCTTCGGTGAAGCGCAGTACGTTCTCGTTGCTGCGAGCGGCCGCTTCGACTTCTTCACGGCTGGCGCTGGCTGGCATCTCGATCTGGCCACGCAGTTTGCCGTTGACCTGGATCACCAGTTGCAGGCTGTCCTGCACCAGCGCGCTTTCGTCCAATGCTGGCCAGCCGGCATCGATGATCGCGCCGCCTTGACCCAGTTGGCCCCACAGCTCATGGCTGATGTGGGGAGTGATCGGGGCGAGCAACAGGGCTACGGTCTGCAAGCCTTCCTGCAGCAGTGCACGGTCCTGTTCACTGCCTTGCGGCGCTTTTTCCAGGACGTTCATCAGAGTCATCACCTGGGCGATGGCGGTGTTGAATTTGTGATGCTGGCCTACGTCCTGGCTGGCCTGCTTGATGGCCAGGTGGATTGCACGGCGAATGGCTTTCTGCTCGTCGCTCAGGGTCGCTACATCCAGAGCCCCCGGCAGCCCCTGGCTGACGTGGGCCTGGGCCAGGCGCCAGACGCGCTTGAGGAAGCGGTGCGCACCTTCAACGCCAGAGTCGGACCATTCCAGGCTCATGTCGGGCGGCGAGGCGAACATCATGAACAGGCGGCAGGTATCGGCGCCGTATTGTTCGATCATCGATTGCGGGTCGACGCCATTGTTCTTCGACTTGGCCATCTTCTCGGTGCCACCGATCTCCACCGGCAGGCCGTCGGAGATGAGTTTGGCGCCAATGATCTTGGCCTTGCTGTCACGCTCCAGCTCGACATCCGCCGGGTTGTACCAGGTGTAGCTGCCATTGGCTTCGCGACGGTAGTAGGTCTCGGCAATCACCATGCCCTGGGTGAGCAGGTTCTTGAACGGCTCGTTGGAACTCACCAGGCCTTCGTCACGCATCAGCTTGTGGAAGAAGCGCGCGTAGAGCAGGTGCAGGATGGCGTGTTCGATACCGCCGATGTACTGATCCACCGGCAACCAGTGGTTGGCCGCGGCCGGATCTACCAGGCCGCCTTCATAGTGCGGCGAGGCGTAACGGGCGTAGTACCACGAGGACTCGACGAAGGTGTCCATGGTGTCGGTTTCACGCTTGGCAGGTGCTCCGCATTTCGGGCAGCTGCACTCGTAGAACTCGGGCATGCGCGCCAGTGGCGAACCGGCGCCATCGGGAACCACGTCTTCCGGCAATACCACCGGCAACTGCTCTTGCGGGACGGGTACATCGCCGCAGCTGTCGCAGTGGATGATCGGGATCGGGCAGCCCCAGTAGCGCTGGCGGCTGATGCCCCAGTCTCGCAGGCGGAACTGGGTGCGCGATTGGCCGAGGTTCTTCTTCAGCAGCGCCACTTCGATGGCATCGAACGCGCCAGGGAAGTCCAGGCCGTTGAACTCGCCGGAGTTGATCAGCTCGCCATGCTCGCCGTAAGCGTCCTGCCAGGGCGCCGGAGTTTCATCGCCAGCGCTGGTGCGTACCACGGCCTTGATCGGCAGGTTGTACTTGGTGGCGAACTCGAAGTCGCGCTCATCGTGGGCCGGTACCGCCATGACTGCGCCGTCGCCGTAGTGCATGAGCACGTAGTTGGCGACCCAGACCGGGAGTTTTTCACCGGTCAACGGGTGCTCGACGAACAGCGAAGTCGGCAGGCCTTTCTTTTCCTGGGTCGCCATGTCGGCTTCGGCGACGCTGCCACCCTTGCATTCGGCGATGAAGGCCTGCAGCTCGGGGTTGTCCTGTGCTGCCAGGGTGGCCAGCGGGTGCTCGGCTGCCACGGCAACGTAGGTCGCGCCCATCAGGGTGTCTGGACGGGTGGTGAAGACTTTCAGGGTCCCGGCTTCGCCGATGGAGGCCTGGTCGTAGGGAAATTGCACTTCCATGCCACGGGATTTGCCGATCCAGTTGCGTTGCATGGTCTTGACCTGCTCGGGCCAGCCCGGCAGTTCGTCGAGGCTCTCCAGCAGCTCATCCGCGTAGGCGGTGATCTTGAAGTAGTACATCGGAATTTCGCGCTTTTCGATCAGCGCGCCGGAACGCCAGCCGCGGCCGTCGATCACCTGTTCGTTGGCCAGCACGGTCTGGTCGATGGGGTCCCAGTTCACGGTACCGTTCTTGCGGTAGATCACGCCTTTTTCGAACAGGCGGGTGAACAGCCACTGTTCCCAGCGGTAGTAGTCCGGCTTGCAGGTGGTGACCTCGCGGGACCAGTCCACCGCCAGGCCCAGGCTGCGCAGCTGGGTCTTCATGTAGGCGATGTTTTCGTAGGTCCACTTGGCGGGAGCCACGTTGTTTTTCATCGCGGCGTTTTCCGCCGGCATGCCGAAGGCGTCCCAACCCATGGGTTGCAGAACGTTCTTGCCTTGCATGCGCTGGTAGCGGGAGATCACGTCGCCGATGGTGTAGTTGCGCACGTGCCCCATGTGTAGCTTGCCGCTGGGGTAAGGGAACATCGATAGGCAGTAGTAAGTTTCCTTGCCTGGCTGTTCACTGACTTCAAAGGACTTTTGCTCGTCCCAGAACGACTGGGCGGCGGCTTCGATTTCACGGGGCTGATAGTGTTCGTGCATGGCTACTTTTGTACTGAATAGGGGTGGCCTAATCCTCTTCAACGCAACTTCGGGTGGCGATGACGCCAAATGCGGCGTTTTTCAGTGCCCGATGGAGCTGGAAGTGGAGTTACAGGAAGCGCCGTAGCATACATGACCGCACTCTGCCGAGGGAAACCCTGATTGCTCGGGCGGGCCGTTGGTCGCGGCGGCGCGTCGCTTTCGGCTGTCCGACTAAGCTCAAAAAGGGGAGTGAGTCTTATCTTCGATGAGGTGAACGGATGCTTGAATCGCAGCGAAAAGCAACAGAACCGGAGGTGTATGAAAGGCTCCTCAATCGACTGGCTCTGGCCCTGGATGCGGCAAAAACGGCGGATCGACTGCGCAATGAGCGGCCTATCGAGCTGGAGCTGCGGGGTTTGAGCCGGGCGGAGTTTGAATTGATCAGGGCCTATCTGGCCCGCCATCAACGTGAAATGCAGATCAATCCAATGGGCAGTCTGCAACACCAGGAGGTGCCTCGTTCGGCCAAGATCATTTGGCTGAAGGATCAGGCGCCCGTCAAGGCATCGGTGAAAGTCCGATCTCAGCAGTTCAAGTAGGTCCCAGGGCCCCTTATCGGGTCGAGCGAGGTCGCGGCCGAGGACCTCGGGAGCAAAAATACCAGGCATTGGTTGTTGCCGGACAGGTATCCCCTTTAGGCTTCGGGCATCTTGTTGGAGATGCTCGATGCCTTTTCGCTATTTCATCAAACAGTTGCTGCTGCCGCCCGGCATTCTATTGCTGTTGCTGCTGCTTGCCTGGGGCTTGCTCCGTTCCCGGCCACGGCTGGCAGGTTGGTGTTTTGCCTTGGGGCTGGGTGGTTTCTGGTTGATGAGCCTGCCGGTCATGGTGGAGTGGGGCGCGCGCGGTCTGGAGCGCCTGCCGCCCTTGCCCCAAAGCCAATGGGCGAGCCTGGCCGAGCAGGCGGATGTGATTGTGGTGCTGGGTTCGGGGCGGGAGCGGGGCGATCCGGCGTGGGGCTCTGATCAGCCCACCGGCGTGGGCCTGGAGCGCGAACGCTATGCCGCGCGCCTGGCCAAGGCCTCCGGGTTGCCGGTGCTGACCAGCGGCGGCTTGCATTACAGTACGCCGCCCACCGAGGCTGCGTTGATGGCGCAATCCCTGCTCGATGACTTTGGCGTGACGGTGCGCTGGCAGGAAGGCCGCAGCCGCACCACCTGGGAAAACGCGCAGTTCAGCGCCGAAGTCCTGCTGCCATTGGGGATCAAGCGTGTGGTGGTGGTGACCCAGGCCTGGCACATGCCCCGCTCGGTGTGGAGTTTCGAGCACGCCGGGTTTGAAGTGGTGCCTGCACCCGTGGGGTTCCTGGGAATGGATAACGCCCGTCCGCTGGGAGGCTGGATGCCTGAGTTCAAGTCGATCTGGCAGAGCGGGCAGTTGCTCAATGAGGCAATGGGCCAATTGGGCTACCGGTTGTTCTATCGCTGATGGCAATCCGGCTCCCTCGGGAGCCGGATTGCCAGTGAGGGCCCTCAAACGGTCTTGGCAATACGGCTGGCCAGCAAGGCCCAGCCAAACAGCAGGGTGCAGAGCACCACCAGCGGCCAGGAGCGCCATTGCAGATACGGCGTCAGGTTGTGCATGGGCACGACTTCGCCGTACAGAATGCCGCGCTCGAACTGGGGAATCTGCACCGTGATCCTGCCGAACGGATCGATCAGCCCGGTGACGCCGTTGTTGGTCGCGCGAATCATCCAGCGCCCGGCTTCCAGGGCGCGCATCTGCGCCATCTGCAAGTGTTGCAGGGGGCCGATGGAAGTGCCGAACCAGGTGTCATTGCTGATGGTCAGTAGCAGGTCGCTACGGGCCGAAAGGCTGGCGGCGAATTCGGGGTAGACCACTTCGTAGCAGATGAACGGCGCTATCTGATAGCCCTTGGCCTGCAGCAGCGGCTGGTCGGCCGGGCCGCGGGCGAAGTCCGACATCGGCAGGTTGAAGAAGTCGATCAGGCCGCGCAGCACTTCCTGCAGGGGCACGTACTCGCCAAAAGGCACCAGCTTCTGCTTGAGGTAGGTGCCGTCCCCTTCGCCGGTCACGGTGATGCCGTTGAAGTAGCGTTTTTCATGGCGTACCAGTTGGCGCACCGGAACGCCGGTAATCAGCGCGGAATGACGGTCGGCGGCAAAGTTGCCCATCATCGTCAGGTAGCCTTCGGCCGACTCCTTGAGCACCGGTACTGCGGTTTCCGGCCAGACCAGCAGGTCTACGCGCTTGCTGCGAAAACTCATGTCGCGATACAGCGCCAGCTGGGCGTTGAGCTCGGCCGGGTCCCACTTCATGCTCTGTTCGATATTGCCCTGGATGGCGGCGACCGATAGCGGCTCTCCGGCCGGGCTGGTCCAGGCATGGCCTTTCAGGGCCAGGCCCACGACCCAGGGGGCTGCCAACAGGAGCACGCCCGCAACGATGAAGGCTTTGCGCCCGGCCTTGATCAGTCGCGGCAGGTTGTAGAGCAGCGCTGCGGTGAGGGCCAGGGAGAAGGAGATCAGCCAGATGCCGCCCAGCGGCGCAAGCCCGGCCAGTGGGCCGTCAAGCTGGCTGTAGCCGGAATACAGCCAGGGAAAACCGGTGAGGAACCAGCCGCGAAAGGCTTCCTGGCCCAGCCACAGGGCCGCGAATGCCAGGGCGTCCGCCAGCGGCGCTTCATTGCGTCGCAACCAGCGGGCCCAGAGCCAGGCAGGCAGTGCGAAAAACCAGGCGATGGCGGCGATGAAGGCCAGCATCAGCAGGCCGGCAAGCAGGGCCGAGGCGCCTCCATAGGTGTGAATGCTGACGTAGATCCAGCTGGTGCCGGCCCCGAACAGGCCGAAGCCGAAGCACCAGCCGCGGCCCAGGGCCTGGCGCGGTGTCAGCTCGCGCAGCCCGGCATAGAACAGGCCGACTGCTAGCAGCGCCAGAGGCCAGATGTTGTAGGGGGCCAGGGCCAGGGTGGTGATGGCGCCGGCGATCACGGCCAGCAGGTTGCCGGGCCAGCCGGGGCGGGTTGAGCGCTGCAAGAGGCGTTTCATCAGCTCTTTCCTGTGTCGTACCGGGCGAGGCACGAGGAGAATGGTTGGGTTGTTTCAGATGAGCGTCGAGTCACGCAGCGCTGCTCGGCCGATGCGTCCCCGCACTGTATCGCCTGAGGCCGGGCAAGTGGCCTCAAGACGATATCGCGGTGCGGGGGAGGGCAGATGACCCGTTTCCTCAGCGGGAAATGGGGGTCAGGCGCAGCAGATGAATCCGCCGGCTGTCGGCGTTGAGCACGCGGAAGCGATAGGCGCCGATTTCAGTGATTTCGTTGCGTTTTGGCAAGTGGCCGAACGCACTCATGACCAGGCCGCCTACGGTGTCGAATTCGTCGTCGGAAAAGTCGCTGTCGAAAAACTCGTTGAAGTTCTCGATGGGCGTCAGCGCCTTGATCAGGAAGTCGCCGCTGGGCAGTGGCTTGATGTAGCTGTCTTCCTCGACGTCATGCTCGTCCTCGATGTCGCCGACGATCTGTTCCAGCACGTCTTCGATGGTCACCAGGCCCGCCACGCCGCCGTACTCGTCGATGACGATGGCCATGTGATTGTGGTTGGCGCGGAACTCGCGCAACAGCACGTTCAGGCGCTTGGACTCGGGGACGAAGGTCGCCGGGCGCAGCAGGTCCTTGATGTTGAAGCTGTCACCGTTCTCCTTGAGGATCAGCGGCAGCAGGTCCTTGGCCAGCAGGACGCCCATCACGTCGTCATGGCTTTCGCCGATCACCGGGTAGCGCGAGTGCGCCGAATCGATGACTGCGGGCAGGAACTCCCGAGGGGTCTGGGTCGCCTTGATGCTGATCATTTGCGAGCGCGGAACCATGATGTCCCGGACTTGCAGGTCAGCGACCTGGATGGCGCCTTCGACGATGGCCAGCGCTTCGCTGTCCAGCAACTTGTTCTGATGGGCTTCGCGCAGCAGCTCCAGCAGCTCCTGGCGGTTTTTCGGCTCATGGGCAAAAGCCTGGGTCAGTTTGCCCAGCCATGACTTTTGCCCGTTGCTCGATCGATCTTCGCTCATAGCGATTGCTCTGAATCCTTGGTTGTTACAGGGGGTTGTTGATCAGCTTTCGTCGTCTGCATAAGGGTCCGGATGACCCAGTTCTGCAAGCAACGTTCGTTCCAGCGCTTCCATTTCTTCGGCTTCGTCGTCATCTATATGGTCGTAGCCCAACAGATGCAAGCAGCCGTGAATCACCAGATGGGCCCAGTGGGCCTGAAGTTCCTTGCCTTGTTCAGCCGCTTCGCGCTCGACCACCGCAATGCAGATCACCAGGTCCCCCAGCAATGGGATATCCAGCAGCTCATCCGGTACATCGGCAGGAAATGACAGCACATTGGTGGCGTAATCCTTATGACGCCAGGTGTGGTTCAGCTCACGCCCTTCTGCTTCGTCCACCAGGCGGATGGTCAGTTCCGAATCGGCGGTGCGCTGGCGCAGGGCCAGCTCGCACCACTGGCGGAACTGTTCATCGCTGGGGGCCGGCTGTTGGCTGGCGCGCTGCAGGTCAAGCTCAAGCATCGTGGCGGTTGCCTCGGTCTGCGGCAGCCTTGGCGGCCTCGTCGGCAGCGTGCAGTTCGAAGCGCTCGTAGGCTTCGACGATGCGTTGCACCAGCGGATGGCGCACCACGTCCTTGGGCATGAAGTGAGTGAAGCTGATACCAGGCACATCCTTGAGTACGTTGATCACATGGGCCAGGCCGGACTTGGTGCCCTTGGGCAGGTCGACCTGGGTGATGTCGCCGGTGATCACCGCAGTGGAGCCGAAACCGATCCGTGTCAGGAACATCTTCATCTGTTCCACCGTGGTGTTCTGGCTCTCATCGAGGATGATGAAGCTGTTGTTCAAGGTGCGGCCGCGCATGTAGGCCAGGGGCGCGATCTCGATGACCTGGCGTTCGATGAGCTTGGCCACGTGTTCGAAGCCGAGCATTTCATACAGGGCGTCGTACAGCGGGCGCAGGTAGGGGTCGATCTTCTGGGCCAGGTCGCCGGGCAGGAAACCGAGCTTTTCGCCGGCTTCTACCGCCGGGCGCACCAGCAGGATGCGTCGCACCTGCTCGCGTTCCAGGGCGTCCACGGCGCAGGCCACGGCCAGGTAGGTCTTGCCGGTACCGGCCGGGCCAATGCCGAAGTTGATGTCGTTGCCGAGGATCTCTTTGACGTAGCGCTGCTGATTCAGGCCGCGGGGGCGAATCATGCCTTTCTTGGTGCGCAGGGCCACGGCGGCATCGGCTACCGAAGGGTTGTCCAGCTCTTGCACGGCAGACTCCTGCAAGAACAGGTGGACCAGGTCCGGCGACAGCTCGGTGCCCTTGGTTTCCCGGTAGAGACGGCGCAGAAGGTTTTCCGCGGAGGTGGTTTGCTTGGGTTCGCCGATCAGTTCGAACTGATTGCCGCGGTTGCGGATCTCGATCGTCAGGCGCTGTTCGATCAAGCGCAGATGCTCGTCGAATTGCCCGCACAGATTGGCGAAGCGGCGAGCCTCGAAGGGCTCGAGGATGAAACGATGAGGTTCTATGGGTGCGTTCAAGGTCGTTTTTAGCCGCCCAACGGCAATTAAGATGAATTCAAGGATAACGCCAGCAGCCTGGGTGCGAAAGCTCTTATGCGGAGCAAGGGCTGCTGGGGCTTTTCCCTGCCAGGTTATTGCAGCAGGGAGCCGCGCAGCGAGTGAGGCTGCGCCGAGTCGATGTACACGTCGGCGAACTGGCCGATCAGTGTGGGATTGTCACAGCGGAAGTTGACGATGCGGTTGTTCTCGGTCCGTCCCTGCAGTTCGCCCGGGTCTTTCTTCGAGTAGTCGGTCACCAGGATGCGCTGGGTAGAGCCGACCATTTGTCGGCTGATTTCAAAACCTTGCTGGTTGAGGCGGTGCTGCAAGGCGTTGAGCCGTTCCTTTTTCACCGCCTCCGGTGTTTCGTCGGCCAGGTCGGCGGCCGGTGTTCCCGGCCGTTGGCTGTAGACGAAGGAGTAGGAGAAGTCGAAACCGACGTCTTCGATCAGTTTCATGGTCTGCTGGAAATCCTTCTCCGTCTCGCCTGGGAAGCCGACGATAAAGTCCGAACTGATGCAGATTCCCGGAACAGCCGCCCTGAGCTTGCGCAGCTTGGACTTGTACTCCAGGGCGGTGTGATTGCGCTTCATGGCCGCGAGGATCCGGTCCGAGCCGGATTGCACCGGCAGGTGCAGGTGCTTCACCAGTTCTGGTACTTCGGCATGCGCCTGGATCAGGCTGTCGGAGAACTCCAGCGGATGTGAGGTGGTGTAGCGGATTCGCTCGATGCCATCGATCGCGGCAACCACACGAATCAATTCGGCCAGGTCGGCCATGCGCCCGTCGTGGGTTTGGCCGCGATAGCCGTTGACGTTCTGGCCCAGCAGGGTCACCTCGCGGACGCCGTTTTCCGCCAGGTGGATGATCTCGGCGATCACATCGTCGAAGGGCCGGCTGACTTCTTCGCCGCGGGTGTAGGGCACGACGCAGAAGGTGCAGTACTTGCTGCAGCCTTCCATCACCGAGACATAGGCGCTGGGGCCATCGATCCGGGGCTCGGGCAGGTGGTCGAACTTTTCGATTTCCGGGAACGAGACGTCGACCTGCGGCAATTTGGTGATGCGCGCGACGTCGATCATTTCCGGCAGGCGGTGCAGGGTCTGCGGGCCGAAGACCACGTCCACATAGGGTGCGCGGTCGCGGATGGCCGCGCCTTCCTGGCTGGCCACGCAACCGCCTACGGCGATCACCATGTCCGGATTGGCCAGCTTGAGCTCACGCCAGCGCCCGAGCTGGGAGTACACCCGGTCCTGGGCGCGTTCGCGAATGGAGCAGGTGTTGAGCAGGATGACGTCCGCATCTTCGGCGCGTGCGGTGACTTCCAGGGCCTGATGTTCGCCCAGCAGGTCCACCATGCGCGAGCTGTCGTACTCGTTCATCTGGCAACCGTGGGTTTCGATGTAAAGCTTCTTGGCCATGGACGGGATCATCACGTGATTCAAAGAACCGCGCATTATAGGGGCCATGCCCACAGGTTCCTAGGGTTGTGCATCGGGTAGCTATGCTATAGTTCGCGCCCTATTTTTGTCCCCCGATGTGTTACCCGCCCGCCATGACCAAACGTGAAGCTCCAATCTACAAGGTGATTTTCCTCAACCAGGGCCAGGTGTTCGAAATGTACGCCAAGCAGATCTATCAGAGTGATCTGTGGGGTTTCCTGGAAGTGGAAGAGTTCGTCTTTGGCGAGCGCACGCAAGTGGTCGTTGACCCGAGCGAGGAGAAGCTCAAGGCCCAGTTCGAAGGTGTAGTGCGCAGCTTTGTGCCGATGCATTCGATCGTGCGCATCGATGAAGTCGAGCGCCTGGGTACGCCGAAGATCAGCGAGGCCCGCGGGGTGAGCAATGTCATGCCGTTCCCGATGCCGATGCCGGAAAAGTAAGCCTGGCCGATGCCGTCTTTCCGGGAGGGCGGTTGTCTGTGTGGAAGCCGGCTCACCGGCGACTGAGGCGCAAATGCCTACGGCAGGGGCGAGAAGGGTGAACGCCCATCGGCGCTCTGCAGTTCCATCAGGTATTTGCGGAAAATCTGTCCCAGTACCTGGGTCGCAACTTCCAGTTCGTCGCGCTGCATGTGCTCGGCGACTTCGTCGGCGGTGTCCAGGGCGTCTTCGGCGCCATTGACCGCAGCCATCTTCAGCACGATGTAAGCCTGCACGTTATTGGCCGGCACGCCTTCACCGTGGAAGAACATGGTGCCCAGCTTGAATTGCGCCTGGGCATGGCCTTGCAAGGAGGCCTTTTCGAAGTAGCTCAGGGCTTGATTGAAATCTTGCGGCGCACCTTTGCCCTCGTAGTAGAACTCGCCCAACTCGTATTGCGCCTCGGCATCCCCCTCGTCGGCGGCCTTCTGGCAGGCGGTGAGGGCCTCGGCCTGGTCCTGAGCCTGGGGATCGAGGGTGCAGCGACCCAGCGCCGGGATCAACAACGAGTTGCCACCTGCTTGTGCATGCGCGAGCAGGGGCTGAAGGAGCAACAGGCAGCCCAGTGTCAGGGCGCGGCCGGTGCGGTTCATGGGAATCGACTTACCTCTGAGGGGCGCGGGGCCCAGCGTGGGGCCCAATAAGCGCGCATTATGAAATAAGCAGGGCCCACCTTACAAAGTCTTTACTCGTTTTTCTGCTGCGTGGGCGCTATATCCCAAGGATTCATCAGCATTTCCAGGTTTCACTGCAGAAAATTCAAGTAAAGACTACAACGGGCGTGATGTTTCACACGCCCGCCGTCCAGCGCTTACTTCAGGGCGGCGAATGCCCGCTCTGCCGCATCCAGCGTCAGCTGCAACTCGGCCTCGCCGTGGGCGATGGAGGTGAAGCCCGCTTCGAAGGCACTCGGCGCCAGGTACACGCCGCCTTCCAGCATCAGGTGGAAGAAGCGCTTGAACAGGTTGGCGTCGCTGGCCATCACATCGTCGAAGGTGACGATGTCATCGGCACCGCTGAAGTACAGGCCGAACATGCCGCCAGCCTGGGTGGTGACGAACGGAATGCCTGCTGCATCGGCGCGTTGTTGCAGGCCTTCGAGCAGACGGCTGGTGTAGTCGCTCAGTTCGGCGTGGAAGCCCGGGCGGCTGATCAGACGCAGAGTGGTCAGGCCAGCGGCCATGGCCAGCGGGTTGCCGGACAGGGTGCCGGCCTGGTAGACCGGGCCCAGGGGCGCGATGTGCTCCATGATCTTGCGCTTGCCGCCGAAGCAGCCTACCGGCATGCCGCCGCCGATGATCTTGCCGAAGGTCGACAGGTCGGGTGTCACGCCGTAATGGGCCTGAGCGCCACCGAGGGCAACACGGAAACCGGTCATCACTTCGTCGAAGATCAGCACTACGCCGTGCTGATCGCAGAGGCGACGCAGGCCTTCGAGGAAACCCGGTGCCGGGGGTACGCAGTTCATGTTGCCGGCCACTGGTTCAACGATGATGCAGGCCACTTCCTGGCCTACTTCGGCGAGCATTTTTTCCACCGCCGCAATGTCGTTGAAGGGCAGGGTCAGGGTGTGCTTGGCGAAAGCCGCGGGCACACCGGCGGAGCTCGGCACGCCTTGGGTCAGGGCGCCGGAGCCAGCCTTCACCAGCAGGCTGTCGGAGTGGCCGTGGTAGCAGCCTTCGAACTTGATGATGCTGTCCCGGCCGGTGAAGCCACGGGCCAGGCGAATGGCACTCATGGTGGCTTCGGTGCCCGAACTGACCATGCGCACCATTTCCATGGACGGCACGATGGAGCACACCAGGTCGGCCATTTCGGTTTCCATGGCGGTCGGTGCGCCGTAGGACAGGCCGTGTTCCAGTTGCTTGCGCACGGCGTCCAGGACATCAGGGTGGCTGTGGCCAAGAATCATCGGGCCCCAGGAGCCAACGTAGTCGACATAGCGCTTGTCGTCTTCGTCGGTGACGTAGGCACCTTCTGCGTGTTTGAAGAACAGCGGGGTGCCGCCCACGCTCTTGAAGGCGCGGACAGGCGAATTGACGCCACCCGGGATGTGTTTCTGGGCGTTGGCAAACAGGGTTTCGGAACGAGACATGATCGGGCTCTCAAAAATCAGCTGTTGAATAGGGCGTTGAAGGCGCGGGCGCGGCGAGTCACTTCCTCGGCGCTCTCGGCGCCGAACAGGCCGTGGACCACCGCCAGCAGGTCGGCGCCGTGGTTCACCAATGGTGCGGCGTTGTCCAGGGTGATGCCGCCGATCACGCAGATCGGCAGGTGCAGGCTGGCCCGGGCCTGGTCCAGCAGCTCCAGGCTGGCCGCAGGCGCGCCGGGCTTGGTGGTGGAATTGAAGAAACGGCCGAAGGCGACATAGCTGGCGCCTTCCTTGGCAGCTTGCTCGGCCAGTGGCAACTGGCTGTGGCAGGTGGCACCGATGATCGCCTGGCGGCCCAGCAAGGCTCGGGCCGGGGTCAATGGGCCGTCAGTCTGGCCCAGGTGCACGCCGGCACCGATACGCGCCGCCAGCTCGGCATCATCGTTGATGATCAAACGGGTCTTGTAGCGCTCGCACAAGGCCAGCAGGGTTTCGGCTTCCCGCAGTCGGCGGGCCTGGTCGTCGCTTTTGTCGCGGTACTGCAACAGCGTGACACCGCCTTCCAGCGCCGCCTCCACGTACTTCAGAAACTTGCCGGCCAACAGTTGGCTGTCGGTGATGGCGTACAGACCACGTAGTTTCATTGAGCAGGCCTCATGACATTACGAGCAGAAATCCAGCGGCAAGCGGCGCGGAACGAACTGGCCACGGCCAAGCTGTTCGGCATCGCGCAGGGTGCGCCAGGTGTAATCCAGGGCGGACTTCACCGCACTGGCCAGGTGTTCACCTTGGGCCAGGCGGCCGGCCAGTGCGCTGGCCAGGGTGCAGCCGGAGCCGTGGTAGCTGCCCGGCAAGCGCTGGCAGGTATAGGTTTTGCGCAGGCCGTCACGGCTGTACAGGCGATTGTGGACTTCGTGTTCATCGCCGTGGCCGCCGGTGATCAGCAAATGCTTGACGAAGGGCAGGAGTTTTTCGGCGCATTGGTCGGCGCTGCCTTCAGGCAGTTCCGCGAGAATTCGGGCTTCGGGAAGGTTGGGGGTGGCAATGGTTGCCAGGGGCAGGAGGCGCTCGCGCATGGCGTAGCCGACCTCATCCTTGCCCAGCCGGCCACCGCCGCCGGCGCGCAACACCGGATCGCAGACCACTGGCAGGTGCGGGTGGGCCTGGAGCAGCTCGACCACGGTGTCGACCATCTCCAGGGAACCGAGCATGCCCAGCTTGACCGCCGCTACCGTGGAGTCGTTGAGCACGGCATTGGCCTGGGCCAATACCCACTCGCGATCCAGGACGCGGAAGTCGCTGACATTGACTGTGTCCTGCACGGTCAACGCGGTGACAGCCGGAGCGGCATGACAACCCTGAGCCAGCAGGGCTTCGATATCTGCCTGCAGGCCGGCGCCACCACTGGGGTCGTGGCCGGAGAGACAGAGGACAACGGGGCGAGAGCTGTAGATATTCATGGGCGGCGAGCTTACCACCAAACGTTTTTTTTCGCGGCGCTCGACATATAAGAGAGGGGCGATCTGGCGCCGGCCAGCCCACTTGACCGAAGCAACAGCTCTAGCCCGCTGGGTTGCGCTGAAAGCCCCGTTCTAGAGCCCTTAGACTAAAACTTACAATGGTGTTCAATGGCCATCAGCGGCTATGCTAGAGTGGATTCAAATCAATAACAGGTCATGCCGGTTCTACGTCTGCTCAAGGGAAATGGGGGACTTCCTGACACCACCGGACAAGCCACGCTGGGGCTTTATGCACTATTTGCTGATGTTGCTGTTGAGCTTGCCGATGCTGGCTGGCGCCGTCGAGTTCGACGAGTTCACTCAACGCCTGCCCTTGGGCCGAGTGATGCAAGTACTCGAAGACGCGGGGGGTGAGGCGACCATTGCCGATGTCAGCTCGGGGCCTCTGGCTGAACAATTCAGACCCCACGATAAAGACACCCTCAACGCCGGTTATTCGCGCTCGGCGTTCTGGCTGAAGATCGACCTCGACTATCGCCCCGCCAACCCGAGCGCACAACGCAGCTGGTTGCTGGAGTTGGCCTATCCGCCTCTGGACCACCTTGAACTGTACGTCCCTGACGAGTCTGGTGGTTATCGCCTGGCGGGTCGTACCGGGGATGCCTTGCCCTTCGACAGTCGAGAGATTCGCCAGAACAATTACCTGTTCAACCTGAATTTTTCTCCCCACGAGCACAAGACCGTCTACCTGCGGCTGGCCAGCGAAGGCTCGATCCAGGCGCCGGTGAGCCTGTGGTCCAGCAGTGCTTACCTGGAAGCCCAGCCGGTGCGGTTGTATGTGCTCGGGCTGATTTACGGCGTGCTGCTGGGGATGCTGGTGTACAACCTGTTCATCTACCTCAGCGTGCGGGACACCAGCTACCTCTACTACATCGTCTATATCGCTTCCTTCGGTCTCTATCAGCTGTCGGTCAACGGCGCCGCAGTGGAGTACTTCTGGCCCGACAGCCCCTGGTGGGCCAATGCCGCGACACCGTTCTTCATCGGTTCGGCAGGTTTGTTCGGCAGCCAGTTCGCCCGCAGCTTCCTGCAGACTTCCCGCCACAGCCCCTGGGTCGACCGCGTACTACTGGCCTTGATGGCCTTTGGCGCGTTGGTCATGGCGCTTTCACTGATGACCAGTTATGCCCTGGCATTGCGCCTGGCCACCACCCTGGCCCTGGTGTTCACCGTGGTGATCTACGTGGCCGGGATTGTCGCCTGGTGTCGAGGCCTGCGCGTGGCACGCTATTTCATCATCGCCTGGTCGGCCTTTTTGTTTGGAGGGGTGATCAACACCTTGATGGTGCTGGGTTACCTGCCGAATGTGTTCCTGACCATGTACGCCAGCCAGATCGGCTCGGCGATCGAAGTGGCGTTGCTGTCCCTGGCCCTGGCCGATCGCATCAATGCCATGCGTGAGCAACAGGCCCAGACACTGCTCGAAGCCGGGCAGAAGCTTGAAGTGTTGAACCAGCAACTGGCCCACAGCAACCGGCTCAAGGACGAATTCCTGGCCACCCTGACCCATGAGCTGCGGACCCCGATGAACGGCGTCATCGGCTCCCTGGAACTGATGCAGACCCTGGAACTGGATCCGGAGCTGGAGCAATACCAGCAGACAGCGGCCGGCTCGGCGCGGGACATGATGCGCATGGTCAACGGCATTCTGACCCTGACCGAGCTGCAGGCCGGCAAGCTCAGCGCCCAGCGTCAGCCGTTCAGCCTGCGCTCCCTGCTGACGACACTGCAGACCCAATACGGCGCCAGTGCCGCCGCCAAGTCGCTGGCTTTCCAGATCGACTTGAGCGCCGGGCTGCCCGATCGCTTGCAGGGCGACCGCTGCAAACTCAGCCATTGTCTGGAGTGCCTGCTGGACAATGCCATCAAGTTCACCCCTTCGGGCAGCGTGGTGCTGCGGGTGCTCACGCGTTCCGTGTCGGCGCAGCGGGTCAGCCTGAGTTTCGAGGTGATCGACAGTGGTATTGGCTTCGTCAACCTGGATGAAGCGACCCTGTATCAGCGTTTCTTCCAGCTCGATGGTTCCATGACCCGTGAATATGGCGGGCTGGGTATCGGCCTGGCGATCTGTCGGCAGTTGGTGGAGTTGCTGGGCGGGCAATTGACCCACGAATCCACGCCAGGCCGGGGCAGTTGTTTCCGCCTGCTGGTGGAGTTCGACGCCCAGGAACCCGCCCCGCGCTCGCCGGCGGCAGTGGCGCGACGCTTGCCCCGGGACTGCACCGTGCTGCTGGTGGACGACAACGACGTCAATCAGTTGGTGGTCAGGGGCATGCTGCTCAAGCTGGGCTACCAGGTGCGCACCGCCGGTAGCCCTACTGATGCCCTGCAATTGCTCGGGCGTGAGCTGGTCAGTGCGGTGTTGATCGATGGCGAGATGTCCACGGCGCAACTGGGGGCGTTTCGCTTGCAGGCCCAGGCGCTGCCCGGCTACTCCCAATTGCCCATCCTGCTGGCCTGCGTGCCCGGCAAAGAGGGCTGCCCGGCGGGGGCTGGCTCCGACTATCTGGCTAAACCGGTGAAGTTCGAGGCCTTGCAAACGGCATTGTCGAGATATGTGCTCTCTGTGGAACAGGGCGAAAGCGCCGACATTTAGGCAGGTATGCCACTTTGTTCGGGGTGGGGGCGGTGCTTAACTGGGGTCTTGGCACACCCTGAAGGAGCCCCGCGATGAACCTCCACCAGTTCGCTGAAACCCACGAAGTCACCAACCAGCCGCCAGCTTTGGACGGCGCCAATCTCTATCGGATCGACCTGCCGCTGCAGCAATGGATGCGCCGTTTCGATGCCGGTTGGGCCGAGTCGCGGGTCGACGCCTATGGCGCCCTGGCCGGTGGTCCGTTGATGGAGGCGGGGTTCCTGGCCAATCAGAACAAACCGGTATTTTCCAGCCACGACCGCTTTGGCCACCGGATCGATCTGGTGGAGTTTCATCCCGCCTATCACCAATTGATGCAGGCGGCGATCGAAGCCGGCCTGACCTCACTGCCCTGGACCGATCCGCAAGCGGGGGCCCACGTTGCCCGCGCCTCCATGACCTATCTGCACAGCCAGGCCGAGGCCGGCAGCGGATGCCCGCTGACCATGACCTTCGCCTGTGTACCGGCCTTGAAGCTGCAACCGGATATCGCCGACCAGTGGCTGCCCAAGATCCTTGCCACCCGGTACGACCCGCGCAATGTCGGCATGCAACACAAGGCCGGGCTGACCATCGGCATGGCCATGACCGAGAAACAGGGCGGCACCGATGTGCGTGCCAACACCACCCGGGCCTACCCGGTGGGGGCTGGCGGCCCCGGGCAGGCGTACGAGCTGGTGGGCCACAAATGGTTCTGTTCGGCGCCGATGTGCGATGCCTTCCTGACCCTGGCCCAGACCGACAAGGGCCTGACCTGCTTCCTCCTGCCCCGGCACCGTCCCGATGACACGCGCAACCAGTTCTATATCCAGCGCCTGAAGAACAAGCTCGGCAACCTTTCCAACGCTTCCAGCGAAGTGGAGTTCCGCGGTGCCCTGGCCTGGATGATCGGCGAGGAAGGCCGCGGCGTGCCGACCATTATCGAGATGGTGGCCATGACCCGTTTCGATTGCATGGTCGGCTCCAGCTCCCTGATGCGCCAGGCCCTGACCCAGGCCAGCCATCACTGTGCCCATCGCACCGTGGGCGGGCGGGTGCTCAGCGAGCAGCCCCTGATGCAGAACGTGCTGGCCGACCTGGCCCTGGAAAGCGAAGCGGCCCTGGCCCTGAGCATGCGCATGGGGCGGGCCCTGGATCATCTGGACGATGCCCAGGAGGCGAAGTTTTCCCGGCTGGTGACGGCGGTGGGCAAGTACTGGATCTGCAAGCGGGCCCCGGCGATGATCAACGAGGCGGCGGAGTGCATGGGCGGTGCCGGTTACGTCGAGGACAGCATCCTGCCACGGCTGTACCGCGAGGCGCCGGTGAACTCCACCTGGGAAGGCTCCGGCAACGTGCAATGCCTGGATGTGCTGCGAGCCTTGTCGAAGGAGCCGGGCGTGCTGGACGCCTTGTTCGCCGAATTGGGCGATGGCCATGGCGACAAGCGCCTGGCCGCCCATATCAACGGGCTGAAGGAGAGCTTCAAGGACACCGGCGACATTCAATACCGTGCTCGTCAACTCACCGAGGACATTGCCCTGGGCCTGCAGGCCAAGCTCTTGCTGGAAGCCGGCAACCAGGTGGTCAGCGACGCCTTTATCGCCAGCCGCCTGGGCGGCCAGGGCGGCCGGGTCTACGGCACCTTGCCGCGTGGCCTGGACGTGGCAGCCATTGTCGCCCGCTCCTCCCCTCAGGGCTTCTGACCCTCCCTGGCGCCGGCTTCCCGGCGCCTGCGGTGATTACGCTGTTCCCGTGGGACGGTCTTGCAGGCAAGATGAACGCCTGCAAGTTCAGAACACAGGATGCTTATCGTGACCGAAGCTTTTATTGTCGTTCAAACCGCCGAGCAAGCCGTGGATCGGCTTGCCGCCCTGCATGAGCGGGCCACCACGGCGCTGAGCCAGGCGCTCAAGCGTTATCTCAAGGACCGGGTCGAGCCGGATGCCGAGCAACGAGCACTGTTTCGCTACCCTGAGTTGCGCCTGACCTACCACTGCCACGGCGAAGTCCCACAGACCACAAGGGCCTATGCCAAGGTCCAGTTGCCGGGCACCTACAGTGTCACCGTGACCCATCCTGCAGCCTTCCGTAATTATCTGCTCGAACAATTGGTGCCGTTGATGCACGACTTCACCGTGACGGTGGAAGTGGGCGTCAGTGAGCAGAACATTCCTTATCCCTATGTCGTGGAGCAGGGCGACGAGCTGGCAGGTTCCGGCGTGACCGCTGCGGCGCTGGCGCGGGTGTTCCCGAGTACCGACCTGTCGGCCGCCACCGATGGCATCGCCGATGGCCTCTACGATTGGGAAAATACCCATCCGCTGCCCCTGGCGCTGTTCGATGCCGCGCGAGTGGATTTCTCCCTGCGGCGCCTGGTGCACTACACCGGTAGCGACTGGCGTCATGTGCAGCCGTGGATCCTGCTGACCAACTATCACCGCTATGTGGACCAGTTCATCGTTCATGGCCTGGAGCAGTTGCGCAGCGATCCGCGCTTTGTGCGCATGGTCCTGCCGGGCAACGTGATCATCGAGAAAAGCATGGATCACGGCGAGGCCTCGGCCATCGCCGCCGGTGTGGTCTGGCACCGCTACCAGATGCCGGCCTACCACTTGCAGGCCAGCGATGGCCACGGTGTGACCCTGGTGAATATCGGTGTCGGCCCGTCCAACGCCAAGAACATCACCGACCACCTGGCGGTGCTGCGTCCGCATTGCTGGCTGATGATCGGCCACTGCGGCGGCCTGCGGCAGTCCCAGACCATTGGCGACTACGTGCTGGCCCACGCTTATATGCGGCGCGACGGCATTCTCGACCGCGTGGTGCCGCCGAACATTCCGATTCCGGCCCTGGCCGAAGTCCAGCTGGCGTTGCAGCAGGCGGCGGCCAATGTCACCGGGGAAAAGGGCGAACAACTGAAGAAACGCCTGCGCACCGGCACCGTGCTGACTTACGACGACCGCAACTGGGAGTTGCGTTGGGCCGAAGAACGTCCGCTGATCAACCTGTCCCGGGCCGTGGCGGTGGACATGGAAAGCGGCACCATCGCCGCCCAGGGGTATCGCCTGCGGGTGCCGTACGGCACCTTGCTGTGTGTCTCGGACAAGCCATTGCACAGTGAAATCAAGTTGCCGGGCGCGGCCAACGCCTTTTATGAGCGTGCGGTCAGCCAGCATCTGAAGATCGGTATCGAAGCGGTGGACCTGATGCGCAGCGAGCTCAACTCCCTGCACTCGCGCAAACTGCGCAGCTTCGACGAGCCGCCTTTCCGCTAAGCGTTTAAGCCATGGTCATTTGGCGGTCAGGCCACTAGCATTGTCGGTCCTGATCGCTGAATGTTCCTGCTCCCATGTCCCGTCCGCCCCGTCCCGCTTCCCGCCGCCCTGGCGCCAAACCGTTTTCCTCCTCTCCCGCCAAGCGTGTGGCCAAGGCCGCGCCGGTCGAGCCGAAGCTGATCCTGTTCAACAAGCCTTTCGATGTGCTGACCCAGTTCAGCGATGGCGAGGGGCGGGCCACGCTCAAGGACTTCATTGCGGTTCCCGGGGTCTACCCGGCCGGGCGCCTGGATCGCGACAGTGAAGGGTTGCTGCTGTTGACCAATGACGGGCAGTTGCAGGCGCGCATCGCCGATCCCAAGCACAAGCTGGCCAAGACCTATTGGGTGCAGGTCGAGGGCGAGCCCAGTGCCGAGCAGTTGCAGCGCTTGCGCGAAGGTGTGCAGTTGAATGACGGCATGACCCTGCCGGCCGAGGCGCGCCAGCTCGAAGAACCGACGCTATGGCCGCGCAACCCGCCGGTGCGCTTTCGCAAGAGCGTGCCCACCAGTTGGCTGGAGTTGGTGATACGCGAGGGGCGCAACCGCCAGGTAAGGCGCATGACCGCTGCGGTGGGGCTACCGACCTTGCGCCTGGTGCGGGTCAGGATCGGCGACTGGACCCTGGACGGCCTGGAGCAGGGCCAGTGGAAAGAGGTGGCGGCGCGCTTATAAGGCGCCGGACTCGATCAGGCCGATCACCACGCTCTTGATGATGAATGCTGCAACGCCCAGGCCCAGCACGAAGAACAGGATGAACGAGCCGAAGCGCCCGGCCTTGGACTTCTTGGCCAGGTCCCAGACGATGAAACCCATGAAAATGATCAGGATGCTGACCAGGCCGGTCATCATCCACTCTTCGAATACTGCTGGGTCCATCACTCATCTCCAGTGCAGGCAGGGCAAAAAATGCCGGGCGAGTATACGCCAACGCCCGCGGCCCAAGCATTGATCTGCATGCGTTATGTCGCCACAGCGGGGGCCGGGATTCAGTTGCGCAAGTGGGTCAGCGGCAGTTCGGTGCTGTTGAGCACCTGATTGAGCACGAAGCTCGAACGCACGCTGGTCACGCCCTCGATACGGGTCAGATGGCCGAGCAGCAGCTTCTGGTAATGGTCCATGTCCGGTACCACCACCTTGAGCTGGTAGTCGGCATCGACCCCGGTCACCAGGCTGCACTCCAGCACCTGGGGCAGGCTGCGGATCGCGGCTTCGAAATTCTCGAAGCGTTCCGGCGTGTGCCGGTCCATGCCGATCAGGACATAGGCGGTCAGGCTCAGACCGAGCATCTTGCGGTCCAGCAGGGCGACCTGGCGGGAAATGTAGCCATCGTCCTCCAGCTGCTTGACCCGGCGCGAGCAGGGGGAGGGCGACAGGCCGATGCGCTCGGCCAGTTCCTGGTTGGAGATACGGGCGTCGCGTTGCAACTCCGCCAAAATGCTCAGGTCGTAGCGGTCGAGTTTGCTCATCAATCAGGCCTTTGTCGTAACTATTGCGTTGAATTATCTATCTTGAGTTAAAAATTGCGCAAGTGGTGTTTTTACAAGCAATCTTCGCAATCCTCTGTCTTCGCTGCGCGCCTATTCTTATCACCAGAATCACTGCCCGGACATAGAGTCCACTGCGGCCCGCCGAATCAGGCCTGCCGCGGCCGCCAATCCCACAGGGTTGAGCCGGCCCCCGGGCTACACACTGTCCAGAAGACGGAGTGAGGTGAGCCGGCGTCAAAAGCGCCGAGCACGGACAAAATCTCAAAGGGCGGCCGACGGGCCGCCCTTTTTTATTGCCTGCGAAATAAGTCTCGTGACTGATAACCTGATGCAGAACCGCCCAGGGCTTTTTCAGTCTTATGTACAGGCCCCCCCCTATCCGCAGTGAGGAATAGCATGAAGTCGCGCATCTGGCGTATGGCAGGTGTTGGTGTGTTGTGCCTGAGCGTCAACGCTCAGTTGCTCGCCGATGAGCGAGACGAGAATCGGCCGCCTGCGCAGCATGGCGCTCCCGGGGGCGAGCAGCGAGAGCATCAAGGCCAGGGCCGCCCGGAAAATGCCCCGCCGCGGCCCGCCAATGTTCCCAACCGTCCACCACCCAGTGCGCAGCCACAGCGGCCGCAGAATGAAATCATTCGCGGCGATAACAGCCGTCAGTTCGAGCACAACGGCCAGAACCCGGGAGGGCAGTGGCAGAACCGGCCTCAGCACGATCCCAATCAGCAGGTTCGCCCGGCCCCTGTGCCACAACCCCAGGTGCAGCAGCCAAACAACCTGCCGATCCAGGGCCGCCCCGACACCGTGCGCCAGACCCAGGAGCCACAGCGTGGCTACTATCAGGACATTCCCCGGCGCAACGACTACAACCAGCATTGGCAGGCTGGCGGCCCGGGCTCTCGGCCAGGTGGCGGCCATCCCAACGACTACCGCTGGCCGGGCCGCCCTGATGGCCATGGCAATGGCTGGGGCCCCGGGCCGCAGTACCGCCCCGGGTATGTGATCGACCGCTTCCCCGGGCGCAATGACCGGGTCGCCTATCGCGGCCAGGATTACTTTTTTTCCGGTGGTTACTGGTACCGCCCGCAAGGCCCGCGCTATGTGGTGGTGCGCCCGCCCTATGGCATTCGCGTGACGTACCTGCCCGACTATGCGCGGGAAGTCTGGATCGGCAGCGCGCTGTTCTTTCTGGCGGCAGGGGCTTACTACACCTACGAAGCCAACACCCAGCAGTACGTGGTGGTCGAGCCACCTGCCGGCGTGCCGGTTGCGGACCCGCAGCAGAGCGGCAATGGCTATGACGTGCTGGCCTACCCGGTCAACGGCCAGTCGCCGCAGCAGATCGACCAGGACCGTTACGACTGCTATCGCTGGGCGGTGCAGCAGAGCGGCTTCGATCCTGCGAGTGTGACCTATCAGCCGGCCCCGCAAGTGGTCCAGGCTTACCGCCAGGCCCAGGGCAACTGCTTGAGCTCACGGGGCTATCAGGTGACCTACTGAGCCCTGGCTGCCTCCACCACTTCCTGCGGGTCGGCGTGCACCAGCACTTCGGCCCGTGGATAGGCCTTCTGGATGGCATCGGCGGCCTGGTCGCTGATGCCATGGGCCACCGAAAGGGTCAGTTCCCCGGGTAATTCCAGGTGCAGTTGGACGAACCAGTGGCTGCCGGAAATCCGTGTGCGCAGGTCATGGGCCCCCAGTACTCCCGGCACACTGCACGCCAGCTCCAGCATGTGCTGGCTGACGTCCGGTGGCAGCTCCTGGTCCATCAGCACCGAGAAGCTCTCCCGGGCGATCTGGATCGCGCTCCAGAGAATGTAGACGGCAATCCCCAGGCCGAACCAGGCGTCCACCTGATGCAGGCCGAACGCCGCCAGCACCAGGGCCAGCAGGATGCTGCCGTTGAGCATCAGGTCGGAGCGGTAGTGCAGGGAGTCGGCGCGCACTGCATTGGAGCCGGTCGCCCGGATCACCCGGTGCTGCAGGAGCAGCAGGGCGATGGTCAGCGCCAGCGACAGGACGATCACCCCGATGCTCAGCCAGGGCGCGCCTACCGGTTCCGGATGTTGCAGGCGTTGCGCCGCCTGGAAGGCAATCAGAACTGCGCTGCCGGCGATGAACAATGCCTGGGCCATGCCCGCCAGGGACTCGGCCTTGCCGTGGCCATAGCGGTGGTCGTCGTCTGCCGGGCGCAGGGCGTAATGCACTGCCAGCAGGTTGAGCAGCGAGGTGAAACCGTCCAGCACCGAGTCGGTGAGCCCGGCGAGCATGCTCACCGAGCCGCTGAGCCACCAGGCGACAGCCTTGGTCACGATCAGTATGCCCGCCACGGTGACCGAGGCGCGGGTGGCCAGGCGCAGGAGGCGGGCGTGTTCCGAGTTGGCGGTCATCGACGGCGGGTTCCTGGGTAAAAGTGATCAGGCAGCAGGTTGCAGGCCGTACAGCGCCAGTTGCTGCACGCTGCCCTTGTGCTGGATCAGGCGTGGGTCATCCAGGGGGAAACTGCCCCCCAGTTCGCTTTCCAGGATGGCCTGCAGCTTGCGGTTGTCGACTTTACCGTCGGCGCCGATGGCCTGTTGCAGTTTTTCCGGCGCGATCTGCGCGGTCTTGCCCGGCTCCAGGTAGATGGCCCCGGTGGCGAAGTCGACGCCGAAGGCGATCAGCCCTGGGATCACGTAGAACAGCAGGCCAACGGCATCCAGCACAGCCACCAGGGGATCGATCTTGCCGTCGATCTGGCCGCGCCGGTCGGGGAAGAAGATCGAGCCGCAGGCGGTGAGTTGGGTCAGCAGGGTGGCCACCAGAACGCCGCCGATGACACGGTGGGAAATACGCATGGAAATCTCCTAGCAAGCACGAAAGCAACGAGGGATGAAGCGGGGTGTTGAGTCTTGTCGATCAGCACTCAGACCATGATTAACCCCAGGCAGTTCGCCGTTATACTCGCGCCTCTGTTTTGGAGCCAGCATGAATTCTTTGCCAATTGATGAAGTTTTGCCTGCACTGCGTACCGCCCTGGCGACACGCCATGAAGCGGTGCTCGAAGCCCCGCCCGGTGCCGGCAAGACGACCCGCGTGCCCCTGGCGCTCCTGGACCAGGACTGGCTGGCCGGACAGACCATCCTCATGCTCGAACCCCGGCGCCTGGCCGCCCGGGCCGCCGCCGAGCGCCTGGCCAGCGAGCTGGGAGAGAAAGTCGGCGAGACCGTGGGTTATCGCATCCGCCTGGACAGCAAGGTCGGCCCGCGTACCCGCATCGAGGTGGTCACCGAAGGCATCCTCACCCGGCGCCTGCAGGATGACCCGGCCCTGGAAGGCGTCGGCCTGCTGATCTTCGATGAATTCCACGAACGCAGCCTGGACGCCGATCTGGCGCTGGCCCTGAGCCTCAATGGCCGCGAGCTGTTTCGTGACGAGCAGCCACTGAAGATCCTGCTGATGTCGGCGACGCTGGAAGGCGAGCGCCTGTCGACCCTGCTCGGCGATGCGCCGATCCTGCGCAGTGAAGGGCGCATGTACCCGGTGACCCAGCGCTGGGGCCGACCCTTCCAGCCCGGTGAATTCATCGAGCCAAGGGTGGTGCAGACCGTGCTCGAGGCCCTCAACGATGAAAGCGGCAGCCTGCTGGTGTTCCTCCCCGGCCAGGCGGAGATCCGCCGGGTGCACCAGCAGTTGGCCGAAGCCCTGGGTGAGCGCAGTGAGATCCTGCTCTGCCCGTTGCATGGCGAGCTGGACCTGGCAGCCCAGCGCGCAGCCATCGACCCGGCGCCGTCGGGCAAGCGCAAAGTGGTGCTGGCCACCAACATTGCCGAAACCAGCCTGACCATCAATGGCGTGCGGGTGGTGGTGGATGCCGGGCTGGCGCGGGTGCCGCGTTTCGATCCCGGCAGCGGCATGACCCGCCTCGATACCCAGCGTATCTCCCGGGCCAGCGCCACCCAGCGCGCCGGGCGTGCCGGGCGTCTGGAGCCCGGCGTGTGCTACCGCTTGTGGTCGGCCGATCAACAGGAGCAACTGGCCGCCTATGCCAGTGCGGAAATCCTCCAGGCGGACCTGGCCGGATTGGCCCTGCAACTGGCGCGCTGGGGCGTGACGCCAAATCAACTGGTATGGCTGGACGCTCCCCCCAGTGCCGCTTATGCCCAGGCCCAGGACTTGCTGGTGCGCCTGGGGGCGTTGAATGACGATGGCAGCCTGACCCGCCACGGCCAGGCCATGGCCGAGTTGCCGGCTCACCCGCGCATCGCCCATCTGCTGCTGCGCGGCCAGTCCCTGGGGTTGGCGCCGATGGCTTGCGATGTCGCGGCGCTGCTGGGGGAGCGGGATATCCTGCGCGGCGCCGGCGCCGACCTGCACAGCCGCCTGGTGCTGCTTTGCGGGGAAGAGCGTGCCGTTCGCGGAGCCCAGGGCGGGGTGCAGCGTGCCCGACAACTAGCGCGCCAGTACCGGGGCTATCTGCGCGGGCAGCCCGAGGCTGCGGTGGCCGACCCCGAGCACCCGCGCTGGCTCGGCGCCCTGTTGGCCCTGGCCTATCCCGATCGGGTGGCCCAGCAGCGGCGCCCCGGCGGTGCCGAATACCGCCTGGCCAACGGCCGTGCGGCGCTGTTCAGCGAAACTGACAGCCTGATGAAGCAACCCTGGCTGGTGATCGCCGACCTGGGCAGCCGCCAGGGGCAGCGCGAGGAGCGCATCTACCTGGCGGCGGATTTCGATCCGGTGTTGTTCGATTCGGTACTGGCGGAGCAGGTGCGGCAAGTCGATCAGCTGGATTGGGACGAGCGCGAAGGCGTGTTGCGGGCCGAACGCCAGCGCAAGGTCGGCGAACTGGTGCTCAGCCGCGAACCGCTAAGCGGGCTGGATGAGTCCGCCCGCACTCAGGCCCTGGTCAATCTGGTCCGGCGCAAAGGCCTGGAGCTGCTGCCCTGGACCCCGGAGCTGCGCCAGTGGCAGGCCCGGGTAGCGTTGCTGCGCCAGCTGGACCTGGAGGCCACGGGCGCCAGCCAATGGCCGGATGTCAGTGACGGGGCCTTGCTCAAGGGGCTGGAGCAGTGGTTGCAGCCCTACCTGGGCAACGTCTCGCGGCTCAGCCACTTCGCCAACCTGGAACTGGCCGGAATTATCCACAACCTGCTGCCCTGGCCACTGCCTCAGCGCCTGGATGAGCTGGCCCCCCATCACCTGACGGTGCCTTCCGGGTCGTCGATTCGCCTGGACTACAGCGAGCATCCACCCATCCTGGCGGTACGCCTGCAGGAGTTGTTCGGCCTGGCGCAAACACCGCGCATTGCCGGTGGCCGCCAGGTGGTCAAGTTGCACCTGCTGTCTCCGGCACGACGTCCGGTACAGGTCACCCAGGATCTGGCGAACTTCTGGCGCAGCACCTACGCCGAGGTGAAAAAGGACCTCAAGGGCCGTTACCCCAAGCACTACTGGCCGGATGACCCGCTGATCGCCGAAGCCACGGCGCGGGTCAAACCGCGCAAATAACCCGAACTCCCGTGCTGCCCTGTAGCCGCTGCCGAGCGTGCGAGGCTGCGCCCGGGGGCGCAGCCCCCGCAAAACGGACGCCGCGGTGTGTCAGACGGAATCTGGGCCAAGCCGTTGCGAGCGCTACACGCTCGATCGCCGCCTCGGCAGCGGCTACAGGTGATGGGTGCCGCTCTGGGGTTTATTGCGCCGGCAAGAGGAAGCGGGCCAGCACCGGCAGGTGGTCGGAGATGCGCAAGGTGTCGTCCTGGCGCACCCGGGATTCGACTCGCTTGAGCCGCGGGCTGTAGAACAGGTAGTCCACCGTGCGATCCGGGCCGTCGAGGCTCGGGTCGTTGGGGTAGTGGGTCAGCCAATGTGCGCGGTCGACGCCGCTGGCCTGGGTGTTGCTGGGGATCATCGGGTATTTGTCCCACAGCAGGTGCAGCGGGCTGTCGGCACTGTAGGGCGCCCGTTGCACGTCGCTCAGTCGCTGGTACTGGCCCAGGGGCAACAGGTTGAAATCCCCGCCAATCAGCCAGGGCGTGCCGCGGCCTTCGAGTTTATCCAGGACTTTGCCAATGGCTGCGACCTGCCTTGATTGCGTCTGGCCAGGCGTGCGAGCACGTTCCAGATGGGTATTGAGCACCGCCACCTGGCCGCCGTCGTTCAGGGGCAGGTAGCTCAGCAGCAGGGCCTCCCTGGGCTGGAACTGCCGGCCGATGAAGCCGTGTTCGGCTGTGGGCAGTTGCAGGCGTTCGGCGTGATCGATGCGATAGCGGCTGAGGGTGGCCAGTTGTCGGCCGACACTGCCGAAAATATGCGGCGATGGTACGAAATCGGCTTTCCAGTCGTAAGCCTGGGTGCTGCAGGGGTAGAGATCGGTAAGGCGTTCCTGCAGGAGTTTGAGCTGGTCCTGGTAGGCGCTGGCCTTAGCACCGTTGTCCACTTCCTGCAGCAGCACCAGGTCCGGTTGTTCGTCGCGGATCACGCGAGCCACTTCGTCGAGGCTGAAGGCCATGTCCTCCAGGGTCGGCTGCTCGTCCTCGCCTTGTGCCTGGTCGTTCCAGAACACATAGCGCTTGCCCGCCAGGTACTGCAGGTTCCAGGTCATCACTTTCAGGGCCTGGCCCGGCACCAGCGGCGCGGCCTGGGCGCTGCAACTGACAGCGAGGCTTTCCTTGGCTTCCGGGCGCCAGGTCAGGCTGTAGACCAGCCCGGCCAGCACCAGACCGATCAACAACAGGCTCAACAGGGTGATGCGAAGTAGACGGATCATCGGCTCGGCTTATGGCGTTGCAGGATGGCCCCGGAGCATAACCGAGAGCACGGCCGTCACCCAAGGGGCAGAGCGGCCGAGGGAGGATTCAGCGCTTGTCCGGCTGCTCGCTGATCAGCATGAACAGGCGGAACAGCACCACGCTGGTGAACAGCTGCAGGAAGCTGTAGGCGCTATCGATGGCCAGGGACAGCAGCGGGTTCAGCGGTTCGGAATAGGCCGCTTCACTGGCACCCTTGAGCAGCCACAGCGGGGTCATTACCGCCAGGATGCACACCAGGATCCGCAGGAAGTGCCCACGGCTGAGGCGGAAACTTTCACTGATGGCCGCCAGCGGCGCCATGCCCTTGAGCACCAGCAGGTACTCGGCGAAAGCCAGTACCACCATCAGCCACAGCCCCGGCAGGAAATACAGCGACAACCCCAGCAGGATCAGCAGGGTGCTGACCGCCGTCAGCAGGGCAAAACGCGGCCACAGGGCCAGGGCCATGGCCAGCAGGTCCCGGGTACGTGGCGACTCGCCCCGGGTGCGGGCGTCGAGAAACAGGATCAGCGCACCGGTGTACAACGGATACACCAGAAGGCCCACCACCACGCTGTAGCCCGGGAAGGTGTCGGGGCCCAGGGCGCTGTTGACCCCTTGTTGCAGCAAGGCTTCGAGAATCACCAGCGGCAGGCACAGCTGGGCGATCTGCCCGAGGTTGCGCTGGAAGAAATACAGAGAGTCACGCAGTACATCTAACGGATTCATTCGATGAGATCGCAGTTGAAGAAGCGGTTGCACACTTTAACCGATGCAGGCCCCGCCCGAGCAAACGTAAACCTTGGGTAAAGACCATTGAAAGTCGTCGCACCAGCCCCATAACTGGTGCGTACCACCGCTCTGTCCGAGCGGCGGACCAGATTTCTACCGGCAATCTAAAGAGGTCGCCATGAACAACCAAGAGCAAACCCTGATCGATGGACTGTTTTCACGGTTGCAGCAAGCCGAAACGGATTCAGCCCCGCGCGACGCCCAGGCAGAGGCGCGGATCAAGGAGCATCTGACCCGCCAGCCTGCGGCCGGGTATTTCATGACCCAGGCGATCCTGGTGCAGGAGGCCGCACTCAAGAGCCTCAACGAGCAGAACCAGCAACTGACCCAGCAAGTCCAGCAATTGCAGGCTGACCTGCAACAGGCCCGGGCCCAGGCCAGTGCTCCGGCACCGGCGGCCGGTGGCGGTTTCCTGTCGAGCATCTTCGGCGGTTCCCGCGAGCCACAGCCGGCACCGAGCCAGAGCGCGCCGCCGCCGTCGTCCGGTGGTGGCTGGCGTGAACCGGCGCGTTCTTCCTTTGGCGCCCCTGCGCAACAGAACTTCGGCGCGCCGCAGCAGAATTACGCCGCACCGCCACAGAACTATGCACCGCAGCAGGCACCGGCGGCGGGTAGCAGTTTCCTGGGCGGCGCCTTGAAAACTGCCGCCGGCGTTGCGGGCGGGGTCATGCTGGCCCAGGGCATCAGCAGCCTGTTCCACAACAACCAGCAGCCCCAGGAAATCGTCGAAGTCATCAAGGAAGAACCGGCGCCGGCCAGCGACAACAGCGGCTGGGGCAATGACGACCAGCGCCTGGCCAACAACGACTCCTGGGGCAACAACGACCAGGGTGGCTTCAGCAACGCCGACTACGACAACGACGACAGCTCGTTCTTCTCCGACGACGACTCCTTCGTCTGACCTGCGTCGGTCCGGGGCAAACACCTGCCCCGGACCGATTATTCGCGGAACAATCCCTGCGACTGGCATACTGGGCGACTTTTCGGGGCCCGAGGCCCGATCCAGCCCTTGCGCTGCTGCGCCATGAGGATTAGCGGTGAAGAAAATCGCTGTGTTCGCCGATGTCCAGAACCTCTACTACACCGTTCGTCAGGCCTATGGTTGCCACTTCAACTATGCGGCGCTGTGGGCGGATATCAGCAAGCAAGGGCAGATAGTCGAAGCCTATGCCTATGCCATCGACCGTGGTGACAGCAAGCAACAGCAGTTCCAGCAGATCCTGCGCAACCTGGGCTTCACGGTCAAACTCAAGCCCTACATCCAGCGCAGCGACGGCTCGGCCAAGGGCGACTGGGACGTGGGCATCACCATCGACATCATGGACGCTGCGGCCCATGTCGACGAAGTGGTGCTGGCTTCCGGCGACGGTGATTTCGACCTGCTGCTGGAGCGCATCATCCACAAGCACGGGGTCAGCGCGGTGGCCTATGGCGTGCCGGGGCTGACCGCCAATTCGCTGATTCGCGCGGCTACGCGCTATGTGCCGATCGAAGGCGCCTTGCTGCTTAAAAGCTGATCAATTTTCATACGGAGCAGGACAGGTTTGGAACGCATTGCCGTCATCGACTTTGAAACCACCGGGATCTCCCCGAGCAGCAGTTGCCGGGCCACGGAAATAGCCGTGGTGATCCTTGAGCAGGGGCGCATCGTCGAGCGTTACCAGAGCCTGATGAACGCCGGCGTGCGGGTGCCGGCGTTTATTGAGCAACTGACCGGCATCAGCAATGCCATGTTGCGCAGCGCACCCCCGGCAGAGCAGGTGATGAACGAGGTCAACGAGTTCGTCGGCATCACGCCGTTGCTGGCGCACAACGCGGCCTTCGACCAGAAGTTCTGGGATTTCGAGCTGGGCCGGATCAAGCGCACCCGCCTGCAGAACTTCGCCTGTTCGCTGCTGCTGGCGCGTCGCCTGATGCCGGCGGCTCCTAATCACAAGCTGGGCACCCTGACTTCATTCGCCGGCCTGCCGCACACCGGCCAGGCTCACCGGGCCATGGCCGATGCGGAAATGGCAGCCAACCTGGTGGCCCACCTGGCCGGCGAACTGAGGCACAAGCATGGCCTGCGCGAGCTGTCCCATGACTTCCTGTGCAAACTGCAGAAGGTTCCCGCGGCCAAAGTCCCCGAACACCTCAAGCGCCACCGCGGGTTCTGAGTCCCGAGGTTCATTTGCTTTCCAGTTGCCCCAGGGGCACGCGCCGTTCAATGGCACTGGAGAGCACGATGGAGGTCTTGCTGAAACCGAACTGGGCCACGCGGTTGATCAACTCCTCCAGCTCCGGCATCGATCCCACTGCGGCCTGCATGATCACGCAAGGGTCGCCGGTGACCCGGTGGCACTCGGTGAGCTGGGGAATCTTGATCAGTTCGTCATAGGCCTTCTGGTTGCCGTGCTGGGCCAGGCGCAGTTCGATCACGCACTGGATCGGCAAGCCGACCTTGGCCATGTCGACTTTGGCCTGGTAGCCGGTGATCACTCCGCTGGCCTCCAGCTTGGCCACGCGTTCGGCCACCGCCGGTGCCGAGAGATTCACCTTGCGTGCCAGCTCGGCGTAACTCGCCCGGCCATTTTCCAGCAGGCTGGCCAGGAGCATGCGGTCGTACTTGTCCATGGAAGGCTCTCGATCTATCCAGCTTTCGAAAGCACGGTATATAGCCCTTATCTCCATCTTTTGGAAAGTGTACGGGCGTTATAAACAGGTTTTGTAACTTAAGTTCCCTGGGCCGAGTTTCTAGAATAGACCTCCCCCTGCCTGCCTCAGAGCCGCCTCCCATGCCTGGCCAAAGCCGTTTTCCGCTGCCGTTGATCGCCGCCTTTTTTGCCCTCTATGTAATCTGGGGCTCGACGTACCTGGTGATTCGCATCGGTGTCGAATACTGGCCGCCACTGATGCTCGGCGGCATTCGCTTCATCATCGCCGGTAGCCTGATGTACGCCTTTCTGCGCTGGCGCGGGGTGCCGGCGCCGACCTGGGCGCAATGGAAGGCCGCAGGGATCATCGGTGTGCTGCTGTTGAGCTGTGGCAATGGCGCGGTAACGCTGGCCGAACACTCCGGGGTGACCTCCGGCGTCGCGGCGCTGGCGGTGGCCACGGTGCCTTTGTTCACCTTGCTCTGCGGGTATTTCTGGGGTGCACGCAACACGCGCCTGGAGTGGGCCGGGATCGTCCTCGGGATGATTGGCATCGGCATGCTCAACCTGGGGTCCAACCTGCAGTCGAGCCCGATGGGCGCCGCCTTGCTGCTGTTCGCTGCGGCGGCCTGGGCTTTCGGCTCGGTGTGGAGCAAGCATCTGCCGCTGCCCCAGGGCGCCATGGCCAGTGCCGCGGAAATGCTTGTCGGTGGCGTGGTGCTGATGATCGGCAGTGCCCTGAGCGGTGAGCATCTGGACACCCTGCCTCCGATGGAAGGCTGGCTGGCCCTGGCCTACCTGGCCGGTTTCGGTTCGATCATCGCCTTCAACGCCTACATGTACCTGCTCAAGCACGTGCGCCCAGCCGCGGCCACCAGCTACGCCTATGTCAACCCGGCGGTGGCGGTGCTGCTGGGCATCGTCTTCGTCGGCGAAACCATTGGCATCGAGGAGGCCATGGCCATGCTGGTGATCATCAGTGCCGTAGTGCTGATCGGCCTGCCCCAATGGCGCAAGCCCAAGGCCGGGGTCCAGGAAGAGGCGGCCTGATCACTGTCCCGGTGGCAGGCCGGCCAGGCTCCGTTGGAGAAAGTCGCCGATGACCTGGCTCGCTTGCTGGTGAATCGCTTCGCGGCTGCGCTGGCCGCCGTCCCGGCAGATGATTTCATCCTCGGGGTTCTCTTCCCGGAGCAGGGCCGTGGCGCCTGGCTTGCAGATTTGCATGAAGCTGAAATGGCTGGCATCGGCGATCACCAGCAGGCTGGAGGTGGCCGACGGCAGGTGGGTTTCCAGGTAGCCCGACTCCTGCTCCACCGGCATGCTGGCAATATCGACTCCTGCTCCCAGGATCAGGGTCGGCGTCTGCACCGCTGACAAGCTTTGCGGGGTGAACCCACGGACCAGCCCCGGGTCCAGGGAGACGACCGCCTTGACTCGCGGGTCCCGCAGGTCGGTGCCCAGAGAGCCCTGGTTTTGCGGCGCAATCCCCAGTTCCGGAGCCAGCCCGCACAGACGCGGGTTGGGATGCAGCCGACATTCCTCAAGGAAGCGTTGCGGGCTATAGCGGGCGCCGGCCAATGCGGTGACCGTCCAGCCGCCCAGCGAATGGCCGATGGCGGCGATGCGCTGTGGGTCGACCGCGCCTGCCAGGGACTGGTCAGCGCTCAGTGCGTCTATGACCCGGCTCAGATCCCGGGGACGCTGCCAAAGCTTCGCCGCTTCTTCCGGACGCTGGTCGAAACTCGTGGTGCCCGGGTGGTCAGGGGCGGCGACCACATAACCCTGGCCGACCAGCGAAGTGACCAGCCAGCTGAGGTTGCGCCAGTTGCCGCGATAGCCGTGTGACAGGACCACCAAGGGATGGGCCGCAGGGGCAGGAGAGGCATCCTTGATGGTGGGCAGGCCCTGGAAGACCGGGTTCTCTGCCGATACCAGAAGCGGGCTGGCGGTTTCGGTGGGGTACCAGAGGGCGACATGCAGGGGGCGCTGTTTGCTTGCATCGGGCAGGGTTATTTCACGAAAACCGACGAGCTCGGCGGCGCAGGCCAGGGGCAGGAACAGGAAGAGTGAAAGGCCCGCTAGCATCCGTGCGGACAGGGCAGTCTTGGGCATTGAAGAACTCCATGGGCAAAACGTCAGTGGCCTGCCAATGGGCGCGCTGGGTGGAATCGAGCGGCGATCGAGGGCAGTGGGTGGGCGACGACCGGGGCAGTCGCCGCCCACCCTTTTAACCCACATTGCCGGGAAAGGGTGACCCAATTGTGCAGCTGGCGGTCACCCACTTCGCATCAGTTACAGGTTCCGGCGTCGAGCCAGACCTTACCGGAACCATCTGGCCCGGTGAACGCCGGGTTGCCCGGCTCATTGCCCTTGACCCACCAGCGAGCGATGTAAAAGCGCCCGTTATGGCTGACTCGGTCCTTCGCCACATAGGTGCCCTGGGCCGACCATGGGCCCTGGCAAGCGGTACTTTCTGCCTTGACCGTCACGCTGTGCTCGCGAGTCACGCTGTGATGGCCGTTGCCCAGGCTCAGGGTGATGCGGTAGGTGACGTCTTGTGCTGTTTTGGGGGCGGCGAACTTCATCGAGGTCCCGGCCGCCTGGAAGTCCACGCTCGGGTTCACATTCCAGCGGTAATTCAGCGGCAGGCCAGCAGGGTCGCTGGAACCTTTGGCGTCGAGCACCACCGTTGCTCCGGCTTTGGCCTGGCCCGGGCCGTCGATGCTGGCCAGTGGCGGCTTGACCGCCGGCTGTTCGCCTTCGCTGGCGCACGGACCCAGGTCACGCCAGACCTTGCCGGAGCCATCGGGCCCGGTGAAGGCCGGGGTGCCCGGTTCACTGCCCTGGGTCCACCAGCGCGCTTCGTATTGACGGCCTTTCCACTGCACCTGGTCCTTGGCTACATAGGTACCGCGAACCTGCCACTGGGGCTTGCAGCTGCCGCTGCCGGCCTTGCCCTTGATCAGCATTTCGTGGGTCTTGAGGGTGCTCTGCTTGCCGTTGCTCAGGCTCAGGGTGAAACGGTAGCGGGTGTCTTCAGCCAATTCTGGTGCGGTGAAGGCAATACGCGGACCGTCGTAGGTAAAGTCCAGCTTGGGCGAGGCTTCCCAGGCAAAGCTCAGGGCCGCGCCTTGTGGGTCGCTGGAGGCGGACGCATCCAGCACGATCTGTTCACCTGCATTGGCTTCAGTCTTGCCGCGGATCACGGCCACTGGCGGGGTGCCGGCATCCACAGGTTTGAGCGAGGTCACCTTGACCTGGTTGTCGGCGCTGAACTCACCGTCTGCCAGCAAGCTCCAGGGGCCATTGAAGCTGTGGCTGGAGTACACCTGGTAGCCCTTGATATTACCCGTCTGGCCCTGGCGTGGCAGGTAGCGCAACTGAGAGAAACTGTTATTGCTGCCCATGTCGATCACGATCTGGTGGGGATAACGGGCGTCGGCGGCCGAACTCCAGTAGGAGTTGGGGTTGTCATCGAGCACGTTCGAGCCCGAGGTGGTGCCGGATGCCACGCTGCTGGTTGAGTGGACACGCCAGCTGTTTCGAGGAAGGGGCTCGCCTTTGGCGCTGGCCAGCATCAGTTCGGCGATGCTGGCGTTGTTCTTGCCGTCCACCGAAGAGGTCGCCACGAGCTTCAGGTAGGTGCCTTGGGCCGTTTCCCGGGTGTGGCCGTAAGCGTTGCCTTGCAGGATCAGGTCTTCAGCCGCCATACCTTCGGTCCTGATAGCCAGGTACCAGCGGCCCGGTTTTGGATCCTTGGCCCCGAGACCGACTATCTGGCTGAGGGCCGAGCGGTAGTCGTAGCTGGTGGTGGTTGGTTGAGCGCCATACTTGAGCGACAACTGGACCTGGCCGCCCTTGTTGGTACTGGTGCCGGGCACCACGGTGAAGGCCAGGCGCTGGGTGCCTGCCGGTACATCCAGTGGGAAGTAGCGGGTCTGGCCTTTGGCCTGGTTGATCCGTTCTTCGAGAATCGTGATCAGGTTTTCACTGTCCAGCGGCACGACTGAGGGGGCGTAGGCGGAAATTTTCGCAGCGTTCTCGCGCCAGCCCCGGGCCATGTTCGCCGTTCGAGCATCGCCCAGGGGCACGCCGAGGTGGTCCTTGAGGTCCGGGTTGGAGAAGTAGCCGACGTGGTTGCCGCAGAGGATGGTGCCGACCCGACCGTTGTTGTGGCCGAAGCGGTAGTTGTCGTTGCCGTCGTTGCAGTGGCTGCCGCCGATGTTGTGCGCCAGTTCGTGGC
Source organism: Pseudomonas sp. UME65 (assembly GCF_014170225.1). Lineage (NCBI taxonomy): Bacteria > Pseudomonadati > Pseudomonadota > Gammaproteobacteria > Pseudomonadales > Pseudomonadaceae > Pseudomonas > Pseudomonas sp. UME65. Next base: position 80,240 of record NZ_LZZQ01000017.1, on the reverse strand, counting down.
GGAAGGCGGCCGAGGCGCTGATGGCGTTGACCGAGTAGCGGCCGTTCACGTAGGCCCAGCCGGCGGCGGTGTCCACCCCGGGTGTGCCAACGGTGAATGCGGCGACCAGGTCCGGGCTGTATTTGCGCATGCCATCGGCGAACAGGTTTTTGACATCGGCCAGCACCGGGGTGGTGATCGGGTAGTCGTTGGCTATCACCTGGGTGCCGGCCAGGCGCACACGCACATTCTTGATCTGCGAGTTTTCCACGGCACGGTTGACCGAGGCGACCTGGGCCAGGGCGTAGGCCTCATGGTCACCGATGTAGTTGGCGGCTTTCTGGGTGAAGCCTGCCAGCAGATCGATGACGATCTCGCCCTGGGCGTTGCGGTGGGTCAGGTAGTTGCGCTGACCGCTCTGGGTCTCGATCAGGTTGGGTACGTCGTCGCCTTCGTTGGGCACGGAGTCGATATTGCGCGGGTCGAAGGAGTGCTGGTTGTTGAGGCGAATCAGCGACTGTTCGCCACTGGCGTTGCCGCGAATCATCAGGTTACTGTCAGGCATCAGGGCGATGAAGCTGCCGTCGCCACGGGCGGCGACAAACATTTCCTGTGCGGCGCTCTGGGAGCGGTTGTTGCTTTGCAGCGTGCCGACCATGACCTTGAGGCCCTTGAAACTGTCGTTCCGGTCCGGAATGAGGCTGCGCAGGCGCATGCCGATTTCCTGCTGCAGACGTTCGGTTCCCGCGTCGGCGATGTTGCGCTGGGCCGGATTGGCCATCAGCGCCTGGATATTGATGAAGGGGCCGTCGGCCGCGCTTTCGGCGCGTGGCAGGGCCGCATCGGCAGGTTCATCGGCGGCCTGTACCAGGCCCGTCATGGGTAGCAATACGACAGTTCCCAGGCTGGCCACACAAAGGCGGGTGGCACGGGACAGGGTGTTCAATCTGAAGGTCGGCATAACCATTCCTGGATATACACAGCGCGGCGCAAACCTGGCGAACAGGATCGTGAAAGCGTCCGCGCTGATGATGTGGATGAGGAGTTGTGCCGGCGGCGGGCATCATAGGCAGCGGCGCTGGTGCCGTATATTCGAAGCCTGGCTTTTAGTACCTGTCCTAGGGAACTTGCCCGTACGAAGGGCAAGAGCACTGTTGTGCCAGGGGCGTTTGCCGTGTGTCGGGTGCTGCCGGCGGAGGGTGCAGAAGGGCCGGCGAGTTGGCTAGAACGGCCGGGGAGACAGCGTGGTTGCAATAAAAAACGCCGGGCAATGCCCGGCGCGGTGGCTTCAGCCTGAACGGGTCACTCGAACCCGCTCAGCAGGACGAGGGCGAATAACACTGCCGCCAGGGCCAGGGAAAACAGCAGGCTGATTCCCGCCACTCGCCATAGTGAGAAGAAGCGCCCGTTGCCGGCCTTGTGCTCTATCACCTGGGGGCCGAACAGTTGGCGTGCGTAGGCGTTCATCCCGTAGATCGGCGGCAGGATGAACACCACCGCAGGGATACTTTCCGGAAGAAAAAAGCCTGCCACGCTCATGGCAATGAAAAGGCCGATGCCCATGGCCCAGACTTTGTTCACTTCGCTCTCGCGGCCCATGGCCTTGAGGTTCTGGCTGATGAAATAGGCGCCGGCCACGGAGGTGCCGATGAAGGTGCTCAGGCCAATGGCCGCCACGCTGTAGAGGCACAGGCTCTGATCGGTTGGCTTGCTGGCCAGTAGTTCGGCGGCAGGGGCCTGGAAGGGGTTTTGGTTGTCCATGCGCGGTGAGGCTCCTTGGGAAGGGCAAAGGGGCGGTTGAGTGCCAGCTCGGGTGTTGCGCTGCCCTTGTGCGCGACCCGTGGCAAACAGTGGGGCGAGCATACACTCACCGGGGCGGGCTTGGCAGGCCTGGGGCGGCCCGGGAGCGAGCCCCTGAATTAGGGTAAACTGCCGCCCATTGCGTCCCTGTGCTGACTTTTTCCTACGGTACCCCCATGACATTCGCCACTCTTGGCCTGATCGAACCCCTGCTGCGCGCCCTCGAAACCCTCGGCTACCAGACCCCGACCCCGGTGCAGGCGCAAGCCATTCCGGCAGTGCTGGGCGGGCGTGACCTGATGGCCGCGGCCCAGACCGGCACCGGCAAGACCGCCGGTTTCGCTCTGCCGCTGTTGCAGTTGCTGACCCTGGAAGGGCCGAAAGTCGATAGCAACTCGGTACGCGCGCTGATCCTGGTGCCGACCCGGGAACTGGCCGAGCAGGTCCACGAAAGCGTGCGCCAGTACGCCGAACACCTGCCGCTGCGCACCTATGCGGTGTACGGCGGGGTCAGCATCAACCCGCAAATGATGAAGCTGCGCAAAGGCGTGGACCTGCTGGTGGCGACTCCGGGGCGTCTGCTGGACCTGTTCCGTCAGAATGCGGTGAAGTTCAGCCAGTTGCAGACCCTGGTGCTGGATGAGGCCGACCGCATGCTCGACCTGGGGTTCTCCGAAGAGCTCAAGAGCATCTACGCGGCCCTGCCGAAGAAACGCCAGACCCTGTTGTTCTCCGCCACCTTCTCCGACGCCATCCGCCAGCTGGCCGGGCAGATGCTCAACGATCCGCTGAGCATCGAGGTCAGCCCGCGCAACGTGGCCGCCAATACGGTCAAGCAATGGGTGGTGCCGGTGGACAAGAAGCGCAAGCCGGAGCTGTTCAGCCACCTGCTGCGCAAGAACCGCTGGAAGCAGGTGCTGGTGTTCGCCAAGACCCGTAACGGTGTGGATGCGCTGGTGGAGAAACTCCAGGGCCAGGGCGTGAACGCCGACGGTATCCATGGCGACAAGCCACAGGCCACGCGTCAGCGCGCCCTGGACCGGTTCAAGGCCAGTGAGATCCAGATCCTGGTGGCCACCGATGTGGCGGCCCGCGGTCTGGACATCGAAGACCTGCCCCTGGTGGTCAACTTCGACCTGCCGATCGTGGCCGAGGACTACATCCACCGCATCGGGCGTACCGGCCGTGCCGGTTCCACCGGCGAGGCGATTTCCCTGGTGTGCGCCGACGAGGTGAACCTGCTCTCGGCGATCGAGATGCTCACCCGCCAGACCCTCAAGCGCCATGAGGAACAGGATTTCGAACCCGAGCACCGGGTGCCGGAAACCGACGCCAGCGGCCAGGTGGTGAAAAAGCCGAAGAAGCCCAAGAAGCCGAAAACCTCCGGCGGTGGCGGCAAGCGCAACCTGGGCAAGTGGGTGGACAGCGGCGAAGTGGCCGAAGCTCCGGTGGTGAAACCGGTGCGCAAGGTGCCGGCTTTCAACACCGGGCCGCGCAAGCGCAAACCTTGATCTGACATCGCGCCGGGCCCTTCGCCGGCAAGCCGGCTCCTACCCTTGCGTAGGTGCCGACTTGCCGGCGAAGCTGTTTATGGCTGGCGCCGCAACCACTTCAGCATACCCAGCCCCGCCTGGCGCCCGCTGGCAAAGCAGGCGGTCAGCAGGTAGCCGCCGGTCGGCGCTTCCCAGTCGAGCATTTCCCCTGCGCAAAACACTCCAGGCAACTGCCGAAGCATCAGGTCGTCGTCCAGGGCTTCAAACATTACGCCGCCAGCGCTGCTGATGGCTTCGTCCAGTGGGCGAGGCTTGATCAGCGTCAGGGGCAGGGCCTTGATGGCTGCCGCCAGGAGCGCCGGGTCATTAAAGGCCGGGGCGGGTGTCAGTTCTCGCAGCAACGCCGCCTTCACCCCCTCGATCCCCAACTGGCTCTGCAAGTGCTTGGCCATGGACCGCGAGCCGCGTGGCTTGGAAAGGGCGGCCTGGACCTTGTCCTGGGGCTTGTTCGGTAGCAGGTCGATATGGATCGTCGCCTGCCCGTGCCGGTTGATGGATTCGCGAATCGACGCCGACAAGGCATAGATCAGGCTGCCCTCGATGCCGCTGGCGGTGATCACGCATTCACCCAGCCGTGGTGCGTCGTCATCAAGGCCGATGGCCACGTTCTTCAGCGGCGCGCCGGCGAATTTGCTGCGCAGCAGTTCGCTCCAGGCGTTGACCTCAAAACCGCAGTTGCTCGGTTGCAAGGGCGCAAGCTGCACACCGCGCTGTTCCAGCAGGGGCAGCCAAGCCCCGTCGGAACCCAGTCGTGCCCAACTGCCGCCGCCCAATGCCAGCAGGACCCCATCCGCCCGTACCGCACTTTCACCCTCGGCATGCCGGATGCGCAGGCTGCCGTCGGCCTTCCAGCCCAGCCAGCGGTGCCGAGTGTGGATAACGACTCCGGCATCGCGCAGGCGCTTGAGCCAGGCGCGCAGCAGCGGCGCAGCCTTCATGTCGGTAGGAAACACCCGGCCGGAGCTGCCGACAAACGTCTGGATACCCAGCTCATGAATCCACTGGCACAGCGCCTCGGCGCCAAATTCCCGCAGCAACGGGGCGATGTGCGGTGCACGCTCGGCGTAGCGCGAGAGGAAGGCCGGATAGGCTTCGGAGTGGGTGATGTTCATGCCACCGACCCCAGCCAGGAGGAATTTTCGGCCCACCGATGGCATGCCGTCGTACAGGTCGACCAGAACCCCGGCCTGGCTCAGTACCTCGGCGGCCATCAGGCCGGCGGGGCCGCCGCCGATAATCGCGACGTGGTGGGGCGTGGAAGAGTGCGATGCAGTCATGGCAGAGGCGGGGCTGAGGAAATAGGCCGGGCATTCTACCCGAGGTGCAGGGGGCTTGCTGGGTCGATGATGCCTGGTCAAAAACTAGACAGCGGGCTGCGGGCCTTGTGTCCCGTGGGCTGGCTCGACTTTCGCGCAGGTTGTCCACAGGCGGCTCCACAGCGATTGGGGGTAAGCGCTACGGCGTCGCCGGAGGCCTGCTGCGCCCTGATCAAAAAACAGGCACCGCTCTGCAGGCCTTGCAGAGCAAGGGGCCTAGCGTCTTTCGCGCAGGTTATCCACAGGCGGCTCCACAGGGATTGGGGGTAAGACACTCACAACTGTATGACCATCTGATGTCACTGATCAAAAAACAGGCGATGGCCTTGAGGCCCCGTGGGACAAGGGCTGCAGAGGCTTTCTCCCAGCTTATCCACAAGCGGTTCCACAGTGGATGTGGGTAAGGCCTGCGGATGTCAGTAGCACCCTGACGATTCCCAGACCTTCTGGGCACTGTGGTGAAGAATGCCGTGGCGCCGGGCCAGGGCCTGGCGGTCCTTGCTGTAGCCGCCGCCGATCACGCCGACCACCGGGATGTCGCGGCCCAGGCAGTGGCGCATGACCCGTTCGTCGCGTTCGGCCACGCCGGCATCGGTGAGTTTGAGGTAGCCCAGGGCGTCGTCCTGATGCACGTCGACCCCGGCGTCGTACAACACCAGGTCCGGCTGGTACAGGGGCAGCAGGTAGTTGAGCGTGTCGTCCACCACGTTCAGGTAGTCGGCGTCGCCCATGCCCATGGGCAGCGGGATATCCCAGTCGCTCTGGGCCTTGCGCGCGGGGAAGTTCTTTTCACAGTGCAACGAGACGGTCACCGCGTCGGCGGTATGTTGCAGGATCCGCGCGGTGCCATCGCCCTGGTGCACATCGCAGTCGAATATCAGCACCCGGCCCACGCGCCCGCTTTCAAGCAGGTAATGGCTGATCACCGCCAGGTCGTTGAAGATGCAGAACCCCGCCGGGTAGTCATAGTGGGCGTGGTGGGTGCCGCCGGCCAGGTGGCAGGCCAGACCATGTTCCAGTGCCTGTTCGGCGGCCAGCAAGGAGCCGCCGACGGCACGCACCGTGCGCCGGGCCAAGGCTTCGCTCCAGGGCAGGCCAAGGCGCCGCTGGTCCTCCCGGGACAACTCGCCGCCCATGTAGCGTTCGATATAGGCCGGGTCGTGGGCCAGGGCGAGGATTTCTGCCGGGCATAGCTCGGGGCGCAGCAGGTCGGCGTCGTGGGTCAGGCCGCTGGCCACCAGGTGATCGCGCAGCAGGCGGAACTTGTCCATGGGGAAGCGGTGCTCCGCCGGGAACTCGGGGCTGTAGTCGTCGTGATAGATCAGCGGCAATGTCATGGCATTTTCTTAGATGAACCCGTGAAGGATCCTACCAGCGATGTAGACTTGCACCCATGAAAACGGAGGGCACCGATGGAGCCGATATTGCAACTCGAGAGCGCGCGCCTGTTGCTGCGCCAATGGCGCGACGACGATTTGCCGGCATTTGCAGCAATGTGTGCCGATCCACAGGTCATGCGCTACTTTCCCGCGCCCTTGAGTCGTCTGGAAAGTGCCGCGCTGATCGGGCGGATACGCGGGCATTTTGCCGAGCACGGCTTCGGGGTCTGGGCCCTGGAGCGTAAGGACACTGGTGCGTTCATCGGTTTTACCGGACTGGGCGTCGTCGGTTTCGAGGCGTCGTTCACCCCGGCAGTGGAAATCGCCTGGCGCCTGGCTCGCGAGCACTGGGGCCTGGGTTATGCCAGCGAAGCGGCCTGGACAGCCTTGCGTTGCGCTTTCGATCGTCTGTCCCTCGACGAAGTCGTGGCCTTTACCACCCGCAACAACCTGCCGTCGCAGAAGGTGATGCAGGCCATTGGTATGCATCACGCTGCCGAGGATGACTTCGAGCATCCGAACCTCGCCGGCGATCACCCGCTGCGCGAGCATGTGCTGTACCGCATTACCCGCGAACAATGGCTGGAAACCTTGCATGGATAGCAGGCGCGCACGTTTAGAATGTGCCGACGAGATACCTGGCCCCAATTGATATCACCGCCGCAGCCGAGATTGCGCGGTGTTGCCCTGTGTGAGGAGAGTCTGAATGAGTCATGTGCTGGATGATCTGGTCGATCTGTTGACCCTGGAAGCCATTGAAGAAAACCTGTTTCGCGGTCGCAGCCAGGACCTGGGTTTTCGCCAGCTGTTTGGCGGCCAGGTGCTCGGCCAGTCGTTGTCCGCAGCCAGTCAGACAGTGGAGGAGGCACGCCACGTGCACTCCATGCACGGCTATTTCCTGCGCCCCGGGGATGCCGCGCTGCCGGTGGTCTACCAGGTGGACCGGGTGCGCGACGGCGGCAGCTTCAGCACCCGGCGAGTGACGGCGATCCAGAAGGGCAATCCGATCTTCACCTGCAGCGCCTCGTTCCAGTACGACGAACAGGGTTTCGAGCACCAGAACAGCATGCCCCAGGTGGTCGGGCCGGAAAACCTGCCATCGGAGCTGGAGATCACCACCCAGCGCGCCCACCTGATTCCCGAGCACATGCGCGAGAAGCTGCTGTGCCCCAAGCCGATCGAAGTGCGCCCGGTGACCGAGAAGGACCCCTATAACCCGCAGCCCATGGATCCGGTGAAGTACGTCTGGTTCCGCGCCGACGGCGCCCTGGCCGACAGCCCGGCGCTGCACAAGTACCTGCTGGCCTACGCTTCGGATTTCGGCCTGCTGACCACCTCGATGCTGCCCCACGGCAAGTCGGTGTGGCAGAAGGACATGCAGGTCGCCAGCCTCGACCACGCTCTGTGGTTTCACGCCGACCTGCGCGCTGACGACTGGCTGCTGTATGCCATGGACAGCCCCTGGGCCGGAAACTCCCGGGGCTTTTCCCGGGGCAGCGTGTTCAACCGTGCCGGGCAGTTGGTGGCCTCGGTGACTCAGGAAGGGTTGATCCGCCATCGCAAGGATTGGGTATGAGTCTTTCAGAGATAAAACATTGGGTGTTCGACATGGACGGCACCCTGACCATCGCTGTGCATGATTTCGCGGCGATCCGCGAGGCGCTGTCGATTCCTGCCGAGGATGACATCCTCACACACCTGGCGGCCTTGCCGGCGGACGAATCCGCGGCCAAGCATGCCTGGCTGCTGGAACACGAGCGCGACCTGGCCCAGGGTTCGCGCCCGGCGCCGGGTGCGGTGGAACTGGTGCGGGAACTGGCCGGGCGCGGTTATCGCCTGGGCATCCTCACCCGCAATGCGCGAGAGCTGGCCCATGTGACCCTGGAGGCCATCGGCCTGTCGGACTGCTTTGCCGAGGCCGACGTGCTGGGCCGCGACGAAGCACCGCCCAAGCCCCATCCGGGCGGTTTGCTGAAGCTGGCTGAAGCCTGGGATATCTCGCCGTCACGGATGGTCATGGTGGGGGACTACCGCTTCGACCTGGACTGCGGGCGGGCCGCCGGGACCCGTACGGTGCTGGTCAACCTGCCGGACAACCCCTGGCCGGAGCTGACCGACTGGCATGCCCGGGATTGTGCGCAGTTGCGCGACCTGCTGTCGGCCTGAGGGCCCTGTTCGCCGGCAAGGCTCCCGTCGGAGCCTTGCCGGCGAAAGCGTCGTTCCAGGCAGCGCTTTTCTTTACTTGAACACTGCCGCCTGCCCCTCGGGCGAGGTGAACATCCGGTCACCGTCATGCCCGACCCCGGGCACTTCCACCAGCCGTTGCAGCAAGCCTTGCGGATGACGCCGCACCAGGTAGTCGAAGTAGTTGTGCCCGCGAATTAACCGGTACGCGCCCTGGGTCTCGGCGGCGCAGCTCTTGTCCAGGGCGGGATGGTTGGGATCGGTGTCCTGCTGGCCCAGCAGGTAGGTGATGTCGCGCGTCACGTAGCCCTGTTCAAGCTGCGCCGGGGAATGGTCGCCGGCATAGGCCGGTAGCCGGTTCAGGCCGTACTTCCAGTCGTTGAAGCCCGGGCAACTGGCCGGTTCGAATGCCACCGGGCGCCATGCGTCGAAGTAGGCGTAGGACGACGGATTGGCGATCACGTAGCGCAGGCCGATCCCGGCCTTTTCCAGCTCGGGGTGGCTGCCGGTGCTCAGCGCATAGCGCTGCACCACCTGGGCGCCGCCGGAGTGACCGGCGATCACCACTTCCTTGAGTGCCGGAAAACGTTTGCGGTCTTCCAGGCGCTGGAGGATGGCATCGAGCACCGCATAGGAGCTGACGGCCTGCGGGCCCACTGAAGGCTCGCCGGCCATCCAGCCATTGCCCTTCCAGCGCAGTAGCGCGTCTGGCAATTGATGGCGGGCGATGTCGCTCTGGTTGAGAAACTGCGGGGCGATCACCAGGGTTGTTGTGCTTTGCCCGGCCTGCCCGGCAGCGCTTTGCCCACTGTGCAGATACGTCTGGGCGTTGCGCAGCCGGCCGTGAACGATGATCAGGGCCCGCTCTACGCCCGGCAGCGGCTGGCGCCAATCCTGGCTCAGGCCCAGCGCCAGTTGCCCGCCCTCCAGGGGCAGGCGTTGCGGGCTGATGACCTTGACCCCCTGTTCCGCCGCCTGGGCGCCGCAGCCACCCAGGCACAGCAGCAGGGCCAGCAAGCGGCGCATCTACAGGCTCCTGGCGCTGAAGGTATCGCACTGGCTGACCTGGCCCTGGCTGAAGCCGGTCTTGAACCAGCGCACTCGCTGCGCCGAGGTGCCGTGGGTGAAGGAGTCCGGCACCACCCGGCCCTGGCCTTGCTGCTGCAGGCGGTCGTCACCGATGGCATTGGCGGCGTTCAGGGCTTCTTCCACATCCCCGGGTTCCAGCCAGTTCAGGCGCTTCTGTGCGTGATAGGCCCAGACCCCGGCAAAGCAGTCGGCCTGCAGCTCCTGGCGTACCAGCAGGCCGCCATCGCCTTGCATCTGCTGGCCTTGCTGGCGCGCGGCCTGGATTTTTGCCGAGACCCCGAGCAGGGTCTGCACGTGGTGCCCGACCTCATGGGCAATCACGTAGGCCTGGGCGAAGTCGCCGGCGGCGGAAAAGCGCTGGGCCATCTCCCGGAAGAAGTCCATGTCCAGGTACACCTGGCGGTCGGCGGGGCAGTAGAAGGGCCCGCTGGCGGAAGTGGCCGCGCCACAGGCGGAATTGACCCGGCCCCGGAACAGGATCAGCTTGGGCGGCTGATACTGGCGGCCGGCTTGCTGGAAGATCTGGCCCCAGGTGTCTTCGGTGTCACCGAGGATGGCGCGGACAAACTCTGCCTGTTCGTCATTGGCCGGTGGTGCCTTGCGTGCCTGGGTGGTGGCCGGCGCTGAAGTCTGCCCGCTCTGCTGGCCCAGCAGTTGCCCGAGGATCTGCAGCGGATCCTGGCCGGTGGCCCAGCCGATGCCGACGATCAGTACGATCGCCGTCAGGCTCAAGCCCTTGCCTCCACCGAACCGCATGCCACCGCCACCGCCGGCGCTGCTGTCATCTCGCGCGTCCACGACGTTGTCGCTGCGCCGGCCTTTTTTCCAAAGCATGGGGGTGTCCTCGTTTTTTCTGCTGGTCAGTGTTGCTGGTGGCTCGAACCGGCGCCAGTCCGGTCGTCAGGGATTTTTCTGCACGCTACCATGGCCCGGTTACGGATCGATCCGGTCCAGGCGCATTCGGGGCTCCCTATTGAACATCGATACCCGCATCAAATTCCGTCACTTGGTGTGTTTTCTTGAAATGGCCCGCCAGGGCAGCCTGGCCCGGGCGGCCGATGTCCTGGCGGTGAGCCAGCCGGCGATGTCGAAAACCCTCAAGGAACTGGAAGCGTTGCTGGAGACCCGGCTGTTTGCCAGGAGCAAGGCCGGCCTCAGCCTGACCGAGGCCGGGCGGGCCTTCCTGCGTTATGCCGGGCCTTCGGTGCAGGCCCTGCGGGAGGGTGTCAGCAGCCTGCGCGGCGGTGAGTACGCCGCCGGGCTGGTGCGCATCGGTGTGCTTTCCACGGTGGAAAGCCTGCTGCTGCCGGAGGTGATGCGGCGCCTGCATCAGCGCCATTCGGCGCTGACCGTGAGTGTGCTGACCGGCCCCAGTGCTTACCTGCTGTCGCAATTGCGGGTCGGCGACCTGGACCTGGTGGTGGGGCGCATGACCGAGAGTCCGGAGATCCACGGCCTGAGCTTCGAGCATCTGTACAGCGAATCTATGACCCTGGTGGCCCGTCCGCAGCATCCACTGGCAACCGGCCCTTTGGACCGCGACGCGGTGAGCGCCTATCCCCTGGTGCTGCCCCTGGCCGGCACCAGCATTCGCAAGCACGCCGACAGCCTGTTCATCCAGTGCGGCATTGCCCCGTCGCAGCAGCGTCTGGAAACCCTCTCGGTGGCCCTGAGCCGGCGCTACACCTTGTCCAGCGACGCGCTGTGGATCGCGCCGCTGGATGCCGTGCGCCTGGACCTGGCCAATGGCGAACTGCAGGAGCTGGACCTGGGCCTGCACGAACCCGGTGGCTCGGTGGGGATTTCCAGCAATGCCAGCCTGCCTTTGTCCCTGGCGGCGCAATGGGCGGTGGAGGTGCTCCGGGAAGTGGGGCTGGCCTATCGCGAGGGCAGTTATCCATAACCATTTGGTTATTGATTGAGGGCGGCATTTCAATTTTCCCCGCTCCTGGTTTGTTTGAAACTGCGCCGGCTGCGCTCCATAAATCAAACAACAGGAGATCGACATGTCTGATGCAGACAGCAGTCGCTTCGTGATTCGCGACCGTAATTGGCACCCCAAGGCCCTGACCCCCGACTACAAGACCTCCGTCACTCGCTCCCCGCGCCAGGCGCTGGTGAGCATCCCACAATCGGTCAGTGAAACCACAGGCCCGGACTTTTCCCACCTGCGCACCGGGCGTTTCGACAACGACCTGCTGCTCAACTTCAACAACGGTGGCTTGCCCGTGGGCGAGCGGATCATCGTTTCCGGGCGGGTCTGCGATCAGTACGGCAAACCCATTCCCCATACCCTGGTGGAAATGTGGCAAGCCAACGCCGGCGGCCGCTACCGGCACAAGAACGACCGCTACCTGGCGCCCCTGGACCCGAACTTCGGTGGCGTCGGCCGGGCCCTCACCGACCGTGATGGCTACTACAGTTTCCGCACCATCAAGCCCGGCCCCTACCCATGGCGCAACGGCCCCAATGACTGGCGCCCGGCGCATATCCATTTCTCCATCAGTGGCCCGTCGATCGCCACGCGCCTGATCACCCAGCTGTATTTCGAAGGCGACCCGCTGATCCCGCTGTGCCCGATCGTCAAGTCCATCGCCAACCCGGACGCGGTACAGAGCCTGATCGCGCGCCTGGACATGGGCGGCGCCAACCCCATGGATTGCCTGGCCTACCGCTTCGACATCGTGCTGCGCGGCCAGCGCAAGACCCACTTCGAGAACTGCTGAGGAGCCTGACATGCCTGTTCAACTGCTGCCTGAAACCCCCTCGCAAACGGCCGGCCCCTATGTGCATATCGGCCTGGCCCTGGCGGCCGCGGGAAACCCGCCGCGCCCCGAGGAAATCTGGAACCAGATGGCCAAGGCCGATGCGCCGGGTGAGCGGATCCTGCTGATCGGCCACGTCTACGATGGCAATGGCCACCTGGTGCGCGATTCATTCCTGGAGTTCTGGCAGGCCGACCACGCCGGGGTCTACGACCCGGTGTTCGATACGGAGAAACCGTTCAACTGCTTCGGTCGCACCGCCACCACCTTCGATGCCGGGGAATGGACACTCAACACGGTCAAGCCCGGGGTGGTGAACAACGCCGCCGGCGTGCCGATGGCGCCGCACATCAACCTGTCGCTGTTTGCCCGGGGGATCAATATCCACCTGCACACCCGGCTGTACTTTGCCGACGAGCCGGAGGCCAACGCCCAGTGTCCGGTGTTGAACCTGATCGAACAGCCCCAGCGCCGGGAAACCCTGCTGGCCCATCCTTGCGAGGTGAATGGCCAGCGCGCCTATCGCTTCGACATTCGCATCCAGGGTGAAGGCGAGACGGTGTTCTTCGACTTCTGAAAAAAGCCTGAGGCCATGCATGGCACCCTGCGGGGCCCACCCATGGCCGCAGTGGGTCAATGATCGAAATGATCCCAGACCGGAGCGAAGTCCGGGCTGACCTGACGCTGATCCTTGGGCAGGCCGGCGATCAGTGCCCGGTCTTCATCGTCCAACTGCAGCTTGAGGGACTCCAGGTTGGCCAATTGGTTGGCCCGACTGCTGGCTTTGGGAATGGCCGCGACGTTGTTCTGATCCAGCAACCACTTGAGCGCCACCTGGGTCGGCAGCACGCCGTGCTTGGCGGCGATCTGCCGGATCTCGGCCACCTCGGACACCTTGTTGCGTGCCAGCGGCGTATAGGCGGTCAGCACCATGTCGCGGCTGCGGGCATAGTCCAGCAGGCCGCTTTGCCCCAGCAGCACGTGGTATTCCACCTGGATCGCCGACAGCGGTGCGCCCAGCCCTTCAATCACTCGGCGCAGCAGCGCCAGGGGGAAATTGGCCACGCCAATGTGCTTCACCAGTCCCTGTTCCCTGAACGACACCAGGGTTTCGATGCTGCGTTCCAGCTCCCAATCGCTGGTGGGCCAGTGGATATGAAACAGATCCACATAATCGCAGCGCAGGGCTTTCAGGCTGCGCTCCAGGGAATGGCGCATGGCCTCGGGGCGCAGTTGGTCCCACCAGACCTTGGTGGTGAGGTGGATCTGCTCCCGGGGCACCGGGGTGTTGGTCAGGGCCTGGCCCACGGCGTCTTCGTTGTTGTAGGCCTGGGCGGTATCGATGTGTCGGTAACCCAGGTCCAGGGCCTGTTCCACGGCGCGAGTGCACTCGTCATCGAGCATCGGCCAAGTGCCGAGGCCAAGCTTGGGCATGTGCAGGCCACTGTGGGTCAGGACTGGGCAATCTACGGAGTGAGGCATGGGCAATCTCCCTGTGGATAAAAGAACACGGCCGGGTCGGCGAGGGCTGTCGGGCGTCGCTGGTTTGGACAGCGCAGCCGCACAGAAAATGCCCGGCGAATCGAGTGTGGAGGCCTGTGGTGGTTGTTGTATTTATGGAAAGTGATTCCAAAAAATATACGAGCTCGGCTAACCTGCGCACAAGGCGTTGTGTCGGGTGAAAAGCCCGCTTTCGTCGATTCCGGGCGGTAATCGAACCACGCCCTGCAGTTCCCCAACCGGCCCGTTGTCACTAGAATCGGCCAAATTTTGTCGGGACCCGACCATGGCTGGCAGTCAAATCGAACGCGTCTTCAGCGTTCTCGAACGTCTTACCGGTGATCCCCGCGGCCTGCCGTTGCAGACCCTGGCGGAACAGCTGGAAATCCCCAAAAGTGCAACCCATCGCCTGTTGGCGGAGTTGATTCGCCTGGGCTATGTGCGGCAGAACCCGGACAACCTGCGCTACCAGCTGTCCACCCGGCTGGTGGCCATGGGCTTTCGCTACCTGTCTGCCAGCGGCGCGGACATCGTCCAGCCGGTACTCGATCGCCTGGCCCAGGAGTCCGGCGAGCTGGTACGCCTGGGGGTGATCGAAGGCGAGCGCCAGACCTGGATTGCCAAGTCCCAGGGCGCCCGTTCCGGGCTGCGTTACGACCCGGACATGGGCCGCGAGGCGCCGCTGTTCTACACCGCTTCCGGGCATGCCTGGCTGGCCACTCTGAGTGACGCCGAGGCGTTGTCCCTGGTGGAGCGCCAGCGCGTGGAAACCCCGGCGGACCTGGGGCCCAATGCGCCGCGCTCGAACATCGAGTTGCTGGAGCGCCTGCGCCTGGCCCGCGAGCAGGGCTACGCCTGGGTCGAGGAAAGCTCGGCGGTCGGCACCTCGGCGATTGCCGCGGTGGTGCGCCATCCCATCGATGGCCGGGTCGTGGGTGTGCTCAGCGTTGCCGGCCCCAGCGCGCGCCTGCCCCTGGCGCGGCTGCATGAACTGGCGCCATTGCTGCTGCAATTTGCCCAAGAGCTGTCGGCCGCCAGCCAGGCTTCCGAACTGTTCAACTGACGCCACGCGCTCTGCCCGTAGCCGTTGCTTGCCCTGGCGGCTACGGGCAGAGCAGGAAGGCGCAGGGTTTCCGCGAATCCTTACAAAGCCGTTCGGTAATCGGACAGTATTTTTTATCGCTCTTGTGTGAAATTGGAACTGAGTTCTAAATAATTGAATATCAGCGTCCCGATAACAATCACAAGAGGATTCGCCATTGAACCCGCCACTGCGCATTGCCCTGATCGGCGTCGGCAATATGGGGCAGCAGCACTATCAACACCTCAAGACCCTGGCCGAGGCCAGTCTGTGCGCCGTGGCCGACCCCGGGCCCCAGGCGCAAGCCATCGCGGGGCAATGGCAGGTGCCGCATTTCAGCGATCACCGGACCTTGCTCAAGGACGCGCGCCCGGATGCGGTCATCGTCGCCAACCCCAATAACCTTCACGTCAGCACTGCCCTGAATTGTCTGGCGGCGGGTATCCCGGTGCTGCTGGAAAAACCCGTGGGCGTGCACCTGGATGAAGTGCGCGAGCTGGTGGCGGCATCGCGCACTAACGGCGTGCCGGTGCTGGTGGGGCATCATCGGCGACACAATCCGTTGATCGCCCGGGCCCATGAACTGGTGCACGGCGGCGCCCTGGGCCGGCTGACCACAGTCACTGCGCTCTGGCAGTTGCACAAGCCCGAGAGTTACTTCGATGTGCCCTGGCGTCGTGAGCCCGGCGCCGGCATGTTGCTGACCAACCTGATCCACGACCTCGACCTGTTGCGGCACCTGTGCGGAGAAGTGCGACAGGTGCAGGCCATCACCAGCAACACCGTGCGTGGTTACGCCAATGAGGATTGTGCGGCGGTGCTGCTGCAGTTCGACAACGGCGCCCTGGGCAGCCTCACCGGTTCCGATGCGGTGGCGGCGCCCTGGAGCTGGGAGCTGGATTCCGGGGAGAACCCGGTGTATCCGCGCCAGGCCGATCAGCCTTGCTACCTGCTGGCCGGCACTCAGGGAGCCTTGAGCATTCCTCAGCTCAAGCGCTGGCACTACGCCGAAGCGGGCGCCGGTTGGCACCAGCCCTTGTTGATGCAGCAGGAAAGCTTCGTGCCGGATGAGGCGCTGCGCTTGCAACTGCAGCATTTCGTCAAGGTCGCCCGGGGCGAAGTCGCGCCCCTGGTCAGCGCCGCCGATGCCGCTCGTACCCTGGCCCTGATCGAAGCCATTCGCCAGGCCGCCGCCACGGGTCGCGCCTGCACCCCAACCCCCATTGAGTGAACAACTGATGAGTGAACGGATTTTTTCCCTGGCCAGCCTGACCGTGCTGGAGCTGTCTCCGCCAGAGATGGTGGAAGTGGCGGCCCGTGCCGGCTACAGCCATTTGGGCCTGCGGCTGGTGCCGGCAACCCCGGAGGAACATCACTTTCCGCTGGTGGCCGATACCGGCTTGCGTCGGCAAACCCGGGATCGCCTGCGCGATACCGGGGTGCGGGTGCTGGATGTGGAGATCCTGCGGCTCAAGCCGCAGACCCGGATCAGCGACTTCGAGGCGGTGCTGGCGGTGGGCGCCGAGTTTGCCGCCAGCGAGTTGCTGGTGGCGGGCAATGATCCCGATGAGGTGCGCATGACCGACAACTTCGCCGCCTTGTGCGATCTGGCGCAGCAGTACGGACTGCATCCCCATCTGGAGTTCATGCCCTGGACCGATGCGCGCAACCTGGAGCAAGCCGTGCGCGTGGTGGAGAACGCCGCTCGCAGCAACGGCTGCGTGCTGGTGGACGCCTTTCACTTCGACCGCTCGGGATCGCGCCTGGAGGACCTGGCCAAGGTTGATCCGGCGCGCCTGCGTTATGCACAGTTGTGCGATGTCGCCGGGCCCTGTCCGGACGATATGCAGGAGATCCTGCGCCAGGCCCGCAACGAGCGGCGTTTTCCAGGGGAGGGCGACTGTGATCTGGCGGGGCTGCTCAAGTGCCTGCCGCCAGAACTGCCCCTGAGCCTGGAAATACCCACGGTGCAGTTGCTGGAGCAGGGTGTGAGTGCTTTGCAGCGAGCGCAGATGGCGCTGGATGCAACTCGCGCGCTGCTGGCCAGGATCTGAGTCGGCGGGAGGACTTTCGCCGGCAAGCCGGCTCCTACAAATACCCGGTAGGCGCTGGCGGACCGCGAAGCTGTGTTTTCAATCACCCCAAGGAATGCCCATGACCCGCAGCACGCCACTTTCCGGGATCAATCACCCCTTCAAGGGCATTCTGCTGATCGTCCTGGCGACCTTTCTGTTCGCCAGCCACGATGCCCTGTCCAAATACCTGTCGGGGTTCTTCCCGGTGATCATGGTGGTCTGGGCCCGTTACCTGATCCATACCTTGCTGATGGCCGGGATCTTCCTGCCGCAATCGGGCCTGCGTGTGCTGCGCAGCAAGCGCCCACTGCTGCAACTGGCCCGGGCTCTGTGTCTGTTGAGCACCAGTCTGCTGTTCACCTCGGCGTTGCTGTTCATCCCCCTGGCCGAGGCCACGGCGGTCAACTTTCTCGCCCCGGTACTGGTCACCGCGTTGTCGGTGCCTTTGCTTGGCGAGCAGGTGACCCGGGGCCAGTGGCTGGCGGTAATCTGCGGTTTCGTCGGGGTGCTGATCATCGTGCATCCGGGCGGCGAGCTGTTCACGCCGGCGGTGTTGCTGCCGTTCTGTTCGGCGCTGTTCTTCTGTTTCTATCAACTGCTCACACGCAAGCTGGCCGAGCATGACAGCCCCACCACCAGCAACTTCTTTGCCGGGTTGTGCAACACCCTGGTAATGACGGCGCTGGTGCCGTTCTTCTGGCAGACCCCCGGGTTCCTCCATGGCTTGCTGATGCTGGCGCTGGGCGCCTGCGGCATGAGTGCCCATCTGTTCCTGACCCAGGCCTTTCGTCATGCGGCGCCGGCGCTGCTGGCGCCCTTCGGTTATTGCCAGATTGTCTTTGCCGGGTTGCTGGGCTGGTTGCTGTTCGGCCACGCGCCGTCGTTGATCACCCAGGTGGGCATCGTCGTGATCTGCCTCAGCGGGCTGGCGGCGGCCTGGCAGCAACGCCACCGCTGAGACGGCTCAAAAGCGGAAGCGCACCACCAGGTTCTGCAGGCCGGCCGCCAGGTGCGACAGCTCCTGGCTGGTGGCGTTGGTGCGCGTGGCGGCGTCGGCGCTTTCCAGGGACAGGTCGCGGATGTTCAGCAGGTTGCGGTCCACTTCACGGGCCACCTGGGCCTGTTCTTCCGAGGCACTGGCGATCACCAGGTTGCGCTCGTGGATCTGTTCCATGGCCCGGGTGATTTCCCCTAAGGCCAGCCCGGCCTGCTCGGCGATGGACAGGGTCTGGGCCACCCGCTGACTGTTGCCGTGCATGGACTGCACCACGCTGTCGGTGTCGCCCTGGACCCGGCCGATCATCTGTTCGATTTCCTGGGTCGACTGCTGGGTGCGATGGGCCAGGGCCCGCACTTCGTCTGCCACTACGGCAAAACCACGGCCGGCTTCCCCAGCCCGCGCGGCCTCGATGGCGGCGTTCAGGGCCAGCAGGTTGGTCTGTTCGGCAATGGCGCGGATCACGTCCAGCACCTTGCCGATTTCCCGTGACTGCTCGGCCAGGGTCTGCACTTGCTGCAGGGCGATGCCGACATCGCTGCTCATGGCCTGGATCGCGTCCAGGGTCTGGGTCACCCGGGCTTGCCCCTGGGTGGCCTGGGCGGTGGACTGGCGGGTGGTGTCGGAGGTGGACACTGCGTTGCGTGCCACTTCCTCGACGGCCGCGGTCATCTCGTTGACGGCCGTGGCTGCTTGCTCGATTTCGTTGTGTTGCTGCTGCAGCCGGCTGGAGTCCTGATGGGTACTCTGGCTCATCTGTTGCGCGGCGGCGGCCAGTTGGGTCGAGGTGCTGCTGATCAGTTGCAGGGTTTCACGCAGGCTGGCCTGCATCCTGGCCAGGGCCTTGAGCAGGCGCGCGGTTTCATCGCTGCCCTCGCAGTGGATGGGGCGGCCGAGATCGCCGGCGGCCACTTGCTCGGCCACGTCCACAGCCTGGCGGATGGGCACGACGATGCTGCGAATCAACAGCCAGGCCAGGCACAGGGTCAGCAGGGCGACGGCGATCAGGGCGCCGATCACCGTGATTTTTACTTGGGTGTAAAGCGCGTCGGCATGCTGCGCCGACTGGCTGACTTCCTCGGCAGTCAGGTTCATCAGCTCGGTGAACTGGTCGCCGGTCTGGGTCGAGTAATCCTGGATCTTGCCGTTGAGCAGCGCTGTCATCTCGCTGCTGCGGTTGTCCCGGGACAGGGCTTCGTACTGGGCCAGTGCCTGTTGGTAGCTCTTGACCGTGGCGAGGAATGCTTCGTATGGCACCCGATTGTGATCGCCCACCAGCGGCGCGAACCTGGCCAGGGCCTGGTCGAGCCAGGCTTGTACCTGATGCAGGCGGGCAATGGTGCTTTCCAGCACTTGCGGTTCACGGTTGAGGGCCATGCGCAGGCTCAGCACGCGGATGCTCAACACGTAGTCGCGCACTTCTCCCAGGTATCGGGTGCTGGGCAGGGAAATGTTTTCGGTGTGTTGGCCGGTGGCGCGGACTTCGGCCACTTGCTTGAGGGCGAACAGCCCCTGCAGCAGGACCAGCAGGGCAATCACGCCGAAGCTGATCACGGCGCGTTGGGCGATGCTCAGGTTACCGAGCGTCATGGGACGATCTCCGAGTCTGGAAAAACAAAAGGGGGGAGGGCGAGCCGATAAAAAAACGCAGG
The DNA here is from genome assembly GCF_014170225.1 of Pseudomonas sp. UME65. Classification (NCBI taxonomy): domain Bacteria; kingdom Pseudomonadati; phylum Pseudomonadota; class Gammaproteobacteria; order Pseudomonadales; family Pseudomonadaceae; genus Pseudomonas; species Pseudomonas sp. UME65. The sequence continues at coordinate 60,870 of NZ_LZZQ01000017.1, read as the reverse complement.
CCCGGAGTGGGCCTGCGTGAAAGGAGCATCAGTCTTCTACGCGGGGAATCTTGCGCGGGGCCATGAAGTACATCCAGGTCAGGGCAATGAAGTACATCGCCGGGATCAGGGTGAACAGCAGGGTGTAGTTGTTGTTGGTCACGGTCAGGATGTGGCCGACGATCTGGGTCATGAACATGCCGCCGATGGCCGCGCACATGCCGCCGAAGCCGAACACCGTGCTCATCATGTGCTTGGGCGTGTAGTCCATCACCAGGCTCCAGATGTTGGCGGTCCAGGCCTGGTGCGCGCCGATCCCCAGGGAGATGGCGAACACGGCCAGCCACAGGTTGGCGGTGCCGGCGGCCATGATCACGCCGATGATGCAGCAGGCGAACAGGAACATCGACAGCAGCCGCGCCTTGATCGGGTTCATGCCGCGCCCGATCAGGAACGAGGAGAGGATGCCGCCGCCGACGCTGCCGAAGTCGGCGGTCAGGTAGATGATGATCAGCGGGATGCCCATCTGGGTCACGTTGATGCCCAGGTTGTACTGCTGGTTGAGGAACGGCGGCAGCCAGTACAGGTAGAACCAGAACACCGGCGCTGTCATCGCATAGGCCAGGGCGAAGGCCCAGGTGCCGCGCATGCGCAGGATGCGGCTGAAGGGCACGCGGGTTTCTTCCGGCTCCACCTGTTGCTGGATGTAGGCCAGCTCGGAGGCTTTGACGCTTGGATGATCTTCAGGGTTGAAGTACTTCAGGCCCCAGAACAGCAGCCAGATGCCACCCAGCGCGGCCATGCACAGGAACGCGGCCTGCCAGCCCCAGGCGTGGAGGATCAGCGGCAGCAGCATGGGCGTGAACATTGCGCCGACGTTGGTCCCGGCGTTGAAGATCCCGGTGGCCACGGCCCGTTCGCCGGCCGGGAACCACAGCCGCGTGGTCTTCACGCAGGCCGGGTAGTTGGCGGCTTCGGTGAGCCCGAGAATGAACCGGCAGACCATGAAGCCTGCCGCCGAAGTGGCCAGGCCGTGGGCGCCGGTGGCCAGGCTCCACAACAGCACGGCGAAGAAGAACACCCGCTTCACCCCAACCCGGTCGATCAGGCGGCCCTGGAGCACGAAGCCCACGGCGTAGCCGACCTGGAACCAGAAGTTGATGTTGGCGTAGTCCATCGCCGTCCAGTTCATTTCCTTGGCCAGGATCGGCTGCATCACGCCCAGTGCGGCGCGATCTATGTAGTTCAGGGTGGTGGCGAAGAACACCAGGGCGAGCATGCCCCAGCGGGTCTTGCCGACCGCCATGGCGCCGCGGATCTTGTCGCCGATGCCGCCGGCAACGCTGAGGCTCGGGGCGATGCGAGAGCTTTGGGAAGGAGTCATGTGGGCCATCCGTTCAGTGACTGGCGAGCCGGGGCTCGTCGGAACTCAAGGGCGCGTGACCAACCGTCGGCGGGGGCATGGCAGCCCGGGAACCTGCGGGTTGATCGGCTGGGGCGGCGCGTCGCTGCGGCAGATGCCGGGCAGGCGAACGCCATCGGGTCGGCTGCAGCTCAGGGCTGTAGCGCGGCGTATTCCAGGGTGCCGGTTGAGGCCGTTGGCGGTATCAGCCAAAGGGATGTGCAGCAGTGAAGGGCGTTGAGTGCAAGCATGAGGGTGTACCCGATTTTTGAAATTTTTATGGTGTGTTCTGGGTCTGGGTGATTGAAGCCGGGGGTTTGGGGCCGGCTCAACGTGCTATCGATGGTGCGCAGTGGCTGAAAAATCGTCAATTCGCCAATCTGTATTTTGTTCGATAATCGAACACAAAACTAACTGGTTCGTACACTTTAACAAGGCCTGTGGAATAATCCGCAACATCCAATAAAAAGCCGCGGTCCCCCTGTGCCCGACTGGCCGTCCTTACCCGGGAGTCGAATCATGCAGCGTTCCATTGCCACCGTGTCCCTGAGCGGTACCCTGCCGGAAAAACTCGAAGCCATCGCCGCCGCCGGGTTCGACGGCGTGGAGATCTTCGAGAACGACCTGCTCTACTACGACGGCAGCCCTCGGGAAATCAAGCAGATGTGCGCCGACCTGGGCATTGCCATCACCCTGTTCCAGCCATTCCGGGATTTCGAGGGCTGCCGTCGCGACCGCCTGCCGCGCAACCTGGAGCGCGCCGAGCGCAAGTTCGACCTGATGCAGGAATTGGGCACCGACCTGGTGCTGGTGTGCAGCAACGCCTCGGCGGACAGCCTGGGGGACCGGCAGATCCTCATCGACGACCTGCACCTGCTGGCCGAGCGGGCCGGTGCCCGGGGCCTGCGCATCGGCTACGAAGCCCTGGCCTGGGGCCGTCACGTGAATACTTATCAACAGGTCTGGGACATCGTGCGCAGCGCCGATCACCCAAGCCTCGGGGTGTTGCTGGACAGCTTCCACACCCTGTCGCTCAAGGGCGACCCGGCGGCGATTGCCGAGATTCCGGGGGACAAGATCTTCTTCGTGCAGATGGCCGATGCGCCGATCCTGGCCATGGATGTGCTGGAGTGGAGCCGGCATTTCCGCTGCTTCCCCGGTCAGGGCGAATTCGACCTGCCGGGCTTTCTGGCGCCGATCATCAAGAGCGGCTACACCGGGCCGCTGTCCCTGGAGATCTTCAACGACGGCTTTCGCGCCGCGCCGCCGCGGGCCAACGCCGCCGATGGCTTGCGCTCGCTGCTGTACCTGGAAGAGAAGACCCGCGAGCGCCTGCTGCAGGAAGGCCAGCCGGTGGCGAACATCGACACCCTGTTCGCGCCGCCTGCGGTGCAGGCCTATGGCGGCACCGAGTTTCTCGAGTTCGCCGTGGACGAGGCCCTGGGCGCCAAGCTCGGCGGCTGGCTGGAGCGCCTGGGGTTCGCCAGGGCCGGGCAGCATCGCTCCAAGAGCGTCAGCCTGATGCGCCAAGGGGATATCAACCTGATCCTCAACTCCGAGCCCTATTCCTTCGCCCACAGTTTCTTCGAGGCCCACGGCCCTTCGGTGTGTGCCACGGCAATCCGGGTCAAGGACAGCGCCAAGGCCCTGGAGCGGGCGGTGGCCTACAAGGGCCAGCCCTATCGCGGCCTGGTTGGCCCCAATGAGCTGGAGCTGGCGGCGGTGCGCGAGCCCGATGGCAGCCTGATCTACCTGGTGGATCAGCAGCAGGGCGGCCAGCACCTGTACGACACCGATTTCAATATGCACAGCGGCGTGGTGGCCAAGGGCGGCCTCAAGCGCATCGACCACATGGCCATGGCCCTGCCGGCGGACAGCCTGGACAGCTGGGTGCTGTTCTACAAGAGCCTGCTGGACTTCGAGGCCGACGACGAAGTGGTGCTGCCCGACCCCTACGGCCTGGTGAAAAGCCGCGCCCTGCGCAGCCGTTGCAGCTCGATCCGCCTGCCGCTGAACATCTCGGAAAATCGCAATACTGCGATCTCCCATGCTTTGTCCAGCTATCGCGGTTCCGGGGTGCACCACATCGCTTTCGATTGCGACGACATCTTTGCCGAAGTCAGCCGGGCCAAGGAGGCTGGTGTGCCGCTGCTGGACATCCCGCTCAACTACTACGACGACCTGGCGGCACGCTTTGATTTCGACGACGAATTTCTCAGCGAACTGGCCTACTACAACGTCCTCTACGACCGCGATGCCCAGGGCGGCGAGCTGTTTCACGTCTACACCGAGCCCTTCGAAGGGCGCTTCTTCTTCGAGATCATCCAGCGCAAGAACGGCTATGCCGGCTACGGTGCGGCCAACGTCGCGGTGCGCCTGGCGGCCATGGCCAAATCACGCAGCGGTGCCGTGCGCCAGGCCAAGTTGTAGAAGATTGTTAACGACGGCGGTAACGGCCGCCGTCGCGCTTTCTTTCGCAGGGTGACGCGGCCCATAATCGCCCGCGTGTGCAGTGATGGCCGTGAGCCCAGAATGACAATGACCAGTGAACGCTCGATTGCGCCCGATGAGCCTGCTCTCGAACCGCGCAAGAGTCGCAAGAACAACCCGGAAAAGACCCGCGAGAACATCCTTCAAGAAGCCATTGTCGAGTTCGTCCAGCAGGGCTTGTCCGGCGCGCGAGTGGATGCGATCGCCGAACGCATCCATACCTCCAAGCGCATGATCTATTACTACTTCGGCAGCAAGGAGCAGCTGTACGTCGAGGTGCTGGAGAAGCTCTACGGCGATATCCGCAGTACCGAGAGCCGCCTGCACCTGGCAGAGCTGGCGCCGCAGGAAGCGATTCGCCGGCTGGTGGAGTTCACCTTCGATCACCACGACCGCAACGTCGATTTCGTGCGTATCGTCAGCATCGAGAACATCCACAAGGCCGAGTACGTGAAGCAGTCCGGCGTGATCAAGGCCATGAACAACACCATTCTCCATGCCCTCGGCGAGATCCTCGAGCGCGGCGCGCGCGAAGGCGTGTTCCGCGGCGGCCTGGATCCGCTGGACGTGCATTTGCTGATCAGCTCGTTCTGTTTCTACCGGGTCTCGAATCGCCACACCTTTGGCGAGATCTTCCAGATCGACCTGCCGGATGAAGGCATCAAGCAACGCCACCGGGAGATGATCTGCGAGTCGGTGCTGCGCTACCTGCAGGCCTGATCCCACTCTTTGTAGGCGCTGGCTTGGCAGGCGCTGGCTTGCCAGCGAAAGCGCCCGTAAGATCGCCATCGCCACCAAGGCTTCTGCAACCTGCACCACGACAAGGAAGGCACCATGGGCAACCCCGTTCCAACCCTGAAAATAATCCTGATCCTGATGATCGTGGTCGACACGTTCTGGTTCGGCGAGCGCCTGCTGTCCCTCACCGGGTTCAGCATGTTCGACTGGTTGCCGTCGTCGGTGATCAGTCTGGTGGGCATCCTTGGCAGCCTGCTGATGATTCTCTTCAATGTGCTGCTGATCGGCCTGCTCTCGCGCCTGCAGCTCAAATCCGACTAAGCAGGCTGTAGCCGCTGCCGCAGGCTCGCCAGCGCCCTGAAGGCAGCAGCTGCTACCGAGCCCTGTCTCAGCCGTTCATGCTGTGAAAGTGCGCCAGCATACGCTGCGGGTCCGCGCGTTGGCCGCTGAACAGCTCGAACGCCTTGACCGCCTGGAACACCGCCATGGTGCCGCCGTCCAGGGTCCTGCAACCCAGGGCCCGGGCGTTGCGCAGCAGTTCGGTTTCCAGGGGAAAGTAGACGATCTCGGCAACCCACAGCTGCGCTCGCAGCAGTTCCACCGGCACCGGCATGCCCGGCAGCTTGGCCATGCCCATGGGCGTGGTGTTCACTAGCCCGTCGGCGCTGTGCAGGGCACTCGACAGATCACCGCCTGCCCGGGCCCGGGCGCTGCCGAAATGCTGGTTGAGGTTGTCCGCCAGGCTTTGCGCCCGCTGCGGCTCCACGTCAAAAATGTTCAGTTGCTCCACGCCTTCACTCAGCAGGGCGTGAGCCACTGCGGCCCCGGCACCGCCGGCGCCCATCTGCACCACCTGGCGCCTTGCCACGTCCGGCAGGCCGCGGCGAAAGCCCTCGGCAAAACCCAGGCAGTCGGTGTTGTGGCCGACTCGTTTGCCATTCTTGAGCACCACGGTGTTCACCGCACCGATGCCCCGGGCTTCCGGGGACAGTTCGTCGAGCAGCGGCAGGATGCTCTGCTTGCAGGGAAAGGTGATGTTCAGGCCGGTGAAGCTCATCTGCTCGGCGGCGCGCAACAGTTCAGGCAGGGCGCTGCTGTCCAGGCCCAGTTGATCCAGGTCGATCAAGCGGTACAGGTAGCGCAAATGCTGGGCATCGCCCTCTTGTTCGTGCAGGGCCGGGGTGCGGGAGGCCTGGATGCCGGCGCCAATCAGCCCGGCCAGAACACTGGCTTGCCGGCTCATGCGCCTTGCTCCTTGAACCGCTGGCTGAAGTGTTCCAGCGCCAGGCGATAGCCATGGCTGCCAAAGCCGCACATCACCGCCTGTGCGATGGCGGAAACGAAGGAGTGATGGCGAAACGGTTCGCGCGCGTGGACGTTGGACAGGTGCACTTCGATCACCGGCAGCTCGCTGGCCACCAGGGCGTCACGGATTGCCACCGAGGTGTGGGTCCAGGCGGCCGGGTTGATCAGGATGCCGGCGCAGCGACCACGCGCCCCGTGGATCCAGTCGAGCAACTCGCCTTCGTGGTTGGTCTGGCGAAACTCCACGGCGAGGCCGAACTCCTCGGCGGCGCGGCCGCACAGGGCGGAAATGTCAGCCAGGGTTTCGTGGCCGTAAGTGGCCGGCTCGCGGGTGCCGAGCAGGTTCAGGTTCGGGCCGTTTAGCACCAGAACGATAGGACGCATGGGGTAAATCTCCGTTGTTATTGTCGGCCTCGGGAGAGCGTACGAGGCGTTGAAAGGTAAATTGTACTAACTGGTTAATTTGGTCAATTGGCGGTAGATGCACAACGGGGGGCGGGCGGATTAAGTGTTCGGTAATCGAACGGCAGCGTAGGGCTCGCAGGTGCAAGGCTGCCGCCAATGAGTGCTTATATCAATTGAAAATCATTCTCGACTGACCGTAAGATGCCCGGCAATTTCCTTCATGTTCCAGGGAGTCGGTTTGTCGGACGTGGATCTCAAGGGACTGTTTCTCAAGCATGCCGCTGCCTTGCGTGGGTACCTGGCGCGCAAGATACGGGACCCGCAGTTGGCCGCTGATCTGGTGCAGGAGAGTTTCCTGCGGCTGGCCGAGCACACGCGCGGCGAGCGTATCGACAACTCCCAGGGCTATCTCTACCGCACGGCGAACAATCTGCTGATCGACCATGTACGTCAGGAGGCGCGGCGCAAGACCGAGACCGTGCCCCATGAAGTGCTGGCCGACATCGAGGATGAGGCGGCCGGGCTGGAGGCTCAGGCGATGGCGCAGCAACAGCGCAAGGCACTGAAACAGGCGATCATGGAACTGCCCCCGCGGACCCAGGAAATCTTTCGCCTCAACCGTATCGAAGGCATGACCCACGCCGAGGTGGCCCGGCACCTGAATATTTCCGACAGCTCGGTGCAAAAGCACCTGTCCCGGGCGCTGGCCTATGTGATGCAGCGTTTGCAGGCTACCGACGGTCGGCCGGTCGACGAGTGAGTTACGGTAAAAGTCGGGGTCAGACGTCACTTCTTATATATAACGAGAAATCGAGATTCACACGTGAATAGCCAGGGTCCGCAAGAGCGCAGTATCACCGAGGCCGCCGCCGACTGGGCGGTGCGTTTGCACGCGGGAGGCCTGAGCGCCACCGAGCAGGCGCAGCTTGCCCAATGGCAGGCCGCCGACCCGCGTCATCCCCAGGCTCTGGTGTTTGCCCGGCAGACCTGGGAGGCCCTGGGCGAGTTGCGCCTGGACCCCGAACTGGCGGCCACTGCCCCACCACGGCGCCAGGCGGCGCGGCCTGCGGCGACAATACCGCGCCCGCGCCGTCGACGCCGGCTGGTGCGGGCCGCCAGCGCGGCGATGCTGGTACTGGCGGTGGCCCTGGGCTGGCTGCAAGGGCCGCAGGCGCTGCTGTACCTGCAGGCTGACTACCTTACCGGCAAGGGCGAGGTGCGCACCGTACAACTGGCCGATGGCAGCCAGGTGGAGCTGGATTCGGGCAGCGCCATTCGCCTGGACTACAGCGGCGACAAGCGCCAGGTTCAATTGCTGGCCGGCTCCGCGGTGTTTGACGTGGCGCCCATGGCCGGCGAGGAAAAACGACCTTTTATCGTGCAGAGTGCCGGCGGCCAGACCCGCGCCCTGGGCACCCGTTTCGTGGTCGGGCGCGAGAGCGCTCAACAAGCCTGGGTCGGCGTGTTGCAGCACAGTGTCGCGGTAAGCCTGGATGCCCCGGCGCAACGCGGGGCCTCCGAGCGGGTGCTGCAAGAGGGGCAGAGCGTGCGCTATGACCCGCAGTCGGGGGTGGTGGCGCTTGATGGGCTCGACCTGCAGCGGGCCACCAGTTGGCGGCGCGGCGTCCTGGTGTTCGACCGCCAGCCCCTGGGCCTGGTGGTGGAGCGCCTCAATCGCTATCGGCCCGGGCGGGTGGTGCTGACCAACAGTGCCCTGGCCCAGCGCCAGGTCAGCGGTGTCTTCCGCCTGGACATGCTCGATGCAGCCCTGGTTACCCTGACCCAGGAACTGCAGGTGCAGCGTTTCGACCTGGCCGGCGTCAGCCTGATTTACTGAGGCCTGCGGGCCTTTTTCCACCCTTGTGCAAAATAATTCAAAAAAACCTTACTGAGTTTTCCTGCCTGGCACGTCTAGCTAATTGAGATGCATTCGCATAAACAAAAATAGCCAGCGCAGGAACAAGGGACATGAGGGTAGGCAGTCGCACTGGAATTCACGCAGCAAGTCGTTTGGCCCTGGCCATTCACTTGGGCGTCGCAGGGCTGTTGGCAGGAGGCGGTTTGCTGCACGCGGCAGAGCCTGTGGGTGCAGCCCCACAGAGCGCCCAGCAGCAACGCGAGATGGATTTCGATATCCCCGCCCAGGCTCTCGGCAGTGCGGTGCTGGTGTTTGCCGAGCAGGCCGGGGTGCAGGTGCTGTTCGACAGCCTGCGCCTGCATGGCTTGCACAGCTCGCCGCTCAAGGGCCGCTACAGCGCCGAGGAGGGCCTGGCGCGGCTGCTGGGCAATGCGCCGGTGCAGTACCGCTTCACCGGCGAGCGCCAAGTGACCCTGAACCGGGTGGAAACCGGCCGTGACGGCGCCCTGGCCCTGGCGCCCACCACCATCTCCGGCAACCTCGAAGGCCGCCAGAGCGACTGGGTGTATAACGCGCCACGTTCGGTGAGCGTGGTCGGCCGCGAGCAGCTCGATCGCAACCCGCCCCGGCACGCGGCCGACATGCTGGAGGAAACCTCCGGTGTGTATTCGGCAGTCAGCCAGCAGGACCCGGGCCTGTCCGTGAATATCCGCGGCCTCCAGGACTATGGCCGGGTCAACATGTCGGTGGACGGCATGCGCCAGAACTACCAGCAGAGCGGCCACCAGCAGCGCAACGGCACCCTCTACGTCGACCCCGAGCTGCTCTCCGAGGTGGTGGTGGAGAAGGGCGCCACTTCGACCATGGGCGGCGCCGGGGTGATTGGCGGGGTCGCCAATTTTCGCACCGTCGAAGCCCGTGACCTGCTCAAGCCCGGCCAGGAAATCGGTGGCCGGATCCGCGTGACCAGCGGCCTGGGTGGCCGCAGCAACGGTACCCATTTCATCGGCAGCACCGCCTTCGCCATCGGCACCGAGGTCTGGGACATGCTGCTGGCCGCCAGTGAACGGCACCTGGGGGACTACAACCCGGGGACCAAGGGCGGCATTGGCGAGCTGCGTACCGGCAGTTGGATGGACCCGTCGATCAATGACCGGGTGAAGAATTCCAAGGTGGCCTATTCCGCTTCCGTGATGCGTTCGCGCCTGGCCAAGCTGGGGCTCAACCTGCCCCAGGACCAGCGCCTGCAACTGAGCTACCTGACCACCCAGGTGTCCTACGACGACGCCAACATGATGAACGTCGAGAACAAGCAACAGCTCTGGGAAAAGCTCGGCAGCAGCGATGTGCGCTCGCAGAACTTCGGCCTCGACTACAGCTACACGCCGGACAACCCGCTGATCGACTTCAAGGCCAAGCTCTACTACGTCGACAACAGCAACGACCAGAGCACCCTGACCCGGCGCAGCAGCCCCGGCTACTCGATCACCTACCAGACCGACACCTATGGCGCTCAGGCGCAGAACACCTCGACCTTCGCGCTCGGCGAGCTGGCCACGCTGAAGGCCAACTACGGCCTGGAGTTCTTCTATGACAAGGTCCGCCCCGACTCCAGCCAGCCGGTGCCCAAAGGATCGGCGGTCAGCGCTTCGCCCGCGGCCAGCATGACCCCCGAGGGCGATCGTGCCCTGGGCAGCCTGTTCACCCGCCTGGATTTCGACTACGACGGCTGGCTGAACCTCAACGCCGGTTTGCGCTACGACCGCTACCGCCTGCGGGGCGAGACCGGAATCAACACCCGCACCTTCGTGATCGGCAAGACGCCCCAGCAGATTTCGGTGCCGGTGGCCTATGACATCGACAACGAGGAAGGGCGCTTCTCGCCGACCTTCGGCCTGTCGGTCAAGCCGGGCGTCGAATGGCTGCAGTTGTTCGCCAGCTATGGCAAGGGCTGGCGGCCACCGGCGGTGACCGAAACCATGATCACCGGCCGGCCCCACGGCGGCGGCTCGGAGAGCACCTTCCCCAACCCCTTCCTCAAGCCGGAGCGTTCCAGCACCTGGGAAGCGGGGGTCAACGTCTTCAAGGAAAACCTCTGGTTCAACGATGACCGCCTGGGGATCAAGGTGGCGTACTTCGATACCCGGGTCGATGACTTCATCTATATGGCCATGGGTGTGCAGCCCCCTGGCTACGGCTCGCCCGGCATCGGCAACAGTGCCTATGTCAACGACCTCAGCAGCACCCGCTTCAAGGGCGTGGAGTACCAGCTGGACTATGACGCCGGCCGCGCCTACGGCCAGCTGAACTACACCCGCATGATCGGCGACAACGATTTCTGCACGAAAATCGCCTGGCTGGGGGGCGTGACCCAGCCGGTGAAGAATGGCAGCGGGCGTGGTGCGATCGTCACCGGCATGCGCCCCGATGATGCGGCCAACAACGCCAGCCGCTGCAATGCGGCGATCCTCGGTTCGGCCGAACACATGCCCATGGACCGCGGCACCCTGACCCTGGGCGCACGCTTTTTCGACCGCAAGCTGGATATCGGCGCCCGGGCCCGCTACAGCGCCGGCTATTCGATCGCCGGCTCCGCCACCGGCACCGTGAGCCAGACCGGCGTCTACCCGGCCGACTGGAAGCCCTACACCGTCTACGACCTGTATGGCAGCTACCGGGCCACTGAAGAACTGACCCTGCGCCTGGCCATGGAAAACGTTACCGACCGCGCCTACCTGGTGCCCCTCGGCGATGTCCTGGCCTTCACCCTCGGCCGTGGCCGGACCTTGCAGGGCACCGTGGAGTATCAGTTCTGACCGCTTTTGCCCATTGATGGGCAAAACCGCAGCAGGCAGTGGCGTGCTGCGGACATGACCCCCCTAATGTATTGGAGTTTTGCATGAGCATTTCGATCTCTTACAGCGCTACCTACGGCGGTAATACTGTTGCGCAATACCTGACTGACTGGTCGGCCTACTTCGGCGACGTCAACCACCGCCCAGGCGAAGTGGTCGACGGCACCAACACCGGTGGCTTCAACCCGGGCCCGTTCGACGGCACCCAGTACGCCATCAAGAGCACCGCCAGTGATGCGGCCTTCGTCGCCGACGGCAACCTGCACTACACCCTGTTCAGCAACCCGAGCCACACCCTCTGGGGCTCGGTGGACACTATCTCCCTGGGCGACACCCTCGCCGGTGGTTCGGGCAGCAACTACAACCTGGTCAGCCAGGAAGTCAGCTTCACCAACCTGGGCCTCAACAGCCTGAAGGAAGAAGGCCGTGCAGGCGAAGTGCACAAGGTGGTCTACGGCCTGATGAGTGGCGACAGCTCGGCGCTGGCCGGCGAGATCGATGCCCTGCTCAAGGCGATCGACCCAAGCCTGTCGGTGAACTCCACCTTCGACGACCTGGCCGCTGCTGGCGTTGCTCACGTCAATCCGGCTGCCGCAGCCGCTGCCGATGTTGGCCTGGTGGGTGTGCAGGACGTGGCCCAGGACTGGGTGCTGGCCGCCTGAGTGCAGGCCTGAGGCATAAAAAAGCGAATGCAGGATCGCTCCTCCATTCGCTGGCTTGACTCACCTCCGTCGCCCGAGTTTTCGAAGGCCAGGGCGGCGGCGGTGGCAAATTCTGGGGAGCGCCGTGGTGCCTGTCAACGCACCGGGCGCGCCTCTTGTCGTTCCGCTCTGCCCGAGCGGAAGGCCCTGTAACCCTACACTCTCCACAGGACACCTTGATGAGCAGGCCGAATCCACTTGCCGCTTCCGAGACGCTGGCGGCCTTGACGGCCTACAAGGGCGGCTTTTTCAACATCGGCCTGTTCTCGGCGGTGATCAACCTGCTGATGCTGGCCCCGGCCCTTTACATGCTGCAGGTCTACGACCGGGTGCTGGCCTCGGGCAATCAGATGACCCTGCTGATGCTGACGCTGATGATCCTCGGCCTGTTCGGCCTGATGGGGGCGTTGGAGTGGGTGCGCAGCCAGGTGGTGATCCACCTCGGTACCCAGATGGACATGCGCCTGAACCAGCGGGTGTATGACGCCGCTTTCGAAGCCCAGCTCAAGGGCAGCCCCCAGGCCGCCGGCCAGGCTTTGAACGACCTGACCGCGCTGCGCCAGTTCGCCACCGGCAATGCCTTGTTCGCGTTCTTCGATGCGCCCTGGTTTCCGGTCTACCTGCTGGTGATCTTTCTCTTTCACCCCTGGCTCGGCCTGCTGGCCCTGGCCGGCGCGGTGCTGCTGGTGGCGCTGGCCTGGATCAACCAGCATATCTGCCAGGCACCCCTGGCCCAGGCCAGCCAGTTGTCGATCATCACCAGCCAGCAGGCCACCGCCAACCTGCGCAATGCCGACGCGATCGAAGCCATGGGCATGCTCGGCGCCCTGCGCGAGCGCTGGTTCATCGGCCACCAGGGCTTTCTCGCCCAGCAGAACCTGGCCAGCGAAAAGACCGCCACCATCAGCGCCTGGTCCAAGGGCGTGCGCATGGCCCTGCAGTCCCTGGTGCTGGGCCTGGGCGCCTGGCTGGCGGTGCAGGGCCAGATCACCCCGGGGATGATGATCGCCGGCTCGATCCTAATGGGCCGCGTGCTCAGCCCCATCGACCAGTTGATCGCGGTATGGAAGCAATGGAGTTCGGCGCGCCTGGCCTACGAGCGTTTGTCCGAGTTGTTGCAGGCCAACCCGCCGCGCCCGGCACGCATGAGCCTGCCGACGCCCAAGGGCAAGTTGAGCGTCGAGCAGTTGAGCGCCTGTGCCCCGGGCAGCCGTCGCCCGGCCTTGAGCAACCTTGGCTTCACCCTGGAGGCTGGCCAGGTGCTGGGGGTGATCGGCCCTTCCGGCTGTGGCAAGTCGACCCTGGCCCGGCTGCTGGTCGGTGCCTGGACGCCCCTGACGGGAAAGGTACGCCTGGATGGCGCAGACCTGGCTCAGTGGGACAGGCAGCAACTGGGGCCGCATATCGGTTACCTGCCCCAGGACATCCAGCTGTTCGCCGGCAGCATCGCCGAGAACATAGCGCGTTTTGCCCAGCTGGACTCGGATCAGGTCCTGCAGGCCGCACAAATGGCCGGGGTGCACGAACTGATCCTGCAATTGCCCCAGGGCTATGACACGCGCCTGGGCGAGGGCGGTGCCGGGTTGTCCGGCGGCCAGCGCCAGCGCATTGGCCTGGCCCGGGCCCTGTATGGCCTGCCGGCGCTGATCGTGCTCGACGAGCCCAATTCCAACCTCGATGAGGCCGGTGAGCAGGCGCTGCTGCAAACCATCAGCCAGCTCAAGCAGCGGCAGCGGACCCTGGTGCTGATCACCCACAAGCCCAACGTGCTGACCCTGACCGACCAGTTGATGATCCTGCGCGACGGCCAGTTGCAGGCCTACGGTCCGACGGCGCGGGTGCTGGAGGCGAACCAGAAGGCCAAGGCCGCGCCGCCGGCTGTACCGATGAGCAATCCGGCGAGCAGCCCGGTGACCAGCTTGAACATGAACTACCGCTTGGGCGTGGCCGGCGGCGAAGGGAAAAAAGCATGAAGGCGAGTTTATCCACAGGCTCTGTTGCGCCGGTCGCGGGGCCGGCCGCCAGCAATGTGTTGTCCCTGGACGACAGGAAGTATTCGCGGCTGGGCTGGCTCCTGGTGCTGGGAGGTTTTGCCGGGTTTATCGGCTGGGCCGCCCTGGCGCCGCTGGACAAGGGCGTGGCGGTGTCGGGCAAGGTCATGGTCTCGGGCCATCGCAAGACCGTGCAGCACCAGAGCGGCGGCATCGTCGAGCGGATCGAAGTCAAGGAAGGCGACCGGGTCAGCGCCGGGCAGGTGCTGCTTCGCCTCAACGAGACGCCGCTGCGCACCCAGATGCAGTCCCTGCGCAGCCAGTACCTGGGCTCGCTGGCCAGCGAAGCGCGGCTCAATGCCGAGCGCGACGGCGCCAGCGATATCGTCTTCGACCCGCAACTTCAGGCCCTGGCCAGCGAGCCGGACGTGGCCGCCAGCCTGGCGCTGCAACGGCAGCTGTTCAGCAGCCGGCGCCAGGCCCTGAGCATGGAGCAGCAGGGGATTGCCGAAACCATCGCCGGCTCCGAGGCGCAGTTGCGTGGCACCCGGGATTCCCAGGCCAGCAAGCTGGCGCAGCGCCGCGCCTTGAATGAACAGTTGCAGGGCCTGCGGGAACTGGCCCGGGACGGCTATATCCCGCGCAACCGGCTGCTGGACAGCGAGCGCCTGTACGCGCAGATCGACGGCTCGATCGCCGAGGACTTCGGCCGCATCGGCCAGTTGCAGCGGCAGATCCTCGAACTGCGCCTGCGCATCCGCCAGACCACCGAGGATTTCCAGAAAGACCTGCGCAGCCAGTTGGCCGATACCCGGGTGCGTACCGAGGACCTGCGCAATCGCCTGGCCTCCGCCCAGTTCGAACTGGCCAACAGCCAGGTGCGCGCCCCGGCCGCCGGGGTGGTGGTGGGGCTGGAGGTGTACACCGAGGGCGGGGTGATCAAGCCGGGCCAGCCGCTGATGGACATCGTGCCCCAGGACGAACCCCTGCTGGTGGAGGCCCGGGTGCCGGTGCAACTGGTGGACAAGGTGCACCCGGGGCTGCCCGTGGAGCTGATGTTCTCGGCCTTCAACCAGAGCACCACGCCCAGGGTGCCGGGGGAGGTGACCCTGGTGTCCGCCGACCGGCAGGTGGACGAGCGCACCGAGGAGCCTTACTACACCTTGCGGGCCACGGTCAGCGCCCAGGGCATGCAGCAGTTGCAGGGCTTGCAGATCCGCCCGGGCATGCCGGTGGAAGCCTTTGTCCGTACCGGCGAACGTTCGATGCTCAACTACCTGTTCAAGCCCCTGCTTGACCGTACTCACATGGCGTTGGTGGAAGAATGATTCGAGCCTGGTGCTACCTGCCCCTGCTGTGCCTGTTGAGCAGCCCGTCGGTCCGGGCCTTGGGGTTGCTGGACGCCTATGACCTGGCCTTGCGCAATGACCCGACCTTCCAGGCGGCGATCAAGGAGCGCGATGCCGGGGAAGAGAACCGGGCCATTGGCCGTGCCGGGCTGCTGCCGAACCTGTCCTGGAGCTATAACAATTCGCGCAACCAGTCCGAAGTGACCCAGGAGACCGTTCGCGGTGATGTCACCAATGACCGGGACTACCGCAGCTACGCCTCGACCCTGACCCTGCAGCAACCGCTGCTGGACTACGAAGCCTATGCGCGCTACCGCCAGGGCTCGGCCCAGGCGCTGTTTTCCGACGAACGCTTTCGCGGCAAGAGTCAGGAACTGGCGGTGCGCCTGCTCAGTGCCTACAGCCAGGCGCTGCTGGCCCAGGAGCGTATCGAACTGAGCCGGGCGCAGAAGCGTGCCTACGCCGAACGCTTGCAGCTCAACGAGCGCCTGCTCAAGGGCGGCGAGGGCACCCGCACCGATGTGCTGGAGACCCAGGCCCGGCTGAGCCTGGCCCTGGCGCAGGAGATCGAGGCCCAGGACCAGCAGGATGCCGCTCTGCGCGAGCTGCAAGCCATAGTCGGCGAACCGTTGCAGATCGACGAACTGGATCCGCTGACCCGGCAGTTCCAGATCCAGCCGCTGCTGCCCAACCGCTTCGACAGCTGGCGTGACCTGGCCATGGCCAACAACCCGGACCTGGCGTCCCAGCAGCAGGCGCTGCGAGTGGCGGAGTACGAAGTGGAGCGCAAGCGCGCCGGGCACCTGCCCAAGGTGAGTTTGTATGCCAGCAGCCGTCAAACCAGTTCCGATTCGGAAAGCTCCTACAACCAGAAGTACGACACCAATACCGTGGGCATCCAGGTCAGCCTGCCGCTGTTTGCCGGTGGCTCGGTATCGGCCTCGACCCGACAGGCGGCCAGCCAGCTGTCCCAGGCCCAGTTCGAACTGGACGCCAAGACCGCCACCACCCTCAACGAACTGCGCAAGCAGTTCAACCTCAACACCAGCGCCGCGGCCAAGGTCCGGGCCTATGAAATGGCCGTCAGCTCCGCCGAGGCCCTGGTGACCGCGACCCAGAAGAGCGTGCACGGCGGCGAGCGGGTCAACCTCGACGTCCTGGATGCAGAACAACAGCTATTCACCGCCCGTCGCGACCTGGCGGATGCCCGGCATGCCTACCTGCTGGCGCGGATTCAGCTCAAGTATTACGCCGGCCTGCTCAACGAACAGGACCTGCAGCAACTGGCCGGTTACTTCCGCCCCCTGGGCTGAACCCCATTGCCGTACCGCCCCCTGTAGGAGCTGGCTTGCCAGCGAAAGCGTCGGCCAGATTGGCGCAAGGCTCAAGGGCCCCTTCGCCGGCAAGCCGGCTCCTACGGAGCGGGAGGGCGGCAGAATGCAAACAGCCGTCACGAGGACGGCTGTTGGCTATTGCACGGCAAATCAGCGGCGGGTCAGCAAAACCCCGGATTCCATGTGGTGGGTCCAGGGGAACTGGTCGAATAGAGCACAACGGGTGATGCGGTGGGTGTCGTGCAACTGGGCGATGTTGGCCGCCAGGGTTTCCGGGTTGCAGGAGATGTACAGGATGTTGTCGAAGCGCCGGGTCAGTTCGCAGGTGTCCGGGTCCATGCCGGCCCGAGGCGGGTCGACGAACACGCTGCCGAATTCGTAGCTCTTGAGGTCCACGCCCTGCAGGCGGCGGAACGGCCGAACTTCGTTCAGGGCTTCGGTCAGCTCTTCGGCCGACAAACGCACCAGGGTGACGTTATCCATAGCGTTTTCGCTGAGGTTGCTCAAGGCGGCATTCACCGAGGTCTTGCTGATCTCGGTGGCCAGCACCTTGCGCACCCGGGTGGCCAGGGGCAGGGTGAAGTTGCCGTTGCCGCAATACAGCTCCAGCAGGTCGTCCTGGCGCTCGCCCAGGGCTTCATAGGCCCAGTTGAGCATCTTCTGGTTCACCGTGCCGTTGGGCTGGGTGAAGGCGCCTTCGGGCTGGCGGTAGCTGAAGGTACGCCCGCCGACTTCGAGCTTTTCCACCACGTAGTCCTGGCCGATGACTTCGCGCTTGCCCTTGGAACGGCCGATCACGCTGACCTTGAGGTCGGCGGCCAGTTGGCTCGCCGCCTTGTGCCAGTGCTCGTCCAGCGGGCGGTGATAGCACAGGGTGATCATCGCGTCGCCGGCCAGGGTGGTGAGGAACTCCACCTGGAACAGCTTGTGGCTCAGGGGCGCGCTGGCTTGCCAGGCGGCCTTGAGCCGGGGCATCAACTGGTTGATGCGCTGGCTGGCGATGGGGAACTCCTCGATGAGGATCGGCGTGCGCTTGTCGTCCTGGGAGAACATCGCGTAGTGCCGTTCCCCGGCCTCGCGCCACAGGCGGAACTCTGCCCGCAGGCGGAAGTTCTGCAGGGGCGAGTCGAAGACCTGGGGCTCGGGGGCATCGAAGGGGGCCAGCAGGTCGCGCAAGCGCGCGACCTTGTCATTCAACTGGGTGGTGTAGCTTGCGGCGTCAAAAGTCATGCGGGGTAACCGAGCTTGATCACGAACAGGATCGACAGGATCACCAGGGGCGCGTTCAGCTCACGGGCACGGCCCGACAGCAGTTTGATCACGGTCCAGGCGATGAAGCCGAAGGCGATGCCGTTGGCGATGGAATAGGTGAACGGCATGGCCAGGGCGGTGACGACCACGGGAGCGGCGACGGTGATGTCTTCCCAGTCGATTTCTGCCAGGCCCGAGGTCATCAGCACGGCGACGAACAGCAGGGCCGGTGCGGTGGCGAAGGCGGGTACGCTGGCTGCCAGTGGCGAAAAGAACAGCGCCAGCAGGAACATGATCGCGACCACGATGGCGGTCAGGCCGGTGCGGCCGCCGGCGCTCACGCCCGCCGCGGATTCGATGTAGCTGGTGGTGGTCGAGGTGCCCAGCAAGGAACCGGCCATGGCGGCGGTGCTGTCGGCGATCAGCGCCCGGCCCATTTTCGGCATGTGGCCGTCCTTGCCCATCAGGCCGGCGCGCTTGGCGACGCCGATCAGGGTGCCGGAGTTGTCGAACAGATCGACGAACAGGAAGGCGAAGATCACGCTGATCAGGCCGATATCCAGGGCGCCCTTGATGTCCAGTTGCAGGAAGGTCGGGGCCAGGGACGGTGGCATCGAGGTCACGCCGCCGAACGGGGTGACGCCCATGAGAATGGAGACGACGGTCACCGCGAGAATGCCGATCAGCACCGCGCCGCGCACTTTCAGGGCTTCCAGGGCCACGATCAGGGCAAAACCCAGGGCCGCGAGGATAGGGGCCGGTTTGCTCAGGTCGCCCAGGCCGACCAGGGTCGACTCGTTGCCCACGACGATCTGGGCGTTATGCAGGGCGATCAGCGCCAGGAACAGGCCGATACCGGCGGCAATGGCCGAGCGCAGGGGCAGGGGGATGCTGTTGATGATCCATTCGCGGATGCGGAAGATCGACAGCAGGAAGAACAGCACCGCCGAGATGAATACCGCACCCAGGGCCACCTGCCAGGTGTGGCCCATGTGCAGGACCACGGTGTAGGTGAAGAAGGCGTTCAGGCCCATGCCCGGTGCCAGGGCGATCGGGTAGTTGGCGATCAGGCCCATGACGGTGGAACCGATGGCCGCCGCCAGGCAGGTGGCAACGAAGATCGCGCCCTTGTCCATGCCCGTCTCGCCGAGAATGCTCGGGTTGACGAAAAGGATGTAGGCCATGGCCAGGAAGGTGGTCACGCCCGCAAGAATCTCGGTGCGCACGTTGGTGTTGTGTGCCTTGAGTTGAAACAGCCTTTCCAGCATGTCTGCTCCCCGTGGCGCCGCCGGGCGCCGTGAATGTATCGACTCCAACAGCAAAGCACAGACTTTATAAGGTGCCTGCGGATTTGCTCTGGGTCGGAAAAAGCCGCGCATCATACCAGCAGCGTGGGCCAATGGCTGCGATCGTCGGCGATGTTTTGCCGCGCTGGCAAGTAGCGCATACTGCGCCCTGGTTTTAGGGGGGATTTATGCGCAGCACAGTGAAAATGACAGCCCTGGCATTGCTCGGCGCGACAGCCTGCTGGCTGGCGGCCCCGGTCATGGCGCGCTCGGCCCCGCCGCTGAGCCGGGTGGAGATTCTCAAGGTGCTGTCACCTTCCTGCGGCCTGGAGGATGTCTCCGACGGCCGTGAACGGACCCAGTGCGATCACAACGGCCCGAACATCAAGGTCTACGTGCTGGAGATCGGCTACGGCCGCGAGCCCCATGTGACCCTGGACGGCTTCGAGGTCGATGGCACCCGCTCGCCGGTGTGCGAGGACGGCTCCAGCTATGTGCCCTGCGGCAACTCGGGGACTACCGTCGGCTATGTCTATGTCTTCGACCTGGCGGGCAAGCAGGAGGGCACCTTCAGCTTTCGCAACACCTCGCTCAACGCCCCGGGCAACAGCCTGGGCGCGCAGATCTACATCAAGTGACGGCGCCCTGAACGGCAGCCGGCAAAGCTGACTAAGCTTTAAAGACCTCCACGCGGAGTCATCCCCATGACCTTCAGAGCCCTGGTCACCCTTGCCGAAGGCATCGACGACCTGCAAAGCGTGACCCTGATCGACGTATTGCGCCGTGCCGAAGTCGAAGTGCTGGCCGCCAGCGTCGAAGGCCGGCGCATGCTCACCTGCGCCCGGGGCACCCGCTTGACCGCCGACGCCATGCTGGTGGACGTGCTGGCCCAACGCTTCGACCTGATCGTATTGCCCGGCGGCGCGGTGGGCGCCCAGCACCTGGCGGCCCATCAACCGCTGCAGCAATTGGTCAAGGATCAGGCCGCAGCGGGGCGCCTGTTCGCCGGCATCGCCGAAGCCCCGGCCCTGGCCTTGCAGGCGTATGGCGTGCTGCGCCAGCGGCGCATGACCTGCCTGCCCAGCGCCAGCCATCATCTGCTGGGCTGCACCTTTGTCGACCAGCCGGTGGTGGTGGATGGCAACTGCATCACCGCCCAGAGCTCCGCCGCGGCCCTGGCGTTTGCCCTGGCCCTGGTGGAAGCGCTGTGCGGTCGCGGCAAGCGCGCCAAGGTGGCTGGAGAGCTGCTGGTTTAGGGCTCAGCCAACATGGGCCACGATGGGCTCGATCAGCGGTTGCAGTTCCTGCTCGGTGTGCCAGATGTCGTAATCGGCCTGTACCGCCAGCCAGACCTTGGCCTTGCCGATTCCGGCGCGTTCCAGCTTGACCGCCAGTTCCGCGCGGATTGGCGCATGGCCGTTCAACACCTTGGACAGGTGCGGGCGGGCGTAGCCGATATGCCGCGCGAGCTCCGTCACGCTGATGCCCAGTTCGGGCAAGATATCCAGGCGCAGGGTGTCACCGGGGTGGGGCGGGTTGTGGATGGGCATGATCCTGCCTCCTGTTCAGTGGTAGTCCAGATAATCCACCAGCTCGATATCCGAACCTACGAAACGAAAGATCACTCGCCAGTTGCCGGACACTACCAGGGACCAGTAGCCAAGCAGGTCGCCCCTGAGCGGGTGCAGCCGCCAGCCCGGCAGATTGAGGTCTGCCGGTTCGCTGGCGTGATCCATGAACGACAGCTGGCGGGCCAACCGGCGTGCATGCTCGGCCCGTATTCCACGAGTCGACCCGGTTTCATAGAAGGCGTGCAGGCCTTTGTGCTGAAAGGACTTGATCATGGGGTGCGAGTGTAAGGCGATACCTTACACGCTTCGTAGCGGTTTTGTATTGCAGAGAATGATCAATAACCTGTTACGAGGCCCCCCACGGGGCGTTTCTCTGTCGCAGCTCGGTTCGGCAAGGAGTCGGGCACGGGGCTTGTGAACGGGTAACAAAGGCTAACCAGCCGCTTGTTGCACCGCCCGTCCCATCACCCCTATAGTTCGCGCCGTCGCTGCCAATTCAGCGGCCGGGTTTGGTCACCCGAAATTAGAAGGCGCACGCGCCACCCTGGTTTGCAGGCACTTTTTCGTGTCCGCACGCTTAATGGTGGGCTGTGCGCGGGACACCTTCGGGTGTGCCGGGTGCCTTCTTCCCGGTTGACCAACCTGTGCACAGTCCGCCACCCATCGTTTGGTCACGATTGGGGCGGTCATTCATAAAGAAGGATCTAATGATGAATACCCCGAAAACTGCTGCTCACTATGTGCCGCTTAAATCCAACATAAGCCGGCCAGGTGTGTTTTTTATCAACGCCAATGCCTCCCCTGAGGCGCTGCACGAAGCCGCCGAGCAACGCATGCGCACGGCTGCCAATCTGCTGGAAACCCTCTGCTGCCTGAACTTCAGCCACGGCGATGTGAAGGACATTCCCCACATCATCGACGTGCTCTATGTGCTGACCCAGGATGGTTGCGACCTGCTGGAGGCGGCGAAATGGCGATCCTGTGCTGAGGCTCAGCCCAGCCACTGAGGCTTGAACCTGGCCGCGCCAGCCCGGCGCGGCTTCAGGCCTTGGGTTGCTCGACCCGTTCGATCATCCGATCGCGCTGGGCCAGGGTCGGGAACAGCTTGATCCAGACGCCGGTCACCAGCAGCGTGCCGACCCCGCCCAGCACCACCGCCGGCACCGTGCCGAACCAGTGGGCGGTCAGCCCGGATTCGAACTCCCCCAACTGATTCGAAGCGCCGATGAACAGGCCGTTCACCGCGCTGACCCGGCCGCGCATTTCGTCCGGGGTTTCCAGTTGCACGAAGGAGGCGCGGATCACCATGCTGATCATGTCCGCCGCCCCCAGCACCACCAGCACCGCCAGGGAAAACCAGAACGAAGTCGAGAGGCCGAAGGCGATGGTGGCCACGCCAAACACCCCGACCGCGGTGAACATCACCCGCCCGACCTTGCGCTCGACGCTAAAACGCGCCAGCCACAGGGACATCAGCAAGGCCCCCACCGCTGGCGCCGAACGCAGCAGCCCCAGGCCCCAGGGGCCGGTGAGCAGGATGTCCTTGGCGAACACCGGCAGCAGCGCGGTGGCGCCACCCAGCAATACCGCGAACAGGTCCAGGGAGATGGCGCCGAGGATGTCCGGGCGGCTGCGGATGAAGCGGATGCCCGCCAGCAGCGAATCGAGGGTGGCCTTGCCCTTGTTCAACGGGGTCTGCCGGGCCGGCAGGTTGAGCATCAGCAGGCAGGCGATCAGGTACAGGACCACGGTGGGGCCGTAGACCCAGACGCTGCCGAAGGCGTACAGCAACCCGCCCAAGGCCGGGGCGACGATGGTCGCCGACTGCTGCGCCGATTGCGCGGCGGCCACCGCCCGGGGAAACAGCGCCGCGGGCACGATGCTCGGCAGCAGGGCCTGGGTGGTGGGCATTTCGAAGGAGCGGGCGCCGCCGAGCAGGAAGGCCAGGATGAAGATCATTTCCCGGGTGACGCTGTCGGTCAGGCTGCCGACGGCCAAGGCCAGGGCGATCAGGGCTTGCAGCGACTGGCAGATGGCCGCCACCCGACGCCGGTCGTAGCGGTCGGCCACATGCCCGGTGTGCAGCATGAACAGCACCCGCGGGGCGAATTCCACCAGCCCCACCAGACCCAGGTCCAGCACATTGCCGGTCAGTTGGTAGAGGTTCCAGCCAATGGCCACGGTGAGCATCTGGAAGCCGCTGGCGGTAAAGATCCGCGCCAGCCAGAACGCGATGAACGGACGATGGTGACGGAGCAGCAGAGGGTCTTGGCTGGGCATCGGGCGGTAGATCTGAGCGGGGAGTGCCACGAGATTATCACCAAGATGTAACCAATAGTTGCGGCTCGGGGAAAATTCGTTAGCCGCGCATCTATCTTGTTTTTCGCTCGAACACCTGGTCGCGAACCCTGTAGCCGTTGCCGCAGGCTGCGAACGGCTCCGAAGGAGACGCCAGGATCTTGAATACGCCGCAGGTTCGACGGGAAGTTGCCAGCCAAGGCCCTGCGTACCGAACGCGGCCCGGCCTTTCGCAGCTTCGCAGGCTCAGCAGCGGCTACAGGCGTTTTGGGTGGGGAAAAGCCGGGAAAACCCCGGGCTTGAGAGGGTGAGGCAAGCTGTCACGCGGCAAATAACCACAGAGTTGCATGGCGAAATTAGGACTACTCTTTCAATGTTGCTTGATCCAGATCAAAACCTTTTTGCAAAGGCTGATGTGGTGGCCCAAGTGCCAGACTCCCTGCGTAGCGATGGTTTAAAAAAGAACGAATCCGAATTCGCCGCACTCCATATCCGTGGGGGCAGTGGGTGCAGGCCTCTGGCCGGCAGCCGGTATTACCTGATAGAGGAAAGCTTATGTTCGGTTTAGAGGCTCTTGATCTCGCCCGAATTCAGTTCGCGTTCACCATCTCGTTCCATATCCTGTTCCCGGCGATCACCATCGGCCTGGCGAGCTACCTGGCGGTACTCGAAGGCCTCTGGCTGAAGACCCGCGACGACACCTACCGCGATCTCTACCACTTCTGGTCGAAGATCTTTGCCGTCAACTTCGGCATGGGCGTGGTCTCCGGCCTGGTGATGGCCTACCAGTTCGGCACCAACTGGAGCCGCTTCTCGGACTTTGCCGGGTCCGTCACCGGCCCCTTGCTCACCTATGAAGTGCTCACGGCCTTCTTCCTCGAAGCCGGTTTCCTCGGGGTGATGCTGTTCGGCTGGAACAAGGTCGGGCGCAAGCTGCACTTCTTCTCCACGGTGATGGTGGCCATCGGCACCCTGATCTCGACGTTCTGGATCCTCTCGTCCAACAGCTGGATGCAGACCCCGCAAGGCTATGAAATCGTCAACGGCCAGGTGATCCCGGTGGATTGGCTGGCGGTGATCTTCAACCCGTCATTCCCCTATCGCCTGGCGCACATGGCTGTAGCGGCGTTCGTCGCCACGGCGTTCTTCGTCGGTTCGTCCGCAGCCTGGCACTTGCTGCGCGGGCGGGACAACCCGGCCATTCGTCGCATGCTGTCGATGGCCATGTGGATGGCCCTGATCGTGGCGCCGGTGCAGGCGGTGATCGGCGACTTCCATGGCCTCAACACCCTCAAGCACCAGCCGGCGAAAATCGCCGCCATCGAAGGCCACTGGGAGAACGTCGGCAACGAGCCGACCCCACTGATCCTCTTTGGCTGGCCGGACATGAAGGCCGAGAAAACCCGCTTCGCGGTGGAAATCCCTTACCTGGGCAGCCTGATCCTCACCCACTCGCTGGACAAGCAGGTGCCGGCGCTCAAGGAGTTCCCACCCGAGGACCGGCCCAACTCGACCATCGTCTTCTGGTCGTTCCGGATCATGGTCGGCCTGGGCATGCTGATGATCTTCACCGGCCTGTGGAGCCTCTGGCTGCGCAAGCGCGACACCCTCTACACCTCGCGCCCGTTCCTGTACCTGGCGTTGTGGATGGGCCCGTCCGGGTTGATCGCGATCCTGGCCGGCTGGTTCACCACCGAGATCGGCCGCCAGCCGTGGGTGGTCTATGGCCTGATGCGCACGGCGGATGCCTCTTCCGGCCACAGCTTTGTGCAGATGAGCATCACCCTGGCGCTGTTCGTGGTGGTGTACTTCTCGCTGTTCGGCGTGGGTATCGGCTACATGATGCGCCTGGTGCGCAAAGGCCCGGTTACCAACGAAGGTGCCGAAACCAGCCACGGTGGCCCCGGCCAGAAACGCACCCCGGCCCGTCCGCTGTCCGCAGCCGACGATGACCACGACGCCGACCACGGCACCCGCCTGAACAAGGGGAACTGAGTCATGGGTATTGATCTTCCGCTGCTCTGGGCCGTGATTATCATCTTCGGCATCATGATGTACGTGGTCATGGACGGCTTCGACCTGGGGATCGGGATTCTCTTCCCGTTCGTCAAGGACGACCGCGACCGTGACGTAATGATGAACACCGTCGCGCCTGTCTGGGACGGCAACGAAACCTGGCTGGTACTGGGGGGCGCGGCGTTGTTCGGCGCCTTCCCGCTGGCCTACTCGGTGGTGCTCTCGGCACTCTACCTGCCGCTGATCCTGATGCTGGTGGGCCTGATCTTCCGCGGCGTGGCCTTCGAGTTCCGCTTCAAGGCCAAGGAAGACAAGCGCCACATCTGGGACAAGGCCTTCATCGGCGGCTCGGTGGCGGCGACCTTCTTCCAGGGCGTGGCCCTGGGGGCATTTATCGATGGCCTGCCGGTGGTCAACCGCCAGTTCGCCGGCGGTTCCCTGGACTGGCTGACCCCGTTCACCCTGTTCTGCGGCCTGGCGCTGGTGGTGGCCTATGCCTTGCTCGGTTGCACCTGGCTGATCATGAAGACCGAAGGCAAGCTGCAACTGCAGATGCATGACCTGGCGCGGCCCCTGGCCTACGTGGTGCTGGCGGTGATCGGCGTCGTCAGCATCTGGACGCCCCTGGCCCACGCCGAGATTGCCGCGCGCTGGTTCACCCTGCCGAACCTGTTCTGGTTCCTGCCGGTGCCGATCCTGGTGCTGGTGACCATGTACGGCCTGCTCCGCGCCGTGGCCCGCAACGCCCACTACACGCCGTTCCTGCTGACCCTGGTGCTGATCTTCCTCGGCTACAGCGGCCTGGGCATCAGCCTGTGGCCGAACATAGTGCCACCGTCGATCTCCATCTGGGACGCCGCCGCGCCGCCGCAGAGCCAGGGCTTCATGCTGGTGGGCACCTTGTTCATCATCCCGTTCATCCTGGGTTATACCTTCTGGAGCTACTACGTGTTCCGCGGCAAGGTCACCCACGAAGACGGTTATCACTAGGTAGGAGCCGGCTTGCCGGCGAAGAGGCCTTCGCGCCTTGCGCCGAGCTTGCGGTCGCTTTCGCTGGCACGCCAGCTCCTACGGGAATACGGGTTAGGCAGGAGTTGAGGTCATGAGCGGTAAACACTCTTTGCAGGAAATCGAACAGGCGGAAAAGAAGCCGCTGTGGCAGCGCCTGGGTTGGCTGGTAATGATCTGGGGCGGCAGTGTCCTGGCCCTGTTCGTGGTCGCCAGCCTGATGCGCATGTTCATGAATGCCGCAGGCCTGACCACCCACTGATCATCCCATCCCGTTGCCTTGCGGCTCGGTTTCAACCCTCCCTTGGTGGAGGGTTTTTTTTGCCTGTCGAAAAGGCCGCTGTGTTCTGGCGAGCCCTTACTTGCGGGCCTTGAGGATGACGAACTTGGGGGTTGCCGCCACTTGCTCGACGCCGCGGAACAGCCGCGCCAGCTTGCTGTGGTAGCCCAGGTGGCGGTTGCCGACGATGTACAGTGCGCCCCCTACCACCAGGGCCTCCCGGGCCTGCTGGAACATGCGCCAGGCGAGGAAGTCGCCCACCACCTGCTGCTGGTGGAACGGCGGGTTGCACAGCACCACCTCCAGGGATTGCGCTGCCTGTCCGGCCAGGCCGTCGCCGGCTCGCATTTGGGCTTCGCGCTCGCCCAGCACGGCCTGCCAGTTCTCCCGGGCCGATTGCACCGCCATGAAGGATTCGTCCACCAGGGTGTAATGGGCCTGGGGGTTGTCCAGGGCGCTGGCAATGGCCAGGACGCCGTTGCCGCAGCCCAGGTCCGCGACCCGGGCGCTGCCGAGGTTCTGCGGCAGGTGCGGGAGGAAGGCGCGGGTGCCGATGTCCAGGCCTTCGCGGCAGAACACGTTGGCGTGGTTGAGCAGCTCGATGGCCGGCTGTTCCAGGCGATAGCGGGTCGGGTAGGGCGACACGACGGGCTGCTTGTCTTGCGGCGTGGCAATCAGCAGCCGAGCCTTTTTCACCGCCAGCGAGGCCTGGACCGGGCCGATGTAGCGCTCCAGCAAATCACCGGCGGCGCGGGGCAGGTGCTTGACCATCGCCGCCGCCACCACCTGGGCGCCGGGGGCCAGCTGCCCTTGCAGGCGGATCAGTTGCTCTTCCAGCAGGGCCAGGGTCTTGGGGACGCGGATCAGCACCCGGTCGAAGGGGCCGGCCAGGGGCTCGCTGGCCGGCACCACACGCACGGCGTCGAAGGGCAGGCCGTTGCGCACCAGGTTCTTTTCCAGGGCCAGGGCGCCCAGGTAAGAGTCGCCACTGCTGCTGACCTGGACCTTGCCCAGCAGGCTCGCGGCCAGGGCGCCGAAGCTGTCGTTGAGCACCAGCACCCGGGTGTCGCTGGCCGGTTGTTGTTCGGCCAGGTGATTGAGCAGGTATTCGTCCGCCGCGTCGAAGGCTTGCAGTGGCTCGTTCTGCTGTTCGGGCTGGCGGATCAGGTCGAGCTGGGCGAAGGGGCTTGCAAGCAGGGGCATGGGGCGGACTCTAGGTAATCGGTGAATGTCCCGGCGGTGGGGGCTGTCGAGCGCACGGGAACCTTCGGACAGCGGCAGCGCGGGCTGTTCGAAGCGGGGCTAAATGGTACGTTTTTTTGTCGCTGATTGCCCGCGCTCTATGCCACTACAAACCGCCGGTGTTTCTGCGCGGCGCTTTGCGGGACACTAGCGCATCGGTTTTGTGGAGCCTGTCATGACTGCCAGTGAAGAAAAGTACACCCGCCAGACCCTGCTCGAGGTCCAGCCCCTGACCTCCAGCCTGTTCACCCTGCGCACCACCCGGGATGCGGGTTTTCGCTTTCGTGCCGGGCAGTTCGCTCGCCTCGGGGTGACCAAGGCCGACGGCAGTACGGTGTGGCGCGCCTATTCCATGGTGTCGTCGCCGTTCGATGAGTTTCTCGAGTTCTTTTCCATCGTGGTGCCCGGCGGCGAGTTCACCAGCGAGCTGAGCCGCCTGGAAGTGGGGGACAGCCTGCTGGTGGATCGCCAGGCCTTTGGTTACCTGACCCTGGACCGTTTCGTCGATGGTCGCGACCTCTGGTTGCTATCCACCGGCACCGGGATTGCGCCGTTCCTGTCGATCCTCCAGGACTTCGAGGTGTGGGAAAAATTCGAACGCATCATCCTGGTCTACAGCGTGCGCGAGGCCAAGGAGCTGGCCTATCAGCGCCTGCTGGCCGAGTTGCCCCAGCGCGAATACCTGGCGGAATTTGCCCACAAGCTGCAATTCATCAGCACCGTGACCCGCGAGCAGCATCCGGGCAGCCTCAACGGGCGCATCACCCAGTTGATCGAGAACGGTGAGCTGGAGCGTGCCGCCGGCGTGGAGCTGAGCCCCGAGCACTCCCGGGTGATGCTCTGCGGCAACCCGCAGATGATCGATGACACCCGCGCCCTGCTCAAGCAGCGGGGCATGAGCCTGAGCCTGACCCGGCGACCGGGGCAGGTGGCGGTGGAAAACTACTGGTAATGAAAACGGCGCCATCAGGGCGCCGTTGTCGTATTGCGGGATCAGCCTCAGGGCTTGTTGTTCTGAGCCTTGAGCAGGTCGCGGATCTCCCCCAGCAGCTCTTCTTCCTTGGTCGGCACCGGCGGCAGCGTCGGGGCCACGGCCTCTTCGCGCTTGAGACGGTTGATCACCTTGACCCCCATGAAGATGGCGAAGGCAATGATCACGAAGTCGATGATGCTCTGGATGAACTTGCCGTACGCCAAGACCACTGCCGGCGTATCGCCCGCAGCCGCCTTGAGGGTGACCGCCAGATCCCCGAAGTTCACCCCACCGATCAGCAGGCCGATTGGCGGCATGACCACGTCGCCAACAAAGGACGAGACGATCTTGCCGAACGCGGCGCCGATGATGATACCGACGGCCATATCGACCACATTACCTTTGACCGCGAAGGCCTTGAATTCACTTAGCACGCCCATAGGTTATTCCTTGCTACAGATGAGGTTGGTTACGGCAGTGTAATTCAGCAAAAAGTATTTTGCCGAAACAACTTTTTACAGCTCGCGGGGTTATCGACCGATAAAGAGGCAAATAGTTTATTCAAAGTGCCATCAAGTCGCGCGCGATATACCCCGCGCCCCACGATATAACCAGTACATTCTGTCAATCGAGCGGTTACGGCCTTTCTATTTATCTTTCAAATATTTAGTCACTAGCCTCTAGCAGGCGCATCGAGATGCGCCTTATATAACTAGAGGAATACAACATGACCGCTTCTCTTGGCCTTGGGAGTCTTTCCCAGCGACGCGTACTGGGCGTGCTTGCCGCCAGTATGCTTTCCCTTTCCGTACAGGCCGCCACGCTGACCCGCGACAACGGTGCGGCAGTGGGCGACAACCAGAATTCGCAGACTGCGGGCGCCACCGGCCCGGTGCTGTTGCAAGACGTGCAGTTGATTCAGAAACTCCAGCGGTTCGACCGCGAGCGCATTCCAGAGCGTGTGGTGCATGCCCGTGGCACGGGTGCCCACGGTACTTTCACGGTAACCGACAACCTCACGGACCTGACCCGTGCCAAGGTGTTTGCCGCCGGCGAAGTGACCCCGGTATTCGTGCGTTTCTCGGCGGTGGTGCATGGCAACCACTCCCCGGAAACCTTGCGCGATCCACGGGGCTTCGCCACCAAGTTCTATACCGCGGACGGTAACTGGGACCTGGTGGGCAACAACTTCCCGACCTTCTTCATTCGTGATGCCATCAAGTTCCCGGACATGGTGCATGCGTTCAAACCCGATCCGCGCACCAATCTCGACGATGACTCGCGGCGTTTCGACTTCTTCTCCCATGTTCCAGAAGCCACCCGTACTCTGACCGAGCTGTATTCCAACTCCGGCACTCCGGCCAGTTACCGGGAAATGGACGGTAATGGTGTGCATGCCTACAAGTTGATCAACGCCAAGGGCGAAGTGCACTACGTGAAGTTCCACTGGAAGAGCCTGCAGGGTCTGAAGAATCTCGACCCGAAACAAGTGGTGGAGGTACAGGGCCGCGATTACAGCCATATGACTAATGACTTGGTAACCCACATTAATAAAGGGGACTTTCCCAAGTGGGACTTGTATGTCCAGGTATTGAAACCCGAAGACCTGGCCAAGTTTGATTTCGACCCGCTGGACGCTACCAAGATCTGGCCCGGTGTGCCCGAGCGCAAAGTCGGGCAGATGGTGTTGAACCGCAATCCGGCCAACGTCTTCCAGGAAACCGAGCAAGTGGCCATGGCACCGGCCAATCTGGTGCCAGGCATCGAACCGTCGGAAGACCGCCTGCTGCAAGGCCGGGTGTTCTCCTATGCCGATACCCAGATGTACCGCATCGGCGCCAATGCCCTGCAACTGCCGATCAACGCGCCGAAGAACCCGGTGAACAACGGCAACCAGGACGGCGCGATGAACCTGGGCCACAGCAGCATGGGGGTCAACTACCAGCCAAGCCGCCTGATGCCACGCGAAGAGCCGCAGACCGCGCGCTACAGCCAGATGGCGCTGGCGGGCAGCACCCAGCAGGCGAAGATCCAGCGCGAGCAGAACTTCAAGCAGGCCGGTGACCTGTATCGCTCCTTCAGCAAGAAGGAACGCCAGGACCTGATCGACAGCTTCGGCGGCTCCCTGGCCACCACTGATGATGAGAGCAAGCACATCATGCTGTCGTTCCTTTACAAGGCCGACCCTGAATACGGCACTGGGGTGACCAAGGTGGCCAAGGGCGACCTGGCCCGAGTCAAGGCCCTGGCGGCGAAGTTGAGCGACTGATCGAGCGAGCCTTACCCGTCACGCCCGCCCGGGCGTGACGTCTTTTTCCGACAGAGGAGTCGCGCCATGCGTCTTTTTATAGCGCTGCTGTCAGTGGCCTGGTCGTTTGCCGCCTACGCGCAGCCTACGGCCGAAGCAGCGGCCGCCGCCGACCCGGTGGCGGTCAAGGTCCAGCTGGAAAACTACTATTTCGATGCCGCCCGCCGTGGCGATGTGGAAATGCTCGACACCTTTATCGCGGCCGGCTATTCCCTCGATACCCAGGATGAAAAGGGCTACACCGCGCTGATCCTCGCGGCCTATCACGGCCAGGGCCCGGCGGTGGAGCGCCTGCTGGCCGCTGGGGCCAACGCCTGCGCCCAGGACAAGCGTGGCAACACGGCCTTGATGGGGGCGATCTTCAAGGGCGAGGTGCAGATCGCCCGGCGCCTGCTGGCCGCCGATTGCAGCCCCGACCAGCGCAATGGCGCCGGGCAGACCGCCGCCATGTACGCCGGGTTGTTCAAGCGGGTCGAATTGCTTGACGCCCTGGCCGCCAAGGGCGCCGACCTGAATGCCGAGGATCCCCTGGGCAATAGCGCCACGCGCCTGGCCAGCGGGCAGATACGTACCGCCGCACCGCGCTGATCCGCGCCAGCTGAGCTATCATCGCGGTTTTTGCCGGGGGTTCAGATGGCCAAGGCCAAGCGCATGTACGGCTGCACCGAGTGCGGCTCCACCTTTCCCAAATGGGCCGGGCAATGCGGTGAGTGCGGGGCCTGGAACACCCTGACCGAGACCATGATCGAAAGCGGCGGCGCGGCGGCACCTGCCGGGCGCACCGGCTGGGCCGGGCAGCAGGCGCAGATCAAGACCCTGGCGGAAGTCAGCGTCGAGGAAATTCCGCGTTTCTCCACCGCTTCCGGTGAACTCGATCGGGTACTGGGCGGCGGCCTGGTGGACGGTTCGGTGGTGCTGATCGGTGGTGATCCGGGGATCGGCAAGTCGACCATCCTGCTGCAGACCCTGTGCAATATCGCCACGCGCATGCCGGCGCTGTATGTCACCGGTGAGGAATCCCAGCAGCAGGTGGCGATGCGCGCCCGGCGCCTGGGCCTGCCCCAGGACCAACTGCGGGTGATGACCGAGACCTGCATCGAAACCATCATCGCCACGGCCCGGGTAGAAAAACCCAAGGTCATGGTGATCGACTCGATCCAGACGATTTTCACCGAACAACTGCAGTCGGCCCCGGGCGGCGTGTCCCAGGTGCGCGAGAGCGCGGCCTTGCTGGTGCGCTACGCCAAGCAGAGCGGCACGGCGATCTTCCTCGTCGGCCACGTGACCAAGGAAGGGGCCCTGGCCGGGCCGCGGGTGCTGGAGCACATGGTGGACACCGTGCTGTATTTCGAAGGCGAATCCGACGGGCGCCTGCGCTTGCTGCGGGCGGTGAAGAACCGTTTCGGTGCGGTGAATGAGCTGGGTGTATTCGGCATGACTGACCGCGGATTGAAGGAGGTCTCCAATCCTTCGGCGATTTTCCTGACTCGTGCCCAGGAAGAGGTTCCGGGCAGCGTGGTGATGGCCACCTGGGAAGGCACCCGGCCGATGCTGGTGGAGGTCCAGGCGCTGGTGGATGACAGCCACCTGGCCAACCCGCGCCGGGTGACCCTGGGCCTGGACCAGAACCGCCTGGCCATGCTGCTGGCGGTGCTGCATCGCCATGGCGGCATCCCCACCCACGATCAGGATGTGTTCCTCAACGTGGTGGGCGGGGTCAAGGTGCTGGAAACCGCCTCCGACCTGGCGTTGATGGCCGCCGTGATGTCGAGCCTGCGCAACCGTCCGTTGCCCCATGACCTGCTGGTGTTTGGCGAAGTCGGCCTGTCGGGTGAGGTGCGCCCGGTGCCCAGCGGTCAGGAGCGCTTGAAGGAAGCGGCCAAGCACGGCTTCAAGCGAGCTATCGTGCCCAAGGGCAACGCGCCGAAAGAGGCGCCGCCGGGCTTGAAGATCATTGCCGTGACCCGCCTGGAGCAGGCGCTGGATGCACTTTTCGAGTAAGCATGCAGGTCTTTTTTGAAAGGAAGCAGGTGATATGGCCATGAGCGGATTCAGGGGGCGGGTGTTGGGTTGGGGGTTGCTGGGCTATTGCGGCCTGGCCCTGGCACAGCCGGCCGAGGTGCCGGAAGGCTATCGGATTGCCCAGCAGGTGCTGGTGGGCGACGGTTCGGTGCTGGAGGTGCTGGAGGATGTGCGCATCACCCCCCAGTTGCATGCCGATAGCTGGGGCAATGGCCTGGACGCCGACAGCTTTGCCGAGCCGGAGGGGGATCAGCCGAGCGCGCCGTTGGGAGCCCAGGCGCGCCTGGTGTCCGATAGCGGCGAGGTACTGGCGCAGAAGTCCCTGGGCTACCCGATGGCCACCGTGGAAAAGGCACCGCTGAACGGCCTGCCGTCCCCGGCGTTTTTCCTGACCATCGACCAGACCGCTCCCATGGGCAGCTACAGCGGCCCGGCCACCCAAGTGCTGATGCCGGAACAGAATCAGTTGGACCCGGTGCTGTGCCAGGGGGAGGGCGCGGAGAAGCAGCCGCTGGTGTTTGCCCAGACCGGCAAGGCGGCCTGGCAGATCGTACCGTCCGTTGGTGGCGGCACGGAAAGCATCCAGCAGGTGTCGTCCGCTTCATCGATGGAGAACGAAGAGTTCGTTACCACCTATCGCACCTTCCGTTATGCCGACGGCCAGTGGACTGTCGCCACGCGCCAGCAGGCGGGTTACTGGGACACGGAAAGCGAGTTTCCCGAGCCCGCGCTGTTTCCCTGAAAGGCCATCAGATATCGATCAAGGCCCCGAGCTCGCGCTCCAGCTCCTCGGGGTCTCCCAGGTTCAATTCGATCAGGCGCCTGAGGTGCTCGATGGACTCCAGGCCGATGTGCAGGCAGACGAAGCCCAGTTGGCCCTTATTGTCATGGGCCAGTTGTACGTCCATGCGCACATCGGCGTCGGAGCTCAGGTGAATGTCGGCCTCGAAGGGGCGCGCCGGGTCGCCCAGCCACGGATCGGGGCGCTCGATCAGCAGGCCCTTCAGTGAAAGATCCAGCAGCCGTACCGGCCAGCGGTGGGTGCCTTGGCTGAGTTCGGTCCGGGCATCGAAGGCGATGCGTTTGAAGCGTCGGCGGTCGTCGTGTTGCTCGGTCATGGGCTGGCCCTCTGCATGGTGCCCTGAACTATAGACCCCGGTTCGCGCCTGTCGCTACAACCAGCGCCGGACCTTGCGGCAGTAGTCACGGTAGGGCTGGCCAAAGAGCTCCAGCAGTTGTCTCTCGTCCGGGCGGATTACCGTGCGGTTCATCAGGTACAGCAGCCCCGGCAGCAACAGCCAGGGCCACAGGTTGCCCAGCAGCAGGGCAATGGCGCAGTAGCCCAGGGTGTCGCCCAGGTTGATCGGGTTGCGCGAGATGGCGAAGGGGCCATCGCGGAGCAACTGGTCGGGCTGGTCGAAGTTGCTGGAGGTGGTGCGCTGTTGCCGGAAACGCCACATGGCCCAGAACGACAAGCCCTGCCCGAAGACGATCAGGATCACTGCCAGGCTGCGCACGCCGTTATTGACCGGCAGCGGCAAGGGCAGCCAGCCGCTGAGAAACAGCGCCAGGGTCAGGCACAGTAAATACAGGAGTGGCGGTGGCAATGGCGGTTGTTCGGGTGGCGTTGACATGGAGGTTCCTGCACCAAGGCTCAAGCGTGCGACTGTCGGCAAGTGCCCAGGGTTCCGGTTTTTTCCTGGCGGGCGCCGCTCAGGCAGATCGGGAGCAAGAAAAACCGCCCTCATAAGTTAAAAGAAGGCTCTAGACCAACGTGGGGGGTGGTCTTTAAGAGCAGTAGCGCTACACTCGAAACGCGGTTTTTCTATCCTCCTGGCTGGAATAAAAAAATGAAAAATAATAATAGCCTGTTGCGCCATGTTCCTTGGCTGCTGCTGGCAATCGTAGGAGCTTGCGCCCTTGGCGTAGTTGCATTGCGTCGCGGCGAGGCGATCAACGCCTTGTGGATTGTGGTCGCCGCCGTGGCCATCTATCTGGTGGCGTACCGGTATTACAGTCTGTTCATTGCCAACAACGTGATGCAGCTGGACCCGGGACGGGCCACGCCCGCCGTGGTCAACAATGATGGTCTGGACTACGTCCCGACCAACAAGCACATCCTCTTCGGTCACCACTTCGCGGCCATTGCCGGCGCAGGCCCCCTGGTGGGCCCGGTGCTGGCGGCGCAGATGGGCTACCTGCCCGGCACCCTGTGGCTGATTGCCGGGGTGGTCCTGGCCGGTGCGGTGCAGGACTTCATGGTGCTGTTCCTGTCCACCCGGCGTAACGGCCGTTCCCTGGGCGACATGGTCCGTGAGGAAATGGGCCGTATCCCGGGGACCATCGCGCTGTTCGGCTGCTTCCTGATCATGATCATCATCCTCGCGGTGCTGGCGCTGATCGTGGTCAAGGCCCTGGCCGAGAGCCCGTGGGGCATCTTCACGGTGATGGCGACCATCCCGATCGCGGTGTTCATGGGCGTGTACATGCGCTACATCCGCCCGGGCCGCATTGGTGAGATCTCGTTGATCGGCGTGCTGCTGTTGCTCGGCTCCATCTGGCTGGGTGGCCAGGTGGCGGCGGATCCGGTGTGGGGCAAGATGTTCACCTTCACCGGCGTGCAGATCACCTGGATGCTGATCGGCTACGGTTTCGTCGCGGCAGTACTGCCGGTGTGGCTGATCCTGGCACCGCGGGACTACCTGTCGACCTTCCTCAAGATCGGCACCATCATCGCTCTGGCGATCGGCATCCTGATCACCATGCCCGAGCTGAAGATGCCGGCCCTGACCCAGTTCACCGACGGCACCGGCCCGGTGTGGAAAGGCGGCCTGTTCCCCTTCCTGTTCATCACCATCGCCTGTGGCGCGGTCTCCGGTTTCCATGCGCTGATCTCCTCGGGCACCACGCCCAAGCTGCTGGATAACGAAGCCAACGCCCGCTACATCGGCTACGGCGGCATGCTCATGGAGTCCTTCGTGGCGATCATGGCCATGGTCGCGGCCTCGGTGATCGAACCGGGCGTGTACTTCGCCATGAACAGTCCGGCGGCCATCGTCGGCGGCGACGTGGTGGCGGTAGCCCAGACTGTCAGCAGCTGGGGTTTTGCGATCAGCCCGGACCAACTGCAGGCGGTGGCCAAGGACATCGGTGAAAACACCATCCTGGCCCGTGCCGGCGGCGCGCCGACCCTGGCAGTGGGGATCGCGCAGATCCTCCACCATGTATTGCCGGGTGAGAACACCATGGCCTTCTGGTACCACTTCGCGATCCTGTTCGAAGCCCTGTTCATCCTCACTGCGGTGGACGCCGGTACCCGTGCCGGGCGCTTCATGCTCCAGGACCTGCTGGGCTCCTTCGTTCCGGCGCTGAAACGCACCGAGTCGTGGACCGCCAACCTGATTGCCACCGCAGGCTGCGTGGCGCTCTGGGGCTACCTGCTGTACCAGGGCGTGATCGATCCTCTGGGCGGCATCAACACCCTGTGGCCGCTGTTCGGCATCTCCAACCAGATGCTGGCCGGTATCGCCCTGATGCTGGGTACCGTGGTGCTGATCAAGATGAAGCGCCAGCGCTACATCTGGGTCACCCTGCTGCCGGCTGTGTGGCTGCTGATCTGCACCACCACCGCAGGCTTCATCAAGCTGTTCGACGCCAACCCGGCGATCGGCTTCCTGTCGCTGGCGAAGAAATACAGCGATGCAATGGCCAACGGCCAGATCATCGCTCCGGCCAAGGACATCACGCAGATGCAGCACGTGATCTTCAACGCCTACACCAACGCGACCCTGACAGCCCTGTTCCTGCTGGTGGTGTTCAGCATCCTGTTCTACGCGCTCAAGGTCGGCATCGCCGCCTGGGGCAGCAAGGAGCGTACGGATAAAGAATCGCCCTATCAGGCCGTGCCGGACGCGTAACTCGAGGATTGCAACGATGTTCAATGACCTGAGTCGCCTCGGTAAATACCTCGGTCAGGCCGCGCGCCTGATGGTCGGCATGCCCGACTACGACAACTATGTCGAGCATATGCAAACCAAGCACCCGGACAAGCCGGTGATGTCGTACGAGGCGTTCTTCCGGGAACGCCAGGAGGCGCGATACGGCGGTAAGGGCGGTCCGAAGTGCTGTTGAAACACAGCGTTTGAGCCACACCCCTGTAGGAGCCGGTTTGCCGGCGATAGCGGTTCTTCGGACGCCATCGCCGACAAGCCGGCTTCTACGTTTTTATGCGTGGGAGATCCTGTTTTGCACAACCCTATTCCCGTGACCGTGCTCAGCGGTTTTCTTGGCGCCGGCAAGACCACTTTGTTGCGCCACCTGCTCAAGGCCGAGCACGGCCTGAAGATCGCCGTGATCGAGAACGAATTCAGCGATGCCGGCATCGACACCCAGTTGCTGGGCGAGCAGCCGGTACAGGTCATGACCCTGTCCAACGGCTGCGTCTGCTGCACTATCCACACCGACCTGACCAAGGCCCTGTACCTGTTGCTGGAGCGTCTGGACAGCGGCGAGATCGCCTTTGACCGGCTGGTGATCGAGTGCACCGGGCTGGCCGATCCGGCGCCGGTGGCACAGACCTTCTTCATCGATGAGGAACTGCGCGAACGCTATATCCTCGACGGCATCATCACCCTGGTGGACGCCAAGCACGCCGAGTTCCACCTGACCCAGACCATTGCCCAGGCGCAGATCGGTTTTGCCGACCGGCTGCTGGTGAGCAAGCGTGACCTGGTGGACGAGGCGACTTTCGAAGCCCTCGGCCAGCGCCTGACCCGGATCAACCGCCGGGCACCGATCCGCCTGGTGGAGCACGGCCAGATCGACCTGGCCGAGCTGCTGGATGTGCGGGGGTTCAATCTCAATGCCGACCTGGGGGGCGGCCTCAGCCTGCGGCCAGTGAGCAAGGCGCCGTCAGTGGACCGGATTTCCAGCCTGGTGCTGCGCACCGAGCAAGCCCTGGACCTGGATCGCCTGAGCGAATTCATGAATGAGCTGCTGGAAGACCACGGCAAGCAACTGCTGCGCTACAAAGGTGTGCTGAGCGTTATCGACGAGCCCCGGCGCATGGTGTTCCAGGGCGTGCTCAAGCTCTATGGCTTCGATTGGGACAGCGAATGGGCCGAAGGCGAAGTGCGCGAGAGCGTGATGGTGTTCATTGCCGACGATCTGCCGGAAGAGAAGATCCGGCAGGGGTTCGAGCGGATGCTCGCGGGCTGATGGCGGCTACAGGCCGCCCAGCAGGCGCTGCTCCAGGTGCGCCAGGTGCTGGTTCATCAGGGTTTCGGCCTTTTCGGCATCGGCCTCCTGTAGTGCATCGATGATCTTCGAGTGTTCCTGCCAGGAGCAGTAGTTGCGGGCCTGGCCCTCGAACTGGGCGATGGCCAGTGAGGTCAGGGGCACCAGGCTGCCGAGGAACTGTGCCAGGGGCCCGTTGCCGGCGATTTCCGCCAGTTGCAGGTGGAACTCCCCGGACAGGCGGATAGCCGGCCCGCGCTGGTCGCGGGCGATGGCCTCGCGCTCCTGGGCGATCAACTCGCGCAAGGGTTGCAACTGGCACCGGGGCTGCTGGCAGGCCAGGCGCACCAGGGTGATTTCCGTCAGGCGCCGGGCATGCAGGATCTGCCGGGTCTGTTCCAGGTCCGGCGCCGCCACCTGGGGCCGGTAATTGGGCCGCAGGATCACCACTTGCTGATGGGAAAGCCGCGCCAGGACCTGGCGCACTATGCTGCGGCTGACGCCGAAGGCCTGCCCCAGGCTGTCTTCGGTGAAGCGGCTGCCGGGAGCGATGCGCTGTTCGAGAATGGCGTCGAAGATCTGCGGGTAGACATCATCCACCAGCAGCTTCCTTTCGCCCCGAGGGCGCCTTGGCAGGCTGGCCACCCGGGTGAAGGGATTGTTTTTCAGGGCGTAGCTGACCATGGCCTGTCTCCAGTCCGGTTGCTGACTCGGGGGGATTACTGGGCGCTGTTGCCCAGGTGATCGTCCGGGATATTCAGTTCGATGCCCATGCGCTGGCCTTCCTGGAGGATGTGCCGGCGCATCTCGGCGCTGGCCAGGGCGCTGTTCTTGTTGCGGATGGCCCGCACCACCGCCTCGTTTTCTTCCAGGCGTTCGGCCAGGTGCTCCGGTGAATTGCGCAGGATCTGTGCACTTTGCTTGAGGGCATTGCTGGTCTGTTGCACCACGTTCTGGAAGATCGGGTTGCTGGTCAGGGTGAACAGTTCCTCGTGGAAGGCGATGTAGGCGTTGACCCCGGCTTCGCTGTCGCCGGCTTCAAGGGCTTCGCGCATGTCCATCAGGGTCAGGCGCAACTGGCCAACTTCCTTGCTGCTGATGGATTGCGCCACCAGGCCGACGATGAAGGGCTCCAGGGTGTAGCGCAGTTGCAGCACGTCTTCGAGGCTGGCCCCGGCCACTGCACTGTCGCTGCCCTGCGCTTCGTCCAGGGGGGTGTCCAGCACCACCACGCCTTTGCCGGGCATGGAGCGCACCAGGCCCAGGGTCTCCAGGACGATCACCGCTTCGCGCAGGCTGGGGCGGCTGATGCCCAGTTGCTCGGCCAATTCGCGTTGCCCTGGCAGCATGTCGCCGGAGCGCCACTGGCCGCGGGCCAGGGCGGCCCGGAGCTTTTCTACCACTGAATTCACCACTGTTGACGAGCTGATCACTGTTGACTCCATGAACGATTAATAGCGCGCTGTTGCCGCGCCGAGTGTTGTGCCTGCCGATGACAGGCACAAGGTCGGGTCAAAATTCCTGCTGGTGGGCGCCGGTCACCGGTTTTCGGGCCTGGAAGGTGTAGCCCTGCTGGCCGCTGAGCACCTTGTTGGCCCGCTGCACGTCGATGTCCTTTTCCCAGCGGGCGATGGCGACGGTGGCCACGCAGTTGCCGATCAGGTTGGTCAAGGCGCGGCCAATGCCCATGAACCAGTCCACCGCCAGCACCAGCACCAGGCCCACCACCGGAATCGCCGGGATTGCAGTCAGGGTTGCCGCCAGGATCACCAGCGCCGAGCCGGGGATGCCGTGGGCGCCCTTGGAGGTGATCAGCGACACCAGAAGAATGGTCAAAAGGTCCGACATGGACAGCGGAGTGCCGGTGGCGTTGGCAATGAAGACGATGGCCAGGGTCAGGTAGATGGAGAAGCCGTCGAGGTTGAACGAGTAGCCGGTGGGAATCACCAGGCCTACGGTGGAACTGCCGATCCCCAGGTGTTCCAGCTTGCGCATGATCTGCGGCAGCACGGCGTCGGAGGAAGCGGTGCCGAGGACGATCAGCAACTCTTCGCGCAGGTACTTGAGAAAGGGCAGCATGCGCAGGCCCGACAAACGCATCACCAGGCCCAGGATCACCGCGACGAAGGCAAAGCAGGTCAGGTAGAACAGCCCCACCAGGCTGCCCAGGTGCTGCAGCGAATCCAGGCCGTACTTGCTGGTGGTGAAGGCGATGGCACCGAACACGCCGATGGGCGCCAGACGCACGATCATGCCCATGATGCGGAAGATCACATGGCTCAGTTCGTTGATCAGCCGGGAGATGCCCGAGGCGGCCTCACCCACCAGGTTAAGGGCGCTGCCGAACAGCACCGAGAACAGCAGTACCTGGAGGATGTTGTTCTCGGCGAAAGCACCGATCACCGAGGTGGGAATCAGGTCCATGAGGAACTGAGTGGTGGTGTGCATGTGCTGGCCACGCTGGGCGATGTCGCCCATGTCCGCGGTGGACAGTTGCTCCAGATGGATGTTGGCGCCGCTGCCGATGCCGGTGCTGAAGGCCATGATCAGGCCGATCACCAGGGCCACGGTGGTGAGGATCTCGAAGTAGATCACCGACTTGAGGCCGATGCGGCCGACCTTTTTCAGGTCGCCGGCACCGGAGATGCCGCTGACGACCACGCAGAACACGATCAGCCCGATCAGCATCTTGATCAGCTTGATGAAACCATCGCCTAGGGGTTTGAGCTGGGAGGAGTATTCGGGGAGGGTGAGTCCGCACACGATGCCGAGCATCAGTCCGAGGACAACCTGGAGGAAAATCGAACGCGAGCACCATCTGAGCATGGGGGGAATCCTGGTCGGTGTCCTGTCTGCCGTGCGCGGGGGATGCGCAGCGGATGGAGGACTTAATTATTGTGGTCTTACCGGTATGTCCAGTGCAGGCGCAGTCTACGCTCGG
This sequence comes from Pseudomonas sp. UME65, assembly GCF_014170225.1. Taxonomy (NCBI): domain Bacteria; kingdom Pseudomonadati; phylum Pseudomonadota; class Gammaproteobacteria; order Pseudomonadales; family Pseudomonadaceae; genus Pseudomonas; species Pseudomonas sp. UME65. The sequence goes on along the minus strand of NZ_LZZQ01000017.1, from coordinate 20,032 downwards.
GTTTTATGGGTTTACAAGGGGGAGGGTGCAGATTGGCTTTACCGGTCTGACCAGTGGTTTTTCCTCCCCTGGCCACTGTAGCCGGTGTCGCAGGCTGCGATCGGCCGGACCAGCCGCCCGGGCATCTTGCGTTCGCAAGACCTCGCAGGCTCCTTTCACCGCCTGTCGCCGCGGCCCTGCGGGCACAAAAAAGCCCGGCACTGGGCCGGGCTTTTTCTGCTGCAGTCTGCGGGCTGATTAAGCGCCGTATACCGGCAGCTTCTTGCAGATGGCCTTGACCTTCTCACGCACAGCGTCGATCACCGCTTCGTTGTTCAGGTCCGCCAGGATGTCGCAGATCCAGCCGGCCAGTTCCTTGCACTCGGCTTCCTTGAAGCCACGAGTGGTCACGGCCGGAGTACCGAAGCGCAGGCCGGAGGTGACGAACGGGGAGCGTGGATCGTTTGGCACGGAGTTCTTGTTCACGGTGATGAAGGCTTTGCCCAGAGCGGCGTCAGCGTCCTTGCCGGAGATGTCCTGCTTGATCAGCGACAGCAGGAACAGGTGGTTCTTGGTACCACCGGACACCACGTCGAAACCGCGCTCGATGAACACTTCGGCCATGGCCTGGGCGTTCTTCACCACTTGTTCCTGGTAAGCCTTGAACTCAGGCTGCAGTGCTTCCTTGAAGCAGATGGCCTTGGCGGCGATCACGTGCTCCAGTGGGCCGCCCTGGGCGCCAGGGAATACGGCGGAGTTGAGCTTCTTCTCGATGTCGGCGTTGGCGCGAGCCAGGATCAGGCCGCCACGTGGACCGCGCAGGGTCTTGTGGGTGGTGGTGGTGACCACGTCGGCGAATGGTACTGGGTTCGGGTAGACGCCAGCGGCGACCAGACCGGCCACGTGGGCCATGTCGACGAACAGGTAGGCGCCCACTTTGTCAGCGATTTCGCGGAAACGCGGGAAGTCGAGGATCTGCGAGTAGGCGGAGAAACCGGCCACGATCATTTTCGGCTTGTGCTCGACGGCCAGGCGCTCGACTTCGTCGTAGTCGATCAGACCGTTGGCGTCGATGCCGTACTGGATAGCGTTGTACAGCTTGCCGGAGGAGGACACCGAGGCGCCGTGGGTCAGGTGACCGCCGTGGGCCAGGCTCATGCCCAGGATGGTGTCGCCGCCTTGCAGCAGGGCCAGGTAGACCGCGGCGTTGGCCTGGGAACCGGCGTGTGGCTGGACGTTGGCGTAGTCGGCGCCGAACAGCTCCTTGGCGCGGTCGATGGCCAGCTGCTCAACCACGTCGACGTATTCGCAGCCGCCGTAGTAACGCTTGCCTGGGTAGCCTTCGGCGTACTTGTTGGTCAGTACCGAGCCTTGAGCTTCCATCACCGCTGGGCTGGTGTAGTTTTCCGAAGCGATCAGCTCAATGTGCTCTTCCTGGCGCTGAGCTTCTTGCTCCATGGCGGCAAAGAGATCGGCGTCGTACTTGGCAATAGTCAAATCACGGCTGAACATGGCGGTCCTCAAGGATCGGGGGCAGAAAAGGGAGGCATTCTAACCCAATGGGTTTTAGATGGCATATGAAAGGACATCATGTCGCAGACAAGTGGCCTTCACTTGGGTACGGGCTTGTATAGGAGCTGGCTTGCCAGCGAAGAGGCCCCTGAGACCGCCTTCGCCGGCAGGCCGGCAATTACGCAAGCAGGGGATGTTAGTCGAACATGAACAGGGCGTCGTTGCTGAACTGCGCCTCGAAGCGGTTGGCCGGCATCGGCCGGCCGAACAGGTAGCCCTGGACCTCGTCGCAGCCATGTTCGCGCAGGAACTCCAGCTGTTCGTGGGTTTCCACGCCTTCGGCGATCACCGCCAGGTTCAGGCTGTGGGCCATGGCGATGATGGCGCGGGCGATCTGCGCATCCTGCTCGCCGGACGGCAGGCCGTCGACGAAGGTGCGGTCGATCTTCAGTACGTCGATGGGGAACTGCTTGAGGTAGTTCAGCGATGAGTAGCCGGTGCCGAAGTCGTCCACCGCGATGCTCAGGCCGAGGTTCTTCAGGCCATCCAGAATCTGCATCGCCTCGCTGACTTCGCGCATCAGGATACTTTCGGTCAGTTCCAGCTCCAGGCACGCCGGTGGCAGGCCGGTGTCCTTGAGGATGGTGGCGATGCGCATGCCCAGCTGGCCGTCGGAGAACTGCCGGGCGGAGATGTTCACCGAAACCTTCGGCACCCGCACCTTGGCCTGGTGCCAGGACTTGAGCTGGCGGCAGGCTTCGCTGATCACCCAGTCGCCCACATCCACCACCAGCCCCAGTTCTTCGAGCACCGGAATGAAGTCACCCGGCGGTACCAGGCCGCGACGCGGGTGGCGCCAGCGCAGCAGCGCCTCGGCGCCGGTCAGGCGCTTGCCGTCACCGCTGAACTGCGGTTGGTAATAAAGCACGAATTCCTCCTGCTCCAGGGCGTGGCGCAGGTCGCTTTCCAGTTCCAGGCGCTCCAGGGCGCTGGCGTTCATGTCTGCCTGGTAGAACTGGAAATTGTTCTTGCCGCGTTCCTTGGCGTGGTACATCGCGGTGTCGGCGTTCTTCATCAACTGGCTCAGCTCGTTGCCATCCTGGGGGCTCAGAGCGATGCCGATACTGGCGGTAACAAAGAACTCGCGGCCTTCGAGGACGAAGGGTTTGACCAGGCTGGCGAGAATCTGCTCGGCCACATGGATCGCCCGGTTCAGGGCCATCTCACGGCTGGAGCGCGGCTGCAGGAGCAGGGTGAATTCGTCGCCGCCCATGCGTGCCACGGTGTCGTCGTCATCGACGCAGCCCAGTAGGCGCGTGGCCATTTCCTTGAGCATGCGATCGCCGGCGGCATGGCCCAGGGAGTCGTTGATCGGCTTGAAGCGGTCCAGGTCGAGGAACATCAGCACCACCCAGGACTTCTGTCGTTCTGCCGATTGCAGGGCGGTGTGCAGGCGGTCCTGGAACAGAGTGCGGTTGGGCAGGTGGGTCAGGGCGTCGTAGTAGGCCAGGCGGTGGATGCGCTGTTCACTGGCCTTGCGTTCGCTGATGTCGCTGAAGAAGCACACGTAGCTGGCCAGGTCGCCTTCATCGTCGAGCACTGCGGTGATCCCGACCCACGCCGGGTAGTGCTCGCCATTGCGGCGCTTGAGCCAGACTTCGCCTTCCCAGGTGCTGTGCTGGTTCAGTTGCTTGAGTACATAGCGCAGGTGGGCTTCCTGCTGGTCGTCCACGGTGAGCATGTTCGGCAACTGGTCGAGCACCTGGGACACCGCGTAGCCGCTGACCCGGCTGAACGCCTCGTTGGCCTGGACGATATAGCCGGCGGGGTCGGTGATCAGGATCGCCGAGGTCGAGTGCTCGAATACCGTGGCCGCCATGCGCAGGTCCTTTTCCGCTCGGCGCTGCTGGCTGATGTCGCGGCCGACCCCGAGCACGCCCTCGAAGGCGCCATGCTCGTCCCACACCAGTACCAGGCGCAGTTCGATGGGGATCTTGCGGCCATCGGCCCGCAGGCAGTCGAACAGGAACAGCTGGGTCTGCACCTGGCTGCGCAATTGCGCCAGTTGCTCGGGTTTGTCCAGGGCCTTGCTGACCCGGTCCATGAGGGTGTAGATGCCGCTCAGCTGCTGCGGGTTGGCGATGGTCGACTGCCAGCCGTTCTGGAAGATCCACTCCACGTCGTAGCCGAGCACCGCGTGCACCGAAGGGCTGACGTAGTTCAGCGAAAGCTTGCTGTCGGTGGAGAAGATCACGTCGCTGATGCTTTCGGCGAGCATGCGGTAGCGCTGCTCGCTGTCACGCAGGGACTCGCTGGCCTCGATCTGGTCGGTGATGTCCTTGGCCACGCCGATGATCCGCGTCACCTGGTCGTAGCGGTCCCGGGCCAGGGCCTGCTCGCGGATCTCGAAGCGCCGCCACTGGCCGCTGCGGTGGCGGAAACGCAACTGGCATTGCAGCAATTGGGCATAGGCCGAGTGCCGCTGCTCCTGGCGCAGGCGGTGGTACAGGTCGGCGTCTTCCGGATGCAGGAGGATTTCCCAGAAGTACTCGCCCATCTGGTGCAGCTCGGTCTTGTTGTAGCCCAGGGTCTGGCCCAGATGGTGGTTGCTGAAGATCATCCGCTGGCTGATCACATCCTGTACGTACAGGTGATCGGGCACGGTGCGCACCACGTCCGACCAGAAACCTTCGCGCTCCAGCAGTGAAAGTTCGATCAGCTTGCGGCTGGTGATGTCGCTGATGCTGAGGATCACCGCGCTGTAGTCCGCGATGGCCTCGGGCAGGCGCAGGACCAGCCACAGATGCTGGTCGTTGCCCTGGGCGTCGCTGAGCTTGATCTCCAGTTCCAGCTGTTTCTGCTGGTTGATCACGGCTTCGAGCAACTGGCTGCCGATGGCGTTGCCGTTCTTCGGGCTGCCTTCGATCAGCAGTTGCCAGGCCTGCTCGCTGGATTCGACGTTGAGCAGGCGCAGGGCAACCTGGTTGACCTCGGTGATGCGCAATTCACTGAGCAGTTGCAGGCGGTGGCCAGGATCGCTGGCCTGCCAGCGCTTGAGTTGGTCGCTGTTGTGCAGGTTGTGCTTGTCGAGCAACCCTGGAAGCCCGGAGATATCCATGACGCACAAGGCCACGCCGGTGCCTTCGAAAATGTCCTGATAGCGCCGCCGGCCTTCGTGCAGTTGGCGCTGGCGCCGGCGCATGTTCAGCAGGGCGATCACCGGCAGCAGGGAGAAGGCCAGGCCCAGCAGGCACTTGCCAATGAAGGCCGGCAGCAGCGCCTCGAGCACGGCCCGCTGGTCGAACAGGCCGCGCAGTTGCCAGTCGCTGTTGCTCAGGGGCACCAGCAGTACGCTGCTGGCCATTTCGTCGGGATCCAGCATGCCTGGGGTCGAAGTGCTGCGCTCATCGCGCTTGATCACCTGGTGGCTGAGGCGGTTCTCGATCACCCAGGTGGGCTTGAAGCCCTCTTCGCTTTGCCGCACCAGGGTCTGCAGAAAGCTCGGAGCCAGGCGCAGGACCCAGTAGCCGCGGCTCCCTCCGCTGGACTGGTGCAGCAGGACATGCACCACCGAGCCATCGGCGGGGTTGCTGTAGTAGTAGCGTTGGGCACGGATGCGCTGGACCAGCTCGGCGAGCCACAGGGCGTCCTGGCTGTCGGTGGCGCTGTCGCTGAGGATCTGCCCCTTGCTGTCCAGCAGGGCAAAGCTGCGTACGTCTGGCAGCGAGCGCTGGAGTTTCTGAAGCAGTTGCTGTTGCTGCTGGCTGTCTTGCGGTGCCTCGATGATGGGCAGCAGATTGAGGGCGATCTGGGCGTTGAGCGCCAGGTTCAGGCTCAGGTGGTCGGCCAGGTCGGCGCTGTAGTCGATGGCATGCTGACGCTGGTCCTGGCGGGTCTGTTGCAGTTGATCGAGCAACTGCCAGAACAACAGGGCCAGCAGCAACAGCACCAGCGTCGCCAGTGCGCCTTTGAGTGTGCCACGCATAGGATAGGCCGGCCCGGGGGCTGCGGCGCGCGCGGGCTTTGGCGAAGTGACGTTGAACAAGCTGTGATCCTGCGGTTTGGCTGGGCTGGCGCGACGTGCACTATAAGCCGGACGCCCGAAGGGCGGCTAGCATGCCTTGAGTTGTGGCAAAGTGCCAGTCCCGCCTGGCTGGACCTGGATCGTGCATTGAGGTAGTTTTGCCGGTTACGCGGGAGCGTTCCAGCTCCAGACAATCAGGCTTTTTCCGCCCGTCGGTATTGATCATGGTCAATGCCGGCGCAGCGCATGGCCTGGCCCGGGCCCGGCCCGTTCTATTCATCTGTCACTGACGCTAGGTTCACCATGGCTCAATACGTCTTCACCATGCATCGGCTGGGCAAGGTTGTTCCGCCGAAGCGGGAAATCCTGAAAAACATCTCCCTGTCTTTTTTCCCTGGCGCCAAGATCGGCGTGCTGGGCCTCAACGGTTCGGGCAAGTCCACGCTGCTGAAGATCATGGCCGGCGTCGACACCGAGTTCGAGGGCGAAGCCCGCCCGATGCCGGACCTGAACATCGGTTACCTGCCCCAGGAACCCCAGCTGGACCCGGCCAAGACCGTGCGTGAAGTGGTCGAGGAAGCGGTCAGCGTGATCAAGGATGCCCAGGCTCGCCTGGACGAGGTCTACGCCGCCTATGCCGAGCCGGATGCCGACTTCGACAAGCTGGCCGCCGAGCAGGCCAAGCTGGAAGCCATCCTGCAGGCCAGCGACGGCCACAACCTGGAGCGCCAGCTGGAAGTGGCCGCCGACGCCCTGCGCCTGCCGGCCTGGGACGCCAAGGTCGAGCACCTGTCCGGTGGCGAGAAGCGTCGTGTGGCCCTGTGCCGCCTGCTGCTGTCGGCCCCTGACATGCTGCTGCTCGACGAACCCACCAACCACCTGGACGCCGACTCCGTCGCCTGGCTGGAGCACTTCCTCCATGACTTCCCGGGCACCGTGGTTGCGATCACGCACGACCGTTACTTCCTGGACAACGTTGCCGGCTGGATTCTGGAACTCGACCGCGGCGCCGGCATTCCTTACGAGGGCAACTACTCCGGTTGGCTGGAAGCCAAGTCCGACCGTCTGGCCCAGGAATCCAAGCAGCAGTCGGCCCATGAAAAGGCCATGAAGGAAGAGCTGGAGTGGGTGCGCAAAGGCGCCAAGGCCCGCCAGTCGAAATCCAAGGCTCGTCTGCAACGCTTCGAGGAAATGCAGTCCCAGGAATTCCAGAAGCGCAGCGAAACCAACGAGATCTACATCCCGGCCGGCCCGCGCCTGGGTGACAAGGTCATCGAATTCAAGAACGTCACCAAGGGCTACGGCGATCGCGTGCTGATCGACAACCTGTCGTTCTCCATGCCCAAGGGCGCCATTGTCGGCGTGATCGGCGGTAACGGTGCCGGTAAATCGACCCTGTTCCGCATGCTCATGGGCAAGGAAACCCCGGATTCGGGCAGCATCGAGATCGGTGAAACCGTGCAGCTTGCCTGCGTGGACCAGAGCCGTGAGGACCTGGACGGCAGCAAGACCGTGTTCCAGCAGATCTCCGACGGCTCCGACCAGATCCGCATCGGCAACTACGAGATCCCGTCGCGTACCTACGTCGGCCGTTTCAACTTCAAGGGCGGCGACCAGCAGAAGTTCGTCAAGGACCTGTCCGGTGGTGAGCGCGGCCGCCTGCACCTGGCCCTGACCCTGAAGGAGGGTGGCAACGTCCTGCTGCTCGACGAACCTTCCAACGACCTCGACGTTGAAACCCTGCGCTCCCTGGAAGAAGCCCTGCTGGACTTCCCGGGCGCCGCCATTGTGATCTCCCACGATCGGTGGTTCCTGGACCGGGTGGCCACTCACATCCTGGCGTACGAAGACGACTCCCAAGCGGTGTTCTTCGAAGGCAACTACACCGAGTACGAAGCCGATCGCAAGAAACGCCTGGGCGAAGCCGCGGCGCAACCGCACCGGGTACGGCACAAGAAGCTGGCCTGATCGGTTAGCTGCTTGAAAAAAACGGGGCCTTCGGGCTCCGTTTTTTTATGCCTGGCAGAAACCACGGCGGTTAATTTGGGGGCGTGGCTCAACGTTCAAAGTGAGTGCAAAACAGTCAATTTTTGTCACCAATTCGGTGCGTAAAATACCTGTAGAACCGGGCTATTTATATTTATTGCACCATTTAAATTCATATCTGCGACATTTTGCGCTGTCGCGGTGCGGATTGAATTGATAAAGTCCCGGGCAAATCTCTTCTTAACGACAATAAATTTGCCGAGACTTCCCATGATCGAATCCGTCGAAGACTTCCTCGCCCGCCTGAAAAAACGCGACCCGGACCAGCCTGAATTCCATCAGGCGGTGGAAGAGGTCCTGCGCAGCCTCTGGCCGTTTCTCGAAGCCAATCCGCACTACCTGAGCTCCGGTATTCTCGAGCGGATCTGCGAGCCTGAACGCGCGGTGGTGTTTCGCGTGTCGTGGGTCGACGATCAGGGCAAGGTCCGGGTCAACCGCGGCTTCCGCATCCAGATGAACAGTGCCATCGGCCCGTACAAGGGCGGCCTGCGCTTCCATCCCTCGGTCAACATGGGCGTGCTGAAATTCCTCGCCTTCGAGCAGACCTTCAAGAACTCCCTGACCTCCCTGCCCATGGGCGGCGGCAAGGGCGGTTCGGACTTCAACCCCAAGGGCAAGAGCGACGCCGAGGTGATGCGCTTCTGCCAGGCCTTCATGAGCGAGTTGTACCGGCATATCGGTGCCGACGTTGACGTCCCGGCCGGTGACATCGGCGTGGGTGCCCGGGAAATCGGTTTCCTCTTTGGCCAGTACAAACGCCTGAGCAACCAGTTCACGTCGGTGCTGACCGGCAAGGGCATCAGCTACGGTGGCAGCCTGATCCGCCCCGAAGCCACGGGCTTTGGCTGCGTGTACTTCGCCGAGGAAATGCTCAAGCGCCGCGGTGATCGGGTCGAAGGCAAGCGCGTGGCCATCTCCGGCTCCGGCAACGTGGCCCAGTATGCGGCGCGCAAGGTCATGGACCTGGGTGGCAAGGTGATCTCCCTGTCCGATTCCGAAGGCACCCTGTATTGCGAGTCGGGCCTGAGCGAAGAGCAGTGGCTGGCGGTACTGGAACTCAAGAACGTGCAGCGTGGGCGTATCAGCGAGCTGGCGAGCCAGTTCGGCCTGGAGTTCCGCGCCGGCAAGACTCCGTGGGACCTGCCGTGCGATATCGCCTTGCCCTGCGCCACGCAGAATGAACTGGACGCCGAGGCGGCCCGTACCCTGCTGCGCAACGGCTGCACCTGTGTCGCCGAAGGTGCCAACATGCCGACCACTCTGGAGGCTGTGGATATCTTTATCGACGCGGGCATCCTCTTCGCCCCGGGCAAGGCGTCCAACGCCGGTGGCGTGGCGGTGAGTGGCCTGGAAATGTCGCAGAACGCCATGCGCCTGCTGTGGACCGCCGGTGAAGTGGACAGCAAGCTGCACAACATCATGCAGTCGATCCACCACGCTTGCGTGCACTATGGCGAAGAGAATGGCCGGATCAACTACGTGAAGGGCGCGAACATCGCCGGCTTCGTCAAGGTCGCCGATGCCATGCTGGCCCAGGGCGTGGTCTGAACCGTCTCAGGCCGGTTCGATGCAGATGATCTCGATCAACTGATTGCCCGCCGGCCTTTGCCACAGGACTTCGTCCCCCGGTTGTGCTCCCAGTAGGGCACGACCCAGGGGCGAGGCCCAGTTGATCAGCCCCTTGGCCGCATCCGCTTGATCCTCCCCCACCAATTGCACGCTTTGCTGGCGATCCTGTTCATCGGCGAAGGTCACTCGGCTGCCGATCTGCACCTTGTCGGTTGAAGTGGCCGTCGTCACCACTTGGGCGCTGTGCAGGCGCTGGGTGAAATAGCGCAGGTCGCGCTCAAGCTCGGCCATTCGCTGCTTGTCGGCGTCATCTCCCAGGTCGTTTTGCTCGCTGTGCTGGCTGTGCAGCAGGGCAACCCTGGCCTGCAATTCGGCAAGGCCCTGGGGCGTGACGTAATTGGGTTGGGCGCTGATCTGGCGCTCCACCGGCTGCTCGGTCTGGGCGGCTTGATCTTCATTGACGAAAGCGCGGCTCACAGTTTTCTCCTTGAAGGGAGGCGGGTGGACCATGGTTGCAGGCTTTTCACCTGGGCGGTTACCTGAAAGCGACCTACGGCGAACGATAGGCCCGGGCCGCATCGCGGTCCTTTTCCTGCTGCCAGGCTCGCTCGCGCTCGTCCCAGTGCCGCTCTCGATACTCGTTGCGGTCCTGGTTCTCCAACATGGCCTGGCATTGGCGGAAACCGTCGTTCCAGCCTTCGGCGTATTGCGCGTCCTTGAGATAGCGCGGTACGTCCTTGCGAAACTCTCCGCTCATGGAGCCTGCCGCCTGGCGGCCGCTCACGCAGCCGGCATCGAAGCCATCGGCAAAGGCCGGCGGATAGCCCTGCGCCAGCAGATGCTCATGGGTTGATTCACAGCCAGCGACTAGCGCCAGCAACAGCACTGCCCACCCGTACCGCCACATTTTCGTCTCCCAGGCTTCCTCTGCGTGAAGTCTAGAAGGGCGTTTGTCAGCAAGCCGTGAAAGCCGGGTGATCAACCCATTTACCTGGGGCCGCTGGCGCAGGCTGCGACAAGGTTCGCAGCACCTTCCAGGGCCCTTGAGAGCGGCCTCTGGCTGCCTTTAGTAGTGATACCACTTGAGTTCGAGCATGACCTCGTTGACCGGAGTCGCCAGTTGGCTGAACTCCCGCTGTGCGCTCAGGCGCAGGCCCAGGTTGCGCGACAGCTCCCACTGCTGGTTGAGGCTCAGGCTGCGGCGTACCTCGCCATTGGTGAAGTAGTCGCCCTTGGCCTCAAGGCTGAAGTTGCCCAGCGGGTTTTTCCACAGCAGCCCAGAGTTGAAGCCCGCTGCCGGGGCGATGAAACCGGCGAAGTCGGCGTTGTGCTCGACCCGCACCGTGCCCAGGACAAAGCCCAGGGTGTCCTCGCCCAACTGCCAGGTGCCGCCGGCCCCGCCGTTGACGTGGCTGACCAGGGTCTCGTCGTCGTGTTTGCCCGGTACTCGCTCCAGGCCGCCGGTGACCTGCCAGGACCAGGGTTGCAGCAGGTCGTTGCGTGGGGTCAGGGAACGGATGGTCGCCAGGTCCAACTGTTGCAACTGCCAGTGGTTGCCTTCGTACTGGCGCAGCTTCATCTGCAGGATCTCGATCTGCGCCCCCAGCGGGAAGCCTTCGGCGTTGTCGTTGAGGTCGTGATAGGCCATGCGCAGGCCGTACTCGGCGAAGGCCTTGTCGTCCCGGGTGCCGACTCCCAGCTGCCAGGTGCGCGACTGGTGGCCGTCTTCCGGCAGGCCGGGGCGCTGGATCTGCAGCTCCGGTGCCGGGTTCTGGTTGATTGCCCGCAGCAGTTCGAAACTGCGTTGCGAGCGCTGCGCATCTCGTTCCAGGCCGTTGGCCCGGTAGCGTTCAAGACGGTAGGCGGCATCCACGATCAAGGCCTGGCGATCCCGGGGCAGAGCCTTCAGCTCAGGGGCCTGCAATTGCTTCTGGTCAGCGCTGACCTTGAGCACCCATTGCTGTTCTTCCGGGTCCAGGGGCTGGGCGCGGCTCAGCAGCTCCCGCTCCCGGGACGGGCGATAGTCGATGCGTTCCACCAGCCCGGCGTCCTTGACTGCCTTGACCGTATCGGTAGGGATCGCCGTCAGCGGGAACTGTTCGGTCAGGCGCAGGCTGGGGCGCGCCACTTGCAGCAGTTCCAGGAGCCGGTAGGAGCAGTTTTCATCGAAGAAGAAGTAGTCGAACTTGATCTGCTTGAGTTCCCAGACATGCTCCACCATGCGTTCGGTTTCGGCCTGGGTCAGGTTCAGGCGGTATTCCCACAGGTCGCGGTTTTCCAGGCTGCGGTATTCCGAGAGCTTCTCCTGGTAGGGCACCAGAGCGAACAGCCCCGGATAGCCGCCCATCAGGCCTTTCCAGGCGTAGAGAATGCTGTTGTCCGAGCCCTCGATATAGGCCCCGAAGTTGATTGCGTAGCTGAGCAGCGCGGTGTTGTTGCTCTGTACGTCCGCCTGATCGATGCGCAGGAGGGTGTGGCCGAACATCGACGAGGGGCTGTTCAGGTAGGCCGCGGGAAAGATCATCACCGTGCTGTGGGGCGAGACATCCTTGAACCATTGCTTGAACTCGGCGCACTCCACCGCAGGCAAGTCATTCAGGCCCAGTTGCGCCTTGAGCCAGCGGGTGCGGGACGGGTAGACGCACTGGGCATGCTGGTCACCCGCATCGGCGGGGGCGTAGAGGGCGTTCAGAGTCGCGGCCAGCTCAGCGTCGGGATGATGGGCACCGTCGGCAGCGAGGAAGAATTTCGGGTCGCTGACATAACTGCGCCAGCCGCCGAGCTTGGCAGTTTCGTAGTGACCTATGGATATCCAGAAGGGGTCATTGGCCAGTTGCTGCAAACGTTGAGGGTCGATGTGAGGCGCGGCATACAGCGGGGCGCAGACACAGAGCGCCAGGTAGGCAAGGCGTTTGAGCATGTTGGGCAACTTAAGTCGGAAATACAAAGACCCAAGGTGGGCAAGGTCCGGAAAATAAAACCCGCTCCTCGCGAGGAGCGGGTGGGGCGAGCTTAAGCTGGGGTTGCGTACTTGGCCAGGCGCGCGTCGTTTTTCAACACGGCCAGGGTATTGGTGTGCACATCTTCCGCGGTCACGTCAGCCTTGCTGAAGATCTGTTGGAAGTGCTCGTGGGTAACCGCGGCAAAGTGCGCGCGATCCTCAGGGGCTACACCGAGTACCACGGCGTAGGTGGTCAGGGCTTCGCCTTGACCCTTGGCCATGTCTTCGGAGAGCTCGTTCATCATGCCGTTCATGGCGAACCAGGACTTGCCGCCATAGGTCAGCGAGGCATTGGTCGAGCAGCCGTTGGTACCGGAGGTCATGCCGAAAGTGGCGTTGCCTGAGGTGCCGTTGGTGGTGGATGCGAGGAAGTGCGCCGGAGTGCCGCGCTGGCCTTCGAACAGCATGTTGCCCCAGCCGCAATCCGGGCCGCCTGGCGCCTGGGCCATGGCGTTGAGGGATACAGCGGTGAAAAGAGTACCGAGAAGAATCCGTTTCATAGCGTTGTTCTCTTTGTGTGCATACCAATGGACAGGGAGACTGGCCCGTGTGGGCGCCAGTGGGCCGGTTATCTATCCAGCCGCGCAGTTTGGAGTTTAGGCAGGTTCCTCAGGTTCCGTAACTATTTACAAAACAATACCTGAAACAGCTGGTTTTACTTGGTGCGGGTCGTGGCCTGCGGCTTGGCTATGCTTTCCGCTGAGGCGCGCCTTGCCAGCCGGGCATACCCGGCGCCAGAATGCCGCCATCTGCCCCGCCTGATGTAAGGAAGCCCGATGCCTGATCCTGTTGCTGCCAGCCTGCGTCTTGCGCCTGAAGCGCTGACCCGTCCTTTCTCTGCTGAACAGTTCAGCTTCTCCACAACCAATGATCTGGAGCCCTTCCGCGGTGTGCTAGGCCAGGAACGTGCGGTCGAAGCCTTGCAGTTTGGCGTGGCCATGCCGCGCCCCGGCTACAACGTCTTTGTCATGGGCGAGCCGGGCACCGGCCGCTTCTCTTTCGTCAAACGCTATCTGAAGGCCGAAGGCAAGCGCCTGCAGACCCCGTCGGACTGGGTCTATGTCAACAACTTCGACGAGCCCCGGGAACCCCGGGCACTGGAGCTGCCAGCGGGGGCCGCGGGCAGTTTCATCAGCGACATCAACGGCCTGATCGATAACCTGCTGGCCACCTTTCCGGCGGTCTTCGAGCACCCTTCGTACCAGCAGAAGAAGAGCGCCATCGATCGCGCCTTCAACCAGCGCTATGACCGCGCCCTGGATGTGATCGAGCGCCTGGCCCTGGAAAAGGACGTGGCGCTGTACCGCGACAGCAGCAACATCGCCTTTACCCCGATGTTCGAAGGCAAGGCCCTGGACGAGGCTGAGTTTGCCCAGTTGCCCGAGGCCGATCGCGAACGCTTCCACGAGGACATTTCCGCCCTGGAGGAGCGCCTCAACGAAGAACTGGCGAGCCTGCCGCAATGGAAGCGCGAGTCGAGCAACCAGTTGCGCCAGCTCAATGAAGAAACCATCACCCTGGCCCTGCAGCCCTTGCTCGCGCCGCTGTCCGAGAAGTACGCGGAAAACGCCGCGGTCTGCGGTTACCTGCAGGCCATGCAGGTCTATCTGTTGAAGACCGTGGTCGAACAACTGGTGGACGACAGCAAGACCGACGCCGTGGCGCGCAAGCTGCTGGAAGAACAGTACTGCCCGAGCCTGGTGGTCGGTCACCCGGCCAGCGGTGGCGCCCCGGTGGTATTCGAGCCCCATCCGACCTACGACAACCTGTTCGGGCGCATCGAGTACAGCACCGACCAGGGGGCGCTCTACACCACCTACCGGCAGTTGCGCCCTGGCGCCTTGCACCGGGCCAATGGCGGTTTCCTGATTCTGGAAGCCGAGAAGATGCTCAGCGAACCCTTTGTCTGGGACGCGCTCAAGCGCGCCCTGCAATCGCGCAAGCTGAAGATGGAGTCGCCACTGGGCGAGATGGGCCGCCTGGCCACTGTGACCCTGACGCCGCAGGTGATTCCGCTGCAGGTCAAGGTCATCATCATTGGCGCCCGCCAGTTGTATTACACGCTGCAGGACCTGGATCCGGACTTCCAGGAGATGTTCCGGGTACTGGTGGATTTCGACGAAGACATTCCGATGGTGGACGAAAGCCTGGAGCAGTTCGCCCAGTTGCTGAAAACCCGCACCTCGGAAGAGGGCATGGCGCCACTGACCGCCGACGCCGTGGCGCGGCTGGCCACCTACAGTGCGCGCCTGGCGGAGCATCAGGGACGCTTGTCGGCGCGTATCGGTGATCTGTTCCAATTGGTCAGCGAAGCCGATTTCATCCGGCACCTGGCTTCGGATGAAATGACCGACGCCGGGCATATCGAGCGCGCGCTGAAGGCCAAGGCCACGCGTACCGGGCGGGTGTCGGCGCGGATTCTCGACGACATGCTGGCGGGCATCATCCTCATCGACACCGATGGTGCCGCGGTAGGCAAGTGCAACGGCCTGACGGTGCTGGAGGTCGGGGACTCGGCCTTTGGCGTGCCGGCGCGGATCTCGGCCACGGTCTACCCCGGCGGCAGCGGTATCGTCGACATCGAGCGCGAGGTCAATCTCGGCCAGCCGATCCACTCCAAGGGGGTGATGATCCTCACGGGTTACCTGGGCAGCCGTTACGCCCAGGAGTTCCCCCTGGCGATTTCCGCGAGCATCGCCCTGGAGCAGTCCTATGGCTATGTGGACGGTGACAGTGCTTCGCTGGGCGAGGCCTGCACGCTGATTTCGGCGCTCTCCAAAACCCCGCTCAAGCAGTGCTTCGCCATTACCGGCTCGATCAACCAGTTTGGTGAGGTGCAGGCGGTCGGCGGGGTCAACGAGAAGATCGAGGGCTTCTTCCGTCTGTGCGAGGCCCGTGGCCTGACCGGGGAGCAGGGGGCGATCATTCCCCAGGCCAACGTCGCCACACTGATGCTCGACGAGAAGGTCTTGCAGGCGGTGCGAGCCGGGCAGTTCCATGTGTATGCGGTGCGCCAGGCCGATGAGGCCCTGAGCCTCCTGGTGGGCGAGCCGGCTGGCGAGCCGGATGCCGAAGGGCAGTTCCCCGAGGGCAGCGTCAATGCGCGTGTGGTGGAGCGGCTGCGGGTGATTGCCGAGATGATCAGCGAAGACGACCTGAAGGAGGCCGAGAAGGAACAGGCCCAGGAGGCGTTGGCCGATACCAAGCCGGCGTGATGCTGTTCGATGGCGAGGGGAGTATTCCCTCGCCATCGGCGCCAGGCCGCTGACGCCAATTTTTCAAAATAGACCATTCGGCGCCTGTTGGATCGGTCAACTTTGTTTATCAGGCTTTTCTTCTATTCTCAGGGCAAGGAGAACGACAGTCGTCGCTGGATCGAAACAGCCTTGCGTTGAAGGCTGAATAGTGGATCTACCGAGGGTCGCCGCCATGTCGCGCAACCTTTGCCTTACTCGCCAATGCCTTGGCCTGGTTACCCGTATCGAATGCATTGTTCGCCCTTTGGCGGGGGACAACGGTATGTGGACCCTTCTCTTCGCCGCCGGAATGGCCGGTGAACAACCCTCGGCGATCAAGTCCCAGGGGCCGTTCTGCGGACCTGTGGTGGCCGAATCGATCCTCGATTCGATCGTTGAAAGCCTGACTACCCACGGTTACCAACTGGCCGACGATCCGCAGATATGGTGCCTGCATCTGCAGGCCCAACTGCGGCAGATCAACGGTGAGCGGGGGCGTCACGCCGGGGATTTCCAGTTCCATCCCGAACATTGATGGCTAGGGTGGTGTCGGCTCGGCTTTGTCGAGTTTGACCTCGAAGCCGTATTCGACGGCATTGAGTTCGCTGCGCTCGTAGCTTTCCAGTTGGCTGGGCTGGCCGTAGAAGTAATGCACGTCGAACAGCGCGGGCCCGTTGTTCGAGGCGCCGTGGCTGACGGCAAGGATCTCCTTCAGGTACTGGCCACTGTCGTCCTTGGCATAGAAGCGCCAGGCATCCCCGGGAAAGAGCTTCTGGTCGACTATCAGGGCATTGCCCTTGAGCTCCAGGCCCTTGGGCAGTTGCTGGGCACTGATGGTCTTTTTCTCGATGTTGGCGAGAAACAGCGGGATAGAGCCGACGGCATAGGCCGGGGTTTCCGGGAACAGGTTCAGGTCGTAGGTGATGACGCCACGCATGGGGTCGATTTCAAAGGCCTCGTCCGGCAGTTCGATCGGTTCGCCACGCTGGCCCTTGTCGTCCTGAGTGAAGAAGGTCAGCGGGGTGTCGCCGGCATTGAACTCCGAGCCCAGCAGTTCGTCGTTGAAGGTCCGCGGATGGCTGAACTCAATGCGTGCCGCACTGGCATCTTCCACCGATTGGCTGATGGTCACGGACTTTTTCAATGAATCCTCATCAAGCTCCGCGCCCTTGAGGTAGCTGGCGGCCTGATCGTCATAGACCACCACCGGCATCGGCAGTGGCTGGATGTTCTTGTCGGTGGTGAGCCGATCGAAGCGGTGTACCGGCAGGTCGAGGTCCTTGCGGGTCACGCTGGCCTGAGCGAAGTCGAGTACGGCGACCTCCAGCTTGTCGATCTGGCCGTTGAAATACACCTTGGCGTAATGCTGGGTGTGCTGCTGGTCGAAGGCTTTCTGCTCATCCTCCAGTTGCTTCTCGAAGGCCTCGCTCCAGCTCTTCTGCTTCTGCATCTCGGCCAGTTGCCGGCGATAAAAGGCGACCTGCTGGGCGCTCTCATTGATCGAGCCCGACCGAGAGAGGATTTGCCCGCTGCTGTCCCGAGCCTGCGCCAGCAAGGGGTTGAGGGAGGCGTCGTCGGCTTCCTCAGGCAGGGCGGCGTTATTGCTCAGTTCGATCTCGGCGACATTCTTTTCCAGCGCCAGCAAGGTCAGGCTGATGTTGCCGTCCTGGCGTGGCTTGCCGATGTCGGCCCGGGTCAGTTCGAAGGTCAGGGTGCGGCCGGGAGCTATCACTTCCAGCTTGCCCTGCAGCGAGACCGGCTGCGGCTGGTTCTTGTTGTCCACTTCCAGGCCCTCGATGAAGGGATAGGTCACGGTCAGGTCATCCGGGTTGGTCAGGTTGGAACTGGACGGGCTGAGTTGAATCCCCGGGTCGGTTTCCGACCATTCGGGCTGAAAGGGGATGACCTTCTTGTTGCTCAGGGTGACGGACTGCCACTCCAGGCCATGGGGAAAAGGGAACTGCGCGGGCATGTTGAAGCTGAAGGGGAACACCGGCTGCAGGTCGGTCAGGTAGTCCGAGCTGGAGGGCTTGCGCAGCACGAACAGGCCATTGACGTAGGTGTCCACCAGCGCTTGGGCCGTGGGGTAGTGCTTGAGCAGGGCCAGGCTGTCGTCACCGTATTCGGTTTCGATCGGCTTGCTGTCGAGCTTGATCTGTGCACGCTCCAGCAGCAGCAGTGAGCCGCCGAGGTCGGCGATGGCGTCCTTGAGCTTGGGGTCCTGGATGGCGTCCAGGGATTTTTCAAACTGTGCGGTCCTCTCTTCGAGGCTGGCCTGCTTCTTTTCGTCGCTGGGTGAACAGCCGCCGCTGATCAGCAGCGCCAGACCAAGGCCGAAGCTGGCCAAAGGCAATCGCAAATCCATTTTCCAGTCTTCCTGTCCAGTGTCGGTGGGCGGTGGCAATGGCTTCGACACTAGCAGAAAAAACGCTCGGAAAAACCCGTGGGTCAGGGGATTGTCTGTGGTTTATGGGCTTTTGGCGCGCTGATATACTCGCCGCCGTTTTTACACCGGGTACGAGATTCAATGGAACGTTTTATCGAAAATGCAATGTATGCCTCACGCTGGCTGCTGGCGCCGATCTACTTCGGATTGTCCCTGGGCCTGCTGGCACTGGCATTGAAGTTTTTCCAGGAAGTCTTCCACGTTATTCCCAATGTGTTCTCCATGGCCGAGTCCGACCTGATCCTGGTGCTCCTGTCGCTGATCGACATGGCGCTGGTGGGTGGCCTGCTGGTGATGGTGATGATTTCCGGCTACGAAAATTTCGTGTCGCAGCTGGACATCGATGAGGACAAGGAAAAGCTCAGCTGGCTGGGCAAGATGGATTCTTCGTCGCTGAAGATGAAAGTGGCGGCGTCCATCGTCGCGATCTCCTCGATCCACCTGCTGCGGGTGTTCATGGACGCCAAGAACACCCCCACCGAGTACCTGCTGTGGTACGTGGTGATCCACATGACCTTCGTGATCTCGGCATTTGCCATGGGGTACCTGGACAAGCTGACCAAGCACTGACCGCCCCCTGCCCACCGGACACTTGCCGCCCGGCCGTTGCGAAACGGACGGGCGGCGTTGTTTGTGGCTTGTGCTTTTTCCGGGCGGGGCATATGCCTGTAGGGGTCATGGCTTTCAATTGCACGAGGTGCGCTCATGAACCTGCAGGAAATGAATGCCTACGCCATTGCCGGAAAAGTCGATGAGTTGAACCTGATTTCGCTGGAAGGCGGAATCTACCTGCTTGAGGCGCGCATGCACGGGGCTGCATACCCGTTGAGCGATGCCCATGGGCAGATGTTTCATCTGCGTTCGGTGGAGCATGCCCGTGAAGTGCTGCAGTCGTTTCCCAAGCTGCCGTTCAACCTGATCCACACCTCGGTGCATGACGAGATGTGCGGGTTGTCTGCCAGCGCCGAGGAAAGCCTCAAGGTGCCAATCACCCTGCACTCCGGCTGGTAGCGCCGGGGTTGCGCTGATTGTCGCCGGACTTCTGTGCTAGTCTGCTCGCCCTTTTGGTTCCGGGCGCTCCGGAAGGTGCTGTGTTTCCACGGCCTTTCCCGAGCCGTCCGCACAGCGGAGCAGTGTCATGTCCGAAGTAAATCTGTCCACCGACGAAACCCGCGTCAGCTACGGCATCGGCCGTCAGCTGGGCGACCAACTGCGTGACAACCCGCCACCGGGCGTGAGCCTGGATGCAATCCTGGCCGGTCTGACCGACGCTTTCGCCGGTAAGCCAAGCCGTGTGGGTCAGGAAGAAATGTCTGCCAGCTTCAAAGTCATCCGCGAAATCATGCAGGCTGAAGCCGCTGCCAAGGCTGAAGCGGCTGCCGGTGCCGGTCTGGCATTCCTGGCGGAAAACGCCAAGCGTGAAGGCATCACCACCCTGGCTTCCGGCCTGCAGTTCGAAGTGCTGACCCAGGGCGAAGGCGCCAAGCCATCCCGTGAAGACAGCGTTCGCACTCACTACCACGGCACCCTGATCGACGGCACTGTGTTCGACAGCTCCTACGAGCGCGGCCAGCCTGCCGAATTCCCGGTTGGCGGCGTGATCGCGGGCTGGACCGAAGCGCTGCAACTGATGAACGCCGGTAGCAAATGGCGTCTGTACGTGCCGAGCGAACTGGCTTACGGTGCACAAGGCGTGGGCAGCATCCCGCCGCACAGCGTCCTGGTGTTCGACGTCGAGCTGCTGGACGTTCTGTAACCCCTGTAGGAGCCAGCTTGCTGGCGATGAAGGCTGCGCACTCGCGGTCTGCTCATCGCCGGCAAGCTTGCCCCTTGATCGGCTTAGGTTTCATAGACGGATTTTTGCGCCCAGGCTTTGACCATCGGTACCGGTCGGCCGCAAGGCTCTGGCGTAGCAGAACAAAAACAGGTTGCGCACCAATTCCTTGAGTACCAGCGGTTCGCTGGAGCTCAGGCCGTTCAGGTCCAGATCTCCCTGGTCCTGCAGCTCGTTCAGGGCTTCCTCTTCCAGTACCGCACAGACTTCCCCGGTTTCCCGATGCAGGATTCGCAGGTAAGGGTGTGGGCGGTCCAGCCAGGCATCAATCAAATAAGTCATGGTCGTCATCTCCTTGAATGGGGTTCAATGAGAATAATTCTTATTCAGTGAATAGCAAGTGCCTATTGGCGGTTTCTGCTTTTTTCTGTGCAGAAATTGTTTT
>NZ_LZZQ01000016.1:0-1100999 GCF_014170225.1 Pseudomonas sp. UME65 | reverse complement strand
GGGCCGGTTGGCGGGTGGGGCGGCATGGGTGTTCTCATTGATGGCGGCCGTGGATACGCGGCCGGTTTTGCCTGGGATTGCTGCAGTCTACGCGTTCCGAGTGGATGCTTCTGCTACAGGTCTACAGACGCAGCATGGGAAGGGGGTTCCAGGGACGGGTCAACAGCCGTCTGGCGGACAATTGAACCAGGCGCAGATGAAAGCCGGCATCGGGAAATGCGGCAAACACTCGACGCCGATCCTGGTGCGATAGACCGAAGCTCAGCATGCCCAGGGAGACATCAATCCAGTCGGCGCGGCGAAAGCCTTCCACCAGGCTACCCGGCTGCGCGGCAGTAGGGGTGATCTTGTGGTGCAGTTCAATCATTGGCAGCACCTCGGCTGCCCATTCCAGCCTGCCGATTTCCTCCAGATAGGCTTCGGCCAGGTGTAACGAGGGTGGCAGGTAGTCGAAGGTCCCGGCGGTCCAGATCCCCAGATCATGAAAGGCTCCGGCAATGGAGAGTTTCTGCAACTGCAGGGCATCAGTGCCTGTAAGCAGGTGGCAGAAGTTGATGACCCGGTACACATGGTTGCGATAGCCGGTGAAATCCTTGCCTAGCTCGCCGCGATAGCGTTGCAGCAGTTCGTCCAGCAGTTCCAGTTGGGTCAATAGCATTGCAGCGTCCTTGCGGTACCCCTTCGGGGCGTGTTTTCAAGAGTCGGTTCACAATTAACGGGAAGCGCCGGATGCCGGCGTGCGTTGCCTGGCGCGGGCTCTTTCGACCATGGCCACGATGGTGTCGCAGAGCTCTTCCTGGGCTTGGCCGAAGCTGATCTCTCCCAGTGTGGCGGCATGGGACAGCGCTTCAGCGGCGCCGAGCATGGCCCGCAGGCCCGCGGTGCCTATCACGGCGCCGTTCGCGAAGGGCTCAAGGGCACCTCGACAGGTTTCCAGGAAGGTGGCCTCGTATTCACGCTTGGTCTGTTCCAGCTCTGGCGAGCTGGCCAGGGCGGCGATCACCCCAGGGATTTCACGGCCCTGGCGTTGCACACAATCCATATAGGACGCGGCAATCACATCGGCGCGAGCCGCCAGCGTGGGGCTGGCAGTCTCCAGCGCCTGCTCCATGAGTGCGGTCTGACGCTGATCGTAGTCCTGGTAGAGGGCCGCCAGGAGTACCGCCCGAGTGTCGAAATGATCGTAGACCACGGGTTTGGTGACACCGGCCTGTTCTGCCAGGTGCCCCAGTGTCAGGGCCTCGGTGCCTTGTTCGCGAACTATCTGCCAGGCCACGCCCATCAACTGCTGCAGGCGCTGTTCCCGTGTCAGGCGGCGGCGCGGTGAGGTATCGGTGTTCTGGCGGCTTGACATGCTTATATACCAAAGGTAGGTTATTGGTCGTAACTTACTAAAAGTATATAAATCCTCTGCAATCAGCGCAATGCGCTTGTGGGAGTAGTCGCCATGCACGCACTTCTTGTCTTTGCCCATCACGACCCCAGGTCCCTGACCCACAGCCTTGCCCGGCAGATTGCCGAAGGCCTGGCCGAGTCTGCGGAGCACTCCTTCGAGCTTGCCGATCTCTGGAGCGAAGGCTTCGAGCCGCGCTTCGGCGCCGCAGATATTGCGGTACACAGAACCCAGGTCACCCCTCCTGTGGACGTTCTCGCCGAGCAGGCCCGGATCGATCGCGCTGATGCTCTGGTACTGGTCTATCCGGTCTACTGGTGGTCCATGCCAGCGCTGCTCAAGGGGTGGATCGACCGGGTGTTCAGCAATGGCTGGGCGTTTGATTTCCAGGCCGATGCCTGGTTGGTGAAAAAGCTGGGGCGCCTTCGGGTGCATCTGGTGGGGGTGGCTGGGGCTGATGCCGGTACCTATGAGCGTCACCGTTACCTCGAAGCGATGCAGGCTCAGATTGATCACGGGATCTTCGATTACTGCGGGGCCAGTGTGCTGACGTCGCAGTTGCTGTACGAGTCGGAGTCCGGCGCCCAAGCCGCCAATCTGCAAAGGGCCCGGGCTATCGGGCAGGCCTTGTTCAGCGCCCACAGGCTCGCCGAGCCGGTGTAAGGCTTTGCCAGGCATATCCAGAGGGGCAGGGCGGGAGGGGGGCGGGCGGTGGTCGCGGTCGTGGCTCGGGCTGGTTCTAGCCCCAGCAGCACCAGGCGAAGGTCGTCAGGCAGAGCAGCAAGGGCAGGGCATCAAGAAATTCATTCATACCGGCACATTCCATTCGGACGGGTGCCAGCAATTTAAGGTGGCTGCTGTTATCTGTCTGTTGCGATTCTGTGAATTTTCAACGCTATTTTGTTGAATGCTTCACGAAGCATTGCAGGTGCATGGCTGGCACCTTTTTTTCGCGGCTCCAACACTGATGGAGGCCTTCCAGAAATCTGTCCTGAAATCCAAAGACTCAAAAAAAGTGTGGATATTTAATGACTTAGGTGATTTTATTTGTGGTTTTTTTCTCAAAATATGTTGTTACAGAATGTACGATTCCGTTACTATAGCCCTGCGTTCACCTACCACGGTTTATGCATTTTTAGCCCCAAGTGTCCATCAGCTACTTGGGCTTTTTTTTGCCTGGAATTTGTCACGGGCCGCTTTTTCCCATGGGCTGGATGCACAGGATTCACGATCGGGCACCTGGCTCACCCGACCGTGACTGCCGATACGCCTAGTGCCGGACGATGTGCAGCCCTTCCTCCTCCTGAGGCGGCACGAAGTAGCGGCTAATCCGTTCGAACTGCTCGTCGCTGGCGGCAAACGGGTGATCGCCCAGACGATTGCGCTCGCGCAGCCTTGCCTTGCACTGGGCTTCATCCACATCCAGTACATGCAATTGATGAGGGGTGCCGGCCTGGTCCGCCAGCGCTCGCAGCCAGGTTCGCTGGGCGACGGTATTGGCGGGAAAGTCCAGGACGACACAGGTTCCAGCGCGCAACATGGCGATCACCAGCGGTTCCAGCACACTTGCCAGGCGCTGGGCGTGGAGCAGGTAGTCGGCGATCGAATGAATCTGCTCCGGATACAGGCCTGCCAGCCACTGGTCTTCAGAGATCAGGACGCTGCCGTGCGCCTCTGCCAGCTGCCTGGCCAGGGTGGACTTGCCCGAGGCGATCTTGCCGCACAGTAAATGCAGTACGGCGGGTGATGAGTGCTTCATGGTTTTCTCCTGGGGTAGTTGCCTCAGAAGAGTGGTGGTCAACCCCGCCTCCGAGGCGGGTTTTTGACAGCCTGGACGGCCGCTAGCCCACCTTGCTGATGAAGGGGGTAATAATCGCTGCGAGGCCAGGCCGGGGGATCGGGTTCATGTTGTGGAAACTACAGAGTCGCCACGAAAAAAAACAGCCCGGCCATGCACAAGCCTTCATCATTTCGAAGCGCTGAGGCATTGCGCAGGCATTCGATAACTGCGGGGTAGTTAACATTTCTCTGTGTTTTTTCTGATACACAAAAGCGTATACAGGCCTATCCTGAACGGGCGAACTTCACCTCCCCCATACAGGCGAGAAGCCATGCTCTCTACCAGCGAGCTTTGCCACATATTGGAGTCCGGCTTTCTCCCGCTGTCCTGCGCCTGCGCCCTGAACCCCAACGGCTCCCTGACCATCAAGATCTACGATGCAGAGTCGGGCCGGGTGGACTTGCTGCTCACCGGTGTCTCCACTGCCGAACTCACCAGCGTGCGCGACATCTCCAATCTGATTGGCGAGCTGCGTACCGAATTGCGGGCAGGGCGCCGAGCCTTTGCCGGGGCCTTCACCTACTACGCCGGCTGAGGGGGCGGGGAGGCGCGTATTGCTGACAGTTGAACATGTCATTGCGAGGGCATAGCGTTACAGCGTTCGCCCAGTATCTATGACTCTTTACCGGTTCATGGATGGCGAGGTCATCTGTACTGGGCGAACTCCACAGGCGCTTGATGTACGTCTTTCTGGTTATAGCTGTTAACCTCCCTCGCCATTTTCACCCAAGGGTGCGCAACTCGGGCGGTGCTCGAGGCTTTCTGCACTTGGCTTGGTCTTTACCCATTCAAGGAAGGTCTTCATGAACATCGGCAATACGCCTCCCGCCAACTACAGCTACGCCCAACTCTCGAAAGTACTGGAGCACAACCGCTCGGTTGCTCAAGTCAAAGGTCCCGAGGCGCCTGTGGAGCAGGAGTTCGCAGCGCATCTGGAGGCCGAGCAGGCGGTCGCCAAGGACGACGCGCTCAAGCTCTCCTTGAGTTTTTCCGCGCAAGCTTGAGGGCTGCCCGGGGAGGAAGCTCTTGCTGGACATTGCTGGCAGGAGCTTCGTCCGAGGCTGTCATTTCAGGATAAGTCTTTAAAAATCAGTTGGTTGGCTTATGGCGCCATGTTAGTCTTGCCGCCGCGGAGGGAATTGGCGAGAGGCCGTGCGGCCCCTGGTTGAACCTCGGGATGACGCTGTAGATCTCTGATTTACCGTGTTTTTTTACCCTCGACAGCGAGTCGGGAACCGGGCTTTTTTGCCGGCTTCGACCTTGCTTCACAAGGACTGGATGTATATATTCCACTCCCTGCTTCAAACACTGGACGGCCTGATGCCGATTGAATGTTCCAGTGCCGCGTTATCGCGCTACCGCCCGAATGGCGAAACTGGTAGACGCATGGGACTTAAAATCCCCCGCTCGTAAGGGCGTGCCGGTTCGATTCCGGCTTCGGGCACCATCTAAAATCAAGGGTTTACGGGCTACAGCCAGTGTAAATGCTTGTATCTTTCCGGTCCGCAATTAATCCAATGGTCCGCAATTCACTTTGTCGGTGAGACCTTCTTGCCTTTGCGGTTGCGGATGTACTGCTCGGTCATCACTACGGTGGTATGCCCAAGTTGATCTTTGGCCTGCATGATATCGCCGCTCGATTCCGCCTTGTCTGTGCCAGCTTTGGCGCGCAAATCACGCATCTGGAAGTCGGCCTTCTCAACTCCCGCGGCCTCTCTGGCCATATCAAACCTTCTGCGTAACATCGCCGCCGTCATCGGGGTGCCATCCTCTGCAACGATCAGCCGCGTCGAGCGGACTTTGTGTTCGGACTTCCGGGCCTTGATTCGATCAATTAAAACCTTCAACTCACCCGTTACTTCGATACGCCGCTTGGCCTTGGTTTTGCCCTGGAGCACCCAGATCTGGCCGTCGCGCACGTCTCGCTCATCCATGAGACGTGTGTCTGTCACTCGTTGACCGGTCAAGTAGGCTAAATCCATCGCATCGCGCAGCCCGGCGTCGGCCTTGTCGTGCACGCGCTTGAACAGCTCGTCCTCGACATAGGTGTCTCGGCCGGTCTCTTTGTTGCCCTTAATGCCGGAGCATGGGTTGGCCAGCGATGTGTAGCCCTTGTCCCTGGCGTAATTCCAGATGGCGCTCAATAGAGCTTTTTCCCGGTTTGCACGGACCGGTGCGGATTTTCGCCAAGTCAGATACTGGCGGATATGGAGCGGCTCAATAGTTTCTAGGGGCGCCGGTGGGTCGTCGAAGAACGCCATTAGGTTTTTCAGCTCGCGCAGATTGTCCTTTTGGGTGTTTTCCGCCTTATCGGGCACCACTTCGACCATGTACTTCTCGGCCACGTAGCGAAACGTTACTACCTTGGCGACCAGGTCTACCGCGGTACGGTCGCGCTCCAGTTTCGCGTATTCCATGATTGCCAAACCGTAGTCGCTCCCCAGCGCTACCTCTTTGCGGTCCTTTCCGCCGGTGTCGTAGTAATAGTAGATGCGGCCGCTTTTCTTTTTGCGCTCACGCAGCCGGGCAATGGAGCCCGGCTTGGTTGGTCTTCTTCCCATCTCAACTGGCCTTTCTTGGCGTCCAAACAGGTTTTTCGGGCTCGAATGATCCGACGGCAGTAATGGCTTGGGTCGTAACCGCCGGCCAGCCGTTGCGCTTGATCGAGTGCCGGATTCCGTTCTTCTTCAGGTTCAGGATTTGTCCTGCTTTTGTCCGCGCGCCGGTCAGCTCGCAAACCTCTTCGTGCGATAAAAAATGTATGTTCATGAGCGATCCACGCCGCGATGCGGCAGAAGGTGGGTTAGGGCTTGGCGGGGAACCATTCGGTGTCGTATTCGAACTGGGTAACCAGCTCCGGAGTCAGGCTCGGCAGCTGGCGCTCGAATACCAGATAGCCGAACGGCTTTTTGATCCAGTCCGGCGCGGCCTTCATGAATTCGCCTTTGTAGATCCGCAGCAGGTGGTCAACTGCTTTCTCGAAGTCCTCCTCGCGGTAATTCCCCTCGCAGAGGGTGCCATTGCTTACCCGCCACACGGTGCGCTTTGGCTGGGCCTCGGCAGCCTTGATCTTCTCGGCCATTTGATCACGGGCGTAGCGCATCTGGTCCAGGGTTAGGGTGGCGACCCAGGCATCGGTCCCGATGCTCTGGGTGTGGCCGTATTCGCAGTCATAGCCGAGGCTCTCGCGCAACCACAGCCGGTCACCGGGCTTTCCGTCGGGGCAATCGGCAATGATCTGAGCCTTGGCATTTGGGTAAAGCCAGTGGCCGCCGCGCTTGTTTTTGAACGTCAGCATTGGACCGATCATGTCGACCTCGCGCACTTCAGGCTGCGGCTTCACAGCGCGCCGGGTGACATTCTTCCGGCCTTCCAGGATGGCGCGCACCATGGGCCCACTGAACAGGATCGGCCGTTCTTTTATTTCAGGCATGACTTCGTCCTTGGCCGCTATAGCGGCTGACTTGAAAGGGATGGATGGCTTTGTGCCTCAATAGAAAAACCAGCCGGTTGGGTGTAAAAATCCGGTTCAACTTCGTTCAAGGAAGGAACGCGTGTGTCACACAATCTGGATATGCCAATCGAACATGAATACCGCGGGCAGAAGGTGTTCCTGAAGTTCGAGTGGGAGCGGCCAAACGATGTGGCACCAGTCCTTTTCCGGGTGATTGAGTCGAGCGAGATTCCCGGCTTTGGGAATGTGGCGGCGGAGATCGCTGGCCCGTGGGAGGACTACCAGGCCGCCCTGGCTGAGGCTATGGCGGCGGCCCAGCGCTGGATCGACAGTCAGCTTCCATGACTGCCTCCCGGTCGGTTAAAACCTATGTGCCAGCTCTTCCAGAGTGGTTAGCAATTTTTGTGTGCTCAGCCTGTTCCATGAGGCTAAGAAGAAGCTTGGCGTACGCATCAAGCTTTCTATGTTCAGCAGCTACCAATGGATGGAAAAGCTCTGTGAGGATTGTTGCGAGCTTAATGGCAACCTTCTCGTTTAGTTCTTTAACAGCTCCAGTTGAGCTGCCTAATCGATAAATATTATTGTTTGGAATTTCCAAGGCGACTAACACGCCGTCAATAAATCCATCTATGAAACCGTCAAGACGCTCGCATTTACTGCGTACAGCCATTGCGTCCGGTGCGTTTTGATAGTTCCAGTGCACTTCAAAGTGAGCACCTTTTTTCTTGACCGATATTTTTTTGGGTAGCTCTAACTGGCGTTGCATGCTTCCTCCTCCATAACGATACATGTGCTGCCTTGCACAGGGGGATATACCCTTAAATTCTTATTTTGAATGTCACCCTTGAGTAAAAATAGCTCCGTATCACGTAAGAGTTCGCTAAAAATGCTGCTGGGTGTTTCTTTTTAACCTAATCCAATGCCGCCCTTTCGACGGTGACCTGCTGAAGCCCCGCGATGCACTGCTCGATATAGTCGATGCAGGCGTAGACCCCTGCGGTGTTCTCGCAACCCGCCAGGGCTTTCAAGTCTTCTGGCAGGCTGAACAGTAACCCTTCCAGCACATCCACCCGCTCATCCGCTGCGGTCAGGCGATGCTGCAGGGCCGCCTCGCGTGCTGTGATGTCCTCGAAGTGCTGTGCCAGCGTGCAAGCGAAGTCGCCGGCAAGGCGCTCGCTGATGTACTGGCGGTAGTCGTGGCGCTTGAGGACGGTCTTGAACAGGTTGGCGATATAGCCGCGGCCGTCGTCTGGCGTGTCCAGGTTGAACGCTGGCTCGGCTGGTTTGTTTTCGGTAGGCATGACTTCGTCCTTGCCGCTATAGCGGCTGACTTTGAAGGGGGAGGTTATTGCGGGTGACGCGAGTAATCGAAGTGCGGAGCGCGATGAGAAGGGCCCGTGATCCGTTTCCAGACTGTCCAGTAGTAGTGGTAACGTCTGCGCTGCAATCTCTCGAGACGGCCAAATGAATCATCAAACACCAGCTAATGCCGCAGCAACAAATGCTGGCAAGGTAAGTACTGCCCACCCGCCTATTTGGTATTACGGCCCCGAAATACCAATTATCGGAAGCAATGGTATGGGCGTTTTTGGCTTCTCTCTTGCGCTGATTCTGCTTTTACCGGCCTACGGGCTGGCGCCGCTCCTTTTCACCGGGCCGGACGTCATTCAGGGTGTGCAGCTTAACAATGGCGATAGCCTGACACCGTCATTCTTCATGCTGTCAATGCTGGCCTGTACAGTTTTCATTGGTGCGTTCTTTGCGTGGGTTGTCTCTGAGCCTCAAGTGCAGGCCTTCACGTTCGACGAAAATCAGCAGTTGCTGACCCTCACCATAACCCGTCGTTGTCGAAGCCCCATTGAAGTACGCGTCCCGTTTAGCGAAATCATCTACATTTGCCCTTATGTGATGAATTCGTCTGCTCATGATGGACATTTTCACGTCGCGTATCGCGGAGCGAAGGGCAAGGTTTTTGGGTATCGTCTAGGAGACGGTACTTCTCTCGAAAATATTGAGTTTCATGGTGCGTGGTTGCGTGGAATGGTAGGAGAGCGAATGTGCGAGCTGACGGATCTCGACGACTGAAAGCAGCCTATAGCCAGTCTGAGCTACCGCACTATTGGTCGGCCCCATCAGGTATTCATTAGTCATACGGCATTCCTTGCCGGGCCAGGCCCAGGCGGTGGGTGCTACGATGGCGCCTCACTCAAACGAGCAAGCCCATGACAAAGCACGATATTTATGATGAGCACGAAGGCTTTCAGCTCTGGAACTACATGGAGTGCGAGAAGGACGAGGAGGGCCGCGAGACCTGGCGGATCAACGTCGAAGTGAAGCGGGGCGGCGAAGTGGTGGTGCCGGTTGTTGCTGGTGATCGAACCTTCGCCGACCGCGGCCTGGCGCAGGCCGCCGGACGAGAGCTGGGAGCCAAGCTGGTGCTGAAGAGCTCGCTCTGATTGGCACTGCAGCTCAGGCAGCGCAAGTCGATTCAGGAGCCCAGTCAGCAAGGCCAATCTTTGGTACGCCTGTCTTTGGGTTAATAATCGGCTTGCCCTTGGCGTCCACCAGGACTGCTTTCGTCCTGATCTTCAGGTCGCGGCATTTGATGCTCTTGCGCGCCATGTCAACGAACTGTTGGGCGTACTGGGGGGCATCGAAGAAAGGTGAGAGGCGAACGCACTTCTTGACGGCCATGATTTTCGCAATCTGAACCAGCACTTCGGCCTCCCACTCGGTGATGCTCAGGTCGATCCTCTTTCCGTTTTCATTCTTGAAAGTTGGCGTGTGCTCCCGGGCTTCTTCACGAGCCCAGTTCTCACTCATTCCGAAAACCGCAAATGTGGTCATGGCTCACTCCAGGCAGTCGAGGGCTTTCTGAAGAAGCTTGCTCACTGACAGCTCCTGGTCTTCGCTGTGATTGAGTGCGCGCTTGATGTAGCCGCAGGCTTCTTCAGCGCAACCTCGCAACCGCTCAAGCTCTTCATAGGCGTCGTCCGCCTGGCTTTCGAGTATTCGAATATCTTCGCGAAGATCCTCCAGGCCTGCGTTCGGGTCGATATCACCAGCGGCGATCCGGCGCGCCAGCTCGTCTGCGGCGCTAGGCATCAAGGGATGCATAGTGGAAAAGCTCGCCCTCCTTGAGGGCGCTTGCTGGAATGCTCATGAGGTTTCTCCTGGCAGCCGATGGCCGTGGCCTGGCTGGCGTGATCGATGGGGTAGGGTGGAGTGTTGGCGGGTAGCGCCGGAGGGTCAGGCCAGATCAGCGAATTGCAGTGGCATCTGATCTAGATCTGCGGCACCGGCAGGGCGAACGGTGTTGAAGCCCGTCTCAACCGCGGCCAGAGCTTCGATCCAGTGACTTTCCCGCTGGGTGATGTAGGCCGCTCGATTGGTGCAGTCTGCCGGGTAGACGATCACCTCGATCACGGAGAACTCCCAGTCGGTTATATCGGATCCGCCGAGCGCTGCGTGGAACTTGCAGCTGGTTGGGTTGCTCAGGTGCTGCCACCAGCGCAGAGTGAACGGCTGAGTGGTCTGGCCGACGTAGGCACGTCCGGTGGACTTCTGTCGGACCTGGTAGATCACCGCTGGCGCCCGGCCTTCGTTGACCAGGCGGAACCCCTGAACATCTCGAAACCGCGCCGCCTGCTTGCAGGCTTCCGTGCAGTAGTCATGGCTGGTGGTTTCGGTGTTTGGGTCGTTGTACTTGTCGATCAGCTTGAACACCGTGCCGCACTCCTTGCAGGCGGTGTCCTCAAAGCGGCGCAGCAGGTAGGTGTCGTGCTCGTGCAGCTCCTGGATGTGCAGGAGGTATGCGTGATCAGTCATGTCTGTGCGCAAGACCCGCTGCGGGAACTGGCGCTCGTACAGCTCATCGATCTGCGCCTTTGCCAGCTTGCGGTTTTCAGCCTCGACCATGCCGCTGAACACCGGTGGCCAGGCCCATTCTGCTTCGCGGTTGGGCACGGCCGGCTGGCGTCCTTTGATCTGGTAGTAGAACTTTGCCATGGCTCTCTCCATGCATGCGCCGCTCCGGGTGGCGGCGCGTGGCTGATGTCAGGCGCCTGCGCGCTTGAGCTGCTCGACAAGCTGGGTTGGCAGGCCGCGCAGGGTGAGGGCTCCACCAGATTGGTCGAACTCAACCTTGGAGCCGAGCAGGTGCTGCTCGAAGCTGATGGACAGGCCTTCGGCGCGGCCGGTGAAGCGCCGGAACTGGTTGAGGGTGCGCTTGTCTGCGGGGATCTCCGGCGACAGCCCGTAGTCCTTGTTGCGGATGTGATCGTAGAACGCCTTGGGGCGGTCTTCGTCGATCAGTTCCGAGAGTTCTTCCAGGCCCATGGGCTCGCCGAGCTTGGCCTGGCTGCTGGCGTAGTCCACCAGTGTCTTGGTCTTCTCCCGGGCCGAGTCCTCCGGCAGGTCTTCACTTTCCACAAAGTCGCTGAAGGCCTTGAGCAGGGTGCGGGTTTCGCCTGGGCCGTCTACGCCTTCCTGGCAGCCGATGAAGTCACGGAAGTAGTCGCTCGCCTTGCGGCCGTTCTTACCCTTAATGAACGAGATGTACTGGCGCGACTTCGGGTTGCCTTTCCACTCGCTCAGGTTGATGCGTGCGGCCAGCTGGATGTGGTCCAGATCCAGGCGCCGGACAGGAGTCAGGGCAAGGCCGTCGGCGACGGTCACCGCTTCAGCTTCCTGCAACAGGGCAATTACCAGGTAGTCGATCAGGCCTTGCTGGTAGTGGCAGAAGAGGACGTGCCCGCCAATGGAGAGGTTCGATTCCTCCATGAGCTTGGTCAGATGTTCCACCGCGACTCGGCTAAAGGTGATGAAGTTTAGGCCGCCGTCCAGGTACTCCTTGAGCCATCCGCTGAAGGGGAAAGCACCGGACGCAGGATGGAACAGCCCCCAGGCTTTACCCTGTTTGGCGTTGTAGCTTTCATTGAGCTGGTGCATGAGGTCGTCGCGGATCTCGCTATCCGCCAGCTCGGCGCCTGCGTAGTGGAGCACTGCAGGGCTGCCGTCTGGCTTCTTGTCGATCTTGTGGATGATGCTGTGAAGTACTGGCATTGCGATTACCTCGGGTGCGCGCCGCCCTCCGTAGCCGGATGCAGCGATAGTTGATGTGGTGGCTAATTGCAATTACGATCGTGCCCCTCTAAAAGGAGCTACTCGATGTTTCCAAGATACTTCCGCTGGATTTCGGTGCTGGGCATTCTTGCTGCATTGGCAGTCTTCGTAACAAGCGGCCTGCAGGTGTTTGCTGGTTCGGCTCCGGCAACGGATCTAATACGCCCTATCATTGCTGCCGTTGCACTTGGTTGGATGTTCACTCAGTCGACAAAGGTCTGAACCTGAACTAGAAGGCTTTACTCTCATTCGCGATGGCATCCGGATGCAGCGAGTAGGGTGGGTTATGCTTCGCCGTCTTCTTCGGCGTTCATCTGGAGCGATTCGGCAAAGCCTGCTTGCCGTAATTTGCGCGCCACGCTTTGCGGTACTTCGATTTGGTGGCGCGGAATTTCGAGGAGCGGCGCGGAGCCGTCGGGGCCAAGCGAGTGGGCATATGCGATCAGTCGCCAGATGGTGTTTCGGTCCTTTGACTCGCCCAGGGCGGCGGTGATGGTCGCTAACCTGTCGCGCATTCCTTGGCGGAAGTAGTGCCTGATGATGTCTGACGGGCCTTTTACCTTCGGCGACGCCGGCGGCATATCCTCGGGCCTGGCGTTGATCACCAGCAATTGCACCGCCTCGCTGACTTCATTCATCTCACTCCAGCGCATCAGCTCGTCGAGCATCTGTCGCGTTCCGTAGGGAGCAGTGTGTCGTAGTTCCTGCTCGCCCAGCTCTTGCCGCCTCTCGGCAAGTTTGGCTGTTCGTTCTTCCTGAGTCGCAGCCATGGCCTACCTCTTCGATGCCGCTGGCCGGT
This sequence comes from Pseudomonas sp. UME65, assembly GCF_014170225.1. Lineage (NCBI taxonomy): Bacteria > Pseudomonadati > Pseudomonadota > Gammaproteobacteria > Pseudomonadales > Pseudomonadaceae > Pseudomonas > Pseudomonas sp. UME65. The sequence goes on along the minus strand of NZ_LZZQ01000016.1, from coordinate 1,088,389 downwards.
ATCGCCGACCAGGTCTGACGTTTGCGCTGGCGCGGGCGGTTGCTGAAGCGCCTCAAGCTCGCTTCTCCCAGCGCTTCGGGAAGTTGAAGTCGTAGTCGAGCACCAGACGGTTCAGCAGGGTGTCAGAGATCCCGACCTTCCTGCATGCAGCGATGCGTGACACTCCAGCGTCCCGCAGGGCAGTTAGGCGCTCGATGAGCTTCAAATCCCGCTCCCTATCAACGACCTTGCTCTTGAACGTGAACCCGCCTTCATGGGAGGCCCGGCGCATGGCTGATTCCGACTTCCCAGTGGCGGCCATGGCCTGGTCGATGGTCATGGTCTTGGCGAGCTCTCGGATCGTGTCGACGTAGGCCTTGCGCTGGACGAAGTGGTCTTCGTAGGTGCGCTTGGGTTGCGGGCGGGTGACGCGTTTGCCATGCGGGCTGTTCAGGTCCTTGCGTGGCCGGCGGGGCTGGAACCTGAAAGACTCCAGCACCTGGACCTTGTTGCCTGACATGAAGAAGGCAGCCTTAGCTGCCTCCAGTTCTGCCTGGCGCTCGGAGCGGACCAGGATGTAGTTGTTGGTCATGGTTACCTCACTTGATCCGGATCGAGCTTTCGCCGCGCTCCAGGTGGGCCCAGGATGGTTCCGAAATCAGCTCGTGCTCGCAGTCTTCGCCGGCATCCATGCGCTTGCGTACCGCAGCGTTATGCTCGCGGATTTCCTTAAGCTTGGCGGCGATGGCGCGCTTGTCTGGCGAGAACACGGTCTTCGTGGCGAGGAAGTCGTACGGGATGTCATCTTCCTTGTCGACGATCACCTTCTCCGGCGCCAGAGCCAGGGTGATGGTGAACAGGGGGCGCTTGATCGACTTGATGTCGGCGGCCTCCATGTTGCTGCGCAGATACTCATCGAGCTTGCCGACTGTGCTCTCTCTGACGCGTTTCAGCTCATTCAGACGATCGACCTCCTTGTTGATGGCATCGATGTCGCCCTGGATGTTGCGGCACAACATGACGACGTTCTCGGCCTTCACTTCGAATTCGCCCTGGATGCCATCCATGGTGTCCTGAATGGCCTGGCGCAATCCTTCGTCGTCGGTATCCGCCAGGGCCACGAGCTCGGCCATCTGACCGGTCAAAGCGTAGAGCTGAGTCATGCTGCTTCCTCCTTGGCTGCGGCATCTGTAAGGCGCTTCCATTCCAGCGAAATGCGCTCGGCGCCCTTGGTGTCTTTTCGTGTGGTGAGTTTGCGGACGGCAACGTCGTGGATTTTTTTCAGCTCCTGGGCCGACTGAGCGCCACCCATGGTTTCGATCACCGATTTGAGGTAATCCAGGCGCTCCTGCTTCTGGCGCTCCAGCTCTGCCTGCTTGTCCTCGGCTTGCTCGATTTTTTCTTCGTCCTTGAGCTGTTTGACGTAGTCCTCATCGTCGAACATCCCCAAGAACACGTCGGCGCTGAAACCGAGCATCGAGAGTGATTTCTTGATCGCGTCGGTGAGCGACTTTTTCGGCGCCTCGCCGTCAGTGGTCGTGCCGTACTTTGACTTGTAGAGGTAGCGCGTACAGCCGTACTGCTCCAACTCGCCGCGCTTGCCATCAACATCGAACCAGAACTTGATCTTCACCGTGTGGTTCAGCTCGTGGCCAAGGCTGACGCGCTTGTCGCCTTCGCCGCTGATCATCTCGGCGCCCTTGTCGAAGCGCTCCTCCAGAACACTCCAACCAAAACCGATCCCGGCCGGACCAAAAATCTCGGTGGCCTTCATGATCATTGCCGTACCGCTGAGGCTGGTAATCTTCTGGCCACCGACCTCGGCAGGCTTCGTGTAGCGGGTGTCGGTCTTATCGACCTGTTCCCAGATCCGCATATTCGTGGACATGAGTGTCTCCCGCGCCATGCTTGAAAGGCGCTGTGAAATTCGGTGAGGGGGCTGTGGAGATCTATCTGAGATAGACGTAGGTAAACCAGGCGATTGCGATAACGGAGATCATGGCGACTCCTCCAGTGATAACAGGCGCTCGCCTAAGGTGATCTTGGCGTTGGCCTGCTCCTTCTTGATGCCGGTGGCCTGGGCGACCTCGGAGAGAGACAGACCTTCGCGACGGAGTTTCGCGCAGCGGATCGCCAACTGCTGGCCGCGCTTGTGCGCGCCGGAGCCGCTCATTGCCGCCGCTCCAATTGAGCCACGCGATAGCGCAGAACTTGCAGCACCCGGCCGCGGTAACCAGGTTCCGCGTACTGCTCAACTGGCGGCCCGTAGAAGCCCCGGCGCTCGGCCAGGCTGTAGGCATCGCGCAGGTTGTGGGCGGTGATGTCTTCCAGTTGCTCCTCAATGAGCGACTTGACTGGGGAAGTGGTCATTCTGCCTCCTTGCGCCGGTGACAGGCTTCCATCAGGCGCTTGCAGTAGTGGGTTAATTCGTCGGTGGTGATTGCCCCGTCGGTGAAGAGGCGGGTGATCAGGCCCCGCACCAGGACATCGATATCGGACTGGCTGTTGGGATCTGCAACGCCTTCGAGGGCTTGGTCGATGAGAATGTGAGGGCTCACAGCTCATTGTCCTCGGCCTGGGCAATCAGGCCATCAGCAGCAAGAGGGCGAAGGAGGGTGCGTGCAATATCGCGCAGGGTTTCGTCAGGGTCTTGGCTATCCAGCGCCTCAAATGCGACGCTGCGGGCTTCTGACACGTCTCTACGGTGCGCAGCCAAGATCAAACGACCGATCACTGTGGCGCCCATTCCGGGCTCGCAGAGATGATCCATCACGTATTCATCGACAGCCTGCGCGAATTGGTCATGCGTTACGCCCTGAGTACTGCGCATGCGGCGCTGGAACATTACGTCTTGCCCGTCCAGCAGGTCACAGGCCGCGTTGTCGACCCAGATCCGCTCAGCCTCCTCGGTATCAACCGACTCTGGAGGCAGCATGGCGTCATACCGGGTCTGGCATATCTGCATTGCAGTGTTCATGCTGCCTCCGGCCAGTGGCGATCAATGCTCTCTTTTGCGTAGGTGGACAGCCGCTCATAGCCGTTCACGCCACCGCAGCCTGGCATCGTTCCTTCCAGCTCGACGCAGGCGCGGATATCACAGCGTCGCGAGCAGACCCAGCCGCCGTAGTGGCATTGGTGGATCTCGCCTTTAGGCTCAGGGTGATAGGCGAGGCCACCTTTCCACGATGGCGAGCCGCGAAGCTTCAGCCCGCAGCCACGGCAGACTGCTTGGGTATCGGTACAGTGATGCATGGCGACCTCCAGTGTTTGGTTGATCCAACAAAACTCGGCTGCACTCATCCGCTCCGCTGGTTGCCGATGGGCGCGGAGGGGAGTGCATGCGGGTGGTATCGGGGAAATGGCCCGGTCTCGCTGCTGGCGACAGACCGGGTTTGCAGCATCAAGTTGTCGACGTACTTAGGGGGGGGCTACCTAATTCGGCGCGATGCGCCGTGTCTGAAAAAAGTGGCAACACTCCCGAGGCTGTGCCAGCATCCAATCTCGAAATTACGGCACGGACGCTGAACAATGCTCGATGCTCTGGAAGGCACGCCACTCTGGGTTTATGGCGTATTTCTCCTGGTCTGCTACTACGGAATTAGTGCGTGCAAAACCAGTCGGGAAAGCCAACGATCCCTAATCATCACACCGGTTATTCTGGTGATCTGGTCACTCTTTTCTCTCAGCTACGCGGATCGCGTTGAGCTGACAGTGGGCTGTTGGTTGGCAGGAGTGTTTTTAGGTGTCTTGACCGCATTTGCGCTATTTCCTCGACGCGGACTCACCTTAGACGAGGAGGGCAAGCATCTGATCGTGCCCGGGACATGGAAAGTCCTTGGAATCTCACTTCTCTTTTTTGCCGTGAAATACTTCATCGGTTACCAAGCAGCCGTTCATCCAGAATTCTCGGCGACTATGGAAATGCTCGTCCTTGCTGGTGCCGCATCAGGCTTTACGGTCGGATTGTTCTGCGGCCGCGCTGGTGTCTTCTACCTGGCATGGGTTGCACTCCAAGATATCCAAGAAAGTAAACGTACGGTTTGATCTGGCTCGTTGATTGCTCGATGCGCTCTCATAGAGAGGATCGGGCAGTTAACGTCAGGCTGACGCGGCGCTGGTTGTTCAGAAGAACAGGGGGATGCAATTGAATTGCTAAGCTGCTTCGCTAACCGCCCGTTGGAGCTTGAGGAGCAGAGCTGTGGGAAGGCTGATCTCTGGCCCTGAGCTATCCAGGCAGCCATCAGGCAATGCTTTGAAGATTTCCTGTGCTGCTGCACGTATCGCTTCGAGCCGTTGACGGGAAGTTGTGGGGCCGCGCATCGATCCCGCAGTCACCTTGGACTTGCCGGTGGCCTTGGCCTTTTGCAGCTCGCCGCCGAGCACTTTGCCTGCTTCCTCGCCATGCTGACGCACTACCTGCACCGCCGTTGTAGCGGACACCTGACCTGAGGCGACAAGCTGTTGAACGTCTGTGTTGGCATTGCCGAGTGTCATCACCTGCTCGACGTGCTGGCGGGTCTTGCCGACCTTCTTGGCGATCTGGTCGGGCGCCCAGCCAAATGCGGTGAGTCGCTTGTAGCCATCTGCCAACTCAAGAGGAGAGAGCTTCTTTCCTTCCTGACTGGTGATGACCCTGGCTACCCGTTCGGCGTCGTTGCCCTCGAAGGGCACAATCGAGATCCACGCCTCCAGGCGCTCAGGGTCGTCCTTGCTTGGCACTCTTGGAAGGCGACCTGCCTGATCCAGCTTCAAGTAGGCGCGGCGACGGCGGTGGCCATCGACAACCCACATGCCACCTTCTGCGCGGGGCCTGACCTCCAGTGCCGGAATCTGACCCCCGGCGAAGATGAACTCGGCCAGTGCGTTGATGCTTTCTTCCAGCTCTTCACCTTCAGCACGAAGGTTGAAACCGGGCTCCTCATGGAGATCTTCCAGGCGGGCCTTCATCGCGTCAGCGCGCTTAAGATCTCCGTCTTTGATCATTTGCTTGAAAGACTTGGCCATGCAATTTATTTCCAAGTGGTTGATTTCCCGATTGGCCCTGTCGCTAGGCCTTGTCAGTGACTCACTTATTTCCGGGCGCTAAAGCAGCCTTTGCTTCGACTTCCTCATTAAATGAGCAGAGCTGGGGAGCCTTGATGAAGAGGTTTAGGTTCCGCTCTGCCTCATCTGTTGACCAGGTGGTGCTTGCGATCGTGTTCTCTTGCTCCGTTGCGTAACTCTCAACCGCAGCCTCAATGACGGCAGTCAGCGACCTTCGCTGTGCCCTTCCCATAACGTCGAGCAAGTGCCTGAGTCTGGGATGGATGCGAGTGGTGATCGACTCAGTTTTAGTGGTCTTTCCGACTCTCTTTGCCATTGGTGTTTCTCCGGTTGTTTTCCCGATGCACCCGGGTAACCAAGTGCATCAGTGAAAACTTCATTTGATGAGGTCCAGAATCTGGCGGCTGAATGCCTGAGGATTCATGTGCACCTTCAGCGTCATTTGCCGCCGATCTTTGATGAACTCACGCATCGCGAGGTCGGCGAGATCAGCTGGATCAGCCTCAAGTGCTGCAATCGCTTCATCTACGCCGCCGAACAACTTCGCCAGCTTTCGAGCGCACGCTGCGGCAGCCTCGTTAACCACTTCATCGCTAGCTTCAAACACTGCAGTAGTCATCGCTTATCTCCTGGTCGAAATCCCAAAGCCCGCTCAATGAACGGGCTTCAGTGATGCTTTCCATCTTGCTCGCGCCTCCTACCGGGTCATTCGCCAGTTCGGTCAACACCTCGTCCGCCGTCGCAGTTCTGCGCGTTGGTAGCCTTTCGGGGCTATCGGATCGCCGGTCGCCAGTAGTGGCAGCGCGATTTTGTTCACCTGACTTTCTCTCGCCCCACAGGTGTGGCCGGGGCTGACCTCCCAGCGAATCGCTGGGTAATCGTTAATGGCGCAGGTTGTTAAAGAGCGGCGCGGCTTTCGCTGCTGGGCCTGTGATGCGTTGGCTTGGGAGTGAATTTATCCCTGCGATAAATTGATGTCAATATCATTTTGATAAATTGATCTCGCTGGTTATTTATCTGCCGTATATCGTTGTTTTCTTTAGGCGAAAAAAAGCCCGCGCTAGGCGGGCTTAAGGAGGATGCTCTTCGTCAGGCAGGTTGTTGCTCCAGGTCGGAACCGCAATATCTGCATTTCTTAGCGGCGGCTTTGATGGTCTCCGCGCAGAAAGGGCATTCCTTGTTAGCGGCAGCGAGGTCCTCTGCGTACGTAGTCGTTTCGATGGGCATAGAAGGTTGGATGGCGGGTTTGGAGAGGGCCCAGATAAAGGCGGCAACCCAGCCGACAAATGTCCATCCAGCAAGAAGGTTTAGTGCAAAAATCGGCGTGGCCTTTGGGTGCTCACCAAGGGCGCAGATCGCCGGATAGAAATACAGCGCGATCGCGCTTGGAAAAAAAACGACGGTCGCGATCATTGCGATACCGTTATTCCCGCTCCCGATTAGGTAGCTGACCAGGCAAACAAGCCCGAGCAGTACCAAGCCTACGATTTTCATTGGATCCCTCCCATAATTGACCCCGCACCTTACCATTCGTGGTGCGTGGTCACCATTGGCGGAGCGGAGAGGGCCGGACAGCAAAAAGCCCGCTTGATGGCGGGCTCTCTGTATCACCTGGGGCGCCGATCCTTCAGCACAGCCAGTGTGCAATCACGCGGATTGCCAGCTCAATGGTGGCACGACGAAGGGTCGATACAAGAAGCCCGGCGCAGGGTTGGTTACCTTGACATTGATTTTTTACAAATACTAATAATCGCAAGACTAATAAAAAGCACCTGAATCATGCTGTTCATTGATAGCACAAGTGCGCACCGCATGAACAAATGCGCTGATGTAGCGGAGAGAGAAAGAATTGAGAAAATAAATGTGGCGGCCAGAGTGGCAATGCAATAAAAATACATGGCGAAAAACACATCTAAATATTTATTTTTCTTATAGTTCTGGAATGCCCTGGATTGAGAGAAGTTGAGTAATATGGCGATGACCGCAGCGAGGAAACCGAGCATGGTAAAAGCATAGGAGGCAATTATTGCAGCCAGTTCCTTTCTGTTTGAATACAAGCTAAATGACAAGTCAATATTGTAGGCTGTAAGTGCTTTGTAGCTCGCAAGCAAGATCGGACCAGGAACTGACATTATTGAAATGTAAAAAGCGACTAAAATCAGCCTTGTCAGTTTGTCCATCTTCTGTAAATGCCTCTAACTGTTCCTTTAGTTTTGCATTCTCTCTGATCTTCGTTTCCATGATTTCAGAAATAACGCTTTCTTCGTAGCTACCGAGATCGTCCGAGATGACCCCGCGTCCTACCACATACAGGTCGAGCATAGCAGACTTCGCATCATTTTTCGCTTTCATTACAAGCTTTTCGACACCCTGGTCTGACGTCGCGCTCACCAGCCTCTGAACCACAGGCTTTATGCTTCGTCCTTTTATTGGCTTTAATGTTATTTCAAGTGAGTCTAGATCATCTATGTCTCCGCCAGCGCTAATAACATTGAGGATGTTCTGGGCTAGAGAGTTTTCTTTTTTAACTTCAATTGTGGTTTTTCCAATGAAGTTCATTTTAACTGCCTCATCGCGCGTTGCTTGATGTATGAGCGGATGTATGCAGAATGACCAGCTTCCATTGTTTGTATAGGTTAGTAGCGTGTTAATCATTTCGCAAAATGTATCGAATTTCGGCGAGAGAGAAGACGATGCGAATCCGAAGAAATTATTTTTTATGATGAGGTAAGAGGCGAAGCCGACCTTTTCATCTTGTCCAAGAAACTGCTTGAATTCTCCAATTGACATGCTTGAAGTGTCAATTTTCTTAAATGTTTCTGCGTCTCGCGTCATTGCTAGCACGCAGACGTTTCCAGCTAGTCTCTGCAAGTATATGCTTTCAGAGTTATGCTTAAAACTACCTTTTAGAGTGGGGTCCTGGCATTCCGCGAAAGATAGTATGAACTTTGATAGGTCAAAGAGGTGTTTTCCATAGTGTAGTTTGTGACTTAGATAATATCCGTAGTAACTAATTCTCATCGAGTCCATTCCGTAACTTTATAGGAGCCTGCTTGGGCTATGCTTTTTTGATAGTTTTCAATATCGCGATGCCATCATTCCCCTTGCGACCCATTTTTACTACACATCATCCTCGCGCGGCATAGAGCTGGTTCAGCGCTATCAGCTCAATAACAGCCACCATCACGCAGAATGCAACAAAGCCTCGCGTGAAGACCCTCCGAGGCTTTTCGTAAGACTGGAGATTAGCGAGACCGCCGAGAATATCGGATAAAAAATCGAGCAGACCCATCAGCTATTAGCCTTCGCCCTGGTGATACGCTGATCTTTCACCTCTTCCGCATACCCCGCCAGCTTGTCCTCGGCATCCTGGAAGCTTGCCGCGATCTTCATCAGCTTCTGCGCATTATCCTCAAGCCCTGTCTCAGAAAGGCGGGTAGCCACCTGCATGATGTCGACGCCCGACCATTTGAGTAGGGCTGCAGCCTCTTTCAGGTCGCGGCGCAGTTGCTGGTTCGGTTTGGTGAGGGGCATAGGCAGCTCCTGGCGGCCATTGGAGATGTCACTCTGTTCGTATGCCAGCAGTACTGCCGTACTTCTGGCCGTGCGCCTTCGTCATTCGTATGCAAGCGTCTCTCATTGCTCTTCTGGCATCTAGATCGGCAAGCTTGTCGTCCACATTCTTCCAGCACAGATCAATCGCCTGGTGGGAGTACTCTTCTTCAGTGGGCTCGGCCGAGTTCGATCCGATATTCTTGGAGATAACCGTGTAGGCGCCAATTACAATCACAAGCCAGAAGAGCGCAATTTTTTGCGTCGATCTCGCTTTTTGGTCTTTTGATTTTGGCGGATTGGTAGCATCCGATCCGCAATGTTTGCACTTCACTGCATCTTGCTTGATCTGTTCCGCGCAATGCGGGCATTTCCGTTCGCCGGCTTCCATCGCTCCCTCCCCGAAACATAAAAACTTTACCGGGCGTACATGCCCCACCAGAAGACGTGCCCTAGGATCGTAATCTGCTGATCCTGCATCTCCTGAAAGCTGTATTCCTCATCCGGGTATTCATCGCGATTGAAGCTGCGCAGCCTGATACCAGACGGGAGCCTAAAGACCTGCTTAACCCGCAGTTGGCCATTGTGATTGATGGCGTAGAGGTCGCCGCCAATAATGTCACCGAAGCTCGTCTTCCCGAGATCCACGCCCACGGTTGCGCCATCGCGAAGCACAGGAATCATGCTGTTGCCGCGAACGGTTACGCATTTGGCTTGATCGAACCGCACGCAGTTATCGCGAAGATTCTTCTTCCGAAAGCGAAGGCTCTCACCATCGTCCTCCCGGATGACGAACTTCCCGGACCCAGCATCCAGCTCCACCTCGCGAAGAAATGGAACCTCTACCTCGTCGTCTTCCAGGGGCGTTCTTTCATCCCAGGCAGCTATCTCGCGAAGTGGTCCCGCGTTGGCCTCTGGCTTACTAACGCTAGGAGAGGATTCAGGCTGAGGCGTATCGAGCCAGCCAGAAGGAAGGCCCTGGGCGGCCTCAATCTTCCTAGCCAATTGATGGCCCAGGTTCCTCTTCGGGTTGGGCGAAACGATCAGGCTGATCACTGATGGCGCGGTACCACAGGCTGTAGCGAACTCGGCCTGTGTTTGATAGCGAGCCGCAAGGGCTCGCAGGTTTTCTCTGCGAATGCTGTTGGTATCCATCAACAGATCATCGCCTCTTTTATCTAATTGATAAATAATCTCTGTGATCAATTCTTCCTTGCCTTGAAATTATCAATGAGATAAATTCAATTTATCTCTACACAAGGTAATGAAGATGAAAACCCCCATTCCCGATATGCAGGCTTGGCTTACCCATGCCTGTGCTGATGAGCGCCAGCGGGTTGCCGATGAGTCGGGAATCTCCGTGGGCTACCTATGGCTTATCGCAGGCGGCCATCGAAAGCCATCCGAAGGGGTCGCCACGAAGATCCATAGAGCGACAGGCGGCCAGGTCTCGGCCTTTTCGTTCTTCCCAAAGCTGGCCGCCATTGCTGCGGAGAGCGTCGCCTGAGATCCCTGTCCGCCGATCCAATGAGCAAATGATCGCTTCTGCATCGGAAGGGCGCCACGGAAACAGAACTGAGGTTTTACGAATGGAAGATTTTCTGCGGTCCTGCCAGAGCGCTGTGCTGGACAACGAGGCGAAGGCATTGGCTGCCAAGATGGGGGTTCCACATGTGAGCCTGCTGCAGCGCGCCAACCCAGACAACGATGCGCACCACCTGACGGTTGAGCATCTGTTCGGGATCTTGCTTCACACCGGAGATATGCGGCCCCTGGCTGCGCTGGCCAGTGAGTTTGGCTTCGACCTGGTAGCTCGTACCGCGCCGAAGCCGCAGGCCCTGACCAAATCACTGATCAGTGTTGGCAAGGAAGTGGCTGAACTGACCATCGCGGTACATGAAGCCCTGGATGACAACCACGTCAGCGCTTTTGAGAAGTCCCAGATCCGCCAAGAGATTCAGCACGTCCGCCACAGCCTTGACGTGATGGATGCGTCGGTGAAGGCGGCGTAGTGATGAAAATCACCCAAAGCCAGGTCGTGCAGGTTTCCATTGCAGGCCGGCGCAGCCCTGCGAGCACGGAAATCATCCTCTCAATTACCGGATTGACCCTACCTGAGTTCTGGTTGGAGCTGTGGGGAGAGGATGGTGGTCAACGCTCGAAAATGGGCTATGCCAAGTTCGAGTTGGCTACTACCAATGTCACCGAAGGACTTGCTGAAGGTACGTACCAATTAGCGCAACTGTTGCCGGCAGACGCCCAACCCCCTCATCCAATAATTTCAATGTCAGGTGTTTTATGGCCTCGGCAGAGAGTCCTTTCAGACTTTGAACAAGGCGGCTCTTCTCTTCTGGCGGCGCATCGCTCTCAAGGATTTTCCTTTCTAGAAGTTCGCGAAGGGTGTCCTCATGAATCTTGATCGTGACCACTCCAAGGACTGCGCTAAGCCCTCCGTCATCGGCGAGAAAGTCCATTCCGGACTTCGTGCACTGAATACCGTTGTTGGTATGCAGGGCAAATCCATCACCCGTGAGTTCAATGCATTTTTTGATGAGGCCGTGCTCCGCCAGGTAGCAGAGGTTTGCGTCGACCCTCTCCTTTGTCTCTGCCGCGCCAAGATCGAAGTACAGGCCATACGGGGCAGGGAATGGGTACGCCTCAGCTGCCGCCTCGAGAATCCGCTTCTGAAGAGCTCTATCCAACTTCATTTGTCCGGCCTCCCAGGCCTTCTTGTGTGGAAGCAGAAAGCTATCACGGATGCACCGGACACCCAATTCACTCGCGCCACCAAATCGCAGGCGAAAAAAAACCACCTGGCCGGGTGGTTCTTCGTACTGCAAATCAAAACGATCTGGAGCTGATTATGCAGAGCCAATCCCATTCGAGCAATACCCCTACCAATATCGCGCCACGTTTTCAGGGTTCGCAAAACGTGGCGCGGACTATGTCGTCTCGCGAAATCGCCGACTTGGTCAACTCCCGCCATGACAAGGTCAAGCAATCCATCGAGCGCCTGGTAGATCGCGGTGTAATCGTCCAACCCCCAATGGGGGATGAACAATTCCGTGATTCTCTTGGTCGCCCTCGGACTGAGTGCATCTATCACGTTGGCAAGCGCGACAGCTTTGTAGTCGTCGCTCAGCTCAGTCCTGAGTTCACCGCGGCACTCGTTGATCGCTGGCAAGAACTTGAGGGGCAAATCGCCCAGCCTCGCGAGCTTTCTCGCATGGATCTGATTCAGCTGGCCTTTGAGGCCGAGCAGGCCCGGCTTCAGCTGACCATCCAGGTCGAAGCCCAGGCCACCAAGATCCACTCCTTGGAAAACCTGTTCAAGGAAGGCATGACCCACACCCAATTCTGCAAGGGCCTCAACGGGGTCAACGTCATGCAGGTGGGCAAGTACCTGGAGAGCCGGAACTGGCTCTACAACGAGAGCAAGACCGGCCTGCGCCTTCGTGTGGCCTCCTACGCCCGCGACAAGTACATGACCGAGCACCAGCACGAAGTCACTCCCCACGGCAAAGAGCCCTTCATTTCCTTCATGCCGGTCTTGCTCAAGAAGGGCGCGGTGCGCCTGTACGACCTGTATCTGGCCGGCGAGCTGCCTATGAAAAAGACCTGGGACGGGCTGTTCACTCACGACAAGGCCTTGCGAGGTGCCGCGTGAGCATGGGCCTCGATTCTTGCCCCGTGTGTGGTGACTCCAGCCAGAAGGCCCGTGATGCCATGTATTGCTATGCGCTGGAGGTGCCTGGCGCTTCGGTATGCGGGGAGTGCGCAGAGCGCATTGCCAACGCCTTCAGCAAGAGGCATGGCGGCGTATGGCTTACCTGGCCGAACGAAACAGCTCCCAAGCCCAAAAAGGTAGTGATCAACCAGTCCACCAGGACCCAGGTATTTGAGCGCGATCTCTATCGCTGCTTGCGCTGTGGTGATCACCGGAATCTGCGTGCAGATCACGTATACCCCGAGAGCTTGGGCGGCGAGGCAGTTGTAGAAAACCTCCAGACCCTCTGCGCCAGTTGTAACAGCTGGAAAGGCGTGAAGGTCATCGATTTCCGCAAACCGGCGGGAGCCTGACATGCAGTACACCGTCACGATCAATCAGGTGAAGGCGCTGGAGTGGGGGCTGAATTCTCAGCAGGCCCTGCTGTTCGCCTTCGTATACGGCTGCCCGAGCTGGACTAAGCCAATCAAGACTGACGACGGGATCTTCTTCGCGCTGAGCAAGGCCAAGATCATCGAGGAGCTGCCGCTGCTCACTGACAAGCCAGACACTGCTTACCGCATGCTGAAGGCCCTGGAAGAGGCGGGTTTGATTGAGCTTTCCAGCACCTCGAACATTACTCTGTTCCGCCTGACCGAAAAGGCCGTCGAGTGGAACCAGAAGCTTGATGGGTCGGAAAAATATCCGACCCCAGCAGAAAACAAAGGTCGGAAAAAAATCCGATCTACCTCGGATAAATCTCCGAGCAAGGTCGGAAAAAAATCCGAGCAAGGGTCGGAAAAAAATCCGACAAATCAGGATACCAATCATCAGGGTACTAATCAGGATACCAATCAGGACTTGAACGGCGGCTCCGAAGAGCCGGCCGTATCCGGTGGGTTGGTGGTACTTGATCGCATTGAGGTGCCCCGAGTCGAAATTCCCGCCGACATGCCGGGCCCAAAAGACCAGACCTGCAAAACCTTCAAGGCCTGGGCGAACTACGCCATGGCTTACCGCAAGCGCTACAGCACTTGGCCGGTGTGGAATGCCAAGGTCGGTGGCCAGCTCGGACAATTGGTCGACCGCCTCGGCGCCGATGTCGCCCACCACGTCGCGGCTCACTTCCTCAAGAACAGCGATGCCGGAGTCGTGCGCAAGTGCCACAGTCTCAACGAGCTGCTGGCCAATGCCGAGAGCTACCACACCCAATGGGCCACCAATCGCCAGATGAACGGGACCACGGCTCGGCAGATCGAGCAGACCCAAACCAACTTCAGCGCTGCCGAACAGGCCCTTGAAGCGCTCCGAGCCAAGAAGGCTGCAGCCCATGCTGAATGACGTACAGCAAGAACGACTGCTCCTGTCCCTGTTTGCCACTGCTGAGGTGATGGGGCAGCAGCTCACCCAGGCTGCAGCGCTGCTGATGGTCGACGACCTGCGCGAATACACCGAGCCTGTGCTTACCGCGGCGCTTCGTAGCTGCCGTATCGAAGGCGGCCGACTCACAGTTGCAACGATCCTGAAGCATGCCCAGTCGGCTGATGGGCGCCCGGGAAAGGACGAAGCTTGGGCCATTGCCATGACCACGAACGACGAGTTCGAAACCGTGGTGCTGACTGACGAGATTCAGCTGGCATTGGCCGCGGCGAAATCCATCTTGGATGGCGGCGACAAAATCGGCGCACGTATGGCGTTCATCGACGCCTACCAGCGGTTCGTGAGTCAGGCCCGCGAGGATGCGAAGCCAGTCAACTGGCACGTGTCTGTTGGCTTCGACTCGAACCGCCGCACTCAAGCGATCACCAAGGCTGTGCAGATGCAGCGCATCCCGCATGAGCGCGGGCAGCTTTACCTGGCTGAACTGAGTGTCGCACCGGTTACCGAAGACGGCCGGGCCGTTGCTGCGTTGCTCACCGGTGAGGTCGCGCGACCTTCGCCAAAGGTGCGCGAAAAACTTGCTGCGGTGAAGGAGTCGATGCTGGCCATGCGCAGAGCTTCTGCCGAGAAAAAAGCAGAGCTACGAATTCAGGCGGCCAACGAATTGGGGGATCGCCGGGCGCTGCTGATTCAGCAGGCTGAACAATTGAATGCCAGGAGGGTTAACCATGGCTGAACTCGCCCTTATTCGCACAGCCCAGGGCCTGGTACCGGCCACTGAGGCAGACCGTGAAACCATTCAGTGCTGGAAGGCTGGCCAGGTCATCCACGGCAAGTTCACCAAGATGAGAAACGCCCGGTTCCACGGCAAGTTCTTCGCGATGCTGGATCTGGCCTGGGAGTACTGGGAGCCGGTCGGGGGGTTGATCCCGCGCCAGGAGATGCGTGGCATCCGCGGCTTGGCCAAGTTCTTCGAAGCGCAAAACGGCAGGCCGGGCCAGCTATCGAATGCGGTTGACGCCTACATCACCGGGCTTGAGCAGGCCCGCGCCGAGCGTTTCCCCTCAGTCGACAAGTCCCGCGAAGCCTTCCGCGAGTGGGTGACCATCGAGGCCGGCCACTTCCACCTAGTGCGTACCCCCGACGGCGTCCGCAAAGAGGCCAAGTCCATCAGCTGGGCCAATATGGACGACACCCAGTTCGAGCCTCTGTACCGCGACGTCTTCAACGCCTGTTGGCGCCTGGTGTTGTCCGCACACTTTGATACCGAAGGTGCCGCCCTGGATGCTGCTGATCAGATCGGGAGCTTTGCGTGATGCGAGTAGCCCTGAAGGCCACCAAGGCGCCCAAGCCCAAAAAGTGCAAGAACCCACCCTGCGGGGTCAGCTTCACACCGCAGCGCCTGGGTCAGGCGGTGTGCAGTCCGCGGTGCGGCCTGGCTATCAAGGACGTGAACCAGGAGAAGGCGCGCAAGTCGCTGGCCCAGGTCCAGCGCCGGGAGATTAAGGCCCGCAAGGAGAGACTGAAGACCAGGGCGGACCACCTCCGAGAAGCCCAGGCCGTGTTCAACGAATGGGTACGCCTGCGCGACGCTGATCTGCCCTGCGTCAGTTGCGGGCGGCACCACGACGGCCAGTACCACGCCGGCCATTACCGCACCGTAGGAGCGAACCCGGAAATCCGCTTCGAACCCTTGAACGTCTGGAAGCAGTGCGCCCCATGTAACACGCACCTGTCCGGCAACTTGGTGAATTACCGGCTTTCGCTCCTGGAGAGAATCGGCGCCGAGAAACTGGAGTGGCTGGAAGGGCCGCATCCCGCATGCAAGCACACCATCGAAGAGATCAAGGCCATCAAGGCCGACTACCGCGAAAAGATCAAAGAACTGAAGAAGGGGATCGCAGCATGAAGCTGATCAACGCAAGGCAGGTATGGACAGAGGCACAGCACGAATCGAACGCGTCGATCAGTGCTGTGGCAATTGAGCGGTCCGAGTCGGCGCCGGTGAAGACTGGCGGTCGTATTGGCAAGCGCGAGGTGCAGTTCCCGGCGCTGGGCAGCGAGAAGGGGGAGGAGGCCGCGCGCTTCGCTGTACCTGGGCAGCGAATCAGCATCAACGAAACGCGCCGCACGCCGATTGGCCGGTCCACAGCCCGCGCTGCGCACCTGGCCACGATCGGCAAGGTACTGCGCGCCATCGACACCCTGCCGTTCCAGGTGCAGCAATTCGGGCACTACCTGTACCACCCGGCGATGAATATGAAGCACCTGCTGAATGCGGTGCTGCTGATCACCGCCAAGGCAGAGCTGCCGGGCCTGACGTCGGCCAAGCGCGTGAAGGCCCAGTATCTGGTAACCCTGGCCCTGCAGTCCTACAAGGGCGAGGCTCACGGCGCGGTGGAGTGGGGGCCCGCCCGGGTCGCCTCTGAGATGAAGGAGTTCTTCGGTGTCACCATCGATCCCAAGAACTGGACGCGTGACTGGCTGGAGTTGTGGGAATCCCTGAAAGAGGTGATTAAGGAAGTGGATATACAGGCTCAGCAGCCAGTATGGCAGGTGATTCACGCGGAAAAAGATCAAGAGGCGGCATAATTATATTGACATGACGGGGTTTTGTGCGTACTTTTCCCACAGTGCACAAGTAACGCGAAACGCACACGAACCCTAAACCCGGCCACCGTGCCGGGTTTTTTATGCCTTGAATTTGCCGCCGTAGACCCGCTGAAATGGCCGGGCCGTTCGGTTTCTGAGAGTTTTGGAAGGGAATTACGGATAGTTTGAGTTTCTTTTGGCGCCATAAAATGAGCTTGACGTTGATTATTTTTTTATGAGAATAATAATCAATAACATCAAAGCAGGGATATGCTATGTCAACGTCAGTAGTACTCGCTCCAGAATATGTGCACCCAGTAACTCCATATGTCGGCCCTCCCGTTATTGAACGCTGGCCGACTAATGATGTCCCCTCCGATATGAACATGATCCAAGAGTCCTTTGTTAGATTTGCTCAGATGGTCCAAAACGGGGATCGTGTTTACGGGGCCATGTTCACAAATAATTCACTCTCCGTAATGAGTGAGTGTTTTCGCGGATTGAGTATGCAGCCGTTGGAAACGGTTAAAAGCCAAATGGCTATGCACTGCACTGCAGCGTTACGCACAATGCAATTCTATAAGCGTCTTCCAGGTACTCTCGGTCCTTATTTTGCGGGGGCAGGGAATGGCAGTATTGCTATGATGGGCTACTCGACCTTCACCTCTGTCGATAATGGGGTTTTGGAGCGTAGCAATGGGGTTGATTTTTACGGTGACCCCCTAATGCCGATGCAAGCTATTGGATACTGGCTGTTCGGTAAGGGGGTGACGCGAAATGTCCGAATCGAATCGCTCAATCTTCAAATGGTAGCTACGGACTTCAAACCTATTGTCAACATACTCAGCAATCCCGACAAGGGAGCTGGCGCCTACAGGATTAAAGAGCCTTTCTCCTATAACGTCTTCGACAAAGCACCAATTGATCTGCCAGCAGCTGGGATGCTAGGAAGAATCAGTGGTGAGGTTGAAGGGACTCTTGAGCTGAGGCCCAATGGGACTTATAGCTTTAATGGGGTTTATAGATTGAACCCTGATTTGTATGACGCGGGGAGCAGCAATAGAACACCAGCTCAAGAGGGGCTAACAACATTCTTACGCCGCCTCGGAGAAACGTTTGGTCATACTGATTACTCAATCAATATAGTTGGCGAAAAGACAGTATCTTTCTCTGGAGGGCGCTGAATGATGTTGAGGCCCATTGCTGTCTTGCTGAGTGCAGCGGCGCTCATGGTTTCCCTTCATGGATGCGATAATAAAAAGGGTGTAGGTGTCTGCCCTGCAGCGGAGCAAAGTTTTTTTTCTGCTTCATTGAAACAGCATTATCTTGATCAAAATCTACCTGTTGCTGCAGAAAGCTTCCGCTTGGTCGGAACGGCAACCTACGACGACCATAACAACTGGTGGATGGTGCCTTTTGATTTGAATGGTCAAAAGTTGCAGGCTCTTTTGAGCTGTGATGGGCGGCTAGAGATCACCGGAAGGTAGAGGTCCCTACGGCGTTTATCCCCCCCTAAGCCCTGGCATCCGCCGGGGCTTTTCCGTTTTGGGCTATGCCCGGGCCAACGCAGGCCTTTTTCTTTGATCATGCCCAGGGAGTCGAGCGCATGGAGTTTCTGTACCGCCTGCTCGACAGGCTGGATACCTGGTTTACCG
Organism: Pseudomonas sp. UME65; assembly: GCF_014170225.1. Classification (NCBI taxonomy): domain Bacteria; kingdom Pseudomonadati; phylum Pseudomonadota; class Gammaproteobacteria; order Pseudomonadales; family Pseudomonadaceae; genus Pseudomonas; species Pseudomonas sp. UME65. The sequence continues at coordinate 1,070,482 of NZ_LZZQ01000016.1, read as the reverse complement.
CGGGGTTGGTTGGCGCGTTCGCCGCGAGCTGGTGGCACCGTGACGACCTGGTGGACCGAAAGGCCTGGGCCGTCTTCATTTTTTCGGGTGCTGTCTGCGCCCATTATCTGACTGGACTGGTTAGCGCTTACCTGGGAGTGGTTGAGCCCCGCAGCGTTGCCGGTATCGGTTTTCTGCTCGGCACCTTCGGCGGCTCGTTGATCGCTGCCATTACCCGAGCAATCAAAGCTGCTGACCTTTGGGCGTTCATTCGTTCGAAGTTCGGGGGAGGTGGCACATGATCCTGGAACACGTTGCAACGTGGTCGGCTGGCCTGATCGCGCTATGGGCAACCTGGTGCTGTTTGAGCGGGAAGGTCCGCGACGGGGTGCTGGGTAAGTTGATCTACGCGACTATTGCGCTGAGCGGCTACGCGCTCTTGGTGCGCAATGACAGGCTGATCATGTCCCAGTCGGTGGCAGAGGCGACCTTGTACGCCTCCCTGGCCCTGGCGGGTGTTCGGCACGTCTTCATGGTCACGTACTGGCAGCGAGTGAAGGTTTGGCTGTGCCGGGCTCTGAACTGTGAGCACTGTCTGCACTGCGATATGCGTAAGGACAGGGTAGAGCGCAGGAAATGATAGGTCGCGACACAATTTGCTGGTCCGCAAATCGTGTCGCGACATCTTGCTTACTTAGTTTTGAGTGCGGATTGAATAGTATCTGCGTAACCAGATAGGCGACTCAGTTCGGATTCAAGGATGCCGCCTGTGGTGTTGTTCGTGATGCGCACAGCTATCAGTTCTAGCGCAGCGTTAACTGCAAGTGCGCGCTTATCAGTTTCAGAGCCGTTATCGTACTTGACGTAATCTAAGAGAGCCATGTCGCCTTCCTTGCTGTGAGTGGAGTCAGCAGCAATACCGGCAACTCATCACTATTTCAATCCCTGCTTTAGGCTCACCAGAGACAAATTATGACAACCAAGCAACCCGACTGGGAGGCGATTGAGCGAGCCTACCGGGCCGGCGCGCTTTCCATCAGAACCATCGCAGAGCGCCAAGGCGTGAGCGATACCGCAATTAGGAAGAAGGCCAAGGCCCTTGGATGGGCAAGAGACCTTTCTGACCAGGTTCGGAAAGAGGTTCGCAGCAAGCTGGTTCGCGGAGAGGTTCGCAACGACCAAGGCGCGAACTGCGAACTTGACGCCGAAATCATCGAGGAGGCAGCGGAGGAAGGCGCGCAAGTAGTTCGCAGCCACCGCCGTGATATTCGCAAGGCCACGAATATTGCGAACCTCCTGATGGATGACCTGCTCACCACGATCAAGCGCCGCGAGGAGATCGAGGACGCCATCGCTGAAGAGACTGCCGATGATGAGAGTGGCTTTCGTCGTAGCTCGATGTTTGCAGCCGTGGCCCTGCCCAGCAACGCCAAGACCCTTTTCCAGCTGTCCTCCGCTATGAAGAACCTGCAAGTCCTGGAGCGTCAGGCATTCAGCCTGGACGAGAAGGAGAAGACGGACGACGCCGACGAGATCTCGAAGATGATGGATGAACTAACACAGGACGCCTGACATGAAGCCCGAGCACTTGAAGCTGCTTCGGGATCGATTCTGGCGACTGAATAACCTCTACTTCATCACCGACAAGCAGGGTAAGAAGGTCCGCTTCCGCATGACGCAGGAGCAGATTGATTACTTCCAGGGGATGCATACCCGGAACATCATCCTCAAGGCGCGGCAGCTGGGGTTTACCACCCTGGTGTGCATCGTCCAGCTGGACGCCGCGCTGTTTGAGGCCGCCAAGTGCGCCTTGATCGCTCACACCCTGAACGACGCCAAGCGCTTGTTCCGGGAAAAGGTGAAGTACGCCTACGACAACCTGCCGAAAGAGATCCGCGCCGCCAACCCTGCGCGCAACGATGCCGCGGGCGAGCTGGTGTTCAGCAAGGGCGGGTCGCTGTACGTCTCGACCTCTTTCCGGGGCGGGACGCTGCGCTACCTGCATGTGTCCGAGTTCGGGAAGATCTGCGCCAAGTTCCCGCACAAGGCCCGTGAGATCGTCACTGGTGCTTTCGAGGCCGTGGCCGCTGAGTGCTTTGTAACCATCGAATCGACGGCTGAGGGCCGGGCCGGGTACTTCTTCGACTACAGCCAGTCTGCCGAGAAGCAGCAACTGGCCGGCGTGCCCCTGGGCCTGCTGGACTGGAAGTTCTTCTTCTTCAGTTGGTGGCGCAATCCGCTGTACTGGCTCGACTCGACCGACGTCATGATCCCGGATCGTCTAACCAAGTATTTCGACGAGCTGGCCGCCAAGCACAGCATCGTCACCAACCCAGGCCAGCGCGCCTGGTACAGCGCCAAGGAGAAGACCCTCGGCGACGACATGAAGCGGGAATACCCGTCACTGCCGGCGGAAGCCTTCCAGCAGTCGATCGAGGGTGCCTACTACGCCAAGCAGTTCACGAAACTGTACAGCGCGCAGAGGATCGGCCCGCTGCCGGACAACAGTCATCTGCCGGTCCACACGATTTGGGATATCGGCGTCGGCGACTCCACGGCCATCTGGTTCGTTCGGATCGTCGGCGAGGAATACCACGTCATCGATTTCTACGAGAACAGCGGCGAAGGCCTGCGGCACTACATGAAGGTGCTCAAGGATCGCAAATACACGTATGGCGATCACTGGGGCCCGCACGACATCGACAACCGCGAATTCGGCAGCGACGGCAAGACCCGGCGCGAGCTGGCCCGTGAGGGCTACGAGATCGATGGGCAAAAATACAGCCTCAAGTTCAGCGTTGTTCCAAAGCTCGGCATCGACGAGGGCATTGAGCAGGTTCGGGAGATCCTTCCGGCCTGTGCCTTCGATGAGTCCAAGTGCGAACTGGGTATTTCCTGCCTGGAGAACTACCGAAAGGAGTGGGACGACAAGCGGGGCTGCTGGAAAGACAAACCACTTCACGACTGGTCATCGCACGGCGCGGACGCCTTCCGCTACTTCGCCGTCTCGATGGGCCGACGCAAACGCACAGGCGGAACACGCCGAATTGGAGGCTTGGCCTGATGCCAGTGCAATCGACAAACCCCGACTACGACGCGCACATCGCCGAGTGGGAGATGATGGACGACGCGCTCGAGGGTGAGTGCGCCGTGAAGCGCAACGAGAGCAACCTGCCAAAGCCAAGCGGTATGGTCGAAGCTGAAAAGCTCGACGGCGCTGGCAACAGGTATCTCTACGAGAACTACACGAACCGGGCCCAGTACGAACACTGGGTGCGCGATTCACTACGCTCTATGATGGGCCTGGTGTCCCGGCTGATCCCAGAGATTGAGCTGCCCGGCGGCCTGAAAGGACTGGAAGACAACGCAACGGCTGACGGCTTCGGCCTTAAGCAGTTGTTCTTCCGCATGGTGCGCCAGGCTATCTCGCACGGCCGGGTGCCGCTGGTGGTCAACATTGATGAATGTGGCGAGCCGTATTTCTCGACGTACGCCGTCCGCAACGCCATCAACTGGGACACTGCTGATCAAGGCGGTCGGCAGGACCTGGTCCTCTCGGTGTTCCGCGAGTTTCGCAAGAAGGGCGGCGATCGCTACAGCCATGACTGCGACACGGTGTTCCGCGAGTTCTTCATGCAAGGCAACGTCTGCTACACGTCGGTGCGGAATGAAGGTGGCGAACTGGTCGAGGAAGAAAAGCCACTGGGCACCACCGGCACCGACAACCGACTGATCAAAGGCCTTTCCTACCTGCCGGTGATCTACTGCGGATCAACCGACAACTCGCCGGACGTCGACGAGGTGCCGCTGCTGACCATGGCGAGGGCCGCGCTTAAGTCCTACCAGTTGAGCGCTGACTACTTCACCTCACTGCACCAGACCAGCCACCCGCAACCCTGGGTGTCCGGGATGGATGAATCGGTAGAGCTGAGCGTCACAGGTCCATCGGCGGCATGGGATCTTGGGCCTAGCGGGTCCTGTGGCTACCTTGAGTTCCAGGGCGCAGGCATCGAAGCCGTGAGAAAGGCCATGGATGACCAAAAGAACGCCGCGCTTGAAGCTGGCGCCAAGGTCATGGACGTGGGCGGCACCGAATCGGGCGAGGCGCGCAAAACACGCCAGAATGACCAGCACGCCACGCTGCACAGCATCGTCATCACTGTGGCAGAGGCAGTTGAGCAGGGCCTGCGGTATGCCGCCGAGTGGAAGGGCTACGACCCCAAGCAGGTCAAGTTCAAGGTGAGCCCTGAGTTTGTGACCCCGGTGGTCGACGCCCAGGTGCTCGCCGAGCTGCTCAAGGGCGTGATGGCCGGCACGCTAAGCGCCGACACCTACTGGCAGTACCTCACTACCGGCAAGCTGCCGGACCGCCCATACGACGAAGAGGCCGACCTGATCAGCGATGAGCGCGAGTCGGCCGGCATCAACCTGGACAACGACGATGCCAACGACAAGCCTGGCGCAGGCAGACAGCCAACTGCTGGAGCAGACGACCCGCCACTCGGTAATGCTGGAGCGGCTTAAGGCCGGCGAGGTCAAGAAGTTCGAGAAGTGCCTGCGCCAGATCGACAAGCTGGTGCGGGAGCAACTCACCCGCAAGGAGCTGACCACCTACAGCCGGGACCGGCTTGAGCAGTTCCTGGCGCGGGTGGATGGCAAGCTGCTGGAGATCTACAAGGTCTACGGTGACTTGGTGCAGGCCGATCTTGTCGACATTGCGTTGTATGAGTCGAGCTTTGAGGCCAGAAGCCTGAGCAATGCACTCTCCATCGATGCGGTGGTCCCGACCAACACGGTGATACGTGCGGCGGTGTTCTCCTATCCGCTTCAGGTCAAGGGCATCGACGGCGGGAAGCTGCTGAAGAGCTTTGTCAGCGGCTGGACGCGGACCGAGACGATGCGCGTCACGAACACTATCCGGCTCGGCTTCGGCCAGGGCCAGACGAATGCCCAGATCATCCAGGCGATTCGCGGGACCGCGGCGCAGAACTTCACGGACGGCGTCTTGGCGGTGAGCAACCGCAACGCTGCCGCCGTGGTGCAGACGGCAATCCAGCACGTAGCCACCACGGCACGAATGGAGACGCTGAAGGCCAACAGCGACGTGGTGCTGGGCTATCGCTGGGTGTCGACGCTCGACCGCAAGACCTCGCAGCAATGCAAGGGCCTGGATGGGATGCGTTTCGACCTGGGCAAAGGTCCGCTGCCACCGGCGCACATCAACTGCCGGTCAACTACAGTGCCGACCACCAGGTTTTCGGAGATGTTCGCCAAGGGCGCCACACGCGCCTCTGTTGGTGACAACGGCGGGGCCCAGGTCGACGCAGGCCTGAATTATTACGAGTGGCTGGCAACGCAACCGGCGAGCTTCCAGGATCATGCTCTCGGGCCAGTCCGGGGCAAGTTGTTCCGCGATGGAGGGCTGACTCCGGAGAAGTTCGCCAAGCTGCAGCTCGACAAGTCGTTCAAGCCGCTGACGCTGGCGCAGCTGAAGGAAGCGGAACCCGACATGTTCACCCGAGCAGGCGTTACACTCGGCGCTCAACCAGGTTGAGATAGCGCATGCAGATCATCGTTGAGGACGGGAAGGGTAGGCCAGACGCGAATAGCTTCGTACCGCTGGAGAAGCTGACCTTTTATCGCGACTACTACGGGTTCCGGATACCTGAAACTGAGGCTTACCAGGTCGAACTGTTGCTGCGCGCCGCTGCTGACATCAACGGTCGGCAGTGGAAGGGCCGAAAAGCCAAGCCTGAACAGGCAATGGCCTGGCCCCGGCGTGACTGCAAGATCGAATACCAGACGCTGTCCGAGACATTCGTGCCCTTTGAGCTTGAATGGGGCCAGGTACGGCTGGCGGTCGAGCTATACGCTGTCGAACAGGGCTTCCAGATCGAGGAGCCGACGCATTGCACTGAGCCGAATGGCCGGCGCACGCGGCTCAACCGAGATACGCCAGGCCTGCGAATGCGGCCGCCGCCGTACGCGCCGAGCAGGACACAGCTCGCCGACTACCTGATAATGCGGGGATTGCATTTAGTCGCTAAGGAGTAGCTGATGTTCAAACTGCTGCGATGGGCATTTCTGCTCGTAGTATTCACCACCGTTATTGGCTTCGTTTTTTTGCTCGGGCTATCTTTTGGCCTTAGCAACAACCACGACAAGTTCATTACAGAGACCGTGCCCGTCCTATCAATGCTTGGCGGATGGGTTGCCGGCATTGGCGCGCTGGCAGCAGTTCTCACTACCCTTTGGCTGGCTGATAAGCAGCGTAGAGAGGACGTCGAGAGCCTACGCGTTTCTGTTCGCTCGGCCATCGCGGATACTGGGGAGGGAGGTTGGTTTATTGCACTCGGGATCACGTCTGATGGCAAGCGCCCAGTCAAAGTGACAAGTCTCTCCGTGCAGTCGCCGCATGCGAGAAATTACCTTCATGTCAGCCAGTTCTGGTGGGGTAGTGATCCATTGCCAGCGGCGATGACATACGGCGACAGCATTTCCTTGCATTTGGCGCCTGGTTTTGACCGGCAGATTAGTGGTTACGTGCACCAACACTGCCACGGCAAAACCGCGGGCTTGCAGTTTGTTGTAAGCACGACACTCCATGAATTCAAAGCTTCCATAGACAAGAATCTGCTCACCTTGAGCGACTGAACCTAAAACCTGATTCATACCAACCTCGGCCATGCCGGGGTTTTTTTATGCCTGCAAAGCGGGCCGACCAAACCCAAGGGGTGCACCAAGTGGCAGACGAAAACCAGATTGATCTTGAAGGCCCGGCAGTTAAGTCCGCAATCGCTGAAGCGGTGGAGGCGGCAACCCTGGGCCTCAAGAACAAAAACACCGAGCTGCTTGGCTCGCTCCGGACCACCAAAACTGAACTGGACGGCTTCAAGAGCCAGTTCGAGGGCCTGGACATCAATGCGGTGAAGGCCCTGCTCACCAAGGTGGGCCAGGACGAGGAAACCCGTTTACTGGCCGAGGGCAAGCTCGACGAGGTCATCACCAAACGCACCGAGCGCCTGCGCACCGACTACGACGCCAAATTGGCTGCCGAGAAAGGTCGCGCTGACAAGGCTGAGGCCTTCGCCGCCAAGTACAGCGACAAGGTGCTGGCCGATTCAATCCGCACTGCCGCCATCAAGGCCGGCGCGCTGCCCGAGGCTGCTGAGGACATCATCCTTCGCGCCCGAGGCACTTTCAAACTCAGTGAAGACGGCGAGGCGATTGCCACCGACCGTGACGGCGAGGTCGTTTACGGGAAGGACGGGAAAACCCCGCTGTCGCCGCTCGAATGGGCGGAATCGCTGCGTGAAACAGCAACACACCTGTGGCCAAGGGCTCAGGGTGCCGGTCCGACCGGCGATCAGGGTGGCAAGGCCACGAAAAAGTGGGGCGAGTACACGGAAACCGAGCGCGCTGCGATCGCCCGTGACAACCCCGAGCTCTTCAAGAAAATCCAGGCCACCAAAGGAACCTAATCCATGGCAACTACCCAACTGACCGACATCTTCGTCGGCGACTACTACGCCTCCCTGGCACCGGTTAACAGCCCGGAGAAGACCGCTGTATACGAGTCGGGCATTGTGACCCGCTCGCCTGTGCTGGATGCGATCGCCTCCGGCAGCCAGGGCACCGCCGAGATCAGCTACTGGCAGGATCTCAACGCTGATGAAGCCCCGAACATCAGCAACGATGACCCGAACGACCAGGGCGAAGTCGGCAAAGTCACCCAGGACAGCATGCGTGCGCGCGTCCTGTACCTCAACAAAGGCTACGGTGTCACCGACCTGACTGCTGAGCTGGCCAACACCGAGCCACAGCAGCAGATCCGCAACCGCTTCGGTACCTACTGGACCCGCCAGTGGCAGCGTTACACCTTGGGCGCAGCTCGCGGCATCATTGCCTCGAACATCGCGAACAACGGCGGTGATATGGTCATCGACGCGGGTGCGAACATCAGCGCAAACGCCTTCCAAGATGCCGCGTTTACCGCCGGCGACGCAGCCGACCAGTTCGGCGCGATTGGCGTGCACTCGGTGGTGATGAACCAGATGGTCAAGCAGGATCTCATCGAGTACCTGCGTGACTCCGACGGCAAGATCATCCTGGCTACCTACCTCGGCAAGCCGGTCTTCATGGATGATGCCCTGGTATACGGCGCGGGCAAGTATCTGTCCGTGTTCTTCGGCCAGGGTGCTTTCGGTTACGGCGAAGGCACGCCGAAGGTTCCGGTAGAGCTCGAGCGTAAGCCGGGCGGCGGCAATGGTGGTGGTGCCGAAGTGCTGTGGGAGCGGAAGACCTACATCCTCCAGCCTGCCGGCTTCAGCTGGAAGGGCTCCGAGGCTCAGAACCTCAGCCCGACCGCCACCCAATACGCCGCTGCTGCGAGCTGGCAGCGCGTGTTCAGCCGCAAGCAGGTTCCGTTTGCAGCTGTCATCAGCGGTACCACTACGCCGTAACTCGGCCCACACAGCCTGGCGCCGGCATGGCGCCGGGATGCTTTTGAGGTGACTTATGAAAGTGATCTACACGGACAAACCGGGCAAAGAGCGCGGCGTGTGCTACCGGCTGCTGAGCGAGTTCTTCGGCGTCATCGGCTCTGCCACCGAGGTGGTCGTCGATGGCGATGCACCGGATATCTTCGATGCCTACCAGGCGGCCGGCATCAAGGTCTCCGACGGCAAGGAGCAGGAAACCCCGGAAACCGACCCTCTGAAAATGAAGGTCCCGGAACTGAAAGAGTGGCTGACCGCGAAGGGTATTGCCTTCGACGCCACCGCCAAGAAAGAAGACCTGCAGGCCCTGGTGACAGCGGAATAAGGACAAGCACATGACCGATTTCATCACCGTCGCCGATGTTAACGTCCAGCTCGGTCCTGACTGGGCCGGCACCGGTGATCCGGTCCTTGCTGTAACCATGGCCAACGCCTGGCTCACGGCCAAGATTAAGCGGGCTGTTCCCGATCCTGTCCCGACCGAGATCAAAACAGCCGGCGCCCAGGTCGCCAAAGAGGCGGCGGCGGGCAAGCTGTACACAGCAACGCAGAAGGAAGTGCAGAGCAAGACGGTCTCGGCTCAGTCCGGCACGTCGGTGAGCAAGACCTACGTGGCCGGCTCTACAGATCAGTCGGCGGGCGTCAACTTCGCCCTGGCGCTGCTCAATCCGTGGATCAAGCGCTCCGGCGTGATGATGCTGAAAAGGACCTGAAACCCATCAATTGCGCCACCCTTGTTTCAGCTCCTCATCGAACCATTGCTCGGCATCGTACGAAGCACCCATGGTGCTCCTGAAATCCAAATATTGGCCATGACCATTTTCTTTCAGCCAACTGACGAAGGCGCCAAATGACGGGTGCCAATTCGCTGGCCTTTCTTGCGTCTCCGCCCATTCATGAGCTAGGCGACGAATCGCAATTTTGCATTCTGGTCGTTTCATTAACAGCTCCTTTGTGAGTTAGGGAGTATTGCATATGGGCATGCGCGAAGAGATCCAGGCCGAAATGGCTGAGGCATTCGACGATCCCGATGGATTGGCTGATGCGGTCAAGCCAGTGGCCGGCGTGCGGAAGGTGCCAGGCGAGTACGATCCTGAGACCGGCACTGCACCTGAGGCGGTCACCACCTATGGTGGCCGGGGAGTTTTCGGCAGCTACTTGGCCAAGGAGATCGACGGCTCACTGATCCAGACGACAGACGAAAAGCTGCTTGTGCTACAGAACGAGTTATTCATCACCCTGCTGGGCGAGGCGACGGCAGAAATCGCCACACCAAAAGTCGGTGACATTGTCGGCGGGAAGCGCGCTTTGAATGTCGGTCAGGATCCTGCTGGCGCCACCTGGACGATTCAGCTGAGGGTCTGACATGAGTAAATACTCAGGTCTCAATGGCAGTTTCTCCGAGAACATCCGCCAGTTTGCCGAGCAGGCCCAGGCTGGCATTGACGCCACCTTTCGCGAGATCGTGATCGAGATCGGCAGCAGCGTGATTCGCATGTCTCCGGTGGGCAATCCGGAGATATGGGCGGCCAACGTGGCGCACCGTGCGGCCAATACGCGCGCAGCCGACGACTACGACTTCAAGGTCTCGGTGCGCAACACGCTGATCAACCTGGACGAAAGCAACTTCACCAAGGCCGGTAAGCTGCGCCGCGATGTGAAGTACGCCAAGCCCCTGACCAAGACCGAGCGCGACCAGAATTTCAACGTGAACGGCCTGGTGGCCGGGAAGGACTATGTCGGCGGTCGCCTCCGAGGGAACTGGCAGTTCTCGATCGATACACCCGCCGAGGGCACGCTGGATCAGGTCGATCCTTCTGGCGGCGTGACTCTGGCCAAGCTGCGGCTGCAGGTCGGGCAACTGACAGCAGGCCAGACAGCCTACATCGTGAACAACCTGCCTTATGCGGTGCCGCTCGAGTACGGGCATTCCAAGCAGGCGCCATCTGGAATGGTCAGGATCACGCTGGCCCGCTTCCAGCAGATCGTCGACGAAGCCATCAGGAACAACCAGGTATGAGCCATAACGTGATCGCCACGATCTACCAGGCCCGGGTTATCGCCTGGGCGAAAGCCAGGGTTCCGCCGCTGAAAGTGGTCGTCGAGAACGAGGCCTACACGCCAAAGGACGGAGAAACCTACCTCCGTGCCTACACGCTGCCGGCGGATACTGCGAGCAACACCCTGGGCGGCGATCACCGGCTGTACACCGGCGTCTTCCAGGCCAGCGTTGTAACGCCATCGGGCAAGTACCGCGGTCCGGCCGGCGGCCTGGCTGACGAGATCAGCGCGCTGTTTCCGCTGTATGAACGGAACGAGAAGGCCGGTCTGACGGTGATCACCATGACACCCCCAGACCAGGGCCCAGGCATTCAGAGTGACACGACCTACACCGTGCCCGTGTCCTTCCAGTACCGCGCCGACACCAACTGATTCCGCCCATCGGGCAACCCCACAGACCCGCCATTGAGCGGGTTTTGTTATTTCTGAAGAGAGGAAACACCCAATGGGCTACAAAATTCCCAATGGCGGCACCTTCCAGCACGCCGCGACTTACGCCACCGCTCTGTCCTTCACCGCAATTTCCAACGCCTCCGAGGCGGTCGCCACCGTTCTGGGCGCCGACCTGGACGCCGGCGACATCGTGCTGCTGACCTCCGGCTGGAGCAAGCTGGACAACAAGGTGGTGCGCATTAAAGCCGCGACTGCCACGGCGATCACCCTGGAAGGGATCGATACCACCGATACGCAGCTGTTCCCGGCTGGCAACGGTGCAGGCACCATGAAAAAGATCCTCACCTGGGTACTGATTCCGCAGGTCACCGACCTGGCTTTCTCCGGCGGCGAGCAGAACTATCTCGACGTCACCTTCCTGGAAGATGACCAGGGCAAGCAGATCCCGACCGACAAGTCCGCGGCGAGCATGGTGCTGACCATCGCAGATGATCCGGCTCAACCCTTCAACGCGGTGCTGATGTCGGCTGATGCGGGCAAGAAGGTACAGGCCGCGCGCCTCAACCTCCCCGGCAATGACACGCTGCTGTACGGGGCCTACACCTCGTTCTCCAAGCAGCCGGCGGTATCCCGTAACAACCTGCTGACCCGCACCGTCAACCTGGCGCTGCAATCCGAGCCAACCCGCTATTTGACCTCGGTGTAACCCATGGCCAAGTTCTCGCTGATCCAGAATCCAATCTTCAAGGCCGACGTGCTGATCCCGCAGTTGGGCGGCGAGCCGGTGAAGGTGGGGTTTGAGTTCAAGTACCTGGACCGGACCGGTCTGGCCGAGCTTTACGCTGAGTGGGGCGAGCGCCACAAGGCTCTGGGGTTGAAGGCTGACGAGATGGACCTGAAAGCCTTCACCGCGGCCCAGATCGACCTGCAGGTGGATCAAGTTAAGGCGGTGGTGGCCGGCTGGGACTTCGAAGAAGAGTTCAACGACCAGAACATCCGCATTCTGGTCACCTCGATTGTCTCGATACCCAGCGCGGTATTGGCGGCCTATTCCGAGGCGTTCAACCAGGCCCGCCTGGGAAACTCCTAAGCGCCGCGCGCGCACTCTACGAGCAGGGGCCTTCGGCTGAAGAGCTGAAGACCTTTGGCTTTCTGGTGGGTGATCTCACCGGTCAGGACTGCGAGGTCTGGCCAGACAACTGGCCTGCTTTCAGCGTCTTCGAGGCGATGAGCACCCAGTGGCGCGTCGGCGCGTGCGGCGCTACCGGTCTGGACTACGGCGTCCTGCCGAGCGTCATCCGAATGTGTGGTGTGCCGGCTGGTTCCAGGCAAAGCATTTTCAGTGACATCCGGCAGATGGAGGCTGAGGCCCTGGCCGTAATGGCTGAACAGAGAGACAACAAATGAGCACTACCTTCGCTTCGCTTGGCATTGCGGTTGAGTCGTCTCAGGCGGTCAAGGCTGCCGATGACCTGGATAAACTGGTCGACGCGGCCGAAGGGGCAGAGAAGGCCGTCGATGACCTTGGCAAGGCTGGGGATAGCCTGGCCAACACCGGCAAGAAAATCAGCCAAGCGGAGGCGGAGGCCGCCCAGGGCATCGACAAAGCTACCAGTGCGAAGGAACGCCAGGTCGACGCGAGCCGCAAGGCCGGAACAAGCGCCGCCAGCGAAATCGCCATCATCAGCCAGCTCGACAGGGCGATGACCGGCAATATCGACAGCATGGAGAAGCTGGTCCAGGCAGAGGGATTGCTTGAGCGAGCCCGCAAGGGTGGGCTGGTCACGATTGAGCAGCAAGAGGCCTATCAGGAGCGCCTCGGTAAATCCTTCGACAAGATCGAGAAAGCCGAAGCCAAGGAGACGGCGCAGAAGCAACGCCTGATCGACGCCGAGAGCCGGCAGATCGAAGCGCTGAAGCGCACGGTCAACAGCATCGATCCTCTGAATGTGAAGCTGGCCAAACTGGAGGCTCAGGAAAAGGCGGCACATGAAGCTTTCCGTCTTGGCGCAATCAACGCGGAACGCTACAGCGAGGCCCTGGCCAAGGTCGGAAAGGATCGGGCTGGCATCACCGCGACAGAGGGCGCATTCGACAAGCTCAAGCTCGGCACCCGCCAGGCTCAAGAAAACGTCATGCAACTGACTAACGCCCTGCAGTCTGGGGATTGGGGGAGTGGTGCACGGGCTATTGCACAGCTTGGCGCCGGAGCTGGGGCATCTGCGAAGAGTCTTGCGGCCGCCCTGATACCCGCGGGGCTGCTGGCGGGTGTCATCGGTGGTCTCGGGTATGCCTACTTCGATGCCATGAAGCAGGCGCGGGAGTTCAACAGCGTTATCAATGGTGGCTCCAACGATGCAGGGCAAAGTGTAGCCAGCCTCAAGTCCATGAGTGATTCGGCGGGTACGCTGACCGGCAACCTGGCCGGCGCGCGTGAGGCTGTAATCGCTCTGGCATCAGGTGCGGCAACCAGCGGCGTCCAGATGCAGAACCTGGCCGAAGCCGCAGCGGCCATCGGTGAGGTCACGGGGAAGGGGGCGGGTGATATTGCGAAGTCGCTGGCCAATGCCGGCAACACCGCAACGGAAGCGGCATCGAAGATCAGCGATCAATATGGGCTGCTGACCTATGAGCAGTACCAGGTCATCAAAGCCATTGATGAGCAAGGCGATCACCAGCGCGCGCTGGACACCCTCAGTGAAAACCTGAATCAGTCCGCACAGGAGCGGCTGAAAAACTACCGCGATTCACTGTCGGACATCGAGCGCGATTGGGACCGGGTGAAGGTCGCCATCAAGGGTGCTTACGCCGAGATCCGATCTGAAATCTTCCCGGACCTGGCCAAGCAAATCGAGATCACCCAGCGGGTGCTGGATACCCGTAAGGGAGGCGGTGTCGCAGGCGCTGTATCGAATGGCCTGAGTTCCCTCAACTCCTTCCTTGGACTGGCTGACGGGGAGAACGACGACTCCACGCCTGCGCTGGAAGCAAAGCTTGCTGCACTGAAGGCGCGGCAGGCGGTCAGCGAGAGCAATGCGGTAGCAACTGGCGAGGAAACACGGGCGAATAAGGAGCTCATTGCGGTCCAGAAGGAACTGGACAAGCAGATGGAGAGTTTGAACCCGCTTGCCAAGCGGCAGGAGGCTTACAAGAAGCTCGACGATCAGTTCACGACGCTCTATCAGAACGCGGAAAAGACCGGCCAGAAGTCGGCGCTGCTGGACGGTGTTCAGTTTGACGGGAAGAAGTTCTCCGGCGGTGCCTACGAGCAGTTGCGCAAGGCGATCGACGAGCAGAAGAAGGACCCAAAGTCTGCCGCAGGCGCGGTAGACCTGACGGCCTTCAATAACTCGAAAAACAACCTCACCGCTATCCTTTCCGAGTACAAAAACGCCCAGAAGGAACTGGACGCAGCGCAGAAGGCGGGGCTGGTGTCCCAGGCTGACTACCTGCTCAAGCGTGAGGCCATGATCGGCAATGAGCGAGACGAGGTCACGGCGGCCTATGAGGCGGAGATTGCGGCACTCGAGGTCACCAAGGGCAAGGCCAGCACCTCCGCCGCCCAGCGCATCCAGCTAGACCAGAAGATCGCCGATGCCCGGGCCGCTATGGTCAAGGCCCAGCGGGACGCTGACACCGAGCTGAGCGTGCTGGCCAAGAACGAAGAGGGCCGACTGAAGAAGCAGGAACTGGCGGTCAAAACCTACACCAGCGCCCTACAGCAGCAAGTCGATACTCTGCGCGAGCAGGGTATGCGTGCTGCGGCGGGCGTTGGCCAGGGTGACCGCCAGCGCGACCTGACCAACCAGCAGAACGCGATCGACGACCGCATCAACCAGCAGAAGCTGGACCTGGCCAACCAGTACGGTGATGGCTCCCGGGGCATGAGCCTCGACGAGTACACGCAGAAGCTGCAGGCACTGGATGTCACCCAGCAGAAGCTGCACGACACCATGGTCAGCAACTACGACGACATGACCGCTGCCCAGGGCGACTGGACCAACGGGGCATCCTCGGCCTGGCAGAACTACCTGGAGTCGGCGCGAGATGTGGCCGGCCAGACCAAGAGCTTGTTCACCAACGCCTTCGGCTCGATGGAAGACGCGATTGTGCAGTTCGCTATGACCGGAAAGATGTCGTTCGCTGACTTCGCGAAGTCGATTCTTGCCGACATGGCCCGAATCGCTACCCGCCAGGCCAGCTCCGCGGCACTGAGCTCGTTGTTCGGCATGGCCGCCTCTGCTGCTGGCTCGTACTTCGGCGGTGGGGCGGCTTCGGCCGGCTCAACGCAGGCCGGGTATACCGGGGTCGACTTCTCCAGCTACCAGGCCAATGGCGGTGCCTGGGGAGCTGGCGTGCAGATGTTCGCCAATGGTGGCGCCTTCACGAACAGCGTGGTCAGCAAGCCAACTGCCTTCGGGATGGCTGGCGGCCAGACTGGAGTGATGGGCGAGGCGGGCCCCGAGGCGATTGTGCCGCTGGCCAGGACCTCCGGCGGCCAGTTGGGTATTCGAGCGTTGGGCGGTGATTCAACCTCGAGCAACAACCAAGTCGTGATTCAGCAGACCTTCAACATCCCTGAAGGGAGTGGCGGGGCCAGCGAAGCGGACGGCCAGGTTCTGGCCCAGGCCTATGCCAAGTCCGCCAAGCAGGGCGCCCAGGAACAGATCGCGAAGGACCTCCGGCCAGGAGGCCAGATCTACATGGCCATCAGGGGGCGTGGTTGATTGGCGTTGCCCGCTTCGGCGGGCTTTTTTATGCCTGGAGAAAATATGGCAACTGAGATTTTTACCTGGAAACCAAACAACGATCCTACGGCCACCATTGCGTTTCGCACCAAGTCGGCCAAGTTCGGTGATGGTTACGAGCAGCGGGCCCAGGACGGAATCAACAACCGCTCGCAGTCCTGGCCCTTGACGTTCACGGGCCAGAAGGCGCGCATCAAGGAGATCATGGCGTTTCTCGACCGGCACGCTGGCGCAACGCCGTTTTTTTGGTCTGACCCGCTGGGCGATCAAATGCTCTACCGATGCTCCGAGTATCAACCCAAGGCCATGGGGGGCGATGCCTACACCCTGACCGCAACCTTCGAACAGGCGTTCCACCCATGACCATCAGACCAATCGACGTTGGCGAGGAGCCGAACGATGAAACCGGCGACACGCTGCGCGACGGCGGGATCATCATCAACGAGAACTTCGCGGAGCTTGATACTCGCACAGCGGCAGCACAGACGAAGGCTGAGCAGGGCGTGACGGACGCTGCTGCAGCCAAGGCCAAGGCGGATGCTGCAGTTCCTAGCACAGCGCTGGGTGTTTCGGTGGCTCAGCTGGTCAGCGGAAAAGTTCCGGCGCCCCAGCTTCCGGAATTCGTCGAGCCCGTTGCAGGCAAAGGGTTGTCGTCAAATGACTTCACAGCCCCAGAAAAGACCAAGCTGAGCACCCTGGTCAACCCAGTCTCCTATGGCGTGGGCGGACCAGCACCATTCATAGACAACATCTACCAAATCAAGGACGGGGGTATCACCTACTGGAACCAGTCGACAACCGGCAGGCCACCCAGCGGAGGCCAGGGCAACCTGATCTCAATGACTGGCGGGGCCAACGGTAGCGCCTCTACCTTCCTTGCGACCTCGCTCGATGAGGACAAGGTTTTATTTGGTCGAGTCAATGGCGCCACTCGCCCGCCATGGAAGCAGTTCTTGCTTGCTGGCGATCAGGGTATTGGCGGGCCCACCATCCCGGTTCCAGAGGGCGACTGCAACAAGGCGGTAGCTGCGGGCAACTATCGCACTATTCCCACCACTCTCAACGGGAGGAACGTGTACGGAGTGCTTGAAGTTTTCGACTACGGCGACAACGGAAACTCCAAGATTCAGCGCCTAACCGCCACTTACGGACACCCTATAGGTGAGGCTATGTGGTTCCGAACCGGGACCGACCAGGGCACGCTATGGGGTAACTGGCAGCGACTTGTAAATACTGGCAACTATGGTGTCGGCTCCGACCCTCGCACCGGCTCGCCTGCCGAGCGTGTAGGGGCAATCAATGACGCCAACGTCCTACTTCCTGGTGGAACATACCTCGTTCACGTCGAAACACTGAACAGCCCGAAGGTTTACGGGACACTCCGCATGGAGTGGTACGACGCGAACGGGTGGACTCAAACCATTACGCAAATCAATGAGCCTATCGTGTGGGTTCGCGGATGCATTAACGGCTCTGTTCAGCCATGGACCCGATTAACCCCAGAGACAATCACAAATGCGAACGGAACCGCCGTAAAGTTTTCTGACGGAACGATGATCTGTTATGGCTCTAGTGGGGCGCAGCAAACAACTGCTAACGCGGTTGGCTCTGTATTTATCAGCACTGCCGAATTGCGAACTTACCCCGTTCCGTTTGCATCGATTGGAGCCGTTACAGCCACTATCGCAACCTCTGTTGGCGGGTATGTTTGGACTTCCGTTGGCTCTGCCAACCTCAATCAAAGCTGGATGAGCGGATACAGTTTCGCAAATAACGTTCAATTCACAATGAGGTATATGGCTATCGGAAGGTGGAAATAACATGGTAACGATCAAATTTTCGCCGGTGTATGCGCCGGAATTGACGCTACTTAAATCGGTGTTCGTCAAGGAACTCACGATCACTATCAACGGCGAGTCCTTCGACTTTTCTCCTCTTCAGCCCGGCTATGAGTTGTCGCTTGAGGCTATCGGCTCCTCGCTGTTCGCCGACAAGGCTGTCATGTCCGCTGACAGTGCTCTGGCAGTCACTCTGCTCATGCCTTACGACGAGGCGACGGCAACCGACGACATTCGCTTTCCTGAGCCTGTGACAGTGACCGCCGATGGCCCGGTGGAGATTCCCACCGATCACCCGGCGCCACCTCCAGAACCCCCTACCATCGAGGCCGTCAATGGACTTCTCGCAGAGCAAGAAAACGGTTACTGAGCAGGACCAAAAGGTGCAGGAGGCGAGGGAGTACCTGCAGCAAACAGACTGGCTTGTAGTGCGCAAGTTGGAAACCGGCAAGGACATCCCGGCGGACATCGCAGAGAAGCGTGCCGAGGCGCGCAACTTGATCTAACACAGCAACACCCGACCCCACCCGCCTAGAGCGGGATTTTTTTGCCTTGAGGAAACACGATGCCAATTACGGCCGATATCCAGACCTTGGAGCCTGGCGCGTGGGTGGAGCTTTTCGAGCTCGACGCTACCGCACTGGGCGCCGAGCTGTACCGCTTTCACGGCTACCCGCAGCAGTCGTCGATCTACTGGCAGGGTGAGGAGTATTCGCCCTGGCCGATCAAGGCCGAGGGCTTCGAAATGACGGGGCAGGGCGCGCAGCCGATGCCGACCCTGTCTGTCGGCAACGTCGGCGGGTTCATCACGGCCTTGGTGCTGTACTTCGAGGACCTGGTGGGGGCGAAGTTGATCCGGCACCGGACGCTGGGCAAGTACCTTGATGGCCAGCCGGAGGCGGACCCCGACGAAGAGCTACCGCCGGACATCTGGTATGTCGAGCGCAAGGCTGCCGAGAACAACGAAACGGTGCAGTTCGAACTGGCCTCGGCCCTGGACTTCGCCGGGGTTCAGCTGCCGCGCCGGCAGATCGTGGCCAACGTCTGCTGGTGGCTCAGCTGCGGCGGTTACCGCGGGCCCTACTGCGGCTACAACGGCGGGCCCGTGGCCGATGAGAACGACATCATCACCACCGATGCCGCCAAGGACAAATGCGGCGGGCGCTTGAGCAGCTGCAAGCTTCGCTTTGGCGAGAACAACCCTCTGCCGTATGGCTCATTCCCGGCCGCAGGCCTGCTTCGGAGTTGATCATGAACAAGTCCACCCGCGCCGCCATCGAGCGGCATGCGCTGGCTGAGTATCCGCGAGAGTGCTGCGGCCTGGTGATTCGCGAGGGACGGAAGGAGGTCTATGTGCCTTGCCGCAATACGGCCTCGACCCCCGGCGAGCACTTCCGCCTGGCGCCCGAGGACTTCGCTGCCGCCGAGGACCGCGGCCAGGTGCTGTCGGTCGTGCACAGCCACCCAGATCACCCAGCAGCACCCAGTGAGGCAGATCGCGTGTCCTGCGAGGCCTCCGGGCTTCCCTGGCACATCCTGGAAGTCAGGAAGGGTGACGATTACGTCGTGCGCCCAGGCGAGCTTGTGAGCTTCACGCCGGACGGTTACCAGTCCCCGCTGATCGGCCGCAAGTTCGCCCACGGCGTGCACGACTGCCTGAGCATCATCCTCGACTACTACCGGCGCGAACTTGGCATCGACCTGGGTCAGTACGAGCGTGAGGATGGCTGGTGGGAGAAGGGCGGAAACCTGTATCTGGAGAACCTGCCGGCGGCTGGCTTCACACAGGTCAGTGCACCGCAGCACGGCGATATCGTGCTGATGCAGATCCGGTCGAAGGTGCCGAACCACGCTGGGATCTTCCTGGCCGACGGTGTGCTGAAGACCGAGCCCGAGCACTTCCCAGCACCTGGGTCGATCCTGCACCACCTCTACAACCGGGACAGCAAGCGGGACACCTACGGCGGGTACTGGCGTGAAGTTACGGTCAGTTACTGGCGACACGAAGAGGCATCGTGAGCATTATGAAAATTAGGAGGAAAAGCTTTGGTGGGGCGAGATTTAGAATTTGTGGCAAAATACGCTGCAGAAAGGATCTATAGAAGTAGTTTAAGGAGATATTGAGTGACTTTGGGAAGGTCTAGATTTTTAACTGCAGTAGTAACAGTGTTGCTATCGGTTTCATCATGTGCACTAGCTAGTCCACCTGAAAAAAGATTGGCAACTCTTTCTGATCTGATTGAAATTGCCAAAGATGGTGACCCACTCATAATGAGAGCGGTTGCATTTAAGTACAAGGATTTGGGGGACGATAAAAGTGCTTTTGTGTGGCTTGAAAAGGCTGCCGAAAAAGATGATCCTGTGTCTCTATCTGCTCTTTCTGCTTATTACATGAATGAAATGGTAGTTCCTAGGAATCCTGAAAAAGCATTTTCGCTGGCGCTCCGGGCTGCGAAGCTCAGGGACTACACTGCTCATTCAAATCTAGGCACTCTCTATAGCTTAGGTATCGGAACACCAAGAGATCTTGTGCAGGGTTACGCATGGTACTCAGTTGCATTGGACGACTCTGGTTCAGATCCAAGAATATTAGGCTACCTAGACTCTACAGCATCAAAGATCAAGAGCTCTGTTGAGCTGCAACGAGCAAAAGATCTATCTCGGGAGTATATAGAGCTATATGGTAGCAAGGCTAAGGTAAACTTACAGGGTGTTGACCCATCGGACCCTCACCATACACATATCCGTACTTTAAGATGAGTTATGCCAATCCAAACCCGCGCTTGGCTTTTTCTTTTCCAGCCTCCGAATGCTATCGTCCGCCGATCTCACAAGGAGCAGAAGACATGCGGATTTTGATTGCGGGGGTGGCGTTGGCGCTGCTGGCGGGGTGCTCTTCGAATGGCATAACCGTTCAACAAGCTGAGCCAGCGCCAAAGGATGAGGTGTATGCATTTCAGGTTCGGCCAGCTGGAGCCTATGGCACGATAACTGTGGTTAGGGATGGCGGAATCAATGCTTCAGCTTGCGACTTCGTGATCTACATTGACGGCAAGAAGGCAGCAAAACTTGGTTCAGGTCAAAAGGCCTCTTTCTTCGTTAAGGCCGGATCATTGAATCTTGGTGCAGGATTGGCGGGAACAGGCCTTTGCATGGGGCAGGCGATTCGAACTGTTCCCGCCAATGCTACTGCTGATCGAGAGACCATTTTTCGGGTCAGTTCCGATATGTCGGGCCTATATATCGGGCCGTATGTTGAGTACTAACCAAATTACTAAGCGACCGCCTTCGGGCGGTTTTTTATTGCCTGGAGGAAACATGCTGGTAGAGAAGATGCAAACCGTTCTGTTATCTGGGTCGCTGGCTCGTATGTTCGGGCGTCGACACCGGATGGTAACTGGGGCGGGTTTCAGCGACATTCTGGGCTACTTCAAGCAGTTTCCAGGCTTCGAACAGCACATGCTGGAGAGCGCCAGTAAAGGGCTCCGCTTCGCGATCTTCAACGACAAGCAGAACCTTTCCGAAGATGATCTCGGAAAACCTACGGGGCGAGGCGTAATTCGAATCGTCCCAGTAATTGCAGGCTCAAAGCGTGCCGGACTACTGCAGACGATCGTTGGAGCAGTACTGATCATTGCTTCTTTTTTCGTCGCGCCTGGTGCTCAAGCAGCATTTCTTGGCGCAGGTGTAGGCATGACCGCCGGCGGCGTTATCCAGATGCTCAGCCCCCAAGCAAAA
This sequence comes from Pseudomonas sp. UME65, assembly GCF_014170225.1. Lineage (NCBI taxonomy): Bacteria > Pseudomonadati > Pseudomonadota > Gammaproteobacteria > Pseudomonadales > Pseudomonadaceae > Pseudomonas > Pseudomonas sp. UME65. The sequence continues at coordinate 1,049,227 of NZ_LZZQ01000016.1, read as the reverse complement.
GGCCTGGGCACTCAGGACAGCCCCAACAACCGGCCCAGCTACAGCTTCAACGGCGCCGTAAACACCAGCGTCCAGGGCAACCCTGTCCCGCTTCTCTACGGCCGGATGATTGTCGGCAGCGCGGTGATCAGCGCCGGGATCTACTCCGAAGACCAGATGTGAACCGAACCCGCCACCAGGCCCGCCATGAGCGGGCTTTTTTTTGCCTGAAGGAAAGCCATGAACAACCAGATCATCACCGGCGCCAAGGGCGGCGAGTCGAAGCCGCGGCCGTCTGTCGAGGCTCCCGACAGCCTGCAAAGCACCGCCTATGCCCGCATCCTCGACCTTGTCAGCGAGGGCGAGATCCAGGGCCTGGTCGCGGGTGAGCGCTCGGTCTATCTCGATGAAACCCCGCTGGCCAATGCCGACGGCACCAGGAACTTCAGCGGTGTCACTCTGGATGCCCGCACCGGCAGCCAGGATCAGTTGCATATTCCGGGCTTCCCGGCGGTCGAGAGCGAGATCGCCGTGGGTGTTGAGCTGAAGTATGGCCAGCCCTGGGTTCGTGCTGTGCAGAACCTGCAGCTGTCGGCAGTGCGCGTGCGCTTGTCCACCCCACGCCTGGCCCAGACCAACACCAGCAACGGCGACACCAACGGCTACACCGTGCAGTACAAGATCGAGGTTTCCACCGACGGCGGGCCCTATGTCCAGGTGCTCGCCTCGGCGTTCAGCGGCAAGACCTCGACCAAGTACGAGCGCTCCCACCGGGTCGACCTGCCGCCGGCCAGCAGCAACTGGCAGATTCGGGTTACCCGCCTGACGCCGAACAGCACCTCTGGAGCGATCGCAGATAAAACCAGCATCGATGCGATCACTGAAGTGATCGACGCCAAGCTGCGCTATCCGGGTTCCGCTGTCGTCGGCCTGCAGTTCGACGCCTCGCAGTTCCAGGCGATCCCTACCCGGTCCTTCGACCTGCGCGGCCGGATCATCCGCGTGCCGAGCAACTACGATCCTGAAAGCCGGCTGTACTCCGGCGTCTGGGATGGCTCATTCAAGACGGCCTGGACCGATAACCCGGCTTGGATTTTCTACGATCTGCTGCTGCACTTCCGCTATGGCCTGGGCCACCTGTTGAATGAGGGCCAGGTAGACCGGTGGGAGCTGTACCGCATCGGCCAGTACTGCGACCAGCCGGTACCGGACGGGAAGGGCGGCACGGAGCCGCGGTTTACCTGCAATCTGTTCCTGCAGACCCGTGCCAATGCGCTGGACGTGCTGCAGGACCTGGCCACGACCTTCCGGGGAATGTCCTACTGGGCCGCCGGCTCGGTCATGGCCGTGGCCGACATCCCCGAGGACCCGGTGTACACCTACTCGAATGCCAACGTGATCGACGGAAAGTTTGGCTATTTCGGTTCGGCGAAGAAGACGCGCTACACCGTGGCCCTGGTGAGCTGGAACGACCCGGCCGACTTTTACCGGCAGAAGGTCGAGTATGTCGACGACCAGGCTGGGATCACCCGCTACGGCATCCAGCAGACCGAGATCACCGCCACCGGTTGCACTTCCCAGGCCCAGGCGCAGCGCATCGGTAAGTGGGCGCTGCTGACCAACCGCCTGGAAACCGAAAGCGTGGGCTTCTCCGTGGGCCTGGACGGCACCCTGGCGCGCCCCGGGCAGATTATCCGCATCGCGGACAACGATCGAGCAGGGCGCCGCATTGGTGGGCGCCTGCGCTCTTCCACGCTCGATAGCCTGGTACTGGATGCCGACGTTAAGGCATACCCCGGCGACACCATCACAGTGATCATGCCCACCGGCACTGCTGTCTCGCGCAAGATCCAATCGGTCGGGTATCCGCTGACCTGGGGCCACAAGGGCATCCAGTGGTCGAGTGGTCGCGTGACGATGGATACCACCGGGTTTCCGGCTGAAGTCCAGCAAGTGGTGCTGGAGAAGAAGCTGGATGAGCTACCGCCCCAGCATTCGATGTGGGCGATTGACTCGACAACCCTGGCCACGCAGCTATTTCGCGTGATGTCGGTTGCTGAGGACTTTTCCGACTCCGAGATCAAGTTCACGATCAGCGCGGTACGCCACAACGCGAGCAAGTACGGCGCAATCGACAACGGCACGCGCATCGAGCGGCCGCCGGTGACGGTGATCCCGCCGAGCGTCCAGCGGCCGCCGGCGAACGTGACGGTGAGCAATGACCACTTCGTCGACCAGGGCAGCGCGGTCAGCGTCATGACGATTGAGTGGGAGAAGCCCGAGGCGGCGATTGCCTACGAGGTCTACTGGCGCAAGAACGACGGCGATTGGATCTTTGCCGGTCGCACGGGCACCACGTCAATCGATGTGAGCGGGATCTACGCGGGGCGGTATGTGGCTAAGGTGCGGGCCATCAACTCCCTGGACATCGGCTCAGTGTTCGCGACCTCAGTCGAGACTGTGCTGAACGGCAAGACCACACCGCCGCCGGTGCCGTCGTCGTTTGCCGCCGAGTCGATCGTCTTCGGCATTAAGCTGAAATGGGGCATTCCGGCAGGTCTGAGCACCGCCGACGTGCAGCGGACGGAGATCTGGTACAGCGAGACGAACCAAGTCGGGACGGCTATCAAGTTCGGCGACTATGCCTACCCGCAGACGGACCTGACCATCATGGGTCTAGCCGCGGGTGTGCAGTTCTTTTTCTGGGCTCGGCTGGTTGACCGCATCGGCAACGTGGGGGCTTTCTATGGCCCGGTTACCGGGCAGTCATCGTCGGACGCCGGGCCAATTCTTGACTACCTCAGTGATCAGATCACCGAGACACAGTTGAGCCAGCAGCTACTGGAGAAGATCGACTCCGGCGGCGGCGCGTCGGTTGAGGTCGAGCAGATCAAGACAGAGCTCGCTGCGATGTACTCAATCAAGACTCAGCTCACCGTGGACAATAAGCCATACCTGGCCGGCATTGGTATTGGCGTAGAGAACAACGAAGGGATCATCACCAGCCAGGTGCTGATTGCGGCCAGTCGGTTTGCGGTCGTAGATCCAAACTCAAGCCAGGTCTATTACCCGTTTGTAATTCAAAACGGTGCGGCGTACATCGACACTGCGTTCATCAAGAGCGGAACCATCACAAACGCCATGATCGGTGGTTTTTTGCAGTCTGATGACTACGTTGTGGGCGTGCAGGGGTGGCGCCTGGATAAGGCGGGAAACATCGAGTTTAACGGGCCCGCACCAGGTGGAGGTCGGCTGACCATGACCAATCGGGCGGTGAAGGTCTATGACCAAAATAACGTCAAGCGGGTGCAACTTGGAGACCTTAGTGCATGAGTTTCGGACTACGGATGTGGGGGGCTGACGGAAAATTGCAGTTCGATACAGATACAGTGACATGGCAAGTTGCTCTTTCGCTTGTAGTTTCATTCGACGGATCCCCACCCACTACCCGTCAATACTCAGTGCCAGGGTGTAACCCTAGCAACTCAACTGCTTTCTGCCTGCCACTATCTAATGTCGTTAACACCGATTTAAGGAATCTCCAACTGGAGGCGCAGATGGGGACTGATATTGTTTATGTCCGAAACTTTTTAGGAGGTTTTAGCGGAAGTAGCACTATATCTTGGGCGACGATGAGGCTGATGGTTATGAGGTGGAAGTGATGGCTGGGTTTGGTCTGTCTGTTATCAATGACGCTGGTACAGTAGTTATTGATAGTGAGTTTTCAAGGTTGTGTGTGTTTTATCATGGTCCTTACAGTAGTCCAGGACAGCTTGTTAGTATTTACTTTGCGCAGGCCGTGAAAACCCAGGAGCCCCCACTGATATTTCTTCGCCCCAATAACAACGGAGCCACCGCTACCTTTGGTACAGGGTACCTCGGGGGGCCTGGCAACTGGGTGGGCGTAACGATTTATGGCAATGGCACAAGTGGAATGGTATTTGTCGCAGCTTTTGACGCCTCACCCGTCAGTGACTTTGGCATGCGCCTTTGGGATGGGGCTGGAAAGTTGGTTTTTGACTCTGGAACTCCTGCTGCATCATTCACCAGAGTTATCCCGAACTGGACGTATACCCACACGACAAAAGACGTCCAAGGTTATTATCTGAATTGGTATGCGATTCCAATTCAGTATGATCTTGGTGATTACTTTCTGTCTAATAATTTGAGGATGTGGATGATGGCTGGCAACAATACAGCCCGGGTTGTCGCTGCTTATTATGATTTTCCAGCGGGTGTAATTCGCTTAAGGCTCACTGCATTGCAGAACCCTTTTTACATGTTGTTGCCTGGAATATTTGGGAAGGTTAACGCCTGATCACTACGAACTGGAGATAGTTATGCCGATTACTGAGCAGCAGTTGCTGCAGATCCTCCCTCAAGCCCGCCAAGTCGCGGGCTTTTTTTTGCCTGCACTGAATGCGGCGATGGCGCGCTTCAAGATCAACTCGCCTGTGCGGATGGCCGCGTTCATTGCCCAGGTAGGGCATGAGTCGGGGCAGTTGACGCGCATGGTCGAGAATCTGAACTACAGCGCTGATCGGCTGCGGGCAGTCTGGTCGAACCGTTTCGACGCAGCCCTGGCTGCCCAGGTGGCCCGCAAGCCTGAGCAGATCGCGAACATCGTATACGCCGGCCGTATGGGTAACACGCTGCCGGGTGATGGCTGGAAGTACCGGGGCCGGGGCCTAATCCAGCTGACCGGAGCGAACAACTACCGCGCCGCTGGCGCCGCCCTGGGGCTGGATCTGGTCAATCATCCTGAGCTGGTGGAGCAGCCGGAAACCGCCGCACTAGTCGCCGGCTGGTTCTGGCAGTCGAACGGGCTCAACGAGTTGGCCGACGCCGGCCGAATCCAGGACATCGGCAGCATCATCAACACCGGGCAGCCGGGCCGGGTGCCGAATGGCGCAGCTGATCGCAAGGCCCTTTATGAACTGGCGCTGAAGGTGTTGGCATGAACGCCCTGGCGCTGAAGATTGGCGGAATTGCTCTGGCTGCCTTGCTGCTGGCCGGCCTGGAAGCCTGGGCTCTGTTCAGCGTCTACGACCACGGCAAGGCAGTGAAGGATGCCGAGTGGCAAGTGCGCTGGAGCAACCGGGACGCCGGCGACAAGCAGGCCTGGGGCTTGGCTGAAGCTGAGGAGCGCGACAAAGAGCAGGCGAGGCAGAACTCAATCAATAAGGCGGTGCAAGATGGACAACGGACAATTGACGAAGCTTTTGCTGATGCTGCCGCTGCTCGGGCTGATCTCAGCTTGCGGGATCAGGCAGACCGAACCGCCAGCCGTACCGCAAGTCAGGTCAGCGGCAATTCCTGCACTGCCGCCGCAAGCGCGGCAGCTTCCCGCGCCGTCCTGGTGCTTGCCGACGTGCTCAAGCGCGCTGATCAAAGAGCGGAAGATCTGGCAGCAATTGCTGATCAACGCGGGGCCAGGGGAGTGACATGTGAGCAGGCCTATGATGGCATTGGCAACCGCTCGATCAGTTCCGCCCCGTGATTCCTGACGTTGCCTACTGCAGGGCTGACCCTGAACCACTCGAAGGCCTCGGCCGCCTCGCCCTGGTGTAGGGCCATCTGCTCGGCACGCTCCTTCGGTGTAGCCGGGTCGAGCCATTCCCTGGCCAGGTCCGGGGCCAGGACCACCGGTCGGCGGTCGTGAATATCGACCATGCCGCCGGCGCTGTCGGCGGTGATGATCACAAAGCCGTCGTGCTCCCCGTGACCTTCGTCTGGATCCGGCAGTTGTCCAATTGAGGCGCAGAGGATGGGGGAGCGGTCCCGGTGCCGGATGAGGTAGGGCTGCTTCTTCGGTCCGCCTTCATCTACCCACTCAAACCAGTTATCGATCGGGCATACGGCCCGGTGCGGCCAGATCTGGCGGAAGAACGGCCCGTGAGCCACTTTCTCGACCCTGGCATTGATCGGCGCGGCGCGGTCGGTGGCCCAGTGCGGCCGCCACCCCCAGCGCACGGCGTCGGCGTGTAGTTTGTCTTCGGCGACGTGGAAGAGGGCGAGCTGCATCGTCGGCGCCGCGTTGTAGCGCCCCAGGGGCTGATCACCGACGTTATTGATCAGGGCCCCGGGCATGGTGAGTACTGCGACGAAGTCATGGATGCTGCGGTATTGTGAGAGTCTTCCGCACATGATAGGCCCTAGGACAGTAGGTAACTCTAAGACTATAGATGTCCGCTGCTAAGGTGCTGTAGATAGTCCGCTCCGTGTGCCTAGAGATTCTCTTCGCGGTACTTTTTGTCTGCGACGCATGCATCGGCCACGCTACTGGGCTGCTCCATCAGAATGTCATATTCACTCTCCGGACGGGCCTCACTATCGTTTGATTTCTTTAGAAGCCACTGTTCTTTTTTTCCGGCGAGACGGGTACGAAACAGCCTCCACATTCCGGATAGTTTTTCTCCTTTTAGGCGAAAATACAGCTGTCCCTTTGCATAGCTTTGTTGTGGATCGCCTTCGGGAAGCCAAATCCCGTAATCCCAGACAATGACGTCGCCAGCTCCGTACTGCCCCTTGGGGATGCTTCCCTCAAAACAAACGTAATCCAATGCGTGATCTTCTACATGCACGGCTAATCTTCGCATTCTTGGATCCAGCGATGGACCTTTTGGAATTGCCCAGCTTTTCAGAGTGCCGTTGAGTTCTAAGCGGAAGTCGTAGTGGAGGTGGCTGGCATGATGTTTCTGTATGCAGTATCGAAGGGGGAACTGCGTCGTGGAGGCGGAGCCTTTCTGGTGAGTCTTTTCATCAGATGACTGTGTCATTTTAGCTCTCCAAATGCTCTATTCGTTTGTAAGCCAGTTCTGCTGCCCCTTCAGTTGAGAAGGTAGGTGCTCGCGTAAGTTCATCTGTTTTTTTACGGCGTCCTTGCGAGCCGGTTTCTAGTGACCTTAGAGGGCCAGCGAGCAAAAAACTCGAACGATTGAATGTGTTCCTTTGTCTCTCCGTTATTCGGTCACTAAAGAGATGGACTCGAAGAAAGACCTGAGATGAAAGGAGCTCCAAATGATTGGTGTCGTGATCCCCGCGCATAACGAAGAGCGCTTTATCGAAAAATGCCTCCAGTCAGTCATTGAGGCCGGTCGTCATCCATCGCTTCAGGAAGAGGTGAGGATATTGGTCGTACTTGATAGCTGTACGGACTTGACTAGCGAGATTGTGGCTAGCTGTGGGGTAATGAGTTTGGTATCAGAAGGGCGAAATGTTGGCAGGGCGCGATGTGCAGGTGCGCGGTACTTGATTGATGCTGGAGCTCGTTGGTTGGCGTTTACTGATGCTGACACCATAGTTGCCCCCGAATGGATTGTTCGCCAGGTGCAGTTTGGTGCCGATGCAGTATGCGGTACCGTCACAATCGATACCTGGGAAGCTCATCCTGCCAGGGCAAGAGCTAGATATGAGAGCCTTTATCAGCATGTAGAAGGACACAGGCACATTCATGGTGCCAATTTGGGTGTGTGTGCAAATGCTTACACTGAGGCTGGTGGCTTCAAGCACCTGGAGGCTCATGAGGACGTGAATCTAATCCAAGATTTGGAGCGCTCGGGTGCCCGTATAGTCTGGACGGCTTCAAATAGTGTAATTACGAGCGCTCGGAACGAAAGCAGGTGCAGAGATGGGTTTGGAGACTATTTGCTCTCACTCTCTTGAATCAGCGGAGGTGTCGTTTTGACCCTTCAGGTATCTGCCTGCGCAGATCCTCGTTTGTACGCCTCAGAAACCCACAAGAGGTCTCAAGCTCCAAGGCTCTGTTCCGGTGCTGGGTGGCCTCAGCAGCTTTGCTGCGAAACCTGACTAGCACTTCTTCGCGATCGCGCTCTGCATTCGAATACAGGCCGACCAGCTTGTGGATGTTTTCCCGGGCTGTGCGCAGCTGCTGATTGAGCTCACCGAGCTCGTTCTCAAGCAAGACAATGTGCTGCTGCAACATTTCTTCAGTCGTGGGGATGCCCAGCCAATCGGCTGTGTCGGTGTCTTCGGTGTGCACGGTACTACCTCGAATCCAATGCTGTATGTACATACAGTAATCGAGGCTTGAGCGGCGCGCGATTTGCGCCGACGAACTGTAGGGGGGAGGGGGTGCAGCTGGGTCGGCAGAACGCCTGGGGATGGATTATGCGCTGTCGGCATAATGTGGTGAGAAGCGGGATGTTCAATCCTGCTTTCGTTAAGCTCGCGAGAGCCGCGTTCCTTCATTTTTTTGGACCGCAACGTTTCATAACTATTTGAAAAGATTACGGTAAATTGCGCGAAAAGCTAGAAGATTGCGGACCGGAAAATGGCGCGCAGGCTGCAGCCAGCTTGATTTTGTCCAGGGACTTAAAATCCCCCGCTCGTAAGGGCGTGCCGGTTCGATTCCGGCTTCGGGCACCATCTATTTCAAGGGCTTGCACGGTTTTTTGAGTGAGCCTTACTCTGAATCAATTCGCAACTTCAAATACTGCTCCGCAATTCACTTTGAGGGTGAGACCTTCTTGCCCTTACGATTGCGCGTGCACTGTTCGGTCATCTCCAAAGCGGGAGGGCTAAATGAGCTGGAAGCGTTTTAAGGTGGCGATCCTGTATGTCGGTGCTGTCCTCATGCTTGTGCAGGCCGGGCGACATTTGGCCGATGGTCCTACAAAGCTCGATAACGTGGGGCCCGCAATCATTGCCTTGGGGATCGCCTACTACTTGATCAGGCGAGCAAGAGCGTGTGCCGGATAGCATGGCGGCAACTTGATCTTGAGTGATAGATCACACTGTCACTAGTTGTCGAGTAGGCGGGTAAATCAACTCAGCGCTCGGATACTTGGCATGCTCTTGCGGCAGAGAAGGGCTTGCGCCCCTTCAGCATCGATGAATCCGCTATGTGCGTCTATTTGTTGGCGCCCTGATCGCCAGGTATTTGCCGGTGGTTCTTTGGGGGAAGTTCGCAAGTAGAGGTGGTGAAAAAAGCCTGGTAACTCTAGGCCGAACTATCTGGCAGTAGTGGTACCGTCTACGCTACATCTCTGGAACCTGCTAGATGAATGGTCAAAGTCCACCTCACCGCATCGCAACGCCTCTAGTTGCGTCAAGCGCTGAAAGTCCTGCCGTTCACCCACCTGTTTGGCATCGCGGCCCGGACTTGCTGACCATTGGAAGCACGGGGGCGGCCATTTTGGGTTTCTGCTTTGTGGTGCTTGGGTTGTTGCCGGGCTTGGTGCTGACGCTACTGCTCCTACTCGGGTTCGAAGCGATGCCAGGTGAACCGAGCGGCGATGGGTCTAGCCTCACAACGTCGTCGTTCATCCAGCTCCTGTGTGGGTCTGTTGTGCTCATGGGGCTGGTCTTCGCGTGGATTTTTTCTGCATCTAGAGTGCTGGCCTTCACGTTCGACGAAAACCAGCAACTGCTTACTCTCACGGTCACCCGTCGCGCTCGCAAGCCCGCCGAAGTGCAAGTGCCATTTAGCGACATCATTTGTATCTGCCCTTACGTGCTCGCCAGTTATGACCGCGATGGCCATTTTAGTGTCGTGTGCCAGGGGCCGAGGGGCAAGGAGTTCGTATATCGATTGGCCGAGGGCACTTCTCTGGAGGAGATGGAGTTTTATGCTGCGTGGTTGCGGGGAATGATAGGGGACCGGATGCAGGAACCATTGAATCTGGATAAATGAACGAAGCACGTCTCTCCAGCCACTATCGAGGTGAGGCGGCTCTGCGCTCGACTGGCCGGGGTGTTTCAAACGGATTGTTGAACGGCCTGCACCGGCCGGGACGAGCGCCAATTGGCATGCTTCATAGGGTGCTGATCGCATCCGGGGCTGGACTGTTCAAACTGCTCCACAGGTCGCCAAATTCTGCAATTCGATCGGGCCGGGATCGTGACGGGGTTGCTGAATTTAGGTAACTTGGCATTTTCCATTCATGGACGACGGATTCATGCCAATCACCAAGCGTATTGCAAAAATCTCCCTGAGCATCTCCCTGCTGGGCCTCGTAGGCGCTAGCCCATTCTCCCTGGCGGACGACACCACTCCGGTGAGCGAGTTGCTGCGTAGCGGCTATGAAGTCAAGGCGGCCTACCAGGCGCCAGCACGAGTCGGCCTGGTGCACTTTCTGATCTTGCAAAAAGGTTCGTCGGCGTTCCAGTGCGTGACCTATGGCGCCGAAATAAAGCCACGTTTCCATGACTACTCCAACACCTACTCTTGTGCTCAAATTCAGGACCTGATTCCCACCCAGCCTAACCTCCGGCAGTAATCCTACAGCGCATTTACGGTTCCATTACCCCTCCAGCCCTTATGGCCAGGGCTGGTGCGGTCTGCTGTTGGGGAATTCCCGCTCGAAGGTGCCGAGATCAAGGTTGGCGGAGCGGTTTAAGCGTATGGAGGACTACCTCCGAGAAGCCCCCAGTAGTACTTAACGGATGTATTCGCCTGCGGGACGCTTCAATCCATGCATCGGCGTGTGCGATGGGGGAGGCTGTTCTTCCTGGCACGGATCTGGATCCTTCTGGGCAGGAGAGATAGAGCACCGGACACATAACGCTGGTTGCATACACAGTTTTTTTGGGGTGTTTTCCGACCCCGCGGGTGCATAGGAAATGCGGAACTGCGTTTGAGCTGAAGTTCACCTCTGGCAAACACATGTTTATTGCTGACTAAGACTCTCGTTTCAGATGTGAGTCAGAGCGTTGCTGTGCTGCCTCCGGGATTTGATTTCTACAATAAGGCCAGATGCAAAAATGAAAATAAACGCATTGTTCATCGCTTTGCTGGGAGGGCTCATGCTGATTCAAGCAACGCTTTCCTTTGCGGACAATACCAATGGCAAGAGTCTCTATGTGCAACGATGTGCCATGTGTCACGGCGCCGATATCAAGGGAACTGGGCCGCTGGCCAATAAGAGCAATCCTCCTACACCCGATCTGACGACCCCAGCTTTCAAAAAGCGACTCAATGAGTATCCGGGTGTGATTGTGTCGTCGGTAATACTGCGCCCCAATGGAGACTTGATTCCCAGAACTTTGCGGGAGAACGGTGTGAAGGTGCCCCCGCATGCTTGGAGCGTTAAGGATTTTCGCGATTTGAATCAATACATGAGTGACGTGATTTCAAAGACTCGATGAGTTCTTCATATGCGCCGGCATAGCGTTCCAAGAGCCACTTGCTCCGAGACGGTGGCCAATCAATCTTGGCTTTAGCCTTGAGGCTCATCGCTGCCCGGGTCGGGCTGCACCAGGTGCTGCCAGGGAAATACCTGCCGGGCGAAATTCTTCACGTAACCGCCAGTGGTGGCCTGGATCACCATGATCGGCAGTTTGGGTCGCTGGCGCTGCAGGGCTTCGAGTTGTTCCAGGCTCAGGCAGGTATTGCGCAAGCGCAGCGCGCGCAATGGCTCGCACGCGTGGCTGGCAAACAATCTTTCATAGCTGGCAAAAGACGTGATGGCGTGCTCCTCGCGGTCTTTTGCCCAGCTTTGCTGAAGTGCGCTGGATTCGCTGAAATCCAGGCTGCTCAACCGCGGCAGGTTGCTGGAGCCTGCGAGGTTGTCGATAAAACCCTGGGTGTCGAAATGGGCGCCGATACGCAGTTGTGCAAGGTGTGGCAGGTCGACCTGGAAGAAGTCCGTGTTGGGGGCATTGGGCAGGGTCAGTTCGCTGAGGTACGGGGTCTTTGCTACCCAGCGGGCGATTTCACCGGCCTCTTCCATGATGGTGCCGGCCTTCTGGATCAACGAAACGTTATGGTCCTGAGGTTCGGTGGGGCGAATCGCCAATGACCTGAGGCGGGGAAATTGCACCGCACTGTCCAGCAAGGGGCTGAACTCCCACTCGCGGGTACCGTTCGCGCCTTCATCGGCACCGGAAAACAGCAGCGAGCTGAGGGTGTCCGCCACGCTCTGCTCTGCCAGGCATTCCAGGGTCCAGGCAAAGGGCTCGTCCCATAGCTCGCCGTAGTACTCCAGATGCAGGCCGTCACGCATCGGCGCCAGGGCCAGGTAGTTGTAGTCGCTGGCCCACAATGGGCCGGCGGGGTCTTCGCCGGTGTCGTCGTGCTCGGCGGCCTGCTCCCGAGTGAACTCATGGATGCGTTGCTGCAGGGCCAGCAGCCGCTGGTAGCCAGGGGAAGACAAGGGATTGGACATGGGCTGGATTCCGCGGGTAACGCAGGCGCGGGCCTGCTGGATAAACGCTGGGCATGGTGAGGGCCGATCATAACAAAGCGGCGAGGGCGGCCCGCTGTGAAGCGAGCGCTGGGCGGTACACATTTTTCCAACAAATAAACTCTGTCGTCAGGACCTGGCCGGACGCTAGGATCCGTCGCCGACCTGCCGGCCTAGTGTTTTCCAGGGGCTCCACAGCATGCAATCAAGGCTACTGCCGTCGTCAGCAACCGGGCTCGCGCCCAGGGAAATCACCCTGGATGACGCAGCGCTGTTGCAGCGTTTCTTTGTCGAGAACCCGGAGTATTTCCATATCGTCCACGGTGCAGCGCCGCAGCCGGACGAGGCGCGCGACGAGATCGATGATGCACTGCCAGCGGGCTGGTCCTACACCCACAAGTGGAAAATCGGTTACTTCGACAGTGAAGGGCGCCTGCTGGCGTTCGTCAGCATTGTCACCGACCTGTTGGCACAAGGGGTCTGGCACATAGGCCTGTTCATGCTAGCTACCCCCTGTCACGGCAGCTCCCTTGCCCGGCAGTTGCACGCTGAGCTGGAGGCCTGGGCTGCGGGCGAGGGCGCACGCTGGCTGCGCTTGAGCGTGGTCCAGGACAATGCCCGGGCACAGGGCTTCTGGAATGCCTGCGGTTATGCCCAGGTACGTACCCGTGACGGGATCGAGCTGGGGCGCTTGCAGCACCAGGTGCGGATCATGATCAAGCCCCTGGCTGGGGATGCGCTGGCCGACTACCTGGCCCTGATGCCCCGTGATCGCAGCGAGGAGCAGGTACCTTCCTGACAAGGTGCCAGGAGCACCCGGACGGCGTGACTACCGCAAGGCAACCCCCCCCCCAGCCAGGTGCTAGGCGTGGCTGAGCGACAGCTGGCTGATGATGCAGGCCGAGCCATCCTCCGCCGGAGTGCTGGGGGTGAAATCGATCTGGTTGTAGATCCCGCCATGAAAGTCGAATACCTGGCCATCCCAGGTCGAGTCCAGGGCGTGCGGGGGAGAGCTGGCTTGCTGACCATTGCAACTGGCGCCGATGGTGATCAGCCCAGCGTAGGTGCAGTGGATGCTGAGCTGGAACAGCGCGTCGAGCGGGACGCCGCCGAGCAGCGGTAGCGGCCTGGGGTCGGCGCCGTTGAAGCTCTGGCGCAGGGCATAGGTCAGGGTGCCCTTGTCCCAGAACACCTTGACGGCCGGATTCACGTCATCGCGTACATGCATTTGCGCAACCACCACTTTCTGCGCCGAGTTGACCTTGGTCAGGGTCATCTGCTGGCGGCTCCAATGATCGGCGGCGCTGCTCAGGGCCCAGTAGCGGGATTCCTTCCACTCGCAGCGGGTTCGATGGGTGCTTTTGCTCGCCGCGCCCCGGGTCGGCGCGCACAGTTGTATCGAGCCATCTGCCAGGCGCGAGATCACGCTCGGGCATTGGGCCAGGGCGAGGTTGCCGTTGAGCTCCAGTGCCAGCGGGTTGCTGGCCGAGGTGGGCAGTGGGGTGGCGATCTCGAGTGTGCTGATGTCTACCGGCATGTGGAGGTTTCCTTGTCGGGGCGGTCGGTGGGCCAGCGTCCAGGGCGATGCTCGCGGCTGCGGGACCGCGGCATCAGCGGGAGCTGTTTCCCGGAGCGCCCCCGGAGCCGCTAGACCGCGGTGCCGATGTGACTGTCGACCCCGTTCCTCACCGACCCGCAGTTCTATCTCGAGCTTTGCCGCACCATGGTCCGAGGGGCTTGATCAGCCTGAACTAAAAACGCCCCTGCCAGTCCCATTGGGCATCTTTGAACGACTGGGGGAACACCATGAAAACTCATCCTGCAATGCTCTGCGCCGCGGTTCTGGCTTCAAGCCAGGCGCTCTTGGCACAGGCTGCCCAGACCACTACCGCCGAGCCGGCCTACCAGAGCCAGGTAGCACGCTACCAGTGTGAAGGGCAGGTGCGCATCGACGCCGCCTACCTGAACATCGACAACGGCTCCTCGTTTGCCACGCTGTATTACAAGGACCAGTTGATCCCCATGCACATCGCGCGTTCCGCTTCCGGCGCCCTGTATGTGGCGGACGACGAGCAGAACAGCTTCCGCTGGCACACCAAGGGCAAGATGGGGGTGCTCTCGTTCCTGGAGGCGGACCACACCGCCACGGAGCAAACCCTGCTCAAGGACTGCAAGGAACTCGAGCAGGACTGAAAAACCGCCAACGCACTTTCCCGCGGGCAAAAAAAAGCCCGCGGGGAGTGCGGGCGAACGTAGTTGCTTGAATGAGCGAGGCGACTATACACAGCGCTTTTTCGCCGCTGGGTGAAAGAAGTTTCATCTTGCGCCTCAGGGGGCCGGCCTTGCCCAGTCCCGTACTCGGCCGGCACGCTGGCGTGCTTCGGTTTCAGACGAAGGGCTGGCCGTGAAAGCCCCGTGGCAGACGCTGCAGGCCCGGCAGAGCGGTCAGGCGTTCGGTCCAGGCGTTACGCCAGAGTTGGCCGCCATGGCTGGCCTTGGCCTTGCGTGCAGCCCGACGAGCGGCATTGCGCTGGTTGCGTCGGGCCTCCTTGTAGACCTCGGTGTTTCGGCAACTGCGGCATTTGACCCGGTTCAGTTCGCCGGTGGAGGCCAGTTGGGTGCCGTGATGACCGCAGGCCAGGTGCCCGGCGACCTTGAAGTGAGTAACCATCGCGTTTCTCCTTCGGAGTGAGTACGGAGCACGCGTCGTGTGTTCGATGCGTCTCCATACTTTTACGACCGCAGGGCACAGGCGACGTTCGTTGTTTTGTCGGCAAACCCCGAGCCACCGGCAGATCTGTTCTAACCTGCTAAGGCGAGTGAAAAATCCCTTCAGGAAGAGAGGTGGGCATGGCAACGCAACAGCAACGCCCTTACGAGCAGGAACGCAGCGATGAGACGGCACCCTACGAGGTTGAACACAAGGAGCCGCCTCCGCAGACCTGGAAGCATCCGGATGATGGCAAAAGCCTGTCGGAACTGGATGAAGAACGTCCCTTGAAACCGTGACCCACAGCCCCGCTCCAGAGCGGGGCTGTCGTTTGTGGCAAAGCCTTGGGCGGGCTCTGTTACCATCCCCGGTTTTGCCGCCCCGAAGTGCCGGGGCGAGTGGTCCGTTCAAGGGAGAAACACATGATTGTCACCACCACCGCCCATATCGAAGGCCGGGAAATTGCCAGCTACCTGGACATCGTCAGCGCTGAATCGGTCCACGGCATCAACGTGGTCCGTGACCTGTTCGCCGGCATGCGCGACTTTTTCGGCGGCCGCTCCCAGACCCTGGAGCGCGCCCTGAAGGAAGCGCGGATACAGGCCACCAATGAAATCAAGGAGCGCGCCCGGCAATGCAACGCCGATGCGGTGGTCGGCGTGGATTTCGAGATCAGCATGCCGGCAGGGCGCGGTGGCATGGTAGTGGTCTTCGCCACCGGCACCGCCGTCAGGCTCAAGTAGCGTTCAACGCCTCCGGGCGTTCAGGGCGCGACCGGGGTGCACAGCTCCACTAAAGTGCCGTCCGGGCAGCGCACATAGGACACCGTCTGCCCCCAGGGCTTGCTTGTGGGGGGCGCCAGTTCCCGGGCACCGTGCTCCAGGGCCCGGGCATGGGCCGCCTGCACGTCTGCGGTGACCAGCCCCAGTTCCATGCCCAGGGGCCTGGGCGAGGAGTGAGCCGCCACATGGCCGGCCGGGAAATTCATTTCTGCCAGGTCATGGTCGGCGAAGGCCAGGGTAGTGCTGCCGGTTTCCAGCTCGCCATAGGTGCCGGATTCGTGGAGAAACCGCCGCTTGAAACCAAAGGCCTGCTCGAAAAAGCGCAAGGAACCTTCGACTTCGGGTACGTAGATGATGGTGTATCCGAACTGCATGGCGTGACGCTCCTGTCCATGGATTGTGAGGCGGCGAATCTAGCACGGGCCTGCGGCTGCGCAGGGCCCGTCGTTGTAAGCCGCTGTTTCATGGCTGCTGCTCCCTGAGGTGCCAGCCCAGGGCCGAGCATTGCAGCTCATGGGTCGGCGCCAGGGCCTGGAGAAAGGCCTGATCGTGGGAGGCCACCACCAGGGCCCCGGGAAAGTCCCGCAGGGCGCATTCGAAGGCCTCCACCGATTCCAGGTCCAGGTGGTTGGTGGGTTCGTCGAGCAACAGCAGTTGGGCTGGGTTGCCGCCCCACAGGGCCAGGGCCAGGGCGGCTTTCAGGCGCTCGCCGCCGCTCAGTTGCGCGCAGGGTTGCAGCACCCGCCGGGCATCCAGTTGCAGGCGTGCCAGGCGGGTACGCAAGGCGCTTTCCTCCAGGGGCGTGGCGGCGTTGCCCAGTTGTTCGAGCAGTGAGCGTGCGGGATCGAGTTGCGCCAGATGCTGATCCAGATAGGCACTGGCTACCGCCACTCGGCATTCGCCGCTCAGTGGCTGCAACTGGCCGGCCAGCAGTTTCAGCAAGGTGGACTTGCCGCAGCCATTGGGGCCGACCAGGGCGATGCGCGCCGGGCCGACGACGTTGCAGGTGAGGCGGCTGGCCGGGGCTTGCGGGTCCAGCCAGGGCAGTTGCGCCTGCAGTAGACTGAATACCGGCTGGCCGGCCTGCAAGGTGGTGGCGGGCAGAGTGAGCAAGGTCGGTGACTGCGCGCCGACCCGGGCAAAGGCGTCGCGCACCTGCTCGTCGAGCTCGCTCTTGTGCCCCTGATGGGCGTGGCGTACCTGGCCCATGATGTCCCGCGCGGCGCCGAGCAGCTTGGCCCGTTCGAAGCCTGAGACGTTGGCGGTCTTGGCGTACCGGCGCGAAGCCGCGGCGTGGCGCTGGATGGTGTCGTGTTCCCGTTGCAGGCGCTTGTGCTCGCGGCTGCGCTGGGTACGCGCATGGTCCAGCGCCGCCTGCGCCGCCTCGCTGTGGGCCTGGCGCTGCGCCTGGTACAGCGCATAGTTGCCGCCATAGACCTGGGCGCCCTGGGGGCCGAGTTCGACAATGCGTTGCACCTGCATGAGCAACTGGCGGTCATGGCTGACCAGGATCAGCCCGCCACGCCAGCCTTGCAGTTGTTCCGTCAGCCAGCGCCGGCCGTGGCGGTCCAGGTGATTGCTGGGCTCGTCGAGCAGCAGCAGGTCGGCGTTGCCCAGCAGGGCGCCGATCAGCACCACCCGGGCCAGTTGGCCGCCGCTGAGGACGTCCGCCGGGCCCTGCGGTTCCACGTGCTCCAGGCCGGCTTCATCCAGGGCCAGGCGCAGGCGCTGGGCCAGGTCCCAGCGATCATCCACCCGGTGCAGGTCTTCCAGGCTGGCGCTGCCGTCGGCCAGGCGCTGCAGGGCGCCCAGCGTCTCGGCGAGGCCGGCGACCTGGGCCACGCTCTGCCCCGGCTGTACCTGCGGGTCCTGGGGCACATAGGCCACGCTGGCAGTGTGGCTGATGCTCCCGGAGGAGGGTTGCAGCTCGCCGGCGATCAGGCGCAGCAGCAGGGACTTGCCCACGCCATTGCGCCCGACGATGGCCGTGGGCAGGCGATCGAAACTCAGGTTCAGGGCATCAAGCAGGGTTTCGCCATTGGCGAATTGATAGGTCAGCTGGTTCAGGGAAACCAGTGCGGGCAGCCGGGTGACGTGAGTCATCAGCACCTCCGGAAAATGTGGCAACAGGCCAATGAGCGCTAGCAGTGCTCATCGCGGATACATTTTTGGAAGGCTTAGTTGTTCACGTCGGCAATCGTCCTTGGACGGGAAAGAAGGTGCGTAGCCTAACCTCAGAATTCTCTGGCTGACAAGTACGCAAATTCGAAGGTGGCCGTCGTCAGGCCTGTTGGGCCTCCTTCGCCAGGCGCCGCAGAAAGTTCGCCAGGCCCGCTTCCTCGGCCTTCAGGCCCTGGCGGGCCCGGGCCTTGGGCAACTGCGCCAACTCACCGAGGACGAAGCGCTCCAGCAGCGCCGGATGGATGTAGCACTTGCGGCACACCGCCGGAGTGTTACCCAGTTCCCGGGCCACTTCCTTGACCGTTGCCACTATGTGTCTCTTCGCCTCGGCCTGGGGCTCCCAAGGCTGCTGGCGCAACCGCTCCAGGGCCAGGACGCTGCCGGCCCAGGTGCGGTAGTCCTTGGCGGTGAAGTCGGCTCCGGTCAGTTGCTGCAGGCAGGCGTTGATGTCCGACGAGCTGACGTGGTGCCGTTGACCGTCTTCGTCCAGGTACTGGAACAGCTGCTGCCCAGGCAACTCCAGGCAGCGTTTGACCACCCGTGCCAGGCGCGGGTCCTTGACGGTGATCTGGTGCTCGACCCCGCTCTTGCCACGGAACTGGAAGTGGATGGCGCTGCCGCTGACCTGTACATGGCGGTTGCGCAACGTGGTCAGGCCGTAGGAGCGATTGTCCCGGGCATACTGGCTGTTGCCGACGCGGATCAGGGTTTCATCCAGCAGCAGGATCAAGGTGGCCATGACCTTTTCCCGGCTGAAGCCTGGCACCGCCAATTGCGCCTGCAACTGCCGGCGCAGCTTGGGCAAGGCGTTGCCGAACGCCAGCAGGCGAGCGTACTTGTCACCGTCGCGCACTTCGCGCCAACGCGGGTGGTAGCGGTACTGCTTGCGGCCCCTTGCGTCGCGGCCGGTGGCCTGCAGATGGCCTTTGGGGTCGGGGCAGATCCACACCTCTGCGTAGGCCGGGGGAATCGCCAGGGCGTTGATCCGCTGTACCTCGGCGGCCTGGGTAAGGCGCTGGCCCTGGGCGTCGTAGTAGACGAACTTGCCCCGCAGCTTGCGCCGCCGGATGCCCGGCTGGCGGTCGTCGGTGTAGTGCAGGTCGGCGGGCAGGGCGGGGGTATCGCAAGCGTCGGGCATGGCGGCAGGTCCTGGGCAAAGTGCGGGCCGGTAGACCATGGACCGCGGCCTCGGCCAAGGGTGCCGATTTTCTCTGCGGTTTACGCCAGGACGGCCACTGCCTTGATCTGTGCCCAGAGTTGCTGCCCGGGGTGCAGGCTCAACTGGTCCCGGGAGAAGCGGGTGATGCGCGCCAGCAACGGGCTGCCCGCCACGTCCAGACGCACCAGCACATGGGCGGCGTTGTCCGCGGGGATTTCGTCGCGCACCGTTACCGGCAGGCGGTTGAGGATGCTGCTGTGCTCGCTGTCCTGCAGGCTCAGGCTGACGTCCCGGGCCTGGACCTTGAACCGCAAGGCCTTGCCCAGTGCCAGAGGCTCGTGGGCCACGCGGATAGTCAGCTGGCTGCCGGGCAGTTGCAGGGTCAGCAACTGGTAGTCCGGGTCGTAATGGCTGACCCGGCCTTCCACCACCACGCCCGCGTCGTCACCCAGGGCCAGGGGCAGGTCCAGGCGCGCCAGGGTCTCGCCCACGGGGCCGCTGGCCAGGGCCCGGCCATCGCTGAGCAGGACGATATGGTCGGCCAGGCGCGCCACTTCATCCTGGGAGTGGCTGACGTACAGCACCGGGATATCCAGCTCGTCGTGCAAGCGTTCCAGGTAGGGCAGGATCTCGCTTTTGCGTTTCGAATCCAGGGCCGCCAGGGGCTCGTCCATCAGCAGCAGCCGCGGGCTGGTGAGCAGCGCCCGGGCAATACCGATGCGCTGGCGCTCGCCGCCGGAAAGGTGCTGCGGGTGGCGCTGCAGCAGGTGGCCGATGCCCAGCAGTTCAGTGGCCTGGGCCATGTCCACCCGGCGCTGTGCCTTGGCAATGCGCCGCAGGCCGAATTCCAGGTTGGCTTGCACGGACAGGTGGGCGAACAGGCTGGCCTCCTGGAACACATAACCCAGGGAGCGCTTGTGGGGCGGGACGAACAGCTTGCGCTGGCTGTCCTGCCAGACTTCGTCGTTGATCTGGATGCGCCCGCGGCCGGCTTTTTCCAGGCCGGCGATGCAGCGCAGGCAGGTGGTCTTGCCCGAGCCCGAATGTCCATACAAGGCTGTTACCCCGCGCCCTGGCAGTTGCAGGTCGAGATCCAGGGCGAAGTCCTGGTAGCCCAGGTGCAGCTTGACGTGAATGCTCATCGGCTCAGCTCCAGCCGGCTTTGGTCTTGCGGCTGGAGTACAGCGCCAGCAGCACCAGGAACGAGAACACCAGCATGGCCCCGGCCAGCCAGTGGGCCTGGGCGTATTCCATGGCCTCGACGTGATCGTAGATCTGCACCGAGACCACTCGGGTCTTGTTGGGGATGTTGCCGCCGATCATCAGCACCACGCCGAACTCGCCGACGGTGTGGGCAAAGCCGAGGATCGAGGCTGTGATGAAGCCTGGCCGCGCCAGGGGCAGGATCACCGTGAAAAAGGTGTCCCAGGGGTTGGCGCGCAGGGTTGCGGCCACTTCCAGGGGACGGCTGCCAATGGCAGAAAAGGCATTTTGCAACGGCTGTACCACGAAGGGCATGGAGTAGATCACCGAGCCCAGCACCAGGCCGGCAAAACTGAACGTCAGGGTGCCCAGCCCCAGGGACTGGGTGAACTGGCCGAAGAAGCCGTTGGGCCCCAGGGCCAGCAACAGGTAGAAACCTATCACCGTCGGTGGCAGCACCAGGGGCAGAGCCACCACGGCGCCGATCGGCCCCCGCAGCCAGGAGCGGGTGCGCGACAGCCACAGGGCTATCGGAGTGCCGACCACCAGCAGGATCAGCGTGGTCAGGGACGCCAGCTTGAGGGTCAGCCAGATGGCGGAAAAATCGGCACTCGACAGGCTCATTTACAGTTGGTAGCCGTAGGACTTGATCACCGCGGCGGCTTTTGGCCCCTTGAGGTAGTCCACCAGTGCCTTGGCGGCCGGGTTGTCCTTGCCCTTGTTGAGGATGACCGCGTCCTGCTTGATCGGGTCATGCATCTGGGCCGGGACGATCCAGGCCGAACCGCTGGTGACCTTGCCGTCCTTGTAGATCTGCGACAGGGCGACGAAGCCCAGCTCGGCATTGCCGGTGGAAACGAACTGATAGGCCTGGGTGATGTTCTGGCCTTCGACGATCTTGTCCTTGACCTTGTCGGTCAGGCCCAGTTTGGCCAGTACCTGGGTTGCAGCCAGGCCGTAAGGCGCGGCTTTCGGGTTGGCGATGGACAGATGCTGGTACTGGTTGTCCTTGAGCACCTGGCCCTTGGCGTCGACGTAGCCGTCCTTGGCCGACCACAGGGCCAGGGTGCCGATGGCGTAGGTGAAGCGCGAGCCCTTGACGATGTCGCCTTCGCTTTCGAGCTTTTGCGGGGTGCTGTCGTCGGCGGAGAGGAAGACTTCAAAAGGCGCGCCGTTCTTGATCTGGGTATAGAACTGCCCGGTAGCGCCGTAGGCGGCCACCAGTTTGTGCCCGGTGTCTTTCTCGAAGTCGGCGGCAATCGCCTGGATCGGTGCGGTGAAGTTGGCGGCCACCGCGACCTGGACTTCATCGGCCTGGGCCGAACCCAGGGCGAAGACAGCGAGCAGGGCGGCGAGGCAAGTCGGGGCAAAACCTGAGGCGCGAAGGTTCATCAAACAGCTCCATTGGGGGGACGGATGCGTTGGGCAGTGAGTTATTGGAAGGGGCCTGCACCAAGGCGAGGGGGAATCGCTATATAGCGGAATATATAGCGATTTGTCGATGAACGGAACTCTGTTGCCAGCGCTTGTTGCCCGGGCCGCGATGTGGATCGCGGCTCTAGTGAATCAGCGTCTGCGCAGTTGTGCCAGGGTTTGTTCGGCCAGGCGCAGGGTCAGTTCGTAGGCGGGCAGTTCCACCCCCAGGCGCAGGGCCTGGCCGGACCAGAGGTTGGCGAAGTCCGCCTCGTCCTTGGCACGCAGCGGCATCAAGGCGCCGCCGGCCCGGGGGAAGGCCGGCGCCAACGGGCTGATGGGGCCGATTTCGCGCATGACGCGGTTGACGATGCCCCGGGCCGGGCGCCCGGTGAACAGGTTGGTCAACGCGGTTTCGCTTTCCTTGGCGTGGCGCAGGGCATGGTGGTGGGCGGCGCTGACCTTGGCTTCCGGGGTGAACAGGTAAGCGGTGCCCAGTTGCACCGCCGAGGCTCCCAGGGCCAGCGCCGCGACGATGCCCCGGGCATCGCCGATGCCGCCGGCGGCAATCACCGGCAGTTGCACCGCGTCGACGATCTGCGGCACCAGGGCCATGGTGCCGACCTGGCTGTTGAGATCGTCGCCGAGGAAGATTGCCCGGTGGCCGCCGGCTTCGTAGCCCATGGCGATGATCGCGTCGCAGCCGCGCTCCTCCAGCCAGAGCGCTTCATCGACGGTGCTGGCCGAGGACAGCACCTTGGCTCCGGTGGCCTTGACCCGGGCCAGCAACGAAGGCTCTGGAAGGCCGAAGTGGAAACTCACGACTTCAGGGCGCAACTCTTCCACCAGTTGGCAGGTGCTCTCATCGAAGGGCGCGCGGTTGCTGACCGGGGTCGGAGCATCGAAGTCGGCGCCCAGCTCGCGATAGTAGGGCTCCAGGGCGTTCTTCCAGCGTTGCTCGTGTTCGGCATCGACGGGCTGCACCTGGTGGCAGAAGAAGTTCAGGTTCAACGGGTTCTGCGTGGCTGAGCGAATCACCTGCACTTCCTGGCGGATCTGCCCGGCGTCGAGCATGGCGCAGGGCAGGGAGCCCAGAGCACCGGCCCGGGAGGCGCCGATCACCATGGCGGAGCCGGAGGGACCGGCCATGGGCGCTTGGATGATGGGCAGGGCGATACCCAGCAGGTCTAAGAGGCGGCGATCAGTCCATTGGCTCATTTGCGGGAATTCTCCGTCGGCAGGTTTAGACGATGCAGCCCGTGGTTTTTATCAGGAGATGGCGCCCCGAGGCCAGCTGACTTTTCCACGGGGCTCGATTCCAGGTCTTTGCAACCGATACAGCGGCGCTGCCGACGGCTGTCGGCGGCGCCGATCCGGCGCTAGACTGCGGCGGATATTTTTCCTCATCGCACCCCTCAAGGAAGGCTGACCATGGATGTAAAACTGCGTGAAGTACTGCCGTTCAGCGTTGCAGGCCTGCAAGTAAGGACCCTCAACGCCGCCGAGCAACAGGCCGACAGCGCCCGGATCGGGCCGATGTGGCAGCGCTTCTATGTCGAGGGGCTGTTCGACAAGATCAGCCCTCGCCAGGCTGATTCGTTCGTCTACGGCGTCTATTCCAACTACGAGTCCGATGCCAGCGGGCACTTCGACGTGACCGCCGGCGTGGCGCTGGAAGGTGCCTGCGCCGACTACCCGAGCGTGGCTGTCCAGGGCGGGGATTACCTGGTGTTCAGTGCCAAGGGCGCGATGCCCGATTGCGTGATCCAGACCTGGGGGCTGATCTGGGCCTACTTCCAGGACAACCCCCAGGTCCGGCGCGCCTTCGCCACGGATTTCGAGGTCTACACCAGTGCCGATTCGGTGGCGATCTACATCGGCATCGAGGCCTCGCAGGCCGCTTCGCGCTCCAGCAACTGACGCTTGCGTTCCACACCCCAGCGGTAGCCCGAAAGGCTGCCGTCGCTGCGTACCACCCGGTGGCAGGGAATGGCCACCGCCAGGCTGTTGGCCGCGCAGGCCTGGGCCACGGCGCGCATGGACTTGGGCGCGCCAATGCGCTGGGCAATTTCGGCGTAGCTGGCGGTGCTGCCCAGAGGAATGCTCCTCAGGGCCTGCCATACCCGCTCCTGGAACACCGTGCCCTGCAGATCCAGGGGCAGGTCCAGGCCAATGGCCGGGGCCTCGATAAACCCCACTACCTGGGCGACCAGGCGCTCGAAATCGCGGTCGGCACCGATCAGGTTGGCCCGGGGGAACTTGTCCTGCAGTTGCTCCAGCAGCGGGCCGGGTTCATCCCCCAGGAGAATCGCACACACACCGCGCGCGCTTTGCGCCACCAGTATTGCCCCCAGGGAGCACTGGCCGAGGGCGAAGCGGATATCGGTGTTGGGGCCGCCGGCGCGGTAGTCGCTGGGCGTCATGCCCAGCAACTGGTCGGCCGCTTCGTAGAAACGGCTGTTGGAGTTGAAGCCGGCGTCATACAGGGCTTCGGTGACCGATTGGCCGCGTTCCAGGTGGGAGCGTACCTTGCGTGAGCGTTGCGCGTTGGCATAGGCCCGGGGGGTCAGCCCGGTGGCGGCCTTGAACACTCGGTGAAAGTGATAGCTGCTCATGCCGGCCTGCTGCGCCAGCTGGCCCAGGCTGGGCGGTGTTTCGGCGCCCTCGATCTGCCGGCAGGCCAGCGCCACCAGCGTGGCATGGTGCGCCGCGACCTGGGTCTGGTCACTGGCCAGGCGCTTGCTCGGGCGGTAGCCGGCGGCTTCGGCTTGCTCGGCGCTGTCGAAGAATTCGACATTCTCGGCCTTGGGCAAGCGCGACAGGCTGCTGGGGCGGCAATAGACGCCGGTGGTGCGCACGGCGTAGACAAAGCTGGCGTCGGCGCTGGCATCGCGCTTGAGCACGGCTTGCCAGCGGGGGTCCTGTTCGATGCGGTGCTTGCGCGACAAGGCGGTCATGGTCGGTACTCGGTAAGCGGTGGCGGCCAGATTAACCAAGCTGGGGTCGTTCGGCACTCCGGGTCTTGCGCTTGAATTCTCAACGTCAGCCGGCCCGGCGCAAGGTCAGGTTGATCCGTTGCTGGCCCAACAGCGGGTGGTGGCCGTCCTTGAGGGCCAGCACTCCGTGATAGCGCAGGCGGTCGACGCCGCCCCAGACCACCACATCGCCATGCAGCAGCGCGACCCGCTGGCTCTTGTCGCTGCGCTGCCGGCCGCCGAAGAGAAAGATCGCCGGCAGGCCCAGGGACAGGGACACGATAGGGGCTGAGTAGTCGCGCTCGTTCTTGTCCTGATGCAGTGACATCTTTGCCCCCGGCCGGTAGCAGTTGATCAGGCAGGAGTCCGGGGCGAACCCGGGAAAGCCGGCAGCCTCGGCCGCGGCTTCGGCCAGCTCCTGGAATACCTTGGGCAGTGCTGGCCAGGGGCGCTGGCTTTGCGGGTCGATGGGGCTATAGCGGTAGCCGCTGCGGTCGGTGGTCCAGCCCAGTTGCCCGCAACTGCTGAGGCCCACCGACATGGTGAAGCCGCCGGGCGTCTGCATCTGGCGAAAGGGCGCAGCGGCGAGCACGGCATCGAGTTGCGGCAGCAGCGCTTCGACCCAGGGCAGGGCGAAGCCGCGCAATACCCGGGACTGTGGGCCCAGGACCTCGACGCGGGCAGGCTGCTGCAGGTCGCTGTCACTGAACAGCCCGAGGGTGGCTGGGCCGCCATCATTACAGTGCATCGTGAAAAATCACTCCAAGGGTATGGCGCTGGCCACTGTGAATGCGGCTGACACCGTGGCGCAAGGTCACCCGATAGTGCCCGCGCGCTCCGGCTACCGGGCGATGATGCACGGCGAAAACCAGCCCATCACCCTGCTTCAGACCAATGACCTGCGGCCGCGATTGCATGCGTGGGCGCTGTTCGGTGAGCACCAGTTCACCGCCGCTGAAGTCGCTTCCCGGCTGCGACAGCAGGAAGGCCACTTGCAAGGGGAATACGTGCTCGCCGTACAGATCCTGGTGCAGGCAGTTGTAGTCCCCGGGGCCGTATTGCAAGAGCAAGGGCGTCGGGCGCATCTGCCCGGCGTCGTGGCAGCGCTGGATGAAGGCGGTGTGTTGCGTCGGGTATTGGACGTCGATATTCATCAGGCGGTTCCAGCGGTTGGCCTGGTCCACCAGGCGCGGGTAGAGCAACTGGCGCAATTGCGCCACGGGCTCCGGCAGCGGATAGCCAAAATACTGGTACTGGCCACGGCCAAAGCCATGGCGGGCCATGATCACTTTCGAGCGAAACAACTCGGGGCTCTGGTAAAG
This sequence comes from Pseudomonas sp. UME65, assembly GCF_014170225.1. NCBI lineage: Bacteria > Pseudomonadati > Pseudomonadota > Gammaproteobacteria > Pseudomonadales > Pseudomonadaceae > Pseudomonas > Pseudomonas sp. UME65. Next base: position 1,023,357 of record NZ_LZZQ01000016.1, on the reverse strand, counting down.
CCGGCTCAGGGCCTGGCATTGCGCTGGGGTCAACAGGCCTTCGAGGCGGGCGCAGCCGTCCTGGTCGAGGGCCTGCTCGATGCGGGCCCAATCCAGTTGTTGCAGGCGATCGTGTAGCGAGGGGGCGGGCATGGCGGGAGTGTCCTGGGCGGTAGGGAACCCGGCCAGTCTGCGGCACGGTTGGCCGCGGAACACTCCGTTGCTTGCGCTTGAATCGGTGGTGCGCAGCGGCGCTCTACAAGGCCTTGCTGACGCTGACGTCGCTGATGACATCGTCGGACTGGCCATGCAGCGCCTCGAGGGCGGCCCGGGCTTCTTCCTCGGAGCCGGTCTGCAGCTGGGCGAATTCGAAGCGGCGCTCACCGTTGAGCTTGTATTTGATGACGTACTTGGTGGTCTGGGGCACGGGGCTACCTGTTGTCGCGAGGGGAGGGCTTAGCGCAGTTTCGAGCTGGAGCGGCGAATGATGCGGATCGAATGCGTCAGGTTCGGCTTGCGGGTCACGCTGATGGGCCGACGGTTGACGGTGTCGATGGTGATGTTCCAGAAGCCGGTGCTGGGGGCGGTGATCTTTGCCGGGAACTTGTCGAAGGCGCCGCCGTGATAGGTATGACGGCCGCCGTTCTTGAAGCTGCGGAAGTTGGCGTCGCTCATCAGGCGAATGTTGCAGACCTGGGAGCATTCGATGACGACGATATCGTCTTCGTTCAGGTGCTCGCGCTGGTGGATGAATTTCATGGGCGCCTCCAGAAGGGCTATAGCTACAAAAGCAAAAAACGTTTGCGTGGGCGGTGGCGCAGTTTATCAGGCCCAAAGGAGTATTATTCGGCCCCGGCGTCGAGCTTTGACAATTTAAAACAGTTATTTGGATTTTTATCGGCGATAAAGCCGTGCCTCTGGAGAAAAACGGCGCCTTTGCTGTCGGAGGGACTTTATTGGAGATTTTCATATGAAGCGCTGGGTGTGGGTTCTGGTCTTGGCCATCGGCGGTTGCGCAAGCGTCTCGGACATCAACCAGACACCGCCAACCCTGAGCGTGATTTCCGGCAAGAAGCCTCAGGAATACGCCAAGTGCCTGGCCGACAAGCTCTCCGGCAGCCGCGGCGCGCTGCAGGTCGAGCCACACAAGGATGGCTTTCGGGTACTAGTGCCCCAGAGCCTGTCGCCGGCCCCGGCTGCGGTGTTCTACATTGAGGCGCGTTCCGGTGGCAGCAGCATCAAGCTGCACGAACAGTTGAGCAACAACCCGTTGCGCCCTCAGGATGTGCGCAAGGCCGGTGAAGACTGTATCTCCGGCTAAGCCGTTGCTCCATGCGGGTGACAGGCCCCGGTTACCCGCTTGCATCCCTTCTCCAGACTTTGCCCCACGCCCCGGGTAGCGTCACCAAGCGCGGCCCGGGGCTGCTTTTGCGTGGGTAGAAGCCTTGTTGCACTGCGGCGATTAGCCGCTTTTTTTCGCCTGGTAAAACCTTGTGTTGCTGTTCGGTATTCGATAGGCGTGGGGGCAATTTCGCGTTGTCCCGGTGGATCAATTGACCTACTATTTGTGTGCTTATGCCATGCAGGTCTAAGCATATAACTAGAATAATGGAGTCCATATGATCCCACTGGATCGAATGCTATTGAGTGGCCTGATGCTGCTGTTGGTTCAAACTGCCCATGCCGTGGAGGGGCAGAAAGTCTTTACCCAGGGAGGCGCCCAGCCGGGGGCGACGGCTTGCCTGGCCTGCCATGGCGCCGATGGCATGGGCCTGGCTCCGGCCGGGTTTCCACGTCTTGCAGGGTTGCCGGCGGGCTATCTGGGCAAGCAGTTGCACGACTTTCGCAGCGGCGCCCGCACCAGCCCTGTGATGCAACCCCTGGCCAAGGCCTTGAGTGAAGAGGAAATCACCGCGGTCACCACGACCCTGGCCGCCATGCCTGCGCCCAAGCTGGTTCCTGTCAGCCGTAGCCAGGTGGCCACCGGTGTCGGTGAGCGTCTGGCCCTGCGTGGTGCCTGGGAACGGCAAGTGCCCGAGTGCGTCAGTTGCCACGGACCGGGTGGCGTGGGCGTCGGTACCGCCTTCCCACCCCTGGCCGGGCAGCCTGCCAGCTACCTGGTGGCACAGCTCAACGCCTGGCGTGAAGGTACCCGCCACAACGACCCCAATGACTTGATGGGGCACATCGCCAAATCCCTGAGCGCCGAAGAAGTGGCTGCCGTGGCGGACTACTTTGCAACCTTGAACTCCCAGGAGGCGCGCCCATGAAACTATTGATTCCAGGGGCGCTGCTGAGCCTGCTCGCGATCCAGGTCCAGGCGGCCACCATCGCCATGGAGGACCAGTCGCAGATCCCGGCGCCGAGCGCTTCCGCCCATGTCGAGTACTTCAAGCCGCCGGCTGAAAGCGAGCTGCCGGACAATGCCTACGGCAAGCTGGTACGCGAAGGCTACGCCCTGTTCGTCGATACCAAGCGCCTGGCGCCGCAGTTCGTTGGCAACGGCCTCAATTGCAGCAATTGCCACCTTGATCAGGGTCGCCTGGCCAACTCGGCGCCACTGTGGGGCGCGTACCCGATGTACCCGGCCTATCGCAAGAAGAACGACAAGGTGAATACCTTTGCCGAGCGCCTGCAAGGCTGTTTTCAGTTCAGCATGAACGGTGGCAAGCCGCCGGCGGCGGACAGTCCGCAGATTACCGCGCTGTCGGTGTATGCCTACTGGCTGGCGAGCAAGGCGCCGCTGGGCGTCGAGCTGCCCGGGCGCGGGTATCCCGACGTGGCGCAGCCCGCCAAAGGCTACGACCTCAAGCAGGGTGCGACGGTGTATCAGGCGCAGTGTGCGGTTTGCCACGGTGACAACGGCCAGGGCCAGAAGGCCGGTGCGGATTACGTGATGCCGCCACTCTGGGGCAAGGATTCCTACAACTGGGGTGCAGGGATGCACCGGATCAATACTGCGGCGTCCTTCATCAAGCACAACATGCCTCTGGGCAAGGGCGGCAGCCTGAGCGATCAGCAGGCCTGGGACGTGGCGGCGTTCGTCAACAGCCACGAGCGGCCGCAGGACCCGCGCCTGGTAGAGGGCTCCATCGAGAAGACCCGGGTCAAGTTCCACGCCAATGACGGGGTGAATTTGTACGGTCAGACGGTAGAAGGCGTGCTGATAGGCCAGGGCATCCGATAAACTAGCGCCCATTGTTGCCGGTGCCGCCCGGGCTCACGCCTGGGCGGCATCGATTTTTTGGGAGAAAGCATGAAGCGGGAAGATGTCAGGGCAAAGCATGCAGAGGGCTTGATCTCTGCCACCCACGTGATCCAGAACCCGGCCAATTCAGGGGAATGGATTGTGTTTTTCAAGAAGAGCGCCGGGCGCAGCTATTTTCTGGTGGACGACAGCGACGAGGTGGAATCTTTCTGCCGTCTCGACGACCTGATCGAAACCATTCGTGGCCTGGGCATCAAGTTCGCCGAAATTCATATGTAGAGGGCGTGCGCCTTCTACTTGCAGACCACCACCACGCTGCGGCTTTTATAGTTGCCAACATCGACGCCGAGGGTCTTGTCGCTTTCCTTGGTGGCGGGCGTGCCGACAGTGCTGACGATCCGATAGCCGGTGCCGGCGCAGGACGCCTCGGCTTTCTCGTAACAGCTGGCCCAGGAGCTGGCCTCGCCAGAGCAATCGATGCTCAGGCCTTGTTCGCCATTGGCCAGGTAGGTATTGGAGGCGGTGGCACATCCACTCAGGGCCAGTACTGCGGTAACAGTGAAAAGTCTGTTCATGGGGGATTTCGTCATCTGAGGGGGAGGGGGTGAAGTGGCCGTGCATGCCAGTGGCGATGCTATAGCTAATGGCCATTTCGGTACAGCACGTCACCTTAGTCCTCCGCGGGTCTGCAAAAGTGCCGCAGCCCCTCTGGGTGAGGGAGTTGTGGTGCCTGCGGGTGAACATCGCCAGGGCGAAAACGGTGCCATCATGGAGTCCGGATGGCCCGCCTTGGCCGTTGAGTCGAGGGTGTGCCTGGTCGATGCCTGGGGCATTCCGGCAACCCTGTGCAGGTGCCGGTTTACAAGCGCTGCGCGGTGATGGAGGTTTACCTGGCAGGCTATCTGGAGGATGCTGCGGAACTATCCGGCACTTTATTTCTCTATGATGGCAGCGGTTAGCCAGCGCGGAGCATTGTAAGGCGCTCGCGCCCTCATTAGACTGCGCCGAAACTCGTACACACAGCCTTTTTAAGGACTCATATGATCAAGAAATGCTTGTTCCCAGCAGCCGGTTACGGTACTCGCTTCCTGCCAGCGACTAAAGCCATGCCTAAAGAAATGCTGCCGGTGGTGAACAAGCCACTGATCCAGTACGGCGTTGAAGAAGCGCTGGATGCCGGATTGAATGAAATCTCCATCGTGACCGGCCGCGGCAAGCGCGCCCTCGAGGACCACTTCGACATCAGTTACGAGCTGGAAAACCAGATCAAGGGCACCGACAAGGAGAAATACCTGGTCGGTATCCGCAAGCTGCTGGACGAGTGCTCGTTCTCCTACACTCGCCAGACCGAAATGAAAGGCCTGGGCCACGCCATTCTGACTGGCCGCCCGCTGATCGGTGACGAACCCTTCGCCGTGGTACTGGCGGACGACCTGTGCGTCAACCTCGAAGGCGACGGCGTACTGACCCAGATGGTCAAGCTGTACAAGCAGTTCCGCTGCTCGATCGTGGCCATCCAGGAAGTCGATCCGCAGGAAACCAACAAGTACGGCGTGATTGCTGGCGAGATGATCCGTGACGACATCTACCGCGTTCACAGCATGGTCGAGAAGCCAAAGCCGGAAGACGCACCGTCGAACCTGGCGATCATCGGTCGTTACATCCTGACTCCGGACATCTTTGACCTGATCGAGCAGACCGAGCCGGGCAAGGGTGGCGAGATCCAGATCACCGATGCCCTGATGAAACAGGCGCAGAACGGTTGCGTGATGGCCTACAAGTTCAAGGGCAAGCGTTTCGACTGCGGTGGTGCCGAAGGCTACATCGACGCAACCAACTTCTGCTTCGAGAACTTCTACAAGACCGGCAAGGCTTACTGATAGCCGCTGCACGGGTTTTTCGGAAAAGCCACCTTCGGGTGGCTTTTTCATTTGTCGCCCTTATGTAGACCTCTGCGCTGACCCGATCGCCATCTGCGGTTATGCTTGTCAGCCTGCCTGGGAGAGTGAAATGGCCTACGATTTTGATCTTTATGTAATTGGTGCCGGTTCCGGCGGTGTGCGCTGCGCGCGATTCGCGGCGGGTTTTGGCGCGAAGGTCGCGGTCGCTGAAAGCCGCTATCTGGGCGGTACCTGTGTCAACGTCGGCTGCGTGCCGAAAAAGCTGCTGGTGTACGGCGCGCACTTCGCCGAAGACTTCGAGCAGGCCTCGGGTTTCGGCTGGTCCCTGGGTGAGGCGAATTTCGATTGGGCGACCCTGATCGCCAACAAGGATCGCGAAATCAATCGCCTCAACGGCATCTACCGCAATCTGCTGGTCAACAGCGGCGTGACACTGCATGAAGGCCACGCCAAGCTGATCGATCCGCACCAGGTAGAGGTCAACGGCCAGCGCTACAGCGCCAAGCACATCCTCATTGCCACCGGCGGCTGGCCACAGATCCCGGATATCCCGGGGCGTGAGCATGCCATCAGTTCCAACGAGGCCTTCTTCCTCAAGGAGCTGCCCAAGCGCGTGCTGGTGGTGGGCGGTGGCTACATCGCGGTGGAGTTTGCCGGGATCTTCCATGGCCTGGGCGCCGATACCCAGCTGTTGTATCGCGGTGAGCTGTTCCTGCGCGGTTTCGACGGCGCAGTGCGCAAGCACTTGCAGGAGGAGCTGACCAAGCGTGGTTTGGGCCTGCAGTTCAATGCCGACATCGAGCGCATCGACAAGCAGGCCGACGGCAGTCTTGAGGTCACCCTCAAGGATGGTCGCAAGCTGGCCGCCGATTGTGTGTTCTATGCCACCGGGCGCCGGCCGATGCTGGACAACCTGGGGCTGGAGAATACCGGCGTGAAGCTCGACAAGCGCGGTTTCATCGAAGTGGACGAGCAGTATCAGAGCAGTGAGCCGTCGATCCTGGCGATTGGCGATGTCATCGGCCGCGTGCAACTGACGCCGGTGGCCCTGGCCGAGGGTATGGCCGTGGCTCGGCGCCTGTTCAAGCCCGAGCAATACCGTCCCGTGGATTACCAGATGATTCCTACGGCGGTGTTCAGCCTGCCGAACATCGGTACCGTCGGCCTCACCGAAGAGCAGGCGCGAGAAGCGGGGCACAAGGTGCAGATCTTCGAGAGCCGCTTCCGGCCGATGAAGCTGACCCTGACCGACTGCCAGGAACGCACCCTGATGAAGCTGGTGGTGGACGCCGACAGCGACAAGGTCCTGGGGTGCCACATGGTCGGCCCGGATGCCGGTGAAATCGTTCAGGGCCTGGCAATTGCCCTGAAGGCGGGGGCGACCAAGCGCGACTTCGACGAAACCATCGGCGTGCACCCGACGGCCGCCGAAGAGTTCGTCACCATGCGTACGCCTGTCGCGGGCTGATCAAGCCTTCGCAGGTGCGTCTGGCTGGGCCTTGGTGGCAGCAGCCAGGCGCAACGCCTCCAGGCCGGCCTCGGCCTTGGTGGCGCGCAACTCCATCTCCTTGCTCGATCGAGCCTGTTTCCTGGTTTGTTCCTTGAGTGCCTGAACTTCTTCCTGGGCAACGCGCAGGCGTTCCTGGAGCAGGGTGCTTTCGCTGTCCTGGCGGGCGACCTGTTCGCTCAGGCGGGCCTGCAGCGCCGAATTCTTACTGGCGGCATCCTGGGCTTGCTTGAGCTCTTTGTGGATGGCGCGCTGTTCGCTGAGCAGGCGCTCGTTATCGCGATGCAGTTGGGTGATCTCGTCCTGACGTACCAGCGCGCGCTGTTGGGCCTGGCGCAGCTCCATCTGGATCTGTTGCAGCTGCCCTTCGTGGCGGCGCTGCTCCTGTTCGCGCTGTTCCTTGCTGGCCGCGCGGTAGTGCTCCAGGGCGTCCCGGGCATGCAGGTGCTTTTCCTCCAGGGAGTGGATCTGCTGCTCCTTGTCCTCCAGCCGCAGCTCAAGGCCCTTGAGTGCCTGGTTGAGTTCGGCGTTGCGGGTCTGTTCGCTCTGCAGCATGGAGCGAGTGTCTTGCAGGGCGGCGCTTTCCCCGGCCAGGGCGCTGGCCTGAATCTGCAACTGCTGTTGCAACTGCTCCTGAAGCTGGTGGGCTTCGTTCAACTGGTGTTCCAGCACCTGCTTCTGTTCTTCGAAGTGGGCGAGGGCTTGCTCCAGGGGTTCCTGGGCCTGCTCCTGCAGGCGTTGCGCCAGGCGCCCCACCAGTTCGCCTAGCTCTTGGTCCAGGGGCGCAGGGCCGCTGTCACGCCGGCTGGCGCCGTCATCCAGCTCCTTGAGATAGCGGTGGATGGTGGTTTTCGAGCCGGTATTACCCATTTCGATGCGTACTGCGTCGATGCTGGGGTGTTCGCCGCGGGCAAGAATCGCCTGACGCGCTTTCTTCACCACCGCCTTGTTTATGCCTCCGCGAGCCATGCATCCTCCGACGATTTAGTACTGTGTTACGTGGTATGTAATTACATTGAATTGTACAGCAGATGTGAAATTATCAAAAGCCTGAAACTGACATGGGATATTATGGTATTACCCCGTGTGATAGGCGCTGAGGGCGCTTTTCGCCAGCCATCGCCGTACATTTGCCTGAGTTGAGCTGCCATGAGCGAGCTGGATCGTTATCTGCAAGCCGCCACCCGCGACAACACCCGTCGCAGCTATCGGGCGGCCATCGAGCATTTCGAAGTGCAGTGGGGCGGTTTCCTTCCGGCTACGGCCGAAAGCGTGGCCCGCTACCTGGCCGCCTATGCCGGTGAGCTGTCGATCAATACCCTGCGGTTGCGCCTGTCGGCCCTGGCCCAGTGGCACAGCAGCCAGGGCTTTGCCGACCCGACCAAGGCACCGGTGGTGCGCCAGGTGTTCAAGGGCATCCGTGCGCTGCACCCGGTACAGGAAAAACAGGCGCAACCCTTGGAGCTGCAGCACCTGGAACAGGTCGTCGCCTGGCTAGATGAGGAGGTGGCGAGTGCCGCAGCTGAACAGCGCCAGGGGGATCTCTTGCGTGCCCGGCGTGATCGGGCGCTGATCTTGCTGGGCTTCTGGCGCGGCTTTCGCAGTGATGAGCTGTGCCGCTTGCAGATCGAGCATGTGCAAGCGGTGGCCGGGTCGGGCATCAGCCTCTACCTGCCCCGCAGCAAGAGTGACCGTGACAACCTTGGGCGGACCTTTCACACCCCGGCCTTGCTGCGCCTGTGCCCGGTGCAGGCCTATATCGAGTGGATCAACAGCGCGGCGCTGGTGCGCGGGCCGGTGTTTCGCGGCATCAACCGCTGGGGGCGCCTGAGCGAGCAGGGGTTGCATGCCAATAGCGTGATCGCGTTGCTGCGCCAAGCCCTGGAGCGTGCCGGTATCGCTGGCGAACACTACACCAGCCATTCCCTGCGCCGGGGCTTCGCCACCTGGGCGCACCGCAGCGGTTGGGATCTGAAATCACTGATGAGCTATGTCGGCTGGAAGGACATGCAGTCCGCCATGCGCTACGTCGAGGCCAACCCGTTCATGGGCATGGCGCGCATCGGCGAGAAGCCGGTACAGCAGTAGATTAAGGTTTCTTCTATTAATACTGTTGGCTGATAGTCAAAACCAATCGGCAGCATCAGGTTTGCCAATGAGCCAAGGGGCGATTCATTGGTTAGGATTCTCCTCATCAAGTTTTCACCCAATGTTCTCAACCACTGATGGAGAGTCAACGATGCCTATCATCAACAGCCAAGTTAAACCCTTCAAAGCTACCGCATTCAAAAACGGCGCATTCGTCGAAGTGTCGGACGCCGATCTGAAAGGCAAATGGTCTGTCGTGTTCTTCTACCCGGCTGACTTCACCTTCGTGTGCCCAACCGAGCTGGAAGACCTGGCCGACAACTACGCCGAATTCCAGAAGCTGGGCGTCGAGATCTACAGCGTTTCCACCGACACCCACTTCGCCCACGCTGCCTGGCACAACACTTCGCCAGCCATCGGCAAGATCCAGTACACCATGATCGGCGACCCGACCCTGGCCATCTCCCGCAACTTCGATGTGCTGATCGAAGAAGCCGGTCTGGCTGACCGCGGCACCTTCGTGATCAACCCTGAAGGGCAGATCAAGATCGTTGAAATCAACGACGGCGGTGTAGGCCGTGACGCTTCCGAGCTGCTGCGCAAGATCAAGGCCGCTCAGTACGTCGCTGCTCACCCAGGCGAAGTCTGCCCAGCCAAGTGGAAAGAAGGCGAGGCCACCCTGGCTCCGTCCCTGGACCTGGTCGGCAAGATCTAAGTCCATGCATTACCCAAGGGCGGTGATCCGCACTTAAGTCAGCTGCACCGCCCTCAAACAACGCCCGGGCGAGATTCGCTCGGGCGTTGTTTTTTCTACCGAATCAAAACAGGAGATCGCCCGTATGTTGGACGCCAATCTTAAAGCTCAGTTGAAGTCTTACCTGGAACGGGTCACCCAGCCGATCGAGATCGTAGCCTCCCTCGACGACGGTGCGAAATCCCAGGAAATGCTCGCGTTACTCAAAGACATTGTCAGTCTTTCCAATCAGATTACCTTGCTCGATAACGGCAGCGACGCGCGCAAGCCTTCGTTCTCGTTGAATCGCCCGGGAAGTGATATCAGCTTGCGTTTCGCCGGTATTCCCATGGGCCACGAATTCACTTCCCTGGTGCTGGCCCTGCTGCAAGTAGGTGGCCATCCATCCAAGGCCAGTGCCGAGGTGATCGAGCAGATCCGCTCGCTCAAGGGCGAGTTCAATTTCGAAACCTACTTCTCGCTGTCCTGCCAGAACTGCCCGGACGTGGTCCAGGCGCTGAACCTGATGGCGGTGCTCAACCCCAACATCCGTCACGTGGCCATCGATGGCGCGCTGTTCCAGGCCGAAGTCGATGAACGCAAGGTCATGGCGGTGCCCAGTGTCTACCTCAATGGCGTGAACTTCGGCCAGGGGCGCATGGGGCTGGAGGAAATCCTCGCCAAGCTCGACACCGGTGCGGTGGAGAAGCAGGCGCAGAAACTCAACGCCAAGGAAGCCTTCGACGTGCTGGTGGTCGGCGGTGGTCCAGCGGGTGCTTCGGCAGCCATCTATGCCGCTCGCAAAGGCATCCGTACCGGTGTGGCTGCCGAGCGTTTCGGTGGCCAGGTGCTGGACACCATGGCGATCGAGAACTTCATCTCGGTGCAGGCAACTGAAGGGCCGAAGCTGGCCGCCGCCCTGGAAGAGCACGTCAAGCAGTACGACGTCGACATCATGAACCTGCAGCGGGCCAGTGCCCTGGTGCCGGCCAAGGAAGTCGGCGGCTTGCACGAGATCCAGTTCGAAAGCGGCGCCAGCCTCAAGGCCAAGTCGGTGATCCTGGCTACCGGTGCCCGCTGGCGCGAGATGGGCGTGCCGGGTGAGCAGGAATACAAGGCCAAGGGCGTGTGCTTCTGCCCGCACTGCGACGGCCCGCTGTTCAAGGGCAAGCGTGTGGCGGTGATTGGCGGCGGCAACTCCGGTGTCGAAGCGGCCATCGACCTGGCGGGTATCGTCAGCCACGTGACCCTGCTGGAGTTCGACAGCAAGCTGCGGGCGGATGCGGTGTTGCAGCGCAAGCTCTTCAGCCTGCCCAACGTCAAAGTCATCACCAGCGCCTTGACCAGCGAAGTGAAGGGTGACGGCCAGAAGGTCACCGGCCTGGCCTACAAGGACCGTGATTCGGGCGAGTTCCACACGGTGGACCTGGAAGGCATCTTTGTGCAGATCGGCCTGTTGCCCAACACAGATTGGCTCAAGGGCACCGTCGAGCTGTCGCCTCGTGGCGAGATCATTGTCGATGCCCGCGGCGAGACTTCGCTGCCTGGGGTATTTGCTGCAGGTGACGTCACCACGGTGCCCTACAAGCAGATCGTGATAGCCGTGGGCGAGGGCGCCAAGGCTTCCCTCAGTGCATTCGATCACTTGATCCGTACCTCAGCACCGGCTTGATCGGTCGCTTAGAAAAACAAAACCCCATGAGCCTGGCTCATGGGGTTTTTTATTGCTGTGCCGGCAGGCACCGGCTTGTCGCTGAAGTGGCCGCTGGGTCTTGCGCCGCCCTTGAGAAGGGAAGTGCTGACAATCCAGCTTCTACACAGGCCGGCTTCGCACCTGCATAGGTTTACAGCGGTGCTGGCTGGATGATCTCGACCCAGTAGCCGTCCGGGTCCTTGATGAAGGCCAGGCTTTTCATCCGGCCATCGTTCAGGCGCTTCTGGAAATCGCAGCCCAGGGCTTCGAAGCGCTCGCAGGCGGCGACGATGTCCGGCACCGAGATACAGATGTGGCCGAAGCCGCGCGGGTCGCTGTTGCCGTTGTGGTAGGCGAAGGCTGGATCGTTCTCGGTGCCGTGGTTGTGGGTCAGTTCGAGAATGCCGGGAATCGACTTCATCCACTCGGTTCGTGCGCCAGCGTCTGCCGGGATCTGTGTCTTGTCCACCAGGGCCAGGAAGTACAGGCTGAACTCGGCTTCAGGGAAGTCGCGTTTTTCTACCAGGGAAAAGCCCAGGACCCGGGTGTAGAAGTCCAGGGAGCGAGTGATGTCCTTGACGCGCAACATGGTGTGGTTGAACACGAAACGGGCAGTGGCCGCATCCGGTTGGGCGGTCACGCCGGGAAAGGTATTGAGTTCGTTGAGGCTCATGGGCCCTCCAGAAGAAAGTGCGGCCAAGACTGCTTGCCGGGGCAAGCAGCCTTGGCTGGCAATGGTTCGGACATCCTTGGGGTCGGGCAATGATACGCAAGTGGGTCGGCTGGCGCCAAACCCAAAGCTCCTGATCTATTGCCCATTCCTGGCGCCGGGCTCAGACTTCCAGGCCCCTTTACCTCAGTGTGCAAACGCATGATCGAGTCTTTTAAGTTCCGCGCCGCAGCTCTGTTGCTACTGGCGCTGGCCGGTGTTGCAGAGGCCGAGCCGCAAGTGACCTGGCCCCAGGGCTGGACGGTGGAGCCGCTGCCGGCCCCAGAAGGCGAAGAGGCCGCCAAGGTGTCTCGGCAGAGAGCGGTCAAGAGCGATACCGCTGGCAATCCACTCATGGTCATGGAGTTGACCATGACTCAGGTGGACAGTGGGCATGTAGTCAATCTGCAGGGGGTATTGCTGGAGATGCGCAAGTCGGTGCAAAAGGACTTTGCCCAGGGCGGTTATCAGAGTGTCTGTAACAAGATTCATGCCGCGCAGTTGAGTCGTCTCGAGGCGCTGGAGACTACTTGCACCATTACCCAGAATGGCCGGCATGTGCTCTCGCAAACATTGGTGGCGGCACTGAATGGGGATAAGGCTTATGTACTTTCATACGCTGGCCAGGCTGCGGCTTTTGCCGAGAGCCAGGATGAAATACTCGCTGTACGAAACGGCCTTAAACTTTAAGGAAAAATCTGAACCAATCGGTTCGCTTTCTGCGGGTTACCCGTTCGTTAGCGAAAAGGCATTAAGCCTGAAGTTGCTTGGGAATCAGACGTTATTGCACGATGTATCAGCTAGGGAGAGGGGTGGGATCTCGCTCGGCTCTTCCCTTAGATGCAAGTCGTAATAAGAATTTTCTTATTCAATGTAAAAGGCCCTACATATGCAGGGCCTTTTTCGGGGTGCGGCTTTGTTCAAGCGCGCAGCCAGGAATCCACAGTGGCGGCACCGTACTGTTCTTTCCAGGCCTTCAGGCCGCGGTGATTGCCGCCTTTGGTTTCGATCAGTTCGCCGGTGTGCGGGTTCTGGTAGACCTTGACCACGCGGGCACGGCGCTGCTTGGGGGCGTTGGCCTGTGGCAGGCCGGCCTTGCCCTGGTTGGGATCAAGGATGGCGATGATGTCACGCAGGCTCTTGTCGTAGGACTTCATCAGGGCCTGGAGCTTTTCTTCGAACTCGATTTCCTTCTTGAGTCCGGCGTCGTTTTTCAGGGATTCAAGCTGCGCGAGCTGTTCTTGAAGTGCTTTTTCTGCAGCACGAAACTCAGCAAGTCTGGACAATATCTTCACTCCAATAGTCTATTTGGCTGATACAAACCACAAACAAAGCTATAAGCCATGAGCCGATTAAGGCTCGATTAAGTGGCCTACCTGTGAATCTTGTACAGGCGGGAAAAATTGTAGTAGTTAATGCATCAAGAGTAAATCAGGTTGTTCTTGTCAAATGCGAAATTGACCAATTGATTCAAATTGGTGCAAGCCCCGAGTTGTTAGATCCAGCACTTTTTGTTCGGGTATGGCTATTTAATGGCGCGCCAGGGCTGCAACAAATTCGGCACTGGGCATGGGCCGTCCGAATAAATAACCTTGCAGGAAATCCACCCCTTTAGCTGCTAGATAATCCCGCTGTTCTGCAGTTTCAATACCTTCGGCGACAATGCCCAGATCGAGTTTGGCCGAGAGTTCGATAATGCTGTCGAGTATATGCAGGGACAGTGCGTCGGCACCGATCATGGCGACGAAACTCTGATCGATCTTCAAATAATCCACATTGAACTGGCGCAGATAACCCAGGCTGGAATGCCCGGTACCGAAGTCGTCGATGGCGATCATCACACCCAGTTCGTGCAGGGCGGCAAACAGCTGGTGGGTGGTGGTCGTGGGCTCGATCAGTTCGCGTTCGGTCAACTCCAGCACCAGGATCACCTTGCCTGGGGGGAAGCCGGCGAGGAACTCCCGGCAGTCCTCCAGCAACTGCAGGTCGTGGCAATGGCTGGCGGTGATGTTGATACCTATATGGAAACCGTCGGTAAAGTGCGCGGCATGGGGCGCCAGGGCTTGTTGGGTCTGCTGCATCAGCGAGCGGGTCATGGGCACGATCAGCCCCGAATGCTCGGCGAAGGGGATGAACAGGTCCGGGCGCACCAGCCCCTCTTTTGGATGCTGCCAGCGCATCAGGACTTCGATGCCGGCCCACGCCAGGGTGTCCCCGCGCACCACCGGCTGAAAGTACGGAATGAACTCCTGGGCCCCCAGCGCCCGTTGCAGCTCGTGGGTGGGGGAGGCGGAGCGCTTTTGCAGCCAGTGGGCAAGTACGCCCGCAGCCGCGCCGAAAAACACCAGCAGGCTGAACAGCGCCGGGTACTGGCTCTTCATGTAGCTCCACACGTCGCCCTCGGGAAACCCCGAGCTGACGCTGTAGGGATAGCGCGATGAGCTCAGTTGCTGGCTGGCCACGGCCGCCAGTGGCGGGTTGCCCTCGTGGACACGGCCGTCGCTGGACAGCCAATGCCCGCCAACCTGCAATTGCAGGTCGGCGAAGCGGCTGATCAGGCGCAGGGCATTGGTCAGGTGATAGCCGTCGATGGTGGCCAGGGCGGCGCGATCGCCCTCGCTCCAGCGATAGACCAGCAGGGCCGTGTCGGGGGTGACAGGGTTGCCGCTCATCAGCCAGAGGCGGCCGTCCACGTAGTCCAGGGGGTTGAGCGGGACTGCGAAACTGCCGAGCAGGGAGCTGCAATAGTTGTTGTTGCGCCACACCAGGTTGGTCGAGCGCACGAACGGCCGGCGGGTGACCTGTTCGCGCAGGGCCAGTTGCCGGACTTCATCACAATCGCGGCCCACCTGGGGCAGCAGCGCCCTGGCGGCGATGTCGGTGTTATCGAGCATCAGGTCGAACTGGCGGATGGCCTCTTCGGCGGTTTCCAGGCTGCTGTGCATCAGTGTTCGTTCGGCCTGGGCGTAGAGGATGAGGGCGCCGAGCCCGATGGGAAGAAGCATGGCCAGCAATGTCCAGAAGGTACGGGTAGAGCGCTTCAATGGACCTTTGGCGGTCAGGGGCATGGATCGGACCTGTGCGCGGGCGAGGGGGAGGATGGCACCGGGGGGCATGGCCCCTGCGGCTGTCTTGATCATCGCAGGATAGCCGGCTTTTACCGGCGATAAAGGCGCTGCGCGTGCTGGATGAAGGCCAGGGCCGCCGGCGACGCCTGGCGTCGGTCGAGCACCGCGATCCCCACTTGGCGGCGCACGGCAGGCTCCAGGGGGCGGCTGGTGTAGCGCGGGTCCGCGGACTGGGGCAGGGACAACTCGGCAACGATGCTCAAGGCATCGCCGCGGGCCACGGTTTCCAGGGTGCTCAGCAGTTGGGTGCTGCGGTAGCGGATATTGGGCCGCAGGCCGGCACCGATGAACAGGCGTGACACCAGCTCCGCCGAGCCGGCTTCGGTGAGCACGAAGGGGTCATGGCACAGTTGGTCCAGGCGCAGTTGCGCTTCACTGGCCAGGGCGTGGCTGGCTGGAATCAATGCCAGCAACTGGTCCTCGACCACAGGCATGGTGTCGAAGCGCTCCTGGGGCAACACCACGAAGCCCAGGTCCACCCGTCGTTCTTCCAGCCATTGCAGGACCTGGCGATCGGGGCCTTCGTCGATATGCACTTCGATGTCCGGATATTCGCGGCGGTAGTCGTGAAGAATTCGGGGCAGGAGGCGGATCGACGAGGTGGGGCCGAACGAGCCGATGCGCAAGGTGCCGCGCTTCATGCCCCGGGCATCCGCGGCTTCCTGGGTCAGGGTCGCCGCCAGGCCGAGCATGGCCCGGGCGCGCAGCAGCAACTGGGTGCCGATGTCGGTGAGTTCGACCTGGGCCTGGTGCCGGCGAAACAGGTCCACCTGCAGCTCCTGCTCCAGTGACTTGATGGCATGGGACACCGCCGACTGGGTGATGCCCAGGCGCATGGCGGCGCTGGTAAAGCCCTGGAGTTCGGCCACCAGGGAAAAGATCTCCAGCTGGGTCAGGGTCATGAGTAAAAGCTCATTTTACGATGATCAGGCATTAGACAAAAAATGGTCGTGCAGTACAAACCCATTGCCTCAGAGCGTCTTGACCATGAGTGAAAGCAATATCAGCGGCCCCCTGGCGGGCGAATACCGGGACCTGGCGGTGTATGGCCGCCTGGCGACAGTCACCATGATCTGGGGCGGCACCTTCGTTGCCGGGCGCTACCTGGCCGGCGGGCTCTCGCCCTTGCTGGCCGCCAGCCTGCGGTTCCTGCTGGCCAGCCTGGCCTTGCTCGGCTTCATGGCCGTGGCGCGCGTTCCCCTGGTGCGGCCCAGCCTCAGGCAGTTTGGCCAACTGGCACTATTGGGGTTCTTCGGGATCTTCTTCTACAACCTGTGTTTCTTCCTCGGCCTGGAGCAGGTCAAGGCTTCTCGGGCATCGTTGATCGTGGCCCTGAACCCGGCAGTGATTGCCCTGGCGTCCTGGGCGCTGTTCAAGGAGCGCATGGGCCGGCGCAAGCTGTTGGGCATTGCCCTGTGCCTCTGTGGCGCGGCCCTGGTGATCTGCAGCCGTGACCCTTCGGCCCTGGCGGCGCAGGCCGGGAGCTGGCAAGGCGACCTGCTGATTCTTGGCTGCGTGCTGGGCTGGGGCGTGTACTCGCTGTTCTCCAGGGGGCTGAACCACAGCCTGGGCTCATTGCAAACCGTGACCTGCTCGATCCTCCTGGGCACCCTGATGCTCTGCGCCGCCACCCTGATCCGTGGCGAGTTCGACCTGCAGGCGGTGGCTCGCCTGAACCTGGCCCAGGGCTTGAGCCTGTTGTACCTGGGCGTGCTGGGTTCGGCGCTGGCCTATATCTGGTATTACGACGGCTTGCGGCGGATCGGTGCCACCCGTTGCGGTGTATTCATCGCCCTCAATCCGCTGACGGCGGTGATCCTCGGCGCGCTCGTGCTGGGAGAACAGTTGAGCCCGGTGATGGGGGTGGACGGGGCGCTGATTCTCGGCGGTATCTACCAGTGCAACAAACCCCTTGCGGGCGGGCCAAAAAAGGCGATTTTATAGAGAATGCGGACAAAGGCTTTTACGCTGTGTAGAATCCGGTTACGCATACAATAATAAAGTCTTCTGGCAGCAGAAGCCTCGCCCCCCAGCCTGTAAGACAGGGTCGAAATGAAGATTCTCGGGTTTCAACTGATCTATGGTGACTTCCTCGCCCGCAGCGTGCGCGGTATCTCCTGTGCGCCACCGTCCCTCCTCAGCATTGCTAGCAACTAACGATCCGTTAATTCTAAAAATATGATGAGGCGCCAACCATGGCAGATATCTTCGAAAACCCAATGGGCCTGATGGGCTTTGAATTCATCGAATTCGCATCGCCTACCCCCAACACCCTCGAACCGATCTTCGAGATCATGGGTTTCACCAAAGTCGCGACCCATCGTTCCAAAGACGTGCATCTGTATCGCCAGGGTGCGATCAACCTGATCCTCAACAACGAACCCCATAGCGTCGCTTCCTACTTCGCGGCCGAGCACGGCCCGTCGGTGTGCGGCATGGCGTTCCGGGTCAAGGATTCGCAAAAGGCCTACAACCGCGCCCTGGAACTGGGCGCCCAGCCGATTCACATTGAAACCGGCCCGATGGAACTGAACCTGCCGGCGATCAAGGGCATTGGCGGCGCGCCGCTTTACCTGATCGACCGTTTCGGCGAGGGCAGCTCGATCTACGACATCGACTTCGTGTTCCTCGAAGGCGTGGACCGCAACCCCAAGGGCGCGGGCCTGAAGATCATCGACCACCTGACCCACAACGTGTACCGCGGGCGCATGGCCTACTGGGCCGGCTTCTACGAGAAGCTGTTCAACTTCCGCGAGATCCGCTACTTCGACATCAAGGGCGAGTACACCGGCCTGACTTCCAAGGCCATGACCGCTCCGGATGGCATGATCCGCATCCCGCTGAACGAGGAATCGTCCAAGGGCGCCGGGCAGATCGAGGAGTTCCTGATGCAGTTCAATGGCGAGGGCATCCAGCACGTGGCCTTCCTCACCGACGACCTGGTCAAGACCTGGGACGCCCTGAAGAAGATCGGCATGCGCTTCATGACCGCGCCACCGGACACCTACTACGAAATGCTCGAAGGGCGCCTGCCGAACCACGGCGAGCCGGTCAACGAGCTGCAATCGCGGGGCATCCTGCTGGACGGTTCTTCGGAAGCCGGCGACAAGCGCCTGCTGCTGCAGATCTTCTCGGAAACCCTGATGGGCCCGGTGTTCTTCGAATTCATCCAGCGCAAGGGCGATGATGGCTTCGGCGAGGGCAACTTCAAGGCACTGTTCGAATCGATCGAACGCGACCAAGTGCGTCGTGGCGTACTCGCCACCGAGTAAGCCCCGGCACGCTTGAGTCCAAGGCCCGATCAGGAGGTTTCTGGTCGGGCTTTATTTTGCCTGTCGGTTGGCGATTGTGAATGTGTTAATGTTTCGCCCCCGATTCCCAGCCCCTGACCGATGCCTCGATGAACACACCCAGACCTTCCCTGACCTTGACCCTGCTGCAGGCCCGTGAGGCCGCCATGGCGTTTTTCCGTCCCTCGCTGAACCAGCACGACCTGACCGAACAGCAATGGCGGGTGATCCGCATCCTGCGCCAGAACGGCGAGCTGGAGAGCCATCAACTGGCGAAGATGGCCTGCATCCTGCCGCCGAGCATGACCGGCGTGCTGACCCGCCTGGAGCGCGACCAGTACGTCAGCCGGCGCAAGTCTCCGGAAGACCAGCGCCGCCTGTTCATCACCCTGACCGACAAGGGCCAGGCCTGTTTCGAATCCATGAGCGGCGACATGGAAATCAACTACCAAAAGATCCAGCAGCAGTTCGGCGAAGACAAGATGCAGGCCTTGCTGGCCCTGCTCAATGAACTGAAGCAGATCAAGCCCTGAGCCTGTACCGCAGGCCTTGATGCACGCGAGATACCCCCGCAGCCGGGCTCAGCCCCGGCGCTGGCGCAGCAGATGGCGCACGCCTTCGAGCACCAGGACCAGCACCGCCAGCCAGATCGGCACGTAGGTCAGCCATTCCCCGGCCTTGATGCTTTCCCCCAGCAGCAGCGCCACCAACAGCAGCAGTACCGGTTCCACATAGCTGAGCAGGCCGAACAGGCTGAAGGCCAGCAAGCGGCTGGCAATGATGTAGCACACCAGCGCCGAGGCACTGATCACCCCCAGCACGGGAATCAGCAGGTACAGCCAGGGTTGGGCCGCGACCACGGCAATGCCCTGTTCGCCGCTCTGCACCACCCACAGCGCCACCGGCATCAGCAGGGCCATGTCCACCCACAGGCCGCCCAGGTGGTCGGTGCCCAGGCGCTTGCGCAAGACGAAATACAGCGGGTAGCCCAGGGCCACCACCAGGGTCGCCCAGGAAAAACTGCCCACCTGGTACAGCTCGTTGAGCACGCCGATGCAGGCCAGCACCGCTGCCAGCTTCTGCAGCCGCGACAGACGTTCGCCATAGACGATGCGTCCGGTCAGGACCATGGTCAGCGGCAGCAGGAAATAGCCCTGGGATACGTCCAGGCTGTGGCCGTTGAGCGGTGCCCACATGAACAGCCAGAGCTGCACCCCGACCAGCGCCGACGACAGCAGCAGCGCCGGGCCCAGCACGGGCTTGCTGCGCACCCGTCGCAGCACCTCGTCGACCCGATGCCATTCACCGGCCAGCAGCATGAACAGGGTCATGCAGGGCAGGGTCAGCAACATCCGCCAGCCGAAGATCTCCACCCCGGTCAGGGGCGCCAGCAGCGAAGTGTAGAAATACATGACGGCAAACAGCACCGACGCCAGAACCGATAACGCAATACCTTTAGACACGCAGTCCTCGTAGAACCCGAACGCTCGGGATGCACAAAAAGAAGGGGAGAGTGGAGCGAGGGGGAATATAGAGGGTTTGCCCCGGGATTTTTGCTCTGTTTGCGACACCCCGGCGGGAAAATTTCTCGTTTGTGGCGCGGCCCGGCCTTCCAGGGAAAGGCCGGACTGCGATGGCCGCTGGGTTTGCGCGGCCAGGGCCCGTGTTTAGCCCAGGTGCGCAAAACGTCCGGAGACAAAATGGCCGACATCATTGAAGCCGGGTGTCGAGGCGTGCCCCGGGGTCACCAGCGCGTCGATGAAGGCTTCGTCCTCAGGGCTGATCTTCACCTCCAGGGCCCGGGTGTAGGCGTCCCACTGGGCTTCAGTGCGCGGGCCGACAATGGCCGAGCTCACCGCCTGGTTGTTCAGTACCCAGGCAATGGCGAACTCGACGATCCCGGCCCCGCGCCCCTGGGCGTATTCCTGGATCTGCTGGGCGATGCGCAGGGATTCGACCCGCCATTCGGTCTCCAGGATGCGCTTGTCCTGGCGCCCGGCGCGGCTGGCGGCGTCCGGGGCGACGTCCGGCGCATACTTGCCGCTGAGCACACCACGGGCCAGGGGGCTGTAGGGCACCACGCCCAGGCCATAGGCGCGGGCGGCGGTGATCTGCTCGCCCTCGGCCTGGCGGTTGACGATGTTGTACAGCGGCTGGCTGATCACTGGGCGGTCCACCCCCAACTGGTCGGCGACTCGAATCGCCTCGGCAATCCGCCAGCCCCGATAATTGGACAGGCCCCAGTAGCGGATCTTGCCCTGGCGCAACAGGTCGCCGATGGCCGAGATGCTCACCTCCAGAGGCGTGTTGTGGTCTTCGCGGTGCAGGTAGTAGATGTCCAGGTAATCGGTGCCCAGGCGGGTCAGGCTGGCCTCGATGCCGTTGAAGATGTGCTTGCGGCTCAGGCCGCTGCGGTTGGGCACGCCGTCCACCGGACCGAAGCCGACCTTGGACGCCAGCACCCACTCATGGCGGTGGCTGGCAATGGCTTCGCCGACGATCTCCTCGGAGCGGCCCTGGGTATAGACGTCGGCGGTGTCGATGAAGTTGATCCCCTGGTCCCAGGCCTTGTCGATGATACGCAGCGAGTCTTCGGTACTGGTCTGCTCGCCGAACATCATGGTGCCCAGGGTCAGGGTGGAAACCTTGAGACCGGAATGGCCGAGGGTGCGATAGCTCATGGGCGGAATCCTTGTGCTAGAGGGCTGGCCAGTGCGTTTCCGGCCATGGGGGCGACCATCAAATACCACAACCCCAGGCCTCTGCAATGTCTGAATGGCGCTCCCTTGCCGGCACAGGTGCCCGTGAGGTCGCCTTCGCTGGCAAGCCCGCTCCTACAAGGAGGTTCCGTAGGAGCCGGCTTGCCGGCGAACCGCGCAGCGGCCAACCGCCCCGGGGCCGCACCGGGTCAGGGGCACAGCGCCCGGCAGCGTTGCAACACAAAACTGTGCAGCAGGCGCACCCGCTGGGAAACCTGCAGGCGATGGGGGCACAGCAAGTTGAAGGGGGCCGGTTCCCCTTGCCAGTCGCCGAGCAGCGGCACCAGGCGCCCGGCGCGGATGTCCTCGGCCACATCCAGCCGGGCCTTGTAGACAATGCCGTGGCCGGCCAGGGCCCAGCGCCGGGCCACCTCACCGTCGTCGCACAAGTAATCGCCACGCACCAGGACTTCGCGGGTTTCGCTGTCGCGGCTGAAACGCCAGCGGTCATAGGGCTGGCCATTGCGCAGGTACAGCAGGGCGCTGTGCCCGGCCAGCGCCTCGGGGTTTTGCGGCACCCCGCAACGGGCCAGGTAGGCCGGGCTGGCGCAGGCGATGCGCCGGTGCCCGGGGAGAATCGGCAAGGCCACCAGGCTGGAATCCTCGGGCACGCCAAAGCGCAGGGCCACATCCACAGCGTCGCGGAACAGGTCGGCGTGGCGATCATCGAGCCGCAGTTGCAGGCGCAGTTGCGGGTGCTCGGCCTTGAATTCATCGAGCCAGGGAAGCAGGGCATTGCGCCCGAAGTCCGAGGGCGCCGACAACTGCAGCACCCCGGCCAGGCCCTGGCTCTGCTGCTTGAGCGCCAGCTCGCCGTCCTCCAGGGTGGCCAGGGCCAGGCGCACGCTTTCCAGGTAGCGGCGGCCTTCCTCGGTGAGCCTCATGCTGCGGGTGGAACGCGCCAGCAGACGGCTGCCGAGGCGGGTTTCCAGGCGCTTGAGGGCGATGCTGGCGGCTGCGGCGGTCAGGCCCAGGGAGCGGGCCGCGGCGGAAATGCTCCCGGCATCGGCGGTGCGTACGAAGATTTCCAGGTCCAGTATCGAGCTCATTAATAAAAATCCTTTAAAGATCTTTGCGTTTTAGCTGGATTTTTCCTCGATTGGCAAGCTGGGAAGATGCAATCACTTTCAATCGCAGCAGGTGATCGCAATGACTCTTTCCAACTCAAGCCTGGCCCGGCAAACCTTGGTGGTGATTGGCGCCGGCAGCGGCATCGGCGCTGCGGTGGCGCGCCAGGCCGCGGCCCGAGGTGCTCGGGTGGTACTGGCGGGGCGCAGCCTCGAGGCCTTGCAGCGCCAGCAGGCACAGCTGCCGGAATCGGCCTGCAGCATCGCCGTGGACATTACCGATGCCGCCAGTCTCCAGGCCTTGTTCGCCAGGGTGGGGGCCTTCGATCACCTGGTGATCAGCGCCGGTCCGGCCATTGCCGCCAAGCCCCTGGCCGACACCGATCTGCTGGATGCCCAGCGGGCTTTTGAGGTGAAGTTCTGGGGCGTGTGGCGCGCGGTTCAGGCGGCGCTGCCGACACTCGCGCCGCAAGGCAGCATCAGCCTGACCTCGGGCCTGCTGTCGCGCAAAATGGTCCCCGGGCAAGTGCTCAAGACCACCCTCAACGCCGCCCTCGAAGCCCTGGGCAAGCACTTGGCCAAGGAGCTGGCGCCACGCCGGGTGAATGTCATCAGCCCCGGGGTCACCGCCACCGAAGCCTATGCCGGGATGCCCGAGGACGCCCGCGAAGCGATGTTCGCCCGCACCGCTGCCAACCTGCCGGTGGGCCGCGTCGGTCAGCCGGATGAAGTGGCGGCGGCCTTTATCCTGGCCATGGAGAACGGCTTTATCAGCGGGAGCCTGATCGATGTCGATGGTGGAGGCCTGTTATGAACTGGCGCTTCGATCACCTGGCGTTCAACTGCGCCGAGGGCGAGGCGTTGCAGCAGGCCTTCGCCGATCTGCTGGGCCTGCAAACGGGCCGGCGGCCGCCGTTTCCCTTTCCCGGGCGCTGGTTGTACCAGGGCGAGGCGGCGCTGGTGCACGTCATCGAACAGGCCCATTGCCCTGAGCCGCACCTGAGCCACATCGCCTTCAGTACCCAGGAGGCAGCCGAAGCCGTGTTGCGCCGGGTGCAGGCCAGTGGCCTGGAACATCAAGTGGCGCAGGTGCCGGAAGACGGCATCTGGCAGATCTTCGTCCGCTTGCCCGGCGGCCTGGTGCTGGAGTTGGATGCTCCGGCGATGGGAGCGTTGAGCATCAGCCACGACTACGCCCGACAAGGTGGGGCACCGGCCTGAGCCCAGCCATGAAAAAGCCCGTTGGAGCCGAGGCTCGAACGGGCTTTTGTCGTGGCCGGGGCTGTGTAGTGCCGGGGCTTAGCGGTTTAGGGTGCGGGTCATGCGCAGCGCCAGCAGGCTGCCGGCAACAATCACCCCGGCCAGCAGGTACAGCGCGGCGTCGGTGGAACCGGTGCTGTCCTTGACCCAGCCGACGATATAGGGGCTGAGGAACCCGGCCATCTGGCCCATGGAGTTGATCAGCGCCAGGCCACCCGCAGCCGCACCGGCGCTGAGCAGGGCGGTGGGCACCGGCCAGAACATCGGCAGGCCGGTGAGGGCACCCATGGTGGCGAGGGTCAGGCCGAGAATGGCGATGGCCGGGTTGGCGGCGAAGTTAACCGCGATCAGCAGCCCCACGGCGCCCATCAGCATCGGCACTACAAGGTGCCAGCGGCGCTCCTTGCGCAGGTCCGCCGAACGCCCCACCAGCAGCATGAACACCGCCGCCAGCAGGTAGGGAATGGCGCTCAGCCAGCCGATCACCAGGTTGTCGGCAAACCCCAGGTTCTTGATGATCGACGGCAGCCAGAAGTTGATCGCGTAGACCCCGCTCTGGATGCAGAAGTAGATCAGGCCGAAGGCCCAGATCGCCGGGTTCTTGAACACCGCGGCCAGGGAGTCGCTGGCGGTCTTGGGCTGGTTGGCGAGGTCGCTGGCCTGGTCGGCCTCCAGCACCGCGCGTTCAGTCGGGGTCAGCCACTTGGCATGGGCGAAGCTGTCGCTGAGCAGGAAGAACGCCAGGGCGCCGAGGATCACGGTAGGAATGCCCTGCAGCAGGAACATCCACTGCCAGCCGGCGAGGCCGCCCTGGCCGGCGGCGAAGTGGTTGAGGATCCAGCCGGAAAACGGGCTGCCCAGCAGGCCGGACACCGGGATCGCCGACATGAACAGGGCCATGATCCGGCCACGGCGGAAGGTCGGGAACCACTGCGAGAGGTACAGCACCACGCCGGGGAAGAAGCCGGCTTCGGCGGCCCCGGTGAACAGGCGCAGGGTGTAGAACTGGGTCGGCGTGGTGACGAACAGCAGGCAGGTGGACAAGGTGCCCCAGGTGATCATCATCAGCGCGATCCAGCGCCGCGGGCCGAACCGGTTCAGTGCCAGGTTGCTCGGCACGCCGCACAGCACGTAGCCGATGAAGAAAATCCCGGCGCCCAGGCCGTAGACCGTTTCGCTGAATTTCAGGGCATCGAGCATCTGCAACTTGGCGAAGCCAACGTTGACCCGGTCGAGGTAGTTGAACAGGTAGCAGACGAAGATGAAGGGGATCAGGCGCAGGGTAATGCGCTTGTAGACGGCGTTCTTGTCGTCAGCCTGGGCCAGTGGGGCAGCGGCGCTCTGTGACATGGTGTGTCTCTCTTTATTATGATTTTTCGCGGTGCAAGGGTAACGTTGACCGCCCTGAGAGTCTCGGTCACCGGCGCGGGCCTGTCTTTGTGCCGGCGCACAGCGATTGGCCCCGGGCCCTGTGCCACTGAACAACGCCGCGTACCCCGCGGCCCGTCCCCGCAGCTGTAGCCGTCAAGGATCATCCCCCCATGTTCGAACTGGATCATGACCTGGCGCAGGATATCGTCGACCGCACGATGGCGATCCTGCCCTACAACGTCAACGTCATGGACAGCCAGGGCCTGATCCTTGGCAGCGGCGAGCCGGAGCGTATCAACACCCGGCACGAAGGCGCGCAACTGGTGCTGGCCAACGGCCGGGTGGTGGAGATCGACGAACCCACCGCGCGCCAGCTCAAGGGCGTGCAGCCGGGCATCAACCTGCCGTTGCTGCATGACCAGCGGCTGATCGGGGTGCTGGGCATTACCGGCGACCCGGCGCAGTTGCGCACCTATGCCGAACTGGTGCGCATGACCGCCGAGATGCTGGTGGGCCAGCGCCACCAGCAGGCCGAGCAGCAATGGCGGCGCCAGCGCTGCGACGACCTGCTGGCCCTGCTGCTGAGCGACGGCGGCGACTCACCGCGGCTGGTGGATGAAGCCCAGCAGATGGGCCTCAAGCCACAGCTGGCGCGTACGCCCTATCTGTTCGAACTGGCCCAGGAACCGGCCTCGGGGCAGGGCGTGGATAGCCTCAGCAGTTGGTTGCTGAGCCGCTATCCGGACAGCTGGTGCGTCAGCTCGTCGAAGAGTTCCCTGCTCTGGTGCCGCCCGGCGAGCCTGAGCCTGGACAACCCGCGGCTGCTGGAAAAGCTCGACGGCCTGGGCTGGAACATCCTGCGGGTGGCGGTGGGCGGGCAGGCCGAGGGCCTGGCCGGATTGCGCCGCTGCTACCGCCGGGTCGGCGACCTGCTGGCCTACGGCCGGGATATCCTGCCGGACGTGCGATTGCTCACCCTCAACCGCTACCGCCTGCCGGTGATGCTCTGGCGCCACCGCAACGATGACGCCCTGGACGAACTGCTGACGCCGTTGCGCAAGGTCCTGGCCAAGGACAGCAACGGCCAGTTGCTGGCGACCCTGCGCAGCTGGTGCGACCACGACGGCCAGAGCCAGGCCTGCGCCGATGCCCTGGGCATCCACCGCAACAGCCTGCGCTACCGCATGGAACGGATAGCCGAGCTCAGCGGCGTCGACCCCTTGCGCCTGGACGGCATGCTGGCTCTTTATCTTGGCGTACAGCTGCTGCCCCACCGCAGCGAGCCGGCCTGATTTATCGCGCCGATCTCCACCATCGCCTATCCCGATCCAACAGGGGTGGTAGCCGCTGCCGAGCCTTGGCGAGGCTGCGAAAAGGCCCGCAGGGCCTTGCTTGGCAATCTCCAGCCAAACCTGTATCGCTTCCAAGACCTTCGCGAGCGCTACGCGCCCGTTCGCAGCCTGCGGCAGCGGCTACAGGCCCAGGAGGATTTAACGGGTCTGTAGCCGCTGCCGAGCTTCAGCGAGGCTGCGCAAAGGCCCGCAGGGCCTTGCCTGGCAATCTCCAGCCAAACCTGTATCGCTTCCAAGACCTTCGCGAGCGCTACGCGCCCGTTCGCAGCCTGCGGCAGCGGTTTCAACGCTAGGCGAGGTTGCGCGGTTGTAGCAATGAACAATAAAGCGCCCTCGGACTTGTGCAGTGGCCCGGGGTCAGCGTCTGCGCCAGATGGCAGCATGGCGGCACAAGAACCGGAGAAAACCCATGAAGATCATCATCGCCCCCGACTCGTTCAAGGACAGCCTGAGTGCCGAAGGCGTGGCCCAGGCCATTGCCCAGGGACTGGCGGATGTGTGGCCCGACGCCGAGCTGTGCCAATGCCCCATGGCCGACGGTGGCGAAGGGACGGTGGAATCGATTCTCGCCGCCTGTGACGGGCAACTGCGCAGCAACCGGGTCCAGGGGCCGCTGGGAGCGATCGTGGAGGCGCGCTGGGGCTGGCTGCCTCAGAGCCACACGGCAATCATCGAAATGGCCGAGGCCAGTGGCCTGCAACTGCTGGCGCTGGAGCAGCGCGATGCGTGCAACAGCAGCACCTTCGGCACGGGGGAGCTGATCCAGGCCGCTCTGGAGGCCGGTGCCCGGCGCATCATCCTGGCCATCGGCGGCAGCGCCACCAACGACGGCGGCGCGGGGGCCCTGCAGGCGCTGGGGGTCAAGCTGCTGGACCGCCAGGGCCGGATACTGCCTCGCGGCGGCCTGGCCCTGGCCGACCTCGACCATATCGAGCTGGATGCCATGGACCCGCGCCTGGCCCAGGTGCGCTTCGACATCGCCGCCGACGTCAACAACCCGCTGTGCGGCGAGCACGGCGCTTCAGCCATCTTCGGCCCGCAGAAAGGCGCCTCGGCGCAGCAGGTGCAGCAACTGGACCAGGCCCTGGGACACTTTGCCGACCTGTGCGCCCAGGTACTGCCCAAGGATGTGCGTGATGAACCCGGCAGCGGCGCGGCCGGTGGCCTGGGGTTTGCCGCCAAGGCGTTTCTCGGCGCGCAATTTCGTCCCGGGGTGGAAGTGGTGGCGGAACTGGTGGGCCTGGAACAGGCGGTGCAGGGCGCTGATCTGGTGATTACCGGTGAAGGTCGCTTCGACGCCCAGACCTTGCGCGGCAAGACCCCCTTTGGCGTGGCGCGCATTGCCCGGGAGCAGGGGGTTCCGGTGATTGTCATTGCCGGCACCCTGGGCGAGGGTTACCAGCAGATGTACGCCCACGGCGTGGATGCGGCCTTCGCCCTGACCTCCGGGCCCATGAGCCTGGAACAGGCCTGCCGCGAAGCCCCGCGCCTGCTGCGCGAACGCGCCGCCGACATCGCCCGCGTTTGGCGCCTGGCCAGCAACCACTAGGCACCCCGTAGGAGCTGGCTTGCCAGCGAATAGGCCCTCAAGCCTTGCCGCATCCGCAAGACCGCCTTCGCCGGCAAGCCGGCTCCTACAGCCATCGCCCGTCAGTAAACCCCGCCTTCGCTGGTGGGGGTGTCCAGGGTCTTGTACTGGCCGGCCAGGCTCTGCAGGCCCTTCATCAGGACGGTGGTATCCACGCCCACCGCGACAAAATTTGCCCCCAACTCGATGCAACGCCGCGCCAGTCGCTGATCGGCACTGAGAATCCCTGCGGCCTTGCCCGCCCGACGAATCCGCACGATGGCGTCTTCAATCGCGGCCACCACGTCCGGGTGCCCGGGGTTGCCCCGCTGGCCCATGGCCGCCGACAGATCCGCCGGGCCGATAAACACCCCGTCGACCCCGTCCACCGCGAGAATCTCATCCAGGTTGCGCAGGCCTTCGAGGTTCTCGATCTGCACCAGCAGGCACATCTGCTCGTCCGCCTGATCCAGGTAGCCGGCGATGCTGTTCCAGCGCGACGCCCGGGCCAGGGCGCTGCCTACGCCACGAACCCCCAGTGGCGGATAGCGCATGGCGCGCACCAGCTGGCGTGCCTGCTCGGCGCTTTCCACCATGGGGATCAACAGGGTCTGGGCGCCGATGTCCAGCAATTGCTTGATCAGCGCGGTATCGCCAATGGGCGGGCGGATAATGCCTTGGGCTGGGTAAGGGGCAATGGCCTGCAACTGCGCCAGCAGGCTGCGCAGATCGTTGGGCGCGTGTTCGCCGTCCAGCAGCAGCCAGTCGAAACCGGCGTTGGCCGCCAGCTCGGCACAGTAGCCGTCCGCCAGGCCCAGCCACAGGCCAATCTGCGGTTCGCGCTGTTGCAGGCGTTGCTTGAACAGGTTCAGTGGCATGTCCATGGCCGTCTCCTCAGACAAAGCGGCAGGCGATGCTGCCCAACTGATCGTAGTCCACGTGGAATACATCTCCGGGACGGGCGGCCACCGGGCGAGTGAAGGAGCCGCCAAGAATGATCTGCCCGGCCTCCAGGCCGACGTCATAGGCCGCGAGCTTGTTGGCCAGCCAGGCCACGCCCTTGGCCGGGTGGTTGAGCACCGCGGCAGAGACCCCGGACTCCTCGATCACGCCATTGCGGTAGAGCACCGCCGGAACCTTGCGCAAATCCACATCCCCTGGACGCACGGCGCGGCCACCCATCACCACCCCGGCGTTGGCGGCATTGTCCGAGATGGTGTCGAAGACCTTGCGGGTGGCCTGGGTCTGCGGGTCCACCTGCTGGATGCGCGCATCGATGATCTCCAGCGCCGGGATCACCCAGTCGGTGGCGTCCAGCACATCGAACAGGGTGCAGTGGGGCCCCTTGAGCGGCTTGCCGAGGATGAACGCCAGTTCCACCTCGACCCGGGGCACGATGAAGCGCTGGAAGGGAATGTCGCTGCCTTCATCGAACAGCATGTCGTCCAGCAGGGCGCCGAAATCCGGCTCGGTGATGTTCGAGGAAACCTGCATGGCCCGTGAGGTCAGGCCAATCTTGTGGCCCACCAGCTTGCGCCCGTCGCGGATTTTCTGTTCCACCCAGCTGCGCTGGATGGCGTAGGCATCTTCGATGCTGATAGCGGGGTATTGCAGGGACAGCTGGCCGATCTGTTCACGGCTGCGCTCGGCGGCGTTGAGGCGCGCGGCGGCTTCCTGGATATCCGAGGGGCTGAGCATGGTTATTTCTCCCGAGGGTTGACGATATGAGCCGGCACCTGGAGCACCAGCCAGGCGCCGCAGGCAATCAGCAGGGCCAGGGCGTAGAGGGCCAGGCTGGCGCTTTGGGTGGCGTCGCGCACCACGCCGATCAGGTAAGGGGCAAGGAACGCGGCGACGCTGCCGAAGGAACTGATCAGGGCGATACCCGCGGCCTGGGTGCTGCTGGCGAGAAAGGCCGGCGGCAGTTGCCAGAACATCGGCAAGGCGGCGCTGGCGCCCATGCCCGCCACCAGCAGGCCGAACATCACCAGCCAGGGGTTGTCCGGGGCCAGCCCGGTGAGGATCAGCCCCAGGCTGGACATCAGCAGCGGCACCCCCAGGTGCCAGCGGCGTTCGCGCAGGCGGTCCGAGGAGCGGCCGACGCCGAGCATGAACAGGCAGCCTGCCAGGTAGGGCAGGGCACTGAGCAGGCCGACATTGCTGTCCCGGGCGATGCCGGCGTGGTGGATCAGGGTCGGCATCCAGAAGGCGATGGTGTTCACCGCCAGCATCACCGCGAAGTAGATGCACACCAGCAGCCAGACGTGGCGGTCCCTGAGGATGCCGCTGAAACGGGTGATGGACTTGTGCTGTTCTTCCTGTTGCAGGGCCTGCAGCAGCCAGGTCTTCTGCGCCGGGGTCAGCCAGCCCACCTGTTCGATGCTTTCCGGCAGGGCCTTGAGCACCACCAGGCCCAGCAGCACCACCGGCAGGCCTTCGATAAGGAACATCCACTGCCAGCCGCGCAGGCCGCCGAAGTCGTGGAAGCTTTCCAGGATCCACCCGGAGAGGGGGCCGCCAATGACTCCGGCCATGGGCACGGCGATGGCGAACAGGGCGGTGACCTGGCCGCGGCGGCTGGCCGGGAACCAGCGGTTGAGCAGCACCAGGATGCCGGGGAAGAAGCCGGCCTCGGCGACCCCCAGCAGAAAGCGCAAAACATAGAAGCCCCAGGCGCTGTCCACCAGCATCAGGGCGCTGGACAGCAGGCCCCAGACCAGCATCAGGAAGGCGATCCAGCGCCGTGGGCCGACCCGGTCCAGGGCCAGGTTGCTGGGCACCCCGAACAGCGCGTAGGCGACGAAGAACAGCCCGGCACCCAGGCCATAGACGCTGTCGCTGAAGCCCAGATCCTGGGTCATCTGCAGCTTGGCGAAACCGATGTTGATGCGGTCCAGGTGAGCAAAGATGTAGCAGACGAACAACAGCGGCATCAGCCGCCAGGTGATCTTGCGATAGCAGTCATCGACCTCGGCGACCGGCGCCGTGGCAAGGGTTGAGTGGGGCATGGCAATGATCTCGTTATTGTTCTTGTGTGGGTGGCCGGCCTGCAGGAGCCGGCTTGCCGGCGAAGGCGGATCCGGGGCTGGCACAAGGCCTGAGGGCCGCTTCGCTGGCGAGCCGGTTCCTACCGGCGGCTACCCTCAGGCTTGTCCGCGCAGGAACTCGTGCACGTTGTTGTGCTTGAAGTTCAGCTCGGCATCCAGCTCGCTCATTTCGAACGACAGGGCCAAGAGGCGCTGGCCCTGAAGCTCGGCGAAGTGCGCCTTGATGATCTCGAACAGGCCTTCGGCGACCTGGCGTCGTGTGGCCAGGTCGCGGCCGGCTCCCACTTGCAGGCGCATGTGGACGAAGGCGTAGTCGTGCTTGCCGTCGGCCATGCGCCAGGTGTCCAGGCGCACCCCGCGGCTGCGGATGCCCCCCAGGGGGAACACGCCAGTGGCGCCCAGGTAGTCATGGACCTTTTCGAACAGCCTCGGCAGGTCGGCAGCCTGTTCGATGTTGTCGGTGTATTCAGCGATGAAATGCGGCATGGGGAACTCCTTCGCAAGTGGCCGGCGGGAACCCGGCCGCTTGCGAGTCAGGGTGGCAGCTGGGCCTAGACAGGGAAGATGGCGTTGATCTGGCCGGTGCCGGAGCTGCCGAACAGCGGAGTGACGATCTCCGCTGGGCGGTTGTATTCAGGCCCGCCCAACAGCCCCAGGAGCATGGCCGTATCGTGCATTCCGCCCTCGCCATGACAGCTGCTGGCGTAGTCCGGGAGCATGGCGCAGAACTCGCGGAAGCGGCCCTGCTGCCACAGCTCCACCGCCCGCTGGTCCACCTGCTTGTCGAACTCCCGGGTCCAGTTGTGGATGTTGGCCTCGGCCTCGCGGTCGTTGGAGAAACGGTGGGAGAGGGAACCCGACGCCAGCACCAGGACCTTGCGATCGCTCTTCTCGATGGCCCGGCGCACCGCGGCGCCAAAGGTGAAGCTGTCTTCGAGGCGGTGCCAGGCGCACCAGGCGGCGATGGACACCACCTTCAAGTGCTCGGCAGCGGGCACGTCCATGTGCATGTAGCGCATGGGCACCAGGGTGCCGTACTCCAGTTCCAGGCTGGGAATGTTGTGGGCCAGGGTGCGCACGTCGGCGGCATTGGCCTCGGCGGCGATCAGCTCACCCAGCTCCGGGCAGCCCTGGTAGTCGTAGGTCATGTTCTTGATGAAGTGCGGCAGCTCGTTGCTGGTGTAGGTGCCGTTGAACGCCTCGCCGCAGTTGATGTGGTACCCGCTGTTGACCAGCCAGTGCACATCGAACACCACTGCGGTGTCGGCCCCCAGCTCCCGGGCCCGGCGGGCGATCTCCTTGTGCCCGGCAATGGCCGCCTCACGGCAGCCGTGGTGTTTGCCCGGCAGTTCGGACAGGTACATCGATGGTACGTGGCAGACCTTGGCGGCCATGACGACTTCGCCCATGGTGCTTCTCCTGAAACATCTTCTTGTTGGGGTGATCCGGGACGGTTCTGAACCTTACACGCCCCAGCGCGGTATGTGGTGGCTGCCCATGGAGAGGCAGACGTTCTTGATCTCGGCAAAGACCTCGAAGCTGTATTCGCCGCCTTCGCGACCGGTGCCCGATCCCTTGATGCCGCCGAAGGGCTGGCGCAGGTCGCGCACGTTCTGGCTGTTGATGAACACCATGCCGGCCTCGATGCCACGGGCCAGGCGATGGGCCTTGCCGATGTCCTGGGTCCAGATGTAGGAGGCCAGGCCGTACTCGGTGTCGTTGGCCAGTTGCAGGGCCTGGGCCTCGTCCTTGAACGGGATCAGGCACACCACCGGGCCGAAGATCTCTTCCTGGGCGATGCGCATCTTGTTGTCCACGTCGGCGAACACCGTGGGCTGGATGAACTGCCCGCGGGCCAGGTGCGCCGGCAGGTTGGCCGGGCGTTCCAGGCCGCCGGCCAGCAGGGTTGCGCCTTCTTCCAGGCCGATGCGGATATAGCCGGTGACCTTGTCGTAGTGGGCCTGGGTGATCATCGAGCCGACCTGGGTCTTGGGGTCCTGCGGGTCACCGACGATCAGGCGTCTGGCCCGGGCGGCGAACTCCTTGACGAACTGCGGGTAGACGCTTTCCTGGATGAAGATCCGGCTGCCGGCGGTGCAGCGCTCGCCGTTCAGGGAAAAGATGGTGAACAGCGCGGCGTCCAGGGCCCGTTCCAGGTCGGCGTCCTCGAAGATCAGCACCGGCGACTTGCCGCCCAGTTCCATGGAGTACTTCTTCAGGCCCGCGGTCTGCATGATCTTCTTGCCGGTGGCGGTGCCGCCGGTGAAGGAAATCGCCCGCACGTCCGGGTGGCGCACCAGGGCATCGCCGGCGGTGGCACCGTAGCCCTGGACGATGTTCAGCACCCCGGCGGGAATCCCGGCTTCCACCGCCAGCCTACCCAGCTCATTGGCGGTCAGTGGCGACAGTTCGCTCATCTTCAGCACCGCGGTATTGCCCAGGGCCAGGCACGGCGCGGTCTTCCAGGTGGCGGTCATGAACGGCACGTTCCATGGCGACACCAGGGCGCAGACGCCTACTGGCTGGTACAGGGTGTAGTTGAGCATCTGGTCGTCCACCGGATAGCTGTGGCCATCCATGCGGGTGCAGACCTCGGCGAAGAAATCGAAGTTGTGCGAGGCCCGGGGAATCAGCACGTTGCGGGTCTGGTGGATCGGCAGGCCGGTGTCCAGGGTTTCCAGCTCCGCCAGATGCGGCACGTTCTCCTCGATCAGCGCCCCCAAGCGGCGCATCAATCGCGCGCGCTCCTTGGCCGGGGTGTTGGCCCATTTCGGGAAGGCCTCCTTGGCTGCGGCCACCGCCTGGGCGATTTCCTCGGCGCCGCCGCTGGCCACTTCGCCGATGGCGTCACCGGTGGCGGGGTTGTAGTTGGTGAACACTTCGCGGCTTTCGACTTCGCGGCCGTTGATCCAGTGCTTGATCATTTATGCGTGCTCCTTGGCCACGGCAGTGGGCTCCGGGTGGGCGTGATGGGTGAAGAATTCGCTTTCGCTGACGATGCGGTTGACCAGCCGGCCGATGCCTTCAATTTCCACCACCACCTCATCGCCGGGCACCACGTCGGACAGGCCTTCGGGGGTACCGGTGGCGATCATGTCCCCCGGTTGCAGGGTCATGAAGCCGGACAGGTATTCGATGAGGTAGGGGATGTCGAAGATCATGTCGGCGGTGCTGCCTTGCTGGCGCAACTCGCCGTTGACCCAGGTGCGCAGGGTCAGGTTGTTGGGTTCGGGTACCTGGGCCGCGTCGATGATCCACGGGCCTACCGGGGTGGTGGCATCGCGGTTCTTCACCCGCAGGTTGGGCCGGTAGTAGTTCTCCAGGTAGTCGCGGATCGCATAGTCGTTGCACAGGGTGTAGCCGGCCAGGTAGTCCAGGGCATCCTCGCGCTTGACGTTGCGCGCGGTCTTGCCGATCACCGCCACCAGCTCGCACTCGTAGTGCATGTAGGCGACGTTGTCCGGGCGCCAGGTCACCTGTTTGTGGCCGGTGTAGGTGCCGGGAGACTTGATGAACACCAGCGGTTCGGTGGGCGGCTTGAAGGCCAGCTCGGCGGCGTGGTCGGCATAGTTCAGGCCCAGGGCGAACATGGTCCCGGTGGCCGGCGGCAGCCACTGCACCCGGTCTTCGGCCAGGACCCGGCCGTCTTCCAGTTGCAGGGTGTTGGGGCCGGTGACCAGGGCCTGGTGGACCTGGCCCTGATAACGAATGCGTGCATGTTTCATGTCGGTTCCTTATTCGGCCACGATGGTGTTGGCGAGGCGGCCCAGGCCGCTGATCTGCACTTCGACCCGATCGCCGGGGCGTACATCGACCCGGCCTTCCGGAGTGCCGGTGATCAGCACGTCACCGGGGTGCAGGGTCATGAACTCGCTGATCTCGGCAATCAGCTGGGGAATGCTGCGCACCAGGTTGGCGGTGCTGTTGTGCTGCACCCGCTCGCCGTTGACCCACAGCTCCAGGCTCAGGGCATGGGGGTCGGGCACCTCGGCGGCCGGTACCAGTTCCGGGCCCAGGGCGCAGAAGCCGTCCCGGCACTTGGCCTTGACCGCGGGGCGGTAGTAGCTGTCTTCCGGCAGGCTGAATTCGTTGACGATGGTGTAGCCGGCCACGTGTTCCAGGGCGTCTTCCAGGCGCACCCGGCTGGCGCGCTTGCCGATCACCACGCCCAGGGCCGGGCCGGGCTGCAGGCGCTCCACACCTTGGGGAAACACCACCGGCGCCTCATGGCTGTTGCGGGTGTTGGGGGTCTTGATGAACAGCACCGGCTTCACCGGCGGCTTCTGGTAGGGCGGCTGGGTGAAGCTCTGCAGATGGCTCTGCAGCAACCCCTGGTAGTTCAGCGCAACGCCGAACAGGGTGCCGCCGGCGTGATCGTTCAGTGCACGGCTCATCGGGCTCTCCTGGTGTCCGTACCCGTAGCGGCTTGCCGCTGGCGGGTCGATTTCGTTAATGTGTTAACGTTATATTTAATATGTTAACGATCGTCAAGCGATGGACTGCCCGCTTCCATCCCGCAGTGGCGGGCAAGCCGCGAATCACGCAGGATGCGCAGGGTCCGCGTGGATCAAAATAAAAACAGAAGGGCGCCATGAACCCACGCCAACCGATTCCCAACATCAACATCGGCCAGGTCTACGACCAGCGTTACGCCGATGCCCAGGTGCACTACGACAAGCTCAGCAACCTGGCCGGCTTCTTCGGTCGCAACATGCCGGTGCATCGCCACGACCGTTTCTTCCAGGTGCATTACGTGCAGAGCGGCGCGGTGCGGGTCTACCTCGACGATCAGCAGTATCTGGAGTCGGGGCCGATGTTCTTCCTGACCCCGCCGACCATTCCCCACGCCTTCGTCACCGAGGCCGACAGCGAAGGCCATGTGCTGACCGTGCGCCAGCAACTGGTGTGGGAGTTGATCGGCGCCGACCCGGCACTGGCCCCGGCGCCCCAGGTGCCGCCGGTGTGCGTGGCCCTGGCGCGCCTGGGGCCGCAGTTCGCCGGCGAAGTACGACGCCTGGAGGGCCTGTTCCATGAATTGCAGCGGGAGATTGCCGGGCAGGGCCCGGGGCGCGAGCCGGCGCTGGAAGCCCTGACCCGGCTGCTGATGATCAGCCTGCTGCGGTTGTCGGCCAACTCCCTGACGGCGCGCCCGGCACGCCATGAAGACCTGCAGATCTTCCACCGCTTCAACGAGCTGATCGAGGCCCGCTACCTGGAGCACTGGCCCCTGGGCCGCTACGCCAGCAGCCTGGGAGTGACCGAGGCGCGCCTCAATGATGTCTGCCGGCGCATCGCCGACCTGCCGTCCAAGCGCCTGGTGCATGAACGGGTGATGCAGGAGTCCAAGCGCCTGCTGCTGTTCACCGGCAGCTCGATCAACGAAATCTGCTACCAGCTGGGCTTCAAGGACCCGGCCTATTTCAGCCGGTTTTTCCAGCGTTACGCCAAGACCGCGCCGGGGGAATACCGCTTGCGCCAGGGGCAGGCGCCTGCCCCTGGCGCAAATGCGCCGGGTGCCTGATCCCTGGGGCAGGGCTGATGCCATGGAGCCGCGCCCAGGCAACTGACCCTGGCGGTATTCGCCGCCTGGCGGGCGTGGCAGAATCCGCGCCTTTGCCCGACAAGGAGCGTCGTCATGCTGCGTACCGTTGTGTTGCCCCTGCTGGTGCTTGGCGCCTTGCCGTGCCTGGCCCGGGAGCTGCCGGAGCTGACGCCGCTGTGGTTGCAACAGGAGGGCTGGATCGGCGCGTGCGACAACCGCCGCGACTGCCAACTGCTCTACGCGCCGAACATCGATTTTGCCGAGCGGGTCAACCACCTGACCCTGAAAATCCGCAGCCAGGCCGGCCCCGAAGGCCTGTTGCAACTGCAACTGGAGCACCAGGGCGCGCCATTGGAACTTGGTGCATTGCGCCTGGATGGCCAGCCGCTGGAGCCCGGCTTGCTGGCGGCGCTGGTCCAGGAAGTGGAAGCCCCCGACAGCACCCGTGAACAACAGTACTACCGGGTTGATGACCAGCCCCTGGCCCGGCAATGGCTGGCGCGGCTGCGGGCCGGGCAGGTGCTGGAACTGCCGGGAGAGGAGCCGGCCCAGGTGCTGCTCAAGGGGTTGCCGGACTTGCTGCAACGGGTGGACCAGGTGCAGCAGCGCCAGGGCACGGTCAGCGCCCTGGCCGCGCCCGGCGAACAGCCGGCCAGCGCGGTGCCCGGGTTGCAGCCGGCCGCGGCATTGCGCCCCTATCCCGGGGTGAAGCCCCTCGGCGCCCGAGAGCGCACCGGGCTGCTGGCGGCGGTGCGCAAAACCTTGCCGCCGGCAAAGACCGAAGACGCCGACGACTACGTCATGCCACCGAGGATCGAGGTCTATCCGCTGACCGCGCAGCAGGCGCTGGTCTTCGAGTTCTCCGATTGCGGTGCCTACATCTGCCTGTTCGATATCAGCAGCCGCTCGCGCACGGCGCCCTATGCGCTGCAGCCCCTGCAGATGCAGGCGTTGCCGGCCGGCAGCGTCGACCATGCCGGGGGCCTCAACTATTACCCCGAGACCGGCGAGCTCAGCAGTTTCCTCATGGGCCGCGGGATAGGCGACTGCGGTGAAATGGCCAGTTGGCACTTCGATGGCCAGGCCTTCCAGCTCACCGATTATCGGCGCATGCCCACCTGCAGCGGCCTGGGCTACGAAGACTGGCCGGTGCTCTGGAGTGCCGAGGCACCCAAGCGCCCCTGAGCCCCGGCATCAGGTGCAAGCTTCGCCTTGAAGCACGTTGCTCGGTTGCGCCGGTGCCGTGCCCAGCAACAGGTCTGCGGCCTTTTCGCCGATCATGATTGCCGCCGCATTGGTGTTGCCGGTGATCAGGCTCGGCATGATCGAGGCGTCCGCCACCCGCAGCCCCTGGAGGCCGTGGACCCGCAACTGGTCGTCCACCACCGCCAGTTCGTCGTGGCCCATCTTGCAGCTGCCCACCGGGTGAAACACCGTGCCCAGGTGCTGGCGGATCCATTGCTCGATCTGCTCCTGGCTCTGCACCTGCGGGCCGGGCACCAGTTCGCCCTTGAGGCGTTGGGAGAAGGCCCGGGTCGCTGCCAGCTGGCGCACCAGGCGCAAGCCGGCCACCAGCTTGCGCAGGTCTTCGGGGTGGCTGAGGAAGTTGGCGTCGATCAGCGGCTTGTCGTGCGGGTCGGCGGAATTCAGGCGCACCCGGCCGCGGCTCTGCGGGTGCATCACCGCCACATGCAGGCTGATGCCGTGGCCCACGGGGATCAGGCGCTGGGGCTGGTTCTTCAGGGCCGGGGCGACGATCAGCCCCAGTTCCGGCACCGGGTCCTCGGGCGCAAGGCGCAGGAAGGCTCCGGACTCGACGGTATTGGAGGTCAGCGGGCCCTGGCGCCGGGTCAGGTACTGCCAGGGTGAGCGGGCCAGGGGCAGCAGGCCCTTGGCGGAAATGCCGTAGCCCAGTTCGGGGTCGCTGCGGTACATCAGCACGATGTCCTGGTGATCCTGCAGGTTGAGCCCGACCCCTGGCAGCGGGTGGCGGGAAACGATCCCGTGGCGCGCAAGCTCCTCGGCCGGGCCGATGCCGGACAGCAACAGCAGTTGCGGTGAGTTGATCGCCCCGGCGCACAGGATCACTTCCCGGCGTGCCAGCAGTTGCCAGACCCGGCCGTCCTGGCTGATTTCCACACCGCTGGCACGAGTGCCTTGCAGCAACACCCGGTGGGTCAGGGTGCTGCTCAGTACCGTCAGGTTCTGCCGGTGCAGGATCGGGTGCAGGAAGGCCCGTGCCGCGCTGCAGCGCTCGCCGTTGATCTGGGTGACATGGAAGGGCCCGAAGCCTTCCTGCTCCGGGCCATTGAAGTCCGGGTTGTAGCTCCAGCCCAGCTCGGTGGCGGCCTGGTAGAACACCTGATTGACCGGGCTCGGGCTGCGCTGCTCGGCGACGTTGAGCTCGCCGTGCTGGCCGTGCCACGGCGAGGTGCCGGGTTCGAAATGCTCCGAGCGCTTGAAGTAGGGCAGCAGTTCGTCATGGCTCCAGCCCTGGTTGCCGGCGGCGGCCCAGCGGTCGAAGTCCAGGCGATGGCCGCGGATATAGATCATGCCGTTGATCGCGCTGGAGCCGCCCCAGACCCGACCCCGGGGGCAGGGGATCGGCACGTCGCCACTGCTGGCCTGTGGGCTGAACTGGTGCATCCAGTTCCAGCGCGGGTTGGCGATCAGGCGGATGATCCCCGCCGGAGTGCGCACATAGGCGGCGGGCAGCAAGGTGCGGTCACTGGGCCCGGCTTCGATCAGGCACACCTGGACCTTGGGATCGGCGGACAGCCGGTTGGCCAGCACGCAACCGGCGGAACCGGCGCCCACCACTATGTAGTCGAAGGTCTGCGTGGTGTTTTCACTCATGGGGGATACCTCTTGGGCAGTCACAGAAATCCATCTCAGAGCCCCAGCAGCGAGCCAACGTCGAGGGTCACTTGCAGGCCGACGACAAAGCCGTTGCCGCTCAGCTCGCGGGCTTCGGGGTTGTAGAAGTTGTCCGGGTTGACCAGGTACTGGACGCTGGGCTCCAGGGCCAGTTGCCGGGTCAGGGCGATATGGGCGTTGGCTTCCAGTGCGTAGACATTGCGTTCGCCCAGGCGCGGGTCGCCGCCGTTGGCGATGCGGGCCTGCTGCTGGAAGCGCAGCTGGTGGTCGTTGAGGCGCAGGTAGCTGGCCTTGAGGTTGAGCTTGTCCTGGGGCCGGTCGAAGGGCGCGAGGTAGGTCAGCCCGGCCTCGGCAAACTGGCTGAAGGGCTGCTTGTCATCGGCCGCCGCCGACAGCGAACCGAACAGCAGCAGGGCCTGGGGCGCACTGCCGGTACCGGCGTCGGCACGCCACAGTGCCTGCTGGAACTTGAAGAAGGCACCGCCGGTGCCGAAGTCCATGGCTCCGGTCAGCGGGTCCACCTGCTTGGAGGTGTTGTAGTAGCCGTTGAGCTCGTAGTGGGAGCTGTAGGCATCGCGGTTCTGGCTGCCGATGCCCAGCAGCAGGCTGGTGCCGCTGGCGTCGTCGGTACTGAAATCCAGGCCCTTGCGCTCCTTCAGGTAGTCCACCGGGTTGGACTCGAAGGCGCCGCCATGCACGTACCACTGGGGCGTCAGCTGGTATTTCAGGTAGCCGCCCCAACTGCCGTAGGGCGGCGGCAGGATGCCGGTGGAAGAGTCGATGATCGGGTCGTTGCAGGTCACCGTGCTTTCGCAGTTGTAGATATAGAAGTAGCGCCGGGCGTTGGTCCGCCCCAGGCTCAGGTCGACCCGGCCGTCGAGCCAGGTCTGCTGGTAGGTCAGCAGGCTCAACTGGTTGCTGGTGAGGTCGTTGTGGATCGGCGCGCCGCCGAAGTAGCTGCCGGCGGCGCCCTGCCAGTTGCGCGAGGTGGGCACGCCGGTCTCGTGGTCGAGGATGAACAGCGTCTGCTCGAAGTGCAGGGCCGCGCCGTCGAGGCCGGCGAAGGTCCCCAGATCGATATCGGCGCCGACGAACAGGTCGCCGCTGTTGCCGAAACTGTGGGGCCGGGGGCCCGTGTCCAGGTTCTTCATGGCCAGGCTGAGGAACTGCACATGGGGCGTGATGCCACGGTCGGCCAGGTAGTCCCCCAGGTCGGACAGCGGGCCGGTACGCGGCGTGGGCGGCGTCTGGGCAAGGCAATCAAGGGGCAGCAGCAAGGCGGCCAGCAGCGGGCACAGCGCATAGGTTGCATTCATGTCGGGTACTCGATTCTTGTTGTTTTTGTCTTGAGTGTCGGTTGCACATCGTTTGTTCAGGCATCGGCCAGGGCCGGGGTCGGGTTGACCAGCACCTTGATCTGGCTCTTGTCTTGCAACAGCGCCTGGAAGCCTTGCTCCACCGCCTGTTCCAGGGCCAGGCAGCGGGTGACCGCCCGGCTCAGGTCCAGGCGCCCGCTGGCCAGCAGCTGGATCAGTTCGGGGTAGACGTGGCGGTAGCCGACGCTGCCGAGCAGGCGCAACTCGTTGTTCACCAGGTGGAAGGCATCGAACTGCACGTCGCCCATCAAGCCCACCAGCACCGCTTCGCCGCCCTTGCGCAGGCAGTGCAGGGCATGGCTCAGGGTCTGCTGGCTACCGGCGGCCTCAAAGGCGCTGTCGATACCACCGGCGCTCAGCTGCCGCAGGCGTGCCTGCAGTTGCGGGTCGGCGCCGTCCAGGGCCTCAGAGGCGCCGAACTCCAGGGCCAGGCGCCGGCGCTCGGGGTCCAGGTCCACGGCGTAGATCCGTTCCACCCCTCGCAACCGTGCCAGTAGCACCAGCAGCAGGCCGATGGGCCCCAGGCCGAACACCGCGCAACTGTCGCCGGCCATCAGGCTGCTCTGGTTCAAGGCGTGGTAGGCCACCGCTGCCGGCTCCAGCACGGCCGCCTGCTTGAAGCTGACGCTGTCCGGGAGCAGGTGCAGCATGTAGGCCGGTACCACCGCCTGTTCGGCAAAGCCGCCGTCGCCCATCAGGCCGATAAAGCCCATGGATTCACAGAGGTTGTACTGGCCCATCTGGCAGTACGAGCACTCGCCGCAGCGGTATTCGGGTTCCACCGCCACCCGCTGGCCCAATAGCCGTGCATCCACGCCCGGGCCCAGGGCTACTACCTGGCCGCAGAACTCGTGGCCCAGGGTCAGCGGCGCCCGGCAACCGGACAGCGGGTGAGCCACCTGCTGAGGTATGGAGTGAGGGCCGTCGACGTACTCATGCAGGTCGCTGCCGCAGATGCCGCAGTAGGCGACTTGCAGCAGCACCTCGCCGGGGCCGGGCTGGCGCGGTTCCAACTGAGTCAGGCGCAGGTCGCGGGCGGCATGCCATTGCAGTGCTTTGATCATGGGTTTCCTCCCAGGCTCGGGCTGGGTGCAGGGTGGGGGCCGGGGTGCCGGCGTTGTTGGCGGGCCAGTACCGCGGGGGCGGTTTCCTTGAGGAACAGGGCCAGCACGGCGGCCAGCAATGCGCCGCCGCAGGACATCCACATGACGATCGACAGGCCGAAGCGGTCGGCGGCGAAGCCGGCAATGGTCGGAGCGATGAAGCCGCCCACCAGCTCGCCGATGCCCATGATCATGCCCAGGGCCGTGGCCATGACTTCGCGGGGCACGGTTTCCGCGGGGATGGTGGCCATGAACAGGGTGAAGCAGCCCAGGCCGGTGTAGGTCAGCAGCATCAGCACCCCGAGCATCCAGGGCGACGAGGCGTAGAGCAGGGCGATGGGACAGCAAGCGGCAATCAGCGAGAACAGCACCAGGGTCGGGCGCCGGCCGAGGCGGTCGGAGATTGCCGGCACGCCGAAGCCCCAGAGCACCCAGGCGCCTCCCAGGCAGCTCATCACCGTGCCCATGCTGGCCGGGCTGTAGTCGCGAACCTTGACCAGGAAGGTCGGGGTGAAGGAAATCAGGATGATGAACCAGGTCAGGAACACGCAGCTGATGAGGGTGCAGAGCACGATGTTGCGGCTCTTGAGCAGGGCCAGGCGATGGCTGCCACCCGGGCTGGACGGGGTGTGCGCTCGCGGTTCGTGTCGCGGTGGGTCGGGCTGCACGTAGCGCCAGATCAGCAGGGCGATCAGTAGCCCGGGAATCAGCGAAATGATGAAGGCGTGGCGCCAGCCGTAGGCTTCGGCCAGGGCGATCAGCACCGGCGGGCCGATCACCGCGCCCAACAGGCCCGCCGCCGACCCTTGCAGCAGGCCCATGTTCAGGCCCCGGCGATGGGGCGAGGAGGCTTCCACCATCAGCGATTGGGAGAGCGGCAGGATCGGCCCCTCGGCCAGCCCCATGATGGCGCGGAACAGCAAAAGGCTGAGAAAGCCGGTGACCAGCCCGGACAGCGCCGAGCACAGGGAAAACAGGATCACCGCGACGATCAGCAACGGCTTGCGCACGCCCCGGCGGTCCGACCAGGCACCCACCAGGGCCCCGGACACCGCCCAGGCCAGGGCCAGGATCGACGACAGCATGCCCAGGTGGCTGTTGCTCAGTTGCAACTCGTCAGCCATGAAGGGGAACAGGAAGGACAGCGCCAGACGATCGAAAAAGACGAAACCGAAGGTCAGGAACAGCACCCCCAGCAAGGTGTTCTCGTAACCGGCCTTGTTGTTTTTATAAGCCATGGTGGTTCTCCGAAGGAGGCGTGGGCAGCGCCGGTCAGCGGAACAGGGTGTCGATATGGGCGGCGCCCAGGCCGATCTTTTCGTAGTGGGCGCGGCACATGGCGATGTAGGAGTGCACGTCGAAGTAGCCGTCGGGCTCGCCCTGTTCGTCGAGCCAGATCAGCGGGCCCTTGACGATGAAGAACACCCGCATCGGCTGCTCATGCTCATAGGCCACCAGGGTGTGGCCTTCGCCCGGGGTCTCGTAGACGAAGTCCCCGGCGGTGGCGGTCCACTCGTGCTCCAGGTAGCCCCATTTGCCGGACAGGGTGTAGGCGAAGACTTCGTGGGGGTGGTAGTGGCGGTTCACCAGCCCGGCGCTGCGGGCCAGGAGAATGTCGCACCAGCGGTTTTCGCTGGGGGAGATCCACAGTGGCCGTGAGGACACGGTCTCGGTGAAGGGCACGTACAGGCGCAGGTCGTCGCTGGCGGCATCGGGCAGGTAGACCTCCGGCTTGGCGTCGGGCTTGAAGCAGTTGGCGATCGGTTGCAGGTCTTTCCAGAATTCACGGTGGGCGGCTTCGGGCATGGTGGGCCTCGGTTGTTGTTATGGGAGGAGCCTGGGCAGCCGGGCAGGGCGGCCATGGGGGTACGGCGCAGACTTTAGGTCGGGAGCGGGGCAAGGGTTTGCACGGATCGGACTGGTTGTTTGTCTGTTTCGGACGGCTTTTTTCCTACGGCCGATAGAGAGCCGATGACGCGCTCAAAGCGACCGGGTCCCACTGCGTTTCAAGTTGACAGGCTATATAGTTCAGATGTTAATGAATGGCCGCGGCCCGCAGTGCCTGCGGCCCCAGGTGTCCGGACACTGCCTTGCCGTCCGGGGAACATCCCGCCGCCATGAGAAGAACAACAATGTCTCCATGCGCCTTGCTCGAAACCCGGCATGCCAGCACCCAGGCCGTCGACCTGGACCAACGCCTGGCCTTCTGGGAGGACTACAACGCCAGCACCCTGGTGGGGCTCAAGTGCAACTCCTACGCCGAGGGCGGTTTCGCCGCCAGCCAGGACAACCTGCAATTGAGCGCCATGCGCCTGGCCCGCATCGTCGGCAACGAACACGTGGTGGAGCGCGACACCTCGATGATCCGCGGCGTGCCCAAGGAGTCGATTTTCGTGTCCCTGGTCACCGGCAGCGGTTCGTTCTTCTACCAGGATGGCGCCTGCCAGGTGCTGGAGCCGGGGGAGCTGGTGGTCTACCGCACCGACAAGCCCTACCTGTTCGGCTTTTCCGGGGCCATGCGCCAGTTCATCTTCGACATTCCCCAGCAGCAGTTCGCCGAGCGCTGTCTGAAACGCTTCGACCGGCCTTTGCGGATCAGCGTCGAAAGCGGGGTCCAGCGCCTGTTGCTGCGCACCCTGGGCGAACGTACCCGGGGCTTTTTCCAGCAGCCCCTGTGCGCCGAGGCCGAGGCTTATCAGGAGCAGGCCTTCGAGCTTCTGGCCAGCATCATTGCCGGGCATGTGGGGGAACGGCCAATCAACGCCCTGAGCGCCTCCTACCTGCTGGCGGCCAAGCAATGCATCCATGAACAGCTGGCCGACCCGACCCTGAGCTGCGAGCGGGTGGCGGCCCAGACCGGCATTTCCACCCGGCACCTGGCCCGGCTGTTCGCCCTGGAAGAAACGCTACCCAGCCGCTTCATCCTGGAAAAACGCCTGCAACAGGCCCGTCAGTTGCTGTGCAGCAGCCAGGGAGCGGGCCTGGATATCAGCGAGATCGCCTACCGGCACGGCTTTGCCAGCCAGGCGCATTTT
Source organism: Pseudomonas sp. UME65 (assembly GCF_014170225.1). Taxonomy (NCBI): domain Bacteria; kingdom Pseudomonadati; phylum Pseudomonadota; class Gammaproteobacteria; order Pseudomonadales; family Pseudomonadaceae; genus Pseudomonas; species Pseudomonas sp. UME65. The sequence continues at coordinate 978,765 of NZ_LZZQ01000016.1, read as the reverse complement.
GCCCGGGCCTTCAAGAGCCGCTTCCAGCAAACTCCCAGTGAAGCACGCGCCCTGGGGTTAGCCGCAACCCTGGCAAGCCCGGCAGCCGAAAGCGTCGGTCACGCCTGTGGCGACAATCTCCGGGGCCTGGAGCAAGGCAACTGACCCACCCGGGCCACACTGTTGCAGCAAGTAGCCCAGGGGAGCGGGGGAAGGATGGCCGGTTGGGCAGAGCGGCGTTCCGCTGGCTGGAGCCCGGGCTCCGGGGAACGCCGTTGGTGGATGCCGCCGCTCGGGTGGCGGGGCTTGCTCGTTCCGGCACCAGAGCGGGGGTCAGCGCCCGGCAGCCTCCATGGCTTGGGCTTGAAGGTCGAGCAACTGGCGTTGAAAGGTCACGAATGGCTCCTTGGGCTGTTGCAGGCGTACGAACTCCAGCATCGGGTCGGCGACGGCGGTGCGGATTCCCGACAGCGCCTCCAGGGTGGCCAGCCCGCAAAACGGTACGTAGGCCTCGGAGTAGCCGCCTTCATGCACCAGCACCAGGCGCCCTCGGCACAGGCGCTCGGCAGCATCCTTCAGGCACTGGGTCATCTCGCGGAACGAGTCACTGTGCAGCAGCATCCGCGCCAGGGGGTCCACGGCGTTGGCGTCATAGCCACAGGCGACAATGATCAGTTCCGGCTCGAAGCGCTCCAGGGCCGGTATCACGATGCGCTGCATGGCGTACAGGTAGGCGTCGTGGCCACTGCCCGGCAGCAGCGGGATATTGATGTTGCAGCCCAGGCCGGCGCCGCGCCCGCGGTCCTGTTCACCGCCATAGCCCGGAGGGAAGCAACCGTCCTGGTGCAGGGACAGGGTCAGCACGTCGGCCCGCTCCTCGAAGATCGACTGGGTGCCGTTGCCGTGGTGCACGTCCCAGTCGATGACCGCTACCTTGCCCAGTCCATGACGGGCCTTGGCGGCCTCGATGGCGATGGCGATGTTGGCCAGGAAACAGAAGCCCATGGCCTGGTCGCGGGTGCAGTGGTGTCCTGGTGGACGGGACAGGGAATAGGCGTTATCGGCTTCGCCGCTGAGCACGGCGTCCACGGCGGCCATGGCCAGCCCGGCGGACAGCTGGGCGATTTCATAGCTGCCCGGGCCCACCGGCGCCTCGTCGCCGAGGTGACCGCCACCGGCGTCGCTCAAGGCCTTGAAACGCTGCAGGTAGGCAGCACTGTGGACCCGCAGCAGGTCGTCTTCGGTGGCCGCTGCGGCGCTGCGCAGGTGCAACTGTCGGGTCAGGCCGGAAACATCCATCAGGCTTTTCAAACGGCGTTTGGTTTCCGGTGATTCGGCGTGCCCGGCGGCGGCTGGCGGCTGTACCCAGCCACCCACCGGCAGGGTCAGGACGTGGGGGCCGCCGCTGTGCCACAGGCTGAGTTCGTCGAAGAAAAACGCGCTTTTACAGGTCATGGTGATATCCATTTTTCAGGGTGGAATTTACAACGCGACAGCGGCTGGCCCAGGCCCTCGGTGCCAAGGGAACCAGGGCACCGAGAGCGTTAGCGTGCAGGCCGGCAACTGAGTACCAGGGCCATGGACAGCAGGGTGATTGCGGCGCCCGCCAGCAGCAGCTCGTGGAAGCCGCCGCTGCCTTCGATCAGCCGCCCGGCGATGGTCGGGCCTATGGCCAGGCCGGCGCTGATCACCAGGTTGGAGGCGTTCATCAGGCGGCCGCTGCGGTCCATTTCGGCCATGCGCGCGAGGATCAGCGGCAGGATGAAGGTCCAGGTGAACTTGAACACCAGCGCCGCCAGGGCAAAGCGCGCCAGTTGCGGCTGGCCCAGAAGCAGCAGCACCGAGCCGGCCATCAGGCCGTAGCCCAGCAGGAGCAGGGCGCTACGGGGCAGGCGATCGCCGAACAGCGTGGCGCACAGGGCGCCGGCAAGGCCCATCAGGGTGGCGATGGCCAGCACGTCGCCGCTGGTCTGTGCCGAAAGGCCGGACTGGCCACCGATGGCGCCGATGAAGGTCCAGACCCCGCTGAGGCTGATGTAGAAGGTCAGGATGCCGAGAATCCCCAGGGTGGCCTTGGCCCTGGAAACCGGCGGGGCCTTGGCTTCATGGCTGGCGGCCTTCGCCGCGCCCGCTGGAAAGCTGCGAGCCAGGGGCAGGCACAGCAGCATCAGCAGCGCCATGATCAGGTAACAGGCACCCAGGCCGAAGCGCTCGAAGAGCATGGGCAGCAGGCTCAGGCCGATGGCCCCCAGCACCAGCTGGCCCATCACCCAGAAGCCGTAGGCGCGACTGGGGTTGGGGCTGGCGGCGGCGCTGGCCAGGCAGATGATCATCAGCGAGCCGCCGGCCAGGGCACTGCACGAGCGTGCGATCAGCAGCAGCGAATAGTCGTTGGCGAGCATCGACAGCAGGTTGGCGAGGATGAACAGCAGGGCGCTGCACAGCGCCGCGCGGCGCCAGTCGATGTGTTTCAGCCACCAGATGGCGGGCAGGGTGGCCAGGCTCATGGCCCCCAGCTCGGCGGAAAACAGGTCGCCGATCTGGGAGGGGCTCAGTTGCCACTGGCTGGCCAGTTGCGCGGCAATGGCCGGGGCCGTCAGCAGCACCGCGGGGGTGATGGCGGCGAACAGCACGATGGCCGCCTGGAGCCCGAGGGGCTGGCGGGTGATTGGCGGATTCTGGCTCAAGGCGGGGTTCTGGGTGTTCATGGACAGGCTCCTAAGGCAAAGGGGTCAGAACACATGGACCAGGCGCAGCAGGGCGTCGGTGCCGGCAAAGCCGTTCTGGGTGGCGACGTTCTGCGACAGGCCGAACATCAGCTGGTTCTGCTTGTCCAGCCAGTGGCCGAGCTCGAACCCGACCTGGGTGTAGCGCTTGTGGGTGTCGTCGATGCGCCGGTCGTTGATCCGCAGTTCGCCGCCATCGGCGTGGATCAGGCGCAGGGCACCATAGGTGGCGGGGGTGAAGTCGTAAGAGGCGAAGGCCTGCAGGCGGTAGAGCGGGTCCTGCTTGAGGTCGCTGCCGAAGTAGTCGTCGTTGGTGCCATAGAGCTGGGCTTCCAGGTTGGCCTCCAGCACCCACTTTTCCCCCAGGCCCTGGGTGTAGTTGTAGACAAAGGTCGCGCCCCAGCGGTTGGCCCCGGGGGAGACGTCGGGGTTGCGCCCGTGGTACTCGCCCACGGGCAGCGTGATCAGGGTCAGCAGGCCGCTGTAGGTGCGGGTTTGCGGCTGGTTGATGAAGAACAGCGTGCCGCCCACCTGGGGGTCGCCAAAGCCGCTTTCGCCGGTGTGGCGTTCGGCGCCGGGCAGGCGCGCGTCGATATCGGCGAAGGGCACGATGAACTGCGGGGTACAGAGGGTGCCGCACAGGTCGCTGAAGAACACTTGGCGGTAGGCCATGGCATTGACTCGCAGCTCGGCCTTGCCCGTGCTGTCGGCCGGGCCGTGGAAATCACCGGCGCGGGTGGCGGGCAGGTACAGCACGCCCAGGCTGGTGCCCGCTGGGGCGGCGAAGAAGTCCCGGGCATTGAGGTCGGCGGCGTTCAGTGAAAGGCTGGCCAGGGTAGCCGTCAGGGCCAGGGTGATGCGGGGCACGGGCGTGGTCATGGGCGGTGCGTCTCTTGTTGGAGTTGTTGTTCGGCGAACGGCTCGCCGGCACACGGCAGGGGCTGGAAAAAGGGCAAAGGCTGCCCGTGGCCGTCACATTCGACGGCACTGATCAAGGGTGGTCAGGGGGCGGAATCAGCCGGGAGGGGCATGCAGCAACTGGGCGATGCGGGCCTTGTCCTTGACCCCGAGCTTGCTGTAGATGGCCCGAATGTGATGGCGCACGGTGTTGGGCGACATGCCCAGGTCCCGGGCCACTTCCTTGTAGGTCTTGCCTTCGCCGAAGCACTGGGCGACGGCATTTTCCCGTGGGCTGAGCCGGGGCAGCAGGTTGCGGCTGCGGGCCGCCAGGAGGCAGAGGTCGCCTACCGCCGAGGATTCCACCTGCAGGGACTTGCCTTCGAAGCCGCCGGGGTCCAGCGCCATGGGCAGTTGCGGGCCGCTCCACTGCGGCCATTCATGCAGCAGCAGGTCGACGAAGCCGCGTTCGGCGCATTGCAGCACGCCGCGCTGGTCGCACACGGCCAGGGCCAGGTTGCGCGGGCCGGTGAGTTTCTCGCGCATGGCCACCAGGGTGCGGATCTGGTTGGCCGACACTGCGGCCACCAGGTGCAGCATCAGGTTGTTCAGCAGGTGGCAGTCGCCCTGGTTGAAGCGCGGCGCTCCCGGGGCGCGGTACAGCGCCAGGTGATTGTTCAGGTGGGTGTGGGGATCGATGTGCACCACGCACAGCAGTTCGCCGATGTTGTACTGGCGGCCCAGCCAGTTGAGGCCGGGGCCGTTGTCCGGATCGGCCATGTCGACGATCACCGCCCGGCCCGGCACCTCGTGGACCCGGCTTACCGTGACATCGATGTGGCGGATCGATTGCCAGTCCGGCAGGTAGCTCGGTGGCAGGCGGTACAGGTAGCAGCTGTGTTCATCCGGCAGGCCATCCACCAGTGCGGCACGGCCCCACCAGGCGCTGTCGAAGGGCAGGAGCCTGCTGATGCGCGCCAGTGCATGCTGGTGCAGGTTTTCGATGTCCCTGTTCTGCGCCAGTTGCTGCAGTTCAAGGGTCAGTTCGCTGAAGGCCTGCAACAGGCTGGCCGGGGCACGCTCGGGGTGGTTCATGGGTCTGTACCTCTGTGCGACGTTGTTATTGTTTTCGTCACGGAAGGGGTTTGGGACCGGTACGTCAGGGGACGTGGGCAGGGCCTGGTTCGAGTATCGATGGCTTGGAAGAGCCGCGCCATCCTACAGATGCAGGAGGTGGCCCTTGGCCCGGATGCCGGCGGGCATCCAGGCGCGGGAAATGACGGCCAGGAGGGAAGGGGTCAGGCCGCCCGGCAAGGGTGGGCCAGGCGATGGAAGCAACGGCTGAAGTACACCAGTGAGTCGCCGTGCTCCAGCACGCCGATTTCATCCAGTTCCACCAGCATTACCGAGTGCGTGCCGATTTCCTGGACCTCGGTGATGCGCCCCTGCAGGCTGGCCAGGGCGCCCTCCAGCACCGGCAGGGCCTGCAGGCCGTCGCGCCAGGGGTGCAGGCCGAAGCGCTGGTCCATGGCCACGCCGGTCATGCCGGCAAAGTGCCGGGCCACTTCTTCGTGTTCGCCGCTGAGGACGTTGACGCACAACCGCCCGTTGCCCTTGAACACCGGGTTCAGGGCGCTGTTGCGGTTGACGCAGACCATCAGGGTCGGCGGGCTGTCGGTGACCGAGCAGACCGCCGTGGCGGTGATGCCGCAGCGGCCGGCGGGGCCGTTGCTGGTGATGACGTTGACCGCTGCGGTCATGTGCGCCATGGCGTTGCGAAAGGCGAGTTGCTTGGGGTCGAGTACAGACATGACGAATTCCTCGTGGACGCAGGGCATTGCGCTGCAGGAGCCGGCTTGCCGACGAAGGGGCCTGGGCCTTGGGCGTTCTGGCGGGCGTTTTCGCTGGCAAGCCAGCGCCTGCACAAGCCCGCTCCTGCATGTGGCGTGGGCTATTGGCGGATGCGGTCCAGCATGTTGATGTCATCCGGGTTGCTCAGGTGCGGCACGGTCCAGCCGTCGAGGTCGTAGTCCCCCAGGCACTTGTCCACCAGGTCGGTCATGGCTTTCATCGAGCCGCTGGCCTGGGCGTGGCGCAGGCACTGCATGCGGATCTCGTCCTGGCTGCCGGCGTAGTTGATCTCGTACAACTCGTGGCGGCCGCCGAATTCGGTGCCGATGGCGTCCCACAGCAGCTTGAGGATCTTGATCCGCTCCTCGTGGCCCATGCCCCCGGAGCCCCGGCAGTAGGTACCGAGGTACTGGTTGAGCACCGGGTCCTTGAGGTCGCGGGAGCCGGAGGGCAGGTAGATCAGGCCGCTGGCCACCACCTGCTCGATGATCTTCTTGATGTCGGTGTAGGCCTGGGGCGCCAGGACCCGGTAAGCCTGCAGCGCCTGGGTACTGGGCAGGTAGACGCCGTTCATCCATTCACTGGCGTTGCCATGCATGGCGTCGGTCAGGGACCAGAACAGGTTGCGCCAGGCCACCACTTCGCCAACCTGCGCCTGGACCCCGCGAAACTCCAGGGAACCGGTGCATTGCAGGGCCTTGACCAGCAGGCCAGTGATGAAATCGAGCTTCACCGCCAGCCGGGTGCAGCCCTGCATCGGGAACAGGCGGCCGAACCCGCCCTGGGGGAACCATTGGCGGCAGCGCTCGAAATCGCGGTAGATCAGCACGTTTTCCCAGGGGATGAACACCTTGTCCATGATCAGGATCGCGTCGTTCTCGTCGAAGCGGCTGGACAGCGGGTAGTCGAAGGGCGAGCCGGTCATGCCGGCCTGCAGTTCATAGGAAGGGCGGCAGATCAGCTTCATGCCCCGGGTGTTCATCGGTGCGATGAACATCAGGGCGAAATCGGTGTTGTCCCCCAGCAACTGGGCCGAGCCCTGGCCGACGAAGTTGTAGTGGGTCAGGGCCGAGTTGGTGGCCACCACCTTGGCGCCGCTGACGATGATCCCGCCTTCGACTTCCTCGTCCACCGAGATGAACACGTCCTTGACCTGATCCACCGGTTTGTCGCGGTCGATGGGTGGGTTGACGATGGCGTGGTTGAGGTAGAGGCAGGCTTCCTGGATGCGCTTGTACCAGGTGCGGGCGTTGTCTGCGAAGCGCCCGTAGAACTCCGGGTTGGCCCCCAGGGCGCTGCCGAAGGCGGCCTTGTAGTCGGGGCTGCGGCCCATCCAGCCATAGGTCAGGCGCGACCAGTCGGCGATGGCGTCGCGCTGCTGGCGCAGTTCATCGGGGCTTTTCGCCGAACGGAAGAACTTGTGTGTGTAGCCGCCGTTGCCGGTGTCGGTGTCCCAGCACAGTTGCTCCTTGGTGGCCGGGTCGTGCAGGGCGTCGTACAGGCGGGCCATGGAGGCCGCGGAGTTGCGGAAGGCCGGGTGGGTGGTGACGTCCTTGACCCGGTCGCCATAGATGTAGATTTCACGGTCGTCGCGCAGGCTGGCCAGGTATTCGGCACCGGTCAGCGGGCGGTCGGTTGCGGCACGAAAGTCTTCAGGTTTCATATCCAGTCTCAGCGTTGTTTTTATTGACTGGGGCCATGATGGGCAGCCGCGGGAATGGACTAAATGGCTTTTCCGGCGAATGAATTGCACTTTTCATAGGGAGGCGGGTGGCCGGAGCCAGGGTCGAAAACGGTGGCTGAGGGGCGATGCTGTAGCGCTTTATCGATTCACTTCGCGTTGTGTTGTATCAGCAGTGATACACCGGTCACATTCAGAAATATTTTTAACAATCAGCCATATGAAAGCTCAAGTTCGGCCGATATCTCTGACAGGCCCGCGGACTTCCAACAGCGCGGCGCCCCACGTCGGCACAGCCCCTGATGCGCCGACGGCTCAACGGCATGGATGCCTGTCGCCCGTTCTCCCTCGAGAGTCGTCCTATGTCCTTGCGTAACCTGAATATCGCCCCTCGTGCTTTCCTCGGTTTTGCCTTCATTGCCTTGCTGGTCGTGGTGCTGGGGGTGTTTGCGGTCAATCGCATGGCGGTGATCCGCGAAGCCTCGATGGACATGGAAAGCAACCAGCTGCCCAGTGTCGGCTTTCTCGGCAACCTCACCGAGAACGTGCTGCGCCTGCGGATTCTTTCCTTCCGTGTGCTGGTGAACCGCGAGCCGGCAGGCCTGGCAGAAGCCCAGACGCGCATCGGCGTGCTGGTGGACAACGCCAGAAAGGCCCAGGCCAGCTATGCGGCCTTGCCGGCGGGGCCGCAGGAGGCTGCGTTGTACAAGACCTTCGCTACGACCCTGGACAACTACCTGCAGGCGCAGAACGAGATGCTCGAACTGTCGCGCCAGAACAAGCTGGATGAAATGCGCAGCCTGATCAATTCGCGGATCAAGGAAGGCACAGACCAGATGGGCGAGCAGTTGAACCAACTGATCGCGATCAACGCTGCTGATGCCACGAGCGCTTCCAAGGCTGCCGGCGAGCACTACAGCAGCGCCATCGCCGGGATTGTGGCGGTGGCTGTGCTTGCCGCGCTGCTGACCATTGTTCTGGCGCTGTTGCTCACCCGCAGCATCGTCACCCCCCTGAACAGGGCCCTGAATGCCGCTCAGGTGATCGCCGGCGGCAACCTGCGCCAGGCCATCGAGGTCGATGGCAAGGACGAGCCGGCGCGGCTGTTGCAGGCCCTGGCCGAGATGCAGGCCAGCCTGCGCCGCACCATCGAGCAGATCGCCGGCTCGGCGACCCAGCTGGCCTCGGCCTCGGAAGAACTCAGCGCGGTCACTGAAGAGGCTTCCCGCGGCTTGCAGCAGCAGAACAACGAGATCGAACAGGCGGCCACCGCGGTCAACGAAATGACCGCCGCGGTGGAGGAGGTGGCGCGCAACGCGGTGTCCACTTCCGAGGCTTCCCGGCAGTCGACCCAGGCCGCTCGCGAAGGTCGCGACCGGGTGGTGGAAACCGTGGACGCGATCCAGACCATGACCCACGACGTGCAGAGCACCTCGGTGATGATCGAAGGCCTGGCGACCCAGGGCCGGGATATCGGCAAGGTGCTGGACGTGATCCGGGCCATCGCCGAGCAGACCAACCTGCTGGCCCTCAACGCGGCCATCGAGGCGGCTCGTGCTGGTGAGGCCGGGCGCGGCTTTGCGGTGGTGGCCGACGAGGTGCGGGCCCTGGCCCATCGGACCGCCCAGTCGACCCAGGAAATCGAGAAGATGGTGGCCGGCATCCAGAACGGCACGGGCGACGCGGTGGAGTCGATGCAGCAGAGCAACCAGCGTACCCAGAGCACCCTGGAACTGGCCCGTGCCGCGGGCGTGGCCCTGGAGCAGATTGCCGAATCCATCAACCAGATCAACGAGCGCAACCTGGTGATCGCCAGCGCCTCGGAAGAGCAGGCGCAGGTGTCCCGCGAGGTGGACCGCAACCTGGTGAACATCCGCGACCTGGCCACCCAGTCGGCGGCCGGGGCCAACCAGACCAGCGCCGCCAGCCATGAGTTGTCGCGCCTGGCGGTGGACCTGAACGCTCTGGTGGCGCGTTTTGTGATCTAAGCGTCCAACGGCGCTGGCGCTCGCTCGACGAGTGCCGCGCCAGCACCTAGGGTTCTGGCTGAAGCATCTTTCATGGAGAAAGCGATGCGCTATTCAGCCCTGACCCAACGGATTGCCGGAGAAGGTTCCGCCGCCTGGGATATCCATTACCGAGCTTTGGCCTTGCGCGAGCAGGGGCGCGATGTGCTGTTGCTGACCATCGGCGATCCGGATTTCGACACCCCCCGGCCGGTGGTCCAGGCGGCCATCGACAGCCTGCTGGCCGGTGACACCCACTATTCGGACGTGCGCGGCAACCTGGCGTTGCGCAGTTGCATCGCCCGTTGCCACCACCAGCGCACCGGGCAGATCGTCGATGCCGAGCACGTGGTGGTGCTGCCGGGGGCGCAGTGTGCGGTGTTCTCCGTGGCCCAGTGCCTGCTGGGCCCTGGGGACGAGGTGCTGGTGGCCGAGCCCATGTACGTCACCTACGAAGGGGTGTTCGGTGCCTGTGGCGCCACCGTGGTGCCGGTGCCGGTACGGGCCGAGCAGGGCTTTCGCCTGGACCCGCAGGAAGTGGCGGCGCGCATCAGCCCGCGGACCCGGGCCATGCTCATCAACAGCCCCAACAACCCCTCCGGGGCCAGCCTGTCCCTTGATGACTGGCAGGTCCTGGCGCGGTTGTGCATGGAGCATGACCTGTGGCTGGTTTCCGACGAGGTCTACGGCGACCTGCTGTACGAAGGCCAGCACCTGAGCCCGGGCGGTCTGCCGCGAATGGGTGGGCGCACCGCCACCATCAACAGCCTGTCCAAGTCCCATGCCATGAGCGGCTGGCGGGTGGGCTGGGTGATCGCTCCGCCGGTGCTGGTCGGGCACCTGAGCAATCTGGCCCTGTGCATGCTCTATGGCCTGCCGGACTTCATCCAGAATGCGGCAGTGGTGGCGCTGACCCGCGAACTGCCGGAACTGCCACAGATGCGCGAGGAGTACCGCCAGCGCCGCGACCTGGTGTGCACGCTGCTCGGGCAGTGCCCGGGCTTGCGGCCAGTGCTGCCCGATGGCGGCATGTTCGTCATGGTCGACGTACGCCGCACCGGGCTGGGCGCCCAGGCGTTCGCCGAGCGACTGCTGGAGGGTTATGGGGTTTCGGTGCTGGCGGGCGAAGCCTTCGGCCCCAGCGTGGTCGGGCACATCCGCATTGCCCTGGTGCTGGACCGCGAACGGCTGGCCGAAGCCTGCCGCCGCATCGCCCAGTGCACCGCGCAACTCCTGGCCCTGTAGGAGCCGGCTTGCCGGCGAAGAGGCCCTTGAGTCTTCCATCGCCCTTGCCGACGCTTTCGTTGGCAAGCCAGCTCCTACAGAGGTGGGGCGCTTTCGGGGGTTAGAAGCGCAGGGTCGCGCCGGTGCTCAGCCAGCGATCGCGGTCTTCGGTCAGGTGCTGGCCAACGATCAGGTCCAGGTCCAGGTGCTGGCCCAGGTGCAGGCGCGGGCCTGCCTGCCAGCCCTGTTCGCCGCCGCGTTGGCCGTAGCGCTCGGCAATCAGGGTCAGGCTCTGGGCCAGGTCGTACTCCAGCCCGCTGCCCCAGGCCCAGCGGTGGCTCTGGTCGCCGTCGTCATAGGCGTGGGCCCAGCCGGCATTCAGGTTCAGGCGCAGGCTCGCAACAGGGCTGAAGGTCAGTGGCAGGGCGAGGTCGCCACCGTCGAAGCTGTGGCTGCGGTTCAGGGCCCAGTGGGCGGAGCCGGCCAGGGCCAGTTGCAGGCCCAGGTCTTCACGGTCCAGCAGGGCCAGCTTGACTTGGGGGCTGAGCTGGGTCTCGCCCTGGCCGTCGGCCTGCTGGCGCTGCATCGCGGCCCCCAGTTGCACCCAGGGCAGTTGGCTGAAGGTGCAGGCCGGGGCCACCACGCTGGTGTGGCTGGAGCCCTGGTGGCGGGTGCTCTGGTACCAGACATCGACATTGCATTCCTCGGGAGCGTTGATGGCGCCGTCGTCCACCACGTAGGCGCCGCCGGCGGCCTGAGCCTTGGAGCACAGGGCCAGGGTGGCGGTCGCGCTGGCGGTGAGGGCGAGGAACAGCAGGTTGCGCTTGAGCATGCGGCTTTTCGCGGCAGGCAGAGGGTGGCCAAAGGCGCTGGAACGCGAGGGGCGATGTGGGGTGTGCTTGGACATGGCGGATCTCGTTCTGGGTTGGGGCACCGGTGCATCTGGCGTGCGGGCCGGTGCAGAGGGTGGCGGCTTGGGAGGCTTACTGGTCGGCCATCGACAGAACCTGGATCTGCCGGGCCCGGGCCTGGGCCAGCAGTTCTTCGGTGTCTTCCCCACCGGGCAGGGCGAGGACGATGTCGGGGCGGCTGTCGGCCAGCATGAAGGCGTTGCGCAGGCGTTCGGCGTGCTTGCCATGGCGTTGCCAGTTGGGCGGGTAGCGGACGATGTCGGCGCCGATGTCCCGGGCCCAGTCCTCGATATGGGCGCCGAGGAACTGGCTGCCGCCATGAATCACCACGCGGGTTTCATGCAGGCGCTGAAAGGCGTCGAGGACCTGGCGGCACCGGCGGTCGTCGGCGTAGTAGCGGCCGGCGCAGATCAGGACGCGCATGGGCTGTTCTCCTTTACCGGGCTGATGCTGGTCTCGCCGGGCAGCGGTTCGTTGAGGTAAGCGTGCTCGATGTCCCGTTCACCGGCGCGCTCCAGGGCCGGGTAGGCCAGGGCGGCGATGTGGTGGTGAACCCGCCGGTAGTCGCGCAGCAAGCGCTGGAAAATGTCCCCGGATTCGGCCCAGGCGCCACGGTCTTCGCGCAACTTGCGAAAGTGCTCGCGGCTGGCGGCGGCTTCCAGGCGCCGTACGTTTTCCTTGCGCGCCACCAGTTGGTGGGCGGTGGGCAGGTCTTCGCGCAGGAACACGGTGATGGCCAGGCTCAGGCTGTCCAGCAGTTCCTGGTGCAGCGGGTACAGGGTGCTCAGCTCGAACTCGGAAAACGGCTCGCCACGGCGCAAGCGCCGCGCGGCCAGGTGCGCCAGGCTGGTGGCGAGAATGTCCCCGGCATGTTCCAGGTTGATCACCAGCAGCAGGATTTCCTGGGAGCGGTCGGCATCCTGGTCGCTGATGCCTTCCTTGCCGATATCCGCCAGGTAGGCGCGGATCGCCGCGCTGAGCAGGTCCAGGGACTGATCGATATGGCGCACCTGATCGGCATTGGCCTGGTTGGCGGTGCGAAACAGCTGCAGCACCCGGTCGAGCATGCCCGAGAGCATGTCGGCCATGCGCAAGGCTTCGCGGGCGGCGTTGGACAGGCCGATATTAGCCACTTCCAGGCCGGCTTCGTCCAGGTACAGCGGCATGCCCGGGTCGGTCACCGCGGCCGGGGCCGGCAGCAGCCGGGTCAGCAGCTTGGCCATTGGCCCGGTGAAACCGATGAACAGCAGCGCCAGCACCAGGCTGAAGGCGGTGTGCAGGGCCACCACCAGCAGTGCCGGAGGCAGTTGCTCGATGACGTGCCACTGGCCCAGGGTGGCGATCCAGGGCATCAGCAGCGCCGCTCCCGACAGGCGCACCAGCAGGTTGCCCAGGGGCAGGCGCCGGGCCACGTTGCCGCTGGCGCTGAGCAGCGAGGGCAGGGTGCTGCCGAGGTTGACCCCCAGCACCAGGGCCATGCTGGTGGCCGGCGACAGCAGCCCAGTGCCGGCCAGCGAGGCGATCAGCAGCACCACGGCAACGCTGGAGTGGCACATCCAGGTCAGCAGCAGCGCCACCAGCAGGGCCAGCAGCAGGTCGCCGTCGAGGCTGGTCATCACCAGCTGGAACACCGGGGTGCCTTCCACCGCCCCCAGGGTCGCGCCGAGCATGCCCAGGGCCAGCAGCATCAGGCCCAGGCCGATCAGTGCGCAGCCGATGCTTTCAAAGCGCGAATCGTCCCGCAGGCGAAAGCACAGGAAGCCCGCCAGCAATGCCACAGGTGCCGCCAGCGAGAGGTCGAGGCTGAGCAGCTGGACCACCAGGGTCGAGCCGATATTGGCCCCCAGCATCACCGCCAGCGCCGGGGCCAGGCCCAGGGTGCCGGCGGCGGTGAAGGAGCTGGCCATCAGGCTCACCGCAGTGCTGCTTTGCACCACGCCGGTGATGCCGACGCCGCACAGCAGCGCCAGCCAGCGGTTGTTCAGGTGTTGCCCGAGCCAGTGCCGCAGCGGGCTGCCGAAGCCCCGCAGGAGTGAGCCGCAGATCATCTGCGAGCCCCACAGCAACAGCGCGATGGCGCCGGCCAGGTTGATCAGAAGAGTAGTGCCCGACATGAGTATTCTCCCGGGACTGTGACAGGTTTCAGGCAATCGCCAGGCGCAGCGAGGCGCGAGTGATGGCGGCGCTGAACCCCAGCAGGAAACGCATTTCAACGGCGCTCAGCAGGCCCCGCACATAGAGGCGGATGCTCAGGCGGGCGAGCAGCCTGGCGCAGGCGCACAGGCCGCAGACCAGCAAGGCCTTCAGGCCGCGTTGCAACAGCGAAAAAGGTTTGAAAAACATGGCGATGCTCCTTTCGGGCGAACAGCGTCGCCGTCGACAGGGCGCTGGCCGCGCCGACGGTGGCATCGTTGGTTTGCTGTATCTGGTGCGACCGCCCCGTGGGGCGGTCGCACCGGGCTCAGGCCCTTAGAACCACTGCTTGAAGCGGCGGATGTACAGGGTCTTCATGGTCTGGGCGACCACGCAGTAGCTGAGCAGGGTACCCACCAGCCAAGGGAAGTATTCCCATGGCAGCGGCACCAGGCCGACCATGCTGCCCAGAGGCGAGAAGGGCACATAGATACCCAGTGCCATCACCAGGCCCGTGGCGAGCATGACCGGCAGTGCCGCGGTGCTCTGGATGAACGGGATCTTGCGGGTGCGCAGCATGTGCACCACCAGGGTCTGGGAGAGCAGGCCTTCGATGAACCAGCCGGACTGGAACAGGGCGGCCATTTCCACGCTGTTGGCGGCGAACACGTACCACATCAGGGCAAAGGTGGTGATGTCGAAGATCGACGAGGTCGGCCCGATCCACAGCATGAAGCGCCCGATGTTCTTGGCGTCCCACTTGCGTGGCTTGCTCAGGTATTCCTTGTCCATCTTGTCCCACGGCAGGGCCAGCTGGGAGAAGTCGTACATCAGGTTCTGCAGCAGCAGGTGGATCGCCAGCATCGGCAGGAACGGAATGAAGGCACTGGCCACCAGCACCGAGAACACGTTGCCGAAGTTGGAGCTGGCGGTCATGTTCAGGTACTTCATGATGTTGCCGAAGGTCTCGCGACCCTTGATCACCCCTTCCTCCAGCACCATCAGGCTCTTTTCCAGGAGGATGATGTCCGCCGATTCCTTGGCGATGTCGGTGCCGCTGTCCACCGAGATGCCGACGTCGGCATCGCGCAGCGCCGGAGCGTCGTTGATGCCGTCGCCGAGAAAGCCCACGGTGTGGCCGTTGGCCTGCAATGCCTTGAGCACCCGGGACTTCTGCAGTGGGGTGAGCTTGGCAAATACCGTGCGCTCTTCCACCAGGCGCCCCAGCACTTCGTCGTCCATGCGCTCGATGTCACGACCCAGCAGCGGCTCGCCGACCTCCAGGCCGACCTCGCGGCAGATCTTCGCGGTGACGATGGCGTTGTCACCGGTCAGTACCTTCACGGTGACGCCGTTGTCGCGCAGGGCGGCAATCGCCGGGCCGGCGGTTTCCTTCGGCGGATCGAGGAAGGTCAGGAAGCCTTCGATCACCAGCTCGCGTTCGTCGCTGGCGCTGTACTGGTTCTTGATCTGGTCCCGGGCGATGTCACGGGTGCCCACCAGCAGCACGCGGAAACCGTCGCGGTTGTAGTCTTCGGCCAGTTGCAGCAACTCGGCACGCAGGGCAGCGTCGATGGTCTGGGTGACACCGTTCTTGCGGACCCGAGTGGCGGTTTCCAGCATTTCCTCCACCGCGCCCTTGCACACCAGCAGGTGGTGGCCGCGGGCATCGGCGAGGATGACCGACAGGCGCCGCCGGACGAAGTCGAACGGCAGCTCATCCACCTTGCGCCAGGCGGCAGGAGGGGTGAAGTGCGGGTTCTCCTCGGCGAAGCTGACCACTGCGCGGTCCATCAGGTTCTTCATGCCGCTCTGGTGGTAGCTGTTGAGCCAGGCCAGTTGCAGCACTTCATCGCAGCGGCTGCCGCTGATGTCGACGTGATGTTCGAGGATGATCCGGTCCTGGGTCAGGGTGCCGGTCTTGTCGGTGCAGAGCACGTCCATGGCGCCGAAGTTCTGGATCGCGTTGAGGCGCTTGACCACCACCTTGCGCTTGGCCATGGCCGAGGCGCCCTTGGCCAGGTTGGCGCTGACGATCATCGGCAGCATTTCCGGGGTCAGGCCGACGGCCACTGCCAGGGCGAACATGAAGGCTTCGGCCCAGTCGCCCTTGGCAAATCCGTTGATCAGCAGAACGATGGGCACCATCACCAGCATGAAGCGGATCAGCAGCCAGCTGACGCTGTTGACCCCGCGGTCGAAGGCGGTCTGGGTGCGGGAGCCGACGATGGAGCGGGCCAGGGAACCGAAGTAGGTGCGCGAGCCGGTGGCCACGACCACGGCGGTGGCCGTGCCGCTGACCACGTTGGTGCCCATGAAGCAGATGTTCGGCAGGTCCAGCAGGTCTTGCTGATCGGCGGCCTGGGCGGTGGCGGACTTTTCCTGGACGGCGCCCAGGGTGTCGTACTTTTCAACCGGCAAGGCTTCGCCGGTGAGCACCGCCTGGCTGATGAACAGGTCGCGGGATTCGATCAGGCGGATATCGGCAGGGATCATGTCACCGGCGGACAGCTGGATGATGTCGCCCACCACCAGGTCGCGCATCGGCACTTCACGCACCCGGGCCTGCATGCCCATCTGCTCGCGGCGCAGTACGGCGGCGGTGGTCCGTACCATGGCCTTGAGCGCTTCGGCGGCCTTGGCCGAGCGGTGTTCCTGCCAGAAACGCATCAGGCCGCTGGCCAGCACCATCACCAGGACGATGATGACCCCGGTGAGATCGGTTTCTTCGCCGGCCTGCAGCGGCAGCCAGAAGTCGGTGAAGAAACTGATACCGGTCAGGGTCATCAGCACATAGATGAAAGGGTTGTTGAAAGCCTGGAGCAGCTGCACCAGAGCGTGTGGCGGACGGTCGTGGGCGACCTCATTGTGGCCGTCCCGTTGCAGGCGGCCCTCGGCATCCAGTTCAGTGAGGCCGGCGGTGGTGGAGTTGACGTTGGCCAGGGTGACGGCCAGGCCGTTCTGGGCTTCGCGGGCGGCACGCATCGACAGCTTGTTGCTGTCACTGGTGGCGCTGGTGTTGCGGGAAGTTGGGGTTTTTACAGTCATGGTCTGTGCTCCTGCCGCCTGCTTGCGGCACGACACAGCAACACTCAACTAATTAAAGGCGAGCGAAAACATGTCGAGCCGCAGGTTAGCGATCGATTTTGATCTTGGCGTTTTTCAGGTTTTAACGTTCGCTGCCCAAACAATGAAGTTGTATGGGCAGCGAACCTACTACTGGCCTCTTCCATAACTTTCTCCAGTAACTTTATTAACTGACAGGCACTAGCACGCCGCCGAACTTAAACTTTTAAAGTTCGTTTGCAAACAACGGAAAGTTACCGCTGGTTCAGGCTGAGCTGCGTGCCCCGAGGTACAGGCCGAAGATCAGTCCGGCCTGCTGCAGGAGCAGGGCAGCGCCCCGACTCTGCGGGTCCTGGCTATCGTCGAAGCTCCAGCGTTGCTGCAACTGCCCGGTCATCGGGCAGACGCGCCAATTGGCTCGCAGGGCGGTCGAGGGGGTGGGGGCGGCACGAGAAAACGGCGAGCGCGCCAGAACCTTGGGCTCACGGCACAGCTTGACCCGCATGGTGGCGGCGAAGGCGCGAACGCCTGGCATTACAGAGGAAGTGAAGTGCATAACATTTGCCTCGCGACCGGACTGGCTCCGGGGGAGGCAAGTTACGTTGGAGCGTCAAGCCCTAGCGCAGCTTACCCGACCGCGGAGTCGAGTCCCGTCATTTTCAGGGTTAAGTGCCTGGCTCTGCGCAGCGGCAGTGACCAGACAGCGTCTAGATACTGTGTCCATTGGCTTCTTTAGTGAGTTAAACAAAGGGCCGTAATTACCGGCCCGCGCAATTTACTCAGGAGGGGGGCTGGAGTCAAGGTTAAATTGCCCTGAATCATTGGTCAGTTACGAAGTTTCAGGTGAGGTTCAGCTAAGGGTGGGAATTAGCTGATGCGAGAGGCGGATATATATAAGTTTCATATAAAGAAAGTGCCCATGACAGATGGGGATGTCATGAGCACTGAATATAGCGACGAGGATTATCAGTGCAGCAAGTGCTGGGAGATATCCTTGTAGGTCGCGCTATCGGTGGCCGCCATCAACTGCCGGCCATCCTTGAGGGTGCCGATGAAGGTCACTTCGTTTTCCGTACCCGCCATCAGGTACCCGGCCAGGGCGCCCACCGGGCCCAACAGCATGGCGCCGGCAATGCCGTAGCCCAGGGCGTCCTTGTTGGTGATGGGGCTTTCGCTGGCGATCTCCAGTGTCTTGAAGGCCGATGCCTTGACCTCGACGCCGTTGCTGTTGAATACCGTCTTGAGCCTGAAGGTGCCGTGCCGGTACTCGCCGGCGCCTTGCAGGAAATCACCTGATAAAACCTCAATCTTTGCCATGTTGAATCATCCTTATCCAAGCATAACCAGACAGGCCATTGAGCTCTCCGCCAGGGGGAGCGTCAACGGGGTTGCGATGAAGGGTGCTACCGCCAGTCAGCAGCCCTCGTTCATTCAGCCTCGGCCAGGTCACCCCGGGCCATGCTGATCCAGATCAGGGCTGTGAAGGGTTGTAGCAGCCCACGGGGCACCGGCCGTCGGCTTCCGACCAGTGGCTGGCCGGGGCCGGGCGCTCAAGGTTATGTTAAAAAATGTTAGATTGAAAAACTTCTTCACATAATCCGTTCATTGGTGGATGATCGTTCACAGCCAAAGCTCAACCTGATAACAACAGCAACAGGATGGCCATGATGATCGATTCGCTCCTGCCTCTCTCGGCACCTGCCCACGGTGCCATGCACCTTCCGGGCTTGCCGTCTGGCGCTGCGCCTGTTGCTGCCTGTGTTGCATTTGCCGGACCTGCAATCCGGATTTCCCTGTCCTGCCCGGTTCTTGCCCGGCGCCTGTCTGGCGCGGCACAGTCCTGGTCTATTTCTGGAGTCCCCCATGAATAACAACAATGTCGGTGTCATCGGTCTTGGCGCCATGGGCCTGGGCATCGCCCGGTCGTTGCTGCGCAGCGGTTTCAAGGTGCATGCCTGTGACGTCCGTGCTGCGGTCACCGAGCAGTTCGCCAGCGAAGGCGGCGTGGCTTGCGCCTCGGCGGCGCAACTGGCCGGCGAATGCGATGTGATTGTCACCGTGGTGGTCAATGCCGAGCAGACCGAAAGTGTGCTGTTCGGTGAGGGCGGGGCGGCAGCGGCACTGCGTCCCGGCAGCCTGGTGATCGGCTGCGCCACCGTGGCCCCGACCTACGCCGTGGACCTGGGCCAGCGCCTGGAGGCCCTGGGCCTGCTCTACCTGGATGCACCGATCTCCGGGGGCGCGGCCAAGGCTGCCGCCGGCGAGATGACCATGATGACCTCCGGCCCGGCCACCGCTTACGCCAGGGCCGAGGCGATTCTGGGGGGCATGGCCGGCAAGGTCTATCGCCTGGGGGATGCCCATGGCCTGGGCTCCAAGGTCAAGATCATCAACCAGTTGCTGGCCGGGGTGCACATTGCCGCCTCTGCCGAAGCCATGGCCCTGGGACTGCGCGAAGGGGTGGACGCCGATGCCCTGTATGAGGTGATCACCCACAGCGCGGGCAACTCCTGGATGTTCGAGAACCGCGTTCCGCATATCCTCAAGGCCGACTACACACCGCTGTCCGCGGTGGACATTTTCGTCAAGGACCTGGGGCTGGTGCTGGATACCGCCCGGGCCAGCAAATTCCCGCTGCCGCTGTCGGCCACCGCGCACCAGATGTTCATGCAGGCCTCCAGCGCCGGTTTTGGCCGCGAGGACGACTCGGCGGTGATCAAGATCTTCCCGGGCATCGACCTGCCCGTGGCCAAGCCCGATGCCGAGTGAGGAGCCCGTGATGACGATTTCCAATCCACGCCCGTTGCTGGGCTGCATCGCCGACGATTTCACCGGGGCCACGGACCTGGCCAACATGCTGGTTCGCGGTGGCATGCGCACTGTGCAGAGCATCGGCATTCCCAGCGCTGAAGTGGCTGCCGGGCTGGACGCCGACGCCGTGGTGATCGCGCTGAAGTCGCGCACCACTGCGGCCAGCGAAGCAGTGGCCGAATCCCTGGCCGCCCTGCAATGGCTGCGGGACCAGGGCTGCGAGCAGATCTTCTTCAAATACTGCTCGACCTTCGATTCCACCGCGGCGGGCAACATCGGTCAGGTCAGCGAGGCCTTGCTCGAGGCCCTGGGCAGCGATTTCACCCTGGCCTGCCCGGCGTTCCCGGAGAACGGCCGGACCATTTTCCGTGGCCACCTGTTCGTCCAGGACCAGTTGCTCAGCGAATCGGGCATGCAGCATCACCCGCTGACGCCGATGACCGATGCCAACCTGGTGCGGGTCCTGCAATCCCAGACCCGGCTGCCGGTGGGCCTGCTGCGCTACGACAGCATCGCCCAGGGCGTGGAGGCGGTGCGCAGCAGGATCGCCGAACTGCGCGGGCAGGGTGCTGCCCTGGCGATTGCCGACGCGCTGTCCGATGCCGACCTCTATACCCTCGGCGCCGCCTGCGCCGACCTGCCGCTGCTCACTGGCGGTTCCGGGCTGGCCCTGGGCCTGCCGGAAAACTTCCGTCGCGCCGGCAAGCTGCGCGACCTCGACGCTGCAAGCCTGCCCAAGGTAGCCGGTGGCGAAGTGGTGCTGGCCGGCAGTGCCTCCCTGGCCACCAATGCTCAGGTCGATGCCTGGCTGGAAGCCGAGCGCCCGGCCTGGCGCATCGACCCGCTGGCCCTGGCGGCCGGCGAGGCGGTGGTGGAACAGGCCCTGGCCTTTGCCCGGGAGCAGCAGGGCACGGTGCTGATCTACGCCACCAGCACGCCGGAAGAGGTCAAGGCGGTGCAGCGTCAGCTCGGTGCCGAACGTGCCGGAGCGCTGGTGGAGAATGCCCTGGGCGAGATCGCCCGGGGCCTGCGCGACAGCGGCGTGCGGCGCTTTGTGGTGGCTGGCGGGGAAACCTCCGGCGCCGTGGTCAAGGCCCTGGACGTGCGCCTGCTGCAGATCGGCGCGCAGATCGATCCCGGGGTCCCGGCCACCGTCAGCAGTGGCGGCGAGCCCCTGGCCCTGGCGCTGAAGTCCGGCAACTTCGGTGGTCGCGACTTTTTCAGCAAGGCCCTGGGTCAACTGGCGGGAGGTCAGTCATGAGCCGGGAAAACGCTCTGCGCGAAGAAATCTGTGATGTCGGCCGCAGCCTCTATCAGCGCGGCTACACCGTGGGCAGCGCCGGCAACATCAGTGCGCGGCTCGATGATGGCTGGCTGATCACCCCCACCGACATCTGCCTGGGCCGGCTCGACCCTGCAGCCATCGCCAAGGTCAACCTGGCGGGGGAGTGGGTCAGCGGCGACAAACCGTCCAAGACCCTGGCCCTGCATCGCCAGGTGTATGACCGCAATCCCGGGGTGGGCGGGGTGGTGCATACCCATTCCACCCACCTGGTGGCCTTGACCCTGGCCGGGGTCTGGCGCGAGGACGACATCCTGCCGCCGCTGACCCCGTACCAGGTGATGAAGGTCGGGCACATCCCGCTGATCGGCTACCAGCGCCCGGGTTCGCCCAAGGTCGCCGAGCAGGTGGCGCAACTGGCCAACCAGGTGCGTGGGGTGATGCTCGAACGCCTGGGCCCGGTGGTCTGGGAAAGCAGTGTGTCCAAGGCCAGCTACGCCCTGGAAGAACTGGAGGAAACCGCGCGCCTGTGGCTGATGAGCCAGCCGCGCCCGGCACCTCTGGATCAGGCCGCCCTGGATGAGCTGCGGGACGCTTTCGGCGCCACCTGGTAAGCCCGCGACACTGCCAGCGTTTCATGCACGCCAGTCCACGGAAGCCTTCATGAGGCTTTCGCGGGGAGCGGCTTGCCGTTGAAAAACAATAACAACAGGATTTCCCGAGATGAATGACTGCATTTGCTTTACGGGTTCCCGCACCACCAGCACCCCCTGCCAGCCACTGGGTGGAGGGCTTGTGCAATGAGCCCGCTGATTCTGATGATCACCGCCGGGGCCGGTATCGCCCTGTTGCTGTTCCTGGTGCTCAAGTACAAGTTCCAGCCCTTTGTCGCGCTGATGCTGGTAAGCATCCTGGTGGCGCTGGTGGCCGGAGTGAAACCGGCGGAGCTGGTGGCCACCATCGAGGGCGGCATGGGCAAGACCCTCGGCCACATCGCCATCATCATCGCCCTGGGCGCGATGATCGGCCGCATCATCGAGCTTTCCGGCGGCGCCGAGGCGCTGGCCAAGACCCTGATCGAGCGCTTCGGCAACCGGCGCACGCCCCTGGCGCTGACCATGGCCGGATTCATCATCGGCGTGCCGGTGTTCTTCGAGGTCGGGGTGATCATCCTCATGCCCCTGGCCTATGGCGTGGCCCGCAGTGCGCGCAAGCCGCTGCTGGTGTTCGCCTTGCCGATGTGCGCCGCGCTGCTCACCGTGCACGCCTTCCTGCCGCCGCACCCTGGAGCGGTGGCCGCGGCCAGCCAGCTGGGCGCGGACCTGGGCCGGGTGCTGATGTTCGGCCTGCCGCTGACCGCGCTGCTGTGCTACGTGGGCTACCGCGTGGCAGGGCGCATGACCCGGCGCAACTACCCGATGACCGATGACATCCGCGCCGAAGTCTACGGCCCGCACGTCACCAATGAAGACCTCGCCGCCTGGAACAACGGTTCCGAGCAGCCTGCCAGCCCCCAGGCGGTGGCCGCTGTGGCGCACATGGGCCTGGAAGAATCCACCGGCAGCCTGGCGGCGAAACTGCCGCCGGCGCCGCCACCGGGGTTCGGCCTGATCGTCAGCCTGATCCTGCTGCCCATCGTGCTGATCCTGCTGGGCACCCTGGCTACTTCCTTGCTGCCCCTGGAGTCCACCCTGCGCGGGGTGCTGACCGTACTTGGCGCGCCGCTGGTGGCGCTGCTGCTGGACACCTTGCTGTGTGCCTGGCTGCTGGGCTCGCGCCGCGGCTGGAGCCGCAGCCAGGTGTCCGACGTGATCGGCTCAGCGCTGCCCGGGGTGGCCATGGTGATCCTGATCGCCGGGGCCGGGGGGGTGTTCGGCAAGGTGCTGGTAGATACCGGGATCGGTGCCGTGGTCTCCGACCTGCTGCGCACCACCGGCCTGCCGGTGCTGGCCCTGGGTTTTCTGCTGACCATGCTGCTGCGTGCGGTGCAGGGCTCCACTACCGTGGCCCTGGTGACCACCGCCGGGATCATCGCGCCGCTGATCGCCACCCTCAACCTGAGCCCCAACCACATGGCCCTGCTGTGCCTGGCCATGGGCGGTGGCGGGCTGGCCATGTCCCATATCAATGACGCCGGGTACTGGATCTTCACCAAGCTGGCCGGCCTCAACGTCGCGGACGGCCTGCGTACCTGGACCGTGATCACTACCTTGCTCGGCACCTTGGGGTTCTGTATTACCCTGCTGATCTGGCCATTTGTCTGACCCTTTGTCCCAGGAGTTCCCATGCCTCGTTTTGCTGCCAACCTCAGCATGCTCTACCCGGAACATGACTTTCTCGAACGTTTCGCCGCCGCGGCGGCCGACGGCTTCACGGCCGTGGAATATCTGTTTCCCTACGACTACAGCCCCCAGGAGCTGAAACAGCGCCTGGACGACCACGGCCTGCAACAGGCCTTGTTCAACGCTCCGCCTGGCGACTGGGCGGCGGGGGAGCGGGGCATCGTTTCCCTGCCCGGGCGCGAGCAGGAGTTCCGCCAGGGTTTCGACAAGGCGCTGGAATACGCCGCGGTGCTGGGCAACTCGCGGGTCCACGTGATGGCCGGCCTGCTGCCGTCCGAGAACGATCGCCCGCGGCACCACGGCGTCTACCTGGAGAACCTGGCCCACGCCACGGCCCAGGCGGCCAAGGTCGGGGTCACGGTGCTGCTGGAGCCGATCAACACCCGGGACATGCCGGGGTTCTTCCTCAACCGCCAGGACCAGGCCCAGGCCATCTGCAAGGAAGTCGGCGCGGCCAACCTCAAGGTGCAGTTCGACTGCTATCACTGCCAGATCGTCGAAGGCGACCTGGCGGTGAAACTGCGCCGCGACCTGGCCGGGATCGGCCACATCCAGATCGCCGGGGTGCCGGACCGCCACGAGCCGGACCTGGGCGAACTGAACTATCCCTACCTGTTCCAGCTGATGGACGACCTTGGCTACGACGGCTGGGTCGGTTGCGAATACCGCCCTCGTGGCGACACCTCCGCCGGCCTGCAATGGCTGCGGGACTGGCAGGCGCGCTAAGGCTCGGCGGTGTAGCCGCCACTGCAGGTTGCGAAGCAAAAGGTATCTGGGGAGCGTCGCGCAAGGCCCTGGGGGGGGCTTCGCGCATCGCTTTATGTAGCCGCTGCCGCAGGCTGCGAACGAGCCGCAGGCTCGCAGCGACTCCCCGGCCGTCGAGGCCCCTGCGGTGCCTTGCGCAGCCTGCGGCAGCGGCCACAGATGATGCGAAGGCCGCGAACGGCTCGCGATGATACGTAGCGATAAACACAGGAGTTTTCCCATGCAGCGTTTTGCCTGCCGGGCCGCGCTCGGCCTGATTTTGTCCCTGGGCGGTATGTCCCTGGCCGCGGCCGCGAGCTTGCCGCCGGCCACCGAGGGCGATTGGGTGGCCCCGCAATTCACCTTCCACAACGGTGAGCAGCTGGCCAACCTGAAGCTGCACTACATCACCCTGGGGGATCCCAAGCACCCGGCGATCCTCTATCTGCATGGCACCTATCGGCCGGCCAGCGACCTGTTGAGCAAGGATTTTGGTGGTGAACTGTTCGGCCCCGGGCAACCCCTGGATGCCAGCAAGTACTACATCATCGCCACCGACGGCATCGGCGTCGGCCAGTCGAGCAAGCCTTCGGACGGCCTGCGGGCGCGGTTCCCCCAGTACAACTACGAGGACATGGTCCAGGCCCAGTACCGGCTGCTGACCGAAGGGCTGGGGGTCAAGCACCTGCGGCTGATCATCGGCAATTCCATGGGCGGCATGCAGGCCTGGATCTGGGGCCAGAAGTGGCCGCAGATGATGGACGCCCTGGTGCCCATGGCCTCCCAGCCGGGGGAAATGTCTTCGCGCAACTGGATGATGCGCCGCCTGCTGGTGGAGTCGATCAAGCAGGACCCGGCCTGGGAGCAGGGCAACTACCGGCAACAGCCGCCGTCGCTGCGCCTGGCCAACGCGCTGTTCGCCACCGGCACCAGCGGCGGCACCCTGGCCTATCAGGCTCTGGCGCCGACCCGGGCCCAGGCTGACCAGCTGGTGCAGGAGCGCCTCAAGGCCAGCCAGGGCGCCGATGCCAATGACTTCATCTACCAGTGGCAGTCCTCGGCGGACTACAACGCCATGCCGGGTCTGGGCAGGATCCAGGCGCCGGTGCTGGTGATCAACGCCGCGGACGACGAGCGCAACCCGCCGGAAACCGGCACCCTGCAAGCGGCGCTCAAACAGGTGAAAAATGCCCGCCTGCTGCTGATTCCCGCCAGCGCCGAAACCCGTGGCCACGGCACCACCGGCATGGCCCGGTTCTACGCCCGCGAGCTGGGGCAGTTCATGGCCGAGACTGAAAAAAACCGCTAGTGGCTACTGCGGTCTCTTCGTCGCCCGGGAGCAGGTCCTGCGCCACGGGCTGCTGTGGGCCGGGGCTATCGCTGGCTCAGGATTGTGCCGGCAGCAGCAGTTCTACACCGTGCTTGCGGATCCCGTCCGCCGCCGCAGGGGCCAGTGCGGCGTCGCTGATGATGATGTCGAACTGTTCCAGCCCGGCGATCTTGTACATGCTGAAGGTGCCGTACTTGGAGCTGCTGGCCACCAGCACCACCTGGGTCGCCGACTGCATCGCCACCTGCTTGACCTCGACCTTCAGCGCCGATGGCGTGGTGATGCCCCGGCGCAGGTCCCAGGAACTGGTGGAGATAAAGGCCACATCGGTCACCACCTGGCGCAGGGTGGCCACCGCCAGCCCGCCGACACAGGAGTGGTTGGAGTGGTCCAATTGCCCGCCGGTATGGATCACCGTCACCTGGGGCGCGTCCATCAGGGCCTGGGCCACGCCGAAATCGTTGGTCACCACGGTCATCCCCGACAGCGCCTTGATGTAGGGCACGATTTCCAGGGTGCTGGTGCCGGCGTCCAGGTAGACGGTCATGTCCGCGTGCAGCAGGCTCGCCGCCAGCTTGGCCATGGACTGCTTCTGCGGCAGCTCCACCACAGCCTTGGACTGATGGCTGGGCTCGCTGTGCAACTGGCTGGCGATGCGCACCCCGCCGGTTACCGAGTGGGCGCGGCCTTCCTGCTCCAGCAGGGCGATATCCCGGCGCACGGTCATGTGCGAGCAGTCGAACATCTCCATCAACTGATGCACGCTGAGCACCTGGTGCTTGCGCAACTGGCGCAGGATCTGCTCGCGGCGCTGTTCGGGAATCATCGGTGCGCCGCTGTCACTGGCAAGGTCCTTGGGACTGGGCATTGGGGCTCCGGATTGGCGGGTCGGCAAAGACAGAAATGGGCTCGTCATAGTAGCGAAACTCGCCGCGGCGGACGAGATTTACTGCCGTTCATGAGTTAGCACATTCTATCTTGAGGCCGTCGTCAGCTGTCGCTTGAGCAGGCGGGGCAGGAGCGGCCGGGCCTTGCGTTCGATGGACCTGGCCACCATGAACTCGAAGCGGGCCAGGGCCCCGCACTGCGGGCAGTTGACTGTCAGCTGATGGAGCATGGGTACCCATGGGAGAAGGCTTGTCATGGGTGGCTCGATCCATTGGCGCTGCGGTCGATATGCCAGCGCTGTTTGAGCCGTTGCAGGCTGCCATCGCGTTTCATCGCCTCCAGGGCCCGCTGCCAGCGGGCTACCTGGGCGGCGTCGACCTTGGGGGAAAAGGCGATATAGGCGTCCTGGCGCATCAGCGGCATCTGGTAGCTCAACTGATCGAAGGGCATGCCTTCTTCGGCGGCAAAGGTGCTGACGCTCATGGTGTCGGCCACCAGGTATTGCACCCGTCCCATCTGCAGCAGGCGAATCATGATCTCCGGGCTGTCCACGCCCCACAGGTTGTCCAGCCCCTGTTGCTTGAGGTAGCGGTAGACCAGCCACTTGCGCGGTACGGCAATCTGTCCCCGGGTCTGGTGCAGGTCGGTGACTGCGCTGTGGTCGCTGGTACGGGCGTAAAGCGCGGTTTCGGTCTGCATCAGCGGCCCCACCCACTGATAGCGCGACTCGCGCTCGGCCGTGCGCAAAATGGTAAACACCGCGGTGTCTTCGGCCTCGCTGGCATCGCGCAAGGCGCGCAACATCGGCCGTTGCTGAACCTGCACCGGATCGCCGGTGCGTTGCGCCAGGGCTTGCACCACCTCCACAGCGAAGCCCGTTATGTGCTGGCCCTGCTGAAAGTGCAGCGGCGGGTGGTTGTCGGTCAGCATGCGCAGCTCCGCCGCGCTGGCGGTGAGGCTCAACAGCGACAGCATGGCACCCAGAACCCAGTTCATCGCGCACCTTGAGCAGACATGAGAGCAGAGCTTAGTACGCCCCCCCGAAGGGCGTCGCCAGGAACTATCGAGCGTCATTGGTCGGCACACCCATAGAGCAAGGTTTGCGTCTGTTCACACCAACGACGGCGCAGCAGCCGACTGTCGGTCATCAAGGCCAGGGTCGAGTACAGCCGGTCTTCGGTCAGCCCGGGTCGCCAGGCGCTGTCCGTAGCGGACAGCAGGGAAACCAGGCCTTGTTCCTCGAGGCTGATGCGCAGCCTGGGCTTGGCCTCGGTCATGCGGATGGCGGCGATGCCGAAATGCTGGCTCAGCAGGTTGTTCTCGATCAGGTTGAGGACCAGCTCCGACAGGCTGATCTGCTGCTTGCGCTGCAGTGATCGAGCCCAGTACCGCAACGACAGCCGAGCCTGGCCGCCCTGGTCCAGATAGACGCTGTGCTGGGGGCAGGCGCTGAGGTCCTGGGTGATGGCCGCCACCAGAAACAGCAACTGCAAGGCCTCGCTGGCGGCTCGCTCGTCGTGGTTGGCGATGTACCCAAGCAGATGGTCGATGCGCTCGAACAGATCCAGCTCGGCAACCTGCAGCCCCGCCTCCAGCACGTTGGCGGTCTGCGGGGACAAGGCGCGGTAATACTCCACAGCCGCTTGCACCGAAGTGTCGGCCTGCAGTGGGCCGGAGTCGAGGCCGAGCAGTCGGTCGCGCAGTTCCTCACTGCTGTGCAGACCCAGGGCGATCTGCTGTTCCACCCAGCCGAACAGGCTTTCAAAGGCCAGGCGCTGGGCCTGGCGCAACTGCAGGACCCGCCACAGCGCCTGGGTCGGGGCCAGCCCGGCAACCTGCTCGGCGGGAAACTTGGACAGGGGCAGCAGCGCCATGGCCCGGCGCAGCGCTGGCAGGCTGGTTTCGCTGCCCAGCACCTGCAACGTGGCGCGGATCAGGTCGATGGAGCACTCTCGGTGGCCGGCCCTGGGGTTCTTCGCCGTCCCTGGGGGCGGGTAGAACTCCTCGCGAAACACCTGCGCTTCCTGGGCGCTCGGCCTGTTGCGATCCCACTTCAGGTGCACCGCGTTGGCCTGTTCGACGCTGCCCTGCAGGTCTTCAAGGGAGGTCAGCCACGGATACAGCGCCAACCTGCGCAAACCCTTATCCAGGGCCCTGGCCAGTGCTTCGCCGGCCTCGGTGACGCCGTAGGTGCCGTCGGGTTTCGGCCAGGCCAGGCCCAGGCCGGTGTCGGGCTTGAACGACGGTCCGTACTGCACCGCATCGAACCAGCTGGGGCCGCGATGCCAACTTTTGAAGTCCAGGGTGAAAGGCCCGTTGCCGGGCGGGCGGTACTGGCCATTGCCGGCCATGTAGGTACCGTCCTCGACCAGCTGATGGCTCCAGCCGAACAGCACCTCGATCTTTTCCCTGAACCGTTCGAAGCGTTGACCCACGGGCAGCTCGCCGCAGTAGGGTTCGCAGTGCTGATTGAAGACCCACACCGCCCAGCACATCACCGAGTAGGGGCGAATCCACTGGGTACGGTTGTTGATCCCGGGCATGAACTGGTCCATCAGTTCCAGGTTGGCTTGTCGCAGTCCGAGGTAATCCACGCCGCCGCTCTCACGCACGGACGGGGAGACGAAAAAGGCGCGTTGAGGCAATGGGTTCATGGTTCGAGTGACACCATCAGGGCCTGGCAATACTGGCATTGGTTGATGCGGCGTTGCTTCAGGCGGGCAAGGGCTTCGCGCTCCACCGGGGCGTAGCACCAGCGGGTGTTGGGGCAACTGCTGATGGTGCGATGGTTGACGCGGTAGTAACCCGGCCGGGAGCTGTGGGGGGAGTGGATGTGTTGCAGCGCGATGATCTCTTGCGGGGTGAAACGGTCCGCCGGCAGGCGTTGCTGACGGGCCTGTTGACGATCTTCGATGTAGCTGCAGAGCAGCGCCCGCAAGGTGCTGGTTTGCTGCACCGCGTCCAGGGCCGCCAGGGCTGCGCAGACCCCATGGTCCACCAGTTGTTGCGCCGCTTCCTGGGTGAACCAGCGTTGCGCCAGGCGCCGGGCCTGGACGAAGTCCACGGCCCCCTGGCAGTAGCGCTCCAGGTACTCATGCAAGGTGGTGGTGTCCAGCGCCCCCAGGGTTGCCGGGGAAGCCTGCTTGCCCGGTAGCGCCAGGGTGGCGGCCAGGCCGTAGACCGCTTCGTCTACCAGCGGGCGATCTTCGGCGGCCAGTTGGGCGTGGTCCACGCAGTTGAGCCAGCGCTGGGCAAAATCCCGGGCATTGGCCGGTAGGTGCAGGCGACGCAAATAGAAGTCCAGGGCGACATGGCACCAGACATACAACAGCTGGGCTTTCTTGCGGCTGCTCAGGCCCTTCAGGTTGACCAGGCTCTGCAGGGTCTGGTTGAACTCGTTGATCAGGTTGGGAGAGGGCAGCGATTCGAGGTCGAGGTCCGACGCTGGATCGAAGTCGCTGTCTTCTCGGCCATCGTCCAGTTCGATGATAGGTGCTGCATAACCGCGCCCCTCGGGTTCTTGCTCGGGGGTGGCATGGTGCAGCAAGCCAGCGATGGCCTGGAGTAGCGCCCAACTGCCGTTGCGGCCGGCAGCAGCGTTGGCCACGGTCGGCAGCCAGTGGCGATGGCGCTGGGTCGGCTGCGGGGCGGGCGGCTGTGTGCCGGCTGGCGGGTTGACGGGCGTCGTGGTGGATTCAGTGCTCAGCGGCGCATCGGGCTCTTCGGGCAGCTTTTGCGCATGCACCACCAGGCAGTTGAGCAGGATCTGCAGATCGCCCTGGGCTTCGTTGCCCCCCAGCAGTCGGCCCAGGGCTGCGCAAAGGCTGCGAATCGGCAGGGGCATGCTCAGGTAGGCGTCGATGCTGACCCAGCCTCGGGCGCTCTGTGTTTCGCGCTCCAAGCGCAGTTGCAGCCCCTCGTCCAGCCTGGAGTCCAGGGCCTGCTGCAGCGGCCAGACGAAGTCGCCTTGCGCGGTCAGTTGCAGCGGCGCCAGTTCGAGGACTTCTTCGGCGCATTCCAGGGTCGCCAGCCATTCCCCTGCAAGCGGTGGCTGACCGATCAGCCGGCCTTCCAGCTGCTGCTCTTCGTTGAGGCGTGCATAGACGCACAGGGTCGCCTCCTGGTCCTGGCGCTCGAAGGCATCGGCTTCATAGCGCGGCGCTTCGACGGGCTCCCAGCACTCCTCCGTGGCGCTATCGAGCTTGCGCAGCACGGCCACTTCCACGTTGTCGGTGCTGTCCATGGAGGTCCGGGTGGCGTTCACGCTGCCGGTCAGGGTCCAGCTCTCGGTGCCGCGCAATTCCAGCCACTTGGCGTGCAGCCGACGCTGGTTGTGGTCGACCCTGGGCGTTACCCAGTCGATCTTGACTGGCCAGTCCCTGGTCTGCTCCAGGGGAAAGGAGCAGACGCCGTTGCCTGGAACCCCCACGGTGAGCCGAGGGATGCCCAAGGTCTTGAGCAGATGGCCCAGGGATTGTCCGTCGCGGCTGTGGAAGGGTGAGAGCAGCAGCAGGCTGTGCCAGCGCCGGCCTGCGGCGCGCTCGATCAATTGTTCGGTGATGGCAGTGTCCAGGGAGTGCAGCAATTCCACCGGCTGCGGTGGAGCCTGATCATGAAATTGCTGGCTGAGGGCCCGGGCCCGTTGAATGAAGGGCAAGAGGGCGCTGTCGTCGGCGATCTGCAGGTGCGGCTGGGCGCAGAGACTTTCCAGGAAGTCGGCGAAGTCGGCGAAGGCTCCCGGCTGCTCCCCGGCGCTGAGGACTTCCAGCACCTCGACATTGCGGCCGTGGCCACCAAAGGTCAGGTTGCCGCTGCCGACCATCAGCAGGTCTTGGTCCTCGCCGCGCAGGTAGGTGATCTTCGGGTGGAAAATGCCGTCCTTGGCCCGCACCGGGATCAAGGCGTAGTCCTTGCCCACGTGCCGCGCCCGCAACTCCATCATCGAGCCGCGGTAACCCTGGATATCCACCAGCAGGGTGACTTTTTCACAGCCGGCTTCGCGCAGTCGGGGCAGCACATAGCTTTCGAAGTAGGTCAGGCTCAGGGCATAGGTGGTGAACAGCGCCTCTTTCCACGGGCCGTTTTCGATGAAGTGCAGCGGCGACGGTCCGTTGGGGCCAGGGGTGTTCGGGGGGGACGCCATCGTGCTCTCCAGTCCATGGGTCGAGGCTCAAGTCGGTGGCTGATTATCGGGCAACGCAGCGCTGTTGCAAGTGTCAGTGATGTCACAGTGCTGGTATGGGTGGCCTTGAGGCGGAGAAGGAGGGACCAGAGCGCATTTTTTTCAAGAACTCTTCGTGAATGAGAAGTCGACGCAGCTATTCTTGCAAAGCCCTTTTTGAATGGAATCGACCCATGTCCGCCTCCCTTGTACGTCCACTGCGGGCCAGTGGCTTGCTGTTCGCTGTCCTGGCCTGTGCCGCCGCTGCCCAGGCCAGCAGTTTCGACTGTGGCAAAGCCGCCAGCCGCAGTGAAAAGGCCATCTGTGCCGATCCTTACACCGCCGGGCTGGACAGCCAGCTGGGCCAGGCCTGGTCGGCGACCCTGGCCAAGGCCAAGGACCCCAAGGCGCTGCGCCTGGATCAGCGCCAGTGGCTCAAGGAGCGCGATCAGTGCGAGGGCGATCTGGCCTGTCTGCGGGGCCGTTATCGCAGCCGCCTGATCGAGCTGCGCTATATCAATGTGCCGTTCAACTGGCAGGCCACCTGGCAGCGGGTTTCCGTCAGCCCGTTCTACGCCGGTGAACTGGTAACCCGGCGCACTGGCCAGGAGCACCTGACTTTCGATCTCTCTGCTGCGGGTGGCGCCAACTCCGGGGCCCTGCAAGGCAAGGCGCTGATCAAGGGCGACGAGGCGAGTTATGCGCTTGACGATTGCAACCTGCGCTTCAGCCGCCGCAACGGGCTGCTGGAGGTGACGCAGGAGGGTGACGCATTTGCCTGCGGTGCCGGCAATGGGGTGTATTACAGCGGGCGTTATGTCCCCTCCGGGCAAGCGCTCGATAGCCATTACGATCTGTTGGCCACGGCGCTGGTGCGCACCGAGGAGGAAGATCAGCGCGCCCGCAAGCTGCTGCAAAAGGACTACCAGACCCTGCTCGACAGCGGCTCGGTGTTCTCCCAGGAAACCTCGGCCGAACTCAAGGGTGCCGAGGCCACCGATATGTGGCTGCAGGGGCTGGCTACCACCAATGCGGCGATTTTCGTGCGTGGTACCAAGGGTGAGTTATGGGTCGCGCTGCTGGCCGTGGCGGGGCCCAGCGATGAAGTGCGGGTGCGCTACTACACCACCGAGCCTGAGTGGAAGCACAGCCTGCCGGACGTGGTACAGCACTGGTACGAGGCGCGCAGCAAGGGCCAGCAACTGGCGTTGGACATGATGCCCTGAAGTGGCTGCTGACCGAGCCCCATCAAAAATTGCTGGAGGCGGCAGAAATTTCGCCGGGTGGATGCTGAAGCCGGCCGGTGCAACTGCTAGAGTCTCGGCCCGGGCCGCCTGGATATCGCCCCGAGGGTGCCGGCACAGGGGCGCCAAGCCTTGGCCTGCCGGGCAAATTCCATCAGTTGGTGACGCGAAGCCATTGTGAGCGTCTACGACTAGTGCAAGTGACACTGCCGCCGCCGTCATCGGCGCCTGGCACTTTGAAATTGGGAGAGTATGTATGGTCATCAAACCCCGCGTTCGCGGCTTTATCTGTGTGACGACCCACCCGGTGGGTTGCGAAGCCAACGTCAAGCAACAGATCGATTACGTCACCCAGCAGGGCGCCATCGACGCAGGGCCGAAGAACGTACTGGTACTCGGCGCTTCCACCGGCTACGGCCTGGCAGCGCGGATCACCGCAGCGTTCGGCTGTGGCGCCAACACCCTCGGGGTGTTCTTCGAGCGCGGCAGCGTTGACGGCAAGCTGGGCACCGCCGGCTGGTACAACACTGCGGCGTTCCACAAGTTCGCCGAAGAAAAGGGCCTGTACGCCAAGAGCATCAACGGCGATGCCTTCTCCGATGCGGTCAAGGCCGAGACCATCGAGACCATCAAGCGCGACCTGGGCAAGATCGACCTGGTGGTCTACAGCCTGGCCGCACCGCGCCGCACCCACCCCAAGACCGGTGAAGTGCTGAGCTCGACCCTCAAGCCACTGGGCAAGTCCGTGACCCTGCGCGGTGTCGACACCGACAAGGAAATCGTCAAGGAAACCACCCTGCAGCCGGCGACCCAGGAAGAGATCGACGGCACCGTGGCGGTGATGGGCGGCGAAGACTGGCAGATGTGGATCGACGCGCTGCACGAAGCCGGTGTCCTGGCTGAAGGCGCGAAAACCACCGCCTTCACCTACCTGGGCGAGAAGCTGACCCACGACATCTACTGGAACGGTTCCATTGGCGAAGCCAAGAAGGACCTGGACCAGAAAGTCATCGGCATGCGCCAGCAGCTGGCCGGCCTGGGCGGCGACGCTCGGGTGTCGGTGCTCAAGGCCGTGGTGACCCAGGCCAGCTCGGCAATCCCGATCATGCCGCTGTACCTGTCGCTGCTGTTCAAGGTGATGAAGGAGCAGGGCAGCCACGAAGGTTGCATCGAGCAGGTCTACGGCCTGTACAAGGACAGCCTGTACAACAGCGAGCCGGTGATCGACCAGGAAGGCCGCCTGCGTGCCGACTACAAGGAGCTGCAACCCCAGGTCCAGGACCGGGTCAAGCAGCTGTGGGACCAGGTGACCAGCGAGAACCTCTACGAGATGACCGATTTCGTCGGTTACAAGCAAGAGTTCCTGCGCCTGTTCGGTTTCGAGATCGAAGGTGTCGACTACGAAGCCGACGTCGATCCGGACGTGAAGATCAGCAACCTGATCCAGCTGTAATCCGCTCGTAGCATCAGCCAGCGCCCCTCCCTCGTGAGGGGCGCTGTCGTTTGCATCCCCCTATTTCCCGTAGGAGCCAGCTTGCTGGCGAAGTCGTCGGCCCGCGCGATGCATGGCATCGGCCCCTTCGCCGGCAAGCCGGCTCCTACACAAGCCAGCTCCTGCACGGGGCGGTGGGCAATTGCGCAAGATCGTTCAAGCCAGGGGCGCCGGCAAATGGCACAGTCAGCGTCCGTTACTTGTGTGCAGGGTTTTATGTCCAGCGTTCTCCTACCCCGTGCCGCGTTCATCCGTGGCGCCATCGCCATCATGCCGCTGTCCCTGGCCACCGCGCCCTGGGGGCTGCTGGCCGGTTCCATGGCCATCGAGGCCAATCTCACGCCGCTGCAGGGCCAGGGCCTGTCGAGCATCGTTTTCGCCGGGGCCGCGCAACTGGTGGCCATCGGCATGCTCAAGGGCGGGGCGGGGATCTTCTCGATCCTGCTGACCACCTTGCTCCTGACCTCCCAGCACTTGCTCTACGGCATGAGCATGCGCTCGGTGATCTCGCCCTTGCCGGGCCGCTGGCGGGTGGGCCTGGGTTTCTTGCTCACCGATGAGCTGTTCGCCCTGACCAGCGCCCACGACAAGCAGCAGTTCGACCGCTGGTACGCCTTGGGCGTGGGCTTGACCTTCTACGTGGCCTGGAACCTCTTCACCCTGCTGGGCATCGTGCTGGGCAAAAGCATTCCCGGCCTTGAGCACCTGGGCCTGGACTTCTCCATCGCCGCCACCTTCATCGCCCTGATCACGCCACTGGTGCGCAATGTGCCGACGGTGGTCTGCGTTGCCGTATCGCTGTTCTGCTCGGTGCTGTTCAGCTACTGGCACTGGGGATCGGCGCTGGTGCTGTCGGGGCTGGCGGGCATGACCGCAGGTTTTGTCTGCAACAAACTCTATCGGGGGCAAGCATGATGGTCTGGGCAGTCATCTTCGGCATGGGCCTGTTGGTCTTTCTCAATCGCTACGTGTTTCTCGAACCGCGCCTGCCGTTGCGCTTGAGCAGCAATGCCCGGCAGTTCCTCGGCTTTGCGGTGCCGGGCATGCTCACGGCGATCTGCGGCCCCATCGTGTTCATGCCCGACCACGAGCTGAACCTGCACTGGAGCAACCCCTACCTGCTCAGCTCCCTGGTGGCCATTGCGCTGGTGATCTACA
The DNA here is from genome assembly GCF_014170225.1 of Pseudomonas sp. UME65. Classification (NCBI taxonomy): domain Bacteria; kingdom Pseudomonadati; phylum Pseudomonadota; class Gammaproteobacteria; order Pseudomonadales; family Pseudomonadaceae; genus Pseudomonas; species Pseudomonas sp. UME65. Next base: position 943,839 of record NZ_LZZQ01000016.1, on the reverse strand, counting down.
CCCGCAACACCCTGCTCAGCATGCTGTTGAGCATGGGGTTCTTTTTCCTCCTGCGCTGGTGGTTCTGAGGGCCGTTTGCGGTAGCCTGTGCAGCTTTCGGCACCGGCCGACCTTCAACCGCAACGGATGCATCGGATGAGCGAATTTCCCCACGATATCGACCTGGACGCGTTCTGGGACCGGGCCACCAGCAGCAAGATCAACCAGCCCCCCGCCAGCCCTGGCGTCATAGCCCAGTTGCAGGCGCAACTGGGCTATCGCCTGCCGCTGTCCTACGTGGCCTTCATGAACCGCTACAACGGCGGGCGCCCGCACCTCAGCTGTTTCCCCACCGAGCAGGGCACCTCCTGGGCCGAGGACCACTGCGCGATCGACAGCTTTCTGAGCATCGGCTGCGATGGCGACTATTCCCTGGGCGGTGGCCTGGGCAGCCGTTTCATGATCGAGGAGTGGGGCTACCCGGACCTGGGGGTGTACATCTGCGATTGCCCCTCCGCCGGCCATGACATGGTTGCCCTGGACTACAGCGAGTGCGGGCCCGAGGGCGAGCCGCGGGTGGTGCATGTGGACCAGGAGGCCGACTACGCGGTGACAGTGCTGGCAGCGGATTTCGAGGCCTTTGTCCGCGGGCTGGTGTCGCCCGAGGTCTACGACACCTCGGAACAGGATTACCTGGATGATCTGGACAAGGTCGCCCACGCGCCGTTCTCGCCCCTGCTGGAGGAACTGCTCGGCCATTTCAGCGCAGTCCCCGACCTGGGGCCGCTGATCCGCCAGATCGCCTTGCGCATCGTCCATGAGAAGCGCTACTTCGCCCTGCATGCCGATCCACTGTCGCAACTGCTCTATGACCTGCAGTTCTGGCTGTACCAGAATCGCTACCCGGTCCCCGACAAAGAGGCGTACCTGCAGGTCTATCAGGACATGATCGCCTTCGCCAGGGGCTTCGGCACCGGCGGCTACGCCCCGGACTTCATCCGCGACTGGTTCCGTAACCGCCTGGCAGGCGGCCAACTGCGGCAGGCGGCGGGCGGGTTCGCCCTGGCCCCGGCCTACCAGGCGCAATTGCTGGAACAACTGGCCGGGTTTCGCCCCGCACCCCTTCACGCCCAGGAGCAGCCATGAGCGAGGAAACCATCCGCATCACCGCCGAACAGACCCTCTCCGACAACTGGTACGTGCTGAAGAAGTACAGTTTCGAGCTGCGCCGCCGCGACGGCAGCTGGCAGGCCCAGGACCGCGAGGTCTACGACCGGGGCAATGGCGCAACCATCCTGCTGTACAACCTGCAACGGCGCACGGTGCTGCTGACCCGGCAGTTCCGCATGCCGGCCTTCGTCAACGGCCACAGCGGCTACCTGATCGAGACCGCTGCCGGGCTCCTGGACAACGCCAGCCCCGAGGTGCGCATCCGCCAGGAAGCCCAGGAGGAAACCGGCTACCGGGTCGGCGAGGTGCAGAAGGTCTTCGATGCCTTCATGAGCCCGGGTTCGGTGACCGAGCGGGTGCATTTCTTCATTGGCCATTACCAGGCCGAAGACCGGATCGACGCAGGCGGCGGGCTGGAGCACGAGGGCGAGGACATCGAGGTCCTGGAACTGGATATCGACCAGGCCCTGGGCATGATCAAGAGCGGGGAGATCGCCGACGGCAAGACCATCATGCTCCTGCAATACCTGCAACTGCATGTGCTCAAGCCCCGCAGCCTGATGGTGCTGGTGGCCGGCCCTTATCGCTCTGGTACCGACGATGACCCGGCGCTGCTGGCGCGCAATGTCGAGGCCATGGAGCACTGCGCGGCGCAGGTCCTGGCGGCGGGGCACTTTCCGGTACTGGGGGAATGGGTGGCGTTGCCCATGACCCGGCTGGCGGGTTCCCGGGCGATGGGCGACGAGATCTACAACCAGCGCTTTCATGCCTATGCCGAGCGCCTGCTGGAACGCTGCGATGCGGTGCTGCGCATCGGCGGGCCGTCGGCGGGCTGCGATGCCATGGTCGAGATCGGCCAGCGCCTGGGCCTGGCCCTCTATCACCGGGTGGAGCAACTGCCGGTGGTGCCCGGCGGCACTGGCTGACGCGCCGCTCCAGGATGCCCCGGCGCCGGCAATCGGCGCCGGAGGAATACCCGCACAGGCCCCGCCAGGGGCTTTTCTTCAGGCCCTGCGGGGAAAAACTGTCTATCGTCAATAGGCAAGCGGGAGCTTCGTCGAAGGCCGCGTGAGGCAGGGTCGCACCGGTCGGTTTGTCGTTATGGCGCCTGGAGCACTATGGAAAACTTCGGTCTTGATCCGTCTCAAGGGCGCAGCACCTCCAATCAGGCGCTGACCCGCGCCACCTTGCTGGGTTGCTCGGGGCTGCTGCTGGCGCTGTTTCTCTTCACCGGAGTGTTGCTGGTATACATCGCCCTCGACCAGAACCTCGAGGCCGAGCAGCACAACCGCCTGGACATCGACAAGGCCCTGCAATCCTTTGCCGGCAATGCCCGCACCACCCTCAAGGACTACGCCCTCTGGGGCGATGCCTACCAGCACCTGCACCTTAAGGTCGACCTGGACTGGGCCTTCAACCGGCAGAATTTCGGCCCCACGCTGTACCGCGACCTGGGCTTTGACGGGGTGTTCGTGATCAACCCGGCCGGCCACACCGTGTACTCCCTGGTGGCCGGCGACCTCAGCGAGATGGATGCCCGCGACTGGCTGGGCGAGGCGTTGCCGCCCCTGGTCAGCGCAGCGCGCGAGGCCGGCGGCAAGGTGGTGGACCGTTACCAGTCGATTGCCGGCACCCCGGCGCTGGTGCTCGCCGCTGTCATAGGCCCGGGCAACGACCCGCAAGTGCGCCCTGATGCCGGGCCGCAGTCTGTGCTGATCTTCGTCGCCCGTTTCGACCCGCCGCGGTTACTGGCCGTGGGCCAAGGCCTGGACATCGAGCATCTGCAGGTGGCCCGTGCCGCCACGGACCAGAGCTTGCCGACCCTGGACTTGCCCGGCGGCGCCGGAACCCTGCAATGGCGGCCGGCGCGCCCCGGGCACCAGTTGCTGGTGCTGGTGATGCCGCTGTTGCTGCTGGCCGGCCTGCTGGTGGGACTGATGGCGGTGTTCCTGTTGCGCCGCGCCGATGCTGCAGCGCAGGTCATGGACCGGCAGGTCCAGGCGCTGCGCGCCAACCGCTGGGCCCTGGCCGCGAGCGAGGAGCGCTTTCGCGATGTGGCTGAAGCTGCGTCCGACTGGATCTGGGAAGTCGACGGGCAGCTGTGCTTTACCTACCTGTCCGAACGTTTCGAGGCGGTCACCGGGTTGACCCGGGAGTCGACCCTGGGGCGGCCGATGACCGAGCTGCTGAGCTGCGAACAGGGTTCGCTGGGCCAGTGGCTGGCGGCCCCGGAGCGGCGTTCCCAGGCGATCCAGCAGTGCCTGTACCGGGATGGCCAGAGGCAGTCGCGAGTCTGTCGCCTGTCGGTGCGGGCCATGGCCGCCGGGGGCTTTCGCGGCACCGCCAGTGATATCACCGAGGAGGTCGCGGCTCGAAGGCGGGTCGAGTACCTGTCCCAGCACGATGCCTTGACCGGCCTTGCCAACCGCACCCGCATGCAGGAGTTTCTCGAAGGCCGGCTGCAGGCCCCGCCGACCCTGCAGGAACCGCTGCTGATGCTCAGCGTCGACCTGGACCGTTTCAAACCGGTGAACGACCTGCTGGGGCACGCCGCTGGCGACCAGGTGCTGCACGAGGTGTCCCAGCGCCTGGCCCAATGCCTGCGCAGCGAGGACCTGGTGGCCCGGGTCGGCGGCGACGAGTTTGTCCTGGTGGTCACCGGCCAGGTGGCTGGCCACGAGATCGAAGGCTTGTGCCGGCGGCTGATCGAGCGGATCGAGGAACCGTTCTATATCGCCGGGCACGAGGTCTTCATCAGCGCCAGCATCGGCATTGCCCGGGCCCCGGGCGACGCCTCCCAGGCCGAAGAACTGCTGCGCTTTGCCGACATCGCCCTGTACGAGGCGAAAGCGGCGGGGCGCAGCACCTGGCGTTTCTATGCGCCCTACATGAATGTGCGGATCATCGAACGGCGGCGCCTGGAGCGTGACCTGCGCCATGCCATCGAGCAGGACCAGCTGCTCCTGCATTTCCAGCCGCGCTACCGCGTGCTCGATGGCCAATTGATGGGCGCCGAGGCCCTGGTGCGCTGGCAGCATCCCCAGCATGGCTTGCTGGGGCCGGACGTGTTCGTGCCGATTGCCGAGGACACCGGGTTGATCCTGCCGCTGAGCAACTGGGTACTGCACGCAGCCTGTCGTGCGGCGCGAGCCTGGCCGGAAGGCCGACTGCTGGCGGTCAAGCTGTCGCCGGCGGAATTTCTGCGCGGCCAGCTGGTGGCGCGGATCGCGGCGGTGCTCAAGCAGAGCGGCCTGGAGCCGTCACGCCTGGAGCTGGAAATGACCGACAAGGTGCTGCTGGACGACAGCCGCCACGTGCTCACCATCATGCAGGGGCTCAAGGCGCTGGGGGTGCAGTTGCTGATCGACGATTTCGGCACCGGCTACTCGGCGCTGCAGTACCTGCAGACCTTCCCCCTGGATGGCCTGAAGATCGACAGCAGCTTCATCGCCCGGCTCAACCACAACGATGCCGGGCGCTCCATTGTCGAGGCGATTGTCGACCTGGGGCATGCATTGTCCTTGCGGGTGGTCGCCGAGGGGGTGCAGGCCGCAGAGCAGTTTGGGGTCTTGCGCGACATTCAGTGCGATGAGGTGCAGGGCCCGCACCTGAGCCCGCCGCTGGACCAGGAGGCCCTGCTGAAACTCTATGGCGAAGCCGCCCGGGCCTCGCGCCCGATCACCTGAGCCTGTGTTTCAGGGCAGGTGGTCGGCGGCGAAGTCGGCCTCCGAGCGCGCTTGCAGGCGGCCTTTGCGGCAGGCCTGCTGGAAACGCTCGAAATCCCGTTCGTTCTGCGTGGCATAGGCCTGGGCGTAGTGCCACAGGGCTTCGGCCAGGGTTTCGCTCTTGCCGATGTAGCCGCTGATCCGCGCGGCCTGGCCCGAAGCCTTGGCGTGGGCCCGGGCCAAGGCCCGGCCGCAGATCCTGGCATAGGCGGCGAAGGTGTCCTCGTCGAAGGTCTCAAGTTCCGCCGAGACCTTCATGTCGCGCAGTTGGCGCACATAGAAATGACGGCCGTTGGGGCCGGTGGTCCAGCCCAGGAACAGATCGCTGGCGGACTGCATCAGGCGCTGGCCTTCCACCACCCGCTGGCCGTTGTGCCTTGGCTTTGAACGTTCGCGCACATAGTCGGCGAGCACCGAGCGCCGGGCTTCCTTGAATTGCAGGAACAGTGGCCGCTGCTGGGCGTCGGTGAGCAGCGCCACCAGGCAGCGGGTGCCGACGCTGCCAACCCCCACCACCTTGAAGGCCAGGTCGCTGGGCTGGAACCGTGCCAGCAGGTCGCGGCGGTCGGCCTGCAGGGTGCCGCGGTAGTCGCGCATGAAGGTGTCGTACAGCGGCCGCCAGTCTTCCAGGCGCATCCAGTCATCGTCGGGGTCCAGCAGGCTGGTGGTGTTGTGCAGGTGGAAGATTTCCGGCAGGTCGTCGCGAATCAGCAGGCGGCCCCGGGCGTCGCGTTCGCTGATCTTGGGCAGGAGCTCGGCATGGGTGCGCCGGGCGGCCTTGTCGATGGCCCGTTGCACATGCTCCAGGGTGTCGCTGTTGGAGCGCGCCTGGTGCAGCAGGTCTTCGTAGGTCAGGGCGTCGTACCAGATCTCCAGTGCGCTTTGCCCGGCGCAGGTGGCCATGCTGCGCTGATAGGCGCCCACCAGTTCGCGGCACAGGGCCTCTTCGACCCCCGGGCCGTGGCGCAGGTGCCGGACGGCAATCAGGAAGCTCGCCACCAGGCGCTTGAGGTCCCACTCCCAGGGGCCGGGATGGACCTCGTCGAAGTCGTTGACGCTGAACAGCAGGTTGCGCTCGGGGGTGGCAAAGCCGCCGAAGTTCATCAGGTGGCAGTCGCCACAGATGGTCGAGCGCAGGCCCATGTCCGGGGTGCTGGCCAGGTCGTGGGCCTGGAGCAGGGCGTTGCCACGGTAGAAGGTGAAGGGCGACACCAGCATGCGCCCGTAGCGCAGTGCCACCAGGGACTGGACCCGGCCCTGGCTGGAGGCCTCGATCAACGGCAAGGGGTCGCGCTTGATCTGCCCGGGATCGGAATGGGAGCTGCGGGGGCAGTCCTTGCGGGCTTGCTTGCCGAGCTTGATCGAATCGTCGGGGCGGTTCATGGACAGCTCCTGTACCAGGCCTTAGCGGTAGGGGGGGAGGTTTGGCTAGGGTTGTGCGGGCAACACCTGACGCGCCTGCCGGATCGGCAGTTCCACGCGAAAGGTGCTGCCGACGCCGGGCTGGCTCTGCACGCTGATCTGCCCGCCGTGCTTCTTGACGATGCCGTAGGACAGCGACAGGCCCAGGCCGGTCCCCTGGCCCACCGGCTTGGTGGTGAAGAAGGGGTCGAAGATCTTGGCCAGGTGCTCCTGGTCGATGCCGCAGCCGCTGTCGCTGACCTCCAGCCAGACCCGCTCGCCGTCCACGCCGTTGCGCAGGGTAATGGTGCCGCGCTCGGGGCCTATGGCCTGCGCCGCGTTGACCACCAGGTTCATCACCACTTGATTGAGTTGGGAGGGCAGGCATTCGATTTCCGGCAACGGCTGGTAGTCGGTGACCAGGTCGGCCTTGTACTTGAGTTCGTTGGCCACGATGTTCAGGGTCGAGTCGATGCCCTGTTGCAGGCTCGCCAGCTGCCATTGCTGGTCGCTGTCGACCCGGGAGAAGTTCTTCAGGTCCTTGACGATCTGCGCCACCCGGCCGATGCCTTCCTTGGACTCCCTGATCAGTACCGGAATGTCCTGCTGGAGGAAGTCCAGGTCGATGCTCTCGCGCAGGCTCTGCAGGTGCTTGCGCAGTTCCGGCGCGGCGATGGCTTCTTCGGCCTGGCGATAGGCGCTGAGCATCTGGTCGAGCTGCTGCAGGTAGCCTGCCAGGCTGCCGAGGTTGGAGGACACGAAACCGATGGGGTTGTTGATTTCGTGGGCGACCCCGGCGGCCAGTTGCCCGAGGGAGGCCAGTTTTTCCGATTGCACCAGCTGGTTTTCCAACTGCTTGCGTTCGTCGATCTCCAGTTGCAGCGCCGCCCCGGCCTGCCTCAGGTCTTCGGTGCGCTGCTGCACCAGGTGCTCCAGGTGATGCATTTGCAAAAGCGCGCGGGCGGTCATTTCCCACTTGCTGGTCAGGGTGTTGGCCATCTGCTGGACTTCGATGTTGTCAAAGGGCTTCTTCAGGATCAGCAGGCGGTGATGACCCTGCAGGCGCTCCAGCAGCTCTTCCCAGGAATAGTCGGAGTAGGCGGTGCACACCACCACCTGTAGCCGCGGGTCCTGTTGCCAGAGGCGCTCGATGGTCTGCGCGCCGTCCCAGCCCTGGGGCATGCGCATGTCGACAAACGCCAGGGCATAGGGACGCTGCCGCTCCTGGGCCTGGCAGACCATGGCCAGGCCTTCCTCGCCGCCGTAGGCCGAATCCAGTTCGAAAGGCTGTTGCCGGGGCTTGGCCGTGGCGCCGAACAGCTGTGCCTCCAGGTCATCCAGACCGTTGTCGTCTGCCTCGGGCGGGGTGAGGATCTTGCGAAAGTCCTCGTGGATCGACGGGGTATCGTCGATCAGCAGGATCCGGCGATTGTTCAACTGGTCCATCATGGGTCCTCTGCGCTGATCAGCGGGATGTCCAGAGTGAAGGTGGCGCCCAGGCCGGGGCCATCACTGTGCACATTCAATTGTCCACCCATCTCCATGGCCGCCAGGGCGCAGCTATGCAAGCCGAAGCCGTGGCCGTCCTTGCGGGTGGTGAAGCCGTGGGAAAAAATCCGCGTCAGGTTCTCCGCGGGGATGCCTTCGCCTTCATCCTTGACGCTGATGCTCAGGGTCTGGCCGTCCAGCACTCTGGCGCTCAGGGTCAGGGTCCGTGAATGATCATCAAGGTTGGACATGGCGTACTTGGCGTTGCTGATCAGGTTGATCAGGATCAGCAGCATGCGGTGCTTGTCGCCCATCACCGGAGGCAACGGGCCATAGTCCTTGACCACCGTGACCTGATGCCGGGCCAGGGCGCCGGAGTTCATGCGCAGGGCGTCTTCGATCAGCTCGGCGACCCGCAGGGGTTCTATCAGCCGAGAGGCTCCGGCATAGGATTGCTGGGTGGCGACGATTTCCTTGATGTGGTCGACGCTGCGGGCCAACTGAGCCAGTTCTTCGCCCATGCCCTGCTGCTCGGTGGCTATGGCTTCGACCAATTGATTGAGGTAGCCGGGGAGCAGCTTGCCTTTGTCGTCTTCGGTGAAAAAACGCCCCAGGTCATCCTGGTGCTGGTTGATCAACTGCATGGCCTTGCCCAGCCCTTGTGCCTTGCTGGAGCGCAGGGTGCGGCTGAGCATTTCGCTGCAGATATTCACGCTGTTGAGCACGTTGCCCACGTTGTGCAGGACGTTGGTCGCAATTTCCGCCATGCCCGCCTGGCGGGCGCTGTCCATGAGTTCGCTCTGGGCTTCCTTGAGCTCCCGGGTGCGTTCCTCGACCCGGTGTTCCAGATGCTCGTTGGCGCTCTGCAGGGCCGTGTTCACCCGGCGGATGACCGCGTAGCTGCGTACCAGCCTGACGGCCAGGTAGAGAATCAGTATCACCAGCAAGGCGGCAAAGAGCAGCAGGTACTGGTGGGCCTTCTGGTCCTGCAGATCGGCCTGCAACTGATCGGCGTTGAGCAGATGGGTGATGTCGTCCAGGCGCTGGGCGATGGGGATCGAGGTGATGCGCTCCAGCAGGTCGTTGACCACCGGCTGCTCCCGCAGAATCACCGAGACGTGGTTGCTGAGGATCTCCACCGGCTCATGCATGGGTTCGGGCAGGCGCTCCTTGTTGACCGCCAGTTTGTTCAGCCCCACCAGGATGTCTGCGGCCCGGTCGTCGCTGGAAACCTGGGCGAACTCCAGGCTGCTGAGCAGCAGGTCATAGGTATCGATGGCAATGGTCTGCTCTGACAGCCGAGCCTGGTCGTCAAGGCCGGCCAGGCGGCGCTGGATATCGTCTTCGGCAGTGGGCAGGAAGGCCAGGGAGTTGCGCAGCACCGCGTTGTGGGTCTTGAAACGCTCCACCAGGCCGGCCTTTTCCTGGAAGGCCTCGATGAACGCCTGGTGGCCGGCCGTCCAGGCGGCCGGGTCATTGTGGTTCTGTTGTGAAAGCTGATCGAAGCGGTTCCACAGCTGGTTGATCTCTTGCACCGGCATGACCAGTGGATCGTAGTCGTGGGTGATGGCGATCCGAGCCTTGAGCACCTCGGTTTCCCATTGGGCATTCAACTGCTTGATATGGCTGATCAGGTCCCGCGCCAGTACGTAGTTCGAGGGCTGGCCGATCACCGTCTTGAAGTAGAGAAAGGCCAGCCCCAGCACCAGGCTCAGGGTCAGTAGCGACAGCAGCATGATCGGCACGCGTCGGGACAGCTTCATAAGGGCTTGCCCTGCCATTCGCCGGTCAGGGTCTTGAGAAACTTGACGATCAGGCTGATGTCCTGGGTATTGGGCGGGCGCCCCAGCTGATACTTGAACATGACTTCCACTGCCTGCTCCAGGGTCGGCGCCGAACCGTCATGGAAGTAGGGCGCAGTCACTGCGACATTGCGCAGGCTGGGCACCTTGAACACGTTGCGGTCCTGTTCGTCGCCGGTGACCAGGAAGCGCCCCAGGTCGGCGTCGGTGGGGTTGCCCCGGGCAGCGAAGTAGTCGCCCATCACGCCGAACTTCTGAAACATGTTGCCGCCAATATTGACCCCCTGGTGGCAGGCGATGCAGCCGTAATCCTTGAAGCGCTGGTAACCGTATTTTTCTTCCAGGCTGAGGATGTCGGTATTGCCTTGCAGGTACTGGTCGAACCGCGAGTTGGCGCTGAGCAAGGTCTTTTCATAGGTGGCCAGGGCATTTTGCACGTTGGCTGCGGTGATGCCGTCCGGGTACAGGGCACCGAAGGACTTCTGGTAGGCGCTGTCATCGCTCAAGGTGCGGATCAGCGCCGGCCAGGTGTTGCCCATCTCGCTGGGGCTTTGCACGACGCTGTCGATCTGCGCTTCCAGGGATTCGACACGCCCGTCCCAGAACTGCCGGAAATTCAGCGCGGCATTGAACACGCTGGGGGTGTTGACCCGGGTAGGCTGCCCCTTGAAACCCGGCGATTTTGCCTGGGAGTCGGCCCCGCCCTGGTCCAGCCGGTGGCAGCTGGCACAGGACAGGCTGTGGTCCTGGGACAGGCGCGGTTCGTTGAACAGCTGGCGCCCGAGCTCGACCCGCTGGGGGTCGAGTGCCGGCGGCGCGGGCAACGGCTTGAGCGGTTCGTCTAGGGGCGCGGCGAAAGCGCTCGGGCTGGTGGCGCCCAGCCCTGCCCAGAGCAGCAGGAGCAGTACCCGTGCGCGGCGGCGCGGCGGCTGGCGCGGTTGTTCAGTGGTCATGGTCCGTCACCTGGAACTGCGGCCTGTGCTTGCCCAGCAGGCGAGCGAAGTCTTCGGCGGGCAGCGCCTTGCTGAAGTAGTAGCCCTGGGCTTCCTCGCAGCCTTGCTGCAGGAGAAAGGTCAGTTGCTGGTGCGTCTCCACCCCTTCGGCGATGACCTTCAGGTTCAGGCTGCGCCCCAGGTTGATGATGGCGCTGACCAGTACGGCGTCCTTGTGTTCGTGGCTCAGGCCGTGGATGAAGGATTGGTCGATCTTGAGCACATCCACGGGAAACTTGCGCAGGTAGCTCAGGCTCGAATAGCCGGTACCGAAATCATCGACGGCCAGGCGCACGCCCAGGGCTTTGATCGCCAGCAGGGTAGCCAGCGTGACCTCGACGTTCTGCAGCAGTACGCCTTCGGTGATTTCCAGTTCCAGCCAGGCCGGGTCCAGGGCGTTGTCGCTGAGCGCGTCGCGCAGTTGCTGGAGCAGTTGCGGCTGCCTGAAGTCAGCCGCCGACAGGTTGATGGACAACGGCACAGGGGGCAGGCCGGCGTTCTGCCAGGCCCGGCACTGGCGAGTGGCTTCCCCCAGGACCCATTCGCTGATGCGGGTGATCAAGCCGCTGTCTTCGGCCACTGGAATGAACAGCTCGGGGCTGATCCAGCCCTGTTGCGGGCGTTGCCAGCGAATCAGCGCTTCAGCGCCTACCACATTGCCCGAGGCCAGGTGGATTTTCGGCTGGTAATGCAGGTGGAACTCCCGGCGTTCCAGGGCCTGGAGAATCCCCGACTCCAGGTATTGCTGCTCCCGGGCCCGGTGCGTCATGTCATCGGTGAAGAAACAGTAGCTGCCCGGTGCCTGCTCCTTGCTGGTGCGCATGGCCATCTCGGCTTTCTTGATCAGCGCCAGGGCATCCTGGCCATCCTCGGGGTACAGGCTGATGCCCAGGCTGGCCGTCACCTGCAGGTCGTGCCCGGCGATGTCATCGAACTGGCTCACGGTGGCCAGCAGCTTTTGCGCAAGCGCGCGTATCTGCGCCGGATGCTGCTGGTCATGGAGCACCACCACGAACTCGTCGGAGCCGTAGCGAAACAGCGAGTCCGACTCGCGCATGCCTTGTTCCAGGCGCCGGGCGATTCTCTTGAGCAACTCGTCCCCGGCCGGGTATCCCAGGGCATGGTTGATCCGCTTGAACCGGTCCAGGCCGAGGAACATCACCGCCAGCCGCTGCTCATAACGGCGGGCCCGTGCCATGGCCTGGCCCAGGCGGTCCCCCAGCAAGGTGCTGGAGGGCAGGCCGGTGAGCACGTCGTAGTGCAGCAGGTGGGAGACCTTGAGCAGTTCGGCCACCCGTCTTTCGATGGTCTGTTGCAGGTCGTCGAGTTTCTGCCGGGCGTCCTGTGCCATCTGCCACTTCCAGGTCAGCGCGCTGGCCATCTGGCGGATTTCCAGGCTGTCGAAGGGCTTTTTCAGGATCAGCAACTGGTCGCCGAATGCCAGGCGTTGCGCCATGGCTTCCCAGGAATAGTCGGAATAGGCGGTGCACAGGGCGATCTGCAGGTCCGGGTCGGCGTTCCACAGGCGCTCGATGGTTTCCAGGCCATCCCAGCCGGGGGGCATGCGCATGTCGATGAACGCCATGGCATAGGGCAGGCCCATGGCCAGGGACGCTTCGACCCGGGCCAGGGCCTCTTGGCCCTGGAACGCCGAATCGAGGCAGAAGGGCGCTTGCTGCGCTGGCATCGTGGCGTGGCCGAACAACTGTTGCTCGGCCAGGCTCAGGTCCGGGGCCTGGCGCGGCGCCAGGATCTTGTGGAAATCCTCATGGATTGCCGGGCTGTCATCGACAATCAGGATCCGTCGGTTGGCCCGCCCTGGGGGCTGGTCCGAGGCGCCTTGTGCCTTTGTCTGTGCGTCACTGCCAGCGTCCATAGACCTTCCCTAGTACCCTGAGCCCGCCTTGCAACGTTGTCAGCATAGTCATTGCGCAGTGCCGCGGCCGACGAATTTATTTCGCGGGGGGCAATGGCGTGAAAATAAAAAACTCATCTAGGATTGTCTGGGAAAAACGCCGCTGCCGAGCCGTCCGTGAGCACGGAGCGGGGCAGCCTATGCCGCACAGGGAGAGCCCCATGGAAGATCCGCAGCCGGTTGAGCTAGGTAGGCGTCCACGTGTGTTGCTGGTGGACGACGAGGAGTCGATTCTCAACAGTCTCAAGCGCCTGCTGCGTCCCGAGCCCTATGAAGTGCTGCTGGCCAACAGCGGCGCCAGAGCGCTGGAGATCCTCGCCGAAGGCCCCGTCGACCTGGTGATGAGCGACGCGCGCATGCCCGGCATGGACGGCGCGGCCCTGCTGGCCCGGGTGCGGGAGAAGTACCCGGCGGTGCGGCGAATCCTGCTCACCGGTTATGCCGATCTGAACACCATCATCAAGGCCGTCAACGACGGGCAGATCCACCAGTACCTGAGCAAGCCCTGGAATGACGAAGAGCTGCTGCTGATTCTGCGCCAGACCCTGGAGCACCAGCTCGCCGAGCGTGAGCTCAAGCGTTTGCAGCAGTTGGTCCTGGAGCAGAACCAGCAACTCAAGGCCAGCAACGCCAGCCTGGAACGGCATGTGGCTTCGCGGACCGCGGAGCTGCAGCAGACTGCCGACATGCTCGACCTGGCCTACGAAGAACTCAAGCACAGCTATGTGACCGCCACCGAGGTGTTTTCGCTGCTGGCCAACCTGCGGCTGCCCGCGGACAAGCAAACCAACCGCAAGATCATCGAACTGGTGCGTGCCTGCTGCAAAAGGCACGGCCTGGACGAGGCCAGCAGCCGCGACCTGACCATGGCGGCGGCCCTGTACAACATCGGCAAGTTGAGCTGGAGCGATGCCATGCTGCTGGCGCCGGCGGACTTGTTGCGCCATACCGATCAGGCGCGCTACCGCGCCTATCCCGAGCAGAGCGAATCGGTGCTGATGGCACTGGAACCGATGCAGGATGCCGCGCGGCTGATCCTTCATCACCAGGAGCGCTGGGACGGCAGCGGCTTTCCCCAGCGCCTCAAGGGCGAGGCGATTCCCTGGGGCTCCCGGCTGTTGAAGCTGGCGGTGGATTTCATCGAGTTGCAGTGCGGGCTGATTCTGGAGCGGCACATGAACAGCGATGAAGCCCTGCTGTTCATTCGCAAGTACGCGGGCCGCCTGTACGACCCGAATCTGGTGGAAGACTTTGTCCAGGTCTGTGCCGCCTACCAGAGCGATGTCACCGTCGATGATCCGACGGTCAAGGTCCTGGGAACCCGGGAGCTGCAGGCCGGGATGGTCCTGCGGCGCAACCTGATTGCCGACAACGGCATGTTGCTGCTCAATGCCGGCAAGGTGCTCAGCGAACCGCTGGTGCAGAAACTGATCGCCTTCGAAGCCATGGAAGGGGCCCGCTACAGCATCTTCGTCAGCGTTCCTGACGCCTGAGTGGCGTGTGCGGTCCGTCGTGCTTGCCCGGTGCCGCAGTGATCCGTCATATTTTGCCCCCCGCGTAGTGGGCGCCCTGAGGTGCTCCGGGCGATTTCGGATCGCGGCGGATGACCCTGGAGCGAACCCATGGATATACCAACCCTGCTGCTGTACATCGTCACCGTCAGCGCGGTGATGATTACCCCCGGCCCCTCGATGTTGCTGGCCTTGAACAATGGCGCGGTGCATGGCATGCGGGTGGCTGGCTGGGGCATCGCCGGCGCGGCGTTGTCCGACCTGCTGCTGATCGGCGCGGTGGGCTGCGGCCTGGGGGCGTTGCTGCAGGCCTCGCAAGAGCTGTTCGTGGTGGTCAAGAGCTGCGGCGCGGCCTATCTGCTGTATCTGGCCTGGGGCTTGTGGCGAGCGCCGACCCGTGCCCTGGCCTGTACGGTGGGCGGGGCCTCGGCCAGCGGCGGGTCGGCGTTTCGCCGGGCGTTGCTGGTGGGGCTGTCAAACCCCAAGGGCCTGCTGTTTTTCTCCGCCTTCGTGCCGCAGTTCGTGCGCCCGGAGCAGCCGGTGGCCGAGCAGTACCTGATCCTGGCCGTGGTCAGCGCCCTGGTGGACTGCCTGATGATGAGCCTCTATGCCGTGGGTGGCCGGCGGGCCATGGCGCGCTTTTCCGCCCGGGTCATGGGCTGGATCAACCGCAGTTGTGCCGGCCTGCTGGCGGTGCTGGCGCTGGGTGTCGGCCTGTATCGGCGCAGTGAGGGCGCTGCCGCCTAGGGCATTGGCGGGTATTCTCCGGGCCGCTGCCTGACCGGCTTCTGCGGGACACCGGGCAATTGCTGTCATGTTCCGGCAACGCCGGCCTGCCAGAAAGATCAGGTTGTTTTCAATCCGTTCCACCCCGATGGCGGGGCCAGGACGATGCGCTTTCCCAAGGAGAAGGTCACGATGAGAAAGTTTTTTACCCTGATGGCAGCCCTGGTGCTGACCCTGGGGATGGTGGGCATCAGCGACGCACGTCAGCCCAAGCAGCAGCGCGATTCGGTGGCGGGTACCTTCGACTACTACCTGCTGACCCTGTCCTGGTCGCCGACCTTCTGCCTGATGCACCCGGAAAACGAGCAGTGCACCGGCAAGGGCTACGGTTTTGTCCTGCACGGCCTGTGGCCGCAATACGCCAAGGGTGGCTGGCCCGAGTCCTGCCCACCCCTGACCCAGCTCAATGCCCAGGAACGGGCCAAGGGCCTGAGCCTGTTTCCCACCGCCAAGCTGATGAATCATGAATGGAGCAAGCACGGCACCTGCAGCGGCCTGGGGGCCATGGGGTACCTGGATGCCGCGGACAAGGCCCTGGCCAGGGTACAGATTCCCGAGGCGCTGCAGCCTTCGACCACGGTGCGCTATTTCGAGGCCAGCCAGATTGCCCAGCAGTTTCGCCAGAGCAACCCGGGGATCGCCGAGAACGGCATCGCCATTCTGTGCAGCGGCCCCGAGCTGTCCGAAGTTCGTGTTTGCCTGACCAAGGACCTGGAGTTCGGCGCCTGCGGCAAAGGCGTGAAGAACCAGTGCCGTGCCGGGCAGATCCGCATTCCGCCCATCCGCTGAAGGCACCTGCAAGAACCCCACCGATGTCGCGCCAGCTGTAGGAGCTGGCTTGCCAGCGAAAGCGGGTGCAAGCCGTGACGGCCTCTTCGCCGGCAAGCCCGCTCCTACAGGGTGCGGAGCAGGGTTTGCAGGGCGGCGCTGCAATCGTGCATCGGTGCTCGCAACTGCGTTCCGATCAACCCCTGGTGGGCCAGCAGTGCCTTGACCGGCGCCGGGTTGGGTTCGGCGAACAGCGCCTTGATCAGCGGCACCAGTTGCATGAAGGTGCTCCGGGCCGCGTCCAGTTGCTGTGCCCGGACCTGTTGCAGCAAGGCGACGAACCGTTGCGGGTGGATATGCGCCGAGGCCGCAATGGCCCCATGGGCGCCCAGGCACAAGGCGTTGAACAGTTGCAGGTCCTCGCCGCACAGCACTTCGATCTGCCCGCAGGCCAGTAGCGCCAGGGTCTTTTCCAGGTTGCCGCCACAGTCCTTGACCGCCGCGATCCGTGGATGGGCCACGATGTTCAGCAAAGTAGCTGTGTCCAGGCTCACCCCGGTGCGGTAGGGAATGTCGTAGACAATCAGCGGCACGCTGGAGGCGTCGGCCACGGTGGCGAAGAAGCTCTCCAGGGCTGCTTGCGACGGCCGGATGTAGTAGGGCGCGGGCACCAGCAAGGCGGCCACCGCACGCTCGAGGATCTGTTCCTGCAGGCTCAGCAGCGACTTCAGGTTATTGCCCGCCAGCCCCATGATCACCTTCCCGGCGGGGGCTCGCTCCAGCACCGCATCGAGCACCGCCAACTGCTCGTCCTTGTCCAGGGCCGCGGCCTCGCCGGTAGTGCCGCAAACCACCAGCCCGGCTACGCCGCTTTCCAGCAGGTGAGTGGTCAAGCGCCCCAGGGCGGCGAAATCGACGGCACCGTCGATGAAAGGGGTGACGATAGGGACCCAGATACCTTGAAACGATGACATGCGTGTTCTCCTGATGGTTGACCGTCGGGTCGTCGTCAGAAGAGTAGAAGGGCGGTAAGCAGGGGGAGGGTGTCCGTAGCGCTTGAGGTCCTGTCAGCTCATCTGACGGGACACAGCGCCCCGGTCACATGAGCGACTGTTTCTTCGATTTAGAGCTGCAGGCCACGCGCGCCTCGACCTTGGCCGACAGGCCAATGGTGCGAAGGATGAAGGGCGTGGCTGGGGACATGGTCGCTGCAGGCTCAAGAATCAGGCGCCCAGTTTTAAAAGCCGGCGATCGCTTTGTCAATCCTCGAATCCGTTGAGTCCGCCGCGCAGGCTGCCAGGGTGCCTGCCCTGAGGCTTAGCCCGGGCCTGGGTTGTCCGGCGCGCTGATGCGGTACAGCAGGCTCGGCGCCTGGCCGGGAAAATCATCCAGTTCGCCGTCCAGGCTCAGCCCCAGGCGCTCCAGGGCGCGCCGCGAGGGCAGGTTGTCGGGGCGCACCAGGCCGGTGACCCGCGGTGCATGCAGTTCACTGAAGGCCAGGTGCAGGGCGGCCCGGGCCATTTCCGCGGCATAGCCCTGGCCCCAGGCCTCGGGGCGCAAGCGAAAGTACAGGTTCAGCCCCGGCTCGTGGCCGAAGAAGCCCTGCATGATCCCGCCGAAGCCGATCAGCCGTTGCGGGTCGCTGCGCAGGGCGATGGCCCAGTAGCCGAAACCGTGCTGCTGCCAGTGTTCGATCCAGCCGTGCAGCTTGTCGGCGCAGGCGGCAGCGCTGATCGGGCCGTTGGGGTTGAAGCGGTTGGTCTGCGGGTCGCCATGGATGGCACAGGCCTGGGGCAGGTCGTCCAGGGTCGGGGCGCGCAGTAGCAGGCGGGCAGTTTCTTGGCAGGAGGCAGGCATTGGCGCGGCTCTATGGCTTAGGGGCCTGGAGAAGGTAGGTGATGGGCCATCGGTTCTCAACCAGGGGCGGCCGGGGCATTGCTTGCCAGGCTAAGTATTGATCCAGGTCAAGAGTGTTGAATCTAGTTCCGTTGCCAGGGAAGTTATTTCCCTGGAGGCAATAGCGCGATTAAAAGTGCTATCTAAACTCGATTCGGTCGGGCGCTGGGCAGTTGTTGTAGTGGATTGCTCATCAGGCTCGGGAAAGTTCTGCAGGTACGCAGAAGAAGTCTTCGGGTAATCGCAGGATGCGCCAGTTGCTGTTTGATCATGACGAGCAATTACCAGACTTCCTGCGAGGTTTTTCAAATGAAAAACAATCTCCCGGTGACTCAGCGTGAGCGGGTGTTTCCTGCCGAACAACGGCTTATTTCCGCCACCGATACCCATGGCAAGATCACTTACTGCAATGACGAGTTCGTTGCGGTCAGCGGTTTCAGCCGCGAACAGCTGATTGGCAGCCCGCACAACATCGTGCGCCATCCGGACATGCCCGAAGCAGTGTTCGGCCATATGTGGTCCTACCTCAAGGACGGCAAGAGCTGGATGGGCATCGTCAAGAACCGTTGCCAGAACGGTGATCATTACTGGGTCAACGCCTATGTCACACCGATATTCAGCCAGGGCGTGATTGCCGGCTACGAATCGGTGCGGGTCAAGCCCGAGCGCCAGCAGGTGGAGCGCGCCGCCGCCCTGTACTCGCACCTGCGCAGCACCCGCCTGGCCACGCCCTGGCGCCATCGGCTGCTGGGCGCCGGGGTGTTTGTGCTGCCGCCGCTGCTGGCGGTACTGGCCAGCGCCATGGCCGGCTGGCTGGCCGGGCCCTGGGCCGGGCTGGGAGTGGCGCTGCTCGGGCTCTTTGCCGTGCAGGCCCACGGCGCCTACCGCACCGGGCAGTTGCTGGGGCGCATCAGCGCGGTGTCCCTGGGCAGTTTCGACAGCGAGCTGATTGCCCGCACCTATACCGATGAGCGAGGCCCGGTGGCACGCCTGCAGATGATCCTGATCAGCGAGGCGGCGAAGATCCGTACCGCCCTCAGCCGCCTGGGGGACTACGCCAACCAGGCGGCGTCACTGGCTTCCACCAGCCAGAACCTGTCGCGCCAGGCCGAGTCGGCCCTGGGCAAGCAGCGCGACGAAGCCGACATGGCGGCCACGGCGATGAACCAGATGGCTTCGTCGATCGCCGAGGTTTCGGTGCACATCCATGACACCGCCGCCGCGGCCGACCAGGTCAACGAGCTGACCCAGGTGGGCTCCCAGGAGGCGCGCCGTTCCAGGGTGGTGATCGAGAAACTGGCGGATACGGTGGATGCGGTCAGCCAGTCGGTGGAAGGCCTGGCGCAGGAAACCCAGTCGATCCAGGTGGCGGCGAACATGATCCATTCGATCGCTGAGCAGACCAACCTGCTGGCCTTGAATGCAGCCATCGAGGCGGCGCGGGCCGGCGAGCAGGGCCGGGGGTTCGCCGTGGTCGCCGATGAGGTGCGGGCCCTGGCGTCGAAGACCCGGGAATCGACCCAGAGCATCCAGCGCATCATCCAGAGCCTGCAGCAGGTGGCGGGCCAGGCCGTGGAAGTGGCGCGCCAGGGCAGCGTGGAGGCGCGCTCCGGGGTGGCCCAGGTAGTCAGCACCCAGCAGGCGCTGGACGGCATCAACTCGGCGGTGGAGCGCATTCACCAGATGAGCCAGCAGATGGCCGCGGCGTCGGAGCAGCAGGCCCATGTGGCCGAGGAAATCTCCGAGCAGATCAGCAATATCGCCCGGGTCTCGGACCAGAATGCCGATATTGCCGTGCACTCCTGCAGCATTGGTGGCGACCTTGAGTCCACCGCCCATGAACTCAATGCACTGGTGACCCGATTCAATAGTTGATTGCCGGGCGCGATCCACAAGTTCGTCGCGGCCTGCCCGGTGTCACGACAGCCCGCCACCGGCAGGGTAGTTTTGTTCAATACCGCCTCACCCCGGCCTCGTAGTCTGTGCGGCTCCAACCCACAGAGACAAAGAGGCAAGTGATGAGCGTAGTGTTTTCCATGGCGGCCTTTGCCCTGGCGGCCTCCATTACCCCGGGGCCGGTGAACATCGTCGCCCTGGGCAGCGGTGCGCGGTTCGGCTTCAGGGCCAGCCTGCGCCATGTGGCCGGGGCCACCCTGGGTTTTGTCCTGTTGCTGGTGCTGGTCGGCCTGGGGCTGCACGAACTGCTGCGCCAGTGGCCGGCTCTGACCCAAGGCATCCGCCTGTCCGGCGTGGCCTTCCTGCTGTACATGGCCTGGAAGCTGGCCCGGGACGATGGCCGGCTGGATACCGAAGGCCAGCCTCGGGCGCCGTCGGCCTGGTATGGCGCCCTGATGCAGTGGCTCAACCCCAAGGCCTGGCTGGCTTGCGTGGCCGGCATGGGGGCCTTCGCCGCCGATGGCGAGGCGCGGCTGGTGTGGCTGTTCGCGGCGGTGTACCTGGTCATCTGCTACCTGTCGGTGGCCTGCTGGGCCTATGCCGGCAGTTTTTTGCGCCATTACCTGGGCAACCCGGCGGGCATGCGCCTGTTCAACCGGGCCATGGCCGCCTTGCTGGCAGTCAGCGCGGCCTGCCTGCTGCTTTGAGCGCAGTTGGGCGTCAGTGGGCCTGAGGTTCGCCGCGCCTGGCCCGTCGCGGCCCCTGGTACTGGCCCGGGGTGGCCCCCAGATGCTGCTTGAACGCGCGCTGCAAGTGCGCCTGATCGGCGAAGCCGGCGGCCTGCGCCACCTCGGCGATCGGCACGCCCTGGCGCAGGCGGGCCTGGGCGAACTGCACCCGCCGGTTGACCAGGTAGGCATGGGGCGCCATGCCGTACTGCTGCTTGAAGGCGCGGATCAGGTAGGAGGCCGAAAGCTGCGCAGCCTGGCAGATCTGTTCCAGGTCCAGGGGCTCGGTACAGTGCTGGCGGATGAACTGCGCGGCCCGCTCAAGCTTGTGGTTGTTCTCCCGGGGTAGGGCCTTGGCCGGGTTCAGGCGCTGTTGCAGCTCGCTGAAGAACGCCACCACGCAGCTGTGCTTGTGCAGCGTCTCGGCCTGTGGGTCCACGAGGGCGTGGTACAGCTGCTCGAGGTCGGCGAAGAGTTGCGGGTCGTCGCTGCTGGTTTCCTCGAAGGGCTGGAACTGCAACTCGGGGCTCACGCCCAGTTCATGTTGCAGGCGGGTCAGCCAGGGCGTGTCGACGTACAGCATGCGGTACGACCAGGGCTGGTCGTCGATGGGGTTGCAGGCGTGGACCACCCCGGGGTTCATCAGCACCACGGTGCCGGCGCCCACCTGCCTTTGCGTCTGCTCGCTGACGTAGGTACTGACCCCTGCGGTGATGCAGCCGATGGAGAACTGCTCATGGGCATGAGCGCAATAGCAGACCTTGCGCCCGTCGGCGATGGAGCGGGCCTCGATGAAGGGCAGGGCCGCATCGCGCCAGAAGAGGGGGGCGTCTGCAGAGGGCGGGGCGGTTTTCGTCAAGGCCATATCCATCGCTCAAGGACCGGCCACGAGTGTATTAGCTTCGCGCGTCGAAGGCGCGTTGCAGCGTCGCGATATCGAGTTTTTTCATCCCCAGCAGGGCCTGCATCACTCGCTCGGAACGGGCCGGGTCGGGGTCGCACATCATCTGCGCGAGCGTCTGCGGCACGATCTGCCAGGACAGCCCGAAGCGGTCCTTGAGCCAGCCGCATTGCTGGGCCTGTTTCGGGCCGCCAAACCCCAGGGCATTCCAGTAGTGGTCGAGTTCGGCCTGGGTGCGGCAGTGCACTTGCAGCGACACCGCTTCGTTGAAGGTAAACGCCGGGCCGCCGTTGAGGGCACTGAAGCCCTGGCCGTCAAGCTCGAACGCCACGTTCATCACCGAGCCTTCGGCGCGGCCATGGAACTCGAAGCCGGCCTTGCCGTAGTGGCTGACGTGGGTGATGCGCGAGTGCTCGAAGATCGAGCAGTAGAACTGTGCGGCCTCGTGGGCCTGATGGTCGAACCACAGGCACGGGGTGATGGTCTGGATGCGTTGCATGGGGGCGCTCCTCTGCGGGTTGAGCACGCTCGCACAAGCGTAGTCAACCCGCAGCCGGAGCGGGCTACCGTGGATCGGCGCGGGGCTAGAAGTCCCAGCGGGTGGCCAGTTGCAGGCTGCGCGGCTCGCCGTAGAAGCCGGTGCTGAAGTTGCCGATACCGGTGTAGTACTTCTTGTCGAAGAGGTTCTTCACGTTCAGGGTCGAGCTCAGGTGCTGGCTGAACTGGTAGCGGGCCATGGCATCCACCACGAAGTAGCCGTCCTGGGTGATGCGCGAGTCATGCCCGCCATTGACCGTATCGCTCGGGTCGGGCTGGTACACCTTGCCGAAGAACTGGCTCTGCCAGTTGACCCCGCCGCCCACCGTCAGGCGGTCCCAGGCGCCGGGCAGGCGGTAGGTGCTGAACAGCCGAGCCACCTGCTGCGGTTCGGTGCTCTGCAGCACGGAGCCGTAGACGTAGTCGTGATTGGCGTCGCGGGTGTGGTTGTAGCTGTAGCCGGCCGACAGGTTCCAGCCTTCGCTAAGCTCGCCAGCCACCTCCACCTCGAAACCCTTGGTGGTCGCGCCTTTGGTCGGACGGTAGATGGCGTCGATGCCCCAGCCGTCCACCAGTTGCGCGACGTTGTCCTGCTCGGTGTGGAACACCGCGAAGCTGGCGTTGACCCGGCCATCCAGGTACTCGGCCTTGATCCCGGCTTCGTAGCTGTCGCCCTGCACCGGGTCGAGGATCTTGCCGTCGACGTCCTTGCTCATCTGCGGCTGGTAGATGCTGGTGTAGCTGGTGTACAGCGAGTAGCTGTCGTTGAGGTCGTAGACCAGCCCGGCATAGGGGGTGACCACGCCGGTCTGCTGGTAGCGCTGGCGTGCGTCGGGGCTGCTGGGGTCGAGGTAGCGGGTGTTGTCGATGCCCTTGAAGTCGCTGACCCGGGTGCCGAGGATCACCGCCAGGTCGTCGGTGGGCTTGAGGCGGGTGGCCAGGTAGGCGCCGGTCTGGCGCTGGAGGATGTCGTTGTCGCCGATCTTCGGGATGTCCGGCTTGGCGAACTCGCCGCGCCAGTCGTAGATGCTGCCGCCCACTGGCGGGTACACCGAACCGTGGACCGGGATGTCCTGTCTGGCGTTCATCAGCATGAAGCCGGCGATCAGCTCGTGCTCGCGGCCGAACAGGCTGAAGGGGCCGTGCAGGTTGATGTCCAGGTTGTCCTGGCGCTGGTCGCCCTTGAACTTGCCCATGTACATGAACATGCCGTCGCCGCTGGCCTGGTCCGGGTTGCCGCCGCTGGCCGAGCCCAGCAGGGTGTCGTGCTGGCGGCGCAGGTGGTCGTAGCTGACCTTCAGGGTCCAGTCATTGGCCAGTTGCTGTTCCAGGGAGGTGAACAGGGTCTGGTTCTTGAAGTCGCGGCGGCTCCAGTCGGTGGCCGGGTTGAACGAGCGGGAGAAGTGGGTCCGCGAGCCGTTGCTGAAGTACATCGGGAAGCCGGTCCAGGTGGCGCCCCGGGAGCGGGTGTTCTGCTGGTCCAGGCCGAGGGTCAGCAGCGTGTCGGGGGTCAGGTCGGCCTCCAGCACGCCGTAGGCGATGTCCTTGGTGTTCTGGTAGTGGTCGAGGTAGGAGCTGCGGTCCTGGTAGACCCCGACAAAGCGCCCGCGCAGGTTGCCGGTTTCGGTCAGCGGGCCGGAAATGTCCCCTTCGCTGCGGTAGTTGTCCCAGGAACCGACGGTGCCGGTGACCGAGGCCTTGAACTCCTTGGTCGGCCGCTTGCGGATCAGGTTGACGGTGGCCGACGGGTCACCGGAGCCGGTCATCAGGCCGGTGGCGCCCTTGATGATTTCCACCCGGTCGAAGGTCGCCATGTCGGTGCTGGTGGTGCCGTAGTCGTAGACCCCGTCGTAGGTGGCGTTGACCCCGTCGTACTGGAAATTGGTGATGGGCAAGCCGCGGCTGGAGAACTCCCAGCGCTCGCTGTCGTAGTTCTGCACGCTGACCCCGGGGGCCCGGCGCAGGGTGTCGGCGATGCTGGTGGCGCCCTGGTCGTCCATCTGTTGGCGGGTGATCACCGTCACCGTTTGCGGGGTTTCGCGCAGCGACAGGTTGAGGCCGGTGGCCGAGGCGCTGGCCCCGGTGGTGTAGCTCTGGCTGCCTTCGGTGACGCTGCCCAGGCCCTGGGCGGAAATCTGCGTGGTGCCCAGTTGCAGCGGGCCGCTGGTGGCGGGAAGTGCCTTGAGCACATAGCCGCCACTGACCGCCTGGGCTTGCAGCCCGGAGTTCGCCAGCAGCAGTTGCAGAGCCTCTGCGACGCTGTAGCGGCCGTTCAGGCCGGGGCTCTGCTTGCCGACGGCCAGGTCGTTGTGCCCGGCAATGAACACCGCGCTCTGCTCGGCGAAGCGGTTGAGCACCGTGACCAGCGGCCCGGGGCCGATGCTGTAGCTGCGCCGTTCAGCCTGGGGCTGGTTCTGGCCCGCATCGGCAGCGGCGTGGGCCCAGGGCGCGGCGCCGCACAGCAGTGCGGTGCACAGGGGCAGGGTATGAAAGGGCAGGCGCGAACGACGGGGTGATGGCATGGGGTTCCCTTGTGGGTCGGCAATGTGAGGACTGTTACCGGGTTAACCGAAGGGCGTCGGAAAAAGGGAACCTGCCAGGTGAAAAAAAGTTTTCCGGCTTCAGGTACGTGGCTCCAGGGTCACCCACCAGGACGCCAGGCGCTTGACCCGCACCGGCAACGCCGCTTCCAGCAGGGCCAGGGCCTGGTCGGAGTCGTGCAAGGGGAAAGAGCCCATCACCGGCAGTTGGGCGATGGCCGGGTCGCAACCCAGGTGGCCGTTGCGATAGCGCCCCAGTTCCTCCAGCAGTTGCTCCAGGGGCAGGTTGTCGGCCAGCAGCAGGCCGTGGCTCCAGGCTTCGCGGGCGGCACTGGCGGCGTGCAGCGGCCCCAGGGTGCGGCCATCGAAGCGCAGCTGCTGGCCGGCATTCACCACCTGCACCTGCAAGCCACTGGCGCTGCGTACCTCCACCGCGCCGGCGTAGACGTTGAGCAGGCTGTCGCTGGCGCCGCAGCGCACGCTGAAGCGCGTGCCCAGGGCGCGCAGGCGGCCGTGTTCGGTCTGCACCAGGAATGGCCGCTGCGGGTCCTTGGCGGTATCGATGAGGATTTCCCCCAGGTGCAACGCCAGCAGCCGCTGCTCGGTGCTGTAGCGCACATCCACCGCGCTCAGGGCATTGAGCCACAGGCGCGTACCGTCGCTGAGCAGCGTGTCGCGGACTTCCCCGGTGCCGGTGGCGTAGTCGGCACGCCAGCGGCTCAGGGCCTGGGGCAGCGGGCTGTTGCGCCAGGTGCCCCAGCCCAGGCCAGCCAGCAGCAGTGCACCGAGCACCTGGCGCCGTGCCAGGGCCGGACGTCGGGCGGCGCTCAGGGCGCGGCTGGCGGATGGGCGGGTGTTGGCCTCCTGCAATGGCAGCAGGCGCTGGCTGACCCGCTCGACATAGCTCCAGGCCTGGCGGTGTTCCGCGCTCTGCTCGAACCAGTCCCGCCACTGGCGACGCTGTTCGTCGCTGCTGCCCTGGTCCTGCAGTTGCACGTACCAGTGCGCGGCCTGTTGCAGGCAGGCGTGGCTGAGCCGGCCGCCGGGTCGAGGGTCCATGGTTCAGTCCACCAGCAGGCCGTCGAGTTCGGCCTCCAGCAGTGCGCAATGCAGCAGGGCCTGGGCCAGGTACTTCTTCACCATGCGCTCCGATACCCCCAGCTCATCGGCGATGGCCTGGTAGGGCCGGCCGTGCAGTTGAGCGAGGATGAAGGCCGAGCGCACCTTGGCCGGCAGGCGGCTGAGCATGGCGTCCACTTCGTACAGGGTCTCGACAATGATTGCCTGCTGCTCCGCCGAGGGTTGCACCGCCTGCGGGCGTGCAGCCAGCGCCTGCAGCCAGGCCTGCTCCAGTTGCCGGCGCCGCCAGTGGTCGATGCACAGGCCCCGGGCCACGGTGGCCAGGTAGGAACGCTGGTGGACCTCGTCACGCAGCACCGGCGGGCGCTTGAGCACCCGGACAAAGATGTCGTGGGCCAGGTCGGCAGCGTCCCAGGCGTGATTCAGGCGCCGGCGCAACAACTCGTAGAGCCAGCGGTGATGGGCATCGTAGAGGCTGTGGACCGAGTCCGGGCTGGCGAGAGGCGTGGAGGGCAAGGAGGCGTGTCCGCTGGCGATCTGGTTGTAAATGGGAATTGATCGCGATTAAAGCAAAAGCCATCGACCCCTGCAAACGATATCGCCGCGCCCTGGCGCAATCGACCGTGCTTGAGCGGGTGGCCGCGCGGGCAGTCAAGCCTGGCACGAACAGGACGATAAAAGACTGGGATCGGGGCCATTCAGTGCTTGCTGAATGGGGTTTCTTCAGTGGTATCTTCGCCGGTATTCGCTTGTCATGGCCTGGCGCTGCATTGCGTATCCATGGGGCGGGCGGCAACGTCCGGGGGGTATCGGATGCGCAGCGGCAAAGGGGCGGGGCTTATGCGAAACGTGGGGTTCAAGCTGTTTTTCACCCATCGTCTGGCACTCCTGGCGGGTGCCGAGTCATTACGCTCGATCCGCGAAGGCCTGTTGTGGCTGCTGCCGTGCCTGCTGGTCTCGGCGCTGCTGCTGATCCTCGGCCAGTGCGCCCAGGCGTTGGGTGCGCCGCCAGCATTGGTGGAGCTGCTGACCGGCCTGCACAACCGCATCAGTTCGATCATTCCCCTGCTAGTGGCGGCGTCCATCGGCTACATGCTGGCAATCAAATACCGCCTGCCCCAACTGCCGGTGGCCTTCCTCTGCCTGTCCCATGTGGTGATCGCCATCTACCTGCTGCGCGACTACCCGCGGGCGGCGGCGACCTTCGTGCTGTTCATCGCCATCGCCTCGCCCCTGATCAATGTGCCGCTGATGGCCCGGCTGCACCGCCAGCGCTGGACCCGGCTGGTGGACGAGGGGCTGGTGGGGCACAACCTCAAGGGCACCATCAACATGGTGCTGCCGGGGATGGTGACCTCTTTGGTGCTGGTCTGCGTGTTGCAACTGCTGCTGCAGTTCCATGATTTTGCCTACGTCGAGCGGCCGATCGATATCGACAACCTGGACAACCCCTACCTCAACGCGATCTTCCTGACCTCGACCAATTCGCTGCTGTGGTTCTTTGGCATTCATGGTGCCCATGCCATGCAGCCGCTGATGGATGTGATGGACCAGGCCGTGACGCTCAACGCCGCGGATCAGGCCGCTGGCCGGCCATTGCGCTATGCCTTGAACAGCGGCCTGCTGGGCTGCTTTGCCTTCATTGGCGGCTCTGGCGGTTCCCTGGCACTGGTGCTGGCGATCCTTGGTTTCTCGCGCAACCGCTCCATGCGTCTGCTGGCCTTGGCGAGCCTGGCGCTGTCGCTGTTCAACGTCAACGAACTGCTGCTGTTCGGTGTGCCGATCATCCTCAACCCGCGCCTGCTGGTACCGTTCATGCTGGTGCCGATGGTCAATGCCTGCCTGGCGCTGCTGGTGGTGCAACTGGGGTGGGTGAGCCCGGCGCTGGTGAGCCTGCCCTTTACCTCGCCGGTGCTGCTCAATGCCTACCTCAGCACCCAGGGCGACTGGGGCGCGGTGCTGCTGCAAGGGCTGCTGCTAGGGGTCGGAATCCTGATCTACATGCCCTATGTGCGCAGCATCCAGCGCCAGGGCGAGCAAAGTGCCCAGGTCTACCTGAAAACCTTCGACACCACCTTCCATGGCCTGGAGGAGCGGGGCCGGCTGTTCGAGCTGGACCCGATGGTGGCGTCCTACCAGCAGGCCGCCCAGCAGTCCTTGCAACTGGCCCGTATCCAGCAGTTGAGCGACTACGACTTCCACCTGGAGTATCAGCCCCAGGTGATCAAGGACAGCGGCTTGTGCAGCGGTTGCGAAGCGCTGATCCGCGCCCGTGACCGCGAGGGCAAGGTGCAGTCGCCCTGGGAACTGCTGCAGTGGCTGGGCCAGGCCAAGCTGATGCCCGAGGTGGATTTCTGGGTGGCGTCCCAGGCGGTGCGCCAGCACCTGGCGTGGCGCAAGGTCGGCTTCGAGCTGCCCATCACCATCAACATCTCCAGCGCCACCCTGGCCTCCCGGGAACATGGCCAGCGCCTGCTGGAGATTCTGGCCCGGGCCCAGGGCCAGGTGTCGGTGGAGATTACCGAGGATGCCCTGGTGGGCGATGCGCTGCTGACTCAGCAATGGATCGGCAAGCTCCATGCGCTAGGCGCCCGGGTCTATATCGATGACTTCGGCACCGGCTTTTCCGCCCTGAGCTACCTGCACCAGTTCCCGGTGGACGGGATCAAGATCGACCGCAGCTTTGTCCTCGCCCAGCGTGAGCCCAAGGGCGCCCAGGTGTTGAACGGCCTGCTGCGTTTTTGCGAAACCCTCAAGCTCAAAGTGGTGGTGGAAGGGGTGGAAACCCGCGAGCAGCTGGATTTCCTGCAATCGAGTGCCGAGCTGACCATCCAGGGCTGGTACTACAGCAAATCCCTGCCCGGGGAGCAGATCCCCGGTTTCGTCAGCCAGCGCGCGCGGGACGCCCAGGCACTGAAGGCCGATTGACCCCGGGGCTCAAGCCCCGGCGCGCAAGGCCGGGTGCGCCGGGCGGCGCAGCGCCTGCCACGCCCGGGCCTGGGGCCAGTCGGTGGCGCTCAGCCACAGCCCCTGGTGTTCACGCAAGGGTTCGGCGGGCAGGCGCAACAGGTCCTCCAGTGCCCACTCCAGGCTGTGGCCCGGATCGGGATCGTCCGCCGCCTGCCAATCCCGCTCGAACAGCTGCAGCGCCAGGCCCCGGGCATCGAAGTGCTGGAACAGCGGGCGGTGGCGCAGCCAGTCGGGGGCGATGCGCAGGCTGCGTTCCTGCACATCGAGCAGCAGCAACTGCCAGGCGCGGTAGCCCTGCTGCGGGTCGCCGGCGCCGAGCCGGAGCCGGGTCAAGGCCAGGTAGCGGGCGTCGGTGGACCAGATCAGCGACGGGGCCAGATCGCCTACTGCACAGCCGGAGGCGGTGAGCAGGTGGCCGCCGAGCCGCGGGCTGGTTTCCCGCAGCCAGCTGTCGGCGTACTCGGTTTCGCTGCCAAACAGCCACGCGGCGTCGCGGCCATCGGGGGCAGGCTGGATAAAGTCACCCTCGGCGACCGCGGCCTGAGGCCGATCCACCAGGCGCCAGGGCGCCACGGGTTGCAATTGGTCATCGATCACCTGCCAGTCCTGGCGCTCATAACAGGGCTGCGAGGCCGGGCCTTCTGTGCAGAACGCCGCGGCGTGTTCAGGTGCGGGCGCCGGCCGGTTGAAGCGTTGCAGCGGGCTGCTGGCGTGGTCCGGGTCGAGGCGCCCGACCAGCACGGCCAGGCTCAGGCGGCCCTGGCGAAAGTCCAGCAGGCGCGCCGCCAGCAGTGCGGGGCTGTAGATCAGGCGCTGCTGTTGCAGGTCCGCCACCACCACCTGGGGGGCCAGCTCCAGGGTCTCGCTCCAGGGCAGCAGGGCCAGGTAGCGCTGGCAATCGGAAACCCGATGGTCCAGCAACCAGCACCCGGGCAGTTGCCAGGTGCCGATCTGGCATCGGTAGGCACCCAGGCCCCGGGGGTTGTCCGTCAGCCAGCTGAACAGCGCGCGCTGCTCGCCCAGCAGGGGCTGGGACTGGATCCGGCTTTCGCCCCGGGCCCCGCTGCCGTCCAGGGGCTGCAGCAGCTGGGTGCGGGTCAGCGGCAGCGGCGCCACCTGCAGGCTGCCTTGCCGGTCATGGCCGACGCCGGTTTCGCTGTCGCTGTGGGTACTGTGCAAGCGATAGCCGTAGCGCCCGTGGTCCGCCTCGGCCAGGTCCAGGTATGCGCTGTAGCCCAGCCAGTGGCGATCCAGGCTGAGCAGCGGGCCAGGGTAGAAGGATGGTTCTGCATGGCTGGCGACCCAGGGCGCGGGCAATGCCCGCCAGCCCTTGTCGGCCTGCCACAGCCAGCAGCACGCGGCCTCAGGCTGCGCCTGCTCGTGGGCGATGCAGGCCAGGGCCCGGCCATCGTCGCGCCAGATGCGGGGTGCGTCCGCCCGCAGCAGCAAGCCGCTGGGCTGGCCGTCGATGCTTATGCGATAGGGCGGCGTGCGCAGGGGTTCCAGGGGTTGCTCCAGGGCCCTGAGGCTGGCCGGCAGCGCCAGGCTGGCGTGCAGCCGGTGGCTGCCGTGGGGTGCGCTTTCTTCGAAATCCTGGCGAGCCAGGGCCTCCAGCCACTGGCCCGGCTCCAGCCAGAGATCGGCTACCGCCACCAGTTCGACGCATTCGGCCTCCTGCAGCAGGCTGTTCAGGCTGGCCTGGTGCTGGCCGTTGTCCACCAGCGGGCTGTGGCGGCCGCTGAGGGTGTCGGCGCTGAAGGCATCCAGCTCCCAGAAGTGTTCCCGGTTGCAGCGGTACAGGCGGCGCTGTTCACGGTCGAGGATGGCCAGCCCCCAGTGTTGCCTGGAAGGCAGCGGCGCGGCGAAGTAGCGCCCGTCACTGGAAAACCGCGCCGAGGACCCCAGCCCTTGCAGCAGCACCCCATCGGGGAACAGGTAGTCGCAATAGGTGGGCCCGCCCATGGCGATCTCGCCGTGGTTGAACACCCGGATCGGCTGGCCCTCCGGGGTCTGTTGCGGTTCGTTGCCGCCCCAGGCGCTGATCGGTGTGGGGCTCGGCTGCACCAGCCCCAGGCGGCGTTCCAGGTGGCTGACCGCTGCCAGCCCGGCAAAGATGCTGGTGAAGGCGGCGGCGATATCCCAGTAGGCCGGCAGGGCCCGGCCCAGGCTGAAGCCCAGGCCGAACGCGGCGCTGATCATCAGCCGCGCCAGGCCGCGGGCGGTTTTAGGCCAGCCCAGGCGCGCCGCCAGGGTCATCGCCGCTGCGCAGCCGAGCAACACCCCCAGGGCCGCCGGGGGCGGCAGCAGGGTGACGAAGAAGATCGGGATGAGCAGGGCGGCCAACTGCCAGAGCAACTCCAGCAACAGGCGTGACAGGCTCTTTTCGGATGCGGGGGAGGAAGCTTCGGGCATCGGCGACATCCTTGTATGGGAGCGAGCGAGCTCGCGATGGGCGTCAACGATAACGCGGGTCTACAGGAAGTGCGCGGCGTTTTCCGATGCATCGCGAGCAAGCTCGCTCCTGCAGAGGGGGGATTGGCTCAAGAGGGGCAGTCTGCCCTTGCCGGCGAAAAAGGGCCGCGGGGAAAAATGCAGTCATATTGACTGCGTTGGCGGTCTTTATGACTTCTTCTTTATCTGGTCATAAAGACTCTTGAGGTGGCAGGGGCCCGGTTTTATGGGCTCTGCGCGCTGGCATGAAACGTGAAGGGCCAGTCATGCCATTGTGTGTTCGAGGAGTTGTCGACATGAGCCGTTACTTCGATTCGCCGCTGCATGTACTGCACCTGTCCAATGCGCTGCTGTGGTCGGGCAGCCTGTTGCTGGGCCTGGGGGTGTACGCCGCCTATGTCCATTCCGGCCATTTGCCTATCGCCACCCTGGTGCTGATGCACAGCCTGGTGATGATCGGGCCGACCCTATTGAAGATCGGTTATGTCATGCGCCTGCTGGCCCAGCGGCGCATGGCCCAGTGCCAGGGGAGGGCTGCCTGTGTCTTTGCCTGAAGCCTGGCACCGCTGGACCGGCCAGCCCCTCTGGAGCCTGGGGTTCCGCCCGTTCTTCCTCGCCGGCGCCGGCTTCGCCTGCCTTGCCCTGGTGGGGTGGGGCCTGTGGCTGCATGGTGCGCTGGCGGGCCTGCAACCGGTGGCCGGGATGCTGGCCTGGCACCGTCACGAAATGCTCTTCGGCTTTGCCGTGGCGATCGTTGCCGGCTTCCTGCTGACGGCGGTGGCCAACTGGACCGGCCGCCCGGGCCTGAGCCGTACGCCGTTGCTGTTGCTGTGGCTGCTGTGGCTGGCGGGGCGCCTGGCCTGGTGGCTGCCGCTGCCGGGCCCGCTGTTCGTTGTGGTGCAACTGGCGTTCATGCCGTTGCTGGCGGCGGTGATCGGGCGCGAGCTGTGGTGCGCCGGCAAGCGCGAGAACTACCCCATGGTCCTGGTCCTGGGGCTGCTGGCGCTGTTTCAGGGGCTGACCCTGTGGGGCCTGTTGGAACACCAGGACAGCTGGCAGCGGCGCGGCGAACTGGGCGCCTTGTGGCTGGTGGCGACCCTGATGACGGTGATCGGCGGCCGGGTGATTCCCTTCTTCATCCAGCGCGGGCTGCAACTGCCCCCCCAGGCGCCGACATCGCCCTGGCCGACCCGGGTGTTGCTGGTGGGCAGCCTGCTGGCCGCGTTGTCCATGGCCCTGGGCGGCGGTGACGCTCCCCGCGGGTGGCTGGCGCCGCTGTTCGCCCTGCTGGCGGGGCTGCAAGGCTGGCGCTTGTGGCGCTGGCACCGGCCGGGGGTGTGGCGGGTGCCGCTGCTCTGGTCGCTGTACCTGGCCTACGGGTGGCTGGCCCTGGCAACCCTGGGCATGGCCCTCTGGCACCTGGGCGGGTCGATACCCCAGAGCCTGGTGACCCATGCCCTGGCGGTGGGCGGCCTGGGCGGGCTGGTGCTGGGCATGGTGGCGCGGGTCAGCCTCGGCCACAGTGGCCGGCCCCTGCAGGCTTCGCGGGCCATGGCCGGTGGTTTTGCGCTGCTGTTCCTGGCGGCCTTGTGCCGGGTCCTGCTGGTGCCGTTCAGCAGCCTGGGGCTGGGCCTTTCAGCGCTGCTGGCAGGCCTGGCGTTTGCCGTGTTCGTGGCTGGCTACGGGAGGATTCTGTTGACCCCCCGGTTGTAAGGGCCCCCTGCTCACTGGCTCCTGCCGCGCCGCTTTAGATGATAAGCCGTCGTTATTCTGGGCTACGCTTGGGATCTTAGCCGCGAATGGAGTCAGCGATGTTGTATCCCAGCAAACCCAACAATGAGGCCTTGAGAATCCAGACCCTGCGGGAGCTGAATGTGCTCGACACCTCACCGGAGGAGCGTTTCGACCGCCTGACCCGGCTGGCCAAGCGTCTGTTCAACGTGCCCATTGCCCTGGTCAGCCTGGTGGATGCCGACCGGCAATGGTTCAAGTCCTGTGTGGGGCTCGATGTCAGCGAAACCTCGCGGGACATTTCCTTCTGTGGCCACGCGATCCTCGGCGACCAGATCCTCACCGTGCCCGACGCCGGCCTGGACGAACGCTTCCACGACAACCCGCTGGTGGTGGGGGAGCCGGGCATCCGCTTCTATGCCGGTTGCCCGCTGACGGTGACCAATGGCAGCAAGCTCGGCACTCTGTGCCTGATCGACATCAAGCCCCGCGACCTGGACGACGAGGACCGGGCACTGCTACGGGACCTGGCGCGCATGGCCGAACAGGAACTGGCGGCGGTGCAGATGGCCAGCATGGACGAGCTGACCCTGCTGTCCAATCGCCGCGGCTTCGAGGCCCTGGCCCGGCATGCCCTGGGGGTGTGCAAGCGCTTGGAAAAACCGGCGACCCTGCTGTTCTTCGACCTCAACGACTTCAAGCAGATCAATGACACCTACGGCCATGCCGAAGGCGACGGTGCCCTGAAGACCTTCGCCGACGTGCTGCGCATCGCCTTTCGCGAGAGCGACGTGATCGGTCGCCTGGGGGGCGATGAATTCGTGGCCCTGCTGACCGCTGCCGACCATGTCGAGACTTCGGCGATCATGGCGCGCCTGCGGGAGATTCTCGACGAGCGCAATGCCACCTTGAAGCGGGGTTATGACATCCGCTTCAGCGTCGGCCAGATCGAATACGACGCCGGACGCCATCCCGACATCGAGGCGTTGCTGGCGGACGCCGACAAGGCCATGTACCTGCACAAGCAGGCGAGCAAGCGGGTTCGCTGAGGGTTGCTGCCGCCAAGCCCTGCCCGGTGACGCGGGGCAGGGAAGGGCGTCAGTGGCAGGGCGCTATTGGCCGCGTTCCATCAGCGGTGGGCTATAGCTTTCCTCGATGTCGACCCCGGCCGCCCTGGCTCGGCTTTCAACTTCTGAGCGACGTTGCAGCCGTTCTTTCAAATGCGCAGGGAACAGGGTTCTCCATTGGGCTCTTTGTGCCTCTGCAAAGTCGCGGGTCCAGAACGTGTCCAGGGACATCAGGTTCAGGCTTATCAAGTAGACAGCGCTTTGCAGGGGGGCGCTTTTCGAGTCGTAGCGCAGGGCTCGGACATGCGCAATGTAGTTGCCGTGATAGAGATACCAGTCATAGAACATGTTGTTGCTCAGCCACTGCTCAAGGCTCATCTCATGGTTGGCATCGAACAGCGGGTGGCTGAGTGGCTGGGTACCCAGGAGGCTTTCCTTCCAGTCCAGCTTGTGCAACTCGCCAGCGGCTATTCGGGGGTCGGAAGGGAAGTAGTATTTTTGCCATCCAGCGTTCTTCAACGTCCTGAGAAGGTTATAGACAAGCGCCTTGTTGGCCTTGTGAGTGCTGTTGTCCGGCAGCCCGCGAAGGTCGATGTTCAATTCCTGGATGGTGTTTGAGGTCTTGCCATCAACGGCAATCAGCAGCCCGGCCACCTGATCCAGTTCAAGCGTGCCCTCGGGCTGGGCCAGGCTCAGGTCAAGGAGTGCTCCCTGACGATCCGCCTCATACCAACATAGGTTGACCGCATCCAGGCAGTCGGCGGTAAAACTCACCGGGCTCTTTTCAAGGAACTCGGCAACCGGAGCCCCTAAAGGGATGTGAAGGCTTGCGACTGTGCTCCGGGTTTTATTCGAGGCGGTATCTTGGGTGTTGTCGCAGCCGGCTAGAAACAGCACGAGCAACAGATAGCACAGCTTCATGTTCGGCCTTTCCAATGAGCGGGAGGGGGCAGGGTGGCGAGGGCGCAAACCCCCTCGCCACCGCCGCAGATCACTCGTCGAGATTGCCCATGGCGGTGGTGTTGAAACCGCCGTCCACGTACATGATCTCGCCGCTGATGCCCGAGGCCAGGTCCGAGCAGAGGAAGGCGCCGGCGTTGCCGACTTCTTCGATGGTGACGTTGCGCCGCAGCGGGGTTTGCGCTTCGTTGGCCGCCAGCATCTTGCGGAAGTTCTTGATCCCCGAGGCCGCCAGGGTGCGGATCGGGCCGGCGGAAACGGCGTTGACCCGGGTGCCCTCCGGGCCCAGGGAGCCGGCCAGGTAGCGCACGCCGGCTTCCAGGGAGGCCTTGGCCATGCCCATCACGTTGTAGTTGGGCATGGTGCGTTCGGCGCCCAGGTAGGACAGGGTCAGCAGGCTGCCGTTGCGGCCCTTCATCATTTCCCGACCGGCCTTGGCCAGGGCCACGAAGCTGTAGGCGCTGATGTCGTGGGCGATGCGAAAGCCCTCGCGGGTGGTGGCATCGGTGAAGTCGCCTTCGAGCTGGTCGCCGGGGGCGAAGCCCACGGAGTGGACGATGCAGTCCAGGCCGTCCCAGTGCTTGCCCAGTTCGGTGAAGACCTGGGCGATCTGCTCGTCACTGGCCACATCGCAGGGGAAGCACAGCTCGGCGCTGGAGCCCCAGCCGGCGGCGAACTCCTCGACCCGACCCTTGAGTTTTTCGTTCTGATAAGTGAAGGCCAGCTCGGCGCCTTCACGGTGCATGGCGGCGGCGATGCCGGAGGCGATCGACAGTTTGCTGGCGACACCGACGATCAGGACACGCTTCCCAGCGAGAAAACCCATATGTTGCTACTCCTGTTTCAGGTTATTCGGCGCTTGCCGGAGCCAGGAAGGCGGCTTCCAGCAGTTGCCGTGTGTAAGGGTGTTGCGGGGCGTCGAAGATGCCCCCGGCGTCCCCCTGTTCCACCACCTGGCCGTGCTTGATCACCATCAACTGGTGACTCAGGGCCTTGACCACCGCCAGGTCGTGGCTGATGAACAGGTAGGTCAGGTTGTACTTGCGTTGCAGGTTGCGCAGCAGCTCCACCACCTGGCGCTGCACCGTGCGGTCCAGGGCCGAGGTCGGTTCGTCCAGCAGGATCAGCCGCGGCTTGAGCACCAGGGCCCGGGCGATGGCGATGCGCTGGCGCTGCCCGCCGGAGAACTCATGGGGGTAGCGGTGCCGCGTGTCCGGGTCCAGGCCGACCTCCTTGAGGGCTTCGATGATGGCCTGTTCCTGCTCCTGTTCACTGCCTATCTTGTGGATGCGCAGGCCCTCGCCGACGATCTGGCTCACGCTCATGCGCGGGCTGAGGCTGCCGAAAGGGTCCTGGAACACCACCTGCATTTCCCGCCGCAGCGGCCGAACCTGTTGCTGGGACAGGGCGTCGAGCTGCTGCCCCTCGAAACGAATGCCGCCCTGGCTGGCAATCAGGCGCAGGATCGCCAGGCCCAGGGTTGACTTGCCCGAACCACTCTCGCCGACGATGCCCAGGGTCTGGCCCTGGGGCAGGCTGAAGTGGATGCCGTCCACTGCCTTGACGTGATCCACGGTGCTGCGCAGCAGGCCTTTCTTGATCGGGAACCAGACCTTGAGGTTGTCAACCTCCAGCAGCGGCGGGCCGATCTCGTTGGCCGCCGGCAGGCCGCTGGGTTCTGCGGCCAGCAGTTCCCGGGTGTAGGGATGCTGCGGCGCGCGGAACAGATCTTCGCAGGATGCCTGTTCGACGATGCAGCCCTTCTGCATGACACAGACCCGGTGGGCAATGCGCCGCACCAGGTTCAGGTCGTGGCTGATCAGCAGCAGCGCCATGCCCAGGCGCGCCTGCAGTTCCTTGAGCAGCTCGAGGATCTTCAGCTGCACGGTGACATCCAGGGCTGTGGTGGGCTCGTCGGCGATCAGCAGTTCCGGCTCGTTGGCCAGGGCCATGGCGATCATCACCCGTTGCCGCTGGCCGCCAGACAGCTCGTGGGGCAGGGCCTTGAGACGCTTGTGCGGTTCGGGGATGCCCACCAGCTCCAGCAGTTCCAGGGTGCGCCGGGTGGCGATCTTGCCGGTCAGGCCCTTGTGGATGCCCAGCACTTCGTTGATCTGCTTCTCGATGCTGTGCAGCGGGTTCAGCGAGGTCATGGGCTCCTGGAAGATCATCGCGATGCGGTTGCCGCGGATATGGCGGATGGTCTTCTCTTTCAGGGTCAGCAGGTCGTGCCCGGCATACTGGATGGTGCCGCTGGGGTGGTGCGCCAGAGGGTAGGGCAGCAGCCGCAGGATGGAGTGGGCGGTGACCGATTTGCCCGAGCCGCTTTCGCCCACCAGGGCCAGGGTCTCGCCGCGCTTGATGTCGAAGCTGACGCTTTGCACCACCCGCTGGCGGTGCGCGCCGGTGACGAATTCCACCGCCAGGTCGCGGACTTCGATCAGGTTGTCCTGGGTCATGTCATTTCCTCGGGTCGAAGGCATCGCGGGCGGATTCGCCGATGAACACCAGCAGGCTGAGCATGATCGCCAGCACGGCGAAGGCGCTCATGCCCAGCCAGGGCGCCTGCAGGTTGGACTTGCCCTGGGCCACCAGCTCGCCGAGGGATGGCGCCCCCGGCGGCAGGCCGAAACCGAGGAAGTCCAGGGCGGTGAGGGTGCCGATGGCGCCAGTGAGGATAAAGGGCATGAAGGTCATGGTGGAGACCATGGCGTTGGGCAGGATATGGCGGAACATGATGGCGCCGTTCTGCATGCCCAGGGCCCGGGCCGCGCGCACGTACTCCAGGTTGCGCCCGCGCAGGAACTCGGCCCGCACCACGTCCACCAGGCTCATCCAGGAGAACAGCAGCATGATCCCCAGCAGCCACCAGAAATTGGGCTGCACGAAGCTGGCGAGGATGATCAGCAGGTAGAGCACCGGCAGGCCGGACCAGATCTCCAGGAAGCGCTGGCCCACCAGGTCCACCCAGCCGCCGTAGAAGCCCTGCAGGGCGCCGGCGATGACGCCGATGATGGAGCTGAGAATGGTCAGGGTCAGGGCGAACAGCACCGACACCCGGAACCCGTAGATGACCCGGGCCAGCACGTCGCGGCCCTGGTCGTCGGTGCCCAGCAGGTTGTCCGCCGAAGGCGGCGCCGGGGCCGGCACCCGCAGGTCGTAGTTGATGCTCTGGTAGCTGAAGGGGATCGGTGCCCAGAGTACCCAGGCATCCTTCTGCGCCAGCAGTTCGCGGATGTAGGGGCTCTTGTAGTTGGCTTCCAGGGGGAATTCGCCGCCGAAGGTGGTTTCCGGGTAGCGCTTGAGGGCCGGGAAGTACCAGCCGCCTTCGTAGTGCACCACCAGCGGCTTGTCGTTGGCGATCAGCTCGGCGCCCAGGCTGAGGACGAACAGCACCAGGAACAGCCACAGCGACCACCAGCCGCGCTTGTTGGCCTTGAAGCGCTCGAAGCGCCGGCGATTGAGGGGGGACAGGTTCATCTCAATGCTCCCGGCTGTCGAAGTCGATGCGAGGGTCGACCAGGGTGTAGGTCAGGTCGCCGATCAGTTTCACCACCAGCCCCAGCAGGGTGAAGATGAACAGGGTGCCGAACACCACCGGGTAGTCGCGGTTGATCGCTGCCTCGAAGCTCATCAGGCCCAGGCCGTCGAGGGAGAAGATCACTTCCACCAGCAGGGAGCCGGTGAAGAAGATGCCGATGAAGGCCGAGGGGAAGCCGGCGATCACCAGCAGCATGGCGTTGCGGAACACATGGCCGTAGAGCACCCGGCGCTGGGTCAGGCCCTTGGCCTTGGCGGTGACCACGTACTGCTTGTTGATCTCGTCGAGGAAGCTGTTCTTGGTCAGCAGGGTCATGGTGGCGAAGTGGCCGATCACCAGGGCGGTGACCGGCAGCGCCAGGTGCCAGAAGTAGTCGAGGATCTTGCCGCCCCAGCTCAGCTGGTCGAAGTCGTTGGAGGTCAGGCCGCGCAGGGGGAACCAGTTGAAATAGCTGCCGCCGGCGAACACCACGATCAGCAGGATGGCGAACAGGAAGGCCGGGATCGCGTAGCCGACGATGATCGCCGAGCTGGTCCAGACATCGAAGTGGCTGCCGTGGCGGGTGGCCTTGGCGATCCCCAGGGGGATCGACACCAGGTACATGATCAGGGTGCTCCACAACCCGAGGGAGATGGACACCGGCATCTTCTCCTTGATCAGGTCCACCACCTTGGCGTCACGGAAGAAGCTGTTGCCGAAATCCAGGGTGGCGTAGTTCTTGATCATGATCCACAGGCGTTCCGGCGCCGACTTGTCGAAGCCGTACATGTGCTCGATTTCCTTGATCAGCGCCGGGTCCAGGCCCTGGGCGCCGCGGTAGCTGGAACCGGCCACCGAGACTTCGGCGCCGCCGCCGGCGATGCGGCTGGTGGCGCCGTCGAAGCCTTCGAGCTTGGCGATCATCTGCTCCACCGGGCCGCCGGGTGCGGCCTGGATGATCACGAAGTTGATCAGCAGGATGCCCAGCAGCGTGGGGATGATCAGCAGCAGGCGGCGAAAGATATAGGCCAGCATGGTCAGTACACCGCTTCGGCCGGGGCCGCCTGGTTGTCCGGGGTCGGTTCAACGGCCGGCTTGGCACCGGGCTTGATCCACCAGGTGTTGACGCCGATGTCGTACTTGGGCGCGACCTTGGGGTGGCCGATATGGTCCCAGTAGGCCACGCGCCAGGTCTTGATGTGCCAGTTGGGAATCACGTAGTAGCCCCATTGCAGGACCCGGTCCAGGGCCTTGGCGTGGGCCACCAGGCTGGCGCGGGAATCGGCGTTGATCAGGTTTTCCACCAGGCTGTCGATGGCCGGGTCCTTGAGGCCGATGTAGTTGCGGCTGCCGGGCTTGTCGGCACTGGAGGACATCCAGAACTCGCGCTGCTCGTTACCCGGGGAGTTGGACTGGGGGAAGCTGCCGACGATCATGTCGAAGTCCCGCGAGCGCACCCGGGTGATGTACTGGGACACGTCGACCCGGCGGATCACCAGGTCGATGCCCAGGTCGGCCAGGTTGCGCTTGAACGGCAGCAGTACGCGCTCGAACTCGGTCTGGGCCAGCAGGAACTCGATCACCACCGGCTTGCCCTGGGCGTCGACCATCTTGTCGTCGACGATGCGCCAGCCGGCTTCCTGCAACAGCTGGTAGGCCTGGCGCTGCTGGGCGCGGATCATCCCGCTGCCGTCGCACACCGAAGGGGAGAAGGCCTGGTCGAATACCTGCGGGGGGATCTTGCCCCGCAGCGGTTCGAGGATGGCCAGTTCCTCGGGCCCCGGCAGGCCGGTGGCGGCCATTTCCGAGTTCTCGAAGTAGCTGCGGGTGCGGGTGTAGGCACCGTTGAACAGCTGCTTGTTGCTCCACTCGAAGTCCAGCAGCAGGCTCAGCGCGTGACGCACTCGCACGTCCTGGAACATCGGCCGGCGGGTGTTGAAGACAAAACCCTGCATGCCGGTGGGGTTGCCGTTGGCGATCTGCTCCTTGATCAGGCGGCCCTGGGCCACGGCCGGAATGTTGTACGCGTTGGCCCAGTTCTTCGCGCTCATTTCCAGCCAGTAGTCGAACTGGCCGGCCTTGAGCGCTTCCAGGGCCACGGTGTTGTCGCGGTAGTAGTCGCTGGTGATCACGTCGAAATTGTAGAAGCCGCGGTTGACCGGCAGGTCCTTGGCCCAATAGTCCTTGACCCGCTCGTAGCGGATCGAGCGCCCGGCCTTGACCTCGGTGACCTTGTAAGGGCCGCTGCCCAGGGGAATCTCCAGGTTGCTCTTGGCAAAGTCGCGGCTTTGCCACCAGTGCTTGGGCAGGATCGTCAGCTGGCCGAGGATCAGCGGCAGCTCGCGGTTGTTGGTGTGCTTGAACTTGAACAGCACCCGCTGCGGGTCTTCGGCGATCACCTGGTCGACGTCAGCGTAGTAGCCGCGGTACAGCGGCGAGCCGGCGCTCATCAGGGTCTGGAAGCTGAACACCACGTCTTCGGCGTGGATCGGCTGGCCGTCGTTGAAGCGCGCCTCGGGGCGCAGATAGAAGCGCACCCAGCTGTTGTCCGGGGCCTTCTCGATCTTGCTGGCCACCAGGCCGTACTCGGTGAACGGCTCATCCAGGCTCTGGGCCATCAGGGTGTCGTAGACCAGGCCGATGTTCAGCTCCGGCACGCCCTTGCTGATGAACGGGTTGAGGCTGTCGAAGCTGCCGAAGCCGGCCATGCGGAAGGTGCCGCCCTTGGGCGCGTCGGGATTGACGAAGTCGAAGTGCTGGAAGTTCGCCGGGTATTTCGGCGCTTCGTTGTACAGGGTCACGGCGTGTTGCGGCGCAGCCTGGGCATAGCAGGCGATGGCGCTGAACAACAGGCCGCTGGTGCGCAGGAGCAGGGCACGCAGGGGCATCATTGGGCGTTCTCCATGGACTTCAGCCACCAGGCGCCGAGGCCCAGGGTATAGGGCGGCGTGGTGACGAAGGCGAACCGGTTACGGTAGGCCAGGCGGTGATAGTTGAGGTACCAGTTGGGAATCATGTAGTGCTGCCACAGCAGCACCCGGTCCAGGGCCCGGCCCGCGGCCAGTTGGTCGTCGCGGGTCTGGGCGGCCAGCAGCTGTTCCAGCAGGTGATCGACCACCGGGTTGTTGATGCCTGCGTAGTTCTTGCTGCCCTTGACCGAGACCTGGCTGGAGTGGAAGTACTGCCATTGCTCCAGGCCCGGGCTCAGGGTCTGGTTGAGGGTCATGAGGATCATGTCGTAGTCGAACTGGTCCAGGCGCTGCTTGTATTGCGCCCGGTCCACGGTGCGCAGGCGGGCGTCGATGCCGATGCTCGCGAGGTTCTCCACGTAGGGCTGGAGAATCCGTTCCAGGTTGGGATTGACCAGCATCAGCTCGAAGCGCAGCGGCTGCCCGGCACTGTTCTGCAGGCGCTGGCCATTGAGCTTCCAGCCCGCCTCGCCGAGCAGCCCCAGGGCCTTGCGCAGGGTGTCCCGCGGGATGCCGCGGCCGTCGGTGCGCGGCAGGCTGAAGGCCTGGCTGAACAGGCTGGCGGGCAGTTGCTCGCGGTAGGGCGAGAGCAGCAGCCATTCATGGCCCTGCGGTACCCCGGTGGCGGAGAACTCGCTGTTGGGGTAGTAGCTCAGGGCGCGCTGGTAGGCGCCGCTGAACAGGGTGCGGTTGGTCCACTCGAAGTCGAACATCATGCCCAGCGCCTCGCGCACCCGCACGTCGGCGAAAGTGGCGCGGCGGGTGTTCATGAACAGGCCCTGGGTCTGGGTCGGGATCTGGTGCGCCACCTGGGCCTTGATCACCTCACCGCGGTTGACCGCCGGGAAGTTGTAGCCGTTGGCCCAGTTCTTGGCCTGGTGCTCGATATAGATGTCGAACTCGCCGGCCTTGAAGGCTTCGAAGGCCACGTCGCTGTCCCGGTAGAACTCCACTTCGACCCGGTCGAAGTTGTTGAAGCCGCGGTTGACTGGCAGGTCCTTGCCCCAGTAGTCCTTGACCCGTTCGAACACCAGCTGGCGCCCGGGCTGTACCTGGGTGATGCGGTACGGGCCGCTGCCCAGGGGCGGGGTGAAGGTGGTGGCCTTGAAGTCGCGATCCTTCCAGTAATGCTGGGGCAGCACCGGCAGTTCGCCCAGGCGCAGGATCAGCAAGGGGTTGCCGGCACGCTTGAACACGAAGCGGATGCGCTGCGGGCCGAGGATATCCACCCGCTGCACTTCCTGCAGGTTGGTGCGGTATTGCGGGTGGCCTTCCTTGAGCAACAGGCGATAGGAGAACGCCACATCGTAGGCGGTGATCGGCTTGCCATCGTGAAAGCGTGCTTCGGGGCGCAGGTTGAACACCACCCAACTGCGGTCCTCGGCGTATTCCACCGAGCGGGCGATCAGGCCGTAGCTGGAAGTCGGCTCATCACCGGAAGGCGCATACAGGCCGGTGCCCACCATCAAGGGTTCGTTGAGCTCGTTGACCCCGTATTGCAGGAAATTCGGCGTGGCGACCGGGCTGGTGCCCTTGAAGGTGTAGGGATTGAGGGTGTCGAAGGTGCCAAAGGCCATGACCCGCAAGGTGCCGCCTTTGGGCGCAGCGGGGTTGACCCAATCGAAATGGGTGAACTTTGCCGGGTATTTGAGCGTGCCAAACTGCGCGTAACCGTGACTTTCGGTGATCGTCGCGCTTGCGGGAAAGCTCAAGGCCAGGCTGATGAAGAGCAGGAGCAGGGGACGCATCGAGACAGAGATCCGATCCAGGCGGCTTGGGCTTTGTGCTCCGTACAGT
This sequence comes from Pseudomonas sp. UME65, assembly GCF_014170225.1. Lineage (NCBI taxonomy): Bacteria > Pseudomonadati > Pseudomonadota > Gammaproteobacteria > Pseudomonadales > Pseudomonadaceae > Pseudomonas > Pseudomonas sp. UME65. Next base: position 901,259 of record NZ_LZZQ01000016.1, on the reverse strand, counting down.
AACAGCTTGTATCAGCAGGAAAAAGCTCGCTGGCGCGCGCTTCGTGCAATTGAAATTTCCTGTAGGAGCCGGCTTGCCGGCGAAGGCTGTTCGCCGGCAAGCCGGCTCCTACAGGGGAGATTTCAGTGCGGCAGGTACACCGTCAGCATCTGGCCGGGCTTGAGGGCCTGGGCCGCGCGGGGGTTCCAGCGCTTGAGGTGCTGCATCTCGACATTGAAGCGCTTGGCCACCATGTACAGCGAGTCGCCCTGCTTGACCTTGTACTGAGTCGACTTCTTCTTGTTGCTGGCCAGGCTGGTTTTCTTGCTGGCCACCTTGCGGGTGTCCTGCATCACCAGCGTCTGGCCGACCTTGAGGTTCTTGCCGCTGAGCTTGTTCCAGCGCTGCAGGTCCTGGACGTCGACCTTGTTGGCCTTGGCAATGAGGGTCAGGTTGTCGCCATTCTTGACCCGGTAGATGCGCTTGGCCCGCAGCGAATCACGCCCTTCGTCGCGGTCGAAGACCGGTTTGAGGGAGCGCTTGCTGATCAGTTCTTCGGGTTTCATGGTGGACAGGCTGGTGGTCAGCAACTGTGCCTTGGAAGTCGGCACCAGCAGGTGCTGGGGGCCGTCGATGGTGGTGCGCTGCTTGAACGCCGGGTTGAGCTGGAACAGCTCGTCCTCGTCGATGTTGGCCACCGCCGCGACCTTGGACAGGTCCATGCGCTGGTTGATCTCCACCACCTGGAAGTAGGGTTCGTTGGCGATCGGGTTGAGGTTCACGCCGTAGGCCTGCGGGGCCAGCACCACCTGGGAGAGGGCCAGCAGCTTGGGCACATAGGCCTGGGTCTCGGCCGGCAGCGGCAGGTTCCAGTAGTCGGTGGGCAGGCCGAGCTTTTCATTGCGCTCGATGGCCCGGCTCACCGTGCCTTCACCGGCGTTGTAGGCGGCCAGTGCCAGCAGCCAGTCGCCGTTGAACATGTCGTGCAGGCGGCTCAGGTAGTCCATGGCCGCGGTGGTGGACGCGGTGATGTCGCGGCGGCCATCGTAGAAGCGGGTCTGGCGCAGGTTGAAGTAGCGCCCGGTGGCCGGGACGAACTGCCACAGCCCCACCGCATCGGCCCGGGAATAGGCCAGGGGGTTGTAGGCGCTTTCGATGACCGGCAGCAGGGCCAGTTCCAGCGGCATGTTGCGCTCTTCGAGACGCTCGACGATGTAGTGGATATAAAGGCTGCCGCGCTCGCCGGCATTTTCCAGGAAGGAAGGGTTGCTGGCGAACCACAGGCGCTGCTGTTCAATACGCGGGTTGACGCCCAGGCCTTCTTGCAATTGGAACCCCTGGCGCATGCGTTCCCAGACGTCCTGGGGTACTTGCGGGCTGGGCTGGTTGCTCAGCCAGATGGGTTTCTGCTTGATGCGGGCGTTGAAATTCTGTGTGTGTGTCGCGTCGCTCTGCGGGGCATGGCCGGTGCTTTGGCAGCCCGCAAGAGTCGCTGACACAGCTACCGCGATGGCCTGGGCCAAGCGCGTCAATGCGTCTGAACTGATGGAATAACGAATAGATGACGACATTGGCTGGAAGTAAGTTCCGGGCAAAAATGTCGGGCGATTCTAGAAAGCACCCGGGGTGCGGTCAACCATTCAGAATTTTTGTACCAATCGATAGCCTGCTTAGAACTTATCTTTCCAAGCCCTCAGAGCCGCAAAGACCGCACTCTGCGACTGGTTATCCTGGCCATTCCGTTCGTCCGCTTTTTGTTTAACGGATGTTTCACCGGTACGCAGGAACGGGTTGGTCAATTTCTCCAGGGCCAGGGTCGAGGGCAGGGTCATGCGCCCTTGCTCACGCATCTGCGTGACCTTCGCCAGGCGTTCGACGATGTCCTGGTTGGCCGGTTCCACCGCCTGGGCAAAGCGCAGGTTGCTCAGGGTGTATTCGTGGGTGCAGTAGATCAGGGTGTCGTCCGGCAGCGCGGCGAGGCGGCCGAGGGAGTGATGCATCTGCTCCGGAGTGCCCTCGAACAGCCGGCCACAACCGGCCGCGAACAGGGTATCGCCACAGAACAGCAGGCCATGGTGGTAGTAGGCGATATGCCCCAGGGTGTGGCCGGGCACGGCGAACACCTCGAACTCCCAGCCGAGGATGCTGACCCGCTGGTTGTCTTCGAGGCCGATGTCGCGGGCCGGGATCTTTTCCCGGGCCGGGCCATAGACCGTGGCCGCGCTGTGCTGCTTGAGGCGTTCGACGCCGCCGACGTGATCGTGGTGATGGTGGGTGATCAGGATGTCGCTGAGCACCCAGCCCGGGTGCTGTTCCAGCCAGGCCAGTACCGGCGCTGCATCCCCCGGATCGACGACTGCGCAGCGCTGGCTGCGATGATCTTGTAACAACCAGATGTAGTTGTCGGTGAAGGCGGGCAGGGCACTGATCTGTATCATCTTCGGATTCGCCAAGCGGAAAACAATGGCGCATCTTAGAGCTTCTTGGCGTGTTGGAGAATGCAATGACCGATAAAGCCTTCGCTCAGGCAGATCCCGACTGGCTGGCCCTGATCAGTGCGGCCCGGGAGTGGCTGTCCGGCCCCCTGGGGCAATTTCTGCTGGATGAAGAGCGGCGCATGCTCGAAGAGGAACTGGGGCGTTTCTTCGGTGGCTACCTGGTGCACTACGGGCCCTCGGCGCAAACCCCGCCGGCGGCGCCCCAGGTGCAACGCAACGTGCGTCTCGGCGCGCCCTTGCCCGGGGTGGAGATCGTCTGCGAGGAGCAGGCCTGGCCCCTGAGCGAGCACGCCGCCGATGTGGTGGTGCTGCAGCACGGCCTGGATTTCTGCCTGTCGCCCCATGGCCTGCTGCGCGAGGCGGCCAGCAGCGTGCGCCCTGGGGGGCATCTGCTGATTGTCGGCATCAACCCCTGGAGCACCTGGGGCCTGCGCCATGTGTTCGCCCATGATGCGTTGCGCCTGGCCCGCTGCATCTCCCCGTCGCGGGTCGGCGACTGGCTCAACCTGCTGGGCTTCGCGTTGGAGAAACGCCGCTTCGGGTGCTATCGTCCGCCGCTTGCTTCAACGGCATGGCAGGCGCGCCTGGCCGGCTGGGAGCGCAGGGCCGGGCACTGGCAACTGTCCGGCGGCGGCTTCTACCTGTTGGTGGCGCGCAAGATCGCCGTGGGCCTGCGCCCGGTGCGCCAGGTGCGGCGCGAGCCGATGGGCAAGCTGGTACCGCTGCCCATGGCCAAGGTCAACCGCCGCAACGCCGAGCCTTGATGAACTGTTGAAACCCTCTTTTTATACACTCCCGGCCGGCGTAGCCCGGCCCTGGGCCCGGTCGATCGCGGTCGGCGGGTCAATGGCAATTTTCTGATGGAAGGCGTGGATGAGCGATAGCGTAGAAATCTTTACCGACGGTGCCTGCAAGGGCAATCCCGGCCCCGGTGGCTGGGGCGCGCTGCTGGTGTGCAAGGGCGTCGAAAAGGAGCTCTGGGGCGGCGAAGCCAACACCACCAATAACCGCATGGAGCTGATGGCGGCGATCCGCGGCCTGGAAGAGCTCAAGCGCCAGTGCGATGTGCAGCTGGTCACCGACTCGCAGTATGTGATGAAGGGCATCAACGAGTGGATGGCCAACTGGAAGAAGCGCGGCTGGAAGACCGCCGCCAAGGAGCCGGTGAAGAATGCCGACCTGTGGCAGCAGCTCGACGAACAGGTCAACCGCCACAACGTCACCTGGAAATGGGTGCGCGGCCACACCGGCCATCACGGCAACGAGCGGGCCGACCAGTTGGCCAACCGCGGTGTCGACGAGGTCCGCGGCTACAAGCAGCCCTGATGCCCTGAGCGGCCAATCAGCGACAAGGCAGCGGCCGTTCGAGCCGCTGCTTCATTTCCCCCGTCGCACGGGGCGAATCCACCAGCACCGCATCCATCTTCAGGCAAGTGGCCGCCTGGTAGTCCTCGGCCGTATTGATGCCGATCGCCAGCATCCGCACCTTGCCCCGTGACTGAAAGCAATCCACCGCAGCGGGCGTCCACAGCCGGGCATCGACCTGGGAGCGCGCCTCGCCCAGGGTAAAGGTCTCGACCAGTCGCACCGGGCGCCGGTACTCGAAAGCCACCCAACTGCCGGGTGCAGGTGGTGCGTTGCAGTGGTGGGCGAGGGCGACGCTGGCCAGCCGGTCCCGGGTACTGTCCCTGGATTCGAACAGCCGGGCCTGGGGATAGGGCGCGAAAGCCTGCTGGTAGCCGGCATCGGTGGAGTAGATCAGCACCCGGTTCCAGGCGTGCAGCTGTTCCAGCAAGCGGGCGACGTTCTGGGCCTGGGGGGCAGCCGGCAGGGCCTTCATGTCGAGAATCACCGGCACCGACTCGGGGATCGCCATCAGCGCCTGACGCAACGACGGCAGGCTCACCGGCTGGGCGCGATAGGGAAAGCTCACCTGGCCGTCGGCTGCTGTCCGCTTGAAATTCCACCCGGCATTGAGTGCCTGCAACTGCGCCAGGGTGTGCTGGTTGACTGCGCCTGTGGCCTGGGTATTGGTGCTCAGGTCGGCCGGTCGGTACAGCACCGGTACGCCATCGCGGCTGAGTTGCACTGTCAGCCAGAGCATGTCGACGTTATTGCGCAGGGCGTTGTCGATGGCCAGCAGGGTGTTCTCGGGAAAGTCCGCGGCGCCGCCGCGATGGGCAACGATCAGCGGCCGTTGTCGGCTGTCGCTGTCGGTGTGCGCAAGGGAAGAGCAGCCACTGATGCAGGCCAAGGCCAGCAGCAGTGGGAGCATCTGTCGAGTCTTGAGCATGGGAGGGCGGTTCCTGTGGGGTGAGTGCAACGCCGGGTATCAGCACCCGCGCGCCAGGGTGAGGCCGCACGGTAACGCAATAGCCTTGTTCGCATAAAGAAACGGCTGGGGCGCGCGATGAATTAGCTGCGGATGCGCCTGGGGGCTCAGAGCGCAAGCATGGCGCTGGCCAGTTGCAGGTCGCTACAGGGCGGGGCGCCGAGCTCCTGGCGAATGTGCATCAGAGCGGCTTCCAACCGGGCGCCACGGATCTCGCCGGCGCTGGCCACGAAGGCCGCGGCATCGCTCTGGGCGGCGAGCACAAGTTTGTCGTCCTTGAATGAGCTGCTGGCTTTGGAGCTGCCCTCGGTTGAGCTCAGGGTCAGGCTCATGCTGATGTCGGTGCTGATCACCAGGGCGCTGGCCTGGACGAGGTCGGCGCACAGGCAGGCGCAGAGCACGCAGGCCAGTTGGGTTTTGCTGGGGGTCATGGCAGGGCTGGGTCCGGCGGAAAATATCGTCGGGCACCCTAGCGCTTTGCGTTGCAGCGAACTGCAGCAGCTTTGCTAAGGATTGTTAAAAACTGCACAGGCTGGGGGCTGATGAATCCGCCATGGGTGTCCTGCCGCCAGAGCGTGCTAAAATCCCGCGCTTTGAAACACTTCCACCGTTGAGAGCTGACCCCTGATGGCCAACAGATCTGTTGTACTCGATACCGAAACCACCGGCATGCCGGTGACCGACGGCCACCGGATCATTGAAATCGGTTGCGTCGAGTTGATCGGTCGGCGCCTGACCGGCCGGCACTTCCACGTTTACCTGCAACCGGATCGCGAGAGCGATGAGGGCGCCATCGGCGTCCACGGCATCACCAACGAATTCCTGGTGGGCAAGCCGCGTTTCGCCGAAGTCGCCGACGAGTTCTTCGACTTCATCCAGGGCGCGCAGCTGATCATCCACAACGCGGCGTTCGACGTTGGCTTCATCAACAACGAATTCGCCTTGATGGGCCAGCACGAACGGGCCGACATCACCCAGCACTGCACCATCCTCGACACCCTGATGATGGCCCGCGAGCGGCACCCGGGGCAGCGCAACAGCCTCGACGCCCTGTGCAAACGCTACGGCGTCGACAACTCCGGCCGTGAACTGCACGGCGCCTTGCTCGACTCGGAGATCCTGGCCGACGTCTACCTGACCATGACCGGTGGCCAGACCAGCCTGTCCCTGGCGGGCAATGCCTCGGACGGCAACGGCTCTGGCGAGGGGGCCGGCCAGGCTTCGGAAATCCGCCGCTTGCCGGCCGATCGCCCGCGCGGGCGGATCATCCAGGCCAGCGAGGCCGAACTGGCCGAGCACCAGGTGCGCCTGGAAATCATCGCCAAGTCCGCCGGTGCCCCGGCGCTCTGGACCCAGTTGCTCGAAACCCAGCAGTAAGCCTTTGCTGTGGCCGCTGCCGCTGCCGCAGGCGGCGAACGGCGCCGTAGGAGGCGCCGCGATATTGAGGGCCGCAGGGGCCTGGCGGGAGATCGCCAGGCAAGGCCCTTCGTTCCTTTTCGCAGCTTCGCGGGCCCAGCAGCGGCTACAGGCGTGGCTGGGAATGGACCGGCAATTGTTCCAGAGCGACGTTTTGTTACACCCAGCCCATGCCTGGGGTGACACGAAGCGTGCGCAGCTTCTACCCTGAGTTGATTGGCGGGGCCTGCCCGCCGTTTCAGGACACTGAGCCCCATGTATAAAGACCTGCAGTTTCCGATCCTGATCGTGCATCGCGACATCAAGGCCGATACGGTCGCGGGGGACCGGGTCAGGGGGATCGCCCGGGAACTGGAAAAGGACGGGTTCAGCATCTTTTCCGCGGTGGACTATGCCGAAGGGCGGCTGGTGGCTTCGACCCATCACGGCCTGGCCTGCATGTTGATCGCCGCCGAAGGGGCCGGGGAAAACAAGCACCTGTTGCAGAACATGGTGGAACTGATCCGCCTGGCGCGGGTGCGTGCGCCGCTGCTGCCGATCTTTGCCCTGGGCGAGCAGGTGACCCTGGAAAACGCCCCCGCCGACGCCATGAGCGAACTCAACCAGCTGCGGGGCATTCTCTACCTGTTCGAGGACACGGTGCCGTTCCTGGCCCGGCAAGTGGCCCGGGCCGCGCGGGGCTACCTGGATGGCTTGCTGCCACCGTTCTTCAAGGCCCTGGTACAGCACACCGCCGACTCCAACTATTCCTGGCACACCCCGGGGCACGGCGGTGGCGTGGCCTATCGCAAGAGCCCGGTGGGGCAGGCGTTTCACCAGTTCTTTGGCGAGAACACCTTGCGTTCTGACCTGTCGGTGTCGGTCCCGGAGCTGGGGTCGCTGCTGGATCACACCGGCCCGCTGGCGGAAGCCGAAGCCCGTGCCGCGCGCAACTTTGGCGCCGATCACACCTTTTTCGTGATCAATGGCACCTCCACCGCCAACAAGATCGTCTGGCATTCCATGGTCGGTCGCGATGACCTGGTGCTGGTGGACCGCAACTGCCACAAGTCGGTGCTGCACTCGATCATCATGACCGGGGCCATTCCCCTGTACCTGTGCCCGGAGCGCAACGAACTGGGGATCATCGGGCCGATTCCCCTGAGCGAGTTCAGCGCCGAGTCGATCCAGGCCAAGATCGATGCCAGCCCGCTGACCCGCGGTCGGCCGCCAAGGGTCAAGCTGGCGGTGGTCACCAACTCCACTTATGACGGCCTGTGCTACAACGCCGAGCTGATCAAGCAGAGCCTGGGCAACAGTGTCGAGGTGCTGCACTTCGACGAAGCCTGGTACGCCTATGCGGCCTTTCATGAGTTTTTCGCCGGGCGCTACGGCATGGGCACGTCCCGCAGCGTCGACAGCCCGCTGGTGTTCACCACCCATTCCACCCACAAGCTGCTGGCGGCCTTCAGCCAGGCCTCGATGATTCATGTGCAGGATGGCGGCGCCCGGCAACTGGACCGCGACCGCTTCAACGAAGCCTTCATGATGCATATCTCCACCTCGCCGCAGTACAGCATCATCGCCTCGCTGGACGTGGCTTCGGCGATGATGGAAGGGCCGGCAGGGCGCTCGCTGCTGCAGGAAATGTTCGACGAGGCCCTGAGCTTTCGCCGGGCCCTGGCCAACCTGCGGCAGAACATCGCCGCCGATGACTGGTGGTTCTCGGTGTGGCAACCGGAGCGGGTCGAGGGCATCGACCAGGTGCGCACCGAGGACTGGCTGCTGGAACCTGAGGGCGAGTGGCACGGTTTTGCCGGGGTCACCGATGACTATGTGCTGCTGGACCCGATCAAGGTGACCCTGGTCATGCCCGGCCTGACCGCGGGCGGCGCCCTGAGCGAGCACGGGATCCCGGCGGCGGTGGTCAGCAAGTTTCTCTGGGAGCGCGGGCTGGTGGTGGAAAAGACCGGGCTCTATTCGTTCCTGGTGCTGTTCTCCATGGGCATCACCAAGGGCAAGTGGAGCACGCTGCTCACCGAACTGCTGGAGTTCAAGCGCAACTACGACGCCAATGTCAGCCTGGCCAGCTGCCTGCCCAGCGTGGCCGGGCAGGACCCGCAGCGCTACCAGGGCATGGGCCTGCAGGACCTGTGCGACCAGTTGCACGCCTGCTACCGCAGCAACGCCACGGCCAAGCACCTCAAGCGCATGTACACGGTGCTGCCGGAGGTGGCCATGAAGCCTGCCGATGCCTATGACCATCTGGTGCGGGGCGAGGTCGAGGCGGTTTCCATCGATCAGTTGCAGGGGCGTATCGCTGCGGTGATGCTGGTGCCCTATCCGCCGGGCATTCCGCTGATCATGCCGGGCGAGCGTTTCACCGATTCAACCCGTTCGATCATCGATTACCTGGCCTTTGCCCGGGCCTTTGACAGCAGCTTCCCGGGGTTTGTCGCCGATGTGCACGGGCTGCAGCATGACGATCTGGGCGACGGGCGCCAGTACACCGTCGATTGCATCAAGGCATGAGGAGTTTCCCGGCCATGCAACCTGTTGTGAATCCCCGTTATCCGGGCCTGGCGGTGCGAGTCGCCGATGAGGGCTTTGCCGCTTATATCTGGGGCAGCGACTTCAGCTTCGAGGTCAGCGCCTATGCCGTGGCCGAACGAGAAGTGCCGGTGGCGGACTGGGCCCTGCGACGGATCGTGCCCTATCGCAAATGCTATGGCATCGACCCGGAGGAGTTCAGCAGCTACCGCAATGCCGCGGACAGCGAGATCTTCATGGCCTATCTGGACGACCAGCCGGTGGGCCATGTGGTGGTCAGCACCAACTGGAACGGTTACGCCCATATCGATGAGCTGGCGGTGCATGCGCCGGCGCGGCGCCACGGGGTAGCCAGGGCGCTGCTGGATGTGGCGCAGTTCTGGAGCCGCAGGAAAAAACTGCCGGGGATGATGCTGGAAACCCAGAACAACAACCTGGGGGCCTGCCGTCTCTACGAGCAATGCGGCTATGTGGTAGGGGGCGTGGACCACCTGCGTTACCGCGGTATCGACCCGCAGACCGCCGAGGTGGCGATCTTCTGGTACCGGCTGTTCGCCAATGAGCTGGAGGGGCCGGCGCTTTAACCTGCCAGCAGGGCCTCGGCCTGTTCCGTGAGCAGCTCCAGCAGGGCAGTGGTCAGCGGCGAGCTGTCGCTGCCGTGGCGCCGCAAGGCGTACAGCGTGACGCTCATGGGGGGCGACAGCGGGCACACATCGAGCCCGGCGCTGCGGGCGCCGACGGCGGTGAAGGGGTCGACGATGGCCAGACCTTCGCCAGCTTCCACCAGGCTGCGCATCATCTGATAGGTCTGCACCCGGGTCTGGATCACCGGGCTGGGGCGCAGGTTCTGCAATTTGCTGGCAAGCATCACGCTCAGCGGGTCCTGGCCCTCCAGGCCGACCATGGCCTGGCCGGCCAGATCCTGCAGGGCGACGTATTTCTGCTTGGGTTGCAGCCAGCCGTGGGGCGCCAGGAGAAACAGCTTGCCCTGGGCCAGGGCCTGGCTGTGGATGTCCGGGTGCTGCGGGTCGTGCAGGCTCAGGCCCAGATCGCAGTCACGCAGCAGCAGGCTGTGGACCATGTCCCGGGTGCTCTGGCCGAGCAGGCTGCAAGGGGTGTCGGCGAAGCGCCGGCGCAGGGCGGCGATGCACTGGGGTAGCAGTTGCTGAACCAGCGGCGGGGTGCCGACGAGGCGCAGCGGTGGCGCCTGGTGGAACCTCAGGCTGTCGGCCAGGCGCTGCACCGGCTCGAAAGCGTCATACACCCGGGTGATGGCTCCCTGCAGCTCCCGGGCTTCACGGGTGGCCTGCAAACGGCCGCGTACACTGGCGAACAGCATGAAGCCCAATTGGCTCTCGGCGTCGCGCAGCAGGGCCTCGACCTCGGCCACCGAAAGTTGCAGCAGTTCGGCAGCAGTGCCCAGATGAGCGGTTTGCAGGAGCGCCTGAATCACTTCGATATGACGTAAACGCATGCTTGAAGTCCATCTCCAGCCGTCGAGGGGTCAAGCAACGAATCCTAACCCAAGTGTGGCGACACAACAGCTGGCGATGATGCTCGCGCAGAATCACTGAGCTACATAGGTCTCGGGTTCGCGCACGATGGTTACATCCGACTGCACCAGCAGGAACTGGTTGTCATCGAGTTTCTTGACCCGGTCGCCGATGGCCAGGCGGTAGGTGGTCACGGGCTCCGATCCGGCCGCGCCGTCCTCCGGGGGCATGGATTCCTGGAATTCGTGCACTGAGTACACCCGTCCCTCGGCATCTCTTGCATGGAATTGTCCGACAAGTACTGCTGCCATTCTTTAGAGCCTCTGGAGATAAAACACGCAAATTCGGTGGTGTAGACCCGGTGTCCCCAAGGGAAGTTTTACCCCGGGAAAAAAATAATCCGCTACCGGTGCCAGCCTCGTTATCGCGGGCTCTCTGGCAACAGGCCATGGCTTGGGAATTATCGGGGTGGGGTAGCAGATATCACCTCGGGTCATCTATAACTAACACCTTCTTTACGCCAACGGTTGGAAACTCCCATGAGCAATGTCTACAAGGTCGCAGTACTGGTCGGCAGCCTGAGAAAACAGTCCCTGAACCGCAAGGTCGCCCTGGCCCTGGCCGAGCTGGCGCCTGCCAGCCTCCAGCTGGACATCGTCGAGATCGGTGACCTGCCGCTCTACAACGAAGACATCGATGCCACGCCACCGGTGGCCTACACCCGTTTTCGCGAACAGATCAGCGGCGCCGACGCGGTGCTGTTCGTTACCCCGGAATACAACCGCTCGGTACCGGCGGCGCTGAAAAATGCCATCGACGTCGGCTCGCGGCCCTACGGTAAAAGTGCCTGGAGCGGCAAGCCGGGGGCGGTGATCAGCGTTTCTCCGGGGGCCATTGGCGGTTTTGGCGCCAACCACCACCTGCGCCAGTCCCTGGTGTTCCTCAATGTGCCCTGCATGCAGCAGCCCGAGGCCTACCTGGGTGGCGCTGGCTCGGCATTCGACGAGGCCGGCAAACTGTCCGAAGCAACCCGGCCGTTCCTGCAGGGCTTCATCAACGCCTACGGGCAGTGGGTCGAGCAGCAACGCAAGGCCTGATTCCCCACCATTCCCTGCTGTCGCAGGAGCCGGCTTGCCGGCGAAGAGGCCCTTGAGTCCCGTGGGGCGCCTTCGCCGGCAAGCCGGCTCCTGCATACTCAAGACCCTCTCTCATGTTGATTGCCGTATCGATTTTCCTGCTGACCATTACCTTGGTGATCTGGCAGCCCAAGGGCCTGGGCGTTGGCTGGAGCGCCGTGTTCGGCGCAACCCTGGCGCTGTTGTTCGGGGTGGTGCAATGGGCGGATATCCCGGTGGTCTGGCAGATCATCTGGAATGCCACCGGTACCTTTGTCGCGCTGATCATCATCAGCCTGCTGCTGGACGAGGCCGGGTTCTTTGCCTGGGCCGCGCTGCATGTGGCGCGCTGGGGGCGAGGGCGGGGCAGGCGGCTGTTTGCCTTCATGGTATTGCTGGGGGCGCTGGTCTCGGCGCTGTTCGCCAATGACGGCGCCGCGCTGATCCTGACCCCCATCGTCAATTCCATGCTCCTGGCCTTGCGCTTTTCACCGGCCACGACCCTGGCCTTTGTCATGGGCGCGGGGTTCATTGCCGACACCGCGAGCCTGCCGCTGGTGGTTTCGAACCTGGTGAACATCGTCTCCGCGGACTTCTTCAAGATTGGCTTCAACCGTTATGCGCTGGTGATGCTGCCGGTCAACCTGGTGAGCGTGGCCGCCACCCTGGTGGTGCTGCTGTGGTTCTTCCGCCGCGATATCCCGCTGGATTACGACCCCCGACAACTGGCCGAGCCCGCCAGCGCCATCCATGACCGGGCGACCTTCATGGCCGGCTGGTGGGTGTTGCTGATCCTGCTGCTGGGCTGTTTTGCCCTGGAGCCGCTGGGCATTCCCATCAGCGCTATTTCCGCGGTGTGCGCGGCGCTGCTGCTGGCGATTGCCGCCCGCGGGCACCGGATCTCCACGCGCAAGGTGCTCAGGGAAGCGCCCTGGCAGATCGTGATTTTTTCCCTGGGCATGTACCTGGTGGTGTACGGCCTGCGCAATGCCGGGCTCACGGCGTACCTGGCCGGCTGGCTGGATGCCTTTGCCGGCGGCGGGATCTGGGGCGCGGCCCTGGGCACCGGGTTGCTCACGGCGGGCTTGTCATCGCTGATGAACAATCTGCCGACGGTGCTGATCGGCGCCTTGTCCATCGATGCCAGCCAGGCCACTGGGGTGGTCAAGGAAGCGATGATCTACGCCAACGTCATCGGCAGCGACCTGGGGCCGAAGATCACCCCCATCGGCAGCCTGGCGACCCTGCTCTGGCTGCATGTACTGGAGCGCAAGGGTATTCACATTGGCTGGGGGTACTACTTCCGGGTTGGCATCGTGCTGACGCTGCCGGTGTTGCTGGCGACCCTGGCGGCCCTGGCGCTGCGCCTGTCTCTGATGTAGGCGCCGGCTTGCCGCATAGGGGCGTCTTCGCCGGCAAGTCCGCTCCTGCGGCAGATTGTCAGGAGGGCTGCGGGGGGACGTGGGGCCAGAGATCGGCCACCAGGAACAGGCGTTCGGCTTCTTCCCAGCCGCCTTCAGGGGTTTGCTCCAGGCGTACCAGCAACTGCGCCGGGGCCTGGGGGGCAAGTTCCGCCAGCCATTGCTGCAGTTGCGTGGCGGTCCAGGCCTGCTCGGCCGGGTAGTGGGCCGGCGCCAGCCAGGCGTGGCGGGGCAGGGGCTGCCAGCGCCCCGGGGCGCTCTGGGCGAAAAATGCCGGCCAGTCGCGCTGATGCAGCCAGCGCCCGCACAGGTGTTGCGGGTGGGCGCCCTGGGGCGGTTCGGCGCGACCCGGCCAGGGGTACAGCAGGTAGCCCCCCAGCCACAGGTGCGCGCTGAACTGGTGGATATCCAGTGCCGCCAGGGCTTCGCGGCTTTCGTCCCGGGCGGAAATCGGCAGTTGGTGCCCATCCAGGTGCGCCAGCTTGCGGTCCAGGCGGTCATGGCAGCCGGGGCCCAGCCATTGGGCGCTGTCCTGGCCATTGCCGGCCTGGGGGCCCAGGTACAGCTTGATCGCCAGTTCCAGGTGGTGCACGCCGTCACGGTCGCGCAGCAGCATGTCCAGTTCGCCCAGGGTGTGGCCGCCGCGGCGGATTGGCAGGTTGGCCGCCAGCAGCTCGACCCCGGGGGCGTGGCGGACGGCAAATTGCCAGAGGCGTTCGTAATACAGGCCCAGGCGCCGGGTCGGGCCCTCGGCCAGCCACTGGCGCAGGGCGCGGCTGTCCAGGTCCTGGCAGCGCAGCCAGTGGGCCAGCAGTTGCGGCGCCTGGACCCAGTCGCTGCCGGCGAGCGGGTGGCGCTGTGGCCAGGGCGTGTGGCTGAGCATCGGCGGCGCGAGGATGACCCAGGCGAGGTCGCGGACTTCAGGTTGACGCAACTGGCGGGGAAGGCCGAGCAGATCAGGGAACAGGAGCATCTTGCGAGCATAGACGCAAACCCGGGCCGATCGCGATAAATGCGTGCCACTCGCAGTTGCGGCAGGGCTGGCTAAGCCCGTGTGGCTGAAAGGATTTTGTCTAACGCCGGGTTTCGCCCATAATCCTCCGTTTCGCCCGTACCCGAACCCCGCAGGAGCCCCATGGAGCAATTTCGCAATATCGGCATTATCGGTCGCCTGGGCAGTTCCCAGGTGCTGGACACAGTTCGCCGACTGAAAAAGTTTCTGCTGGCGCGGCACCTGCACGTGATCCTTGAGGACACCATCGCCGAAGTGCTGCCCGGCCACGGCCTGCAGACTTCCTCGCGCAAGTTGCTGGGCGAGGTCTGCGACATGGTCATCGTGGTCGGTGGCGACGGCAGCCTGCTGGGCGCCGCCCGGGCCCTGGCGCGGCACAACATCCCGGTGCTGGGGATCAACCGCGGCAGCCTGGGCTTTCTCACCGACATCCGCCCCGACGAGCTGGAGGTCAAGGTCGCCGAGGTGCTGGACGGCCACTACCTGGTAGAGAACCGCTTCCTGCTGCAGGCCGAGGTGCGCCGCCATGCCGAGGCCATCGGCCAGGGCGATGCGCTGAACGATGTGGTGCTGCACCCGGGCAAGTCGACGCGGATGATCGAGTTCGAGATCTACATCGACGGCCAGTTCGTCTGCAGCCAGAAGGCCGACGGCCTGATCGTCGCCACACCCACCGGTTCCACGGCCTACGCCCTGTCCGCCGGCGGGCCGATCATGCATCCCAAGCTGGATGCCATTGTGATTGTGCCGATGTACCCCCATACCTTGTCGGGAAGACCGATCGTGGTCGATGGCAACAGCGAGCTGAAAATCGTCGTGTCCAAAGATATGCAGATCTATCCGCAAGTTTCCTGTGACGGGCAGAACCATTTCACCTGTGCCCCGGGCGACACCATCACGGTCAGCAAGAAGGCGCAGAAACTGCGCCTGATCCACCCGCTGGACCACAACTACTACGAGGTCTGCCGGACCAAACTCGGCTGGGGCAGCCGGCTGGGCGGTGGAGGCGACTGATGCTCGATCCCGCGCGTAGCTACGACCTGATCGGTGACGTGCACGGTTGCGCCCTGACCCTGGAGCACTTGCTGGATCGGCTCGGTTATCACAAGCAGGCCGGCGTCTGGCGGCACCCGTCGCGCATGGCGGTGTTCCTCGGCGATATCATCGACCGCGGCCCGCGTATCCGTGAGTCCCTGCACATCGTCCACGACATGGTCGAGGCCGGTCAGGCCCTGTGCATCATGGGCAACCACGAGTTCAATGCGCTGGGCTGGAGCACTCCGGCGGCCGAAGGCAGCGGCAAGCAGTTCGTGCGCGAGCACACCCCGCGCCATGCCCGGCTGATCCACGAGACCCTGACCCAGTTCGAACAGCACCCGGGTGACTGGCACGATTTCCTGCAGTGGTTCTATGAGTTGCCGCTGTTCGTCGACGCCGGGCGCTTTCGCGTGGTGCACGCCTGCTGGGATGCGGGCCTGATCGCGCCGCTGCGCCAGCAGTACCCCAACGGCTGCATCGACCGCGAGTTCCTGCAGTCCGCGGCCGTTCCCGACAGCTTTGCCTGTACCGCCTTCGACCGTTTGCTGCGGGGCACCGACATGCGCCTGCCCCATGGCCTGACCATGACCAGCGGCGACGGCCTGACCCGCGCCTTCTTCCGTACCAAGTTCTGGGAAGACGACCCGCAGACCTACGGCGACATCGTGTTCCAGCCCGACGCCTTGCCCGAGCCTGTGGCCCGCACGCCGTTGTCCCCGGCCGAGAAGAACAGCCTGCTGCGTTATGGCGCCGAGGAGCCGATGCTGTTCGTCGGGCACTACTGGCGCAGCGGCAAGCCGGCGCCGATCCGTCCCAACCTGGCGTGCCTGGACTACAGCGCGGTGCTCTACGGCAAGCTCGCCGCGTATCGGCTGGACCAGGAAACCCGCCTGGATCCGAATAAATTTGTCTGGGTCGACGTTGAACGGCCCGAGGTAGTGCGATGAGTGCGGTAGCGGTATTGCGCCTGCCCCTGGCGACGGACCTGAGCGGCTTCGTCAAGCTGCTGCAACGCATGCAGGTGCCTCACCGGGTCAGCGAGGAGGCGGGGGAGCAGGTGCTCTGGGTGCCGGAATCCATCAGCGAGGACGTGCGTGGCCTGTACCAGCGCTTTCCCCAGGGCGACCCCGATCAGCAACTGGACATTCCCCAGGCCAGTGCCCCGGCGCGCCCCGGCTTCGTCCAGCAACTGCGCAGCAGCCCGGTCACCGCGCTGATCCTGCTCTTGAGCCTGGCGGTATGCGGTATCACCTTGCTCGGCGACAACCTGCAGACCCTGAGTTGGTTCACCTTCCTCGAGTTCCGCGTGGTTGGCGACTACATCCAGTTCAGCTCCCTGGCCGACAGCCTGGCAGCGGGGCAGTGGTGGCGCCTGGTGACGCCGATGCTGATCCACTTCGGCTTCCTGCATATCGCCATGAACGGCATGTGGTACTGGGAGCTGGGGCGGCGCATCGAAATGCGCCAGGGCGGCATCAACCTGCTGGGCCTGACCCTGCTGTTCAGCCTGGTGTCGAATTACGCGCAGTACTACTTCAGCGGGCCGACCCTGTTCGGCGGCCTGTCCGGGGTGCTCTACGGTCTGCTCGGGCATTGCTGGATCTATCAATTGCTGGCCCCCAACCCCATCTATCGCCTGCCCCGGGGCGTGCTGGTGATGATGCTGGTGTGGCTGCTGCTGTGCCTGTCCGGGCTGGTCTCGATGATCGGTTTCGGTGAAATCGCCAACGCCGCCCACGTTGGCGGGTTGCTTATCGGATGCCTCACCGGCCTGTTGGGCGGCTTGTACAGCCGCCGACGGGCCCTTTAAACGCTGGAGTCTTGTATGTCGTCCTTTGTTGAAATGATCGAAAACATCACCCCCGAGATCTACCAGAGCCTGAAACTGGCGGTAGAGATCGGCAAATGGTCCGATGGCCGCAAGCTCACCGCCGAACAGCGTGAACTGTCCCTGCAGGCGATGATCGCCTGGGAAATGCAAAATCTGCCCGAGGATCAACGTACCGGCTACATGGGCCCGCAGGAATGCGCCTCGAAGTCGGCGCCGGTGCCGAACATCCTGTTCAAGTCGGATGCCATCCATTGATCGAGATTGGCCGCGGTTCCATCAGTAAAATGTCGGCGCGCCTTGACGGGTCGAACGTTGAATACGCTTTTCGCCTGGGCGACAGCGAGGTACCGGTCAACCCCTTGATCGGCACCACAGTGCGCCTGGAATACCTGGGTGCGATCCATTGCAGCCATTGCGGACGCAAGACCAAGACCAGCTTCAGCCAGGGCTACTGCTACCCGTGCATGACCAAGCTGGCCCAGTGCGATATCTGCATCATGAGCCCGGAACGCTGCCACTACGACGCCGGTACTTGCCGCGATCCGTCATGGGGCGAGCAGTTCTGCATGACCGACCACGTGGTCTACCTGGCCAACTCGTCGGGGATCAAGGTCGGCATCACCCGCGCCACCCAACTGCCGACCCGCTGGCTCGACCAGGGCGCCAGCCAGGCGCTGCCGATCATGCGCGTGGCGACCCGCCAGCAATCGGGCTTCGTCGAAGACCTGTTCCGTTCCCAGGTGGCCGACAAGACCAACTGGCGCGCCTTGCTCAAGGGTGATGCCCAGGCAGTGGACCTGGTGGCAGTGCGCGAGCAGCTGTTCGCCGCCTGCGCCGAGGGCCTGTTGGCCCTGCAGGAGCGTTTCGGCTTGCAGGCGATCCAGCCGGTGACCGACATCGAGCCTCTGGAAATCCGCTATCCGGTCGTGGAGTACCCGACCAAGATCGTCAGCTTCAACCTGGACAAGAATCCGATCGCCGAAGGCACGTTGCTGGGGATCAAGGGTCAGTACCTGATCTTCGACACCGGCGTGATCAACATTCGCAAATACACGGCGTACCAGCTCGCCGTGCATCAGTAGAAGGAATTCGCCATGCGCACCGACCAACCGAAGATGATCTACCTGAAGGACTATCAGGCCCCCGAGTACCTGATCGACGAGACCCACCTGACCTTCGAGTTGTTCGAGGACCACAGCCTGGTCCATGCGCAGCTGGTGATGCGTCGCAACCCGGCCCGGGGCGCCGGCCTGCCGCCCCTGGTGCTGGACGGCCAGCAACTGGAACTGCTGTCGGTGAGCCTGTCCGATCAGGCCCTGAGTGCCAGCGACTACCAGCTGGACGACAGCCACCTGACCCTGCACCCGACCAGCGCCAGTTTCACCCTGGACACCAGCGTGCGCATCCACCCGGAAAGCAACACCGCCCTGGAAGGCCTGTACAAGTCCAGTGGCATGTTCTGCACCCAGTGCGAGGCCGAGGGCTTTCGCAAGATCACCTATTACCTCGACCGCCCGGACGTGATGAGCAAGTTCACCACCACCGTGGTGGCCGAGCAGCACAGCTACCCGGTGCTGCTGTCCAACGGCAACCCGATCGCCAGCGGCCCGGGAGAAGACGGCCGGCACTGGGCGACCTGGGAAGACCCGTTCATGAAACCGGCCTACCTGTTCGCCCTGGTGGCCGGAGACCTGTGGTGCGTGGAAGACAGCTTCCGCACCCAGAGCGGTCGCGACGTGGCGCTGCGCATCTATGTCGAGCCGGAAAACATCGACAAGTGCCAGCACGCGATGAACAGCCTCAAGAAGTCCATGCGCTGGGACGAAGAGACCTATGGCCGCGAGTACGACCTGGACATCTTCATGATCGTCGCGGTCAACGACTTCAACATGGGCGCCATGGAAAACAAGGGCCTGAATATCTTCAACTCCAGCGCCGTGCTGGCCCGTGCCGAAACCGCCACCGACGCCGCGCACCAGCGGGTCGAGGCCATCGTTGCCCACGAATACTTCCATAACTGGTCGGGCAACCGGGTGACCTGCCGCGACTGGTTCCAGCTGTCGCTCAAGGAAGGTTTCACAGTGTTCCGCGACGCCGGTTTCTCCGCGGACATGAACTCGGCCACGGTCAAGCGCATCCAGGACGTGGCGTACCTGCGGACCCACCAGTTCGCCGAAGACGCCGGCCCCATGGCCCACGCCGTGCGTCCGGAAAGCTTTATCGAGATCTCCAACTTCTACACCCTGACCGTGTACGAAAAGGGTTCGGAAGTTGTCGGCATGATCCACACCTTGCTCGGTGCCGAAGGCTTCCGTAAGGGCAGCGACCTGTACTTCGAACGCCATGACGGCCAGGCCGTGACCTGCGACGACTTCGTCAAGGCCATGGAAGACGCCAACGGCGTCGATCTGACCCAGTTCAAGCGCTGGTACAGCCAGGCCGGTACGCCGCGGCTGGCGGTCAGCGAGTCCTACGACGCAGCGGCGAAAACCTACAGCCTGACCTTCCGCCAGAGCTGCCCGCAAACCCCGGACAAGGTCGAGAAACTGCCGTTCGTGATTCCGGTGGCCCTGGGCCTGCTCGATAGCACCGGTGCCGACATGGCCTTGCGCCTGGCGGGTGAAGCCGCCGCCCAGGGCTCGTCCCGCGTGTTGTCGGTGACCGAGGCCGAGCAGACCTTTACCTTCGTCGACATCGCCGAACATCCGCTGCCCTCGCTGCTGCGGGGTTTCTCGGCTCCGGTGAAGCTGA
Organism: Pseudomonas sp. UME65; assembly: GCF_014170225.1. Lineage (NCBI taxonomy): Bacteria > Pseudomonadati > Pseudomonadota > Gammaproteobacteria > Pseudomonadales > Pseudomonadaceae > Pseudomonas > Pseudomonas sp. UME65. The sequence goes on along the minus strand of NZ_LZZQ01000016.1, from coordinate 881,844 downwards.
GCTTCCCCTACAACCGTGACCAGCTGATGTTCCTCATGCAGCACGACAGCGACGGTTTCAACCGCTGGGACGCCGGCCAGCAATTGTCGGTGCAGGTGTTGCAGGAACTGATCGCCCAGCACCAACAGGGCCGGGCGCTGGTGATGGACGAACGTCTGGTGGCTGCCCTGGGCACTGTGCTCGCCGATGACAGCCTGGATCAGGCCATGGTCGCCGAAATGCTGTCCCTGCCGGGCGAGGCCTACCTCACCGAGATCAGCGAAGTGGCGGATGTCGAGGCGATCCACGCGGCTCGCGAGTTTGCCCGTCAGCAACTGGCTGACAGTCTGTTCGATGCCCTGTGGAAGCGCTATCAGGCCAATCGGCAGGTGTCCAAGGCCACCGCCTACGTGGCCGAGTCCGAGCATTTTGCCCGTCGCGCGCTGCAGAACATCGCCCTGTCGTACCTGATGCTGACCCACAAGCCCGAGGTACTGGCTGCGGCCATCGAACAGTTCGACAGCGCCGACAACATGACCGAGCGCCTGACCGCCCTGGCAGTGCTGGTCAACTCGCCGTTCGAGGCCGAGAAGGCCAAGGCCCTAGAAGTATTCGCCGAGAACTTCAAGGACAACGCCCTGGTCATGGACCAATGGTTCAGCGTGCAGGCCGGCAGCCCGTTGCCCGGTGGCCTGGAGCGGGTCAAGGCACTGATGCAGCACCCGGCGTTCAACATCAAGAACCCGAACAAGGTGCGGGCGCTGGTGGGGGCGTTTGCCGGGCAGAACCTGATCAACTTCCACGCCGCCGATGGTTCGGGCTATCGCTTCCTGGCGGACCTGGTGATCCAGCTCAACGGCTTCAACCCGCAGATTGCCTCGCGGCAACTGGCGCCGCTGACTCGCTGGCGCAAATACGACAGTGCCCGCCAGGCACTGATGAAAGGCGAACTGGAGCGCATCCGCGCCTCCGGCGAGCTGTCCAGCGATGTGTTCGAGGTGGTGAGCAAAAGCCTCGCCTGAGGCTTGTATCGCCCCCGGCATCGCCTTCGCTGGCAAGCCAGCTCCTACGGACCCAAGCCACCGCATATCCCCCCGTAGGAGCCGGCTTGCCGGCGAAGAGGCCCTCAAGCCTTGTACCGCCCTCGGCATCGCCTTCGCTGGCAAGCCAGCTCCTACGCGAGCGGTGGTGGTGTGGGGGCGGGGGGGATTTGGCTCTGTAGCGCTTCGCTCAAGTCGCGGTGATAGTTCTGCGCGCCGATGGCGTGCAGGATGCCGACCCGCTCCAGCTTGCCGTGCACCTTGAGGTTGGCTTCGCACAGCTTCACCACAATCGCGCGCTTGTGCAGCTGGCCTATCACTTCTTCCAGGGTCTGCAGCCCGGTGATGTCCATGAACGGCACATGCTTGAGGCGGATGATCAGTACCTGCGGGTCGCTGTGGGTCTGGGCCAGGGCCCGTTCGAAGGTCTCCGCGGCGCCAAAGAACAACGGCCCTTCGATGGTGTAGATCAGCACGCCCGGTGGCAGGTGCTGCTGGCCACTGTGGTGCAGTTCCTGCTGCAGATCCTGTTCCACCACTTGTTGCACCTCCACCGAGGAGGCCATGCGCCGCAGAAAATGCAGCATGGCCAGGACCACGCCGATGTTCACCGCGATCACCAGGTCGCTGAACACGGTCAGCACAAAGGTGCACAGCAGGATCGCCACATCGGCCCGGGGGGCCCGTTGCAGCATGCGCTTGAAGTGGTGCAGCTCGCTCATGTTGTAGGCCACCACGAACAGGATCGCCGCCAGGGCGCACAGCGGAATGTTCGCTGCCAGCGGCGCCAGGAACAGGATGATCAGCAGCAGCACCAGGGCATGGACGATACCCGCCAGCGGGCTGCTGCCGCCGTTGCGGATATTGGTGGCGGTACGGGCAATGGCGCCGGTGGCGGCGAAACCGCCGAACAGCGGGGTGACCAGGTTGGCGATGCCCTGGCCCATCAGTTCCTGGTTGGAGTCATGGCGGGTGCCAGCCATGCCATCGGCCACCACCGCCGACAGCAGCGATTCGATGGCCCCGAGCATGGCGATGGCGAAGGCCGGGCCGATCAGGTCCAGGACCTGCGGCAGGCTGACCTCTGGAAACTGCAACGCCGGCAAGCCCTGGGGAATGCCACCGAAGGCACTGCCAATGATGGCCACGCCCTGGAACTGGAACAGCGACTGCAAGGCCGTGGCCAGGGTCATGGCCAGCAGGGGGGCCGGCAAACGCTTGAGCTGGGGGATGCGCGGCACCCATAGCAGCAGCGCCAGGCTCAGCAGGGCCAGCAGGGTGGTGGTCAGGTGCAGTTGGGGCAGGGCTTGCAGCAGGTGCCAGAGTTTCTGATGAAAGTGCTCGCCGCTGACCGCGGGCAGGCCGAAGAAATCCTTCCACTGGCTGACCCAGATGATTACCCCGATACCGGCGGTGAAGCCCAGGATCACCGGGTCCGGGATGAACTTGATCAGGGCGCCCAGGCGGCTGATGCCCAGCAGGAACAGGATCAACCCGGCCATCAGGGTCGCCAGTTGCAGGCCGCCGACCCCGTATTGGGCGGTGACCCCGGCAAGGATCACGATAAAGGCCCCGGTGGGCCCGGCGATCTGCACCCGGCTGCCGCCGAACAGCGACACCAGCAGGCCGCCGACGATGGCGGTGTAGATACCCTGTTCGGGCTTGACCCCGGAGGCGATGGCGAAGGCCATGGCCAGGGGCAGCGCCACCACTGCGACAATCACCCCGGACACCAGGTTGCGGCCCCAGTGTGCACGTCCCAGCAATCCGGCTTTCCACGCCTCGCGTATGGCAATCATGGCTCTGTCCTGAAGTCTGTCCGGCTCATCATAGCCCCGGCCGGGGAGTGTCGGCCCCTGTCCTGGATCAGGCTTTGTCCCACTGTCGCGCAGACGCGGCCTAGACACATCCATCAGTCTTGCGAATGGCCGATCATGCAGGGTTTCGGCAGGGGCTGATGGTTAACAAAAGATAACGTGGCGTCGATTGTCAGACCTTTCCAAAGCCCGATAGGATAGCCCGCAGCCGAAGGGGCTCTAGATTGCAGTTTCCAGGACGATCGTCATGATCGCCCAGGCCTGCGCAGCCCCCTCAAGGCGCCCTGAGAGGTTGAATGACCTGACAATAATAATGGGGGAATGGTCTATGAGTGAGCCTGTCATGGGTGTGGTTGTTGGCCGCCCGCCGGCGCTGCGCACGTTCGCACTGTTGGCTACAGCGCTCTCGCTGTTGGGCGTCGTGACGCTGTCGACGCCAGTCCTGGCCGCTGCCACTGCAGCGGATTCTGTCTATTCCATCGAATCGCCCAAGGCGGCGAAAAGCCTGATGCTCGATGTGGTCCACGCCGGCAAGCGCCTGGTGGCGGTGGGCGATCGCGGGCACATTCTCTATTCCGACGACCAGGGCCAGACCTGGGTCCAGGCCAAGGTGCCGACCCGGCAACTGCTGACGGCGGTGTACTTCGTCGATGATAAGCGCGGCTGGGCGGTGGGCCACGATGCCCAGGTCCTGGCCAGCAGTGACGGCGGTGCCACCTGGACCCGGCAGTTCCAGGACCTCAAGCGCGAGGCACCCTTGCTCGATGTATGGTTCAAGGACACCCAGACCGGCTACGCCGTGGGCGCCTACGGGGCCCTGCTGGAAACCAGCGATGGTGGCCAGCATTGGGAGGACGTCAGCGACCGTCTGGACAACGAGGACCAGTTCCACCTCAACGCCATTGCCCAGGTCAAGGATTCCGGGCTGTTCATTGTCGGCGAGCAGGGCAGCATGTTCCGCTCCGCCGATGACGGGCAGACCTGGGAGCGCCTCGAAGGCCCCTATGAAGGCTCGTTGTTCGGCGTGATCGGCACCGGCCAGCCGGCCACTCTGCTGGTCTATGGCCTGCGCGGCAATCTCTACCGCTCCACGGATTTTGGCAGCACCTGGGAACAGGTGGAGTTGAACGCCGCCCGTGGCGCCCTGGAGTTCGGCCTGTCGGGGGCGACCCTGCTGGACGATGGCTCGCTGGTGATCGTCGGCAACGGCGGCAGCGTGATCCGCAGCACCGACCACGGCCAGACCTTCAGCGTATTCAACCGTGCGGACCGCATCTCGCTGTCGGCGGTCACCGCTGCCGGCAACGGCGACCTGATCCTGGCCGGGCAGGGCGGTGTACGGGTTTCTGCAGCAACGGGCGCTGAACTCGGCCAATAAGCCGGGCACATAATAAGAAGGTGGGGAATTCCATGAGCAGTCATCACCAGGACAAGGCGAACTTTCTTGAGCGCCTGATTTTCAATAACCGCCCGGCAGTGATCTTCATCTGCTTGCTGGTCAGCGCTTTCCTGTTCTGGCAGGCGACCCTGATCCGGCCGTCCACCAGCTTCGAGAAGATGATCCCGCTCAAGCACCCGTTCATCGAGCGGATGATGGAGCACCGCAACGACCTGGCGAACCTGGGCAACACCGTGCGCATCTCGGTGGAGGCCCGCGACGGCGACATCTTCACCAAGGACTACATGGAAACCCTGCGGCAGATCAACGACGAGGTGTTCTACATCTCCGGCGTCGATCGCTCCGGGCTCAAGTCGCTGTGGAGCCCCAGCGTGCGCTGGACCGAAGTGACCGAAGAGGGCTTCGCCGGCGGCGAGGTGATTCCCCAGAGCTACAACGGTTCGGCCGACAGCCTCGAACAGCTGCGCAACAACGTGCTCAAGTCCGGCCAGGTCGGGCGCCTGGTGGCCAACGACTTCAAGTCCAGCATCGTCGATATCCCACTGCTGGAGTCCTACCCGGACCCGCAGGACCAGGGCAAGCTGCTGGCCCTGGACTACCAGAAATTCTCCCACCAGCTGGAAGAGAAGATCCGCGACAAGTTCGAGGCGCAGAACCCCAATGTGAAGATCCACATCGTCGGCTTCGCCAAGAAGGTCGGCGACCTGATCGACGGCCTGATCATGGTGGTGATGTTCTTCGGCGTGGCCTTCATCATCACCCTGGTGCTGCTGTACTGGTTCACCTGGTGCATCCGCAGCACCATCGCGGTGTTGATCACCACCCTGGTGGCGGTGGTCTGGCAACTGGGCCTGATGCACGCCTTCGGCTTCGGCCTGGACCCGTATTCAATGCTGGTGCCGTTCCTGATCTTCGCCATCGGCATTTCCCACGGGGTGCAGAAGATCAACGGCATCGCCTTGCAGTCCAGTGATGCCGACAATGCCCTGACCGCGGCGCGGCGCACCTTCCGCCAGCTGTTCCTGCCGGGGATGATCGCGATCCTCGCCGACGCCGTGGGCTTCATCACCTTGCTGATCATCGATATCGGGGTGATCCGCGAGCTGGCCATCGGTGCCTCCATCGGTGTGGCGGTGATCGTGTTCACCAACCTGATCCTGCTGCCGGTGGCGATTTCCTACGTCGGCATCAGCAAGCGCGCCATCGAGCGCAGCAAGAAGGACGCTTCCCGCGAGCATCCGTTCTGGCGCCTGCTGTCCAATTTCGCCAGCCCCAAAGTCGCGCCGATTTCCATCGCCCTGGCCCTGGTGGCCTTTGCCGGCGGCCTCTGGTACAGCCAGAACCTGAAGATCGGCGACCTCGACCAGGGCGCCCCGGAGTTGCGTCCCGATTCGCGCTACAACAAGGACAACAACTTCATCATCAGCAACTACTCCACCAGTTCCGACGTGCTGGTGGTGATGGTCAAGACCGCGGCCGAAGGCTGCTCGCGCTATGAGGCCATGGCGCCCATCGACGAGTTGATGTGGAAGATGCAGAACACCGAGGGCGTGCAGTCGGCGATTTCCCTGGTGACCGTCTCCAAGCAGATGATCAAGGGCATGAACGAGGGCAACCTGAAGTGGGAAACCCTGTCGCGCAACCCTGACGTACTGAACAACTCCATTGCCCGGGCCGACGGCCTGTACAACAACAACTGCTCCCTGGCGCCAGTGCTGGTGTTCCTCAACGACCACAAGGCCGCGACCCTGGATCGCGCGGTGCATGCGGTGCAGGAGTTCGCCACGCAGCACAACAAGGACGGCCTGGAGTTCATTCTCGCTGCCGGCAACGCCGGGATCGAGGCCGCGACCAACGAGGTGATCAAGGAGTCCGAGCTGACCATCCTGATCCTGGTCTACATCTGCGTGGCCGGCATGTGCATGATCACCTTCCGCTCCTGGGCGGCGACCCTGTGCATCGTCCTGCCACTGGTGCTGACGTCGGTGCTGGGCAACGCGCTGATGGCCTTCATGGGCATCGGGGTCAAGGTGGCGACCCTGCCGGTGGTGGCGCTGGGGGTGGGCATCGGCGTGGACTACGGCATCTATATCTACAGCCGCCTGGAGAGCTTCCTGCGGGCCGGCCTGCCGCTGCAGGAGGCCTACTACCAGACCCTGCGCTCCACCGGCAAGGCCGTGCTGTTCACCGGCCTGTGCCTGGCCATCGGCGTGTGCACCTGGATCTTCTCAGCCATCAAGTTCCAGGCCGACATGGGCCTGATGCTGACCTTCATGCTGCTGTGGAACATGTTCGGTGCCCTGTGGCTGCTGCCGGCCCTGGCGCGGTTCCTGATCAAGCCGGAGAAGCTGGCGGGGCAGAAGGGTAACTCGCTGTTCGCCCACTGATCCCGTTGCATGAGTACTCAGCCGCACCCTCGGGTGCGGCTTTTTCATGCCTGGTGTTCCGAGGGGAAAGCGGGTGGTGCTGAAGAACCGGGCGGCCCCGGCAGTGCCTGTCGGAGGGTGTATCCGGGGCAGTCGCTTGCGCGGCGCAATGCTGGCCCAACCCGGCAGCGCCAATCAGCTATCATTGCGCCTTTCCATCTGATGACTGATCGCTATGACCGCTGCTACCGACACCTTGCTCTGCGCCCTTGAAGCCTGCGACATGCTGGAAATCGACGGCCTGCACGCCTTCGATTTCACCCTCGACGAGCAGCGCCTGCTGATCGAGTGCATGGACGGCCGCGCGGCCAAGCGCTGGAGCTTTACCCTGGCCCAGGTCCAGGCCGCGACCTTCGACCAGGACTTGCAGAGCTGGACCCTGGCAGGCGACTCCGGTGAGCACCGCCTGGTGTGCATGAGCGCGTTCAGTGCCCGCGACGAAGAGGAAGGTGAACATGAAGATGCGTAATTTCTGGCCCCTGCTGATGGCCGGCAGTGTCGGTGCCATGGCGGTCCAGGCCGCGCCGGCCACCGAAACCCATGAGCTGCTGGTAGGGTCCTATACCCAGGGCCAGAGCCAGGGTCTGTACCGCCTGCAATTCAATGAGCGCACCGGGCAGATCGACCCCAAGCCGCTGCAGGTGGTGAAGAGCTCCAACCCGTCCTGGCTGACCTTGTCCAAGGACCTCAAGTTCGTCTTCGCGGTGAATGAGAACAGCCCGGGGCAGGCCGACCCCATCGGTCGTGTCAGCAGCTACAGCCTGGCGCCGAAAACCCATCAACTGAGCCTGATCAACCAGGTGCAGAGCCAGGGTAACGAGCCCACCCATTCCAGCCTGAGTGCCGACGGCAACTACCTGTTCGTCAGCAACTATTCGGTGGATGTGGATCCGGGCGGCAGCCTGGCGGTGGTGCCGGTCAGCGATGACGGTCATCTGTCGCCGGTGGTGCAGCTCACCAGTCATCCGGCCAGCCGGGTCGACCCCGAGCGCCAACAATCGGCCCACGTGCATTCGTCGGTGCCGTCCCCGGACGGCAAGTTCCTGTTCGCCAACGACCTGGGTGCGGACAAGATCTTCGTCTATCGCTATGACCCCAAGGCCAATGCGGAACACCCGCTGAGCCCGGCCGACCCGGCCTTCGTCCAGCTGCCGCCGGGCAGTGGCCCGCGGCACCTGCTGTTCAGCGCCGATGGCAAGCATGCCTACCTGACCATGGAAATGAGCGCTCAACTGGCGGTGTTCGACTACCAGGACGGCAAGCTGACTCAGCGTCAGATGCTCGACCTGGCGGCCAACGGCTCCAAGGAGAAAAAGGCCGCCGCGGCCTTGCACGCTTCCAAGGACGGCCAGTACCTGTATGTCAGCAACCGGGGCACCGCCAACCAGTTGCTGGTGTTTGCCATCGACCCGGCCAATGGCCAGCTCAAGGAAATCCAGCGGCGTTCGGTGGAAGGCGATCACCCACGGGAGTTCAGCCTCGACCCGAGCAACCGCTATGTGCTGATCGGCAACCAGAAAAGCAACGAGATCGTGGTGATCGAGCGCGACGCCAAGACCGGTTTCCTGGGCAAGACCGTGCAGAAACTGCCGTTCGATTCCCCCAGCGATATCAAATTCCTGGTGCGTCAATAGACCGCAGGCCCCGGCGTCCGGGGCCTGACTCCTTCTATTAACGACGCTGATAATGGCTACTGCCGCAAAGAATTTTTTCCCGCCAACCCTCGGGAGTAAGTTTGCTTCACGGCCCACACGGGCAAGCAAGCCAACTGAATACGAGGGTTATACCGATGAACTTCAATCTCTTCTCCGTGATCGCAGCCTCCGCCATTTCCGCCACCGTGGCACTGCCTGCCAGCGCCAGCGTGGAAATCAGCCAGAAGAAATCCAGCACCAACACCTACACCCAGAAGTACCTGCAACAAAGCGCCAACTTCTACGCCGCCCTGGATCACAAAGCCCAGCAATGAGCGCTCCGGATCACCCCGCAAGCAGCAAACCCAAGGTATGCAGGAGCGAAGTCACTGAAGCAGTGATGTCGCTCCTGCATCACCTGTTTGCGACTTATTCTTCCCGCCAGGCAAATTTTGCTTGGTAGTGTCATATAGCCATGTGTTTAAATTTGACGCTGAATTATTGACTCTTTCCCGAGCAAGGATCGATAGCATGGTGATGCGTCTGACCGTGGTTCTGCTGTTGCTCTACTCCACCCCCATCCTGTCCTCTGCCCAGCCTGTCGAAGGCGAGCCGGAGACTTCCCGCGAGCGTCTGACCAGCCTGTTGCAGGACTGAGACGCGAGTTTAAAGTATCAAGAAAATTGATGATGGCTATGGATATAAACGTCTTTTTACTGGCGTTTGATTGATAGATCCTCTGGGCACGAAAACGCCTCAGGAGATCACCATGGCCCGTTCGATCCTCAGTTCTGCCAAGTACGGCGCCTACCTGGCGCTGGGGCTTTATCTGCTTCTGATGCTCTGGGCCAGCCTGGCTGCGGGCCTGCCGAGCGCTGCGTTGATTGATTCCGGCGCGGCAAGCGGCCAGAGCCCGGTACTCCATGCCGAAGCGGGGAGACGGCCATGAAAGGGCGCCGTCTGATGATCACCGCCTTCCTCGCGTTCTTCACCAATGGCACCAGCCTGCTGGGGCTGGGCCAGGGCTCGGCCGGAGCATTGGCGCGGGCCATCGAATGCAATCACCAGATCGCCCATCACAGCCAGGCGGCCAAGGCTCCGGCGCTGCTGGCGGGCAATCCACCGGGCAAATCCGCTGCGGCCTTTCCCGGGCCTTTCGCCCTGGATTGCCCACAGGCACGGGTATGCCCGGCCATGGCGGCCTGAGACGAGAAGAGGGGGGGCAAGAGAAGAAGGGGCCCCGGAACCGGGACCCCATGCAGCGATGTCAGTCCTTGGACGAACCGCGTTTCACCAGTTTCATCACCACCACGAAGAACACCGGCACGAAGATCACTGCCAGGGTTGCGGTGATCATGCCGCCGATCACCCCGGTACCGATCGCCTGCTGGCTGGCGGAGCTGGCGCCGGTGGCGATGGCCAGGGGCACCACGCCGAGGATGAACGCCAGCGAGGTCATGACGATGGGGCGCAGGCGCAGGCGTGCAGCCTGCACCGTGGCATCGATCAGATCATGGCCTTCGTCGTACAGGCTCTTGGCGAACTCGATGATCAGGATCGCGTTCTTCGCCGACAGGCCGATGATGGTGATCAGGCCGACCTTGAAGAACACGTCGTTGGGCATGCCGCGCAGGCTCACCGCCAGCACTGCGCCCAGTACCCCCAGGGGCACCACCAGCAGCACCGAGGTGGGAATCGACCAGCTCTCGTAGAGCGCCGCCAGGCACAGGAACACGATCAGCAGCGACAGGCCCAGCAGCATCGGCGCCTGGCTGCCGGACAGCCGTTCCTGGAGTGACAGGCCGGTCCATTCCAGGCCCAGCCCGGTGGGCAACTGCGCCACCAGCCGTTCGATTTCCTGCATGGCTTCACCGGTACTGTGGCCAGGGGCCGGCTCGCCGGAGACGGCAATGGCCGGGTAGCCGTTGTAGCGGGTCAGTTGAGCCGGGCCCAGGCTCCAGCTGGCGCGGACGAAGGCCGACAGCGGCACCATCTTGCCGGCGCTGTTGCGCACGTTCAGGCGCAGCAAGTCTTCGACCTGGCTGCGCTGGTCGCCTTCGGCCTGGATCACCACCCGCTGCATCCGCCCCTGGTTGGGGAAGTCGTTGACGTAGGACGACCCCAGGGCGGTGGACAGCAGGCTGCCGATATCGGCAAAGGACACGCCCAGGGCGTTGGCCTGCTTGCGGTCGACCTCCAGTTGCACCTGCGGCGCTTCGGCCAGGGCACTTTCCCGGACGTTGGCCAGGATCGGGCTCTTTTCCGTGGCCTTGAGCAGCTCGTCCCGGGCCTGCATCAGGGCCGCGTGGCCGACGCCGCCACGGTCCTGCAGGCGGAACTCAAAGCCGCTGGAGGTGCCCAGGCCATCGATCGGCGGCGGCAGCACGGCGTACACCACGGCATCCTTGATCGCGCCGAGGGCGGCGTTGGCGCGGTCGGCGATGGACATCGCCGAATCCTCGCTGCCCCGTTGCGACCAGTCCTTGAGCGTGGTGAAGGCCAGCGCGGCGTTCTGCCCGTTACCCGAGAAGCTGAAGCCGAGAATGATGGTGCTGTCGCCGACTCCCGGTTCGCTGGCGTTGTGCGCTTCGATCTGCTCCACCACCTTGATCGTGCGGTTCTGGCTGGCGCCAGGTGGCAGCTGGATGTCGGTGATGGTGTAGCCCTGGTCCTCCACTGGCAGGAAGGAGGAGGGCAGGCGGCTGAACAGCAGCGCCATGATCGCCAGCAGCGCCAGGTAGATCAGCAGGTAGCGGCCGGTACGCTTGAGGGCATAGGTCACGCCGCCCTGATAGCTGTCGCTCAGGCGTTCGAAGCGCCGGTTGAACCAGCCGAAGAACCCCGTGCGTTCATGGTGTTCGCCCGCCGCGATGGGCTTGAGCAGGGTGGCGCACAGGGCCGGGGTCAGGGTCAGGGCGAGGAACGCCGAGAACAGGATCGAGGTGGCCATGGACAGCGAGAACTGCTGGTAGATCACCCCCACCGAGCCGGGCATGAAGGCCATGGGGATGAACACCGCCACCAGCACCAGGGTGATGCCGATGATGGCCCCGGTGATCTGCTGCATCGCCTTGCGCGTGGCTTCCTTGGGCGACAGGCCTTCGGAGGCCATGATCCGCTCGACGTTCTCCACCACCACGATGGCATCGTCCACCAGGATGCCTATGGCCAGCACCATGCCGAACATGGTCAGCACGTTGATCGAGAACCCCAGGGCCAGCATGGTGGCGAAGGTGCCCATCAGGGCCACGGGCACCACCAGGGTAGGGATCAGGGTGTAGCGGATGTTCTGCAGGAACAGGAACATCACCAGGAACACCAGCACCATGGCTTCGGCCAGGGTGTAGAGCACCTTGGTGATCGAGACCTTGACGAAGGGCGAAGTGTCGTAGGGGATCTTGTATTCCACGCCGGCCGGGAAATAGCGCGACAGCTCGTCCATCTTGGCGCGGATCAGGGTCGCGGTATTCAACGCGTTGGCCCCGGGGGACAACTGCACGCCCACCGCGGTGGACGGCTTGCCGTTCAGGCGGGTGCCGTACTGGTATTCCTGGCTGCCGACTTCCACCCGGGCCACATCGCCGATGCGTACCGTGGAGCCGTCGGGGTTGGCCCGCAGGACGATATCGGCAAACTCTTCAGGGCTGGAAAGCTGGCCCTTGACCAGGATGGTCGCGGTGATTTCCTGGCTGGCGGGGTTGGGCAGGTCGCCGATGCTGCCGGCCGGAACCTGGGCGTTCTGCGCCGCCACCGCGGCGTTGACGTCGGCCGGGGTCAGGTTGAAACCGATCAGTTTCTGCGGGTCGAGCCAGATCCGCATGGCCCGCTCGGCACCGTACAACTGGGCCTTGCCGACGCCATCGAGGCGGCGGATCTCGTTCATCACGTTGCGCGCCAGGTAGTCGCTGAGGGCGACATCGTTCAGGCGGCCGTCACTGGAGGTCAGGGTGATCAGCAAGAGGAAGCCGGCGGAGACTTTCTCCACCTGCAGGCCCTGCTGGGTCACCGCCTGGGGCAGGCGCGGTTCCACCGCCTTGAGACGGTTCTGCACGTCCACCTGGGCCAGTTCCGGGTTGGTACCCGGCTGGAAGGTGGCGGTGATGGTGGCGCTGCCGAGGCTGCTCTGGGACGAGAAGTACAGCAGGTGGTCGGCACCATTGAGCTCCTGCTCGATCAGGCTGACCACCGATTCGTCCAGGGTCTGTGCCGAGGCGCCCGGGTAGGCGGCGTAGATCTCGATCTGCGGCGGGGCCACGGTGGGGTATTGCGCCACCGGCAGTTGGGGGATCGCCAGGGCACCGGCCAACAGGATGAAGAAGGCGACCACCCAGGCGAATACCGGGCGGTCAATAAAGAATTGCGGCATGTGTACTACCTACTGGCCAGGGTTCTGGGCGTGCGCAAGGGGGCTGGCGTCGATTTCCACCGGCTCGCCGGGGCGGGCGTGTTGCAGGCCTTCGACAATCACCCGGTCACCGGGCTTGAGGCCCTCGGTGACAATCCAGCGATCGTTCTGCACTCCACCCAGTTGCACCGGGTGCTGCACCACGTTGTTTTGCGCATCCACCAGCAGCACCTGGGCGATGCCGGCGCTGTCGCGCTGGATGGCCCGCTGCGGCACGCTGATGCCTTGCTGGTTGACCGCCTGTTCCAGGCGCACGCGCACGAAACTGCCGGGCAGCAGGTCGAGGTCCGGGTTGGGGAACTCGCTGCGCAGGATGATCTGCCCGGTACTCGGGTCAACGCTGATATCGGCGAACAACAGCTTGCCCGGCAGCGGGTAGAGGCTGCCGTCGTCCTGGATCAGGGTCGCCTTGGCCTGGTCCTTGCCCACCTGCTGCAACTGGCCGGCGCGGAAGGCCCGGCGCAGGTCGTTGAGTTCACGGGTGGACTGGGTCAGGTCGGCGTGGATCGGGTCCAGTTGCTGGATCAGCGCCAGCGGCGTGGTCTCGTTCTGGCCCACCAGGGCGCCTTCGGTGACCAGGGCGCGGCCGACCCGGCCGGAAATCGGCGCGGTGACGGTGGCATAGCCGAGGTTGAGCTTGGCCCGCTGCACCGCGGCCTGGTTGGCGGCGACGTCGGCGCTGGCCTGGCGTGCCGCAGCCCGGGCATTGTCGTATTCCTGGCCGCTGATGGCCTGGTCGGCGACCAGCTTGGAATAGCGCTGCTCCTGCAACTGCGCCTGGAAGGCGGTGGCCTCGGCCTTGCGCAGGCTGGCCTGGGCGCTGTCCAGGTCAGCCTTGAACGGGGCCGGGTCGATGCGGAACAAGACCTCGCCCTGCTTGACGTCGGAGCCTTCGCGGAAGGTCCGTTGCAGCACCACCCCGGCCACCCGGGCGCGGACTTCGGCGATCCGTGGCGCGGCGATGCGCCCGCTCAGTTCGCTGGTGATGGACAGGGCCTGGCTCTGTACGGTTTCGATCCGTACCTTGGCCGGTGGCGGCGTCTGCTCGCCTTCGGTCTTGCCACACGCGCTCAGCGCCGCTGCCAGAACGACCAGGCAGAATGGCGCAAAGAGTTTATTCGACATGCTGATACCCCAATAATGACCTCGGCATGCTAAGGGCATGGGTCAAGGCCCGCTGTGAAGCTGTGTAGGTGCTGTGTGAAAAAGTGTGAAGCCTGCGCACCGGTGCGGCCAGGGTTGTATATCCTTGGCGCCTTGCTGGTTTTGCCCGGTGCCTTATAAAGAACGCCGGTATTCTGTATTTCTTCAATAAAGATCGCTCTCCATGCCCAATATTCTTCTTGTCGAAGACGACACTGCGCTGTCCGAACTGATCGCCAGCTACCTGGAACGCAATGGCTATCAGGTCAGCGTGATCAGCCGTGGTGACCAGGTGCGGGAGCGGGCCAAGGCCAGCCCCCCGGACCTGGTGATCCTCGACCTGATGCTGCCGGGCCTGGATGGCCTGCAAGTCTGCCGCCTGTTGCGCGCCGACTCGGCGACCCTGCCGATCCTGATGCTGACCGCGCGGGATGATAGCCATGATCAGGTGCTGGGTCTGGAAATGGGCGCCGACGACTATGTGACAAAACCTTGCGAACCGCGAGTGCTACTGGCCCGGGTCCGTACCCTGTTGCGCCGCAGCAGCCTCAGCGAGCCGCAGAGCGCCAGCGACCAGATCCTCATGGGCAACCTGTGCATCGACCTGTCGGAGCGCACCGTGACCTGGCGCGAGCAGTTGGTGGAGCTGTCCAGCGGCGAGTACAACCTGCTGGTGGTGCTGGCCCGGCATGCCGGTGAAGTGCTGAGCCGCGACCAGATCCTGCAGCGCCTGCGGGGCATCGAGTTCAACGGTACCGATCGTTCGGTGGACGTGGCGATCTCCAAGCTGCGGCGCAAGTTCGACGATCACGCCGGCGAGGCGCGCAAGATCAAGACCGTGTGGGGCAAGGGTTACCTGTTCAGTCGTTCCGAGTGGGAATGCTGATTCCATGCTGCGCATCCTGGTCCGTCTGTACCTGATCACCATCATTGCCTTCAGCGCCGCGATCTACCTGATCCCGGACCTGGTGATCAAGGTTTTCCACGAGCGTTTCCTGGACTACAACCTGGACCAGTCCCGGGGCCTGCAGAGCCTGATCGTCAAGCAGTTCCGCGCCTTGCCGGCGCAGCAGTGGCCGACCCTGGTCAAGGAGATGGACGAGGAGTTCCACCCGCTGCAGGTGGCCCTGGTGCGCATCGACGACCCGGATTTCAGCGATTACGAGCGCGAGCGCCTGCAACGCGGCGAGAAAGTGGTGCGCCTGGGCGATTGGGGCTGGCGCACCCTGGCGGTGTCGCCGCTGGATGAGCAACTGGCGGTGAAGCTGGTGGTGCCGCCGGACCCGCTGGACGTCAACCTGCTGTACTGGAGCATCAATGTCCTGATCGTCGCCGTGCTGCTGGCCTGCCTGCTGCTCTGGGTGCGCCCGCACTGGCGTGACCTGGAGCGCCTCAAGCGCACCGCCGAACGCTTCGGCAAGGGCCATCTGGGCGAGCGCACCCAACTGCCCGCCAGTTCCAACATCGGCAGCCTGGCCAATGTCTTCGACACCATGGCCGGGGATATCGAAAAACTCCTGAACCAGCAGCGTGACCTGCTCAACGCGGTGTCCCACGAACTGCGTACGCCCCTGACCCGGCTGGATTTCGGCCTGGCCCTGGCGCTCTCCGACGATTTGCCGGCGGCCAGCCGCGAGCGCCTGCAAGGGCTGGTGGCGCACATTCGCGAACTGGATGAACTGGTCCTGGAGCTGCTGTCCTACAGCCGCCTGCAGAACCCGGCGTGCCTGCCGGAGCAGATCGAGGTGTCCCTGGACGAGTTCATCGACAGCATCCTGGGCAGTGTCGACGATGAGCTGGAGTCGGATATCGTCATCGACGTCTTGCTGCACGGTGCCCTGGAACGTTTCACCCTGGACCCGCGGCTGACCGCCCGGGCCTTGCAGAACCTGCTGCGCAATGCCACCCGTTATTGCGAGAAGCGCATCCAGGTGGGGGTGCTGGTCAGCGACGACGGCTGCGAGATCTGGGTCGACGATGACGGCATCGGCATTCCCGACGACGAGCGCGAGCGGGTGTTCGAGCCGTTCTACCGCCTGGACCGCAGCCGCGACCGCGCCACCGGCGGCTTCGGCCTGGGCCTGGCCATCAGCCGCCGGGCCCTGGAAGCCCAGGACGGCACCCTGACCGTGGAAGCCTCGCCCCTGGGCGGCGCGCGTTTTCGCCTGAGCCTGCCGCCCCCGCCCAGGGCCTGAATCCGTAGGAGCCGGCTTGGCGGTGAAAGGGCCGCAGAGCCCAGCGCTTGTCTCAAGGCCGCCTACCAGGCGGTGCGGCGCGGATTCGTTGGAGGAGCCGGCTTGGCGGCGAAGAGGCCCCTGAGCCGAGCGCCCCTGCGGATAACGCCTTCGCTGGCAAGCCAGCTCCTACAGCCTGCTCCTGCAACGGGGGTGCAACTGACAGGAGTTTCATGCTGTCTGTTGTCGGGCACGGTTTATCCTGTTCGTACTCACCCGCAATGAGGAGGTTCATCCATGAACGATCAGGCGATTCATCATGCTGCGGCCGACGGCTACCAACAGGCCGCCGATACCTATGTGCGGGGCCGGCCGGACTATCCGCCAGCCCTTGAGCCCTGGCTGCGGGAGACGCTGGGCCTCGGGCCGGGCAGGGTGGTGGTGGACCTGGGCGCCGGCACCGGCAAGTTCACCGGCCGCTTGCTGGCCACGGGGGCCCAGGTGATCGCGGTGGAGCCGGTCGAGCAAATGCGCGCCAGGCTGGCGGCGGCCCAGCCCGAGGCCCAGGTACTGGAGGGCAGCGCCGAGGCGCTGCCGCTCAAGGATGCCTCGGTGGATGTGCTGGTCTGTGCCCAGGCCTTTCACTGGTTTGCCCACCGCGCGGCACTTGAGGAAATCCATCGCGTGCTCAAGCCCGGCGGCAAGCTGGCCCTGGTGTGGAACCTGCGGGATGCCCGTGTGCCCTGGGTGGCGCGCCTGGACGCCATCGTCAATGCCTTGCAGGCCGATACCCCGCGCTATTACACCGGTGCCTGGCGCCAGGCCTTTCCCCACCCGGGTTTCGGGCCCCTGCAGGAACAGCATTTCACCCAGGGCCACAGCGGCACGCCGGAGGACGTGATCTTCAACCGTGTGCGCTCCACCAGCTTCATCGCCGCCTTGCCCCAGGCCGAACGCGAGGCCGTGGACCGGCAGATCGCCGCCCTGATCGACAGCGAGCCGCAGCTGCGGGGCAAGGCCCAGGTCACCGTGCCTTACACGACCGCCGCCTTCTATTGCACCCGGCAAGGCTGAGCTCATCCCCCCCACATCGCCCCCATGTAGGCGCTGGCTTGCCAGCGAAGGCGTTATCCGCAGGGGCTCTCGGCTCAGGGGCCTCTTCGCCGGCAAGCCGGCGCCTGCAGGGGCGGTGGTCAGTCCCGCTTTTGGCCGATGCGCTGCCTTACGGCCCGCCGCCGCCACTTGCTATAGTTCGGCCCTCATTTTCTGCCCAGTAAAGGATCACTGCCATGTCCGAATACCAAGCCTTTCGCGTCGAACTCGCTGACAACATCGCCCATGTGCAGATCAACCGCCCGGAAAAGATCAACGCCATGAACGCCGCGTTCTGGAGCGAGATCGTCGAGATCTTCCGCTGGATCGACGACACCGACGCAGTGCGCGTGGTGGTGCTCAGCGGTGCCGGCAAGCATTTCTCTTCGGGCATCGACCTGATGATGCTGGCCGGGGTGGCCAACGAACTGGGCAAGGATGTGGGCCGCAACGCGCGCCTGCTGCGGCGCAAGATCTTCCAGCTGCAAGCCTCGTTCAATGCCGTGGACAACTGCCGCAAGCCGGTGCTGGCGGCGATCCAGGGCTATTGCCTGGGGGGCGCCATCGACCTGATCAGCGCCTGCGACATGCGTTACGCCGCGGACGATGCGCAATTCTCGATCAAGGAAATCGATATCGGCATGGCTGCGGATGTCGGCACACTGCAACGTTTGCCACGTATCATCGGCGACGGCATTCTGCGCGAGCTGGCCTACACTGGGCGCACCTTCGGTGCCGAGGAAGCACGCAGCATTGGCCTGGTCAACCGGACCTACAGCGATGCCGCAAGCCTGCTGGACGGGGTCATGGGAATTGCCCGGGAGATCGCCGCCAAGTCGCCGATCGCGGTCAGCGGCACCAAGGAAATGCTCAGCTACATGCGTGACCACCGTATTGATGACGGCCTGGAATATGTCGCCACCTGGAACGCTGCCATGTTGCAGTCCAACGACTTGCGCGTGGCCATCGCCGCCCATATGAGCAAACAGAAACCCGAATTTCTGGATTGATTGACGATGATTGAACGCTGGACCACCGCAGTACTCGACACCGACCTTCCCGGCGGCTGGGCCGTGGCCCGCGGCCCGGACGGCTTTCTCTATGACGACAACGGCGCGCTGTTCCCCCGGCACTGGCTCAAGGGCCAGGACCTGCCGCTGCTGGCGGAACACGGCATCGGCCATCTCGATGGCGAGCCGGTGTACCTGCTGGAACTGAGCGCCCGCGCCGAAGTGCCGGGCTGCGGCTGGAAAGGCCTGCGGGCCTTCATGCTGGAGGGCGATCACACCCTGTACAAGGTCCTGGGCTATGCCGCGCAGATCGGCACTTGGGCCCGGGAGCACCGGTACTGCGGCAGTTGCGGGCGGCCCATGGCCCAGGTGCCGGGGGAGCGGGCGATGTATTGCCAGCCTTGCGACTTGCGCAGCTACCCGCGCATTTCACCGAGCATGATCGTGCTGATCACCCGCGGTGACGAAATCCTCCTGGCTCGTTCGCCGCGCTTCGTCACCGGGGTCTACAGCACCCTGGCAGGCTTTGCCGAGCCGGGCGAGTCGGCGGAGGACTGCCTGATTCGCGAGGTGCGCGAAGAGGTGAGCATCGAAGTCAGGAACATCCAGTACGTGGGCAGCCAATGCTGGCCGTTCCCCCATTCGATGATGCTGGGCTTTCACGCCGAATACGCCGGCGGCGAGATCATTCCCCAGGAAGACGAGATCGAGGACGCCCAGTGGTTCAGCGTCCATGCGCTACCACCGTTGCCGGCCTCGCGCTCGATTGCCCGCTACCTGATCGATCTCTATGTGGCGCGCCGCCTAGGCCACGCTGAACCAGTGCTGCCAGGCTAGGCGCACGGTCAGCCCGAGGACCACGGTGATGAACACCGGGCGAATGAACTTGGCACCACCGCTGATGGCGGTGCGTGCGCCGAAGAAGGCCCCGACCATCACCGACAGGCCCATGCACAGGCCGATGATCCAGTCCACCTGCCCGGAAAACACGAACACCGACAGCGCCGCGATGTTGCTGACGAAGTTCATGCTGCGGGCCACGCCGCTGGCCTTGACCAGGTCGATGGGGTAGAGCAGCAGGCTGCTCACGGTCCAGAACGCCCCGGTGCCGGGGCCGGCTACGCCGTCATAGAAGCCCAGGCTAAAGCCCTGGCTCGATTGCCACTTCTTCTTGATCGGTGCGTCGCTGTCCAGTGGCGCCTTGGGCGTGCCGCCGAACAGCAGGTACAGGCCGCAGGCGAAGACGATCACCGGCAGCATCTTGTTCAGCCATTCCGCCGGCAGGTAGTGAGCGACGATGGCCCCGGTCAGGGCGCCCACCAGGGTGCCGACAATGGCGTGGGTCCATTGCCTGGGGTGGAACAGCTTGCGCCGATAGAAGGTGAAGCTGGCGGTGGCCGAGCCGAAGGTCGAGCTGAGTTTGTTGGTGCCCAGCACCAGATGCGGCGGCAGGCCGGCGGTGAGCAGGGCCGGGGTGGTGAGCAGGCCGCCGCCGCCGGCAATGGCGTCGATGAAACCGGCGATGAAGGCCACGAGGGCGAGAATGGCGAGGGTGGTCAGGTCTACGCTGAGTTCGAAGGGCATGGGGTCGGCTTATTTCGGCGAGAAGCGCAAAGGGGGCTGCGCGAAAGTCCGCCATATTACCTGCAACCCAGCCCGCCGCGCGACCGCCTCGACCTTGGTCGGATGCCTCTCCCTGAACCGAGCGCCCGCCTGGATGACGCCTTCGCTGGCAAGCCAGCTCCTACGGGGCGGTGCGCCGAGATTTCGCTGCAGGAGCCGGCTTGGCGGCGAAGAGGCCGCTGGGCCGAGCGCTCGCCTGGATGACGCCTCCGCTGGCAGGCCAGCTCCTACGGGGGGCGGTGCCTGAGGTCAGCGCTGGGGGCCGTTGCCAATCTGCCAGACAAAGGGTGGCTCGCTGCCGTTGATCTTCCAGTCGCCGACGATCCGCGCCTTGTAGATCACTGGGTTGTGCGAAGACACGGTGCGCGCATTGCGCCAGTGCCGGTCCAGGGCCTTGCCCTGGCGAATGTCCGAAGCCCCCAGGGCATTGAACAGCTCGCTGGTGGCGCGCTGGACCAGTTCGGTGACCACCACCTGGGCCGTGGCCGATTCGATTTCCGCCGCCACATTGGCCGCACGCTCCTGGGCCGGGTCCCCGGCAAAGCGCGCCAGGTAGGCCTGTTGCGCAGGGGCTGCAGCACGCAGGGCGGCGGCTTCGGCGGCATACACCAGGGCCGCGATCTCGCCCACCACCTGCTGCACCTGGGCATCGGCGCTGGCCTGGGGCGCGTTGCCGTGGCTATAGATGCGCTTGCGCACCCGCACTTCGTGGGCCACATCACGTAGCGCCGCGCGGCCGATGCCGGCCAGGGTCGCCAGCAGCACCTGCTGGTAGAAAGCAGTCTGGTATTTGAAGCGGGTTGCGAAGTCGATGATGTTCTCGGCGTCCACTTCAGCGTCCTGGAAGCGCGAGGTGCCGCTGCCGGTGGTGCGCTGGCCGAAGCCGTCCCAATCGTCGCTCTGCTCGATGCCCGGCTGGCGGGTGCGCACCGCGGCAATCACGTCGCCACCGGTGTCCGTGCGCTGGGCATAGACATCGATCCAGTCGGAGAAAATGCTTCCGGTGCTGTAGAACTTTTCGCCGTTGAGGCGCCATTTTTCGCCATCCGGAGAGACTTTGGTGATGACCTGGCCGATGTCCACGGCGCCGATTTCGGTCCAGGCGCAGCCGACGATATCGCCTTCGACAAAGCGCTTGAACCACAGGTCCCGGCCCGGCCCGGGCGTGGCATTGAGCCGATCCTCGACAAAGGCAAAGTGCCCGCGCAGGGCCTGGGGCACGTTGGCGTCGGCCTCGGCCAGCTCGATCAGCAGCTGGAACAGCTGGGGCAGGGAAGCGCCGCCACCGCCATATTCCAGCGGCACCCGTACCGCGCCGAATCCGGATTCCTTGAGCCACTGGATGGGCTCGTAGGGCAGTTTGCGTTGCTGTTCCCGTTCCACCGCGCCACTGGCGATGCGCTGGAAGATCGGGCGAAAGCCTGCGGCCAGGGTCTCGTAGTCGACCCCCACGGACAGCGGATTGATTACCTGGTGTTCAGTCATGGTGTAGCTCCTGGGTTCGGCAGAAAAAAGCGCTGCAGGGTCCAGGCCGATTGCACACACCATGCCGAAGCCGCAAACGCCGGTTTGCCGGGGCAAGGGCTCCCGCAGAGCGCCTGCAACTGTTGCTCCGCCAACAGTTCATCAACAAAACAGCCCGTTTCCAGGGTTGGCCGGCCCCGCGCCGCCGCAGGCAGCGAGCCTCAGCCATTGCCCGGGAGAGGGCGTGCTTGAGGCTCCACACGGCGTCTGGCGGCCTACGCGCCGAGGGCTTCCAGGCCCTGGCACGCTTGCTGCTCTGCTCCGGGGTACTTTCCCAAGTCCCGAGGACCGAACCATGAGTCAGCAAGCCGTGAAATTTGCCTACTGGGTGCCCAACGTCAGCGGTGGGCTGGTGGTCAGCAAGATCGAGCAACGCACCCATTGGGGCATCGACTACAACCGCAAGCTGGCGCAGATCGCCGAGCAGGCCGGCTTCGAATACGCCCTGACCCAGATTCGCTTCACCGCTGGCTATGGCGCCGAGTACCAGCACGAGTCGGTGGCTTTCAGCCACGCACTGCTGGCGGCCACCGACAAGCTCAAGGTGATTGCGGCGATCCTGCCCGGGCCCTGGCAGCCGGCCCTGGCGGCCAAGCAACTGGCGACCATCGACCAACTGACCAATGGCCGTATTGCGGTGAACATCGTCAGCGGTTGGTTCAAGGGTGAGTTCCAGGCCATTGGCGAGCATTGGCTGGAGCACGACGAGCGCTATCGCCGGTCCGAGGAATTCATTCGCTGCCTGCGCGGGGTCTGGAGCCAGGATGCCTTCACCTTCAGGGGCGATTTCTATCGCTTCGACCACTACAGCCTCAAGCCCAAGCCCCTGGGCCAGCCGGAGATCTTCCAGGGCGGCAGCTCGCGGGCTGCCCGGGACATGGCGGCCCGGGTTTCGGACTGGTACTTCACCAACGGCAACAGTGTCGAAGGGATCAAGGCCCAGGTTGACGACATCCGCGCCAAGGCCGCGGCCAACCAGCACTCGGTGAAGATCGGAGTGAACGCCTTCGTGATCGCCCGGGACACCGAAGAGGAGGCGCGGGCGGTGTTGCAGCAAATCATCGATCAGGCCGACCCGGAGGCGGTGAATGCCTTCGGTGACGCCGCCCGGCAGGCCGGCAAGGCGTCCCCCGAAGGCGAGGGCAACTGGGCCAAGTCGAGTTTCGAGGACCTGGTGCAGTACAACGACGGGTTCAAGACCAACCTGATCGGCACGCCACAGCAGATTGCCCAGCGCATCGTGGAGTTGAAGGCGGTGGGTGTGGACCTGGTACTGGCCGGGTTCCTGCATTTCCAGGAAGAGGTGGAGTATTTCGGCCAGCGCGTGCTGCCGCTGGTACGCGAGCTGGAGGCCCGGGTGCGGTCCAAGGAACAGGAAGCCGCCGCCTGAAGCCGCCCCTTGCCGGCGAATGGGCCTCGCAGCCTTGTGCCGGGCTTGAGGGCGCTTTCGCTGGCAAGCCAGCTCCTACGGGGGCAGAGGAGGTGTGTTTTTTCGTAGGAGCCGGCTTGCCGGCGAACGGGCCTCGGAGCCTTGTACCGGGCTTGAGGGCGCTTTCGCTGGCAAGCCAGCTCCTACAAGGGCAGAGGCGGTGGTGATTACAGGCCCAGTTCGCTCAGGCCCGGATGATCGTCGGGCCGGCGGCCCAGGGGCCAGTGGAATTTGCGCTCCTGGGCCTTGATCGGCATGTCGTTGATGCAGGCAAAGCGCCGGGCCATCAAACCCTGTTCGTCAAACTCCCAGTTTTCGTTGCCGTAGGAACGGAACCAGTTGCCCGAGTCGTCGTGCCATTCGTAGGCGTAGCGCACGGCAATACGGTTGTCGGTAAAGGCCCACAGTTCCTTGATCAGGCGGTAATCCAGTTCCTTGGCCCATTTGCGGGTCAGGAACGCCTTGGCCTCTTCGCGGTTGTGGGCGAACTCGGCGCGGTTGCGCCATTGGGTATCCAGGGTATAGGCCAGGGATACCCGCTCCGGGTCCCGGGAGTTCCAGCCATCTTCGGCCAGGCGGATCTTTTCAATCGCCGACTCGCGAGTGAAAGGCGGAAGGGGCGGGCGCACTTGAGCGTTAGACGACATGATCTGTCTCCAATGAAAGTTGCTGTTCAAACAAAGAGGCTGCTCTTGTTTAAAACAATCAGAGGTCCAATAACTTTTGCGCCATGCATTGCGCATTATCAGCAGCACTGTGATTGCCCATGACAAGGGCAACGGTAATGGCGCCATCGATCAGGATCAGCAGTTGCGCTGCCAGTTCCTCAGGATGTTGCACGCCATGTTCCTGGCAAAGCTCGGTCACGTAGTCGAGCAGGTTCTGCTTGTGCCGTTTTGCTACTTGGCGCACCGGGTCTTGCGGGTCGCCGGTTTCGCCACTGGTGTTGATAAAGGCGCAGCCGCGAAAACCGGGGGTTGCGAACCAGTCCTTGAGCACGTCGAACAGCGCCAGCAGGCGCAGGGCCGGGGTCGCGGCCTGGTTCACCGCGCTGCAGAACCAGTGCATCCAGCGCTGATCGCGACGCTCCAGGGCGGCCACCACCAGCTCGTCCTTGTTGGTGAAATAGCGGTAGACGCTCTTGCGCGAGACGCCGGCGGTCTTCACCAGAAGATCCATGCCGGTGGCGGCAATGCCGTTCTGGTAGATCAGTTTCTCGGTGACATCGAGGATGATGTCTCGGGTTTCAGAGTGCATGATTTCGTTCATGTGGCGAACAGTAGAACGATCGTTCTTCTTGGTCAATTACATTTTTTGTTTTTCTTCGAAACTGGCCATTACCCTTTGTAGGAGCTGGCTTGCCAGCGAAGGTGTCATTGCGTCTTGCGCAGGGCTTGGGGCCCCATTCGCCGGCAAGCCGGCTCCTACAGAAAAGCACATCGAATCTCTCCCTATATGTAGGAGCTGGCTTGCCAGCGAAGGCGTCATTGCGCCTTGCACAGGGCTTGGGGCCCCATTCGCCGGCAAGCCGGCTCCTGCGCACAGTGGGCGGTTGCTTTGCTGAGGGAGGGCGTTATACATGCCAGGCAGGGGACTCCGGCCGGTCCATGGTGTAAGCTCTTGCGCTCTTTGGATTTGAGCCACTGCGAGCCCTAATGCCGTCGCTTTTCAAACGTTCCCTGCTGCCCAAGCTGCGCAGCTTCCCACTGGCCGCCGAGGCTTTCACCACGCTGACCGGCGCTGCGCAGTTTCGCCGCACGCTGCTGGAGCAGATTGCCCAGGCCCGCCGGCGCATCTATATCGTCGCGCTGTACCTGCAACAGGATGAAGCCGGCCAGGAAATCCTCGATGCCCTGCACGCCGCCAAGGCCGCCCGCCCCGAGCTGGAAGTGGTGGTCGTGGTGGACTGGCTGCGAGCCCAGCGCGGCCTGATCGGTGCCGGCAAGCAGCCGGGCAACTCGGCCTGGTACCAGCAAATGACCCGCACTCACGCCAGCGAGGTGCCGATCTACGGCGTGCCGGTTCAGACCCGCGAGCTGTTCGGGGTGCTGCACCTCAAGGGTTTCGTCATCGACGACTGCGTGCTCTACAGCGGCGCCAGTCTGAACAACGTGTACCTGCACAAGTTCGACAAGTACCGCTGCGACCGTTACCACCTGCTGCACAACCAGGCGCTGGCCGACTCCATGCACCACCTGGTGCAGCACGGCCTGGTGGAGTCGCGGGCAGTGCACCGCCTGGACCTGCCGAACCTGCCCACCACCCGCAGCCTGCGCAACGACATCGGCGATCTGCGCAGCCGCCTCAAGCACGCCACCTACGACACCACTGCCGGTGGCCTGGACAAGAGCGGGCTGTCGGTCAGCCCGTTGCTCGGGGTGGGCAAGGGCAACCCGTTGAACCGGGTGATCTGCGAGCTGATTGCCGGCGCCCAGCGCCAGCTGACCATCTGCACCCCGTATTTCAACCTGCCGCTGCCGGTGACCCGGGAGATCAACCGGGCTCTGGAGCGCGGGGTGAAGATCGACATCATCGTCGGCGACAAGACCGCCAACGACTTCTATATCCCGCCCAGCGAGCCGTTCAAGGTGATCGCCGCGCTGCCTTATCTGTATGAAATCAGCCTGCGGCGTTTTGCCAAGCGGCATCAGAAAGTGATCGACAACGGCCAGTTGAACCTGCACCTGTGGCGTGACGGTGACAACACCTACCACCTCAAGGGCATGTGGGTCGATGAGCGCTATACCTTGCTCACCGGCAACAACCTCAATCCGCGGGCCTTCCGCCTGGACCTGGAAAACGCCCTGTTGCTGGACGACCCCAAGGGCGAGCTGCTGCAGGCGCGCAACGCCGAACAGGCCGAGATCTATCGCCACACCCGCCGTATCGAGCACTTTCAGTACCTGGACAGCCTGGTGGACTACCCCGAGGCCGTGGGCAAGTTCCTGCGCCGGGTCAGCCGCGTGCGCATCGAGCGCTTGCTCTACCGCATGCTTTAACCCGTAGCCGCTGCCGAGATCCACAGGACCTTCAGCAATCTCAAGAGCGGCGTCTGCTTCGCAGCCGTTCGCAGCCTGCGGCAGCGGCTACAAAAGCAGCGCAGTACCTGTAGCCGCTGCCAAGCCTGCGAGGCTGCGCAAAGGTCCGCAGGGCCTTCAGCAACCTCAAGAGCGGCGTCTGATTTGCAGCCGTTCGCAGCCTGCAGCAGCGGCTACAGGTCTTTGGGCTGCGGGGCGGGCCAGATCGCGATCAGTACCAGCAGCACCGCCGCCAGCAGGTAGGGCAGGCGCGGTTCGATAGCGTAGATCAGGCTGCCGGCCATGGGCCCGATGACCACGCCCAGGCCCTGGGCGGCGCCGATGCTGCCGGCAGTCGCGCCCTGTTCCGAGGCCTCTACGGCATTCGCCGCCAGGGCCGAGAACGACGGAAACACCCCACCCATGCCTGCCGCCGATACAAAGAACGCCAGCCACAAGCCCCAGGCGCTGTCCACCAGCATGCTGCCGGCATAACCCAGCGCCGACAGCAGGGCGCCGTAGCGGATCATCCGCAGCGGCGGCCATTCCAGCTTGCGCACCACCAACTGCGCGCAGATCAGCGCCACGCCGACCATGGCCAGGGCCACCCCGGCCGTCTGGGCGGCATCGGCGGGGCTCATGTGCAGCCGGTCCAGGGCATAGAAGCTGACGGTGATCTGGGCCACCGACACACAGAGCATGGCGACAAAGGCCACCACCATGGGCCGGCGCAGTCGCGGGTCGCCCAGGCGTACCCGGGTCGGCGCCTGGGCCAGGTGCAGTTCCTGGCGCGGCAGTTGGTAGCGCAGCACCAGGAATGCCAGCAACGGCAGCACCGCCATGGCGTAGAACGGCAGGCTCAGGCTGTAGCGCGCCAGCAGCGCGGCCACCGCCGGGCCCAGCACCAGGCCCACGGCGTTGGCGGCGCCCAGAGTGGCCATGGCACGGGCGCGGTGCTGAGGCTCGACGTTATCGGCGATCAGGGCGAAGCCGCCCACCGGGATCGCCGCGTAGAAGGCGCCGATCAGGCCGCGGCCGAGCATCAGGCCGAGAAAGGCCATGGCGACGCTGGGCAGCGACTGCAGCGACAGGTCGATGAACAGGCACAAGGCCCAGTAGGCGAGGGTGAAGCCGGCGGTGCCCAGCAGCAGCACCCGGCGCCGGCCGAAGCGGTCGCTGGCCTGGCCCCAGGGGCGCGCCAGGAGCATCCAGATCACCCCGGAAACGGTGACGGCCGCGCCGGCGTGCCAGGTTTCCAGGTGCAGGGCCCGGGAGATCGGGCCGATCAGCGAGACGAAGGCCATCATCGACATGGTGCAGGCCATATAGGCGGCCATCAGTGGAACCAGCGAGAAGGGTCTGACGGTCAGCGGCGCGCTGGCGGCTGTGGAGCGAGGCATGAAGGGTCTTCCAGAAAGTCGATGGGCCGTGAACGTTAACGGGATAACGTGTCACAGCCCAGGCTTATCTGCATTCGTGATGATGTTGCCGGCGAAGAGGGCCTTGAGCCGGGCGTTGTGCCCAGGGCCGCTTTCGCTGGCAAGCCAGCTCCTACAGAGAGGATGGCGTGTTGGGTTCCGGGCTCAGTTCAGGCCCAGTTTGCCGCGCAGGGTGGAGAGGTCTTCGGCCAGGGTATTGACCGGGCCTACCAGGGCCTTGCGGTCGTTTTCCTTGACCTTGTCGTAGGTCATGAAGCCGCCGTCGGGGGTTTTGTACTTGGCCAGGATCTTGTTCACCGTGGCGAAGTTCTTGTCCACCTTGGCGACAAAGGCCTTGTCCTGCTTCTCGATCTGCGGACGGAACAGGTCGACGATTTTCTTCGCCCCGTCGATGTTGCCCTGGAAGTCGTAGAGGTCGGTATGGCTGTAGCGGTCTTCTTCACCGGAGATCTTGGTTGCGGCCACTTCTTCCAGCAGCGCGGCGGCGCCACCCACGACTTTTTCCGGCGGGAAGGTCAGGCCGGCGACGCGGGTCTGCAGGTCCTTGACGTCCTTGTTCAGGCCGTCGGCCAGCTCGCCCAGGCCTTCGGTGCTGTTTTCCGAGAACAGCGAGTATTCCAGGCGGTGGAAACCGGTGAAATCTTCGGCCTTGACGCCTTTCTCGTGGTCGTCGACCCGGGAGTCGATGGACGCGTCCAGGTCACTGAAGAGCTCGGCGATCGGTTCGATCGACTCGTAGTAGACCCGGGTCGGCGCGTAGAGCTTCTTGGCGGCGGCCAGGTCGCCCTTTTTCACCGCATCGGTGAACTGCTGGGTGTGGCTGGCCAGTTCGTCGAGCTGCTCGGTGACGTAGATCTTGTAGTCGGAGATCGGCCCCACCAGCTCCAGGGGCGCAGTTGCGGCGAACGCCGAAAGCGGCGCGTGGAGCAAGCCAAGGGTCAGCAACACAGCGAGAGGCGACTTTTTCATGGGACTTTTCCGTGGGGGTTGTTGTGTTAGGGGTGTCAGGCAGTGCTTTTAGGTCCGGTGGCATCGAGCAGCGAACGCCCGATGAAATCCTCTTCGCCGGTGACCCCCGGCAAGGTGAAGAAGTAACCGCCACCAGTGGGCTTGAGGTACTCCTCCAGGGGTTCGCCGTTCAGACGGGTCTGTACGGCGATGAAGCCTTTCTCCAGGTCGGCCTGGTAGCAGATGAACAGCAGGCCCATGTCCAGCTGGCCGTTCTTGTTGACCCCGTTGGAGTAGTTGAACGGCCGGCGCAGGATCAGGTTCTGCTGGCTCTGGGCAGTGCGCGGGTTGGCCAGGCGGATGTGGGCGTCGAGCTTGGTGACCTTGCCATGGGGGTCCCGGGCGTAGTCGGGCACCTGGCTTTCCTTCTGGCCGTCCATGGGCGCGCCACTGGTCTTGATCCGGCCGATGATGCTTTCCTGCTCCTGCAGCGGGGTGCGGTCCCAGCGTTCGACGAAGTTGCGGATGATCCGCACTGCCTGGTAGCTGCCATGGGCCGCCCAGGCCGGTTCGTCACTGCCGGGCTGGACCCAGACGATCTGCTGCATGGCCTTCGGGTCGTTGGAGTCGGGGTTGGCCGAGCCATCGCGAAAGCCCAGGAAATTGCGCGCACTCTGCGCCGGCTCGCCGGGCTTGGCCGGGGCCTGGGGCGGTACGCTGCCTTCCTGTTTCCAGCGCACCAGCAGCAGGTCGGGCAGGTTCTTCACGATGTCGCGCAGGGCGTGGATGTTGGTGTCGGCGGTGTTGGAGCAGAACTGCAGGCTCAGGTCGCCGTGGCAGCAGGCGGGCTCCAGGGCATCGTTGGGGAAGCCCACCATGCGGATCAGGCGCTTGGGTTTGGCCGCCTCCAGGCCGAAGCGCTCGTCGAACAGCGATTCGCCCACCGAGACGGTGATGGTCAGGTTGTCCGGGGTCACCACCGGGCCGAGGATGCCGGAGTCCAGGGGCGGCAGCTTCGGGTCCACCTGGGCCACCGGGCCACCGCGCATGAGAAAGGCAATGCGTTGGTCGAGGGTGCGAAACAGCCGTTCCAGGTCGTCGCGGTCGCTGGCCAGCACATCGAAGGACACCAGCATGCCCGCGGCCGGGCGCGGGGTGACGATGCCGCTCTGATGCTGGCCATGGAAGTCGTGGCGGTCCTGGGTCTTGTCGCTGCTGGGGGCTTCGGTGACCTGGGCGGGCGCGGCGGCCATGGCCGGGCAACTCAGGCTACTGCCGGCCAGGGCCACGCCGGCGGCGCCCATGCCCAGCAGCACGCGCCGACGCTGGGCGGAAAAAGACGGATTGGGCTGATCTGAATCGTTCATTGAAAACTCGTCTTGTTACAGGCCGGAAAGGCCAAGTGCGGGATCAATAGCGTCGAGGGCGTCGGCCAGGGCCTTGGCTTTGTCGGCGATCTCTTTGCGCTGCCGGGCGTCGACCTGGTCGTAGGCCACATAGCCGAAGCCGTCGCGCAGGCTGGCCAGGCGAGTGGCCAGGGCATCGGCGGCGCTGTCCACCTGGGGTAGCAATTGGGCCGCGGACTTGGCCAGCAGCGGCCGCAGCAGGTCGATGACCTTGCGGGTGGTTTCCAGGTTGGCGGCAAAGCCGTTGAGGTCGCTGTGGCTGTAGCGTTCCTCTTCACCGCTGCTGGCCCGCAGGTCGGCCAGGCTGCGCATGTTGCGCGCGACGATGCTTACCAATTGCTCCGGTGGCAGGGTCTGGGCCAGCAACTGTTCCTTGAGGCTGACCACGTCGCTGGACAGGCGCTGAGCTACGGGAGCCAGGCCTGCCAGGTCATTTTTCTGGAACAGGCCGTATTCCAGGCGGTGGAAACCGCTGAAGCCCGGATCCTGTTCGCGCTGTTCGAAATAATCGGCACGGGCGTTGATGGTGTTGTCCAGCTCGGCCAGGCGCTGGGCCGCCGGGGCCAGGCGCTGATAGGCTGCGCGGGCTGGCAGGTACAGCGCCTGGGCCTGTTTCAGGTCGCCGGCGTCTATGGCCTGCTGCAAGGCGTTCACTGCCTTGACCAGGGCACTGCCCTGGGTGCTGAGGTAGACCCGGAACTCCGACAGCGGGCCGATAAAGGCCACCATCGACGGCCGCGCCTTGGCCTGGGCGTCGGACTCGGCGGTCGGGGTCACGTGCAGGGTGCCGCGGGGGTTGCTCAAAAGCCCGCAGGTGATGGCGTAGTCCCCTGGCTGCAGGTTGGCGTTGATCACCTGGCTCAGGCCCGGGGCGATGTTTTCCCGTTCCTCCACCACCAGCACGCCGTCGAGAATTTCCCACTCCACGGCGCGATCCGAACGGTTGACGATGCGGAAGCTGGCGCGCCCGGCCGGGACTGTCAGCGCGTTGGGTTCACAACTCTTGGGGTGGATGGTCACGGTGATCTCGCCCTGGTGGGCCTGGCGCTTGCTGGCGGCCAGTTGCGAGGCGTAGTAGAACAGCCCGCCGGCGGCGATCATGACGATCACCGAACCGGCAACCGCCCAGCGCAGAGCGCGGGGAGGCGAGGCCTGGGGAGAGGCTTGCTGGGTCATGGGGAGCCTTACTGACTGGAAACGGAAGACGTTGAGCCGGGCGCCTTGGCTGGGGCGCCGCCGGGCAGGAAGAACAGCACCAGGGTCACGGCCAGGTACAGCACATAGGCGCCGAGGGTGCTGATGGTGGGGGCGTCCTGGTAGCCGAACATGCCGGCCAGTACCGAACCCACCGGGCCATCCATGGGCAGGCTGGCGCTGAAGTCGAAGAGTACGGTCTGCAGGTGGTTCCAGACCCCGGCTTCATGCAGGGCCTGCACCGAATTGGCGAGGATGCCGGCGGCCACCACCAGGATGAACAGCCCGGTCCAGCGAAAGAAGGCGCCAAGGTTCAGGCGCATGCTGCCGGTGTAGATCAGGAAGCCGACGATGATCGCTGAGATCAGGCCCAGCAGGGCGCCTATGGGCGCGCCCGGGCCTTCGCTCTGCTGGAACACCGCCAGCAGGAAGAACACGGTTTCCAGGCCTTCGCGGGCCACGGCGAAGAACACCATGGCGATCAGCGCCGTGACCTGGTGCTTGGAGCCGGCCAGGGCGTGGTCCAGGGAGACATGCAGGGAATGCTTGATCGAACGCGCCACCTTGCGCATCCAGAACACCATGGAACTGAGGATGCCCACGGCCACCAGGCCGACGATGCCTTCGAAGAGTTCCTGCTGCTTCTGCGGGAATTCGGCGCTCATCAGTTCCAGGCCGCCGCCCACCAGCAGGGCCAGGGCCGCGGCGAGGAAAACCCCGATCCACACGGCGGGCATCCACTGGCCACGGCCAGTCTGTTTCAGGTAGCTGGCGATGATGCCAACGATAAGCGCGGCTTCAATCCCTTCGCGCAACATGATCAGAAATGGAACGAGCATTCAGCACCGGTGGGCAAATAGGCTAGGGGGTAATTTGTAACATAATGATACTCATTGCTAAATGAAGATTATTGACAACTGCTGAACGGAAGCTGAACGGGTCTCGTTTACCAAGCCTAGACCGGTTTGTTGGCTCTGGGGGGGGCGATTGTTCCCTGCGCCGGGCGTGGGGGCGCTTGCGCTGGCAAGCCAGCTCCTACAGCTGGCGTGATATTGGGGGGCTTTTGTAGGAGCCGGCTTGCCGGCGAACAGGCCCTTGAGACCTGCGCCGAGCGTGGGTACTCAGCCGAGGTTCTGTTCGGTCAGGCGTTGCACCGCCAGGCGGCGGTAGTGGGAGGGGGTCATACCCTTGAGCTGCTGGAAGCGCCGGTTGAAGTTGGAAATGTTGTTGAAGCCCGACTCGAAGCACACGTCGGTCACCGGTTTGTCGCCGTCGGCCAGCAGTTCACAGGACTTGCTGATGCGCAGCCGGTTGACGAACTCGACGAAGCAGCGCCCCGTGGCCTGCTTGAACACCCGGGAAAAATAGCTGGGCTTCATGCCCAGGTAGTCGGCCACTTCCTCCAGGGGCAACTCCCGGGCGTAGTGGGCAAAGATGTAGTCCACCGCGCGGTTGGTGCGGTCGACGCTGTGTTCGTCCGCCAGTTGCACGCTGGTGGCGCCGGACAGCAACTGGTAGTCGTCGCAGGCCGCCAGCAGCTCCATGAGGATGAGGAAGTGGCCAAGGCGGGTGATGCCGCTGGAGTCGGCGATGCGCTGCATCAGTGGCAGGGCCTGGGCGATGGTTTGCGGGCAGCGGAACTCGATGCCGTACTGCGCCCGCTCCAGCAGCGGGCTGAGGTTCTTCAGCTCGGCGAACACCTGGCTGCCACTGTCGAACAGCTCATCGGTGAAGTTCACCAGCATGTCGCGCTTGGCCACCACTTCGTCCTCGGCCACCTGGCTGATCCAGTTGTGGGGCAGGTTGGGGCCAGTGAGAAACAGCGTCTGCGGGTAGAAGTTGCCGATGTAATCGCCGATGAACACCTTGCCGGAGCTGGCGACTATCAGGTGCAGCTCGTATTCCTTGTGGAAATGCCAGCGCACCAGAGGGCAGGGGAAGCCGTGCTGGCGATAGATGATGGACAGGCCGTTGTGGTCGTCCATCAACTCATAGGAGGGGTCGGTGATCTTGCCGGGTCGGCTCATGGCGCGGGCCTGTTCTTGTTGTAGGCCCGGCTGATAATGCCTCGTGGCCCGCTCGCGCACCAGAGAAGGCGTTCTCAGGGTTGGCGCCCTGTTCGCCGGCAAGCCGGCTCCTACAAGGGCACCGCCGACATCACGCCAGCTGCAGGAGCTGGCTTGCCAGCGAAGGCGGCCTCATGTTCGGCGCAAATCCCAGGGCCTGTTCGCCGGCAAGCGCACCGCCGGTAGTGCGCCAGCGAAGAAGGGTCAGGAGGCCGGGCGGTTTTTCGCTTCGATCCACTGCGCCATGTACTGGGTGCTCTTGTGATGGTGGTGACGCAGCATGGCGCCAGTGAAGTTGTCCCGGCGCAGTTGCTCCAGGTGCTGGCGGCAGTGTTGCAGGCGCTGGATCAGCGCCGGGCCGTGGACTTGCTGGCGGTAGCGCGCTTCGAGCAACTGCCGGCCATCCGCCTGGGCCTGCTCCCACAGCTGCCGGTCCTGATAGAGGCGCACCGCGGCCGCCGCCAGGCCACTGGCAGATTCAGCCACCGCCCCTGGCCATGGCAGGCCGTCCTGGGACATGGATTCGCTGCCCACCGGGGTGGTGACGCTGGGCGTGCCGCAAAGCATGGCATCGAGCAGCTTGCCCTTGATCCCGGCGCCGAAACGCAGGGGCGCCAGGCAGATCCGCGCTGCACTCATCACCTGCAGCGCATCCTCGGCCCAGTTCATGATGTGAAAGCCCTGGGCCGGGTTGTGCAGCGCCGCGGCCTTGGGCGGGGTGTAGGCGCCGTACAGGTGCAATTGCGCGCCGGGCAATTGCTGGCGGATCAGCGGCCATACGCGGTTCTTCATCCACAGCACGGCGTCCCAGTTCGGCGCATGGCGAAAGTTGCCGATGCTCAGCAAGTGCGCCCGCTGCTCGAAGGGAGCAAAGCCCTGCGGCAGTTGCTCGAGCATCAGCGGGCACCAGTGCAGCAGGGCCGGCGGCAAGTGGAACTGCTGCACCAGCAGCTCGATTTCCACCTCGGAGATCATCAGGCTCAGGTCGCAGCGATAGATGGCGGCGATCTCGCGCTTGGCCAGGTCGGTGACGGCCATGTGCTGGAATTCCTGCTCCGGCGCCTGGGCGAACAGCGGGCTGAAGTCGTCTTCCTCGGTGCCCTCCTTGAGAACATCCTTGAGGCGCTGGTGCCGGGCATGACGCAGGCATTGCAGGTCGGAGGTCTCCAGCACCCGCAGGGCATTCGGGCAATGCTGCTCCACCCGCCAGCCGAATTGTTCCTCCATCATGAACTGGTCGAACAGCACGATATCCGGTGCCAGCTCGGCGACGAAACGGTCAAAGCTGGCGTTGTTGAGTTCGATCGGGCATTCACGAATGCC
Source organism: Pseudomonas sp. UME65 (assembly GCF_014170225.1). Lineage (NCBI taxonomy): Bacteria > Pseudomonadati > Pseudomonadota > Gammaproteobacteria > Pseudomonadales > Pseudomonadaceae > Pseudomonas > Pseudomonas sp. UME65. The sequence goes on along the minus strand of NZ_LZZQ01000016.1, from coordinate 847,756 downwards.
CAGGGCCGTCAGGTCTTCCTTGTGTTCGCCCTCGTTGGCCGGGCTGCTGAAGATCAGCTCCCAGCCCTGGTCGAGGAAGCTCTGGAGGATCTGCATCATGTGCCCGCTGGCGGCGGAGGAGCGGGGTTCGGGCCAGACGTAACCAATGATCAGGACTTTGGTTGCGGCAGTGGGGCTCATGAGCGGGCATTCCTGGCAGGCGGGGGGGTAAAAAAGGCCGCCATTAAACCACAGCGCGTCAGCGCCCGAGCAGGCTGCCTGGCCTCAGCCGAGAATGCTGCGCACCTTGTCGCGCAGTTGGTCGATGGAGAACGGCTTGCCGATGACCGACATGCCGGCCGGCACCTCGATGGACTCGGCGTAACCACTGGCGAACAGCACCGGCAACTGCGGCCGCAGGGTGCGGGCACGCTCCGCCAGCTCGCGGCCGTTCATCCCGGGCAGGCCGACATCGGTCATCAGCAGGTCGATAGGTTGCCCGGCGTCCTCCAGCAGGCTCAGGGCCGCTTCGCTGCCGTCGGCCTCCAGCACGCTGAACTCCAGTTCTTCAAGGACATCGACAATCAGCATGCGCACGATGGCATCGTCTTCGACGACTAGGATGGTGGAGGCGCTGGCGGGCATAGGGACACTCTCAAGAAATGAATTCGGCGGGGCAGTGCGGCAGGCAGCCCTTTGCATCAGTAAGTGCCGGCTTGCCACAAGTTCCCGAAGCTGTACAAAAAAATCCCCTTGTACAAGCGCCAGCAAGAATAACCGCTTCCTTTGTCCCACGGCAGGACAAATCGCAAGCGAGCGCTACCTTGGTTATAAAAAATAGCTGTCCTGGCTGAATGTGGGGCAAACTTCGTTTTTTTTCACCAGCGCCAAGGTCCATCAAATGATTCGTCCGTCTTCGGTTGATGAGCAGAGTTTCCGCAAGCTGCTGATCCGCAACATCAGCCTGCCGCTGGGTGTCGGTGTACTCAGCGCGGTTTTTTTCGTGTCACTGATCACCTACCTGCTCTCGGTCATCCAGTGGGTGCAGCACACTGACCGAGTGATCAACAACCTCAACGAGTCGGCGCGCCTGACCATCGACCTGGAAACCGGCATGCGCGGCTTCCTGATCACTGGCGACGAACACTTTCTGGACCCCTACGAAGTGGCCAAGCCGCGCATCGTCAGCGAACTGCGCAGCTTGCAGGAGCTGGTGGGGGACAACCCGCAGCAGGTGGACCGGCTCAAGCGCCTGGAAGCCCTGCAGGTGGAGTGGAACAACTTTGCCCAGGGCATGATCGACCTGCGCCGCCAGAGCGGTGATTACCGCGGGGCGGTGCAGGCCGGGCGTGGCAAGCGCCTGACTGACGAGATCCGCAAGGAATACGACGACGCGGTGGCCATGGAGCAGCAGTTGCGCCTGGAGCGTAACGAGAACGTTACCCGCACCACCATTTTCAGCGTGGTGCTGTACCTGCTGTTCGTGGTGGGCATCAGCGCGCTGCTGGCCTACATCGGCCGTCGTGACCTGCTGGCACTGTCCAAGAGCTACAGCGACAACCTCGAAGCCCAGGAAAAGAGCGCCCAGCGCCTGGAGCAGCAGGCCTGGCTGCGCAACGGCCAGACCGAACTGGCCGAGCAGATGCTCGGCCAGCTGAGCCTGAACCTGCTGGGGCGCAACATCCTCCAATTTTGCGCCCAGTACCTGGGCACACCGGTGGCGGCGCTCTATGTGCGCGAGGAGCACGGTGGCCTCAGGCGCGTGGCGTCCTATGGCTTCTCCCGGGAACAGGAAGCCCAGGAACAGTCGCTGTACAGTGATGAAGGGCTGGTGGGGCAGGCCGCGCAGCACAAGCGCCTGATCCGTCTGGACGAGGTGCCCGCCGATTACTTCAAGGTCAGCTCTGGCCTGGGCGATGGTTCGCCGCGCAGCGTGCTGGTGGTGCCGACCCTTGACGACGATCGGGTCAACGGGGTGATCGAGCTGGGCTTCCTGCGGGCCTTGAGCGAGCGCGACGTCGAGCTGCTGGAACTGATTGCCGGCAATATCGGCACCTCCATCGAGGCCGCGCGTTATCGCCAGCGCCTGCAGGAAGTGCTGGCCGAGACCCAGCAGCTCAACGAAGAGCTGCAAGTGCAGCAAGAAGAGCTCAAGACCGCCAACGAGGAGCTGGAAGAGCAGTCGCGGATCCTCAAGGAATCCCAGGTGCACCTGGAAACCCAGCAGGTGGAGCTGGAGCAGACCAACGAGCAACTGGCGGAGCAGGCGCAGATCCTGGCCGATCAGCGCGACGCCATGGACCGCAAGAACAACGAGCTCAACGAGGCCCAGACCCAGCTCGAGGAGCGCGCCGAAGAGTTGCAGCGCTCCAGCAAGTACAAGTCCGAGTTCCTTGCCAACATGTCCCACGAGCTGCGCACGCCGCTCAACAGCTCGCTGATCCTGGCCAAGCTGCTGGCGGAAAACCCCCAGGAAAACCTCAGCCCCGAGCAGGTCAAGTTCGCCGAGTCGATCTATTCCGCGGGCAATGACCTGCTGAACCTGATCAACGACATCCTCGACATCTCCAAGGTCGAGGCCGGCAAGCTCGAAGTGCGCCCGGAGAACGCCAGCGTGCCGCGCCTGGTGGACGGGCTGCGCACCCTGTTCCAGCCATTGACCCAGGACAAGGGCCTGGAATTCAAGGTGGAGCTGCAACCGGGAGCGCCGCAGATGCTGTTCACCGACCGCCAGCGGGTCGAGCAGATTCTCAAGAACCTGCTGTCCAATGCGGTCAAGTTCACCGAGAAGGGCCAGGTGAGCCTCACGGTGTCCGCTCAGCCGGGGGCCGGTATCGCCTTTGCCGTGCAGGATTCGGGGATCGGCATTGCCCAGGATCAGCAGGAAAGCATCTTCGAGGCCTTCCGCCAGGCCGACGGCACCACCAACCGGCGTTATGGCGGCACCGGCCTGGGGCTGTCGATCTCCCGGGATCTGGCGACCCTGCTCGGCGGCTCCATCAGCGTCAGCAGCGAACCCGGCCGCGGCAGTATCTTCACCCTGGTGCTGCCGGAGCAGTACCAGGAGGCCGCCGAGCCGCTGGTGGCGCCGCCGGCCCCAGTCGCGCCCGTGGCCGCGCCTCAGCCTGCCAGCCTGCCGCAGCCGGTGGCCGAGGCCCCGGGGGCGGACATTCCGCGCTTCGCCGATGACCGCGACAAGGCGCCGTTCAGCAGTCGTTGCATCCTGGTGGTGGAAGATGAGGCGAACTTTGCCCACATCCTCTTCGACCTGGCCCACGAGCTGGGTTACCACTGCCTGGTGGCCCACGGCGCCGACGAAGGCTACAGCCTGGCTGCCCAGTTCATCCCGGACGCCATCCTGCTGGACATGCGCCTGCCGGACCACTCCGGCCTGACCGTGTTGCAGCGCCTCAAGGAGAACGCCCAGACCCGGCACATCCCGGTGCACGTGATTTCGGTGGAAGACCGGGTGGAAGCGGCCATGCACATGGGCGCCGTGGGCTATGCGGTGAAACCCACCACCCGCGAGGAGCTCAAGGATGTCTTCGCCCGCCTGGAAGCCAAGCTGACGCAGAAGGTCAAGCGCGTGCTGCTGGTGGAGGACGACGACCTGCAACGCGACAGCATTGCCCGGTTGATCGGCGACGATGACATCGAGATCACCGCCGTGGGCCTGGCCCAGGATGCCCTGGACCTGCTGCGCGAGAACGTCTACGACTGCATGGTCATCGACCTCAAGCTGCCGGACATGCTCGGCAACGACCTGCTCAAGCGCATGTCCACCGAGGATATCTGCTCCTTCCCGCCGGTGATCGTCTACACCGGGCGCAACCTGACCCGGGATGAAGAGGCCGAGCTGCGCAAGTATTCGCGCTCGATCATCATCAAGGGCGCGCGCTCGCCGGAGCGCCTGCTGGATGAAGTGACGCTTTTTCTGCACAAAGTCGAATCCCAGCTGTCCCATGAACGGCAGAAGATGCTCAAGACCGCCCGCAGCCGCGACAAGGTCTTCGAGGGCCGCAAGATCCTCCTGGTGGATGATGACGTGCGCAACATCTTCGCCCTGACCAGCGCCCTGGAACACAAGGGCGCGGTAGTGGTGATCGGCCGTAACGGCCATGAAGCCATTGCCAGGCTCAATGAAGTCGAGGATATCGACCTGGTGCTGATGGACGTGATGATGCCGGAGATGGACGGTTTCGAAGCCACGGTGCAGATCCGCAAAGATCCGCGCTGGCGCAAGCTGCCGATCATCGCGGTCACCGCCAAGGCCATGAAGGATGACCAGGAGCGCTGCCTGCAGGCCGGCTCCAACGATTACCTGGCCAAGCCCATTGACCTGGACCGGCTGTTTTCCCTTATCCGTGTGTGGCTACCCAAGATGGAAAGAATTTAGTGGAGCGTAATACCGAGATCGAACTGCGTTTGCTGATCGAAGCTATTTACCTCAAGTACAGCTACGACTTCCGCGACTACTCAGGTGCCTCGATCAAGCGCCGGGTCAACCACGCTTTGCGCCAGTTCGAATGCAAGACCATTTCCGCGTTGCAGGAACGGGTGCTGCACGACCCCACCGCGTTCATGCAGTTGCTGCAGTTCCTGACCATTCCGGTGAGCGAGATGTTTCGCGACCCGTCGCACTTTCTGGCGATCCGCCAGGAGGTGGTGCCGCTGCTCAAGACCTATCCTTCGATCAAGATTTGGATCGCCGGCTGCAGCACCGGGGAGGAGGTCTACTCCATGGCCATCCTGCTGCGCGAAGAGGGGCTGCTGGAGCGCACCATCATCTATGCCACCGACATCAACCCCAGCTCCCTGGAGAAGGCCAAGCAAGGCATCTTTTCCCTGGAGAACGTGCGGGCCTACACCCACAACTACCAGCAGGCCGGCGGCCAGCGCTCCTTTGCCGACTACTACACCGCGGCCTACGACTACGCGATCTTCGACAAGAGCCTGCGCGAGAACGTGACCTTCGCCGACCACAGCCTGGCGACCGACAGTGTATTCTCTGAAACTCAATTAATTTCTTGTCGTAACGTATTGATTTATTTCAATAAAAAATTGCAGGATCGCGCCTTCGGACTGTTTCACGAGTCCCTCTGCCATCGTGGTTTCCTGGTGCTGGGCAGCAAGGAAACCCTGGACTTCTCCGCCTATGGCAAGCACTTCGAGCCCTTGGTCAAACAAGAACGGATCTATCGCAAGACATGAGCCAGGAGATTGTCAGCCAGGGTTTCTGGCCGCAGATCGAGGCGATCGTGGTAGGGGCCTCTGCGGGTGGGGTCGAAGCCTTGCTGAAGCTGTTCAGCGGTTTCGCCCAGGGTTTCCGCCTGCCGGTGATCGTGGTCCTGCACCTGCCCGACGAGCGCCGCAGCCAGCTGGCCGAAGTCTTCGACCGGCGTCTGGCGCTGGCGGTGAAGGAAGCCGACGACAAGGAGCAGATCGTGCCTGGCACCCTGTACTTCGCCGCGCCCGGCTATCACCTGTCGGTGGAGCAGGACCGCAGCCTGTCGCTGAGCCAGGAAGAACGCCTGCATCACTCACGCCCGGCCATCGACTACCTGTTCGAGTCCGCCGCCGATGCCTATGGCCGGAACCTGGCCGCGGTGCTCCTGACCGGGGCCAACCAGGATGGCGCCCGCGGCCTGGCCGAGGTCAAGCGCCAGGGTGGCCTGACCATCGTCCAGGACCCCAATGAGGCCCATGTCTCGACCATGCCGGACGCCGCCCTGGCCCTGCATCAACCGGACTACATTCTCCCTTTGCGCGGCATCAGCCGTCTGCTTGCCGAGCTGGAAGGAACCCATGTTAAGTAATATTCAAGCCAAGCTGCTGATCGTCGACGATCTGCCGGAGAACCTGCTGGCCCTGGAGGCGCTGATCAAGCGCGAGGACCGTACGGTGTACAAGGCGCTGTCGGCTGACGAAGCCTTGTCGCTGCTGCTCCAGCATGAGTTCGCCATGGCTATCCTCGATGTGCAGATGCCCGGCATGAACGGCTTCGAGCTGGCCGAGCTGATGCGCGGCACCGAGAAGACCAAGAACATTCCCATCGTCTTCGTCAGCGCCGCCGGGCGCGAGCTCAACTACGCCTTCAAGGGCTACGAGAGCGGGGCGGTGGACTTTCTGCACAAGCCCCTGGACATCCACGCGGTGAAGAGCAAGGTCAACGTATTCGTCGACCTGTACCGCCAGAGCAAGGCCATGAAGCAGCAGGTCGAGGCCCTGGAGCAGAGCCGGCGCGAGCAGGAAGCGCTGCTCCAGAAGCTCCAGGCCACCCAGAACGAGCTGGAGCAGGCGGTGCGCATGCGCGATGACTTCATGTCCATCGTCGCCCACGAAGTGCGCACGCCGCTCAATGGCCTGATTCTCGAGACCCAGCTGCGCAAGATGCACCTGGCCCGGGAGAACGCCGCGGCCTTCAGCCTGGACAAGATGCACGCCATGGTCGACCGCGACGAGCGCCAGATCAAAAGCCTGATCCGCCTGATCGAGGACATGCTGGACATCTCGCGCATCCGTACCGGCAAGCTGTCGATCCGCCCCTCGCGGTTCGATCTGGCGCAGCTGGTGCGCGGGCTGGTGGAAAACTTCGCGCCTCAGGTGGAAGCGGCGCAGTCGTCCCTGAGCCTGCAGGCCGAGCAGCCCCTGGAGGGCAACTGGGACGAGTTCCGCATCGAACAGGTGGTTTCCAACCTGCTGACCAACGCCCTGCGCTACGGCGCCAAGAGCCCGATCGAAGTGCGGGTCTATGCCCAGGACGGCGAGGCTCGGGTCGAGGTGCGTGACCACGGCATCGGTATCAGCGAAGACAACCAGAAGCGCATTTTTCAGCAGTTCGAACGGGTCAGTGCCAACCACGTGGCGGCGGGGCTGGGCCTGGGGCTGTTCATTTCCGAGCAGATCGTCACCGCCCATGGTGGTGCCATCAGTGTCGAGAGCCGGATCGGCGAGGGCGCGCTGTTTCGCGTGAGCCTGCCCCTGTAGAGGCCCGTTGGCCGGTGAATCATTAAAAGCGTAACGCGCACGCAACCTCTGCGTGACCCAATGGTCGTAACAGCAGCAATTGACCGAGCAAAGGTTTTCCATGAGTGAAGATGCACAAGACGTCGTACTGATCGTCGAAGATGAACCAGTGATCCTGATGCTTCTGGCCGACTACCTGTCGGGCCTGGGATACCGGGTGCTGCAGGCCGAGAATGGCGAGCAGGCGTTCGAGATTCTCGCCAGCAAGCCGCACCTGGACGTGATGATCACCGATTACCGCCTGCCGGGCGGGATCACCGGGGTGATGATCGCCGAGCCCGCCGTGAAGCTGCGTCCGGATCTGAAGGTGATTTTCATCAGCGGCTACCCCAACGAAATCCTCGAATGCGGCAGCCCCATCACCCGCAAGGCGCCGATCCTGGCCAAGCCCTTCGACCTCAACAGCCTGCAGGAACAGATCCAGCAATTGCTGGCCTGAAGCCCGGCTATCAGTCGCGGATCATTTCCCGCACCTTGGCGGTCAGCAGGTCAAAGGTGAACGGCTTGGTGATCAGTTGCATGCCGGGTTCGAGAAAGCCACCACGGGCCGCCGCGTGCTCGGCGTAGCCGGTGATGAACAGGACCTTGAGCTCCGGGCGGATCTGCCGCCCGATTTCCGCCAGTTGCCGGCCATTCATGCCCGGCAGCCCGACATCGCTGATCAGCAGGTCGATGCGCTGCGCCGAGTCGAGGATCGGCATGGCGCTGCGGGCATCGCCGGCTTCGACAAAGGCGTAGCCCAGTTCGCTGAGCACCGCACAGACCAGCACCCGCACCGCCGGGTCGTCCTCGACGATCAGCACGGTTTCACCGTTCTGCGCATTGGGCGGTTGTTGCACCAGAGGGTGTTCGGCCTGCTCCAGGTCGCCGACAAAACGCGGCAGGTACAGGCTGACCTCGGTACCTCGGCCCAGGGTGCTGTTGAGGGTCACATGGCCGCGGGACTGCTTGCTGAAGCCGTAGATCATCGACAGCCCCAGCCCTGTGCCCTGGCCGATGGGCTTGGTGGTGAAGAACGGATCGAACACGCGGTTGATGATCGCCTCGGGCATGCCGCAGCCGTTGTCGCTGACTCGCAGCAGCACGTAGTCCCCCGGCTTGAGGTTGTCGTGGGCCTGGGCGAAGTCCGGGGCCAGGCGCTGGTTGAGGGTTTCCACCAGCAGCCGGCCGCCGTTGGGCATGGCGTCCCGGGCGTTGAGCACCAGGTTGAGCAGGGCGCTTTCCAGTTGGTTGGGGTCGGCTTCGGCCACCCATAGCTGCGGGTCCAGGCGCATGTCCAGCTCGATGCTTTCGCTGAGGCTGCGTTGCAGCAGCTCGCCCATGGAGGTCACCAGGGCGTTCATCTCCACCGGCTTGGAGTCCAGCGACTGGCGCCTGGAGAAGGCCAGCAGGCGGTGGGTCAGGCCGGCGGCGCGGTTGGCCGAGGTCACCCCCAGGTCGATCAGGCTGTCCAGGTCCTCGGTGCGGCCCCGGGCCAGGCGCCGGCGCAACAGCTCCAGGCTGCCGATGATGCCGGTGAGCATGTTGTTGAAGTCGTGGGCGATGCCGCCGGTGAGTTGCCCCACGGCCTCCATCTTCTGTGACTGGCGCAGGGCTTCTTCGTTGTGCCGCAGTTGTGCGGTGCGTTCTTCCACCTGCTGTTCCAGGGTCTCCAGGGTGCGTTGCAGGCGCAGTTCGCTCTGGCTCAGGTCGATCAGCCGGTCGCGGGCGTCGTACTGCCGGCGCCTGCCCCGCAGGGCGGCGCTGACCAGGCTGATCAGGGTCGCCGGGTGGAAGGGCCGTTCCAGAAAGCTGACGTTGCCCAGGGGCTCGCTGAAGCGCGATGCCGGGTTCTGCTCGGGGCCGCCGTGCTGGGTCAGCAGCACGATGGGCAGGTCCGACCACGCCGGTTGCTGTTCCAGGTGGCGCAGCAGGGGCTCCAGGTCGACCCCGCGCAAGGCTTCGGCGGCGATGATCACCAGCCCGGCGCCGTGCTCCAGCTGCTCGCACAGGGCGGGCAGGTGCGGGGTGATCAGGCTGCTGAAGCCGGCCTCCTTGAGCATCATCTGCGCCAGTTGGCTGTCACGCCCGTGGGGCGTGAGCACCAGAGCCCGTTCGGAAAAGTCGAGGTCGGGGCTCATTGGCCCTCATCCCTGAGCAGGGGTTTGCTCTCGCCCAGGTAGGTGGGTACGCCCCGCAGCACGCCCTGGAAGGCTTCCAGGGGCTCGCCTATGGTCAGGCCACGAGCGCTAATGCGGTATTCACGAATGGTCGACTCGTGGCTGCCGGTGCGTTTCTTGATGATGGAAATGGCCCGGCGCACCTTGCCCAGGGCCTCGAAGTAACGCAGCAGGATTACGGTGTCGGCCAGGTAGGTGATGTCCACCGGGGCCTGCATGTCGCCCACCAGGCCATGCTGGGCCACGGTCATGAAAGTGGCGGCGCCCTGGCGGTTGAGGTACAGCAGCAATTCGTGCATGTGCAGCACCAGGGCGTTTTCCTCGGGCATCGCTGCCTGGTAGCCGTTGATGCTGTCGATCACCACGGTCTTGATCCGCTCCTGGTCGACGCAGCGTCGCACCCGGTGGGACAGCTCCCCCGGCGAGAGCTCGGCGGCGTCCACCTGTTCGATGATCAGGTTACCGCTGTCCTGCAGCGCCTTGAGGTCGATGCCCATGTTGCGCATGCGCTCGAACAGCAGCCCCAGTTCCTCGTCGAAGATGAACAGCGCGGCTTTCTCTCCCCTGGCTACGGCGGCCGCGGCGAAGATCATCGAGATCAGCGATTTGCCGGTGCCGGCGGGGCCGAGGATCAGGGTGCTGGAGCCGGTCTCGATGCCGCCCCCCAGCAGCGCGTCCATCTCGGTGATGCCGCTGGTCAGGGTCAGGCGCTGGTATTGACCGCGGTGCTCGGCGGCCACCAGGCGCGGAAACACCTGGACCCCGTCGCCCATGATGGTGAAGTCATGGAAGCCGCCGCGGTACTTCTGGCCGCGGTATTTCACCACCCGGATGCGCCGGCGTTCGGCGCCGTAGCTGGGGGTCAGTTCTTCCAGGCGGATCACCCCATGGGCCACGCTGTGCACGGTCTTGTCCAGGGATTCGGTGGTCAGGTCGTCCAGCAGCAGGACCGTAGCGTCATAGCGCACGAAGTAGTGCTTGATCGCCAGGATCTGCCGCCGGTAGCGCAGGGAGCTTTGCGCCAGCAGGCGGATTTCCGAAAGGCTGTCGAGCACCACCCGGGTCGGCTTGACCCGCTCCACCACTTCGAAGATCTGCCGCGTGGCTTCCCCCAGCTCCAGGTCCGAGGAGTACAGCAGGCTTTGCTGGTGCTCGGCGTTGAGCAGGCTTTCCGGCGGGATCAGCTCGAAGATGTGGATGTTCTCATCCAGTTGCCAGCCGTGGGATTGCGCGCCCTGGCGCAACTCGCGCTCGGTTTCCGAAAGGGTGATGTACAGGCAGCGCTCGCCGGCGGCGGCGCCGGCCCGCAGAAAATGCAATGCCACGGTGGTCTTGCCGGTACCGGGTTCGCCTTCCAGCAGGAACACATGGCTACGTGACAATCCGCCGGAGAGGATATCGTCCAGGCCTTCGATGCCGGTGGCGGCTTTTTCGCTGAGCAACGCAGATGAGGTCGACAAACAATGCCCTCGCAAATAGGTCCAAGTGATCGGCGACGGCGTCGAGCACCTTGATATCGCTGATAAATCACTTGACCGCCTGCCGCTGGCACGGTTCAACCTTTTGTCGCCGTGGAGCCGCTGCTGAGCACAGCAGGCGCAGGGGGGCAAGGGTGCCAAAGGTGCGGCTGGGGATCGCGAGGCAAGGCCCGGGGGGCGGCTACAGGCCCTGCTGCAGGGCCGGGTCGTCGGGGTTCTGCTGTTCCAGCTGGGCCAGCAGGACCTGGACGTTCTGCAACTGGCCGCTTTCCTTCCAGTAGCTGATCAGCAGCACCCGCGCCTTGCGGTTGTAGGGCTGGCGCTGGACGATTTCCTCCAGTTGCTTCTGCGCCGCTTCCAGCTCCTGTTCGCTGTGCAGGGTGGTGGCCAGGTCGTAGCGGTAGGCGGCGTTGTTAGGCTCCAGTTCCACCGCCCGGGACAAGCCGAGCAGGGCGAACTCGCCCTGGCCATGGTGCAGCAGCCAGAGCCCCAGGGCATGTTGCAGGTAGGCCGAATCCTGCTGTGCCTGCAACTGCTTGGCCAGCAATTGGCGGGCGGCATCGCTCTGGCCCTGCTTGTCCAGCACTTCGATCTGCAGCACCACTGCCTGCAGGTTGTCCGGGGCCAGGCGCAGGGCCTGTTCCAGGGTCTGCTGGGCCTTGATCAGGTCGGCATTGTGCAGGTACAGGCGAGCCAGCTGGTACTGGGCCTCGACGTTGTCGCCGCGGGTCTTGAGCACTTGGGTGTATTCGTCGATCACCTGCTGCAACGGGCCGAAGTACAGGCCCTGGTCGTCGGGGCTCAGGCCCAGCAGGGCGTCCACCGCGGCGAAGCGCACGCTCTGTTCGTGATCGTCCAGCAACGGCCCCAGCAGCAGGCTGCGCTGGCCGCTGGGCACCAGGCCGAGCACGCTCTTGATCGCCGCTTTGCGCACCTCGGCAGAAGGGTGATAGAGGTCAGCGTCCGCCAGTTTCAGTGCCTGGGGGCTGGGGTAGTTGGCCAGCACTGCCAGCAAGCGGATGCGCTGCTGGTCGTCGAGGTCGGGCCGGCCCAACTGCTGGTAGAGCACGCGCGCCGCGCCAGGCTGGCCGTTGCGGGCTTTTTCCAGTGCCGCGCTGTAGCCATGCTTGATGGCCTCGGGAACCTGCGGCGGGCTGCTGCGCAGAAAGCTCCAGGCCAGGGCCAGGACGACGACGGTAAGCAGGCTGATCAGCAGGTAGCGGCGGGGCTGGGACATGCAGGAATCCGGAAGCTGGCGACTTTTGGAAGGCGCAAGCTTCGGTCAGGAACCGGCTTGAGTCAAACCCCGGTTCAGGTCAGCACGTACTCCTGCGGCTCCAGCAGCGGCGGCAGCTCGGTTTGCCCCAGCGCCGCCAGGACTTCGCGCTCCAGGCCGCGCAATAGAGCGCTGCACGGCAGGTCGTTGTCGTCATAGCCGAAAGGGTCTTCGAGGTCGTCGCCGATCTCGTCCAGGCCCAGGAAGGTGTAGCTGACAATGGCGGTGAAGATCGGCGTCAGCCAGCCCAGGGGCTCGGCCATGGCGAACGGCAGGAGGATGCAGAACAGGTAGATGGTGCGGTGCAGCAGCAGGGTGTAGGGGAAGGGCAGCGGGGTGTTCTGGATCCGCTCGCAGGCGGCCTGCACCAGGCTCAGGCTGACCAGCCGGGTTTCCAGTTGGGTGTAGCGCCATTCGCTGATCAGCCCCTGCTGGGCCCACTGCGAGCAGCGCTGGCCGATGCGTTGCAACTGCGCGTCGGTGAGGTTCGGGTGGCCGGGGTCGAGGCTGGCCTGGGCCCAGGGGCGCAGGGCGGCGGCCTCGTCTTCATGGCGCAGGCGGGCGATCAGGCTGTGGGCAAAGCCGCACAGGTCGCGCAGCATGCCCTCGCGCTCGGGGTGGCCGTCGATGATCAGGCTTTCACGGATCAGCGAACGCACCTCGATGATCAACTGCCCCAATTGCTTGCGGCCTTCCCACCAGCGGTCGTAGCAGGCGTTGTTGCGAAAACTCATGAAGATCGACAGCGACAGCCCCAGCAGGGTGAAGGGCGTGGCGTTGACCTTGGAGAAATAGCTCGGTTGCAGGGTTTCCACCAGCACGATCACCGAGGCCAGCAGTGTGACCAGTACGCAGCGCAGGGCAATGCGCTTGGCAATCGAGCCCTTGAGGGCGAAGAGGATGCCGATCAGGTTCGGCTTGGGGCGGACAATCATGGGGGCTGAGGCCAGGGCGATTACGCGGCGAGTGAAGAGTAGGAGCGCGCTGTGGGGCTGTCCAATCGCAATGGCCGACTGCGTGATCGACGGCCTCTATCAATGGGCTTGGGGTGGGCGGTGTTCTGGCGGGCGCCTTCGCTGGCAAGCCAGCTCCTACCGGGGCCATGTATTCGGGGCCATGCGTTTGGGGTCCTGCGTTGCGCGGGCTCTTGTAGGAGCCGGCTTGCCGGCGAAGAGGCCCTTGAGCCGGGCAAAAAAAAGCCCCGCGACCGAATGATCCACGGGGCCAAACATTGGTTGGTTGCGGCCAACCAAAGGAGCTCGTTGCAAATCCTTACTTGCTGGCTACCGTCTCCGGTTGCCAGCCACCACCCAGGGCCTTGTAGATGGCGACGATGCCGCGGTACAGGTCGACTTCGGCCTGGGCCTGGGAGTCTTCGGCGGCCAGGCGTTCACGCTGGGCATCGAGCAGCACCAGGAAGTCCACGGTGCCTTCGCGGTAGCGGATCTCGGCCAGGTCCGCGGCGGCGCGGCTGGATTCGCTCTGGCGAATCAGGGAGATCAGCCGTTGCTGGCGCTTGCCGTAGTCGCTGAAGGCGTTTTCCGATTCCTCCAGGGCCAGCAGCACCTGCTGCTCGTAGCTGGCCAGGGCGCCGTCGGCATTGGCGTCGGCGCCGCGCAGGCGGGCTCGCACACTGCCCAGGTCGAAGGCCGCCCAGGTGATGCTCGGGCCCAGGGCCCAGGCATTGGCCGCCGAGGAGCCGATCTGCGAACCGCGCCCGGCAGTGAAGCCGAGGAAGCCGCTGAGGCTGACCCGTGGGAACAGGTCGGCCTTGGCCACGCCGATGCGCGCGGTGGCCGCTGCCAGCTTGCGTTCGGCGCTGAGAATGTCCGGCCGGCGTTGCAGCAGCTCGCCCGGGTCGCCAATCGGCAGGGCCTTGGCAATGGCCGGCAGCTGCGCCGGCGACAGGTCGACGCTGAGCTTGTCCGGGCGTTCACCCAGCAGGGTAGCGATGCGGTTGCGCTGGCGGGTCTGCTCGGCCTGCAGCTGTGGCACGCTGGCTTCCACCGAAGCCAGGCGGGCGTCGGCGCGGACCACATCGAGCTGGTCGCCGACCCCGGCGTCGCGCAGGCTTTCGGTGATCTTGCGCGAGGCCTGCTGGTTGTCCAGGTTGGCCAGGGCGATCTTTTCCCGCAGCTGTGCGCCGCGCAACTGGCCGTAGGCGTCCACCAGCTCGGCGATCATGGTCACCTGCAGTTGGTAGAGGTCGGCCTCGGCGGCCTGCTGGTCGGCGTCGGTGGCTTCCAGGTTGCGCTGGATGCGGCCGAACAGGTCCAGCTCCCAGGCCATGTCCAGGCCCAGGTCGTAGCGCTCGCTGTTCACTCGCTTGCTGGTCTGGCCGGGGATCTGCCCCTTGGCCAGGTCGCTGCTGGCGCGGCTGGTGATGGTGGGCATGGCGTCATTGCTGGCGTCATCGCGAATCGCCCGGGCGGCCCGCAGGCGGGCGAAGGCCACCCGCAGTTCACGGTTGCCCTGCAACGATTTGCTCACCAGCTGGTTGAGAGTCGGGTCATCGAACTGCTGCCACCAGATGCCTTCGAAGCGTGCGCGGTCGAAGTTCTTCTGGCCCGCAGCGCCATCGGTGGCGGCGCTGATGTGCGCCGCCTCGGTGGTTGGGCTCTGGTAATCCGGACCGACGGCGCAGGCACTCAGGGCCAGCACCAGCAGGCTCGGCAGGAAGACTTTGGAACTCATTGTTGCGCCTCCAGTTGCAGAGCGCGGGCGGCTTTGCGCGCCTCGCTGCGCTCCACGTAGTTGCGGATCAGTACATAGAACACCGGAGTCAGCAGCAGGCCGAAGAAGGTCACCCCGAGCATCCCGGAGAACACCGCGACACCCATGGCATGACGCATTTCCGCACCGGCGCCGCTGGAGATCACCAGGGGCACCACGCCCATGATGAAGGCGAAGGAGGTCATCAGGATCGGCCGCAGACGCAGGCGGCAGGCTTCCAGCACCGCGGCCAGCGGGTCGAGGCCTTCCTCTTGCTTGTCCTTGGCGAACTCGACGATCAGGATCGCGTTCTTGCAGGCCAGGCCCACCAGAACGATCAGGCCGATCTGGGTGAAGATGTTGTTGTCGCCCCCGGAGACGATCACCCCGGTAATGGCCGACAGCAGGGTCATGGGCACGATCAGGATCACCGCCAGTGGCAGGCTCCAGCTTTCGTACTGAGCGGCCAGCACCAGGAAGGCCAGCAGCACGCAGAGCGGGAAGACGAACAGCGCGGTGTTACCGGCCAGGATCTGCTGGTAGGTCAGCTCGGTCCATTCGTAGGTCATGCCGTTGGGCAGTTCTTCCTTGAGCAGTTTCTCGATCGCCGCTTCCGCTTGCCCGGAGCTGTAGCCCGGGGCCGCTGCGCCGTTGATTTCCGCAGTGACGAAGCCGTTGTAGTGCATCACGCGGTCGGGACCTGCGGTGTCGCTGACCTTGATGAAGGTGGCCAGGGGGATCATCTCGCCCTTGTTGTTGCGCACTTTCAGCTGGCCGATCTGCTCGGGCTCGAGACGGAACTGCTGCTCGGCCTGGACGTTGACCTGGTAGGTGCGGCCAAAGCGGTTGAAGTCGTTGGCATACAGCGAACCCAGGTAGATCTGCAGGGTGTCGAAGATGTCGGAGATCGCCACGCCGTGGGTCTTGGCCTTTTCCCGGTCGATGGCAGCATCCACCTGGGGCACGTTGACCTGGTAGCTGGTGAACAGCCCGGCCAGTTCCGGCACGCTGCGGCTCTTGGTGATGACGTTCTGCACTTCCTTGTACAGCTCGTCGTAGCCCAGGCCGCTGCGGTCCTCCACCTGCAGGCGGAAGCCGCCGATGGTTCCCAGGCCCTGTACCGGCGGCGGTGGGAAGATCGCCATGTAGGCGTCCTGGATATCCGCGTACTTGCCGTTCAGGGCACCGGCGATGGCACCGGCGGACATGCTCGGGTCCTTGCGCTCATCGAAGGGCTTCAAGGTGACGAAGACGATGCCGTTGTTCGGGCTGTTGGTGAAGCCGTTGATCGAAAGGCCAGGGAAGGCCACCGCACTTTCCACGCCGGGCTGCTTCAGGGCGATGTCGGACATGCGCTTGATCACGTCTTCGGTGCGGTCCAGGCTCGCGGCGTCCGGCAGTTGGGCGAAGGCCACCAGGTACTGCTTGTCCTGGGCCGGGACGAAACCGGTCGGGGTGTGGGCGAAGCCGAACCAGGTCAGCACCATCAGGCCTGCATAGAGGAACAGGGCGATGCCGCTGCCACGGATGACCCGGCGCACGGTGCCGACATAACCACCGCTTGCGCGATCGAAGAAGCGGTTGAAGGGTTTGAACAGCCAGCCCCCCAGCAGCTTGTCGAGGATCTTCGAGAAGCGGTCCTTGGGCGCATGGTGTTCCTTGAGCAGTACCGCGGCCAGGGCCGGCGACAGGGTCAGGGAGTTGAAGGCCGAGATCACCGTGGAGATGGCGATGGTCAGGGCGAACTGCTTGTAGAACTGCCCGGTCAGGCCACTGATGAAGGCTGCCGGTACGAACACCGCGCACAGCACCAGGGCGGTGGCGATGATCGGGCCGGTCACTTCACGCATGGCACGCTTGGTGGCTTCCACCGGGTTCAGGCCCAGGCCGATGTTACGTTCGACGTTCTCCACCACCACGATGGCGTCGTCCACCACGATGCCGATGGCCAGCACCAGGCCGAACAGCGACAGGGCATTGAGCGAGAAACCGAACAGGTGCATCACCGCGAAGGTGCCGATCAGCGACACCGGTACGGCCACCAGCGGGATGATCGAGGCACGCCAGGTCTGCAGGAACAGGATCACCACCAGCACTACCAGGATCAGGGCTTCGAACAGGGTGTGCACCACCGCTTCGATGGAGCCGCGGACGAAGATGGTCGGGTCGTAGACGATGCTGAAGTCCATGCCCTGCGGGAAGCTCTGCTTGAGTTCGGCCATCTTGGCCCGCACTTCGTTGGAGATCTCGATGGCGTTGGAGCCCGGGCGCTGGAAGATCGGGATCGCCACCGCCGGCTGGTTGTTGAGCAGGGAACGCAAAGCGTACTGGCTCGACCCCAGCTCGATGCGGGCGATGTCCTTCAGGCGGGTGATCTCACCGTCCTCACCGGAGCGGATGATGATGTTCTCGAACTCTTCCTCGGTGACCAGGCGGCCCTGGGTGTTGACCGACAGCTGGAAGCTGGTGGCGGTGGGCGCAGGCGGCGCGCCCAGGGCACCGGCGGCGACCTGGCGGTTCTGCTCACGAATGGCGGTGACCACGTCGGTGGCGGTCAGGTTGCGCGAAGCGGTCTTGTTCGGATCCAGCCAGACCCGCAGCGAGTAGTCGCCCATGCCGAACAGCTGCACGTCCCCCACGCCGCCCAGGCGCGCCAGCTCATCCTTGATGTTGAGCAGGGCGTAGTTGGACAGGTAGAGCATGTCGTAGCGTTTGTCCGGCGAGGTCAGGTGGACCACCATGGTCAGGTCCGGAGAGGCCTTGTCCACGGTGATGCCGATGCGCGTCACTTCTTCGGGCAGCTTGGGCTGGGTGCGGGTCACGCGGTTCTGTACCTGCACCTGGGCGTTGTCCAGGTCGGTGCCCAGGGCGAAGGTGATGGTCAGGGTGATCTTGCCGTCAGCGGTGGATTGCGAGGACATGTAGAGCATGTTCTCGACCCCGGTGATCGCCTGTTCCAGGGGCGCGGCCACGGTTTCACCGATGACTTTCGGGTTGGCCCCCGGGAAGTTGGCGCGCACCACCACGGTGGGCGGCACCACTTCCGGGTATTCGCTGATGGGCAACTGGAACAGCGAGATGGCGCCGGCGATCAGGATCAGCAGCGACAGCACCGCGGCGAAGATCGGCCTTGAAATGAAGAACTGGGAAAAATTCATCTTGAGAGTCGTCCCTTAACCGCGCGGTGTCGCAGCGGCGAGTTTCACAGCCGGAGCCGCCTTGGCAGGGGTGACCTGCGGCAGGTTGCTGGCTTCCAGTGCTTGGCGTTGTTGGGCCAGGGCGGCGAGGGTTTCCTTGCTGGCCATGGGGATCACTTCAGGCGTGACCGGTGCGCCGGGACGTGCCCGCTGCAAGCCCTTGACGATGATGGTGTCGTCCTTGCTCAGACCGTTGCGCACGATGCGCAGGCCTTCGATCTTCGGCCCCAGTTCCACGGCGCGGTAGGCCGGCTTGTTGTCGGCGTCCATCACCAGCACGAACTTCTTGCCCAGGTCGGTGCCCACGGCTTCGTCGTTGATCAGCATCGCCGAGTAGGTGCCACTGCCCACCAGTTTCAGGCGCGCATAGAGGCCCGGGGTATAGCTGCCGTCGCTGTTGTCGAACACCGCGCGGCCACGGATGGTGCCGGTCTTGGGGTTGACCTGGTTGTCGACGAAGTTCATCTGCCCCAGGTGCGGGTGGCCTTCTTCATTGGACAGGCCCAGGTACACCGGGGTGGTCTGGCCGCGCTGGCCCTGGCGGGCGAGCTGGGTGTACTTGAGGTACACGCGCTCGTCGGCGTCGAAGTAGGCGTAGACCTTGTCGGTGGAGACCAGGCTGGTGAGCGGGGTGACATCGGCGGTCACCAGGTTGCCGGCGGTGATCTGCGCGCGGCTGACCCGGCCGCTGATGGGCGCCACCACCCGGGTGAAACTCAGGTTGAGCTTGGCCACGTCCAACTGGGCCTGGATCGCATCGACCCCGGCCCGGGCTTCCTGGGCGGCGCTGGTGCGAGTGTCGGCCAGCTCGGCGGAAATCGCGTTGCTGGTCAGCAGGCGCTGGCCGCGCTGGGCTTCGTTGGCACTGCGGGTCGCGGTGGCCCGAGCCTGTTGCAGCTGGGCTTCGAGGCGGCGTACTTCAGCCTGGAAAGGCCGTGGGTCGATCTGGAACAGCAGGTCGCCTTTCTTCACCAGGGCGCCTTCGGTGAAGGCCACCTGATCGATCTGGCCCGAGACCCGAGGTCGGATCTCCACGGTTTCCGGGGCTTCCAGGCGCCCGGTGAATTCATCCCATTCGTTGACCGGCTGTTCCAGTACCTTGGCCACGCTGACTTTGGCAGCGGGCGGGGCGGAGGCGGTCTCAGGGGCTTTGCCGCACGCGCTCATCACCAGCACGGCGAGAACGGCGAGTGGAAAACGTAGGAGTTTGACTGACTGGTCCATGGTGCATCCGCCACTGTATTTGAGATGGGCGGATGATGCTCGGCAGGGTTGTATCTCACGAATCGAATGAAGCGAAGGTAACTATCATTCGGAATGATATAAGCGCCAAGCAAGCCCTCTAGCATGCACCTTTCGTTAGGCTGCTATCAATTCCCTGGCGTGCAATTAGTTATTGCGGCTGACGCAATATTGGCCGGTGCTACCGGAGTCGACTGGCCCGCGAAAAGGGCCTTTCGACGCCCGGGTGCTTTCGTTGGCAAGCCCATTTCTACGAGGCTTTTGGGTGCTGGGATCACCGATTCCTCCGATATCGGTTGCTGTCCAGCCTGGGGCTGGGGCAGCGCAGACCTTCGAGCTAGCCGCTTCGGTGGATTTCTCGGGCCGCCAGACGTCATGCCTGGCCGGGAAACAGGAACGGGTTGATGCTGCTTCGCGCGAAGCCTTCAGCCTCAAGCCCGGCATCCAGGGCCAACGACGCAAGGTCGTCGGCCACCGGCTCCAGCGTCTGATCGTGTGGGTAATAGAACACCTTCAGGTAGCTCTGGCAGTCTCCACAGCTCTCGGCCTTGACCGCGCTGTCCTGGTGCTCCAGCGACCAGTAGTGCAGTTGGCCGGTGCCTTCGCAGTTGCTGCATTTGGCTCGCACCATGTGCCAGCGGCTCTCGCATAATCCGCAGTGCAGGTAACGCAGGCCGGCGCGCTTGCCGCTGAGGATCACGCTGGCCACCGGCGCGCTGCAGCACACCGGGCAATGCTGGCGCTGTTCTCCCACCTGGGCCTGGGCAGTCACCGGCAGGGCGCTGGCCAGTTGGCTGAAATACAGGCTCAGGGCCGCCCAGAAAAACAGCGCCTGGCCGCTGTCTACCTGAAGGTAATGCCCCAGCAGCAACTGCTCGGCACAGGCTTCACGCTGCTCGGCGGGCATGCCGCCGATGGCGTCCAGGGCCTTGGTCAGCGGGGCGCTGGCGTCCCTGCGCAGGTGCTCGATCAGTTGCTCAAGGGCCGCTTGCCAATAGGCCGAGCGCGGCAGGCGCTGCACATCCAGCGGCGCGCCATCACCGATCCGCGCCACCAGCGCCTGCAACTCCTCGGCCGCCACCGGCGAACGCTCGAATATCGCCTGTTGCGCCTCGGCCACCCGCGCGGCAAACCGCAGGTAGTCGGCCTGCTCGTGACCTTCGGCCAGTTGGCGCAGGCGCGCTGCGCGCCGGCTGAAGTGCTGGCGCAGGTCCGGCAGCAACAAGGCGCTGATTTCTTCCACGCCGCCACTGGTGGGCTCCAGTGGGGTTAGCTTGATGCTGCTCATTTCTTCTCACTCTTGGAAATCTGCTGGTACCAGCGGTCATGGTGCGAGCGGGCCCAACTGCGCGATACGTAGCCGGTGACCATGCCGCGGATCGAACCCTTGACCCAGAACGCCAGGTAGGCGTGACCGATGATCAGCAGCATCAGCGAGATCCCGGCCAGGGCATGGGTGAGCAGGGCGATGCGAATCAGGGGAATGCTGAAGTACTGGGCGAACCACGGCCGCCAGATCACCACGCCGCTGAGCAGCAACAGGCTGATCAGGCCCATGATTCCCCAGAACAGGATCTTCTGCCCGGCGTTGTACTTGCCAATCTGCAGCGGTTGGCTGTGGTCCCCCGAGAGCACCGTCTTGAGGTTGCGAAACCAGATCGCGTCCTGGCGTTCCGGCAGGTTGTGCTTCACAAAACGCACGAACAGGAACATCAGCAGCAGGAACACCACCGTTCCCAGAAACGGGTGCAGGATGCGCGCCAGCTGCGGTGTGCCGAACACGCCGTTGAGCCAGTTCAGCGACGGGAAGAACCACGACAGCCCCGACAACGCCACCATGAAGAAGCAGATGACCATGAACCAGTGGCTGGCGCGCTCGATAAAGCGGGTACGCAGGATCAGCTTGTTCTTGTTCATCACGGGTTCTCCTTGAGGTCTTCTTCGACTTCGTTCGGGCCGACGCCGATGTAGTGGAATACCGTACCGGCCAAGGTGGCGAAGAAAGCCACGGCGGCCGCCGGCTTGAGCCAGCCTTTCCAGCCTTCGATCGCGCTGCTGATGCGCGGGTCAGGGTTGAGCTTGTGGTACAGCTGCGGCTGGTCGGCGTGTTGCAGCACGTAGAACACATGGGTTCCGCCCACCGCTTGCGGGTCGTAGATCCCCGCGCCGGCAAAGCCGCGGCCCTGCAGTTCGGTGACCCGTTCTGCGGCCTGCACCAGCATGTCGGCCTTGCTGCCGAAGTTGATCGCCCCGGTGGGGCAGGTCTTCACGCAAGCCGGCTCCTGGCCCACCGTGACCCGGTCGACGCACAGGGTGCACTTGTAAGCCTTGTTGTCCTTCTTGCTGATGCGCGGCACGTCGAACGGGCAGCCGGCGACGCAGTAGCCGCAACCTATGCAGTGCTCGGACTGGAAGTCGACGATGCCGTTGGCGTACTGGATGATCGCTCCCGGTTGCGGGCAGGCTTTCAGGCAGCCAGGGTCGGCACAGTGCATGCAGCCGTCCTTGCGGATCAGCCATTCGAGCTTGCCGGCTTCGTTCTCGTGCTCGTCGAAACGCATCAGGGTCCAGGTATCGGCGCTGAGGTCGGCGGGGTTGTCGTAGACCCCGACGTTGTGGCCGACTTCGTCGCGCAGGTCGTTCCATTCGTTGCACGCCACCTGGCACGCCTTGCAGCCGATGCAGATGCTGACGTCGATCAGCTTGGCCACTTCGGCCTGGTGATCGCGGGCCCGCGGCGCCGGGGTGAAGGCGTTGGTAGCCGAACGGCGGATGATGTCTTGGGATTGCATGGACATGTCAGTTGCTCCGTCAGGCCTTTTCCACGTTCACCAGGAACGCTTTGTATTCCGGGGTGTTGGTGTTGGAATCGCCGACGCCCGGGGTCAGGGTATTGGCCAGGAAGCCCTTGCGGGTTGCACCTTCGTAGCCCCAGTGGCAAGGAATGCCGATGGTATCGACCGGCTGGCCGTCGATCTGCAGGCGGCGGATGCGTTTGGTCACCACCGCCTTGGCCTTGATGTAGCCGCGCTTGGTGCTGACGCGCACCAGGTCGCCCTGGACGATGCCTTTTTCCTGGGCCAGCACTTCGCCAATCTCGATGAACTGTTCCGGCTGGATAATCGCGTTGAGCCGGGAGTGCTTGGTCCAGTGGCGGAACAGTTCAGTGATCGAATAGGTAGTGGCCACGTAGGGGAATTCCTCGCGGCTGCCCATGCGCGTTCGGTCACTGTCGTACAGCCGCGCCGTGGGGCTCTTGCTGACGTTGGGGTGCAGCGGGTTGTGCGCCAGCGGGCTTTCGGTGGGCTCGTAGTGCTCGGGAAACGGGCCGTCGTTCATGGCGCCCACCGAGAACAGCCGGCCCAGGCCCTCGGGGAGCATGATGAACGGGTTGGCCTGGGTGCCCGGCGCCAGGTTGACCGGGAAGTCCGGCACATCGATGCCGCTCCAGCGACTGCCGTCCCAGCCGATGATCTTGCGTTGCGCATCCCAGGGGTTGCCTTGCGGGTCGGCCGATGCGCGGTTGTAGAGAATCCGCCGGTTCTGCGGCCAGGCCCAGGCCCAGCCCGGGGTGCAGCCCAGGCCGCTGTCGGCGTTGTCGCGACGGGCCATCTGGTTGCCGGCCTCGGTCCAGGAACCGGCGAATATCCAGTTGAAGCAGGCGGTGCTGCCGTCGTCGCGCAGTTGGCCGAAGTTGTCCAGCAACTGGCCCTTGCGCAGGATCAGGTTGCCCTGGTCATCACGCACGTCGGCCAGGGCGTAGCCGTTGGATTGCTTGGCCACTTCCTCGGGAGCGGGGTCGTAGGGGTCGCGGTAGTCCCAGGCCATATTCAGCACCTGCTCGGGGCAGGCGCCGCCTTCGCTGCGGTACAGCTCGCGTAGTTTCATGAACAGGTGGCCGAGGATCTTGCCGTCGTGCCAGGCCTCGCCGGGTGGCGCAGCGCCGGCCCAGTGCCACTGCAGCCAGCGCCCGGAGTTGACGATCGAGCCGTTTTCCTCGGCAAAGCAGCTCGAGGGCAGGCGGAACACTTCGGTCTGGATCTGCGCCGGGTCGACATCGTTGGACTCGCCGTGGTTCTGCCAGAAGCTCGAAGTCTCGGTGGCCAGCGGGTCGATGATCACCAGGAACTTGAGCTTGGCCAGCGCCGCGGCGGCCTTGTTCTTGTCCGGGAAGGCGGCAATCGGGTTGAAGCCCTGGGCGATGTAGCCGTTGACCTTGCCTTCATACATGCGGTTGGAGAAGTTCAGTACGTCGTAGCTCTCGTCCCACTTGGGCAGCCAGTCGAAGCCCCATTGATTGTCACGGGTGGCCTTGTCGCCGTACAGGCTCTTCATCAGGCTGATAAAGAACTTGGGGGTGTTCTGGTAGTAGTTGACCTGGCCGGGCAGTTGGGCGTTTGGGGTCGTTTCCTTGAGGTAGGTCGCCAGGCTGGCCTGGTTGTCGGACGGCAGGTTCATGTAGCCCGGCAGGCGCTGCGAGAGCAGGCCAAGGTCGGTGTAGCCCTGGATATTGGAGTGCCCGCGCAGGGCATTGACGCCGCCGCCAGCCATGCCGATGTTGCCCAGCAGCAGCTGGATCATGCCCGAGCCGCGGATCATCTGGGCGCCGGTGGTGTGGTGTGTCCAGCCCAGGGCATAGAGGAAGGTCGCGGTCTTTTCCGGCACGCTGGTGCTGGCCATGATCTCGCAAATCTCCAGGAAGTCGGCCTGGGGCGTACCGCAGATCTGGCTGACCCGCTCCGGGGTGTAGCGGCTGACATGCTGCTTGAGCAGGTTGAGCACGCAGCGCGGGTGGCTCAGGCTCAGGTCGCGGCGGGCGTGACCTTGTTCGTCCAGCTCGTAGGCCCAGGAGCTGCGGTCGTAGCGCCGAGCCTTGGCGTCGTAGCCGCTGAACAGGCCGTCATCGAAGCGGTAGTCGCTGCGCACGATCAACGAGGCGTTGGTGTAGGCGCGCACGTATTCATGCTGGATGCGATCGTTGCTGAGCAGGTAGTTGACCATGCCCATGAGGAAGGTCACGTCGGAACCGGCGCGCACCGGCGAGTAGATATCCGCCACCGCGGCGCTGCGGTTGAAGCGCGGATCCACCACGATGACCTTGGCGCCATTGCGGATCTTGGCCTCGATCACCCACTTGAACCCCACCGGATGCGCCTCGGCCGGGTTGCCGCCCATGATCAGCACCACGTTGGCGTTCTTGATGTCGACCCAGTTGTTGGTCATGGCGCCACGGCCGAAGGTCGGGGCCAGCGCCGCGACCGTCGGCGCGTGGCAGACCCGGGCCTGGCTGTCGGTGCCGAGGATGCCCAGGGCGCGGGTGAAGCGCTGGTCGAGCGAGCCGGTCTCGCTGCTGGCGGCCGACGAGCAGAGCATGCCGGTGGACAGCCAGCGATTGACCGTGACGCCCTTGGCGTTTTTCTCGATGAAGTTGGCGTCGCGGTCGTCCTTCATCAACCGCGCGATGCGTTCGATGGCGTAATCCCAACTGACCCGCTGCCATTGGTCCGAGCCCGGGGCGCGGTACTCGGGGTATAGCAAGCGCTGCTCACTGTGGATGTAGTCGACCAGGCCGGCGCCTTTGGGGCACAGCGAGCCGCGGCTCACCGGGTGGTCAGGGTCGCCTTCGATATGGAAGATCCGCGCCTTGGCGTTCTTTGCGCCATCGCCCAGGCTGTACATCAGGATGCCGCAACCGACCGAGCAGTAGGTGCAGTTGTTGCGGGTTTCCCTGGCGCGCAGCAGTTTGTACTGGCGCGACTGGCTGGCATTGGCCGTGGTGGGCGCGAAGCCCAGGGATACGGCGGTGGTGGCCACGGCACCGGCTGTACAAAGTTTAAAGAACTGTCTTCTGCCAAGTGTCATGACGCATTCCTTATGCAGGCATTTTTCAATCACGGGTGATCAGGCAAGGTGGCAAGGGCCACTCTTTTAATGGGGGGCACAACGCGTGTGGAATAGAACGGCAAGTCTTGTGCTGATTCTGCTGTGTGCCGGCGATTTTATGGGCCGCTTGCGTAGGCGGCTAATAGGCTGGGTCGATGGTCTGATAGGTCTTGTCGATGAAGGTGCTGAACGCTTCGAATAACCCGTCGAAGTATTGATCTGGATCAAAAAATGGCCGCCAAAACAGACTGTTGGCGTTACGCAATACGACCAAAGTCACTGCCGGGCACGACTAAAGTTTTCTCGGGGCGGGTGGTGAAAGGGCTCAAGGCGTGGGGGTGGCCGTCTGCAGACTCCTTGAGGGGCAGGGCAGGTGCGCGACCCTGCTGGGCAGGACAGGGCAGAGCATCTGTCCAAGGGTGTCCTACGTGGTACAGGGCCGCGGAGTCTGGGGGCGTTTCGGTAGATCAGTGAGCCGTTGGGGAAGGCTCAGAGGCTGTCGGGGTCGCCAAAGAACATTTTGACTGGGCTCTAGGACGGTATTTTCAGGCGGAAAAAATTCAAATGTGCCCCCAGTTTTGCCCCCAATTGCAGAGGGTGGGCAAGCGATCGCGAATGGCGATTTCTGACATGGATCTGGCTGGCCGTGGCTGGTATTCAGTGCGCCACCGTATACTGGATGCCCAACCCGAGCCTGGCAAACTTTTGGTCGTTAGATGAGTCGATATCCTTAATCGGAGTTGTCCGGACTGTCTTTCTGTACCTGTCCTGAAATTGGGATCGTGAGATGCTCAGCCACGAAAAATGCTTAAGAAACGGTTGTTCAGCATTGAAAGTGGTACGCAACGTCGAGCATCGTGTTTCTGGTCGTGGGTCTCGATAGTCCTGTCGGACCCAGAACCTCCCGCTTCAATTGGCCGCCGAGTTGGCTGGCGGCGGGGGACTCAGGTTGAGATGTAGAGGGGGGCGCCTTACCTTCGCTGTTCATGGCCGGTCAAACCGTTGGGCCAGGTCGCTGATCAGTCGTTAGGCAAGTGCAACTGCACTTCCATGGCGTCATGAAGGAGTCGGACGACTTCGATCAGGTCGTCATTTGCCAGACGATAAAATACGACGTGGCGTGGGCTTCTGACCGTCCCATGGGGGTGTTTGGCCTGCTGGCGTGAATAGATGAGGTGATAGCTGCGAAGGCCCGGTGCAAGCTCATCGCGGTCGTGGCTGCCAATGCAATAAGGCGCGCTGGCAAGAGCTTGCAGCGCCGTGAGGATCAGCGTCTGATAGCGCTGGCGTGCTTGATCGCCGAACTGCGTCTGGGAGATCCTGAGGATGTCGACAATGTCGGCGCGTGCCGAGTTGGAAATCCGATACCGCGGCATGCTCAGTGTTTCTCTCTCGCGGGGAGGGTTG
Organism: Pseudomonas sp. UME65; assembly: GCF_014170225.1. NCBI lineage: Bacteria > Pseudomonadati > Pseudomonadota > Gammaproteobacteria > Pseudomonadales > Pseudomonadaceae > Pseudomonas > Pseudomonas sp. UME65. The sequence continues at coordinate 821,397 of NZ_LZZQ01000016.1, read as the reverse complement.
CCTCCAGGCTCAAGCCCTCGAGGTAGTGCTCCAGATCCCCTTCGTTCACCTGAGTAAAGCGCCCGTGCTCAAGATCCATGATGCCGATAGAGGTCGCTTGACGCAGGGCCTCAATTTTGGCGGTGTCTTCGGCGACGCGCTGCTCCAATAAACGTAAACCTTCTCGCATCACTTCGCTGGCATTCTGATAACGACCGGACTGAACCAGGTCATGGATAACCTGTTCCTGGTGAGGGGTGAGTACAACGTTTCGCGTCGCCATGATTAGCTCCAGCTCTGGACATACAGGTCCTTTCGACTATTGGCATATTATGCCATTTCTCTCACGAACACATGATTTTGGATTTGAATCTGATCAGTGCTCTACGCGATGCCGGACAATGGCATGTGAAATAGTTTGGTGCCGTGGCAGCCTTTGATTGAGAAGGAGCTGGGCAGCAGACGGTCACTGTAATTCTTGGCGCTACTCGCTGGCTATGAAGCCATAGGCCTGCGTGGCCATTCTTAATCGGTTTGGGAAATCGAATCGTGGTGGCGTATCCGATGAGGGTGATCGGCGATGTCCAGCATTTTCATCACTTCTTTGGACCCGATCTGCACTCATCCTGTAGTTGAGCTTTCTTTTGTTCATGGGGCTATCTTTTCAAAAAGTCCTTATAAATCCAAGGGGGTCAACGACCTGGACATACTCGAAGTCTCCCGTGATTATCTCCCACTCTATGAGATCGCGCAGGCGTGTCAAATTATCAGCGGCATTGTCAGCGAGGGAGAAGGAAGACTCGGCGCAACGACCAAGAGCTGAGAAATTCCGTTCTTGAGAAGGGTTGAGTGTTCCTGAATAAGCATGGCTGAGGCCTACAGGCTGTAATCGTAGATGTCTGGGGTGATCCAATGGTTCAGTTATGCGTTCATCCAGATTGTCTTAGCAGAGACAAGAAGCCCGGCGCTGGCCGGGCTTAGCAATCTATAATTGTTATCGCGGTTGTGCCACCCCTTCAAGAACTGTAGCGGATGCGTTTTGAGATCTGGCGCTGGCAATATTACCTAGCGAAACCACGCCCATTAGTCGCTTCTCACGACTGAGCACAGGTAAGCGACGAAGTTGAATATCGGCCATATTTTGAGCTACATGGTCAACTTCTTCATCCTCGAAGCAATACCGGATGTCTCCGCTCATTATTTCACTGATAGGGGTATCCGAAGCTAGGTCCTTGGCGACGCCTCTAAGGGCGATGTCTCGGTCAGTGACCATGCCGATTAGGCGTTCTTGATCTTCGATCAAAATGGCGCCGCTATCGATACTCTCCATCAGTCGTGCTGCGTATCCGATTGTATCGGTAGGTTTAACTGTTCGTACGCCTGTTGTCATTACCTCTGAAATTTTCATAGAGAAATCCTCTTTCGGGACGGTGAAATGGGAAGCTCTGCCAATCTTTTCCGACTGTTGGAGGCGGACGGGGGTTCAGACTGGATCATGCCATCTGTCGGCGCAGATAAAACGAAGCGGTACCGGTCGTCCAAGCACCGCTGGGATCGCTGGCGTATTGATTTGTTTCAGTTACAAAAAGCCGGACGCTGGGTTAAGTTAACGGTTGTAAATCCGTAATGGTCGAACGTGCCGCGTTCGCACGCTAGAAAGCGGCTCTCAGTTCCGGTTTTTGGTAGCTGTCGATCCATCCATAGCGAGTTTGCTAATAGTCTTGGAAGTTGTTTTCGTTTTGCACTTATGCATCGACCATCTGGATGTATCGAGCATTTGACGCAAAAAATCACCTCAACAGTCTGGCTATACGTCCCAGCAGAAGCACGCCAATATCGTGTTGTAGAGCCTGTTCAAGGCTCGCCGTATTTGCAGCATCATATTTTATTTTTCGGCCTTGATGGATATAGATTGGATTGATCCGGCATTAATGGCGCAATGCTCTGCAGCCAGGCGGGCACCCTCAAGCACCTTCCTCGGGTGCGCCCGCTTTCTCTTTGTTGGTCGGTATTTTAACTTGTCGTAAAGCTTTCGCTTGATGCGCGTAGTCGGTCGTACCGATTACGCAGAAGTGATAAATGCAAAAATTAGGAAGTATCGGTTGGATCCACCATCCCTCTAGGGTTAGTCCGATATCCATACAAAAACCTTGCTTTTGTCCAAGAAAGATAAGTAATATCGTTATTTGAAAGCGAATTATGAAGGGGCCGCACTCCCGGTGCCGACGCTTAAAAAGCGCTTATGATACGAATCACGCTTCGCGATCATGGGATTTGCATACGCCTATTAAGAACCAACGGTTCGGATTTCAGGAATGTTTAGTATTCTGGGTTATGTGTTTGGCACCTGTTATAGTGCAGCGAAATACACACCGGAGCGGTTACTCATCTTCCCTGCACAACCCTTTCCGGCTCAAAGACATCCACATAACCTGCAAGCTGATCCTGAACCTAGGAAACTTTGACGCGCTCGCAATTCGCGGGTTTTATGTTCTAGGGCATTATTCGATAGTTTTACGGAAAAATGCGTCAAGTCTGCGCCCCATAAGTTGAGCGGGGCCGCAGCCTCTTTCAAGTCACGGCGCAGTTGCTGGGTTTGGCGAGAGTGGACATCCAGTCAATCCGGGGTGATTGTTTGGATAAGGGATCAAGCTAACTCAGGCAGAGTGCGTGCTCAATGAGTTAAGGCATCACAGCCGAAGGTGATTACGGATTGGTCTGCTGCGGCGTGTCAGATGTAGGCCCACAGGTTTCAAAATGTTCAGCCAGTAGACTTCTAGCGTAGGTCCGGGATCTGATATCCAACGAATTTTACGCAGAAGTAAGGAGTGGCCGGGCAGTGCACCTCGACATCTGCCCGGTCTCCTTTCCACACACACACACACACATCGCTCCTGTAAGGCCAGCCACCACGTGCACTGCGTAAGTGTTAGGCAAGAGACGTATCAATAACCCATGTGGCGTAACTATCTTATACATTTCTGCCTTTATTATTGCAGCTGAATTTCGCACTGGCGTTGAACGAGGGAGGCGTATAGAAGGCTCCCATTCTATTAATTCGTATCGCCACCGTGAGCCTCGGACAGCGTCTTGGCATGCTCCAGATGAATCTTCAGTTTAGGTAGTGTTTCAGTGGCAAACGCTTTAATTTCAGCGTCCTTGCCCTCAGAGACTTCTTTCTCGAAGAGTGCAATCGTGGCCTCATGCGCCTTAACCTGATTGTTGGCATAGGCTTGGTCGAAAGATTTAGCAGTGCGCAGTTCCAAGATTGCCGCCTTAGCCTTATCCATCAACTCCGCGCTGTCTGACACTTTTAAGTTCTTCGCGTCTGCTATGGATTTTAGTTTTGCATTGGCCGCCGTGTGATCTTGGACCATCATCTCGGCAAAGCTCTTAACATCGGTGACACTGCCCTTTTCTTGGGCGAGCTTGCCAGTCTCGACTTCAGCAACCCCCTTGGCGGAGGCCTCTTCCACAAAGTCGTCATCGTGAGCTGCGAATGCACCTTGGGTGGCTAAGCTGACAAATAGGGTAAGTGCGCAAGTTTTTAGTACATTTGCCATGTTAATTTCCTCTTCATATTTTGATGGGCAGTAGCGCCCATAAACTTATGAGCGATAGCTCTGGTTTACGTTCAACGTTTCTTACTGAACGCGGCAAATAAAGTATCGCTAACGGAACGCAGCTCGCGTCATGATGAAAAATCGTAAGCGTCCGGCCAAGTCACCTTCCGAACTCCGGTATTAAGGGCGATGGTGTCCGCGTATTTTTAAGCGGACGCTATCGCCCTTAACGTCAGGAATTCCATGCGCCAACGAAGCTCTTATCCCAAATCGTTCAAAGTCCAGGTTGTTCAGGAATGCCTGCAACCAGGCGCGACCATCTCTGGCGTCGCCATAAGCCATGGCATCAACGCTAACTTAATTCGAAAATGGATGCCGCTGTACCGAGATCAGCCGCCAGCAATGCTACCTGCTTTTATTCTAGTGAAATCTACGCCAAAACGGCCGACTGAAACGTCGGAGAATCGATCTACCGTTTAGCGATCAGTCGGTCACAGTGAAATGGCCAACTTCTGATCCTGAAGGATGTGCCCGCTTTGTCCGTGGGCTCACGCAATGATTCGCATCGATGTTATCTGGCTCGCCACCGAACCCATGGACATGCGTGCCGGCACTGCAACAGCGCTGGCCAGAGTGATTACGGTGTTCAGTGCGGCGAAGCCGCACTGCGCTTATCTGTTCGCCAATCGCCGCGCTACCCGTATGAAAGAGCTGGTGCACGACGGGATAGGCGTTTGGCTGGCTGCACGTCGGTTGAACCAAGGCATATTTCATTGGCCTGGCATTCGACAAAGCGGTGAAATGGAGCTGGATGCCGAGCAACTTCATGCCTTGGTGCTCGGTTTACCTTGGCAAAGGGTTGGAGCTGGCCGTGCAATCACACTGCTTTAAAAGGCTGTAATTCGCGCCTTGACCTACTACCGCAAGCGACCTTTGGTAAAAATGACTTCCTCGCCCAATCTCGATCACATGCCCCCCGATCAACTGCGTGCCTTCGCTACGTAGTTGCTGTCGGGCAAGAAGATTCAGCGGATCGAAACGGTCAACGAACAGCTCACCCACGAAATCGCACTGCTCAAACGGCACAAGTTCGCGAAGCGCAGCGAGCAACTTAGCCCTGATCAGGGCAGCCTGTTCGACGAGCTGCTTGATGCTGATATCGCAGCAATGGAGGCTGAGTTAAAGGCGGTCAATCCGCCCGCCGCACCAGCCGAACCGCGTCAGCAACCTAAGCGTGCGCCGTTGCCGCCACAGTTTCCACGAATTGTGATCCGTCACGAACCAGAGAACACCCAGTGCGTGTGCGGCTGCCAACTTCAGCGCGTCGGCGAAGACGTCAGCGAGAAGCTGGATTCCACGCCGGGCGTATTCAGGGTCGAGCAACACGTCCGTGGAAAATGGGCATGCCCGAGTGTGAAGCGCTTATCCAGGCACCGGTACCGGCGCAATTGATCGACAAAGGCATCCCGACCGCAGGCCTGTTGGCTCATGTGATGGTGGCCAAGTTCGCTGACCATTTGCCGTTGTATCGGCAAGAGAAAATCTTTGGCCGTGCCGGCCTGGCAATTGCTCGCTCGACACTGGCGCAATGGATCGGCCAAACCGGAGTGCAGCTTCAGCCGCTTGTCGATGCGTTACGCGAAATGATACTTGCCCAAGGTGTGATCTACGCTGACGAAACACCGGTGCACATGCTCGCGTCGGGCCGGAAGAAAAACCATCGTGCCTACGTTTGGGCTTACTGCACTACGCCGTTTTCGCCGCTCAGGGCAGTTGTTTATGACTTCAGCCCGAGTCGTGCGGGCGAGCATGCGCACAACTTCCTTGGCCAGTGGAATGGCAAGTTGGTGTGCGACGACTTCGCCGGTTGCAAAGCAAGCTTCCAGCAAGGTATCACTGAAATCGGCCGCATGGCGCATGCCCGCCGCAAGTTCTTTGATCTGCATGCGACCAACAAAAGCCAACTGGCCGAGCAGGTGCTTCACTTGATTGGCGGGTTGTACGAAATCGAACGGCAAGCGCCAGATATGACTTACGAAAATCGCGGGAGAATACGTCAGGAAAAAGGGGCGCCAATACTCAATGCGCTACATGCCTGGATACTGGCCCAGCGCGATCTTGTGCCCGAAGGATCGGCTATTGCTAAAGCGCTGGGGCTCACTGGCTCGATATTCCGAGGACGGGGCAGCGCCCATAGATAATAACGCGGTCGAAAACCAGATACGGCCGTGGGCACTCGGCCGCTCCAACTGGTTGTTTGCTGGGCCTCTACGCAGCGGCAATCATGGGTTTGATCCAGTCGGCGCGTATGAATGGGCATGATCCGTATGCCTATCTCAAAGATGTGCTGACGCGGCTGGCAACGCAGCGCGCGAGTGAAATCACCGAATTGCTCCCGCGCCGATGGTGCGACCATTCCAGCACGCAGTGTGTCGGGTAGACGCTTAACATAAATTGAAACGCTTAACATTCCGTTGAATGCCAATCACGCTGATCGCCTAGGCAGTTCATTTCCTTGACGATCATTTCGCCAATCATCAACGCACAAAGATCTGCGCTGAGGATTAGCAGTGAAAGCAACCCCCAATACGCAGACTCTAAGCGACGCGAATTCATCACAGGTGCCCGAGCTGCCAATATCCTGAGGGCATCGCGAAGGTCTATCTGGCTCGTTATCATCGCGCGTAACTGCTCGTTGCCCAGCCGCCGAGTTTGCATCGCTGTTACTCACCGTCGAAGTCAATCTTCATAGTGCCATCAGCCAGAGCCCATGGCGTTGAGTGTTTGATCCTCACCAAACCGTACGTCGGTAACATTCCGATCACTCGCGTGCGTTGATAAGTGGCGATAGCGTGTTTGTAATAAGTACACGTTGGAGTCAGAAAGGTGGGTTACCCGGACGTATACTTTCAAGGCGTGTTGGCCGGACGCTTACGAAAAATCTGGGTACGTGTCCGCCCAAGTCATCCACCCAGCCCCGCAAAGCCAAGATATTCTTTGCAGTTAAATCTAAGTGGGCGTAACCGGCTAGCGAAGCCGCGTTTCCTACTCGTCCGATGCGGATGCACTACTATCCGCCCAGCGTCTTTGTGTAGTTCTTCCGTAGTGCAGGACAACGATGGCGACTCGATGGGCAGTTTGACGGTACGGATAAGCGGCGATTTCAAACCATTGACAGCCCGTCTTCTATGCACGCTGGTGGCCGAGATCTCAGCCGCTTGGGTCATGCCTCGGCAGCTCCAACGGGGCTTACCGATGCGTGGTTGAGTGACCTGCTCAAGGGCATGGTGCACAGCGTCAAGAGGCAAATTTGGCTTGCGGTCCCAACTTGCTTTATCGAGCAAACCGTCGAGCCGCCGATCTTGGAAACGCCGACACCACCCGTGATCACAGGGAGCGAGAGTCTAGGCAACCGAGTAATTTCTACCCGCGTGCAGCCTTGGGCTGCCAACAGAATCATCTGAGCCCCGCGACGGTTTTTTGGTTGTTCACCGACGCGTCTCTAAATGTTGGATGACAGAGAACGTGTAGCCAATGTCGCATGAGTTAGTCGAGAGAAGCACATAGGGGGAGGTTCGATACGAAGTCACTTAATGACGCCGATTTAGGACGGCGGTAAAAAGCCACAGCGGAATATGCGGAAAAAAGTCATCGACTCGGTCAGTGAACACTCGTAGGTGGAGACTGCCCCCTGGGTTAGAGCGGGTGACAGCTTTCTGGCATATCCGTTCATCGCCGTGCTTGAACCGTTTAATAGCTCTCGCCTCTACGGTTAACATTGTGGAGACGTTCATTATGTATGAAGACAGAAAAGCACAAGCGTTGACAACCTGGTACGAGCTCCTTGAGCACCCTGAGGTTCGAATGAGCGCTCCTCAGCAGTATGACGAATTACTGCGCCTTGCAGAGGAGTATTGCGAGGAAGGGTTTATCACCCGTGAAGATCGTAGACGGCTGATTGAGAAGGCTACTGCAAACTATAGGCGTGCAGTGGAGGGTCTAGGCCAAGGTACTTAACGTCATTTCGGGCGCGATCGTGTCGCACGCACCTACCCGTGGAAGATTGCGCAGTCGCGTCAGGGAAGGCTTGAGGCCCGCAATCCTCGCCTTGGTAGGTCGGTGTTTAGCGTTCGTGCTCCTCGCCGGAATAGTCATTAGCGGGTTAGGGGCGGTACTCGAAGCATCCGAAATTGCGTTCCAGATCATCAAGTGGGCAGGGGTTCTTTACCTCGCCTTTCTCGGTATGAAAATGATGCTGGGTGGCGAAAGATCCGAGAGTAAGGAGCCAAGTAGCGTCGGCCTCGCCGGAACCTATAGCTTGGGGCGTCGTGAGTTCATCACGGCGATGATGAACCCGAAGGCCATCCTTATCTTCACAGCGTTCGTCCCTCAGTTTGTCGTGGCTGATTGAAGTGTCTCGATAACCAACCTACTGCTTATTCTCAGTGCTATCTACATATCCGTTGAACTCATGGCTGCCACCGGTTGGGCGCTCGCGGGCAGCATTGTCCGATCCCTTCACGCTTCGGCCAGGCAGCTCGCGATCTGCAATCGCATAACGGGTGTCACCCTGCTGGGAGCGGCAGTTATGTTAGCAACCGCCAGACGTACTTAGCGCTGGTCTTCCAATAGCTGGCCGGAGTGGCTTATTCGTTTGGGTACCCTCTTTCGCCTTAACGACCAAAGAGGGCATGCCCTTATTCAGTCGGCGATTCTGCATCTATATAGTCGGGAGCTCATTCGCTCAGTTCAGAATGAGGGCGAACCTCAAGCTCAGGTGGGGCATCGGTATCGGACGGCTCGAGATTGCCCTGATCACTTTTACCTAGAGAACTGTACTGGTCACGAAGCTTTCTGAGCTCTTTTGAACTCATGCTTTCTAAGCAGAGACTCGCGTTTTGTGCCTCCTTGGTGGCTCGAATCAGCTCGTCAATTTTGAGATGCAAAATGTCATTGTCGCGGTTTTGCGTATTTTGGATAAGAAATACCATCAGGAACGTGATGATGGTCGTCGACGTGTTAATGATGAGTTGCCAGGTGTCGTTGTAATGGAAGTACGGCCCTGTGATCCCCCAGACGCCTATCAAAACGATAGCCAAAAGAAAGGTTTTTGAGCTGCCTGCCCAGTTGGAAAGTGCTTGGCAGAACCGTGCGAATTTCATGATTGTGGACTCCTGCTGTGTGTACGGATAGACCGCCCAAAAGCTTGAAATTCTTTCTTACATTTTAACCGTTCGTCGGCTACCGAAGTTACCGCATAAGAGGTGGGCATCCCATGGCGCCCCAAATTTTATTTGTTGGAAATCTTTGGAATGTTCGGCTTCTGTAGTGGTCGATCGAACAATACTCCCGTTGAGTTCGGCTCATGCCCATAGCAGATGAGATAGTCCAATACTTGCGTGAGCACGCCTTGGTCGTGACCACGGCTGAGTCCTGCACCGCAGGCAAAATCGTCACGCTATTGTCTGAAGTGGAAGGCAGCGGCGAATTCATCGAATGTGGTTATGTGGTCTATTCGCCACAGGCCAAGCAACGATTGCTCCATGTTAGTCCCCAGACTATCGAGAGGTTCAACCTGACGAGCGTCGAGGTCGCTAAGGAAATGGCGAAGGGGGCTTTACGAGACAGCACTGCAAATGCCGCCATTGCGACTACGGGGATACTCGGCCCCGACGATGTGGACGGTATTCCTGCGGGCACAATTTGTTTTGCCTGGGCGTTTCAGTCCGATGATGAGTGCTATCTGTTCAGTCACGAACACCGATTCTTCGGCGGACGTTGTCAGGTTCAAGAGGAAGCCACGGAATACGCATTACGCCAGCTTCCTCACTTTCATCGCCGCGCACGGCTCGGCGATACAGGTGAAGCCTGATGAGCGAAGACACCGATCATCCAGACTTGAAAAGCCGAAACCGTCCCCTTCGTGAGGACATGGCCTATCAATTGAAAGTTTGGCGTTTCGAGCGGGTCGGCTGGTACGTGTTGGTTCTAATTTTGGTGATGGCGCTCGGGGGCGTGTTTTCCAGAGGACTGCTCAGTTCGAGAGATGTGCGTAGCGACGATGGGAAGGTGAGGGTCGAATATGAAATGTTTCATCGAAACGGCTCTACCAATTCGATGAAAATCACGCTAACAGAAAGGCCAAACTCACCCGTTGAGCTGGAGCTGGCTGGGCAGTTGCTGGAAGGTTTCAGCATTGAAACATTACAACCTGAACCGTTGCGCTCACGAAGCTCCTCTCAAGGCATGAAACTCTGGATGCAAACTGATGCTGATGGACAGGCGACGCTGTACATCACTTTGCGCGGCGACGTGGTCGGTCTCTTCCGCAGCCAAATCACCTCAGCTGGCACTCGCAGCGTAAGGCTTGTTCAATTCATTTTTCCTTAGGTGTCCTATGGACTCTGTCTTGCGTGCAGGAGCAATGTATTTAGCCCTTATGGTGCTCTTCAAGATTGCTGGGCGTCGCTCATTGGCAGAGCTGACGACCTTCGATTTCGTCTTGCTGATGATGATCGGCGAAGCCACCCAGCAAGCGCTGCTGGGCGATGATTTTTCCATTACCAACGGCATGCTCGTCATCGTGACGCTGATCGCCATTGATGTTGGTCTATCGCTGCTTAAACAGCGTTCTGGCTGGGTATCAAGGCTGATCGATGGTGAGCCAACGATCATCGTCGAGAATGGCAAGCTCCTGCACAGACGCCTGCGGCACGCTCGATTAATCGAAGCTGATGTAATGGAGGCTGCGCGCTCCAGCCAAGGTATCGAGAGGCTGGAAGAGATCAAGTTCGCGATAATTGAGCGCAACGGAAAAATCTCCATCATTGCCAAAGAAAATTAAAAAATCAGATCCGTGCTTGCTGGAGGCCTGTGATTTTCTTGGAACGTCCGTATTCGAGCGGGGCCTAAGCGTTAACACCCTAAGGAGGGCTAAACCATGACTGAAGCCACCAGCTATTTTGCGATTGCTGTCGCCGTGTTCATTCTGCTTGTCGATCTATGGGCCATTGTCAGCGTGTTTCGGAGCGACAAAACCGTAGGGATCAAAGCCGCGTGGGCGCTCGGTCTGATCATTTTCCCGGTATTGGGTTTGGTCGTCTGGGGAGTCGCCGGACCACGGGGGATCAAGGAGGGGCCATCTTCGCCCGAGCACAGTAAAGGCTGACTGCAATCTTTGCGAATCAGAGCCTCTGCATTTAACGCGAAAGGTGGTTTCCCATTGCTGCGTTTCATGCTCATAACGCAGAAAGCTGTGGAGGAAAAATGTCAGAGCCCTCTCCATCGTTTGGAGCGCCTTTGCGCGCTTGGTTCGTACATATTTCCCGCTCGGGGTGGGAAGGATTGTCCTTCTGGATACTCTTGTTGTGTGTAGCTGTTTTCCTGGTCATCTCCGGTTATGGCGCATTCGTCGGTGCCAATAAGGCGAATCTCCACTTTGCTTTTCTGGGCGGACTTTCCGGTTTCGCTGCGACAGCTATCGGCGCAGCCGCAGCCATAGCATTGCGAGATATCGCCGCCCGTACGCAAGACATCATGCTTGGCTTTGCCGCCGGCATGATGCTGGCCGCCAGTTCCTTCTCGCTCATTCTCCCTGGTATTGAAGCAGCACAGGCCCTTTGCGCAAACCAGTTGCTCGCAGCATGCGTTGTTGTTGCGGGATTGGGATTGGGCGTAGCGCTGATGGTTGGCCTTGATCGTTTCGTCCCTCACGAACACGAGAAAAGCGGACGCAGGGGACCGGACGCGCAGCGTATCAATCGGGTTTGGTTGTTCGTCCTGGCAATCACGCTGCATAACCTGCCAGAAGGCATGGCTATTGGGGTGAGCTTCGCCCACGGCGATATGAAGGTGGGGCTGCCTCTGACAACCGCAATTGCCATACAGGACATTCCGGAGGGGTTAGCAGTCGCCCTGGCATTACGAGTGACAGGCATCAGCGCGCTTCGATCCGCGCTGATTGCGGTTGGTTCGGGGCTGATGGAACCCTTGGGGGCAATTGTCGGTTTAGGGATTTCCAGTAGCTTTGCCTTGGGGTATCCCATCGCTCTCGGCTTGGCAGCTGGTGCCATGATTTTTGTAGTGTCCCATGAGGTCCTTCCCGAGACACATCGCAATGGTCATGAGACACCAGCGACCTTAGGCCTGATGCTGGGTTTCGGCGTCATGATGTTTCTTGATACAGCCCTGGGCTAGTTCTGAACCTTTTATCAGTCACCCCGAAAACTTTCGGAACACCTCTTAAATTGAGCAGGTCAGTTTTCATGCACGGCAAATATTGCTTGCCGGTGAATCCCATACGGACGCCGCGATTAGGCGACGCCCGACTGACCAGAAGGAAGTCTCGAAATGGCTAGAAAAACTGTCGAAGATTTGTTTATCCACGAACTCTCTGATGTTTACAGCGCGGAAAAGCAAATCACCAAAGCCTTGCCGCGCTTGGCGAAAGCGGCGACCAACCCGCTGTTGGCGGAGGCCTTTACCTCACACCTGGAAGAAACCCAGGGCCAGATCGAGCGCATTGATCAATTGGTGGAACTGACCGGGATAAAATTGAAGCGCATGAAATGCGTGGCGATGGAGGGGTTGGTTGAAGAGTCGAAAGAGCTCTTGGAAGAGATCGAGAAGGGCGCCGTTCTTGATGCAGCGTTGATTGGCGCGGCGCAGAAGGTGGAACACTATGAAATAGCCGCCTATGGCACCCTTATAGCGATGGCCAAACACCTCAAATATGACGACGCTGCAAAGTTGTTGGCTGCGACGCTCGCCGAGGAAAAAGGCGCCGATGAAAAGCTGACAAAGATCGCGGAGCAGGGTGGCAATCAGGCTGCAACGTTGGAATCCAAGTGACAGCAGTGATTTGAAACCAGGCGGCGTCGCAATGGCGCCGCTTGCCACTTATAAGTGCCTGCGCGAGAGACCGAAAATGTCTGATGCACAACGTGGAGCTATTTCCAGAGCCTCAAACCCGCAAAACACGCTTTCCGAGTTGTTAGCTCAACTCCTGATGGCTCGCGGGCCAGGTGGGCAGGAAGATGAGGTTCGCGAAATATGCTTGCAAACCATTACTCCTCTCTGCGACGAAACATGGGTTGATACCGCAGGTAACGTCATAGGACTTATTAAGGGTAAGCGGAAGGCTACCGAATCGCGCGGAGCTGTAAGGGTCATGGCGCACATGGATGAAATCGCGATGGTGGTTAAGAGCGTCAATGAAGATGGCACATTGAGAGTTATCGCCCTGGGAGGCGCGAACCCGGTGAATTTCGGTATGTGTCCGGTTGATATTCTGGGTGATAACAAAATTATTCCAGGCGTTTTGTCTTTCGGCTCAATGCATGCGACGCAGAATGCGCCTCAAGGCGCTGATGTGTTATCGGGAGATGTGCATTGGAATGACGTTCATGTGATTACGCGATCTTCACCCCCGGTCCTGCGCACTCAAGGCGTACGTCCAGGTACGCGGGTCGTGTTGAGTCGCCATTGGCGTGAACCGTTTCGAGTGGGTGACGCCATCGCGGCGCATTTTCTGGATGACCGTGCACCCTTGGCGGCCATAATTGATGCCGCGCATCAATTGAGCCATCGCCGAGATGAGCTGGCATGTGATGTATATTTTGTATTTACGACGTCGGAAGAAGAATCCAATGCAGGGGCGATGTTCGCATCCGTGTCCCTACCAGGTGAAACCACCATCGCTGTAGAGGTCGGGCCAGTGATGGATGAGTATGGAACGAAGCTGAGCGTCGATCCAATCATCAATACCGGCGACGAAAAGGGTTATTACACACGCGACATCGTGATGGCCTTAGCCGCAGCAGCAGAGCGCTGTGGTTACAGCCCTCAATATGCGTTACTCGTCGATTTTGCCTCAGATGCGAGCGCCGTATTAAGCAATGGCTCGTCGGCTAGAGCGGGGTGCGTAGCAATACCTACCGAAAACACTCATGGTTATGAGCTGATCTTAGACGGCGCAGTTTGGGCTTGTTCGGCGACGCTTTGCGAGTACTTGATGACTTGCTAAAGGCAGGAAATGAACCCGGTGTGCGCTTAGATAGATTTGGTTTATCTACACAAATTCTATGCGTTTATCTTAAAGCATCGACTTACCATATGATTTACGCTTCGTTTGTTAATCGCGTCTTTCGTCGCCTTTCGTTGAAAAAATAAACCGCTGCATAGTTTTTGGTTTCTCAATACTGAGCCTGTTCACTCAGACAGCCTCTAGGTATAACTCCTTTTTGCCCGTACTCAGTGCGGGCTTTTTTTCTATGGGTTTTATATGGCTAAAGAGTTACCAGCTAATGGCGAGCGCCCATCGAGCGGTTGTAACCACCCTTATATACGTAAAGGTTATTATCTTGGCTTAAGCCCAGATGTTTATGTGTGTATGTATTGCGCAGAGCAACGAAAACCTGAGCAATGGGACAATTTTGAGCTCCGACGTCGGCCACCTACAGGAATGCTTAATGATGTGGAGCGATAATAAGCTTTCGCTGGCCGGACCCTGTATTTGATCGTTCTGTGATGGTCAACTGCGCAACGATGCCGGGGTTGCCTGCCAGCGTTTGACAGCGTCAGCCTTGGCTCAATGACGATGATCGCGTCCCCCTGAGTAGATGAGGGCAAACCGATTCAGCAACTGGTGGCGCACGCTTCAGCCACCGCTTGAAGCCTTCCAGAATTGGCCGTCAAGGGTTAACCCATCACTTTGTCAGATCTTAGCGCATGCCGATGGAATTATTGCGTCGTGTGCGGCTCTTTCTGAATAGGACGCGCAAAAAAGCGCCCCCCGTAATAGGTACCGGCAGTCGCTGGCGCTTGAAAAAAACAAGCGGATGGAGCCAGTCATGCGTGCGTTCCCCGGTTACTTAGTTTTTCTGTTTTGTCCCGTTGCTCTCGGGGTGTATTTGCCTGCCGGTGGCCGTTGGCGGATATGCCTTGCATGCGACCAAAGGAGTCTCTCATGACTGTCTTTCAATCCCTGCTTAGTAGTTCTGACCAGAGGCTACGGGAAGGCCCATTGCGCAGCCAGTACCTGCGTCTCCTCACAGATTGGAACACTGAATCTTCCCAATGGGCGGCCGAGTTTTTGCAAGCGCAGTTGGAATGCCTCGGTCCCGTTGAAGACAATCCACTGCCTACGTCGCCCGACCAACTTATGGATTGGGTGGTGCTCAACTGCTCTAGCGTTGCTCAGGAGTATGCGCGTTACTTGCATGGTCGGATGCAAGGAGGCGGCCGCCGGTATTTTCTAAACAAAGCTCATGCCTTGTACTTTTTGCAATGCGTGGCACCCACCAAACAAGTGGACGGTGCCTGGCTATACGGTGTACTTGCGCACTGGCGGGACTACCGCTACGACGGGCTTTTGACCACTTATTTTGAAGAGCTCGGCGATGGTGAACCAACGCAAAATCATGTCGCGATATACCAGCGTCTGCTGGCCGAGCAAGGCTGCGACGGCGATTTCGCATGGCAAGACCAGCACTTTCACCAAGGCACCATCCAGCTGGCATTGGGTCAAAGCGCCGAGTCGCACTTGCCGGAGATCCTGGGGTATAACCTGGGTTATGAGCAACTGCCGTTGCACTTGCTCATCTGCGCCTACGAGCTCAAGGAATTGGGCATCGACCCCTATTATTTCAGTTTGCATGTGACCATCGACAACGCCAGCAGCGGCCATGCTCGCCGGGCCGTGCAAGCGGTCCTGGCATTGATGCCGCGCGGGATGGACGCAGAGGAATATTGGCAACGGATACGGCGGGGTTATCAACTGAACGACCTCGGACTGGGTTCTACGGCAGTGATCCAGGCGTTCGACTTGGAAAACGAGTTGGTGGCAATGCTTGAGCGCAAGCGACTGTTCGGCCAGCACATGCATTCGGATTACTGCCGCTTTGAAGGTAAGAGTGTCAACCAATGGCTGGCGCAGCCCGGGCAGGTTCGCGGGTTCTTGCAGGCCCTTCAGGACAAAGGCTGGATCAAGCGCAACCGCGCCCCCGAAGACAGTCGTTTCTGGCAGTTGATCGAAGGCGCGGGTGCCGCCATGTTCGGCGTGTTCAGCGGTTATGAAAAACAGTTGCTGCGGGACTGGATCGCCGGTGACTGGCGCGATGCAAAAAGTACTGCGCGCACCCGCCCGGCGCGGCCCGTATCGCTGGACGCAAGCACGCAAATGTTGGATGACCCTGAAACTCAGGCACTCCGTAAGGCACTGCAGGAGCCCGACGGCGAGCAAGTGCTCTCCCTGTTATTACCGTGGCTGGGCCCCGACCGCCATCATCGGCCCGCCGGCTTGTTTGCCACCCGCCGTTTTATTGAATTACGCGCAGTTCTGCGCTGACTGACAAGGAGCCCTGCCTATGGAAGACACACTGTCCGTCACGCCTCCCGGGGCATCGGCCCAATCGCATGCCGATCGGGGTCTGCTCAATCTGGGCCGCCGCCTACAGGCGAAGGGGTATCACTTTATAACGCCCACGCCGCTGACCCATCAACGGGTCATGGCGCGTTGGGATAACGCACCGGCCAGCGATACGCGCGGGATATTCGGTTGGTCACGGCCCTTCGATGCTGAGGTTTTCGAGGCTGAAGAACGGCAGGAACTGCAACAGGCCGGAATCATCTTCAAGGCGCATGGCCGCTGGCGGAGCCGGGTGCGCTGGTCGAGCCTGGGTCCGTTGCTGCTGGCGCATTCGGCGTTTCCGACAGAAGACGCTGATGCGGTTTTTTTCGGCCCCGACACTTACCGCTTCGCCAGCGTAATCGAAGAGAGCCTGCGCCAACGCTTTGCGCCGATCCGCCGTGCCGTGGATGTGGGCTGCGGTTCGGGCGCCGGTGCCTTGCTGGTGGCGCGCGCCCGGCCTGACGCAGAGGTGCTCGCGGTGGACATCAACCCAAAGGCGTTGCGCATGAGTGCGGTCAACGCCGAACTCGCCCAAGCACCGAACGTCAGCGTATACCACAGTGATGTGCTCGACGGCGTTGATGGTCGCTTTGACCTGATCCTCGCCAATCCGCCCTACATGAAGGACAGTCAGCAGCGCTCCTACCGCCACGGGGGCGGTGAATTGGGCGAAGCGCTGTCGCTGCGTATTTTGCGCGAAGCGCTGCCACGTTTGGAGCGCGATGGCACTTTATTGCTCTACACCGGGGTCGCGATGGTCGATGGCCGCGATTTGTTCCTTGAATCCGCTCGCGCCATGTTGAGTAGCGATGCTTTTGGCTGGACCTACCACGAACTTGACCCGGACGTGTTTGGCGAAGAGCTGGAACAGCCAGGCTACGAGCGCGTCGAACGCATCGCAGCGGTGGTTCTATCCGTTACTCGACTGAGCTGAATGCCTATGGATCGTGCACAGCGCTTTGGCATTGAAGAAGAATATTTCATTACAGATTTGCGCAGTCGGTGCATGCTCGCCGAGCCGCCAGCTCAGGTGCTTGCGGCGTGCCGCGAGGTCATCGGCGATGGCTTCTCTTATGAGATGTTCCAGGGCCAGATCGAAGTGGCGTCTCCAGTGTTTGACGACGCCGCAGAAGCGGCCACTTACCTGGGCCGGGTGCGCCGCGAGTTGAGCCAGGCGTTGGCCGGATATGGACTGGGGTTTATATGCAGCGGCGTACACCCATTGGCTGATTGGCGGGCGCAACGTGCTACGCCTCAGGTCCATTTTCAGCGCTTGTTCGAGGAGTTCCAGATCGTCGCGCAGCGCAGCGTGCTCAGTGGCCTGCATGTTCACGCAGAGATCCCGGCGGGTGTTGATCGAATCGCAGTGCTGAACGAGGTGTTGCCCTGGTTGCCGATGCTGCTGGCTCTTAGCGTTTCATCGCCGTTGTGGCAGGGGCAGCCCAGTGGGTATTGCAGTTATCGGCAAGTACTCTGCGACGAATGGCCGCGCATGGGTATCCCTGAATACCTACCGGATGAGCAGAGCTTCGAGCAATACCTGGGCTTACTGAAACGTAGCGGTGCGCTGGCTGAGGATGCAAATGTCTGGTGGGGTTGCCGGCCCTCGTTGAGCTACCCGACGCTGGAGTTGCGCATGACCGACGCATGCCCGCGATTGAGCGACGCGCTGGCTCTTGCCGGACTGTTCCGGATCATGATCAAACACGCCTGCCAGTTGCCGGCACCCGGCAGCCAATACAGCCTTGAACGTCATTGGCTGCTCAAGGAAAATCGCATTCACGCTCGTCGTTGCGGACATCATGGACGCTTCACGCTGGCGCCGGACACCGCGGCAATATCCCTTGAACAGTGGCTGGTTGTGGCAGAGCAGCAATTCGGCGAAACCGCGCGTGCGTTGGGAGAAGAGGGCGTGTTCGACCAAGCACGGCAAATGCTGCGCGACGGCAGCAGCGCCGAGCGTCAACTACGCGTCTTCAGTGCACAGTCTTCGCCCGGACTGCGAGGCGGGCAAGCAGTGATTGACCGGTTGTTGGAAGAAAGCCGGGAGAACCCATGAAAGTGCTATCCGGCGAATGAAATCTGCGCTCAAAAAAACTAAGGGGAAATAGGATCACTGGCGGGGAACGTTTCTTCGATAGCTTCATCGAGCTGGCTGTCGCTGATGGCACGCTCACGGAGGGTGACGCCCGATTCACAATGGCAGTCAGCGGCCGGGCAAGGTTGCCCGTGTGGGTGCAGGTTGGCACACGCTTGACTGCAGTAGTGCCTTCCGTCCCGTTGATGATGTGCAAGAGCGTCGCACTTACAGGCAGCGCAAGCGCATTGACCGAGATGGGTAGTGTTTGACATGGACTCTCCTTATTGCCGATCTCCTGGGTTTAAGGTGTCTGATTTTTATCAGCATCAAGTAAGTTTTAATATAAAGATTGGTCAGTAGGCATGGCCATATTATTGGTCTTGCTGTCGACGGCGCCGGTTTATCCGGTTACGCCGCTGTAATGAACACGCCGAAACGAGCCCGACAGGGCGGCGAGGCCGCCCTCTGTAAGAGCACTAAGATTCCGATTTCCGGCCGCCGCCATGGCTGTGTTGACCGCCTTTGCGTCTTGCTTCAGACGCTTTCTCGCGGTCATTGGCAAAATTTCCGCCCGATGATTGGCCGCCTTTTTTCCCGGCTTCGGAAGCTTTCTCGCGGTCATTAGCAAAGTTGCCCGGGTTTTTGTTTCCTGTAGTCATGAGAGTTCTCCATTCACTAAGGTAGCGCTTCGTTAGTTGCCCATTTTCTGCAATGGACATTTACTGGGATGTCGGCCGGCGAAAAAATGTTTTAAGAGTTTTATCGGAAGGCGACAAACGGTAGTTAGTCATGCATACCTTTGAATCTTGCACGCTTAAGTCGGCGGTCGGGAATACCTGGCCGTTCGTCTTCTACATGGCACCGCAAACTTATAGGCGATTCCAAATGGTTTCATCCATGTACACAGGAGATGCCTGCTATGAACCACGACACATCCAATGGTCAAGACCTGCCGCTGGAAAAATCGCCTGAGCCGAACGAGGACGGTTGCGTCCTGGGAACGGCCGGGCGCAACGAAGATCCGAACGCAACAACTGACTGGGACCACCCCGATGACACATCACCTGAACGGGCGCCTGAGCCGCCAACCAGCGGCAAAAATCCGTGTGTCACGCTGCCGCCCAACGGCACTCCCGGAATAGACACCGTTCCTGGCCCGCAGAACGACGACGGGAAGTGAGCCTCCAAATGCTCTGCGCCGCGGTTTCGCTTGATGCGTAACCCCCGACCGCTGATCGCACTGCAAAGGTTTATTTTGAAATTTATCAACAGGGAAGCGCCTCACAAAAAGGTAGGCAGCGCTCCAAGCGGGCGCCGCCCCTTCTTAAGCCTGAGGAGATTTGTTCATGTTTCTACATAACAAGCGACTTCAATACACCGTACGCGTGGCCGAGCCTAATCCGGGCCTGGCCAACCTGCTGCTGGAACAGTTTGGCGGCGCTCAAGGGGAACTGGCGGCAGCGTCCCGCTACTTCACCCAGGCCTTGGCTGAAGACGATCCGGGCCGCAAGGATCTGCTGATGGACATCGCCACCGAAGAGCTCAGCCATCTGGAGATCGTCGGGTCCATCATCGTGATGCTCAACAAGGGCGCCAAGGGGCGCATGGCCGAAGGTGTGGAAGAGGAGGGCGAGTTGTATCGCTCCCTTAATGGTGCCGGCAATGACTCTCACATTACCAGCCTGCTGTACGGTGCCGGTGCGCCGTTGACCAACTCCGCCGGCGTGCCCTGGACAGCGGCCTATATCGACACCATCGGTGAGCCCACCGCAGACATGCGCTCCAATATCGCGGCCGAAGCCCGCGCCAAAATAGTCTACGAGCGGCTGATGAACGTCACGGATGATCCGGGCGTAAAAGAGGCGCTGGGCTTTTTGATGACGCGGGAAATCGCGCATCAATTGTCTTTTGAAAAGGCGCTGCATTCGATCCAGCCGAACTTCCCTCAAGGCAAGCTGCCGGGCATGCAGGAATTCACGCAGGTTTACTACAACATGTCCCAAGGCGCGGAAAGTATGCGTGGCCCGTGGAACCAGGGCGAAGAGTGGGAGTTCGTGGAAAGCCCGCAACCGGCGGTCGATGGTGGTGATGGCTTGGCCACTGTGCAACTGGATGCCGATGACGAAGCGACATTGAGCGCGATGAAAATCCGCACGGCCTCGGACGCGACGAGCGACCCCGTTACCGGCGCTGACCTGGGCTCGGGAATGCAACCTAAACCCGAAATTTGAAGCTTGGCAGCCGCACGCTTTCGGGCGTGCGGCGCCTGCCATTTTTTATCAAGAGGACTAACGACATGGCGACTTCACAGGAAAACCTGCTCGATTGGCTACGTGATGCCCATGCGATGGAGCAGCAGGCCGAAAAAATGCTCAAGGCGCAATCCGAGCGCCTAGAACATTACCCCCAGCTCAAGGCACGGATCGACCAGCACATTGAGGAAACTCTCGGCCAGCAGCAACTTATTGACCAGTGCCTGGCGCGTCTGGGAGGCAGCTCATCGACCCTGAAAGACATGGGGGGCAAGCTGATGGCGTTCGGCCAGGCAGTCGGTGGCTCACTGATGAGTGACGAAGTCATCAAGGGCGCGATGGCCGGTTACGTCTTCGAAAACATGGAAATTGCCAGCTACACGGCGCTTAT
Organism: Pseudomonas sp. UME65; assembly: GCF_014170225.1. Lineage (NCBI taxonomy): Bacteria > Pseudomonadati > Pseudomonadota > Gammaproteobacteria > Pseudomonadales > Pseudomonadaceae > Pseudomonas > Pseudomonas sp. UME65. The sequence goes on along the minus strand of NZ_LZZQ01000016.1, from coordinate 800,723 downwards.
CGCCGCTGCGAAAGAGGCCGGTGATTCGGAAACTCTAGCGGCCTGCGAAAAGATCCTGCCGCAGGAAATCGCCATGGCCGAGTGGCTGCTACAGCACTTACCGGAACTGACGCAAGCGTTCCTGCGTCGCTCAGCCGACCCCGACAAAGCAGCCAAGCGCTGACGTAATGCGCGGCGCCCGACCGCCTGCGGCGGGCGCCTGTTCAGCGCAGGGTGGCACTGCGCGACGTTTTCACGGTCCATGGAACACGCACCACGTAACTGGAGGTGAACCTTGGCAAGCAAGAAAAAGCCCGTGGTCGACCGTATCGATCCGGCGCGGCTCTCTTCCAGCCGCAAAGACCTGTTTTTCGCGGCGATGGAAACCAGCCAAAGCGCGATGATCGTTTGCGACCCGGCTCAAGCCGACAACCCGATCATTTTCGCCAATCAGGCGTTCCTGAGGCTGACGGGGTATGAACAGGATGAAGTGATCGGGCGCAATTGCAGGCTTCTGCAAGGACCTGAAACCGATAAGCGTGCGTTGCGGCAAGTGCAGCATGCGATGACATGCCGCCATGAGGTATGTGCGGAAGTACTCAACTACCGCAAGGACGGTTCGACGTTCTGGAATGAACTGTTCATTTCGCCGTTGTTCAATGAGAGCGGCCAATTGGTGTACTTTTTTGCCTCTCAGCTTGACGTGAGCCGGCGCCACGACGCAGAACTGCGCGTGCGCCGCGTTCAGGACCTGGAGGCCCTCGGGCAACTGACCGGCGGCATCGCCCATGACTTCAATAACCTGCTGCAGGTGATGGTCGGTTATCTCGAACTGATCCAGCAGAGCGCCAAGCGCCCCGGCACCGACCCGCAGCGCATCCTCAACAGTGCCAGCCGCGCCAGGGCCGCCGCCGAAAAAGCTCAAACCTTGACCCAACAGCTACTCGCGTTCTCGCGCAAGCAACGTCTCGACAGTCGCGTAATCAACCTGAACACCTTGCTGAGCCGCACCGATTTTTTGGCGCAGACACTGCAGGATGTCCAGCTGCATGTGGATCTGGCTGAGGAGCTGTGGAACTGTCGTATTGACCCTGCGCAGGCGGAGCTGGCGGTGCAGCATTTGTTATCCAACGCCCAGGATGCGCTAGGAGGACATGGCGAGCCGACCGTGACAATCAAGACGTGCAACGTTCAGGTTCCGGGCGATGCCAATGCGCAACGCGACGGGCTGGCCGAAGGCCGCTACGTGGGCCTCTCGATCAGCGATAACGGCAACGGCATCGATGAGAGCGTCCAGGAGAAAGTCATGCAGCCGTTCTTCACCACCAAGGAAGAGGGCAAGGGTTCGGGGCTGGGATTGTCGATGGTGTATGGCTTTGTCAAGCAATCGGGCGGTACTGCACGCATCCATTCCTACCCAGGCGTTGGCACGACGGTATGCCTGTATTTTCCGGCGAACGACAGCCAGCTCTGGGTCGAGCAAACGCCCGCGACTACTTCGCTTCAAGGCGACGAGCACATCTTGATTGTGGAGGACCGGCCCGAAGTGGCCGAGCTCGCGCAGGAGGTTCTGTCTGACTACGGTTATAGCACCGACATTGCACACACTGCCGCCGAGGCGCTTGATCGGCTCGCCGGCGCGACCTATGACCTGGTGTTCAGTGACTTGATCATGCCCGGCCAGATGAATGGCGCGGAACTCGCGCGCGAGATAGCGCACTTGTATCCGCATACCAGGGTGCTGCTTACGACGGGCTATGCGAAAGACTCGCTGGAGCGCGCGGATATACAGGTGCATGACTTCGAGTTGATTGCCAAACCCTACCAGCCCGCTGATTTGCCCAGGAAGATTCGCAGCTTGCTCGACACAGCGTGGACAGCGCCAGCATCAGGTTGAGGATCATCACCAACAGAATCGAGAAGCCGAAGATCGAGCGCGCCCAGCGCGCTGGATCGACCCGGCGCACGCTGCTGTTGGCCAGCGCCAGCCAGTAACCGCCTAAGGCGCTGATCACGGCGAAATACAGTATGCCCATCTGGGCCACCACTCCCAGCAGCAGGGTGCTGGCGAAGAAAGCCAGGGTGTACGCCTGTATTTGCCGGTGGGCTTGGGTCAGGGTCAGCAGCGGCAGGCGCGCCGCGCGGAAGTCCTCGCGGCGCATCACGGTGATGGCCTGTGAATGGGGCATCTGCCAGCAGCAGAACACCAGCACTAACATCATCGCCGTGGCGTCGAACCTTGCGGTGACCGCGCAATAACCGATCACCGGCGGCATTGCCCCGGAAAGGCTGCCGACCAAGGTGCCCCAGTGGGAACGGCGCTTGAGCCAGAAGGTGTAGACCCCCGCATAGATCACCAGCCCGACCAGCGCCAGGCAGCACGCCAGCAGGTTGCTGCCCGCCCAGAGCAGGCCGAAACCACTGACGCCCAGTGCGATGGCATAGCTGGCGGCGGTGGGCACCGCGATGGTTCGCAGCGCCAGTGCGCGATGGCAGGTTCGCACCATGCGCCGATCAATGTCTCGATCGGCGCAGTTGTTAATGACACAACCGCAACCGATCACCAGTGCAGTGCCGAGCAGGGTGGCAACTAGGTGCGCAGGGTCTGCCAGGCGCCCGCCGCCAGCGAGGAAATAACCCCCCAGCACCGACGTGAGATTGCCAAAAATGATCCCTGGCTTGGTCAGTTGAATTCCTGCATTGAGCAACCCCAGCCAGTACCTCAGTGCGCCAGCATGTTGTGGTGAATACTGTCCATGATCCATAGCGAGAGCCCTACCAGCAAAAGAATGATGACCGCCGAAAAAATCAGTGCAATCAGGTTCCAGCGTTGTTCCTCGGCCGTATCCAGATGCAGGAAGAACTTGAGGTGGACCACGATCTGGATAACCCCCAGCGCCACCACCAGCCAGGCGGTGATGGTGCGCGGCAGCGAAGGGAACATCACCAGGGCGAAAGGGATCAGGGTCAGCAGCACCGACAGCAGGAACCCGACCAGGTAGGAACGGCTGCTGCCATGGCTGGTACCGGCGCTGCTGTGAATCGAACTTTGCTTGTACATGTCACACCACTCCCAACAGATAGATCACGGTAAACACGCAGATCCACACCACGTCCAGGAAGTGCCAGAACAGGCTCAGGCAACTGAGCCGGGTGGCGGTGGTGTTGGTCAGGCCTTTCTGGCGAATCTGCACCATCAGCACAGCCATCCAGATCAACCCCGTCAACACGTGCGCGCCGTGGGTGCCGACAAGGGTGAAAAACGCGGTCAGAAACGCGCTGCGGTCCGGTCCGTAGCCTTCTGCAATCAGATGGTGGAACTCGTTGATTTCCATGGCAATGAAGCCGGCGCCGAGCACGAACGTGAGTCCCAGCCAACGCAGCACCTGGCTTTGCTGGCCACGGTTCATCGCGAGCATCGCGTAGCCGTAGGTGATGCTGCTCAACAGCAGCAGCATGGTTTCAGCGAGCACATAGGACAGTTCGAAAATATCCACGCTCGAAGGACCGCCGGCCACGCTGTCGCGCAACACCGCATAGCCGGCGAACAAGCTCGCGAACAGGATGCAGTCGGTCATCAGGTAGATCCAGAACCCGAAGACGCTCAGCGAACCCGCGTCTTCATGTCCGTGTTCCTGAGTATGAGCGACGTCTTTTTCAATCACGATATTGGACATGGATCAAGCCTCTGCCAGGTCTTTGAGACGTGCCGTTTCGATGCGCGCCACCTCTTGCGCGGACACGAAGTAATCAGTGTCTTCGTCGTAGCTGCGCACCACGAACGCGACCACCGAAGCCACCAGGCCGAACGCCGCCAACCACCAGATGTGCCAGACCAGGGCGAAGCTGCAGATCAGCGCGAACAGGCTGATCAACAGGCCCGAGGCGGTGTTGCGCGGCATGTGAATGCTTCGGTAGTCGGTGTGGCTGAGGGTGCTCACGCCGCGCTCCTTCATGCCCCAATAAGCGTCCAGGTCATTGACCTTGGGTTGCTCGGCGAAGTTGTACAGCGGTGGCGGAGAGGCGGTGGCCCATTCCAGGGTGCGCCCGTCCCACGGGTCGCCAGTGAGGTCGCGGTATTGGTGGCGGTTGCGGATGCTGACGAACAGCTGCAGAGCCTGGGAAATTACGCCGCAGAGGATGATGAGCACGCCCAGCACTTCCAGCAGCAGCCACGGCCGCCATTCCGGGTTGTCGAAATGGTTTAGGCGCCGGGTCATGCCCATAAAGCCCAGTACATACGACGGCATGAACGCGAAATAAAAGCCGATCAGCCAGCACCAGAAGGCGATGCGGCCCAGCTTGTCGTTCAAGCGGAAGCCAAAGGCCTTGGGGAACCAGTAGGTCAGGCCGGCCATGTAGCCGAACACCGCGCCGCCGATGATCACGTTGTGAAAATGCGCGATCAGGAACAGGCTGTTGTGCAGCATGAAGTCAGCGCCCGGCACTGCCAGCAATACCCCGGTCATCCCGCCGATGCTGAAGGTCACGATAAAGCCCAGGGTCCACAGCATGGGGGTCTCGAAGCGCACCCGGCCACGGTACATGGTGAACAGCCAGGTGAAGATTTTCACCCCGGTCGGCACCGCGATAATCATGGTCATGATGCCGAAGAACGCGTTGACGTTACCCCCTGCGCCCATGGTGAAGAAGTGGTGCAGCCACACGATGAACGACAACACGGTAATCGCAATCGTCGCCCATACCAGCGACACGTAACCGAAGAGCCGCTTACTGCTGAAGGTCGCGGCAATCTCGGAAAACACTCCGAACGCCGGCAGGATCAGGATGTACACCTCCGGATGCCCCCAGGCCCAGATCAAGTTCACGTACATCATCGGGTTGCCGCCGGCTTCGTTGGTAAAGAAATGCATGCCCAGGTAACGGTCCAGGGACAGCATCAGCAGGGTGGCGGTGAGAATTGGAAACGACGCCAGGATCAGCACCGAGGTGCACAGCGCATTCCAGGTGAACACCGGCATTTTGAACAACGTCATGCCTTCGGTGCGCATCTTCAAGATTGTGACGAAGAAATTCAGCCCCGTCAGTAACGTGCCGACGCCGGATATCTGCAGTGACCATATGTAGTAGTCCACCCCGACCCCGGGGCTGTATGCCAATCCGGATAACGGCGGATAGGCGACCCAACCGGTTCGCGCAAACTCACCGATCCCCAGTGAGACGTTGACCAGCGCGGCACCGGCCACGAACAGCCAGAAGCTCAGCGCGTTGAGAAACGGATAGGCCACGTCGCGTGCGCCGATCTGCAACGGCACCACAACGTTCATCAGGCCGACCACGAAGGGCATGGCCACGAAGAAAATCATGATCACGCCATGGGCAGTGAAGATCTGGTCGTAGTGTTCCGGCGGCAGATAACCCGGCCCGCCACTGGCGGCCATGGCTTGCTGGGTGCGCATCATGATTGCGTCGGAAAAACCGCGTAGCAGCATCACCAGCGCGACGATGATGTACATACATCCGATCTTTTTGTGGTCCACCGACGTGAACCACTCGCGCCACAAATAGCCCCATTTGCGTTTCCAGGTAATGGTGCCCACCATCGCCGCGCCGATCAGCCCGATGAAGGCCAGCGTGTACATCACAATCGGTTCAGTGGTTGGAATCGCATCCCATGACAGTTTTCCGAACATTGTTATTGCTCCTCGGCCAGTAAACTGGGGTGTTGATCGACGCGCTTTTCAGTACCGCTCAATGGCGCTCGCCTGGTTTTATTGGCCTTGTTCATGCCTTCGTATTTATCGACGATGTCCAGAAACAGCCGCTCCTGCACTGCCGAGTAATAGGTCACGGGGTGCTTGATGGTGGGCTTGGCCAAGTGCGCATAGCTCGTTTGGTCAAGGGCTGTGGAGGCGCCCTTGACCTTGTTCACCCAGGTCTGGAAGTCGGTGGGGCTCAATGACAGCGTGGTGAAATGCATGTCGGAAAAACCGGGGCCGTTGTAGTTGGCGGCGATTCCCTTGAACTCGCCGGTTTCGTTGGCGATCAGGTGCAGCTTGGTCTGCATGCCTGCCATCGCATAGATCTGCCCTCCCAGCGCCGGGATGAAGAAGGACGTCATGGCTGCGTCGGAGGTGATGGTGAAACTCACCGGCGTGTGCACCGGCAAGGCCAGTTCGTTGACGCTGGCGATACCCAGGTCGGGGTAGATGAACAGCCACTTCCAGTCGGTGGCCACCACCTGGACGTTGATCGGTGGCGTGTCCGAGTCGAGCGGGCGATAGGGGTCGAGGGCGTGGGTGGTTTTCCACGTCACCCAGCCCAAGGCGATGATGATCAGCAGCGGCACGCCCCACACTACCGCTTCGATTTTGTGGGAACTGGCCCAGCGCGGTGAGTAACGGGCCTTTTTATTGGTGGCGCGGTAGCGGTAGGCGAATACGAACATCAGCACGATCACCGGCACCACAACCAACAGCATCAGGCCCGTGGCGAGGATAATCAGGTCGCGCTCATCGGTTGCAATCTGCCCCTTGGGGTTGAACACCACTAAGTTGCAGCCGCTTAACAAGAAGACGCTGGCGAGATATGCCAGGCAATAGCCAATCGCTCGTTTCATGCCTTGCTCCTGTATTGAAAACGTCCGTTGTTACGGCGCCGAAAGTCCGGCGACAGTGGTCGAAAATTACTTAAGCGAAACGCTGGCGCTGCGCTTTTTAGTGCGTGGCGCAGTCAAGTGCCTGACGCCAGGCAATACAGCGCCATCAATGGATAAAACCCATCAACTGCCCGGATCTGTTGGCTTTCGCTGCTGCTCTGGGGTGCGTGTTTCACCGCGCTGCCGAATATTTTGAATAGACGTCACGGGGTTGGTTTAACAATTTGTTACTTCGCCTGACGAACGGCTTAACAAGCGAAACGGCACTAGAGCTTTATAGGTGCATGATGCAATTTCCCTTGTAAAAAAGACGGAATCCCTCTTAAGGCATTCAGGTCTTACTTGAAGACCAACCCACTAACGGTCCGGGAGAACAGTTATGTTTATTCGTGGTAATACTTATAAGGCATGGGCCCAAAAGGCATTGGAAGAAGAGTGCTTTACTCAGGAAGTGGAAAACGGGTGCCATATCGAAGTCAGGGCCCGGGAGCGCGAAGACGCCGATATCGAAGTGATGGTCAGCGTCTATACCGCGACGGGGCAATGCGTGATTGAACGCACCAGCCAGTTGCCGGGCGCCGAATGGACCGTGCACGACGCGCTCAAGCGCGGCATTGATCAGGCGGAACGGATTGCGGGCGGCGAATCGGGGCGTTTGCCCTGCGCTGACGCGCACCTGCACGAGGACGATTGACGGGGCGCCTGCGCCGGGGTTGCAGCGGAAAACGGAACTTTGGCGGCGCGTGGATTTTCCATTGTAGAGAGCCCCGCGTCAGCCGGCCCGCGCCCGCTGATTGCTGATAACAACCCCGCCGCCCGAACCGCCCATGTCCGAGTTCAGCTTCAGCCAAGCCGCACCCACAAAACCGTCCTTGCGCCGCGCCGTGACGGGCCCGATGTTGTTTCTGTTCATTCTCGGCGATGTGCTCGGTGTCGGCGTATACGCGCTGGCCGGCACCATCGCTGGCGAGGTGGGTGGGGCGATCTGGGTGCCACTGCTGGTGGCGTTGTTCTTCGCCATGCTCACGGCAGGTTCGTACGCGGAGCTGGTGACCAAGTTCCCCTATGCCGGCGCTGCTTCGGTGTTCGCCGAGAAGGCATTCAAGTCACCGCTGATTTCGTTCCTGGTCGGCTTTTGCATGCTGGCGGCCGCCGTCACCAGCGCGGCCGGGCTGTCCCTCGCATTTGCCGGCGATTACCTGGCGGCGTTCGTCGACGTATCACCGCACCTGGCCGCGCTGATATTCCTGATGGTGATAGCGCTGCTCAATGCTCGCGGTATCAAGGAGTCGTTGGGCGGCAACATGGTCATGACCTGCATCGAACTGTCCGGGCTGCTATTGGTGGTGGTGGCCGCGGCCTGGTGCATCCAGTCGGGCGAAACCAACCTCGGCCGCGCGCTGGAGTTCAAGGCCGGCGTCAACACTATGCCTGCGGTGCTGAGCGCTGCATTGCTGGCGTTCTATTCGTTTGTCGGTTTTGAAACGTCGGCTAACCTGGCCGAAGAAATACGCGGGGTGCGCAAGGTGTATCCGCGTGCGCTGTTTGCCGCGTTGGTGACGGCCGGCATCGTGTATACGGCGGTTGGTGTCGCTGCTTCAGTGGTGCTGCCGATGGACAAACTGACGGCCACCTCGGCGCCGTTGCTCGAAGTGGTACGCGCCTCGGGCTTGAGTATCCCGCCCCAGCTCTTCGCATTCATTGCACTGGTGGCGGTCGCCAACGGTGCGCTGTTGACCATGGTCATGGCCAGCCGCCTGACCTATGGCATGGCCCGCATGGGCCTGTTGCCGGGGCCGCTTTCGCGTGTGCTGCCCAAGCGGCGTACGCCTTGGGTCGCGATCATCGCCAGCACCCTGGTGGCCATCTCCTTGACGTTGACCAGCACGCTCGCAGCGTTGGCCGATACGGTCGTGCTGTTGCTGCTTTTCGTGTTCCTCAGCACCAACCTGGCGGTGCTGGTATTGCGCCGCGACCTCGTCGCAGAACACCATTTTCGTGTGCCGACCTGGGTGCCGGTGCTGGCGATTGTTTCCTGCCTGATCCTGCTCAGCCAGCAAGGCCTCGACACTTGGCTGCGAGGCGGCGCGATGATGCTGCTGGGGAGTGCGCTGTACGCGTGCAACCGCCTGGCGACGCCGGTCGCGGAGCCTGGCTAAATCGCTTATCGGAGCATGGGTATCGGCATCTACGGCTCACACATCCCCCGCTGTTCGGCGTGCCAGGCATTGAAACCACACGCACGACCCTCAGGGCTTAAACACCACCCGCAGGCAATTATCGGTTTTTTCCTTGAACAGCTTGTAGCCTTGCGCCCCGTCTTCCAGGCTCATGGGATGGGTCAGCAAGTAGGCAGGGTCAAGCTCGCCTTTGCGAATATGCTCGAACAGGGTCGGTGCGTAACGCTGCCCCGGTTGCTGTCCGGATCTTAGCGTCAACGCCTTGTTGACGATCGCGCCCATCGGGAACTTGTCGAGCAACCCACCGTACACGCCGACCACCGATACCGTGCCGCCTTTACGGCAGGCACGTATGGCCTGCCTTAGCACGCTGCCGCGTTCGGTGTGCAGCCTGAGCAACTGCTTGGCCTTGTCATAGGCATAGTCGATCTCGGTGCCATGCGCCTCCATGCCCACACAGTCGATGCAGCGATCCGGGCCGCGTCCGCCAGTCAACTCCAGCAAGGCTTCGTGCACGTTGGTTTTCTCGTAGTTGATAGGGATCGCCTTGCCGCGTTCTTCGGCCAGGCGCAGCCGGTCGGGGTAACGATCAATCGCGATCACCCGCTCGGCGCCCAACAGGTAAGCACTGCAGATCGCCATCTGGCCAACGCCGCCGCAGCCCCACACTGCCACGGTGTCGCCGGGCTGGATATCGGCATTGTCCGCCGCGAAGTAACCGGTGGGCGCCGCATCCGAGACAAACAGCGCCTGCTCATCGCTCACGCCTTCGGGCACCTTGAACAGGTTGACGTCGGCGAACGGCACCCGCACGTAGGTTGCGTGACTGCCCGGGTAACCGCCAAAGGCGTGGCTGTAGCCGATGATGCCGCAGCATGGCTGGCCATACATCAGGTCCGTCGCCGACGGGTTTGGGTTGGAGTTGTCGCAGCAGGAGAAATCGCTGCGCTGGCACGGCTCGCAGTTGCCGCAGCCGATGATTGAGATGGTGATCACTTTGTCACCCTTGCGCAGGTCGGTGACGCCTTTGCCGACCTCAACCACTTCGCCCATGGATTCGTGGCCAATGATATCGCCGGGCTTCATGGCCGGTACGTAGCCGCCGAGCAAGTGCAGGTCCGAACCGCAGACAGAGGAGAGGGTGACGCGAATGATCGCGTCCCGTGGGTTAAGGATCGCAGGGTCGGCGACATTGTCGAGTTGCAGTAGATTAGGTGCTTGCCAAGTGAGTGCGCGCATCAGTGGGGTTCTCCTTCGATAACAACGCCGGTTTTGGCTGACGGGTGATCGGTTGCGACCTGGTCAGCGCCGGCGTGTACGTAAAAAAAATCGTCGTCCTGTTCCGGCCTGGAGCGGTTGTTGCTGACCTCGCCGGTCTCCAGTTGCTGCTTCACTGCCTGCAGGGCGTTGAGCAAGGCTTTGTCGCTGAACAGGCTGATCGCACGCGCCAAGCCATAGCCCAACTTGGCCATTGCCGGCTTGCACACCACCACCGCCTTGACCTGGGTTCCACGGCCGGCCGGGGCGGGGCTCAGCGAGACGGTAATGTCGTGCGCCCATCGCGCGTCGCCTGGAGTTTTCCAATGCACTACATGGCGATCCTGTGTATCGATCTGCACAAGCGCGCACTGCAGGCGCCGGCCGGCCGGTGCGCGGAGCTTCCAGAGCGCGGTGTCCGGGGTCAGTTGCTCGACACTGTCGACCCAGCGCAGCAACGGGCCGATGTTCTCGGGCCTGGCGATGAGGGCAGACACCTCATCCGATGGGCGCAAGATCGTGATACTGCGCGTGATTGCCTCGCTGATCGGCCACTGATGTTCGCGGCTGAATTGTGTTTCGTAGGGGGTTGGTGTCAACACCCGCTTCAGTGCGCAGTGCCCGGCTGCACCGCGAATTACACCGTAGGCGCCCGCCGCAACCTGGAGTGCACCACTCACCCCACCCTTGCGACAGCCATGCAGTAATAGGGCAGCGCCAGCGGCCAGCGAAAGTGTGCGCTCAGCCTTGGTCATCGTGCCGCTTCGGTGCGCGTCAGGAGGGGTGTGGGTGGATATTAGTGGCTGGTCAGTCATGGTCAATCCTCCGATGGATGTGTCTGCGATAGAAAAACCTGCGCAGCTTGAGTTCCACCGCATTTCACGATTAGAGATGAAAGGTTTCCCGCCCTTGAAGTTCAAGTTAGTCATGGCAGCGTATTGGGGCGCGGCGAAACAAGCCGGCGTTGTGTATATAAGTGCGGCGCACTAGTCACCGGCTCGCCGAACACCGTCACGGCTCTATGAACTGCTCAAAAAAAAGCCCGCACGGAGTACGGGCAAGACAGGAGTTTTACCAGAGCCTGGAGGGAGCAGGCTCAATAGTAAGAAGCGATAAAGCGATAACGGTTTGGTTTTTTTTAGAAGGCGCCGACGAATGGTCATGTCCCGATAGTGTCGCAAGTTGGCGCAACTAAAAATACACCTCAAGAGGGAAAATCTGAACCTTCGCGCTGCTCCAATAACAAAAATCAGAAGGAGGATATATGAAAAATTCTTTATATATTATCGAGTACGAATACCATCATAAGCCGAGATCTTTTATTATAAGAGCGGATGTCATGAATAATGCAGCGGCGTGGCATTGGGCATCTTGCGATGCTGGGATCGGTATAATTCCTCGGTCACGCCATGAAAAGATCAAACGGGTCAGCAGACCCCTTGCAGAACGCTACGGCCTGGAGAACGTCAGGTGGCGTCCTTCTGGAAGTATTCCGTTTATTGCGCAGCCCTATGTACCACCGCCCCCTGAATGAGTGTAACTTTTAACAAATACGCACATTTGAATAGAGTGTTGGTTTGAGTCAAGCCTTATTGTTTTTTCGACGTTCCTGCAGCATGCATAACTTGAGGGCGCTGCGTTGAAGTGCATCTATCATCAAGTCCGCCAGATACTGTTGCCTGCATGGCGGGCAGAGCATCTCGGCGGCGGTGGACACCAGATAGGAGGGTTCGTCCGTCGTCGGCTCGAAGGGCTGTTTACATTGGGCGCACTGGCCGTTCGCTTGTAGACCAGACATCTTCGATTCCTCCCTGAATTAAAAGCTCACTCACGATCCATGATGAGGTAAATGATTTCAACAAAAAAAAGGAGGAGTTTCAAACAAGCGATTAATTGATATTAAAGTGCCAATATTCGAGTTTCAAAGGGAAGGCGTGCGCATGACTGTCGGCGGGTGTCACGACAGACGCGTCCGCACGCCTGATCTGGCCCGCTCAGGCTTCGAGCTTTTTGCTGCGTGTTTTTCGCGTTGTGGATGATGGCGCCGCCTGGCGCTTTGATCGGGCCGGTACAGGCCGCGTAACATTGCTTTCGATCGTGCCCGAAGAGCTATCTATTTGCCCGGGCGTCAGTTCGTCTCTGGCTTGCAGCCAATGCACAAAATCCTGGCCGTCAGGCTTACCTTGTTGTTCCCAAATACGGTAGGCGGTGAGTCGAATCGTTTCTTCGTCCATCGTGGTGCTCCTGTTCCAGTTTAAAAGCGCTAGGAGTGAATGAAGCTGCTTACAAACTCAGCCTTGATGACCGGTAGTTCGATCCCATGGATCAAGCCGGCTGTCATGGCTTGTTGCGGGTCGAGAATGCGCGGTGCCGCTATCAGGTACTTTTCTGTTTCGAGTTTTTCCCTTGCATCCTTGGTACGCTCTTCGACGATGCGTGCATACAACTGCAAGTCGTAGTCAAGGCTCATGGCGTATTCGGACATGCGCGAATGGTCGACGGCGCCTTGCACATGCCAATGAAACGGATGAAACAGAAATTTACTGTGCTTGCACGCCGTCCTGCGCTCACCGGCCAGAAAGATGATATTGCCCATCGACTCCACGGTGCCCAGATTATGGGTGTGCACCGCGATCGGCAGCGCCAGCAGGAAGTTGTACATGGTAAAACCGTAGCTGCATTCGCCGCCCATAGTGGCGATGTTCACTACCAGCCCCGAAGCCTCTTGCTGAACGGCCAACGAGGCTTTTTCGATAAGTTGGCTGCAGGTAGAGGCGGTGACCGGCCCGGTAAAGTTAATGACGTGTAAAGGCATGGTGTCCCCCGTCCATCAAGGCAGGGGAGCACCGCTCCCCTGCATAAAGCACGTTAACCGTTGCGTCCGCCACCATGGCTGTTTTGGCCGCCTTTACGGCCAGCTTCCGAGGCTTTCTCACGGTCGTTGGCAAAGTTGCCGCCACTGTTCTGGCCGCCTTTGCTACCGGCTTCGGCGGCGCGCTCGGGATCATTTTTGAAATTGCCGCCGCTGTTTTGGCCACCCTTGCTTCCGATCTCCTGATAGAACTCTTTGTCATGGGAAGCCGAAGTTGCATCGCCACCTTTTTTACCGGCTTCGTTGACGCTCATTTGGTTTTGCTTGTCGTTAGTAGTCATCTCAGTAATCTCGTCGTTATGTCGTTGATATATCTTTCATCTCGATCTACAGGCACTTAAATACTGACGGTCGCTCAGGTTATAAATGCCTTTCGCACAGCGGAAGTGTTTGCGACGCATCGACAGTCGCTTCAGCCAGTTCCACGACGCGGAGATGTTCGTAACATGGCAATGTGTTCGCGCGTAGGCTTGCCCCTGCGTCAGTTCGCACTTGCGTGCTCGGCTTAGGAGGCAAAACGCTTCGCTGATAGTCTGCTGATGCACGCATGCTTAGTTCTCCTTTGCTATTAATAGAAGGGGCAGCATTGCTGCCCCCATGTGACCACGCTTACTACTTGCGGCCGCCGCCATGGCTATTCTGGCCACCTTTACGGCCAGCTTCCGAAGCCTTTTCGCGGTCATTGGCAAAGTTGCCGCCAGATGCCTGGCCGCCTTTCTTTCCCGCCTCGGAGGCTTTTTCGTGATCGTTGGCGAAATTACCTGGGTTTTTATTACTGGTCGTCATAATGCTACTCCAACTGTAATTGAGGTTTCGCTTACGCCCGTTTATTGCAACGGACATAGTTTCCGATAAGGGCGGTCGTCTAAATGTTTCGAGATTTTTTAAAAAGGACGATGAACGGTCTTTGGTTGAAAGAAACTTGTACGGACACGCGGTGTTCGCGCCGCTTCGTATAAGTTTTTACTTCAAGCGAGGCGGGAGTGCTATTAAATTAATGGCATTGGCTGCCGCTTCGCTTAGTGTCGAAAATGCTTTTAATTGAGGACTCTTGTACGGGGCGACTACCGAACATGCATCATGGAGTTTCAGACGCTTTATGCCAAATATATAGGTCTGAAACAGACTGATCGTAGGGCGGGGCTGACCAGGAAAACGGAGGCTGGCAAATGACCTGAAGCCCGCACCAACCCCTCGAACCGCCAATGATGGATTTGATTAAAGAGTGCGCCCCGTCAGCTCAATTTATCCGCCGACGCGCAGCATTCCGCCAGAGCGTGTTGAGCTCTTTTTAGCGGCCAGATACTGTCCCTTGACGATGGTCAATCGGCACCTACCAAGGCACGGCTGCGGCCGACTTATTTTTGCAGGCAACGCTGACCCAGATTTTCGGCAAGCGAGGTTTCGGCCAAAATCGCCTCTTCACGAAGTGCTGTCTCCAGCGCCTCCAAATGCCGCGAAAGTATTTTTACCGATCCGCTCAAATTGTCGGGATCGAAAGGAATTTTACCATTTGCGATCAGAACCATCGCCAGGTCCCAGGCGCGCTGAGAATTTTTCATCACGCAATCTCCTTTTCGCGCTTGGCAGCTTTTCCCCCGTCGGCGACCACGCTTACGGTGGGCAATGGAAAATGCTTGTTGAGCACGCCAAGATGCTCAATCGCTTCACGGAAAAGCGCTTCGGCTTTGCCGCGAAGGCGCAGATATTCATCAAACATTTCGCTATCGAAATCAGGTTGCTCCAGCAGGTCGAATGCGCTGCGGCTTAGGGCATTGGCCTCGTTGAAAAGCTTCTGATTCTGCTCCATGGCCAACTGGCGGCAGGCCATCATTTTTGCGTCGATGTCGTTGTGTTGCATGGCTTAAATCCTTCATCAGCAGGTTTCTGTATAACTGTGTGACCCGCTTGCAAAGCCCGTGTATCAAAATGGTTTTCTCTGAAATATCGATTAATTCAACGATTCAGTTTGCTTGAAATTATCGTCTTTTTAGATGGAGCTACTCGCTAAAAATCCGCGCCCCGTCGCTGTAACCGAATGACCTCTAACCAATATCCGTGAGATGTCCAGAAAGGAAACCCCGATCCGTGAGCAGAACGGGAAAATCTCCTTATCCCTACTGAGAAAGTCCCAACTAACGACGTAAACAACACAATTTTTCGATGAGATCAATCAACGACTCGTGGGCGACCGGTTTGCTGAGATGGGTACTAAAGCCCGACTCAGCCGCCTTTTTCTGGTCACTGCCGGCCCCGTAACCTGTGAGGGCGATAGCGGGCACCCGGCGCAGATGAGCTATCGCGCGCAGCTTCTGCATCAGCTCATGGCCGTTCATTTTCGGCATGCCAATGTCGGAAATGATCAAGTCGTACTGAGCAGCGCGGGCTGTTTCCAGCGCACTCTGTGGGTCATCGAACGCGCTGACTTGCGCGCCTTCCATCTCCAGCAATACATTCAGCACTTCGAGCACCTCGGCAGAGTCCTCCACCAGCAACACCTTCACGCCGTGGAGGCGTTCATCCTCCTCCTGTTCAGCGTCAGAACGTTGTAGATGATCCTGTTGTTCGCACAGCGGCAGCCATATCGAGAAGGTGCAGCCAAAACCCAGCCCTTTGGAATGGACGCTGACCGAGCCTTCGTGAGCCTCCACCAACTGGCGTACCAAGGACAAGCCTATGCCAAGGCCCTCGCGTTGATGCGTCTGATGCTGGTTTTCTGCCTGCCCGAACAGATCAAAGATCTTCTCCAGGCTGTCATCGGCTAGGCCGATGCCACTGTCGATCACGTCCAGCTGGGCGCCCCCCTCCGAGCGGCTGAGCACCAACTGAACCTCACCGCCCTCCGGGGTGAATTTCAGGGCGTTGTTGACCAGGTTCCAGATCACTTGCTCAATGCGCGTGGGGTCCACGTCGACTATCAGGGGGCCATGATCCGAAGGTGTTTGCAGCGTTACATGACGACGATGCCCGTCGGCGAGCACTACGCTATGGATATCCTGCAGCGTGCGAATCAGATCAATCGGTTGTTTTTTCAGCTTGAGCTTGCCCGTGCGTACCCGGGCAACATCCAGCAGGTCATCAATGATCCGCGCCTGGCTGGATACGGCCTCGCAGATTGTGTTCACGGCTTTGATCGCCGGGACCGCCGCCTTGGTGGCGGGCAAGCGACGCAGTAGTTCCGCGTTCAGTTGGATCAGGTTCAGTGGATGTTTGAGTTCGTGCGACATCACCGCGAAAAACTCGTCCTTGAGATGGCTCTTCGTCTGAGTTTCGATCAGGCGCTGCCTCTGCTCATCCTGGGTGCGTTTGTGGCCAGTGAGGTCGCGGGCGATCTTGACGTAGCCCTGCAAGCTGTCGCTCTGGAGCTGAGTGATCTCACCACTGCAGTAGAACCGACTGCCATCCTTGCGCACATGCCAGCGCTCATCTTCACCGCGACCGTGTTCGCGGGCCGCGCGCAGTTCGCTCTCCGGCATGCCGGAGGAGCGGTCCTCCGGTGAAAAAATAAAGTCGTAATAAGCGCCCAGCACTTCGTCCTTGGTGTAGCCGAAGATCAGTTCTGCACCCGTGTTCCAATCGGTGATGGCACCATGGTCATCAAGGATGATGATTGCAAAGTCATGGGTACTCTCGGCGACTAGGCGCATGCGCTCCTCGCCCAGGCGCAGTTCTTCCTCGGCTTGGCGCCGCTTGGTGATATCGATGAAGGTAAGCACCGTGCCATCGATATGGTCCTCGCTGGAGCGGTAGGGCAACAACCGTGCAATGTACCAGCGGTCGTTCTTACCGCCGATTTCCCGCTCAATTGTACCGAGTGACTCAAAGACGGTCGTGGCGTCTTCGGTAATTTCCGGGTAATCGAGGCGGTGGGTGATGTCCATCAGCGAGCGTCCAGTGTCCACCGGAAGCATGCTGAAAATATCGGTGGCGCGTGGCGTGAACCAACGGATGCGCATGTTGCGGTCAACGAACACGGTGGCGATGTCGGTGGAGGCGATCAGGTTGGTCAGATAGTCATTGACCTTGTCCGTTTCTTCTACCTTGGTTTTGAGTTCATAGTTGACGGTCAGCAGTTCTTCGTTGATCGACTGCAGCTCTTCCTTGCTGGTTTCCAGCTCTTCGGTAGCCGAGCGTAACTCTTCATTGACCGCCTGCATTTCCTCATTGGAGGCCTTGAGCTCTTCGCTTGAGACTTCCGACTGCTCGATGGCGTCCTGCAAGTGCAGCTTGGTGCGTTGTAGCTCGCGTTCCAGGTTCCCCATGAGGGCGTTTTCGGCATGGCTGACAGTCGTGGTATCGACCTGTTGTGGGTCGATTGCGCTTTCCTGGAAGATCACCAGCACATAGTCGCTTTCGGTCGCGTCATCGCGATAGGGGTGGGCGGTGATGTCCACCATGAAGGGGCCCTGTTCGCGCTGAACGCGGATCTTGCGAGAGATCACAGGCATATTCGATTGCTGAACCTGGAAGAGTGTAGTGCGGATGTCGAGGCGCAGGTCCGGATGAACCAGGGCCAACAGATTGTGGGTGACTTCCCCGGCGACATAGCGCAGGAACCGCCCGGCACCTTCGCTCATGTGCAGGATGTTGGCTTGGATATCGACGATCACGCTGGGCGGCGCAGCTTTTTCCAGGGCGCGCAGATGGATATCCGCGAACGCAACTTTGCTGGGCGCCTTGATTTCAGTCGTAATCGACGCTGTGCTTGGGCGCAAGTAGCCGCCTCGCGGGATGGTTGGGGCGCGGCGCATAGCGGAGGAGCCGGCACGTACCCGAAAAATGCGGTTTCGTTTGTCAACCGGCACAAACAGGTCCAGGCAGCCGTCGGCCGACTCCGAGGAACCGAGGAACAAATAGCCTCCGGGGCGCAGCGCAAAGTGGAACATCTGCAAGATGTCGCGCTGCACTTCGCGGTCCAGGTAGATCAACAGGTTGCGGCACACGATCAGGTCGATCTGCGAGAACGGCGGATCAGCGAGCAAACTGTGTTTGGCGAACAAGACCTTCTCGCGAATTTCCTTGCGCACTCGATAGTGTTGGTTTTTCTCTTTGGCAAAATATTGGCGCAACCGCGGTGGCGGTACGTCGGTGATGATCGCCTCGGGATACACGCCGTTGCGGCCGTGGGTGACTGCGCGCTCGTCAATATCAGTGGCAAATACCTGCATCTTCGCGCCGCTGGCATCCAGCGCCAGTTGCTCGGCCAGCAGCATCGCGAGGCTGTAAGCTTCTTCGCCGGTGGAACAGCCGGCCGACCAGATGCGCACCTCTTCGCGGTGCGGCACAGTTTCTTCGAGTGACTTCACTAGGTTAGGTATCACGTCACGTTCAAGCGCTTCAAAGGCCTCGCGGTCGCGGAAGAAGTTAGTCACGCCGATCAGCATATCGCCGAGCAGGGCCTTGGTTTCGTCTGGGTGCTCCTGGAGGAAATTGTAATAGGTCGCCAGGTCCGGCTGGGCGGTTACTTGCAAGCGTCGCTCAATACGGCGCAACACTGTGGCGCGCTTGTAATGCTTGAAGTCGTGCCCGGTACTGGCGCGCAACTGAATCAGGATGTCCAGCAATAACTGCTCCGCCACGGCTGCATCGCGTTCGGTTGCAGGTGGGGTGGTTTTAATTTCGGGATCGTCGGCAGTGGGCAGGATGATTGACTGAGCATTGCGCCATAGCTCCAGCAGCTTCTGCGGCATTTCCACAACGGGAAGCACGAGATCGACCATTTGCGTTTCGATGGCAGCCCGCGGCATGCCATCGAACTCAGCATCTTCTGGTGTTTGTACCAGAGTGATCCCACCTTGCTCCTTGATTCGAGAAAGGCCAACCGCCCCGTCCGCTCCGGTCCCTGAAAGGATCACACAAAACGCCCGTTCTTTATGCGCGTCTGCCAAGTCGCGAAAAAACAGGTCGATGGCTATGTGCGAGCCGCCCTGGCGGGTTGATGGGGATACCGCTAAATAGCCATCATTCATTTTCAGATGGTGTGCAGGCGAGATGACATACACATGATTCCTTTCGATGGGCGTGGTGTCATTGACCTGCGAGACCGGAATACGGGTCGACTCCTGGATGATCTTATCCGCCACGCTTTGATGATCGGACGACAGGTGCAGAATCACCACGAACGCCATGCCGCAATCTTTGGGCATGTGCTCAAAAAACGCCTTGACTGCTTGCAGCCCGCCCGCAGACGCGCCAATCCCCACCACCGGAAAGTCCAAGTTGCTGGGAATAAGGTCCTTGCGTTGCGGAACGTTAGGGGACCGCTGGGGGGCAGACTTCATAAAATACCAACCTTGGTTAACTGCGCACGAGAAGAGCGTGGAGGGAGCAACTAAAGCGAGGGCAAGTGCTGAACCGAAAGCGAAATATAGCCGAAAAGCTGCGTAGAGCAGAATGCCTCGAATGTTGCTAACCCTGCAAACCTTTGCCTCCCGGTTGTGGCACGCAACGTTCAGAAGGTTTATTCAGACTGACCAATGGCACTGCTGTGCCTGAACGGTTATCTGATTTTTTCAAAATCTGTGTGAACTTACCCTCCCGGCCAACCCTCGCAAAAGTAATCACAGCCAGGAGGAAGACCGATGAACAGTTATCCAAAACCACCATTCAAGGCGCAACAGCAGCCCGTACCCGGTCAACAGCGCAAGATGGATCCAATGCCTGATTGCGGTGAGCAGACCTACACAGGCTCGGGCCGCCTCGCCAACAAAATAGCCTTAATCACCGGGGCCGACAGCGGCATTGGGCGTGCGGTGGCCATCGCCTTTGCACGCGAAGGCGCGGATGTGGCGGTCTCCTATCTGGATGAGCATGAAGACGCCAAGGAAACCGCGCGGTGGGTCGAGGCGGCGGGTCGTCAATGCCTGTTGCTACCCGGTGATCTGGGCAACGCGGATCAGTGCACGGCGATCGTCAGTGACACCGTGGAGAAGTTCGGACGCATTGATGTGCTGGTCAATAACGCGGCGTTCCAGATGACCTACGAAAGTCTGGAAGACATCCCCGATGAAGATTGGCTAAAGACCTTTAACGTTAACGTCACCGCGATGTTTCGCATCTGCAAAGCCGCGCTGCCGCACATGGCCGAGGGCAGTTCGATCATCAACACCAGCTCGGTCAATTCCGATGCGCCCAACCCCACGCTGTTGCCCTATGCGGCGAGCAAAGGCGCGATCGCCAACTTCACTGCGGGACTGGCGCAGATGCTCGGCAAGCGCGGTATTCGCGTCAACAGTGTGGCGCCCGGGCCAATCTGGACGCCATTGATCGTATCAACGATGACCGAGGACTCCGTGAAAAATTTCGGTGGCAATACACCGCTGGGGCGCCCCGGCCAGCCAGTCGAAGTCTCGCCCATCTACGTACTGCTGGCGTCGGATGAGGGCAGTTATATCTCCGGTGAACGCTACGGCGTAACAGGTGGCAAACCCATTCTTTGAATGAAGCGAGGCATTCGATGACGACGACAGTAGGCGACTTTCTGGTTGAGCGGCTCAGCCAATGGGGCGTTACCCGAATCTTTGGTTACCCGGGTGACGGTATCAATGGTGTATTCGGCGCGTTGAGCCGGGCGCAGGGCAAGATCGAATTCATTCAGGCCCGTCATGAGGAAATGGCCGCGTTCATGGCGTCGGCTCACGCCAAATTCACGGGGGAGCTGGGCGTGTGTATCGCGACTTCAGGGCCAGGAGCCTCGCACCTGATTACCGGGCTCTATGACGCGCGGATGGACCATATGCCGGTGCTGGCGATTGTCGGGCAGCAGGCGCGTGCTGCGCTTGGGGGGCATTACCAGCAGGAGCTGGACCTGGTGTCGATGTTCAAGGATGTGGCAGGGGCATTTGTGCAGCAGGCTATGGTGTCATCCCAGGTGCGTCACTTGGTGGACCGGGCCGTCCGCACGGCGGTCGGTGAGCGCCGAGTGACGGCGATCATCCTGCCCAACGATTTGCAGGAGGCGGCCTACGAGCCGCCCGCCAGGGCCCACGACACAGTGCACTCGGGGGTGGGTTATTCAAAACCGCGAGTGGTGCCGTATGAGGCAGATCTACAGCACGCCGCAGACGTGCTGAATGCCGGTGAGAAAGTTGCGATTCTCGTCGGCGCAGGGGCGCTGGCGGCCACCGATGAAGTCATCGCCGTCGCCGAAGCGCTTGGCGCCGGGGTGGCCAAGGCGCTACTCGGCAAGGCTGCAGTCGCTGACGATTTGCCCTGGGTTACCGGCAGCATCGGCCTGTTGGGCACCGAGCCCAGCTACAAGCTGATGACCGAATGCGACACCTTGTTGATGATCGGCTCGGGTTTTCCTTACTCAGAGTTCCTGCCCAAGGAAGGCCAGGCCCGTGGCGTGCAGATTGACCTGCAACCCGACATGTTGAGCCTGCGTTATCCCATGGAGGTGAATCTGGTGGGTGATGCCGCCGAGACCCTGGCTGCGCTGTTGCCGTTGCTCACCCGCAAGACTCAGCGTAAATGGCGCAAGAAAGTCGAGGGTTGGCGTGCTAGCTGGGAGAAAACCCTGGAGAAACGCGCCCTGGCAAAAGCCAAACCGATCAACCCGCAACGCGTGGTGTACGAGCTGTCTCCACGCTTGCCCGACCACGCCATCATCACCAGCGATTCCGGCTCCTGTGCCAACTGGTATGCCCGCGACTTGAAGATCCGCCGTGGCATGCAATGTTCCCTGTCCGGTGGCTTGGCGTCCATGGGGGCCGCCGTGCCGTACGCCATCGCCGCCAAGCTTGCGCACCCGCAGAACACCGTGATCACGCTGGTGGGCGACGGCGCGATGCAGATGAACAACATGGCCGAACTGATCACCGTGGCCAAATACTGGCGGCAGTGGCAGAGCCCTAAATGGATCTGTGCGGTGTTCAACAATGAAGACCTGAACCAGGTCACTTGGGAGCAGCGCGTGATGGAAGGCGACCCCAAGTTTGAGGCTTCGCAAACCATTCCTGACGTGCCGTATCACCTGTTTGCGATTTCGCTGGGGCTGAAGGGGATTTTCGTTGAGCGCGAGGAGGATGTGGCTGGGGCCTGGGAACAGGCGTTGGCCTCGGATGTACCGGTGCTGATCGAGTTCAAGACCGACCCCGACGTGGCGCCACTTCCCCCGCATATCAAACTGGAACAGGCCAAAAAGTTCGCCACCACGTTGCTCAAAGGCGACCCGGATGAAGCCGGGGTGATTGTGCAAACCGCCAAGCAAGTGTTGGCCAGCGTACTGCCAGGAGGCGCAAAAAAATAACGAACGCCTGCGCACCCGCGCAGCCAAAGCGGTAAGAACATGGATATGAGAATCCGGCAATGACGCAGATTTTCAGGCGCTCGGCCGACACCTGGCTGCGCGTAGGACTGTTGCTGCTGATCGCCGGGCTCTCGGGAGGTTTGCTTGTGGCGTTGACTCTGGACAGCACCGACTACCGCACCGGCCGTAACTGGGCGGTCGAGCAGCCATTGCCCTTCAGCCACGCCCACCATGCGGGCGAACTCAAGATCGACTGCCGTTATTGCCACAGCGCGGTGCAGTCCTCCGCGATGGCCAGCATGCCGCCCACTGAAACCTGCATGAGTTGTCATTCCCAGGTATGGACACAAGCCGATGTGCTGGAGCCGTTGCGCAAGAGCCTGCGTGAGCTTGAGCCCTTGCATTGGCAACGCGTCGCCAAGCTGCCGGACTACGTGTATTTCCATCACGGCGTCCATGTGAACGCCGGCGTCGGCTGCAGTGAATGCCATGGTCAGGTCGACCGCATGCAACTGATGTTCAAGGCGCAACCGCTGAACATGGGCCAGTGCCTGGCCTGTCACCGTGACCCGGCGCCCCATCTGCGTCCCCTGGAGCAGGTCACCAATATGCAGTGGAAACCTTCCGAGGACCGTCGTCAATTGGGTGAGCGCCTGATGACCGCGCGGCACATCGATACTCGGGACCTTACTGACTGCGGGACGTGCCATCGATGAGTAAGCCGCTGGACTTCTCCGTTTTGCGTGAACAACTTGCCGGGCTTGAGGGGCAGGCTTATTGGCGCGGGCTTGAGGCGCTTGCCGAGTCCCCTGACGCTCAAGCACTGATAGAGGCGGAATTTGCAGGTGTGGCGCCTCTGATGGATCGACGGCGTTTCCTGCAGTTGATGGCGGCGTCCATCGCCATGGCGGGGTTGGCCGCCTGTGGCAAGACCCCGGAACAGGCGGTGACGGCGGTCCGTCAGCCGGTCAACCTGACGCCAGGCGTGCCGGCCTGGTACGCCACCGCCATTCCGTTTGGCGGTGTTGCCCAGCCCGTGTTGGGCAAGACCGTTGCAGGCAGACCGATCAAGCTTGAAGGCAACCCGGACCATCCCATGTCGGGCGGCGCCTGCGATGCGTTTACTCAAGCGGCGATCCTGCAGCTTTATGATCCGGACCGTTCCCAGGCGCCGCGTTTCAAAGGCCGCGAAGCCAGTTGGCCGAATGTGCGCGCAGCGCTGGCCCATGAGCAGCAGGTGTTGGACAGCGCTCGCGGCAAGGGTTTGAACATCGTCTGCGGGGCCAGCAGTTCACCGACCCTCAGGCGCCAGCTCGACCAACTGCAACAACGCTGGCCCGAGGCGCGCCTGTACCACGGCGAAGCCTTTGCCGAGACGGCCGCTCTGCGAGCCAGCGAGCGGGTGTTCGGTCAGCCATTGGCCGCGCAGGTTCACCTAGAGCAGGCCGAGGTGCTGGTGTGCCTGGAATATGACCCGCTGGGCAGCGGTCCGTATCAGACGGTGCTCCAGCGCGGCTGGGCTGAACGTCGCCGCCAGGCAACGAAGGGTGAGGGCGCCGCGTTGGTATTCGTCGCTGAAAGTGTTCCGAGCCTCACCGGCGCTGCCGCCACCGCGCGCTTGCCCGCGGCGCCGTCGCAGTTGCCCGGCCTGCTGCTTGCGTTGGGCCAGGCGCTGGGCCAGGACCTGCCCGGAGCGCCGCGCCTGAACTCGGCGCAACAGCAGTGGGTGCAGGACGCCGCCGCTGCGCTCAAGGCCCACCCTGGACGCGGCCTGATCGGTATCAGCCAGCAGGCATCCGAGGCGTTGCAGGCGCAGGTCATGCAGCTTAACCAGCGCTTGGGGCACGCAGGCCAAACGTTGGACTGGCAGGTGCCGAGGTTATTGGGTTACGAGCCCAATCAATCGTGGGGTTCGCTTGCGCAACTGAGCCAGGAAGCGGTGACTCATTTGCTGATACTCGACTGCAACCCGGTGCTAAATGCCTACCTGCAAGATGTGCTGCCCCAGGTGCCATTTCGCTTGCATGCCGGGCTTTACTACGACGAAAGCGCCGCGCAGTGCCATTGGCACCTGCCGCTCAATCATGCGCTGGACGGTTGGAGCGATGGCCGCGCGGCGGACGGCAGTGCCTGCATCGTCCAGCCGCTGATCGAACCGATGTATTCGACGCGCACCTTGCATCAGGTCCTCGAGTTGCTGATGCACTCAACCGAGGCCGATGCCTTGGCGTTGGTGCGCGCAACCTGGGCGTATATCGCGCAGCAACAATGGCGCGAGGCATTGGCCAATGGCTGGATTGAACCGGCCCCAGCGCCAGTCAAGGTGGAGGAAATAACGCCAATTACCCTCGCGGCGGCCGACATCGGCGAAGGATTAGAGGCCGTAATCCGTCCCGACCCGACCGTGTGGGACGGGCGCTTCGCCAACTCCGGCTGGCTGCAGGAATTGCCCAAGCCCATCAGCACCCTGACTTGGACCAATGTGATCGGGCTTTCGCCACACCTGGCCGAACAGTTGGGTGTGAGCAACGGCGACGGTATAGAGGTAACACTGGCGGAGCAGACCGTGCGCGGACCGGCCTGGGTTGAACCCGGGCAGGCCGACCAGGTCATTGCCTTATACACCGGCTACGGTCGCAGCCACGCCGGGCGCGTCGGTGATGGCCTGGGTTACGCGGTGAAGCCCACTGAGCAATTCTCCGTCAGTGCCTCCCTACGAAGCACCGGCGAGCACTTTCCCTTGGCGGCCACCCAGTCACATCACCGGTTGCCTGAAGCGCAGGAACCGCCCATCCGTGTGGTCTCACGCGCCAAACCACAACTCGCGACCCAGGCCATTCCCGCGTCGCTCTACAGCCCGGTGGCCGACAGCGGCCCGCAGTGGGGCATGGTCATTGATCTGGACCTGTGCACCGGCTGCAATGCCTGTGTGGTGGCCTGCCAGGCCGAGAACAACATCGCCGTGGTCGGCGCCGAACAGGTCGCCCAGGGGCGCAGCATGCACTGGCTGCGCATCGACCATTATTACCAGGGGCCGTTGGAGGCCCCACGTTCGCGCTTCCAGCCATTGCCCTGCATGCACTGCGAGCAGGCGCCCTGCGAAACCGGTTGCCCGGTCAACGCCACCGTGCATAGCCGCGATGGCTTGAACCAAATGGTCTACAACCGCTGCATAGGCACACGCACATGCGCCTCTTACTGCCCGTACAAAGTGCGGCGTTTCAATTGGCTGGACTGGAGCGCCGACGCCGCGCCGTCGATTCAGGCCCAACGCAACCCCGAGGTGACGGTACGCTCCCGCGGCGTGATGGAGAAATGCACGTACTGCATCCAACGCATCAGCAACGCCCGCACGGACAACAAGCAACACGGCGATGATTTCGACCCCTCTGCGGTGGTCACCGCTTGCCAGCAAACCTGCCCCAGCCAGGCCATCCAGTTTGGTGACATCAACGCGCCCGCCAGCGCTGTCAGTCTCGCGCGCCGCGATCCCCGCCATTACCGCTTGCTGGAAGCCCTCGGCACCCGGCCGCGTACCAGTTACCTGGCGCGCATCGAGGAGGAGGGCGCCGGCGATGAAGGCTGAGCCGCTGCTGCACGCCACCGGGCATTTCCTGCCAAAGGACTTGAGCGACCAGCAGGTGTCGCGGCAGGTGTTCGGGCCATTGCAGCAGTTCCCCCGGCGCGTTGCCTGGCGCTGGATGTTCGGTGTCGGCCTGGTGTTGTTGCTGGTGTACCTGGGTTCGGTCGCTGTGCTGCTGCGCAATGGCGTGGGCATGTGGGGCAATAATCAGCCGGTGCATTGGGGCTTTGGCATCCTCAACTACATCTGGTGGCTGGGGATCGGCCACGCGGGCACGTTTATCTCGGCCTTGCTGTTGCTGATCGAGCGGCCCTGGCGCCATACCCTCAACCGGCTGGCAGAGTTGATGACGCTGATGGCGGTGATCTGCGCCGCGCTGTACCCGATCCTGCACCTGGGCCGTCCCTGGCTGTTCTACTGGACGATGCCCTACCAGAATGAAATGGGGTTATGGCCGCAATTCAAAAGCCCGACGGCCTGGGACATGTTTGCGATCCTGTCGTACCTCACAGTGTCGGTGCTGTTCCTGATGGTGGGCGCCATTCCGGATTTTGCTACCGCCCGTGATCGGGCCAGGACGCCGTTTCGCCAGGTGGTCTATGGCTTGCTGGCGCTCGGCTGGCGCGGGTCGCAACGGCATTGGGCGTTGTGGCGGCGCACCACGCGGGTGCTGGCGATCCTCGCGATACCGCTGGTGTTTGCGGTGTCGAGCGGCTATTCGTTTCTGCTGACCATGGGCACCCAGAGCGGTTGGCACTCCACCCTGTTTCCCGCCTATTTTGTGGCCGGGGCGGTGTTTTCCGGGTTCGCCCTGGTGGCGCTGCTGGCGATTGCGGTGCGCTGGATACTGTGCATCCAAAGCCTGATCACTCCACGCCATCTGAACATGCTCGGCTGTCTGTTGCTGACCACCGGCTGGATGACCACCTACGGGTATCTGGCCGATCTATTCATGCCGTTCTACAGCGGCGACGCCCATGAAATCGAGGTATTGCTTGCGCGCATCAGCGGCGCGCATGCCTGGAGTTTCTGGTTGGCGATCGTCTGCAATGTCGGGGTGCTCCAGGCGCTCTGGTGGCGAAACGTGCGCCAAAGCCCGCCGCGATTGGCACTGGTGGCGCTGGCCGTGCTGGTGGGGATGTGGGCCGAGCGTTTCATGCTGCTGATCCCGCCGCAGACGCGTGATCTGCTGGTTTCCAGCTGGGGCGATTACACGCCGTCCCTGTGGGACTGGACGCTGTTTATCGGCAGTTTCGGTGTGTTTCTGGTGCCCTATAGCCTGTTCCTGCGCTATGTGCCGATGGTTTCCGCGTTCGAGGTCAAGCAGGCGCTGCATCAGGAGCGCGGCGATGGCTGAGTGCCTGGGTTTACTCGCGCGGTTCCCGGCGCCCCAGCCCTTGGTGGATGCCGCCGTGAGCGCGTGGGACCTGGGTTATCGGCGGCTGGATGCCTTCGCGCCGTTTGCGCTGGAAGCCTTGGAGCCGGTACTGGCAGTCGACGCCAGGCGCGTAGGGCGCATGGCCTGCCTGGGGGCCGGGCTGGGCATCGTCCTGGCGCTGGTGATGCAGATCGGCTCGGTGTGGGCCTATCCCTTGAACATCGGCGGGCGCCCCTTGGTGGCGTTGCCTTCATTCGCCGTGGTGACGTTTCTGTTTGCCGTGGTATTTGCAGCTATGGCGGCCATGTTGACCTTGTTGCTGTGCAGTCGCCTGCCGCGCTTGCATCATCCGTTGTTCGGCGTCGAGGGGTTTGAAGGGGCCAGCGATGATGGGTTCTTCTTGTTTATCGATGCGCGCGACCCGCTGTTTGACGCACACCAGACCCACGCATGGCTGGCCGAACGCGCGCAGAGCGTGCAGGAAGTGGCGCCATGAATGCCCGGCCATGGGCATTGAGCCTGGTGCTGCTGTGCAGCGGCTGCGATGACATGTCACGCCAGGCCAAGGTACTCGAACAGCGCGCCGGCGCGTTGTTTGGCAATGGCCTGAGCAGTCGCCAGCCTCCCGCCGGCAGTGTGGCGCGCGGGCAACTGCAACGTGAAGCGCTGGCCCGACAACGGCCGGCCCTGAGTGCGGACTTGCTGGCACGTGGCGAGGCGGGTTATCAAACATTCTGCACGCCGTGCCATGGCCTGGGCGGGCTCGGCGATGGGCTGGTGGTGGGCCGTGGTTTTCCGGCACCGCCGTCGTTTATCGAACCGCGGTTGCTGAACGCCTCCGATGACCAACTGATGCAGGTGATTGCCGACGGGCGAGGCTTGATGTACGGCTACGCGTCGCGCATTCAGCCCGATGAGCGCTGGGCGATTGTCGCCCACTTGCGTGTGCTGCAGTTGAGCCAGCACGCCGACCTGCAAACGCTGCCGCCGACTGTGCGGCAGGCCTTCGAGGAGTCCGGCCAATGAGCCGGTGGTGGTTGCTGGCTGCCGCCATCGGCCTTGCCGTGCTCGGCGTATGGCAGCCTGCCTGGGTCGGTGCGGGCGCCCTGGCGGCAGCGGTCAATGGCAGCAATATCGCGCTGGGTTGCCTGCTGCTTGCGTTGCTGACGCCTCTGGTCAGCGGTCGCTGGCAGCCTTTGCTGGATCCCGGCAGTCGCTTGGGTGCAAGCGCCGTGTTGCTGATCATCCCGATGCTGTTGCCGGTGCTGGTCACTATGCCCTGGGTGTACCCCTGGTTCGATCAGGCGGCCCCGGGCTTTCGTGGCCTGTGGTTATCGCCGTGGTTTTTTGTGCTACGCACTCTGGTGTACGGCGGGCTTGCCTGGGTGTTGCACGGCTGGGTGGGTAAGCGCAGTGCGGCGGGGTTGATCCTGTACGCGCTGGTGGCGAGCCTGGCCGCCGTGGACTGGCTGATGTCGTTGCAGGCGGGGTTTGTCTCCAGCGTGTTCGGCCTGTTGTTGATTTCCCGGCAACTGCTCGACGGCCTGGCCTTCGCCGGGCTGTGTGTGTTGTGCTGGAACGTGGTGCTGCTGCCCGCCCGCCAGTGTGTGCTGTTGCGCGGTCTGCTGGTAAGCGCCTTGGCGTTCTGGATCTACGTGCAGTTCATGCAGTACCTGATTATCTGGTCGGTGGACCGGGCGCATGAAACGGCCTGGTACCGCGTGCGCGAGACGGGTGGGTGGGGCGCACTGACGGCGCTGTTGGTCGCCGGGCAACTGGTGTGCCTGGTGGTACTCGCGTCGCCATGGGGCGGCCGAATGAATGTGTTGACGTGGGGCTGTGCGACGATCTTGTTGCTTGGGGTTGTCGAGTCGATGTGGATCAGCCTGCCGTCGATTTTTCCCGAGGCCACCCTTGGCATGCTCCTCACCGCTGTGCTGTGCCAGGGAGTGTATGCCGCAGCGTTGTTTGCCGTGTGGCGGCGGCAGTGGCTAAGGAGGCGCCATGACCGCTGAATACCAGCCCAACGATTTTGACGGTAAAAAAGCCGCCCGGGTAATGGTGCTGCTGGGAGTGGCCATAACCCTGAGCCTGGGCGGCGTGGCCTGGTTGTTGAGCGGCTACCGTCAACAGGTGCAACAACCGCCGATGAGCACACTGGAACGCCAGCGCCTATTGCCCCCTGAGCCGCGTCTACAAGCTGATCCCCGGCAGGCGGGTGAGCGGCAACTGGCCCGCCAGCGTCTGCATCTGGACAGTTATGGCTGGGTCGACCATGAGCATCACATCGTGCACTTGCCATTGGCACAGGCCCGGCAATTGCTGCTGGAGCGAAGATGGCCTGATGAGCATTGAGCGCGTGCTGCTGGTCGTCGTATTGGTGTGCTGTTGGCTGCCGCAAGCGGGCGCCGCGCAGCCATTCGACCCCTTTACCGCCGCCGGAATCGATACGGCCCACGTCGGCCGACCCTTGGCGCTCGACAGTCGCTTCACCGACCAACAGGGCCGCCTCGTGCGTCTTGGCGATCTGCTCAAGGGCCAGCCTACATTGCTGGTGCCCTTGTACTACCGTTGCCCGAACGTCTGCGGAGCGGCGCTTTCGACACTGTTCAGCCAACTGGCCAACCAGCCTTATCGCCTGGGCCGTGACTTCCAGGTGATCGCTTTCAGTTTCGACCCCCGCGAAGACGTGGGCGCCGCCCGGGAAGAGTTGGCCAAGCTCAGCCAGCACTGGCCAGCGCTGGCTGACGAGCCTAGTGTGCACCTGCTGACTGGCGATGCGTCGGCCAGCCAGGCCCTGGCGGACTCGATCGGCTTCGGCTATCGCTTCGACCCGCAACAGCAGCAATACGCCCACAGCTCGGCAGTCGCGGTGGTAACGGGCGACGGACGGCTGTCGCGCTGGCTCTACGGCCTGGGCTACCAGCCCAGCGACTTGCGCCTGGCATTGACCGAGGCCGGGCAGGGCAAGTTGGGGGCCATCAAGGAACAACTGTTATTGCTGTGCTACCACTACGACCCGCAGAGCGGCACCTACAGCAGCCGGATCATCCTGCTGCTGCAAGTGGCAGGCGTGTCGACGGTGCTGGTGCTCGGCCTGCTGATTTTGCGGGCGGTGCGGCGCGAACGTAGGGAGGCCCGATGAACGAACACTTTCTGCGCCTGTGGCCGGCGCAAGCCTCGGATTACGCAGTATCGGTCGATTGGCTGGTGATCGGCTTCACCGCCATGATGGCGCTGTTCGTAGTGCCGGTGTTCGTCGCGCTGTGGGTGTTTATCTGGCGCTATCGGCGCGGCCGTCCGGCCGACCGCGACCATCGCCCGCAAAGTAATCTGCCTGTCGAGCTGGCCTGGATCATCCTGCCGTTCATAGGTTCGCTGGTGGTCTTCCTGTTGTCGGCGCGGTTGTTTTTCATCGCCCGCACGCCGCCGGAGGATGCGCTGGAAGTGCAGGTCACCGCGCGCCAATGGATGTGGAAATTCCAGCACCAGGGTGGCCAGCGGGAGATCAATACCCTGCATGTGCCGGCCCGGCGCCCGGTGAAGTTGACCATGATTTCCGAGGACGTGATCCACAGCCTGTTTTTCCCCAGCCTGCGTATCAAGCAAGACGTGTTGCCGGGGCGCTACAGCATGTTGTGGTTCCAGGCCGAGCACAGCGGCACCTACGAGGTGTATTGCGCCGAATACTGCGGCACCGACCACGCGGCAATGCTGGCGCGCCTGGTGGTGCTCAACCCCGCCGATTACGAGCACTGGCTGGCAGACAACGGTAGCAGCGCCGACCTTGCCCGTCAGGGCGAGACCCTGTATCGCCAATACGGTTGCGCCAGTTGCCACGACTCAAGCAACGCGCCGCCGCTGGCCGGGGTGTTCAACCGTTCGGTGCAACTGGCCGACGGCAGCCAGGTTAAAGCTGATGAAGCCTACCTGCGCGACAGCATCCTGTTGCCGCAAAAACAGTTGGTAGCCGGCTATCTGCCGATCATGCCGACCTACAGCAATCTGTTGGATGAAGAGGCGGTGCAGCGGCTCGTTGCTTACCTGCGCGAACTTCCGGAGAAACACCAATGAGCCAACCCAGCTATTTGCATGCACAGGGCCTGCGGTCATGGTTGCTGACCCGCGATCACAAACGTATTGCGGTGCTGTACATGCTCACCGTGACCTTCTTTTTCTTTGCCGGCGGGCTGGCGGCGAGCCTGATCCGCATCGAACTGGTCACGCCGGAAGGGGATTTGCTCACTGCCGATGGCTACAACCGCGCGTTTACCCTGCACGGGGTGATCATGGTGTGGTTTTTCCTGATTCCGTCGATTCCGAGCGTGTTCGGTAATTTCCTGGTGCCAATCATGATTGGTGCCAAAGACATGGCCTTTCCGCGCCTGAACCTGTTCAGTTGGTACTTGCTGCTGGGTGGCGGCCTGTTCACCTTGCTGGCGCTGCTGCTCGGCGGGGTGGACACCGGCTGGACCTTCTACACGCCGTTGTCGACGATGTTCAGCAACGGCCATGTGGTGGCGGTGATCTGCGGCGTATTCATTGCCGGGTTTTCGTCGATCTTCACCGGCGTCAATATCATCGCCACCGTGCATACCCTGCGCGCGCCGGGCATGACGTGGATGCGCTTGCCGCTGTTCATCTGGTCGATGTACGCCACCTCGATCATTCTGGTGCTGGCCACGCCCGTGCTCGCGATCACCCTGGTGCTGGTGGCCGCCGAGCACCTGTTCAACATCGGTGTGTTCGACCCGAAACTGGGCGGCGACCCGCTGTTGTTCCAGCATCTGTTCTGGTTCTACAGCCACCCGGCGGTGTACATCATGATTCTGCCGGCCATGGGGGTGGTCAGCGAGTTGATCACGGCGGCAGGGCACAAGCGCATTTTCGGCTACCGCTTTGTCGCCTGGTCCAGCGTGGCGATTGCGGTGATCGGCTTTCTAGTGTGGGGCCATCATATGTTTGTCGCAGGGCAGTCGATGTATGCCAGCCTGGTGTTCTCATTGTTGAGTTTTCTGGTGGCGATTCCGTCGGCGATCAAGGCCTATAACTGGAGTGCCACGCTGTACAAGAGCGACTTGACCTTGCATGCGCCGTTTCTGTTTGCGTTGACGTTTATCGGGCTATTTATCGTCGGCGGCGTCACCGGGCTGTTCCTCGCGCTGCTGGCCGCCGACTTGCATGCCCATGACACCTATTTTGTGGTCGCGCACTTCCACTACATTATGGTCGGCGCCGCCGTGGCCGGGTACTTCGGGGCCTTGCATTTTTGGTGGCCGAAGATCACCGGCCGTCTTTACTCGCAACTGTGGGGCAAGATCACCGCGATCCTGATTTTCTGCGGCTTCAACCTCACGTTTTTCCCCCAATTCCTTTTGGGTTACCTGGGCATGCCGCGTCGCTACCACAGTTACGACCCGGACTTTCAGTTCCTCAACGTGATGTCGTCGGCCGGCGCATCAATCCTGGCGCTGGCCTACGTGTTGCCGTTTTTCTACCTGCTCGGCTCCCTGCGCTGGGGCGAGCGGGCACCGATCAATCCCTGGCAGGCCGCCGGGCTGGAGTGGCGCGTGGCTTCGCCGCCGCCGCTGCACAACTTCGAAGCGCCGGTGACGGTGGATTTCGAGGCCTACGATTATTCCCCTGGGGCCCGCCGTGATCCGCTCTGACGAGAGGCCCGCCGAACCGTTCGTGGCCTGGGCCCAGCAACGCGAGGCCGCCCGCCTGGGCATGTGGCTGTTCCTGGCCAGCGAAGCGATGATGTTCGGCAGCCTGATCATGGTGGCGTGGTTCTTTCGGCTGCGTCATCCGGACGGGGTGGCGGAGGCCGTGGCGGGCCTGCATTACCTGTTGGCGACGGGCAATACAGTCCTGTTGTTGACCAGCAGTTTGTTGATGACCCTGGCCGTCAGCGAGCCACGCCGGGTGCGCTGGTGTCTGCTGGGTGCGGCCGTATTGGGCGTGTTGTTCCTGGGCTGCAAGGGTGTTGAATACGGCCTGGAGATCCACGAAGGCGTGCTGCCCGGCTTTAGCGACCACTCAACTTGGCAGGCGCCGTCGGCGCAGCTGTTCATGAACCTGTACTTCATCGCCACGGCGCTGCACGGGGTGCATGTGTTGATCGCGGTCGGCCTGGCCCTGTGGCTGTACAGCGCCTTGAAGCGCGACCGGTTGACGCCTCATCAGGGCGGGGTGCGCCTAGAAATGATCAGCCTGTATTGGCACCTGGTGGACGGAATCTGGATCCTGTTGTTTCCCACTCTCTACCTGGTGGGGCGTTGAGATGAGCAAGGCGGGCGCGTTGAAAGTCTATGGGGCGCTGCTGCTGTTGCTGGCCGTGCAAATATTGTGCGTTCGCTATCAGCCCGGGTTCGGCGGCGTGATCATGCTCGCCGCCGCCGGCCAGTTCCTGCTGTTGTTGCTGTTCTATTTAGGGCTTTA
Organism: Pseudomonas sp. UME65; assembly: GCF_014170225.1. Classification (NCBI taxonomy): domain Bacteria; kingdom Pseudomonadati; phylum Pseudomonadota; class Gammaproteobacteria; order Pseudomonadales; family Pseudomonadaceae; genus Pseudomonas; species Pseudomonas sp. UME65. The sequence continues at coordinate 767,164 of NZ_LZZQ01000016.1, read as the reverse complement.
CCGGCACCGCGGCTGGGTACGCCTGTTTGGATGGGTGTATCTGCTGTGGTTGCTGGTAATGGTGGTGTTCATCTTGGGTGAGTCGGCGACGCGCTGAGCCGCACCGGCACCGATTTGGCGGCAGGCACCTTGCTGCGTTCAGCGTGGTGCCAGAGCGGCACCAGCGGGTTGCATTCGGGGTAGTACGCCGCGGCGCAGCCTTCGGGAATGTCGTAGGCGATGATTTCGAATGGCCCGACCTGGCGCTTGACCTCCGGTTCGATGGCAGTGGTCAACATCACCTGCGCGCCGGGCGTGAAGCCCAGGCGCACGATGTCGTTGCAGTGCATGAAAATCACCTCGCGCGTGCCGCTGACCCCGCGAAAGCGATCGTCATAACCGTAAATGGTGGTGTTGAACTGATCGTTGCTGCGCAGCGTCATCAGTTGCAGGACATCCCGTGCCGGTTGCGCAAGGTTCACGTCGTCATCTTCGGCCAGGGTCACGGGCTTGACGAACTGCGCCTTGCCGCTCGGGGTCAGCCACTTGCGCTGCGCGGCGGCAATCGGGCGATGGAAGCCGCCAGGCTCGGTCATACGGCTTTCCATGTCGTGGAATATCTGCGGGTAGATCTGCCCGATGGCCGTGCGGACCTTGGCGTAGTCGGTGCTCCAGGCCTGCCAATCGATGTTGCAGGGGTGGGAGAGGGTGGCCATGGCCAGCCCGGCGACAATGCTGGCTTCGGCGCGCACATGAGGGCCGACCGGCTCGCTGCTGCCACGCCAACTGTGGATGCAGCCGGTGCTGTCTTCTGTGGTGCAGGTTTGCGCCACGCCATTTTGCCGGTCTATTTCGATGCGACCCAGGCATGGCAGCAGCCACTGGTGACGCGCCGGCAGCAAGTGCGTGCGGTTGAGCTTGGTGGCGACCTGTACGTTCAGGTGCAACCCTTGCCAGGCGGGCTCCATGCGCGAGGTGTCCGGAATTGCCCGTAGAAAGTTGCCGCCCAGGCCGACAAAACCGCGCACCTGGCCGCTGAGAATTCCTTCGCACGCATCCACCGTGCACACGCCCATTTTCTCTGGCACCTTGAAGCCGAAGTGCTGCTCGATCAACTCCGCCGGTACTTTTTTCGGGTCTTCGGTAATGCCCACCGTGCGCTGGCCTTGCACATTGGAGTGGCCGCGCACCGGGCAGATCCCGGCACCGGCCTTGCCGATATTGCCGCGCAGCAGCATCAGGTTGACCAGCATCTGCACATTGGCCACGCCGTGTCGATGCTGGGTCAGCCCCATGCCGTAGACGAACATCACGCGTTGGCTGTGGGCATACACGGTCGCGGCGGCTTCCAGTGCGCCGCGCGTCAGCCCGCTCTGGTGCTCCAGGTGTGCCCAAGTACAACCACGCACGTAGGTGGTGAAGACTTCGAAGCCTTCGGTGTGGCGGGCGATGAAGTCATGATCGAGTACGGCCGGGCTGCCTTGTTCGGTGGCGAGGTCATCCATTTCCAGCAACGCCTTGGCAATACCGGTGATCGCTGCCGTATCACCGCCGATTGCCACCTGATGGTACTGGGTGCTGATCAAGGTCGAGTCGGGCGTAAGCATTTCCGTGGGGGACTGCGGGTTGACGAAACGCTCCAAGCCGCGTTCGCGCAGGGGGTTGAAGGTGATGATGGGCACATCGCGTCGACGCACGTCCTGCAGTTGATGCAGCATCCGCGGGCTATTGCTGCCGACGTTCTGGCCAAAGAAAAACAGGCAATCGGTGTGCTCGAAGTCTACCAGGGTCACGGTGCCCACCGGCACGCCGATGCTTTCCTGCAACCCTACCGAGGTGCTTTCGTGGCACATGTTGGAGCTGTCGGGCAGGTTGTTGGTGCCGTAGGCGCGCGCGAACAACTGGTACATGAACGAGGTTTCCAGCGACGCCCGCCCGGAGGCGTAGAACACCACGCTGTCGGGGTCCATGGTCTTGAGTTGGTCGCCGATTTCACGGTAGGCCTCTTCCCAGGAGGTTTCCCGGTAATGATCAGTGTCGGGGTCGTAGCGCAGCGGGTGGGTCAGGCGGCCATGCTGCTCCAGCGCATAGTCGGGCCAGGTACGCAGGTCGGTGAGGCTGTGCTGGGCGAAGAATGTCGGGTCTGTCTTGAGGGACGTCAGTTCCCAGGCGGTGGCCTTGGCGCCGTTCTCGCAGAACTCCAGCGCATGGGGATGGCCGGGCTTGGCCCAGGCGCAACTGACGCACGCAAACCCGTCGGGCTTGTTCTGTTTGAATAGCGCGGCGGGCGCCTTGGCCAGCGCCTGTTCACGCCACAGTATTTGCATCACCGATTTGGCTGAACCCCAACCGCCGCAGGCGTTGGTATAGGGCTGGAAATGGCTTTTGGGGTAGATAAGCATCAGGCACTCCCGGGTCTTGGCTGAATACAGTTGGGACGGGCAGGTAGACGCAAAGGTTCGAGTGGATTCGTGGGTGGAAGATGCCGTTTGTCAGTGTTACTCGACATCAACTGAACCCCTGGACATTGAAGGTCCTCCACACCCCTGTGTGCATTGAACAGACAACTAGGTGCGTAACATGAAAGCAATCAGGATTGAGCAGTTTGGCGGCCCCGAGGTCATGCGCGTTTGTGACGTCGAGGTGCCGGAGCCTCTGGCAGGCGAGGTGCTGGTCAAGAATTTTTTCGTGGGTATCAACCCTGTGGACTATAAGATTCGTGAAGGTCAATACCCGGAGGTCAAGCAGGACAAACTCCCGCTGACCCTCGGCCGTGAAGTCGCCGGTCTGGTAGAAAAAGTTGGGCATGGCGTCAGCGATTTCAAGAAGGGCGATCGGGTGTTTGCGATGATTGGCGCCGACGGTGGCTATGCCGAGTATTCGCGGGTACCGGCGGTGCATTTGGCGCGTATTCCCCAGTCACTGGATTGGCAAGTTGCGGCCGGTGTTCCGCTGGCGGGCCACACCGCTTGGCAGGCCCTGGTGGAGCACGGACAGATCGAGCAGGGGCAGAAGGTGCTGATCCATGGCGGGACCGGCGGGGTGGGCCACTTTGCCGTGCAGTTTGCCAAGGTCAAGGGTGCCGAGGTATACGCCACCGCGTCGACGGACAGCCTGCCGTTCTTGCGCGAGTTGGGGGCAGACCGCGCGATCGACTACAAGACCGAGCGTTTTGAGGACATTTGCAAGGAGTTTGACCTGGTGATTGATTTGATCGGCGGCGACACGCAGGCCCGTTCCTGGCAAGTGCTGGGGGAGGGGGGCCGGCTGGTGTCGACCCTGAAGATGCCCGACGCCAGCCATCCGCAGGCAGCCGGCAAGACCGGCGCACGGTTTACCGCGGCGCCACGTGGCGAGGAGCTGACAGAGATCGCCGGCTTGATCGAGGCCGGCAATGTGCAGGTCTACCTCGCCAAGGTATTCGAGTTGGAGGCTGCGGTGCAGGCGCTGGATTACCTGGCCAATGAGCATGTGCACGGGAAGGTCGTGCTGCATATCAGTGATTGAGGAGGCGTCATGAACCCACCATCCAAACCCCATACGTCGGGGAAAATCGGGCAAAAGGTGCGGCCCGATACGGCAAAGCGCAACGACAAATCGGAGGACCCGACGGTCGACCGCCCCTGGAAGGCGGACGTCGATCAAGGCGGCGTCGCCCCTGGCGGGCCTTCAAAAGACCCTGAGTCAGGGGCGTGATACTTGACCGGGCGTCAGCCCTGTTTTCGACAGGGCTGACGGCTATCTTCGCGTTGTACGATGGATGCGCATCCACTCTTGGTAAGCGGCGGTGCGTTGCGCATCTGCAGCTTTCTTCGCTTCGATGAAGCGCGCCCATGTCTGCGCGTCGCCGCTGTAGGACTCGATAATTTTGTACGCTTGCGCATCCAGTCGATCGGCTTCGAAAAACATCTCGTTATTTCGCGCGACCTCATCATCGCGTGCTTGTCTTTTCGTATATCCAAGTGCCTGGCTGTTCATCACGTAAGGCCCTCCGCCCACTGAACCTGCGTCGCGGCGCTCCAGCGTACCTGCGTGATGCCGTATTTTTCCGCCATCGGCTTGGAAACACGCTTGAGTGTGTGTTGGCCAAATTTGGGTATGACGGCGGCACCTGCATCGCAGCTGGCCCAATGCCAAGCCTCGGCATTGTTCATTTGCGATGCGCGCACGATGAAGGACTTCGGTTCACCGTGAAGCTGATACTCGATGGTAAATAGATTGTTATCTTTCATGAGACCTCCCTATGCTCATGAATTACAGATATTTGACGTCAAAGAAAATTCAAAAAAATTGTCCGACAATGCTATGGATGAGCCTCGGCGCTTATCACACCTCAATCATCTACTGTAAACGTGACCCAGCCGGGCGCATCCGTGGGCCGATCTATATCGACGATGACGCCACTCACGGTGGAACCATCGGGTAAATGGACTGCGACAAAGTTAGGATTACCCGGCCAATCCAGTGGCTTGTCGAAGTCCAAACGCGCAATCGTTGGTTTTCCACTGCTGCTCAAATGGATCTCTGCTGACTCATTCAAACATTCATCCGAGGGTGTGCCCAAATGACGAGAGGCAGTCATTACGCTCGCGTTACCTTGGAAGTTGTAAGACATGCTGATTTACCTCATTTAAACGGGGCGGCTGCCCCCCATTTCAGTTATGCGGCTTGTTGTTTGTTGAATGCTTGCGAGCAATGACCACACCGCCGAGTAACAGCGCTGCGCTTGCTGCAACGAACCAATAAGGTAAGCGGCGTGTTTGCCGCCACCCGCCTTCAATGCGGCGCTCACCGCTGGCGGGTCCAAACAGGTTGCCCGACGAAGTCGCTGAGTGGGGTGCCCGTTGCAGGGCGGTGCGGGTGAGCCAGCCGGATACCTGGGGAAAGGCGGGCAGCAAAAAATGCGCGACTCGAGCGATGGTTGCGGCGGTACCGACAGTGGTGCTGTTCCTCGGTTGCAGCGCGCAAGCGACCATCGCCCGCGCCACCTGACGCGGATCATAGACCGGTGGCGGCGGCGTCAATGCATGGCCGGTAAAATTTGCGCCATCGCGAAAGCCCGGTGTATCCATCACGGCGGGATAGATGTCGCACACATGAATATTCGGGTAGCCGACCAATTCGCCGCGCAGTGCTTCGGTCAAGCCACGCAGACCGTATTTACTGGCTGAATACGCGGCGGCAAAAGGCTGGGCGACCCAGCTTCCCAGCGAGAGTGTATTGATCAGAATCCCGCTTTTCTGGGCTTTGAAATAGGGCCACGCCACGTGGGCGCCACGCAGGTAACCGAGCAGGCCTGTTTGCAGTACTTGTTCGTGTGCTTCCAAAGGCGTGTTTTCGAAGCTTCCGACGGCCCCTACACCGGCGTTATTGATCCAGATATCGATGCGGCCATTTCCGAAGGCTGCAGCCTTTTCCGCCAGCGCGCGCATTTGGTCGCCATGTGTCACATCGGTCTTAACGGCGATCGCCTGCGCGCCGCGTACAGCACATTCCTCGACCACTTCTGCCAGCGCCTTTTCATCACGAGCCGCCAAGACTAACCGGGTACTTTGTTCTGCAAATGCGTGAGCAGCAGCACGACCTATGCCGCTTGAGGCGCCGGTGATCACCACCGTTTTGCCGTGTAACTGGCCATTGTTTTTTCCCATTACAGGCGCGCGTGCAGGCAAATCCTCGGGCACATGAACAGGTATCGGATGGAGTTTCAAACGGGCACCGTCGGCAAGTACGAGGGTAAGGTTTTCAATCGTGCCAGCGACACGGTCGGGGAATACCGGGTCGCCTAAGGCGTCGAGCTCGTCGTAAATAAATGTCTGGCCCTCAAGCCACCCGACAGCCGTCAAGAGTTCGGGACCCAGGTAATATTTTCCATCCAGGAAAAAACCGCAAAAGCTCCTTGTTCGCTCCAGGCTCTCCACTGCGTATCGTTCGCCAGGATTCATTCCGGTTGCTGAATCAATCATCATGACATCCTCCTATCGCTGGTCTTGCGATAGAGAAGGGCCAGCAAATGATCGTTCAATCCAAATGACTGAGTGGTGCCTTCAGTGCTGATGGGCCGTTACAGTCGGATCGGTGATCTGAATAACGGTGCCCTGTTGCCATGCGTCCGCACCCGGTGCGATGGGTGGCGCAACTATATCGATGCGTGTCTTCTTCTTTTCGGTGCTGTCGATACCCATCCGCTTATCTCGCTCGGCGACCATCCGAGGGTCGGCCTGGCCATCGGTGGTAAACCCCATCATCAGTTGCGGCGCGCCCAGCGGCAGGCGTTTGTTGAGATCGGTATGCCAGGTATGCCAAGTCTTACCGTAGGTATGTACCAGTTTTTCCATCAACGCGTGCTCAGCCACTTCGGGGATTCCCGGCGCGACCAGTTGTCCTGATTTCACTTCATGCACATGGCTGTGCCAAAGCGCCTTTTCAGGGGTAGGCAGTGTGGTGAATAACTGCTCGCTGATGATGTATTCCACGCCCATCAACTTTGCATCCTTGCGATTGCCGTCGTAGATCACGCATTGAATCACCTCTTCATTGAGAATCGCGCAGTAGTGATGCGCTTCCATCTGCATCTCAGAATGGCCGTTATAAAAGTGAAAACCGTCCAGATAGGCGTTCAGTGCATCAACAGGCGCACGAGATTGGAGCCGGGCTGCCCCGGCTTCCAGGGTTCGGGTAGATGGAGCAGTGGGTTTACCGGGTGCCCCCACGTTCGAGGGAGAATCATTGCCAGCGCAGGCGCTTAACAGGGTAAAGGTTGCCGCCAAGGAGCATGACTTGGCCATTCTGGCTGTTTTGGTAATCATTGTCGTAGGTTCCATCCTCTTGCCTTCTCTCAAGCGAAATTGGGGAAAGTCAGGTTCAACTCTGTAGACGTTGGAAAACCTGACGCCGTGCACGTTCAAAACACTTTCGCTTGAACATTGATTGATTTGAAAGGTCGTTTTTTGGAACAGGGTAATAGCGCAATCGCTCGCGCGCAGGAGCAATTATCATGTTTGTCGCCGCTTCTATCGTGGAATACCTCAAACGCAATCGACTGGTTATTACGACGGCCGAATCTTGTACCGCGGGAAAAATTATCACTTTGCTTTCGGAGGTCGACGGAGGTGGGTCATGTATTGAGAGTGGTTATGTCGTCTATTCGCCAGAAGCGAAACAGCGGCTATTAAAAGTACGCGCACACACCATAAATACTTTTAATCTCACGAGTTGTGAGGTTGCTCGGGAGATGGTTCCCGGGGCGCTGGACGACAGTCCGGCAAATGTAGCCATCGCGACCACAGGCATACTGGGTCCGGATGTGATCGATGGGATACCTCCTGGAACTGTTTGTTTTGCCTGGGCCTATCGAATAGGGAGGGGTCTGAGCGTGTTCAGTCGAAAGGAACGGTTCATGGGCTCGCGCCAGGAGGTCCAATTGGCGGCATCCCTCCATGCCCTGAAATCATTGCCGCATTTTCACCAGCTAGCGATGGCGGGTGAGGGCACTTGGCGATCTCTGATCCACAGCCTGCGAAAGGCACCTTGATCGCCCGTTACTGGCCCTTCATCAGGAAATGGTAGCTGTTCGATATTCCTCAACTGCGCCGGGGTTGGCGCCTCGCGGCAAATATCCGCATGCTGGCCTGGCGGATAGGCGCCGACTACGAGAAAGTCTTTACTGGCGCTCAGACTGCAATGCCCGGTGCCTGCCGGCAACAGCAACACATCGCCTGTACTCACGTTCAGAACCTGCACTTGCTCGCCACCCAGCATCAGCTGAGCATAGCCGCTTGCGACACCTAGCACTTCGTGCCTCTGTGTATGGTAATGATGATAGCTGTAGATCCCGTCACGCCACTGAAGTGGCCAACCTTGGCTGGCGAACAATGCTTCAAACAGTGCCGCAGGGTCGTCGAGGGGCTTGGACAGTGCCTCTGAATAAAAAAGTACGGGCAGGTCCGGGTTATTGGGCACCGTATCACCGCGCTTAAACATAAGCGGTATTGGCGCAGCTGTACCATTCTCAAAGCCGTTCATATGGGATGCGCCATTTGAAATGCGGTTATTGAGCTGACTGCCACGTCCACTGCCCGCCGTCTTTCTCACAATCGATTTTGGCTTGCTTAAGGTCCTGTGCGGCATAGTGATAAGTCACCACCCCAGCGTTGCTGGGAAGCATCGCGCCTGCGTGGCCAGGAACTTTGGCGGTTGCATGAGGATTCGCAAGTGCCTCCTGTGTGAGTGTTGCCTTGCAACTGGCCGTATAGTCGCCGGCGCATTGAGCGATCTTGGTTTTTTTTGTGTTCATCATGTCCTTGTTTTCGTTGCTGCACGACCAATCGATAGCGTCGGAAGGCACGCCTTCGTACGTGTAGCAGGTGTGCTGTTCAACCACGGGTACTTGATCGCTCTGAGAGTGCGTGTAGACATCACACGCCGCAGCCAAGGCGTTTGAAAAGGTAAAGCACAACATCAAAAACATGGGTAGACGCAGGTTCATGATTGTCATCTCCACGCAGCGTTCACACTGTCGGATTCAATTGAATCGACTCATCTAGGAGCAAATTCTTTTCTCTTCACAAGTGTGAGGGTGCAACGGTAGATAAAGTTTTAACGCTCTGCATATCCCTCGACGAGTGGCGTGCAGCGCTATCCACCAATGCTGAATAGGGGGGGCTTTGGGGTGATTGTGTTTGAACATTCAGGTCGGCGACGCTCTCACATAGAAATAGGCGAAAAGACAAACCCTGCTCCAAACAGGATGAGCATTATGAGCCACTTACCCCAACGACCCGAGCTCAAAGCTTGGTACAAGGCGTTGAACGACTACGAGTACCGCGCCAATTCTCCGGATGCTTACCACCGTGCTCTGCTGGACGGTGCCAAAGCGCTGTTAAGCGGCGGTGTCATTGATTGGGACCAATGTGAGGAACTCAAAAAGCTGGCTGATTCGGTGCATGCCCAGGCCTTGCTGGAAGCCAAAGCCCATCTGAAGCTTGACCCCTCGGCGTAACAGCAGCGGCAGGCGCAATTTCCAGCTTCTCCCCCATCACGACTAAGGCTATGGGTCGACGTCCAACAGCAGCTCCCCGCTGGGAAGTTTTTCAATGTGGTGCACCACCCCACGGTAGGGGCCGCCCTCCCATTCGAAGGTAAGTGTGTGGGCGTGTTGTAGCTCGCTAGGCCACGGCAGTGCGAGTTGCAGCTGTAATCCAGACGCTTTGGGCATTATGCGTGCTCTGCACTCGCTTGCGAGTGGATTCACTCCGAACAGCGTGTCCACTAGGTATTCAATTTTGATTGAATGCATCGTCGCTTCAGTAGAGTCCGGCATATGAATTCCTGTTTATTACCCTACAGATGAACGCTTGGAAGACTGTCTCGATATGACCATTTCTTCCAGTATTTCCCGTATGAGCCTATTGATTCCTGATTCCCCGTGATAGTGGGCGCGATTTATATTGGCGATGGTGAACTGATCAGCATCGTGCGCCGTCACGGTCACCGAAAGGCTGCCGTCGGGATTGAATGCACAGTTAACTGCGCAGTTAGGAAGTCGAGCGGAAAGGGCTGCTTCCACCTCCACTTTGGTTAGCGTGTCCATCAGTTCTCCGGATTAAAAGCCTAAACACGACAAGGCTAGTTCAGAATGCCGCGGCGTAAATACTGGCAGGATAATGGCGCTCCGAAACGTTCCTTTAGATGGAGCTGCACTCGCTACGATAGATTCTTTAAACCTTCCTTATCCGGGCGGTGTCGATTGCTGGGCACACGTCGCGAGGTAAGGGAGAGAAAATGATAGGGATCGTGATACCTGCTCATAACGAAGAATGCTATATCAGCCAATGCCTTGAGTCCGTACTCCTCGCGGTTGCACACCCGTCGCTAAAAGATCAGTTGGTCGAGATACTTGTCGTCTTGGATGACTGCTCAGATAGCACGGAGGCAATGGTCGCGGCGATGGGCGTACAGTCGATTGGTGTCTCCTTTCAAAACGTGGGTAAGACGAGAGCTGTAGGTGCTGAGCAGTTACTGAAAGCTGGTGTACGGTGGCTTGCTTTCACGGATGCCGATACCGTTGTACCACCCGATTGGCTAGCGCGTCAGATTGAGTTTGACGCTGACGCGGCGTGTGGAACAGTTGGGGTCGACAGCTGGAGAGAATACGGCGAGGCGGTTCGCACTCAATACCTGGCGTTGTACCAGTTCATCGAGAACCATCGCCATATCCAAGGGGCCAATCTCGGCTTGAGTGCCGAGGCTTATCAGAACGCTGGTGGGTTCAAGCATTTGATGGCGCACGAGGATGTTCAACTGGTTGCAGACCTCGAGACGATTGGAGCACGTATTATCTGGACAGCCACCAATCCCGTGCTCACCAGTGCACGCCGGGACTACAAGTGCCGGGGTGGATTTGGAGATTATCTGGCTTCCCTTATGCCTCCCAATACCGACAAAGGTGTCGAGCCGTCCATAGGTTCAGATTCTGGCCTCTGGGTGACCTGGTGGATCTGATTGATTGGGTGCAATGGCTCGCCATGATAGTGACTGTCATGTCAGCTTGGTATATCGGTTCTCAACAACCGCGCCGACGCATGATTGCCTTTTGGGGGTTTATCCTCAGCAACGCGCTATGGGTTATCTGGGGATGGCATACAAATGCTTTCGGATTGATTGTGCTCGAGTGCATTTTGCTTGGCATGAATGTTCGTGGGTTCAGGAAAAATCAGCGCGGTCGCCAGGCCTCCGAATGAATCGCGCCTACTGATTCTGAAAGTTCTTTCTAAACCCACGTAGGTTCATCGAGCAAAGACAGATCTGCAGCACGATCAGTGCGTAGGCCTCCGCATAAGCCCCCCAAATGACCCATAGGACATTACTCAAAATAAAACAGAAGAACCCGGCCATTCTTCTCGCGGGGCGTTGAGACCCGATAAGCCACGCGGCGATCACTGTCACTGCCATGGCGGGCCACTGAACCCAATCCAGATAACTCAAGCCAACCTCTCAATCTCTATCGATAAAAAAGAGAGGGATACGAGGGCGAATAATTCAGTTTTTTTGAGCGATTTTGAGAATGTACCGCTCGTCAGACATGCCTCGAATTTCTTGAACATACGATTTGCTCTCTCGGACAGATTAAACATGTGCTGACGAAAAATACCTTTCGTCTTGCCTCTGGGAGAATGCAATGAAAGCCATCGTTTACAATGGCCCCCGTGACGTCAGAGTGCAAAATGTGCCGGACGCCAAAATCGAAAAACCTACGGACGTTCTGATGCGGGTGACGGCCACTAATATCTGCGGATCTGATCTGCATATGTATGAAGGCCGAACCTCTTTCGAAACCGGCAGAGTGTTTGGCCATGAGAATCTGGGCGAGGTCGTTGAAGTAGGCACCGGCGTAGATCGAGTCAAGGTAGGAGACCGTGTATGTCTGCCATTTAACGTCGGCTGCGGCTTTTGCGAAAACTGTGAAAAAGGCCTGACCGGATTCTGCCTGACCGCTAACCCAGGTAGTGCGGGCGCGGCCTACGGATTTGCTGATATGGGGCCTTATCAGGGAGGGCAGGCAGAGCTGCTACGGGTACCGTATGCCGACTTCAATTGCCTGGTGCTGCCCGACGACGCGCAAGAGCGTGAAGAAGATTACGTCATGCTGTCGGATATCTTCCCAACGGGCTGGCATGCAACCGAGCTGGCGGGCCTCCTTCCTGGGGAGAGCATTGCCATCTATGGCGCCGGCCCGGTGGGTTTAATGGCCGCCCACTCAGCAATGATCAAGGGCGCCTCTCAGGTGTTCGTGGTCGACAATCATCCCGACCGCTTAAAGCTCGCCGCTCAGATGGGTGCTACGCCCATTAACTCGCTTGAGAAAGAGGCAGTGGACCAAATCTTAAATCTGACTCACGGCAAAGGCACCGATCGAGGATGTGAGTGTGTTGGTTATCAATGCTGCGACCGCCACGGTCATGAAGCCAATCACCTCACTATGAATAACCTTGTTGCCTCGACAAAAGCGACTGGGGGTATCGGAGTCGTTGGTGTGTTCGTACCTCAGGATCCCGGCGCTAAAAATGAACTCGCCAAAGAAGGCAAGATGGCCTTCGATTTCGGCGCTTTCTGGTTCAAGGGGCAGCAGATTCGAACTGGGCAGGCTAACGTCAAAGTCTACAACCGTCGCTTGGCCGAGCTTATCCATCATGGTCGCGCAAAACCTTCTCAGATCATTTCTCATCGCCTCAAGCTCGCCGAGGGCCCAGGTGCCTATAAGCACTTCGACGCACGTGACGATGGCTGGACGAAGGTCGTACTCAAGCCAGCAGCATAAAATGAACAGCCAACTTTTTGCCGGCCCGCATCGGGCCGGCGTCCTCTTCTGAAGGAAAGTCTAATGCTCTTCGGGGGAGTGCGTTAACAGGAGTTCTCTGGCACCGCAGCGGTGGTGCAAAAAGAGTAGAGCGCCAGGACGTATGCAGGCTCGCGCTTGAAGATGGATTTAATAACGTAGGTTTAGAGCGGTGTGACGATCGGTTTTGAGATCTCGCGCTGTATTTGAATCACTCGTCAGTAGGTAAACGATTATGAAAAAGTTGAGTATGTGCTTGGGCTTTTGCAGTGTATTCATGCTTCATGGATTTTCTGACAGCGCCGATAATGCAACGAAAGACAACTCCAGTGGTACCAAGTCCTCTGTACAGATGCAGGAAGGAAAGGCCGGCGAGAGCAGGCAATAATTGATGGCCCAGGCAGTGGTGAACCGCTGGGCCAAAATCCTTCTATGACAATAAAATGGTGATTCAGGTTGATTGCCTGATTTGTATGGGCGCTGCCCAGCTCTTGATGTGTCCTTGCTAAGAATGAGCTGGTTTTACCGCGAAAACGGCTAGCCTTGGCGATGTTTTTCCGGAAGCCGTTCATCGGTCGGCCCGAACGTGGTGGGGTTTGGATAATCCACACGTGTAGGCAATGTGCTCAGCAACTAAGAGGATGCGATCATGCCGCGTGGGGATAAAGATAAGTACACCAATAACCAAAAGCGGAAAGCGAAACATATCGAAGATAGCTACGAGGCTAAAGGGGGGCCCGAAGCTGAAGCAGCAAGTCGTGCTTGGGGAACAGTTAATAAACAGTCAGGTGGCGGCGAACGGAAGGGTGGCTCTGGACAGAAAACCACCGAGGCAAAAAAGGCTAAAGCCTGAGAGTCATCAGCCCGGCAAGCTGTAGCAACGCGAAAACGTGCCCTGCGTACTGATCAGCGATTAGAGGATATGAGCAAAAATGAGCTTATGGAGCGAGCTCGTAAATACCGAATAGCTGGCCGTTCGACTATGCGTAAGACCGAACTGATCGAGGCGCTGAATGATGTGAGTTAAGGACTTAACTGAAGTGACCACGTGGTATGAGCGGTGCGACCAGATGAATTCACGCTGGCCGCTTCGGTGTACCTGCGCTGGCTGGCCAAGTTTCCACCTCAGGGCCCACCGGTCCTAGGACAGGTCGGCTTGCAATAAACAAAAAACCTCAAGCTGAGCCCCCTAACTCAGGAATAACGGTCAATGAAGGTCCGAAAAACCACTAGATATGTTGAGTAAGTTTAGGCGAGCGGAAAATCCGACTGTTTTCAACAGAATCTTCCGAAAGCTGCAGCTTGCCACGTCACATGTTTTCAGAACTTTCCGAAAAACATCTGGACATGGCTCTAGGACGGAATTTCTGGTCTTAAGAAGTGGAAATATACCCCCAAAAATACCCGCGATACCCCCAGCAGAATGCGCGATCGAGAATGTCGATTTCTGACAACTGTCAAAGTCAGGCCAGGCGGCTTGCACCCTACCTGCCAAGCAGTCCGATGCAACAACCTTGCAGTGCTGGCAGTCATACGCTTTAACCGTCCTCGGAAAACGCTACCATGCCCATCGAGATCGAACCAACACGAGCCTGTGAGGAGCGCCGCGCTGGCAGAGAGCCTCGTCAGGCTGGAACCTGTCCATGGATAGGATCTGGCAAACAATCCAGGCCGAATTTGCCGATATTGGTGAGGAGCGCGAAATCGTGCGAATCCTCGTACGCTTGGTGATGGCTGCCGTGCTGGGCGCCGTTCTGGGTTTCGAGCTCGAGCACAAGGGCAAGTCCGCCGGGGTGCGCACGCACATGCTGGTTTCGTTGGACGCGGCGCTGTTCGTGCTGGCACCGAGCATGGCAGGTGCCGATGCGCAGGCGCTCAGCCGGGTGATTCAGGGCATCGTTGCTGGTATCGGCTTTCTGGGTGCGGGCACCATTCTCAAAGGCAATGGCCAGGACACCAGTCATGTCAAAGGCCTGACCACAGCTGCCGGGTTATGGATGACGGCTGCCATCGGTACGGCAGCGGGGATGGGACGCGAAGCCACGGCGCTGGTCAGCACGGTGCTGGCGCTGTTGGTGCTGGGCACTATGCCTTTGCTGGTGGACAAGGTTGAAGGGCAGGACGAAGAAAAAAAGAAGGAGGAGGGCAGGAAGCACTGAGAGGCGTGAGTCGCCCCCGGTAAAGCCCATCTTTTCCTATTCAGACCGACGCTGAGCCATTAAGCCGCTCGATCGCATCAATCAAGTCGTCATAACCCACCGGCTTGTTCAAGTGGCGGTCAAACCCGGACTGGCGAGACTTGTATTGGTCAGCGCTTGCGCCATAGCCTGTCAACGCGATGGCAGGGATGTAGCGCAGATGCTCCAGGCCGCGCAGCGCCCGGATCAGTGCATGGCCATCCATGCCAGGCATGCCGATGTCGGAAATGATCACGTCGTAACGCGCATCTGCCGCCGACTGCAGCGCCAGTTTCGGGTCGCTGTAGGCATCGATGTCGGCATCTTCCATTAACAGCAATTGTTCCATCACTTCCAGCACATCGACTGAGTCATCCACCAGCAGGATGCGAACCCCTTTCAGCCGACCTTCTGATGGCAGCACTTCGCCCTGCACTTGGGGTTGCTGGGCGTACGCGCACAAAGGTAGTGTGATGATGAACGTACAACCCTGGCCTATTCCGGGAGACTCTACACTGACCGTCCCACCATGGGCTTCTAGCCTATCGGTAGGGCCGGTGGCGAGCCGCTGCTCTGACGGCCTGACTTGGAAATCCGGATAAACCTTCGCGGCGCTGCGCAGTCAGTTTCAGTAAGGGGCCCGGATACTCAAGAGGGCCAGGGAGGTGGCTGATGAAACTTTTCTGTCTGCTGCGGGGCTGCCAATGGCGCAGCCTGGTGGTGTGTGACGTCGCCGGGCTTCACTGCCAGTGTTGCGAACGATGTGGCGCGCTGCGCTACAGCCAGCTCGGTCAACCTTTCAACGTGTAGGAGCGGACCATGGCCCGGTCAATCTGGAAAGGCGCGATCAGCTTTGGCTTGGTGCACATCCCCGTCTCTCTGAACACCGCAGTGCGCAGCGAGCGTGTGGACTTCGACTGGCTGGACAAGCGCAGCATGGAACCGGTTGGCTACAAGCGGGTGAACAAGGTGACCGGCAAGGACATCAACAAAGAGCACATCGTCAAAGGGGTGGAGTACGAAAAGGGCCGCTACGTGGTGATCAGCGAGGAAGAAATCCGCAAGGCCAGGCCCGAGGCGACCCAGACCATCGACATCTTCTCGTTCGTCGATGCCGGCGACATCCCACTGCAACAGTTTGACACCCCCTACTACCTGAGCCCCGACCATCGTGGCGGCAAGGTCTATGCCTTGCTGCGCGAGACCCTGCACAGCACCGGCAAGGTGGCCTTGGCCACCGTGGTGCTGCACACCCGCCAGCACCTGGCCCTGCTGCGCCCGCTGGAAGATGCACTGGTATTGATCACTCTGCGCTGGCCGGAAGAGGTGCGCGGGCTGGATACGCTGGAGCTGGACAAGAGCGTGACCGAGAGCAAGGTCGACAAGCGTGAGCTGGAAATGGCCAGGCGCCTGGTGGAGGACATGAGCGGGCAATGGACGCCGGATGATTACCATGATGCTTTTCGCCAGACCATCCTCGACCTGGTGGAGGAGAAGGCCAGCAAAGGCAAGATTGAGACCGTGGACAAAGGCGAGGGTGCGACGGCAGAGAAGGGCGCCGACATCATCGACCTCACCGAACTGCTCAAGCGTAGCCTCGGCGGCAAGACCAAAGCGAAAAAAACGGCGGCCAAGCGACCGCGCAAGGCTTCATGAGTTACGCAAGCGGCCCCTCCAGCCCCTTCAGATAGTCCCAGAAGCCGTGGCGAGCACGGCTGTCCACCCGGCTGCTGATGGCCACGCTGTGCGCCGCGGTCCAGACAATCTGTGCGCCGCTGGCTTCGAGGGCCAGCACCAGTTGCACATCTTCATGCACCGGCAATGGCTGGAAGCCGCCCACGCGCTCGTAGGCCTTGGCGCATACGCCGAGGCTGGCGCCATGGATATGCCGATGCCCGTCACGTGCCTGATAACGGCTGCGATACAACTGGCGTAACGCTGCGTTCTGCCAGGGCTGCCAGCGTTCGATGTGCACCGTGCCGCACACCGCGTCCGCGTGCCATTGCAGCTGTGACACCAGCCAATGCCCGGGCACTCGACTGTCGGCGTCGGTGAAGGCCAGTCACTGGGCGCCGCGCTCGATCATCCACGCCGCGCCCAGGCGCCGGGCAATGCCGACATTGCCAGCCTCCAGTTCCAGGGTATGCACGCCAAGACGGCGGGCGATGCGCGCGCTGGCGTCGACACAGCGATCGAGCACCACCAGTACCTCGATTGCAATGCCCGCCGTTTCGGCTTGGGCCACCGCCTGCTTGATGGCGGTAAGGCAGTGCCCAAGCCGACGGGCTTCAGTGTGAGCGGGAATTATGACGGCGATCATGGGCAGGTCTCGTCGAGGCCGACGACACTGGGCTGACATGACCAGGTACTCGAGCAGGAAGTCTGCCTCCTCGTGGCGCAGCAACGGATATAGCGACAGATGCCGGGCCAGCAGGGCGTGCACCTCGCGGCCATCCTGCGGGCAACCGGCGACGGGATGGCGCCAGTGGCAAGCCAGTAAACCGCCGTCATACGTCAGGCTGGCCACCGATTGCTCGATCACCTGCAGCCAGTCGGTTGGGTTCAGGTAGTAGCCGATCTCGCTGAGCACGAGGTCGAACTGCCCACCTGGCCAGTCGCCCGGCAGGTGACCCTGTTCGACGTAGGCATTGCCTACGCCTGCCAGACGCTGGCGGGCCAAGACCACGGCCGTTGCGTCGATGTCCTGGCACAGCAGGTCGGCACAGCGCTCGGCCAGCAAGAGGCTCAGTTCGCCGTTGGCACGGGCCGGTTCGAATATGCGTTCATAACATTGCCGCGGCAGGCTGGCCAGGGCCAGGTCGCGCTTGCGCCGTTCGTACCAGCGGGTACGAAAAGCCCAGGGGGCATCGCTGCCGGCATACAGGTCGGCGAAGTACTGCGCATCAAGGCTCATGGCGACTCCACTGACAGGAAGATCAACTCGAAGGGTTGGAGCATGCAGGCTTGAAGCTGTACTGGCACAACCGGTGGGCGATCACCATCGGGCTGCAACTGGCTGGCATGGGCGGCAAGGGCTTGGCGCTTGAGCGCCTGCGCATCGCGCAGCTGCAGACGGTGGGCCCGCGGCCAGGGCAGGCGCGGGTCATCGGGGCTTGCCCAGTGCCAGGCCCAGACCGGGACCTCGGGCAGTTGTACACGCCTGGCTTGTGCCGCCTGGACACCGGCGCGCCCTGCTGCTTCGTGGTCGCAATGGCCGTCGCCGCGCCATGTGGTCAGCAGCAGGTCGCCAGGTTTGAGCAACTGGTTCAGGTGGTTGACGAGGAAGGCCTCATCATTGGGCAGGTTGCCATCCTTGAGATTGAGGCGCCGCCAGTCGAGGCGGTTGACGTCCAGGCCAAGCAGTTGCAGGGCGTGGCGGCTTTCCAGTGGGCGCTGATGACGCAGGCGGCGCTCGGGCCATTGCGAGGAATGCGGGTGGCTGCCCTCGCCATTGGTGGCAGAAATCAGCAGCACGTCCTGTTCTCGTCCGTGGAAGCTGGCCAGCACCCCGCCGGCCATGAGGATTTCGTCGTCCGGGTGCGGCGCCAGTATGACCAGGCGCCTTCCGGGTGGGCACAACTGCTCAAGCAGCATCCAGCTGGCGCGGGCCAGCTGAGCAGCTTGCTGCCAGGCGCTCCACGGCGGCCCTTGCGCAGCCTGTATCAAATTCTGGCTCATAGTTGCCATGCTCCCGCCGGCAAGCCGGTCAGTTGTCGGCCCAACTCGTCCAGGTCGCGCTCGCGTGGCTCTGGCGCAGGTACGCCGGCAGGTCGGCACTGAGCCTTGCGAAATGGCTGCTGCGACAGAACGGTGCGGCGCCCAGCGCCCGGCCCACATGCTGGATGACCTGCTCGACCGCCCGCTCGACCTGGGCGCGGGTGCGTCGCACCTCGAAGCTTGCGTCATCCTGAGGGTGGAGGTCGACCCACGTGGCGCATTCGCGCAGGGTGGCACGGGCAACGTACAAGGCCGCATTGACTGCGCCCAGATGCGCATCGGCATGCAGGTCGCGCCGGGGTTTGCGGCACTGTTCGCGAAGGTGGTCCGCCAGGGCCTCGGCGGCGCCATACCAGCAAGCGGCGATACTCGCGCCGCCTTGCCAGAAGCCAGGCCGGGACAGGTACTGGCCGGGCGAACCGATGGCCAGCCCTGGCGAGTATCCGAATTCGATGACGACACTGCTGGTGGCGGCCATGCCCACGGCCTGCCAGTGTTCGGCCAGGATGCGCTGGCTGGGGTGATGCAGTTCGATGACCACCAGTTGAGGCTGGTCGCCCTCCCAGGCGGTCAGCAGGGCATGGTCGATCTGCAGCGCGCCCGAGCACCAGGCCTTGCAGGCGTACGCGTTCACCTTGCCGCTCGACGATATAGGCACGGGCATCCGGCGGCTCGGCGGCCCACACGCCCCAGATGCCGTTGCCGGCCTGCTGGGCGGCACCGCATTCTGCGAGGATTGCCAAGGCGTCGGTATGGCCTTCATAAAGTTTGGCCAGGCTGAGATCGCAACCGGCGACTCGCGCCAAGGCCCGCTATCGCTCCATGGTGCAGCCCTGGCCGGGCGACGGGAGTACGTCGAGCCGTTCGCCCTGCAAGGCCTGCATCAGTTCTATTAGCGAAGCGTCGCGTTCGATGGCCTGCGAACGGTGAGCGAAGCGGTGTAACAACGAATCGAAGTGGGTCAGTTCCATCATGCAATACCCAACTGCTTGCGCATACGTAACGTTATCGACTGGCGGGTCTTGCCCATTTCGGCCCACGGATCGTCGACCTGTGCAAGCCGCGTGTGAAGGTTGCCGATGTTCCACTGGTTGGAACCCTTGAGCTGGCTCAGTTCCTCACGCCAGATCGGCGCCGACACCGGCAGGCTCTCGCGGGCCCGCAGCGAGTAGGCGGCGACGGTGGTGGCACCCTTGCCGTTACGCAGATAATCGATAAAGATCCGCCCGACCCGGTTCTTCGGCCCGGACACGGCGCTGAGACGATCAGGAAACAGCCCGGCCATGTGGTTGACCAAGGCATGGCTAAAGTCCTTCACCTCGTCCCAGCCAGCGCGTCGGGTCAACGGTACGACGAGGTGCATGCCCTTGCCGCCGCTGGTCTTCAGAAACACCTTCAGGCCCAGTTCGTCGAGCAGGGTAAGGGTCAGCTGGGTGGCCTCTAGCATGGCTTTCCAGGGCAGCGCCGGGTCAGGGTCCAGGTCGAGGACAAAGCGGTCGGGTTTATCGAAATCCTTGGTGGTGGCATTCCAGGTGTGCAGTTCAAGCGTGTTCATCTGCACCGCGCCCAGCAGGCTGTCGGCGCGGTTGAGCACCATGGCCGCCTGGCCGGCCTGTGCCTTGCTGCAGCTGAGCACCTTGGGGATATGCAGCTGGCCGGCGTTTTTTTGGAAAAAGAGCTCGCCGCCCAGGCCATCCGGCGCCCGTACCAGGGCTACAGGCCGATCCTTGAGCTGTGGCAGCAGCCACTCGGCGACCTGAGCGTAATACTGTGCGACCTCGCGCTTGGTGGCGCCTGTGGTTGCGTCGACCACGCGGTCGGGGTGGGTCAGGCGCAGGGTGCCCAGGGCTTCGGATTCGGTCTGTGCTGCGCGCTTGGTGGGCATTGCTCGCTCCAGGTCAATGGCGGTGGCAGGTTTATCGTCACGCAGGCCGTGGAACACCGAGTGGCGTACGATGCCCTCGCGGGTTATTTGCGCATATGCGACTTCTGCCAGCAGCTGTGGCTTGAGCCAATGCACGTCGCGGGTTTCGGCACCGGTGGGTGGTTTGGGCAAGGGCGATTCGTCGGTCCGCAGCGGCTTGAGGCGGGCGTGAATGCTATCCAGGGTGGCAGCGTTGAAACCGGTGCCGACCTTGCCGGCGTAACGCAGCTGGCCGCTGCCGTGGTCGTGCAGGGCCAGCACCAGGGCGCCGAAGCCGTTGCGGCAGCCTTCGGGGTCGGTATAGCCGACGATCACGAATTCCTGTCGCTGCTTGCACTTGAGCTTGACCCAGTCGCTACTGCGCCGGCCAACGTAGGGGCTGTCGGCACGCTTGCCGATCAGGCCTTCGAGTTCCAGCCGGCAGGCGCTGTCGAGCAGTGACTCGACGGGCTCCTCAAAATCGGCGGAATACCTGAGTACCTGCGATGCATTGCCTTCCAGCAACCGGGCCAGGGTTGCACGGCGCTGTTGCAGCGGCAGTGCCCGCAGGTCCTCACCGCCCAGCCAGGGTAGGTCGAACAGGTAGTAGGTGATGCGCTCGTCATGCTCGATGTCGAAGGCGTTCTGCAAGGCCTGGAAGTCGGCCACGCCGTTGTCGTCGACCACCACCATCTCGCCGTCGAGCCATGCCGAGTCGAGGCCCAGTGCCTGGAGCGCCTCGACCTGCCGTGGCATCTTCGCACTCCAGTCGTGGCCATTACGGGTTAACAGGCGTACGTCGTCTCCGTCGATACGCGCCAGGATGCGGTAGCCGTCGAACTTGACTTCGTAACGCCAATCGCCGCTTGGCGGTGAGTCGACCAACGTGGCCAGTTGCGGCTGGAGCGTATGCGGCAAAGCTTTGCGGCCGATTTTTCGCTTGTGCCTGACGGTGTTCGCCTTGGCCGGACTGCGCGGGGGCAGGGTGCGTTCGCTCAGCACGCTGTCGGGCAGGGCCTCGACAATGCTGTAGTCCGTTTCACTGCGCGCCTGTCCGTCATGGGACTTGACCAGCATCCACTGCTCTTTCTTGCCGGCTAGGTGGGTGCGGAACAGGTTCCAGACCCCCGACAGCTTTTCGCCCTGCAGGCGAAAGCGCAGCTTGCCCTTTGCATAGGCTTCGCGTGGGTCGCTCTCGGGCTCCCAGACACCCCGGTCCCAGACGATCACATCGCCGGCGCCGTAGTGGCCTTCGGGGATGCGCCCTTCGAAGTTGGCGTAGTCCAGCGGGTGATCCTCCACGTGCACTGCCAGGCGCCGAACCTTGGGATCCAGTGAGGGGCCCTTGGGAATGGCCCAGCTCTTGAGGGTACCGTCGAGTTCCAGACGAAAATCATAGTGCAGGTGGCTGGCATCGTGCTTCTGGATGCAGTACTGCAACGCATGGGTTGAGCGGGGGCGGGCGCGCTTGCCTGCCGGCTCGGGCGTGGCATTGAAATCGCGCTTGCGCTGGTACTCCTGCAGGGGCTTGGCCATGACGGGCTCCGGAAGAGGTCGCGGGTCTCAGGATTGGGAGGCGGCGGTGGCGCTAGGAGTTCAAAAAATGCGAGAGGTGGGGGGCTGGCAGAAACTCTGAATCATTTGCCGCCGGGCAGGGTCGACCGGGTGTCCACAGATGGAGAACGTTCATGTCCACACCTGATGACCCAAGACTGCCTATTGAGTTCGACGACACCGAGGACCGCATGGGCAGCGTCCACGAGCTGGATTTCAGCGAACGCCGCGATGAACGCCAGGGGTGTGTCGGCGACGAACGTCCGGCGCGGGAGCTTGCCGAGTACTACCCGCCCCGACGTGTCGCCGAAAGCGGCATGACCGGCGGCGAGGCGTTGAGTGACAGCCTGCACGAGGACAATGTCACCCTCGATGACCTGAGTCCCGATACGTTGCTCGATGAGACCGGTGCCCGCGATCCGGATGAGCCTGGCAGCGGCTGCCCGGCGGACGAGGCCTTGCGCCAGGTGGAGGCCCACGAGATCGGTGGCGGTTTCGGCCTGTACGAGGCCAAATTGGCCCGCTCCGCGCCGCTGGACGGCGAGCCGTGGACCGATGATGTTGTACCCGATGACGAAGGGAGAGAGCCGAAATGAACGAGCAACGCTGTTCCTGCAACCATTGTTTTCGCACCGTGTTATTGTCCAGAATGGTAAAGCCTATTGCTGCGAAGCCTGTGCGACGGGCCATCGCAACGGCGAGCTCTGTCGGATGAGCGACTGCAAGTATGGTGAGTTGGCTCAGTCGAAAGAGCCCAATGTCGATAATGCACTGGATGAAGCATTCCCGGCGAGTGACCCGATTTCGCCGTGAGGCCCAGTGGCTTACAGATGTGAGACGGGAGGGCGACAGGACGTCGTTCAGATCATGTAGAAACTCACCCGTCACGCATCTGGTTTGGGTTACGCCCTCAATGGGTCTGCCAGATCCCGTTGTTGCGTTCGCAGTCGCTGCGGGCCTGGCCCAGGCTGGGGGTGTCGTAGTAGTAGGTGATGATCCGCGCATCCTTGGGTAGAGCAGGTCGGGTAGCGGGTTCATCACGCCCAGCGGCATCGGGGTTGGCCAGTGTCTCCTGCGTCAGTGGCGCGATACAGCTGCCAACGCTGCCGTCGGGGCAACGTTCCACCCGACGCTTCTCGCTGTTCAACATCTCCTTGCTTTCATTACTGCACGACCAGGCAATCGCCTCAGCGGGCATGTTGCTGTAGCTGTAACAGGTGTGTTGCGGCACCGGTTTGACCGCCTCGCTGGATGAGCGGGCGACCACGTCGCAACCTTAGGCTAACACCTGCCTGCTGCTCAGGGTGCCCAGCATTTCTATGTACAGAGCGAATCGCATGATATACCTCCCGGGCACCAGGGCCCGTCAGCGCTTGTCGAGGGCTGCCCCGGCCTGTCTGCGCAAGGCCTTTGCACGCTTTTCGAGGATCAGGTAGGTCACCACCGCCAACAGCAGCGGGATCAGGTAGTATAACGTCCGATAGCCGAGCAGTGCGGCAACCAGGGTGCCTTGGCCTAGCTGGCCGTGGAGCAGCGCCAGGAATACGGCTTCCAGTACGCCGAGCCCGGCGGGAATGTGCGCGACCACCCCGGCGACGCAACTGATCAGCAACACACCCAGCACCGAGGGATAGAACAGCTCAGGCGGCAACAGCAGGTGAATCAGCGCTGCCATCAGCGCCCAGTTGCTTGCACCCAGCGCCACCTGGCATAGCGCCATACGCAGGCTCGGCAGGGTGATTTCGTGCCCGCGCAGCGCCCACGTGCGCCGCTTGGCGAAGGCGCAGGCGCACAGGTAAGCCAACGCCACCGCTACCATCAAAACGCCGATCAGGCGCAGGCCGCTGGCACCCACCCCCCAGCTTTCCGGCAGCTTGACGAAGCCTAGGGCGAATACCGTGCCGGCCACCAGCAGGTAGCCCATCCAGTTGGTCAACAGCCCCAAGGTGAGAATGCGGGTGATGGTTGGGTTATCCAGGCTCAGCCGGCTGTACAGGCGATAACGCAGGGCAACGCCACCGACCCAAGTGGTGAAGTTAAGGTTGAACGCATAGCAGACGAACGCTACCGGCAGCACCTGCCGGGCTGGCAGACGGTGGCCGGTATAGGCGCGGGCGAGCAGGTCGTAACTGGCGAATACCAGGTAGCTGCACAGGGCCAGCAGCAACCCCAAGGCCAGGGTCGAGGGCCGGTACGCCACCAGCGACTGGCGGACTTCGTTCCAGTCCAGGTGACGCGCCAGAGTGAACAGCAGTGCGGGTATCAATACCAGGAACAGCACGGTCAGCAAGCGTTTGCCCCAGGTCTTCCAGCGTGAAGTGGCCATCAGGTCTTGCCCCCCTGGTAGTCGGCGGGGGCCTCGCCGTCGGCTTGCAGCGACTGCAGGCGCTGCCGGTGCGCCGGAAACCAGCCGGCGATCCGCGGGAAATAGCGCGTGATGTGGAAGCTCAGAAAGATCAGCGGAGCACGCCACCAGTAGCCGCGCACCATGCGCTCCAGCGTCACGGTTTTGCAGTACTCCCGGCTAAGTTCGGTCAAGTGCTGGTACAGCTGTTCGTTGAACGCGGGGTCGCGGATCAGCAGGTTGGCCTCAAGGTTGAACGACAGGCTCAGTGGGTCGAGGTTGCTTGAGCCAACGGTGGACCAGTCGTTGTCCACCAACGCAACCTTGCCATGGAGCGGCCGCTGGCAGTACTCATGGATGCGCACGTCGTCGCGCAACAGGTAGTTGTAGAGCAGCCGCGAGAGCGCACGCACCCAGCGCATGTCCGGTTGCCCCTGGAGGATCAGCGTCACCTCGACCCCGCGCCGGGCGGCGTTGCGCAATTCGCGCAGCAAGAGGTAGCCGGGGAAGAAATAGGCGTTGGCCACGACGATTCGTTGCCTTGCTTCACGGAAAACTTGCAGTTAGCAGGCTTCGATATCGTTGCGATGGCGCTGGTTGTCGCGTTCCACCAGCACGGCGCTGGCCGTGCCTGAAGCGATGCCGCCCGGCTGAACCCTGCTGGCGGCATCCAGCACCGGTGCGAGCATGCGGCAGGAAGAAGCATGCACCTGGGCCACCACCGGGCCGACGACCTCCACGGCGTAGTCCTGCTTGGCCTGTGGACCGAAGTCACCCAGGTGGTCGGCACTGTAATTGATGCCGCCGATGAAGGCGCGTTGTCCGTCGATCACGAGGATCTTGCGGTGCAAGCGGCGAAACAGGTTGGTGCGCATGCCCACCAGCCGTGGTTGCGGATCGAACGAATGGACCCGCACCCCGGCCTCGGTCATCGACGAGATGAACTCGTCAGGCAGGTCGGTGGTGCCGTAGCCGTCCACCGCCACCTCGACCCGCACCCCGCGCCGCGCGGCATCGATCAGGGCTTGGCGCAAGGGTTGACCGACCTTGTCGTCGTAAATGATGAAGGTTTCCAGGAGGATTTCCTGGCGTGCCTGGGCCATGGCCTCGAATACGCGGGAGTAATACTGCTCGCCGTTTATTAGCAACTCGACGCGGTTGCCGTCGCACCAAGGCTGCTTCATAGCGTCACCTGCGCCACCAGCGGGGCATGGTCGGAGAGGTGGGACCATGGGTATCTGGACAACACCCGTGCTTCGCAAGCTTGTGCGTTACGCAGGTAGATGCGGTCCAGCCGCAGCATCGGCAAGCGCGCGGGAAAGCTGCGTGCCGGCTTGCCGAAAGCCTCCACCAGGTGTCCCGACAGCCGCGCATCTGCTTTCAGGCGCCAGTCGTTGAAGTCGCCGGCGACGATCACGGGCTTATCCGGCGGCAGGCTGTCAAGCAATGCCAGCAGCAGGCCGACCTGACGCTGACGATGCTCTTCACGCAGGCCCAGGTGTACGCAGACTGTGTGCACCTGTTCATGGCCCGGCACTTCCAGCTGGCAATGCAGCAGGCCCCGTTCTTCGTTGCCATGGACCGAAACATCCAGGTTGTCATGGGCACGGATGGGGAACTTGGACAGCAGGGCGTTGCCATGGTCG
Organism: Pseudomonas sp. UME65; assembly: GCF_014170225.1. Taxonomy (NCBI): domain Bacteria; kingdom Pseudomonadati; phylum Pseudomonadota; class Gammaproteobacteria; order Pseudomonadales; family Pseudomonadaceae; genus Pseudomonas; species Pseudomonas sp. UME65. Next base: position 741,507 of record NZ_LZZQ01000016.1, on the reverse strand, counting down.
CCATGGGGGTAGACCGCATTGCGGCCATAGGCGAACTGCGGCCACATGCTGCCGGCGAGGAATTCGTATTGGCGTGTCTGTGGCCACTTAGGATAGCGCTCGGCATGGTGTTGATGACTGCCATGCACCTCCTGAAGAAACACCAGGTCGGCGCCGGTCGAGCGTACCGCCTCGCGCAGCGAGGGTAAAATGAAGCGGCGGTTGAACAAGGTGAAGCCTTTGTGCACATTGAGGGTCAGTACCGTCAGGCGATGTACGGCGGTGACCTTGTCAATGATGCAGCGGGGGGCGGGCAGTGTCGGGTTCATAGCGGCTCCTGCGGCTCGACGCCTGGTTCGGTCACCAGCTCGCCGTCAAGGCCTAGCTTGTCCAGCAGGCGGCGGGCATCGTAGGGGGCATGGACTTTCTGGTCGTTGTCGAAGTAGCAGTAAACGTCACGGGAGTTGCGTTTTGCCGGGGCGCGGCGCACCACACGCTGAGCATCCTCAGGCTGGCTGCCCGCAGCCCAGGCTTGGATGCGCAGGCGCCAGCGGCGCAGCGCCCTGGCCGTGTAGCCGCTGCTGTACAGTTCGACATCGCCATGCAGGCGCAGGTACACGAAATCGGCCGTGATCTCTTCCACATAGGGCCATTTGCCGGCGGTGTCGGCGACCACCAGGGCAACCTTGTGCTTGCATAGCAGGTTGATGAAGGTGTCGCAGAGGAAGCTGGGGTGGCGGATTTCCACGGCGTGGCGCAGGCGCGCATTACCCGGCACGGCAGTGCTCCCGTTGCCTTGCAGGCGTTCGGCGGCGTGGCGCGCAAGGCTGCGAGCGGCTTTGCGGTCGCGTGGCAGCTTGGCCAGAAAGTCGCTGAAGCGCTGTGCGTCGAATTTCAGGTTTGGGGGAAACTGCCACAGGAAGGGGCCCAGCTTGTCACCCAGCAGCAAGGGGCCCGATGCGAAGAAGTTGGCAAGCGCCTCGTCGATTTCGCGGAGCCTGCATACGTGGGTGATGTAGCGCGGCGCCTTGACCGAGAACACGAATCCCTGCGGTGTCTCGTCACGCCACTTGCCATAGCGCTCGGGGGTTTGCAGTGCGTAGAACGAACCGTTGATTTCGATACTGTTGACTGCCCGCGAGGCAAATGCCAGCTCGTCGTCCTGGCGCAGCCCCTCGGGGTAGAAATTCTTGCGCCATGGGCCATAGCGCCAACCGGAAATTCCAATGTGGATCTCACTCACCATAGCCCCCTGCGCTCCTGTACTTAACAGTAGCGACATGCAGCTGGACCAGATTGTTCAGCGGGATTGACGAGTGGATGCCATGCAAAAAGGGGAACTTTACCGTAGTTGCAATCCTCCACCGGATGCCAGGGTTCCACTGAGGTACACCATGAAGGAGGCTCAGCCATGAAGTTTGATCGGTTTGCACAATGGCTAGCCAACCACAGCGGGCGGCCGTTGACCTTCGTTATTGCCTTGATGTTGATCGTTGCCTTGGGCGTAAGCGGGCCTCTATTTCATTTCAACGACACATGGCAGCTGGTTATCAATACGTCGACCACGATCATCACATTCCTGATGGTGTTCCTGATCCAGAATACCCAAAACCGTGATAGCGACGAGTTGCACATAAAACTTGACGAACTATTGCGCACTACCCAGCGGGCGCACAAGGCGTTGCTCGACCTTGAGGATATAGGGTCTGCTGAACTCGATGCGCTTCGAGAGCGATACCAGCAACTGGGGGAACACGACGAAGCGGGGCCGGACAGGGAGGACTCCCATTGACGTGGTCAAGATCAAGCCATGGCGTTGTTCAGATATGGGCAAGACCGTGACGGTGAACAAACCACACTTCTCACACTTCGGAGACTGGATGATGAACAAACCCGACGATCAGCGGCAGAAAGGCCCCCATTCTTCCGATCATTCAACGACGGATCGGGACCTGGGGTTCGATCCGGACTCTCCGGAGCTGGATGACCCTCAAGTGGACCCGCAAGGCCCCGCGAAACCACCCAGGGACGTGGAAAAGAAAGTGTAAGCCTGACTACCGTGGACGAATGCCTGCCGCACCTGCATCCATCTGTTGCCCCGGCTCGTCTTCCACAGCTTGACATGCCTGCCATTCCGGGGCAAACGGCGCGGGCTTGTTGAACTGGCAAACTAGTTTTTTGCCAGTTCATGGGGCAGGAAGCTAGCCAGCAAGGGCTTTGATCAATTGCTCGCTGAAGGCGGGGATATCATCCGGCTTGCGGCTGCTGATCAGGTTGCCGTCCACCACTACCTCTTCATCTACCTAGTGGCCACCTGCATTGCGGATATCATCCTGCAAGGTCTTGTAACTGGTCATCCGTTTGCCCTTGGCCAATCCACTCGATACCAGCAGCCAGGCACCGTGGCAGATTACCGCCAGTGGCTTGCTGGCCGAGTTGTGGCTGTTGACCAGTTTCTGGGCGCCAGGTATCAGGCGGATGGTGACGGAATTTTGTACCCCACCCGGTAGTACGATGGCATCGTAAAGGTCGAGGGGGCGCTGTCGTATATCGCGTCCACCGCAAACCCGTCGGCCGGCTTGTCATGGTTCCAGCCGCGGACAGTGCCTTCCTTGTCACTCAGAATGTCGACCACGGCCCCGTTTTTCTGCAAGGCTTCACGAGGTCCGGTCAACTCCACTTGTTCGAAGCCATCGGTGACCAGAAAGGCTACGCGCTTGCCACTCAGTTTTGCACTCATCGTTCAATCTCCATTTTCGCCAGGTGTGGATGTGGGACGTCTCGGAAGGGGTGAGAAGTTCCAATGCACTACTTCAGCGGTAGGGAGGCTGACCGACTGACCGTTGCGGTTGAACATTGCGCAGCGCTTGGGCTCTCACTAGCAGGGATAGAACGAGGTGGCCGTCATGAGCATCGAACGCAGCATTCCTGAACTTGAAGCCTGGTACGCGCAGTACGACGGCATCAGCTACCGGCGCGAATCGCCAGATGCTTACTACCATGAACTGGTTTGCACCGCCGAGGCGCTGCGGGACGATGGTTCCATTGACTGGGATGACTGGTTGGCGCTGAAGGCATTGGCCGACGAGGCAGATATTCGGGCACTGGAAGATGCCGTGCAGGCTCACGTGAGTGACCCTGACGCATGAAAGCGCTGAAGATCGCCACCTTCAATATCAATGGCATCCGCAGCCGCCTGCCCGTAGCGCGGATCAGTTCGTCGAGCTTCACGTGGATGATGTCGTTATCCCGGTTTTAGGTGTTCTGAATCAGAAAAACCATCAGGAATGTGATGACGGTGGTCCACGTGTTGACGATAAGTTGCCACGTATCTTTGTAGTGAAACCAAGACCCAGATGCAGCCCACATGGCAATCAACACCACGGCGATCAAAAAGGTGTTCGGTTTACCGGCGTGGTTGGCGAGCCATTGGCAAAACTGGGCGAATTTCATGACGTAATCTCCACTGCGATCTAGAGGGTTTGACGGCAGCGGAGTGCTGAAATTTTTTTTACATTACCCGAGGTATTGGGTGAATTCACTAAGTGCAGCGGAACGCCGTTGCGTGCCGGAAAGTCAAAAAAATACTCGAAAACTTTCCCTAGGCTTCTGCGCAGATGACCTTCATCGTCTGGTTCGCCATGCTGGGCGCAGTCTTGCTGCTGCTCGCACTCTCATCCTCCTACCTGCGCTGGATCCCTGTGACCTCGTCTGTAGTGTGCCTTGCCCTGGGTATCGGCCTGGGTACATCGGGGCTGGGTTTTCTTCAGCTGGATTTGAGCAAGTCGAGCGGGTGGATGGAGCACCTCACAGAGGTCGCGGTGTTATTTTCGCTATTCTTCAATGGTTTGAAATTGCGCCTGCCTTTGCACAACCGCCGTTGGTGCAGCGCCTTTTTTCTAGCGGGGCCGGTGATGTTGACGTGCATTGCTGGGGTAACGCTGGTGCTGCATTACGGGCTGAACTTGGGTTGGGGAGTCTCGCTACTGATCGGGGCGATCCTCGCACCCACTGACCCCGTTCTGGCAACCCTGGTGCAGGTGGTTGATGCACAGGACGATGATCTTGTCCGTTTCAGCTTGTCGGGTGAGGCAGGGCTCAACGACGGCGTGGCGTTTCCCTTCGTCATGCTTGGACTGTTCCTGCAACAGGACAATGGACAGGCCTGGTTCAGTGACTGGTTGCTCAAGGACATGCTGTGGGCAGTAACCGCAGGCCTGTTGCTTGGCTACTGGATGGGGCGCGGCCTGGGCAAGCTCACGCTGTTCTTGCGTCTGCGCAACGACGACAGCACCGTCTCGCCCAATGACTATCTGGCCCTTGCCCTGATAGCGTTGGCATACGTGAGCGCCGAGTCGATACAGGCTTATGGGTTCCTCGCAGTGTTCGCTGCGGGCCTGGGTTTGCGGCAGGCGGAGGTTCAGACCGCCAATAGTCCAGAAGAGCCGGCTGCTGAACATTTGGTACAGCCTGTGGTGGGGCACCAGCACGTGGCACCGGAGCTAGCCGTCAAAGGCGATGTGAAAGGGCTCGACGACTCGCAGGTAGCAGCGGGGATCATGTTGGGTGACATGCTGGCTTTCGGTAGCCTGATCGAACGGGCAATGGAAGTATTTCTGGTGACCCTGCTCGGGGTAGTGCTCATTGAGCATTGGGACTGGTGGGCAGTGCTGGTTGCCGGCGCCTTGTTTTTTGTCATTCGCCCCATCAGCATCTTGCTGTTCCCGGCTCGAGGAATGCTAGATATCCGCCAGCGAAGGCTTTTAGGGTGGTTTGGCATCCGAGGTATCGGCAGCTTCTACTACCTGTTCTATGCCCTGAATCATGGCCTGCTTCCCACCTTGGCCGAGCAAAGCATCAACCTGGTGCTGTCAGTGGTGGCGTTGAGCATTATGCTGCATGGGTTGAGTGTCCAGCCGCTCCTTGCCAGATACGAAGCGTCGAAGGAGAGGATCTCCTGATGGCTGCAACTGAAATGTGCCAGGGCAGTCCATTTAAGGCAAAGAGGTGTCTACGAAACCCGGGGCTATTCACCCTGAACAAAACCAGCTCGAATACGTGTGCACCTTAGTCTGTGATCACCTTCAGACCAAACTGATGGATTATGGAATCACTTCAGGCCCTCAGCTCGCCTTTCATATCAACTCTGTCCGAATGGAGAAAGACTTCTCGGCGTATCTGCAGAACGCAATCGACACTAACCGAGCGGGCACCACTGCGAGCGAAGCGCTCAACCTTCGTCTCAAGTTTATCCGTAACGTCCTGTGCTATCGCCTTCCTCGTGATTTTATGGCCATAAGCAAGATCCAGGCGGATGTCTTCACCCAGCGCAATATTGAGCCAGGAGGCTTCAGCTTCTTCTCTGAGCAGATGGAGAACCTTTTTTCACGATCCCTTACTGACGGCGCTGGACGAATATGGGATTCCCACGCAGGTCTCGACGCGTATTAAGAGTTCAATTCTTCCATCTGACAACTTGAATGACCTGCTGAACAAGTTACGACACTTGGCGATCCGCCTGGATGGGATGCAGCTGTCCCCGTTTGAGCGAAGTATTATGAAATGGGCGATTGCCGAGATGTAGCTCTAAGGCGCTGGCAGGGAGCATCTGCAGGGTCAAAGAGTGGTGCGTTCGGCTTCGACTTGTGCCCTGTGAGATGTATTTAAATCGTTGAGCTGGCAATAGGGACTGACGCGCAGTGCGCAAACCTTCGCCTGGTTGCCTGAGTCGGGTCTGGGATGTTACGGACCTTTAAGATTTTTCAATTTTTAAAAAAATATTGTCTGGAGGCGCCGGCGTAGCTTCGAATAATAGTTTTGGTTTTTCTAGCAAATAGCCCTGGAGTTTTCCTTTCTTCCGAGGACCTTCCACCTGACAGACCCAAATATTTAAACCATTGTCGCGTTTCCTGTGGACCTTCAGTTTCTCAAACTGCTTCTGCACCCAGCGCCATTCTTCGATTTCCTGACAGGCGCCCTGCGAGATACCGGGGAATTCCTGCGTATAGCGTTGAAAGAGACCAGGCGTGACCAGAAATACGCTCCCAGCCACCGTGTGGATTTTAGCCTTGCTGTCGTTGATGATCAGCTTGTGGCTGAGAATGCCTTCCTTGACCCAATTCAGGAACGCCTGGCCTGGTCTATGCGATTGATGCGTTAAGGTTTCGACAGCACTTTCTGGCGGTACGTCACGGACCTCAGGCTCTTCCAACTCGAACCTGTCCAGCAACGTGCCGAGGTAATCAGCATCCTCTATCGCCATGGGATCCGGTTGCGGTTGGCTTTGACCTGATTCTGCACCGACTGTCTCGGGCGCTGGTGTTGGTAGCGGGGTGTCAGATGAGTGGTCATGAGCCACAATGTTCACCGTTCCGCTGAACGACATAGGCCGGTCTTCGTCTCCCCAAATCAGTGCCGGCTGAAGGCGCAGAAAAGTGAAACTCTGCTGCCAGGTTCCCTGTGTCACAAGCGCGTTCCAGATGGCTTTACCTTCCGGGGTGGACTCGACCAGTCCATACGATTGCAGCTCGTCGAACACCGCGAGGTTGGACGAGGGAATGCCCTCAATTGATTGCGACAGCAAATAGGCTCGCAGCTTGTCCGTGACCGTCTTGCTCACGAGCCAGAGTGCGTCTTGAGTCAACCAAGCAGCCGCACCCGGCTGGTTGAGTTTCAGCTCGTGCAGAACCAGATGACGCAGTCCGCTGATCAAGTGATGTTGCAGCGAATGAATCGGCGCTTGCAGCGCCTTGCTCGGGTTACCACCGATGTTCTGTGCGGTGGAAACACGGTCTGCCTGCATCACCAACTCACCGAGCACGCCGGCACGTTCGTACTGGCCCGCCAGGACATACAGCAGGCTGGCCCACAGTGGCGGAAATCCACTGAGCCAGTCCAGAATCGGACGGTCGAGAATCTGTGTGTAGAGCAAACCTGCAGCGGCGCCGTGCAAGTGATAGTCACGACCCTTGATGTAACGAAAACGGTAGGGCTGATCCAGGGAGCCCTGCCAAGGATGCCAAACACGGCCATCCTGGCGTTCGACCCGCACGTCCACGGCGATCTTGCCGATGTCATGCAGCAGGGCGCCATAGGCGATGCCTGCCGACCAGGCATCGGTCTGGGCGGCTTGGTCTTCGGGCGCGGCGCCGGTGGGCAGTAGATATGACTGACGCAGTTTCAAACTGCAAGCGACCAGCTCCAGGCCATGGTCGAGCATGCCACCGAGGTACGCATGGTGGTGCGTCTCGCTGGCCGGGAGTAGCTGGACCTGTTCGGCGTAGCGATGGATTGGATTTAAATAGAGCTGGGTGAATTGGGCGTGGGAGAGGGCGGTGTACTGCCAGATGCGATCGAGCAACTGGCGGCGATGCTCCGCTGCTAACAAGCTGTGGGCCGACTCGATGGGCAGGTAACCTTCGGCGACGCTCACGGTCGGTGGCGGAAGGGGCTTCTGCCTTTTGTGGCGAAACAGACTGAGCATCGTGACCTCCGGGAAGTGACTGGATCAGTGGCCTTTTAGCCTTTTCGGGTAGGGCTCTTACCCTTGAATCCCCATTCCCTTCCGACCCTTACCCATCCTTTTGGTGCGTGTCCTTTTGTGCGGCAATCGGAATATTGATACGGCTAGACATCGTCTTGTTGGAGGGCTGGTACGGAAAAGACAAGAGTCGGTACACTGCGGTGCGAATTTTCTCGGGGCTTGCCATGAACCTGACAGACGCCACGCTGGTTTTGCTGCTTGCGGCACGTATCCATGGGACAGACGAAGCCGTCAGAGCCTCGGCGAAGAGCGTGGTCAAGAAGTTGCCGCGCAGTAAGCGCGATCTGATCTACAAGGTGATCGACAGCCGGAGTCCCCTCGAGCTGCTGGATTTTCTGGCGCAGAACCTGGATGCGGAATGACAGGCTGATGGTGTGTGCGCCTCTCTTGTTCTTTGCGTCAGGATCCCGCGGCATGGAGCTTTTCTTCTGAGCATAAAAAGGGCCCAACTCGCGTTGGGCCTTGTGTCGCGTTTGTAACGGTGAGATATCGATTAAGCTCCATCGTTCATGCAAGGCGAGTCATCCAAGACCGCTTGCTTCAGTTGCTGCTCCAGGTTGAGTACATACTCCGAGGCGCTGCGGGCGTGACCACTTGCGCGGAAGATCGCACGTTTGTCAGCCTCGAGCAGGCCGAGCCAGGAGTCGATGTAGCCCTCGTGCCGGAGCTCTCCCGGTATGCCGGTGTAGGCACATAAAAACGCAGCGCCCATTTCGGCGATCAACTCTTCAAACGCGTAGCCTGGTGATCCGTACGGACAGGCTGACGTCACGCCTTCGCGCTGTAACCGAGCGTGATGCCCGGTCCAGTGCGTCAGCTCATGAAGTGCGGTGGCGTAGTACCCGCCTTCCTCATGAAATTGTGCTTTTGTCGGCAGTTGGATGAGATCCCTGATCGGGTGGTAAAAGGCTTCGTCGGTCGGCCGATGAACGATGTGTGCACCTGAACTTAACAGCAAATTTTCCGCGGCGCTGTTGGGCTGGAAGGGATCACTCTGTTCCGTCTCGAACAGGGTTTCATTGAGCATTTCGAGCCCCTCCGTTTGCTCGATGTTGAACAGAAAATGTGTCCTGAGAATGCCGAAGTGAGTGACCTTGGGCTGACCGTTTTCATCGAGTACGGGTTGGCCTAACTCGGTCTGTTCCTCGCGCTCCATCGGCTTGTAGAGCACCGCCAGTGTGCTGTGCTCACCCTTACGGATGTGCCCGCCAGCCTTTTTGGCTTGATTGAAAGTCAGCCAATGATCTTGAGTAAACCCCTGCAACCTGGCCTCGGCCCAGAGCAACGGTAAATTGATCCCAGAATAGGGACGCCGCGTGATGGCGTTGATGGGGTAGGGGTGATGATGACCGACGTCAGCTGAGCCACTTGAGGACCAGGGTTTGATCCAGGGAGCAACGCCTTGGTCTAATGCGGTAACGATCTTGTCAGTCACGTCTTGGTAGATATCGCGCATGGCTATTTCCTCGAGAGAAAAACGGAGGAACGCCGTGCCCGTCGGGGAGGGTTCCCCGATTGGGTGATGTGCTGGATTGATGCAGGTCTTGCATGCCGTCCGAGTGTGGAGGTGGGCGCCGCCAATTGCGCTTAGCGCTTGTGTTCTCCTGCAAGCGCTATCAGCAAGGCGCCAGGCTGACCCGGCTCTTGGAGTAGGCTCAGACTCAATTGCAGCAACGGGTCGTGGTCTAAGTGATCGGTTGGTTCAATGTGGATTATCTCGAACAGCACGTAGGGCTTGTTTGGATAGGCCAGATGGGCTTCGAAGGCTGCGCGCAGTACGTGGCTCAACCGATCGACCTGCAGCTTCTCAGCGTGATCGGATTGCTCGAGCAGTACTGCGCGTTGCCACGCGCCAGGGGTGAACACGATGGGCAACCGAAGGGTGTTCAGTGTTTCCGGTGTAAGTGTGTCGGGCATGGTATGTCTCCGTTGAAACGTGAAGAAACCTGTCCCGTGGGGGAAAAGATTTCCCCGCAGTGGGTTGAAGAAAATCAAGAGGATTTCCCTGACGAGCAGAGCTCGAAAGGCGCTCAGGAGTGCAGTAGGCGTTCATCACCGTAGAAACGGTCACCGTGCGAGCTACCGAACGCTAATCGCACTAGGGGAGAACCATCATCGAAGTGACGTAGCCTTTAAGGTTCTGGCTACCTGGGCGGGGTGCTGTCGATAACAGCGATCCGTACCTTGTATTTAGCCGGACGATTTATACGGGTCCACCTCCGAAGAGACGCTGTTTCACGGGGCTTGTCTTCTGTCTTCCAGTCAAGATTTTTCGGCTGGGCAAACTGATAAACGGTCAGGTACGGACCGTTTTCAGTAGTAGGCTGTTACTCCTGTCTCAACCATGAAAACGCTCAGCAGAGGGCGAGACCATGCCGACTCAGAACCCTATTCAGAATTCACGTGCCCACCGCTGGGCATATACCTGTGGCATGTCGATAAAGCGCGTGTATCGCAATTTGAAAGCGTTTGAGTCCCGCGTGGCTGAGTGTGCGGTGACGGCAGGATTGCCCGCGGGTAAATTACTTGTTCGCGGGAGCTTTCTGATTGCCAAAATGGCAATGATCGGAGGGCTGCTCTTTATCTGTTTCTGGCTGGCCGCTTCTGTTGTGGTGGTGATCGCTGTGATTGCCCTTCTGCAGTCCAAGGCTGTCATCGACACGGATTTTGAAGAGGGCAATCCAGGTCCTGACTACCTTGGGGCTAACTCCTATCTTGGCAACTACGATGACAATGGCCATTACATAGGTCATTTCAAATCATCTGATAACGTCAGGTAAGCTTCTTCGTAGCACCCATCAACTGATCCGTTCCTTTGCCCGCGGCACCATGCGCGGCTTTGCTTGCACCACCTAGCATCCCCTCAAGGCTGTTGCCGATTGAGTAGCCAGCCCAGCTCATGGCGACCAAAAACAGTCCAGGCAGCACCAAGAACATCGCCCCCATCACATACTCGATCACCTGCGCGGTGACAGTCCCATCCATAAACCCGGATGTGGGCAGCGATAACAGCACTTGATTGGACGCCGAGACCTGGTTGTACAAGGTATCGAGCATGCTGGAGTCGACCCAACGAGCCAGTTCCCACCAGAAGCTCAACATGTGCAGCGTGAACAGCGCAAACGTCACGGTCATGACGGTCTTCAGCTGATAGGTACTCACCAACAGAATCAGCGGCAAGCTGATGATGACGCCCATGATCAGGAAGGCCTGCACCATGGGCAGGGCAGCGCGTAGCGCATTCATCGCCGGGAAGTTGCTGAAGGAGCCGAGGGCCAACCCGGTATTGGTGGCCAGGTTATTGAGCCCCTGATTGATCGAGCCGCCTCGGGCACTGGAGCCATAGTCCTGATACACCTGTCCAGGCGACATGGACATCGATTGCTGGCGCGGGCTGACCAGCTCACGCAGGGTGGCATCCTCGATCTCGTTGCTCGAACGACCAGTCAACCAACCTTTCAGCTGAGTCAGCAGCGAGGGATCGACCTGCTGGATCAAGCGCTCGCGCAACCCAACACCGCTATCACTCCACCACTGCTTGCAGGTGGGGTAGCCCGCGCCATTCTCCAGCCGCGGCAAGGAAACATCGCGGCTGTCGTCATACGGCCAACTGACTCGCGGTGTGCGTGAACGATCGGTGTCGTAGTAGCCGGGCGTGTCGAGAAAATAGCTTGAACCGATCCAGGACGCGTCGTGACTCTGTACCTTATCCAACTGCGGACGGTTGGTGAACAACCGAGAACGGGAAAAGCCATAGCAGTCGCGAGTGAAATCGGCGACTTCCTGCAGCAGTACCTGGCTGTCGATGCGCGAACTGTCGATCTCCATGCGCATTTGTCGGATATCTGGTGCGCAAGGGATGGAGGCGGTAGCCGCCGCGGTCACGCCTTTGCTCAAGGCATGCACCAAAAACCACCAGATCGGCACATTGGCGGAGCGTTCGCCGATGGTATTGAAGGTGGTCCCCCAGGCGGTTTCCGCCGGCTTGGCGACACTCACGCCGCAGCGCTGGCTCGCCGCATCATCGAACGCCATTGAGGCGAGGCTCAACGGAAAGACGGGGGCGCAGCCAAATAGCACGACGATGTAGGCCAGCCACAACCGGTTCTCGATCCGCGGCACCGAGAGCAGTCCCTTGTTGCCTTCATCCGCGCCTTGCTGACGGGCAGACAACCATTCCTGCAAGATAATTGCGCCAAAGGGCGCGGCGAATAGCCCGGTGTCGGACAGGGCACTCCAGAGCCCGTTGTTGATGATCCAGGCCAGCAGAGAGAGGTAAAACTCCAGGTAGCTGTTGGTGCTCATGAGCATGGTGGTGACCTCACACTCGGGTGAGTTCGACGCAGGTAAAGAGCACGAGCCCTAATACTCCAATGCGTTTCACGCGCAGTCGATGCTGTGGTCGATGTCGGTAGCGCCGAAGCAGATCCCACCAGAGCGCAAAGAGGGCGGCGTAGAGCAGGGCGCGCCACCACCGCAGATAAGGTCGTACGGATTCGATTGCCTGCTGCCAGACCTCGAAACTACCCAGCGCAGTGCGGCCGATCCAGGCGACCAGTGCGGCGGTGAGGATCATCACCGCGGCAATCCCCAGACCTGAAAGCAGAGTGAATAGCGGTGAGCGTTTCATGGCTCACTTGCGCCTAGCGTCAGCATCATTGAGTCGGCCCGGCTCAGGGTCGCCTTGCTCGACGGTACGCGAAGCATCGGCACCACCGGCATGCCGATCGAGCACCAGGCTGGCGGTATTGGTTGCGAGCATCTGCCGGACCTGCAGCTCGGTTTGTAGCAGACGTATTTCGCGCTCCAGGGCGTCGATATTTTTCGTCAAGGCTGTCTCGGCCGGCTCGGCTGAAGCGATGTTCGGTTCGTGACTGCCCGCCAGCAGGGTGCGCAGTAGCAGCAACGCTTTGTCGAGCACGCTGGACAAGGCTGTCTCACTGGCCAGGCGGCGTGCCAACAGATCTTGGTCAGGATCGTCGCGCAGGGCTTCAATCACGCCACGGGTCACCGGCAGCATCGGGCTGGAGGCTTTCGCCAGGTTGTCAGGGGTAGGCCGCAGTAAGCCCGACAACAGCCCTTGCAGGGCCTTGAGACGTTCGCTGTAGGCCTCCTGGATCAGCGGCGTTAACCCACTGCCAGCGGTAGCACGCAGGGTTTCGCAGGCGTCGCAGGTCGTAACTTCGCTCTCGCCCAACACCCGAACGGCCCACTCGGATTCCTCCTGGGGCGAAGCCCAGGTCTGGCAAATAGCCCCACCCAGGCAATCGTTAACACTGATCGAGGCACTGTCATCCACCGAACGGTTATGCAGCAGGTTATAGCCCGCGCGCACCACGTCGGAAGTCACTCGTATGGGCATCTGCCCATTACCTCCAGCCTTCGAGCCGCCGACCCAGGACACGCCATTGTTGCCGTTGCGGGCCTCGGTGTTTTTCACCGCAGCCACCGCATCGCCACCGGTTTGCTCCAGGTTGCCCTGCATCTCCTGGTTCTTGGCCAGCGCGCCCCAGCCGGCTTGACCGACCTTGTCCGCCATCTTCTCGGCCATGGCCTGGCAGGTCAGCTTGGATCGGTCGAAGTCGATGCGACCCTGCATAACGCCGTTACTCAGCAACTCATAGAGGCCGGGATTGGCGCGCTGGATGATCAACGCTGGCAGCGACATTACCGCTTGGGTCGCGTTCTGCACGATGCTGCTCATGATCTGCTGGAAACCTTCGGTGGCGCCGTTCAGCTGGTTTTGCAGGGTGTTGGTGAGACTCATGTTTCCGCACATCATGTTCGCTCGCCAAGACCCGCCGACACCGAGACCACTGGGTCGGTAGAGCGAACTCGGTGAGCCGACTGCCGAGCCGCCACCAATGGTGTACATGACTCGGTCGTCAAGTACTTCGCCTTGAGTACCCAGGCGGTAAACGCCCTCGGCGGCGTGGGCATGCGTGGCCATCGCGAGCAGTCCACAGAGCAGCAGGCTCTTCACGGCAAGCCATGGTCGCGCGAGAAGCCGGTTCATGAAGCACCGCCTTCGAAGTCGATGGCGAACAGGAAGGTTTGTCCTTCACGTTTGCAGCAGCTATAGGGGCGCCATAGCGACCAGGCGTAGCCGCCATCCGCGCTCTGTACCGGTTCGCTGGGGAAGATGGCGCACGTGGGCTGCACCTGAGGGTAAAGCAATTGCCATTTGTGAGTCGAAGTGTCGTTTTCAACGGTCGGGCCCGGCGGCCAGTAGCCGTCGCGTTTGGCAGGCGTCAGTGGTACGTACACATGCGGCTGCCAATTGCGGGTAATCACATCGCCGGCCCGTTGCGCCATGACGGCGGCCGCCTTGAAGTCGTCGGGCTGTACCAGAAAGCCCTGCCGGGGATAAACGTTGCCCCACATGTTTCCCGAAGCCTGACGACCAATTTCACGGAGCCCCGGCATGAGCGACTCGGGGTAAAGACTTTCTGGGATGCCATGGCGCCAGGCCAGTGAGTCCAAGGTGCTCAGGTAGTAAGGCATGAATGCAGTTGCAACACTAGCGCAGGCATAGCCGGATTGCGAAGCCAGTTGTGTGGCGGCCCAACCTCCGGGGTGGCCGATGCCATCAACGTTCTTGAAGCGGGGTAGGTTGTCACGCTGGGTGTTCGGCGTGATCAGGTTGCCGCCACCTTCCGCACCACTGATGGGAGAGGAGAGGGTAGCCATCTCGGCCCAAGGGTTATTGCCGGTGGTGGCGTAGCTCGAGACCACCAGTTCAGGAATGAAATGACGAACCTTGGTCGAGGTTTTGACTGTGCAGCCGAAGGGCGTGCAGAGGAGCCAGAAACAAATGCCGACGACCCTGTAGTCGAGACAGTTTGGCGAAAGCACGGAAGACGTGATGCTGACGGTGTCCAGCGCCACGCTTGGACCGCACGCCAGCAGGATGCTCAGCGCCAGGGGCCGTAGCTTTGTGGGCGAGATTGACGAGCAGGCAACAGGCATGATCCAGGCTCTCGGTGTATGGCCTGGGCAGGTTCGATTACGGACTGAAGATTGTCAGTGGAAATTATGAAGGCGGATCTATCGGATTTGTGAGCCGTGAGACTATTATTTGACGTGAAGGGCGCTGCGCAGAGTATCGGGTTCTGCAAGTAGCTGATCTGTGGTGATTTCGAGAATATTGGCGAGCTTGCACAGGACCAACAGCGACGGATTGCCCGTGCATCGTTCGATTTGACTGACGTAGGTGCGATCCACCTCGGCCATGAGCGCGAGCTGCTCTTGGGTAAGGTTTTTCACGCGTCGCATCAAGCGGATGTTTTCCGCCAGTTGCAGACGAAGGTGTTCGTAGTCTTGAGCCATGCGCGCAAATTGCGCCTTGAGGGACTCTCAATCCACGGGATATAGTCTACATTGGCATTGATCTAGGCCATTTGATGCTCATGCCTGTTATCGAGCGTTCATTTGGCGTGGTTAAGCTTGTCAAAGTTGGCCCCAACGTCTAACAATAAATCAGAAATCTAGGGTGTGTATGGACGAAATCTACATTTCAATTCCGGCGGCGGATGGTTGCTCGGGCCTTCTGACACCCTGGGGCAACGAGTTTGCCCCGATGATCGAGCGTGGCGTGCAATGCGCTCAGGCTTGGCTTGATACGCCCGGTGAGATTCCCCTGTGGTGGGAGCTGGCGCAAACCCGCAAGACCTTTCCTGTCGGTGACTGCCAGGATGCCTTCGAAGCCGGATTCTTGTTGAGGATTCAGCAGCGGCTCCGGAGCGTATCGCAATAACCGATCACTCGCTTTAGAGCGAGAGGCCTGAATAGATTCCCCTATGCGGGTTCTATTCCTCGCGCTCTATCGATCCGTTCAGCTACCCGATACGCCGCTTCCAACTCAGAGCAGCCGTTCTCCTGCATCAGTGTCCAGCGCTCAGCTTTTTCCTCGGGCTCCGTCATGGCCAGGGCGAGATAGAGGCTGGGCGGTACGGCTCGAAACAGCGTCTCGAGCTTTTTCGACAGCACCACTCCCTCGGTGTATTTCCCCGGCTCCTTACTGGCGGAGAGCAGCAAGGCTTTCTGCGCTGGTGAAAGCTTTTTGAAACGGGCGATCTCTTCGATTTCCGCGGGCGGCATGTTCAAACAAATCCACCATTCGATCATGTTGAGCATGGTCTGCGCAGCCGTGGGAAAGTCAGCAAGGTTTTGCGTCGCTAGCCAGAACCATGCGCCGAGCTTACGCCACATCTTCGTGCCCTTGACCACGAATGGCGCCAGCAGAGGGTTTTTGGTGATGATATGGCCCTCGTCGGTGACCATGATGATCGGCCGTCCCAGATACTGATCGCGCTCGGCGATGTTATTCACAGTGTTCATCAGGCTGATGTAGCTGATGGACATCTGTGCCTCGTAGCCTTCGCGGGCATAAGTGGCCAGGTCGACAATGGTCACATCGCTTTCAGGCCAAGGCGTGCCTTCGCGATCGAACAGTTCCCCTTCGAAACCCTGGCAAAACAGGTCGATGGACTCGCCCATTTCCTGGGCGCGCTCACGACGTTTCTCCGGTAAATGCGGGTCGGCGGCGACGCGCAGCAAGGCGTCGCGCACGTCGCGAGTCAGCACCTGGCGGCCCGCATTGACGCAGGTCTGCGCCGCATCCAGGATGCACTCGCGGATCAGGCTGCGGTCGGCTCGACTCAGGCGGGCTTCTTCCTTGGGCTCGCCGCCGGTGATCATCAGTCGAGCGGTGATTTCCAATTCACCGAGAATGTCGCGCTGGTCTTCGCGACTGGTTACGACCTCATCGTCCAGCTCATCGATCGACAGACTGGCTACCTGGTCCGGCTGCTCGACCAGGCGCCAAGCGTCGGCGAACGGTGCGAGACTGACCGAGGCGCCAGGTTTCAATTGGACCTTGTTGACCGACAGGCCCTGTCTCGCAAAGTAGTCGCCCTGTAACCCGAAGGAGTTTCCGGCCTCGACGACAAACAGACGAGGGCGGTACACCGCCATGACCTGCATCAGCAGGGTGACCAGGGTCGCCGACTTGCCTGCACCGGTGGGGCCGAACAACAGCAGATGACCGTTCATGGCCCGATCCAGGCGTGACAGAGGGTCGAAGCTCAATGGCGAACCGCCGCGGTTGAACAGAGTGATGCCCGGGTGACCTGTGCCCGTGCTGCGGCCCCACACCGGAAGGAGGTTTGCCAGGTGCTGTGCGAACATCAGGCGCGTGTACCAGTTGCGCATGTCTCGGGCCGGGTTGTAAGCCATCGGCAACCAGCGCAGGTAGCTGTTGCAGGCGGCGACTTCATCGCCTTCGCGTACCGGCTGCAGCCCAGCACCCAGCAGAGCGTTGGCCAGGCTGACCGAGCGCTGGTGCAGTTGCTGCTCCTCGTGACCGCGCACGTAGAACGCCAGCGTTCCGCGGTACAGCTTGTGCTGGCGACCAATGATCGCGCGAGCCTCTTCAACATCTTGGCGGGTCTGGGTCGAGGCCAGGTTTTCACCGATGGCTTTGCGCGTCAGGCGGTTCAACTGATCCTCGAGTACATCCTGTGGTTTGACCACTAAAGTCAGACTCATCACCGTACCTTCGGGTAACTGGTCGAACAGGGCATTCACCGCGTCGCCTTTGCGGGTTTCGCCAGTGAGTTGACCAATCAAGGGCGCTCGGCGCAGCTTGTCCACTACCACGACTCGATGGGGCTGATCGTCAAAAAACCAGAGTCCATGCTGCACATCTGAACGCGGTTCGTTGAAGAACAGTCGCTCGGCAAAGTCGTGGTCGAAGGGCAGTGCCAGCGACTCACCGTCGCCACACTCCGGGTAGGCCACGCGGCGGTAGAAATCCTCGGGTGCCTCATCGGTGAGCGTGGGTGCCGGATTGAACCAGGGCAATAACCAGGCATACAGACCTCGGCCATCGACTCGCGTCGATTGCACCCCGCAAGCTTGCAACGAAGCCACGATACGTTCGCCAGCCTGATGCAGGGATTGCACGGGGGTGAGACCCTTCTCCTCCGCGTCAGACTCAAGCCAGCGATAGACTACCAGGCGCACCCGGCGGTCGTTACCGCGCCAGGGTAGGCGCGTCACTACCTTATCTTCAAACAGACCACCGGGCTTGGCGATGGCCTGCAGATGGCGGCGAGTAAGTTCCAGGTACGCTCCGGTGAAGACCGTGCCTCGCGCGCTGTCCTGAATATAATCGGTGAGCCGGGTCAGGCAGGGGGTGAAGTCGTTGTCGTCCTGGCAGAAAAACTGCGCCACCCAAGGCGCTTGATCCAGCTCGTCAAAGCTATCCTGCAGGGCATCCTCAAGTGCATCGCGGGCCGCCATCAACCAATCGGGTTCGCGCCCTTCGGTACCGATGGGCAACAACTCGAACACCGCGCCCACCGAGCGATTGTCATCCAGCAGAAAACACTGCTCGGTGTCGAGGTACTCGACCCAAGGCAGGTGATCGGTGAAGCTGGGGTTGTGCGCATAGAGTGCAGCTTCATCGGCCAAGGTGGCGTGAGGACGCAATGGGTTGCGCCAGGCTTTCCATGCAGAAGTGCGGTTCCCCGAGTCGCCGCTACGCACTACAAGTCTTCCTGACGTTCACCCGGCAATGCGTACTGCACCCGTTGGTAGAACGGAAAGACGGTCGAGTAACCCGGAACTGGTGCCAGCTCTGTCCCACTCAAATGTGGGTACACGTACAGCACCAGATCGGGATTGGGCAGGCGCGGGAACAGGTTGCGGATCTCGTTCGCCGCAGTGCGCGTGTACGGCTCCTGGAGAGACGCGGAGAAATCTGCTGGAGCCAACGGGCGGCGTAACTGCTGTCGAGCCTCCAGCAGTTGCTGCTGAGTGCCTTGCGAACCGGCGCCGTTCCAGATGTCCAGCATGGTTTGCTCGCCATGGGGCAGCAGCATGTCCTTGTCGGTGGAACACCCCGCCAGAACCCAGCAGAGCACGCTAATCCAGGTCAGGCAGAGAGGCATGGTCTTTTTCATGGCGAACGCTCCGGCCCTTGGGCTCGTAGTCGATGGTGATCTCATGGTCGAGGTGCAGCGCGACCTGTGCGGCCGGTGGCACGTACACGGCCGCAAAGGCCTCGCCATAGAGCTTGTTGACCCACTCGCGGATATCGCTGACCCCGCCACTGAGAATTGAATTCAGCGCGCTGTTGCCCTTGCTGTTGGTGACCCCGAAGGCACTGCCGCCCGAACTGATCAAGCTGTTGTTGTTCTGCTCATCCCCGAGCAAGGCGGCGACACTCGCACCGGCCGCAGTGATCAGACTCTGGCTGCCGAGGTACTGCTGGGCGTTCGAGCGGCGCTCGCCGGCGATGCACGGGATGCCATACGGGTCGGACAGGTAACCGAGTCCGCCACGGATCTTGTCGGTGTTCGAGCTCTGGGTGGTGGAGGCAGTGCGGCTGGCTACCGCCTTCGGCTGAGGCACCGTGCGGATGGTGCCATCGGTAAACACAAAGGTGATTGACTCGACCTGTCCGCGTACGCAGGACAGGGTCCAGTCCCCGGACGCCGTGCCACTCATCACGGCACCTGCGACGTCCGGCAGGTCGATGCCGTTGGCAGTCAGATTCTCCGGACCGACCAACACCTTGAAGGGATAGGGATCATTCACTGTGCCATCCACCGGGACTCGGCCGATCAGCGCGGTCATGGCGACCGAGCCCATCAATGTCGCGTTTTCGGGAATGGTGTAGACCGGCTTCGCGCCTTCGGTACGATCAGCGTATCGCGTCAGGTCACGTTCACCCTGGGTGGCTGCACGTAGCTGTTTCTGGCTACGATCAATGGCGTTATCTTTCAAGCCTTCCAGTGAGTTGAAGGCAGTCGGCAGACTCAGTGAGGAGGAGGTCGTGGTTTTGCCTCGGGCATCGGTGGGCGGAGCATCCGAGGGCTCAATCCACTGTAGCGCATCATTGGTAGAGTGCCGCCCTTCGAACTGAGTGCCGTCGCCGGGCTCAAGCCCCAATCCGATCGGCATGTCCTTGCTTTTGCCAGCCAGCCCCGACAACTGCTCCTGTAATTGCGTCAGCAGGCCGCGAGCCTGACGACTGTCTTGTTCCGCTTTGAGTCGGGCCTCGTTGGCTTGGCGGCGGCCTTCGTCGACCTGCTGGGTCACACTGCCAAGCGCGGTCTGGATACGCGAATCGACACTGCTTTCCCGCTCGCGTAGGCGGTTGTTTTCCGTCAACAGCGAATCGTTGTGTTTCTTCAAACTGAGCATGTCACTGCGCATGGCCTTCACCTGGCCGACCAGGGTGGCGACCGTGTCGCGTGGGGTATCGCCCGCAATGCCGAGCGACTTGGCTTGCTCGGCGGATAACTGAAGGTTGCCCTGATCAACCGGCTTCTCAGGAGAGGAACTGCTGTCACCCGCAACCCAGGTTTTCAGGATGATCAGCACCACGGCCAGCAGCGCAGCCGGTACCAGCCATTTGAGCAATGCATTAGCCTTCATCGCCAGCACCTCGCGCAACGGGCAGGAGCAGCACGGCTTGCTCGAGGCTGGCACCGCGGGTGACAAGGTAGGCGATCGTGGTGTCTTCAGCGCTGCCGACAGGCCCGAGGAAAGCATGCTGGAAGGCCGCGGCGAACAGCTTGGCCTGAAGCCAGCGCGGATCGAGTTGCACCGTCGCTGAACCACGGTTGCGTAACTTCACCGCCGTCACCCAGTAATCACCGAGTCGCCAGGCGGCGATAGGCATACTGGACACGTTTTCGGTGGGCAGCAGGGTCGGCAGTTCAGTGCGCAGCTTGAGCGGGACGCGGCGTACACCGGGCAGGGACTCCACGGTGCGCAGCGGCGCGTACAGGCTTTGCGCGGCGTAGCGCGTCAAAGCGACTGGGATCGGTGTGCGTTCCGGAACAGGGACGGTGCTAGATTCTGCCTCGGTAGCTTGCATCTGAGCATTCTTAAGAATACGCACAGGCTCCAGCGGTTGATCACCGGGAGTGGCCGCGATGTCCAGGAGGATGATCTCGCCCGTCGCGACCGACTGCAGTTGCAGGCGGGTCGGGGCAATGGCTTCCGACGCGCGCAGGTACAGCGTGCCGCCAGTTGATTGCACGCGCAGCTTGCCCGTCAGGGTCGAGGGCACGCCGACGCGAACAGCCTCATCGACAAAGACCACTCGTTCATGATTGATCACCAGCGGGACCGCGAGGGGGAGGCGTTCCCAATGCATCAGCTCGACGGCCTGCGCAGCAACTCCCCATAGCATCAGTGCGATGGTGAGCCCCAGGGTAGAAATCCGCGTCATGGCTCACCTCCAGGCAGAGCGATTTTTTGCGGCGTGCCCTGATAGCAATCCAGTGCCAGCCCCCACTTGTTGCGCTCGGGATCCTGGTCGAAACGCACTACGCGTAATGGATAACGCACCACCACCCGTTTCACCGGTTCGGCGGCGTAATACTCATCGGCATTGAGGTCGAGCTTGACCAACCAGCTGTCGCGGTCGAGTTGCTTGACCCTGAGTTCCGGATCCTCGCTGTAACCTCGTCCCAGGATTTCGTAGACGCCACGCACCCGCTGGCGCAGTTCGCCAGCGGCCTTGCGGTACTCGTAATCGCCGTCGAGGAAGGCCTTGCAGGCGGGTGTCAGGTAGGGCTGCAAGCCATAGATGGCGCGGCGATAATCCTGCTCGCCATCCGAGGGCCAACGGTTGAGTTGGCCAAAGATATACAGGGCAAAGGCATAGACATTCTCCGAGGGGATATCCCACCACTTGCGCGTGCTGCCCGAGCGTAGGTCTGGGGGGACATGCACAGTCAGATCGGTCGGTGCCGAGCGCCAGCCGTACCAAAGTCCGGCACAGACTAGGGCACCGATCACTACCGCCAGACGCAGGCTGAAGATGTGGGCCTGTTGGGCATCGACCTTGTTCCGAAACCGGCTCATGGTAGCCACCGGGACAGGGCAGGACGGAGACGGCTTGAGCGGCGAACCGTCCAGGCACCGGAGTGCAGAATCAAACTTCCGCGACCCAGACGCCAACGGCTGGCAAGCATCCATTCGAGCTTGCGGTACAACCAGGTCTCGGGGCGAGCCCGTTTGGCCCGACGCAGTAGTGTGCCACCGGCAAATAACACCACCGCCATGCCTGCGATCATGCTGGTCGGCGCCACGGCAATGGAGGCGGTGGCGATCGCCAGCGGAACGCCTAGCAGCAGGCCAATGACCGCACCGGTGCCGAGCGCTACCCACATCTCATCATTGGTCAAACCACGCAATACGGCGGGATCACGGTTGAGCCGCTCCGGCAGAAAAACCAAGGTGCCGTCGGAAAGGCGTTCGATAGTGTCGTTCATGCCTACCTCACAGAATCGCGGCAGCCTTGGTCAAAAACCAGATAATGATCACCACCAACAGGGCGCCGATACCGACCACAGCGCCGAGATCCTTCCAGGTCTTGCGTTGGTTCTGTACGTCGGCGTATACGGTCAACGAGTGCCACGCCACCCCCAAGAAAGCGAGTAGGGCAATCAGCAGACCGAGCAGGATGCCGCCGTCGTAGGCATAGTTTTTGATCGTCTCGATTAACCCAGATCCTTCGCCACGCGAAGGGGCCTCCATGGTGGGGAGTTCGGCAAAAGCCAGGCTTGGACCGAGCACCAGCAGCAGGCCGAACAGGCGCTGACTGGCACGATCACGCAAGTTATTTTTCAGAGGGACAAGGCACTTAAGCATGATGGTGATCTCCGGTGTTAAGACAGGGTGAAGAACATCAGAACCAACAACGCGAGCAACACGCGTGCAGCACTACCGCCAAACGCGCCGAAGCGCACGCTGCCGGCGGCCCAGCCGCGGTAAGCCGTCCACATCACCCATGCGCACCACAGCAAGGTCAGAATCAGAACCAGGGATATCCAGAGCGTCGAACTGCTCTGCGATGAAAAACCGGAGGCGTTTTGAAACGCAGCGCTCTGAGTTTCAGTCATGCTCATGGCAAGGGCTCCGCAGGCGGAGTGTCGAGGCGGTAATCACCCACCAGCTCACCAGGGTCGCGAGGTTGTGCGCGGGAAGGGGATAGATAACCCTGTATGCCGTCCCGTATGTGTTGGATGTCCCTGGACAGGCGGGGATAGTCGAAGCGATAGCGATCGTCGGGAGCCGCCGTGTTGTCTGTCATAGCTCGCGCCGTAAGGCGCTCGATAATTTCGAGCTGCTGCTGGACTCGGCTGAGCTGATCCTGCTCATGAGCAGATGCGGCATAACTGCTGCCCTTGGCGATAGCCAGCGAGAAAAGCAACAAGAAGCGAAAGGCGGTAGTTGGCATGATACTGGCCCGTGAAGATATGGGAACAGAATCAAGTCAGAGGTCGAATGACTCAGCATTAAACGCGAGGTGGGACCTATCGCTTTTTTTGGGGAGAGCCGAATAGGTCTGCTCACATACATCAGTAGTCGATTTGGTTAGAAAAATGCTCAGAAGAAAATTTTGAGCTCAATCATAGTGTGTTGTTCATACGACAATGTGTGCGTAAGTTAATTCAGGGCCAGCATAGGTGACGAGGAGCTAATCATCGCCTAGCATTAGAATGTTCATTCTTAATTACGCTAACCTGAAGGAAATTTCAGATGTCTCGTTTGGCTGAATTTCGCAAGCTTGAGCAACAACTGGCTGAACAGCTCGCAGAGCTTGAGTCGATGAAAAGTGATTCCGGCCTGAAAAAAGAGATGGAGTTTGAGAGTAAATTGCGGACGTTGCTTGGTGAGTACGGCTTCAGCTTGAAGAACATCATTAGCATTCTGGATCCGGAAGCTGGCCGTCGTACCTCAGGCACGGCAGTTTTTCCCGTAAAAGCAGTCCGCAAGACTAGAGACGTGAAGATCTACAAGAATCCAAACTCGGGTGAGGTAATCGAAACCAAGGGCGGAAATCATCGGCAACTGAAAGAATGGAAAGTCGAGTTTGGCGCGGATGTTGTCGACTCCTGGCGTACTCAGTAAGATCGGTTTGATGACAAAGGGCCTGTAAAGGTCCTTTTTTCGGTGGGAATGATACATCTAGGGTGCAAGTCTTGAGCCCATCCTGCAACAGTTTCAATTGGTGTTTAGATCCTTGATGTTCCCGCAATCTTGGGCGACTGCATTTCACCTAATGTTCTAGCTCATAGTGGGAGTAGTGGATGATCTCTAGCAGTTTTTGCACTCATATGGAATATCAGTTTTCGGTCGTTGGATCGCTATCCTGGCATCAGAATGTTTAAAGGGATTTTTTCCGAATCAGAGATACTTCTTGAATGTGGTTGCCGTGATTGCCGTAGTGATGCCGAGCATCACAGCACAAGGAACAAACACAGCCATGGGATTGAGCGAAAAGGGCAAGGACAAGTAAATAACCCACGGCACGATCAGCAGTGGTATTACGGCTCGTTTCGCTCGATGGTAGACAAAGCTACTTTCTCGCCCTGCGCCAAATTTACGTAGATCCCGGCGCATCAGTCCATCAACAAAACCGGTCAACATGGCCAACAGAAACAGAGGGGCGGACAGGACCAGAATGGTCAGGCGCACCACGAAGGTGAAAGTGACACACACCGCCGACAGTACAAAGTCCTCGATATGTACGTAGAACTGGTTGATCCAGCTCCAGAAGCCGTTGCCCTGGCTCGAAACCCGCGCCTGCTGGGCAAAATCCGCAAAGCCTGTTTTGACCAGCACCCACTGATAGAGGAAATCCAGCCAGTGGGTAATCGTTTGCCCAGGCTGTTGGATAAGAAGTGAAGATTTAAAGTGCTCGCTAAGCCAACTTAATTCACTTCTCAGCATGGCCTGACTATGCCGCCAGCCCTGGTCTCCCCAGAAAAGCAGCAGGCCAGCGAACTCGATCAGGATCGAGAACAACAATGAGGCCATCAACAAGCCGATGACGCGTAGGACTAAGCGGATCGCCGAGATGATCAACCCTGGACGCTGGATCGGCTGTTGCACGGTGTGCTGAGCGGGTGTCGCCATTGTTCACCTCTATGCGCGCAGCGGAATTCGTGTGGTCACGACGTTTTCTGGATCGTGTACTACTGAATAAAAAAAATATCGCGGGGTGGGCTACCCCACCTGATCCAGATCGAAGTTTTCTGTTGGCCCGCCTCCGTTGACCGTCCACCACTGTCCCACCTGCGCGTTGTAGGTGGCGCGCATACGGTGTGCGAGCTCCTGCAGGTTTTTGGGCATGGCATCGTCGTTGGACGGCTTAGGCAAGGGCATGCGGACTTTCCAGAGCTGCCCACCGGACTGGAAGGAGAACATTTGCCCCTTGGGCAAGCTGACGATGTGAGCGGGCTCAATCAACGGCACGCTGGTGCTGCTGACGCGGTCCTGGGAGGAGGACGTGAAGTCTGTATTGGCTTCGGGGTCAGAGGTGTCAGTTGCGCCCGATACCAGGGTTCTGGTGAGCACGTTCACCTTCGGTAACTGCTGAGTGAGCAGCTCCGCGGTGGCGGTCTCGCGCACGCGGAGCATCTGCAGCGTGTTGAAATTACCGATCACCTGGCCGGCCTTGGCACGGCTACCAATGCGCGCTTCGATATCGCTAAGCGTCTGGGTGTAAGCCGTCACCTGGATGCCGACACCGCCACCTTTGTTGATCAATGGGATGAATTCATCACCCATCAACTCGTTGAACTCATCGGCATGCAGGTTGATCGGCACCTTGTCACTGTTGCTGCTTGATTGGGGCAGTCCATGGTCGACGCCATGTTTGTAGATATGGCCTGCGACGGAGACCAAGTCGGCGAACATGGAGTTGCCCACCGCGGCGGCTACCTCGGCATCGGTCAGCGCGTCCAGACCGACATACACAATGCCGCGTTTGCGGATGATCTGCATCCAGTCGAAGATCGGCCGCGGGTCATCCAGGTCGGTGTAGTTGGGGGCCAGCAACTGGGCGGTTTTGCCGGTGGTGAGTTTCTCCAGCAGTGGCAGCAGCGAGGCGACGATTTTGTCGAAGTAGGTGCGGTCATACCGTACCGCAGAGCGCAGCCCATCCAGCACTGGATCGAATACTCTTTTCGCCGCCAAGTATTGCTCGATGGCTACCACGCGCCGCTCACGCCCAACCATATGCCGGGGAATGTTCTTCTCGGTGAGCTTGCCCTCGAGTTGGACGATCACTTCCCAGGCCTTCGAGTCGTTCTTGGCGAAAAACTGTTGAGCGTATTCGATGAACAGCGCATCGATGTTGACCACATGACGTTGGATCTGCAGGTAGTCCGGACGTCGGCCCAGCTCGATCAGCGCTCGAGCGATGATGTTGACGAAGCGCCAGGCAAACTCGCGGAAGGCTGCGGAATTGCCTTCACCACTGAGCTGCCCGGCGATGCGCGATGCTACCTCCGAGATACGCCCGAAGCGTCCCACGGCGTTGTAGCGAGCGGAGATCTCCGGCCAGCCCAGATGGAAAACATAAAACTCCTTTTCCCGACCGGCGCGTTTGGCTTCGACGTACATCCGTTTGAGCAGGTCGGCATCGCCTTTCGGATCAAAGACGATCACGACCTCGTGTTCGACGCGGTGTATGTCTTGGGTGATGTACACCTCGGCGAGCCGCGTTTTGCCAACACGCGTCGTGCCCAGGACCAAGGTGTGTCCGACCCGTTCGCCCAGTGGCAGACTGACCACCGTTTCGTCGGGCTCAACCCCATGCAATAGCGTTGAGCCACCGACCGGTGGTAACGGTCGCAACGGGTTGAACGCGTTATCCCAGGCGGTGACGCGCGCCAATGTCGACAGGGGAAACGGCGCATGTTCCAGGCGTCTTTCGAGTCCACGGGCCAAGCGGTAGTGCGTCGGTTGGTCGACGTAGTGAGCGACAGCCGGATCCTGAGCCTCGACCAAGCGCTGGGTATGCAGGCGCGTCCAGCGAAAGCCGCGCCCCATGAATAGATATTTACGGCTGACCGGAATCTGCCGGCTGGTCAGTTCGTAGCGGGGCAGCCGCCGGATGTTGTGCCGATAGCGCACTACCTCCCAGCCTTGTCGCAGGCGTATGAAGCCAAACAGGGCATAAGCTAACGCGGCCACCAAACCGATTTCGGGTGACAGGGCCACGGCCCAGGGCGAGTACAGGCACAACACGGCGGCTGCAAGGCAGATCGCGACGGTGTACAGCTCCACTGCTGGCCGAAGCTTTGATTCCATCGCATGCTCGGCCATGACATGGACTCACTGTTCCAGCGAGGTACTGGTGATCAAGACGGGGTAGTGTTCGATCTGCAGGCGTGTGGCGATGTCGTTACCATTGACCGGGAGGATGGTAACGCCGGGGGCAAGTGCTCGAATCCGGGCTAAAGCCTCTGCGTCGGCCACTTCGACGGCGAAGCCTGCGGCACCCAGTTCGTGTAGTTCAGCTGCGCGTTCACGCAACCAAGTCAGTGACTGGCGATCGTCACCGACCAGAAAAAATGCTTGCAAGCCCGGCATGTTCAAGGCGCGAGATGTGATCTGGCCGGGGCTCAGGAGGGCGCTGTGAACAGGCAATACCCAAGTATCATCGGCATACTTGGACAGGTCCGCATTAGCGGGCAAATCAGCCGGAACTTTGTGAGCTGTCGGCAAAGCTGTTGCCGGAGTATTGCGTTGACTGAGGTGGCTAGCCGAATCCCCAGGCTCGATTGGCATCGCCTGGGCGAAAGGTGCCGATAGGAGGCTGAAGCAACAGGTTAGGAGGATTCTCTTCATGGCGGTGTGCCCTGTTTGCTGGAGACCAACAACCTTTGAAGTTGGCGGGAAAAACCAGCGCGGTAGCGCGCAGCTGGCGCTCCCCCTGCGGGTCGGTGATAGCGTCCTGCAGCGGATACCCAGTCACCGGTAGCGGCGTGATGCTCCTGCAGCAGGGCAGCGGTAACGGCGAGATTTTGGTAGGGGTCTAGGGCCTCACAAGGACTGGAAAAGCGGTGTCCGTGGTAGCCCAGGTTGGTTTGTCCAAGTCCGGCATCGACTCGCTTGGCGCCATACTGCGTGAGAGCCAGCAGCAGTGCATGACAGGCGGCTTGTTGCGTCGTAAAGCGATAGGGCATTCCAGCAATGTTCAGCGTCCACGGCCATGGCAGCAGTTGGTCACGGACCCGGGTACCGCTTTCCTGTAGGGTAATCGCGAACAGTACGGCCGAAGGTATACCGGCCTCATGTGCCGCCAGTTGGTAGGCCGGCGGCGGGAGCTCCTCTGCCTGAACCGCTAGCATCACTAACATCAGCGCAATCCCATTCAGTCGAGTCGTTGCCATTGGCCATTCACCTGTTGAAATGTGGCTGGCAAGGGCCCCGGGGCACCCAGGCTGAACCAACGTCCACGGTCATGGTTCAAGGTTATTTGCCGGCGCTGAACCTTGGCAGGATCAATGTCTGCTTGCCGAGCCCAGCTGAGAACGAGCTCATCCTCGCCTTGACTGCCCACCAGGTAGATGTCGAAAGCCGTGTTGCTGCTTTGCAAGCTCTGCGCTTTGGCAATGCACGCTGAACAGCGATCTTCCACAAACAGTGCTTGGCGTGGCACGACCGGCGAGCTGGCCGGGGATGCCATGCCCTGAATCGGCAGCAGTCCCGGAAACAGCTTGGCCCAGGCCGCGGTGTAAGCGTTCTGATAGGCAAACTCGCGCTCGGCGCGTTTGGCTTCTAACGCTACTTGCAACTCGGCATAGCGCTGGCGCTCTTGGTCAGTCTCGGCCTCGACTCCGAGTGTGGTCAGTGGATCGAGGTTTGGGCTCCAAAAACCGCGGGGGCCTGCTTGGATCTGTTCGAAGCGTGTCCATTCCTGCTCAGTTAGACCCCAGTTTGGGGCCTGCCTGGAGTCAGAGCGTCTCAGGGGGGCAGGCTGCGTGTCCTGGAACTGTGACCGTGTCGTGAGGGGACTCCCTACCGCAGCACCTGCACTCAACAACGACACGAGACAGACGATGGAGAGGAGTGGCGCTCTGTTCATGATCGCCTCTCAAGGCCAATACACGGTCTGGTCTGGCTGAGCGGCCACCGCGAAGACGGCTGAGTTCGGTTCCAGTGTTTTCAGTTGCCAGGTTCCGAGCTGTTCGCCGCTATGGAGCAGTCGAACATCCGTGAGCGAGCGAGAGTGATGAGGTGCAACTGCTAGAAAGCTCTCGCCACCGCGGGACTCGACACTCAACACTGAGAACGGAGGTGATAGAGGGACGGGCTTGGTGCGATCTGTTTTTCTGGGTTTGATCTCCGCAGGTAGCGGTGTTGGTGGTAGGGACGATGGCTGAGGCTTGATGTCGATGAGTTTTAGTTCGACGTGCTCAACGCGTGTGCTTAATGCCGCCAGGTCTGCCTCAGTCGCACGGGTTGTCAGACCGTCGCGCAGCTCCTGTATTTCCTGGACCCATTGATTCAGCATCGGATCGAGGGTGTTGGCCTGTTGCTCGCCGCTATCGACCATTTGTTTCAAGTCTTTCACCGCGTACTGCAGCTTCTCCTGGGCGTCTTTTAGGGTGTTTGAATCATGTTGCAGGGTGTCCAGGGTCTGTCGGTATTGCGTGGCGGTGCTCTGCAGCTCGGTCATGTGCCGATGCTGGTTGAACACGCCAGCGCTCAGGCTGGCGACTGCCAGGCAAAGCAATCCTACGATGAGGGTTTGAAAGGTTGAGGCCTTCATCGGCGAGCCTCCGACTGGTGAGTTGAAGCAGGGGCAGGCGATGCGATGCCGTGTTCAGGTTTCTGTTGTTCGAAGCAAACTGAGCGGCTGACGTCTTCGGTAGTGAGTTGCCAGGCGGGGCCTGCGAGTACTTGCAGCGCGCTGCGTAATGGGATTGGTCCAAGCCGGTAGTGGGCGGCAGGCAGGGGGCGAGTAAAAAGCGTTGTCACGGTCCCGGCGGCAGGACAGAGCGAATAACCTGAGCGCTGCAACACGTAGTGCATTGCATCCTGTACTGAAGAACTCAGGTTGGAGGGCACACTGACGTCGATAATTTGAGAGAGAAGGTCGCGTTGTTCCGGGGTGGCCTCGGTGCTGACTAACGTGTAGCGGCCATAGCGGAGTTCTGCCGGGTGATGTGCTTTGCCATTGTCTCCCGAGAGCCGGGCACCCTTGGCGCCAGTGTCGATTTGCGGATCGCTCGGCAATGGGGTGGGGATTTGCGCGGCGCAGGCGCTAAGCAAACTCAGCAGGCAGATAAGTGTGAAAAAACGCTCCATGGAACAAACCTCATGTCAGATTCAGTGCAGAACCTGACATGAGGTTATGGAGCGGATCAGTGAGAAAGTTGATTCAAGACGGGTCGTGTTTACGCCGAACACGTGACTACTCATCAAAAATGGCGAGTCCATCCAAGACAGCAGCATCAGGATCGAAGATCAACAATCGCACATCTGCCAGTGCCGCGAGATACAGTACGTTGACCAAGGCTTCTGGTGTGCCAGCGTCGAGTTGCTCTTGCCTCAGCCATGAGTAAGCAACCGTGTCGAACTTCAAGCCATTTCAGCGAAGTGTTTCTGATCGCGGATCATGGCATTCAGAATCGTCAGCAGCTTTCTCATGCAGGCAACCAAGGCCACTTTCTTGCTCTTCCCAGCAGCCAACAAATGGTTATAAAACTGTTCTATCACGGGGTTATGGAGCTTTGAAGACAGAGTTGCCATGTACAACACACTTCTTAGTTCGGCTCGACCACCCCAGATCCGCCTGCGGCCCTTAAAGATACCGCTATCGCAGTTGTAAGGAGCCACACCTACCAACGCAGCTACCTGCTTGCGATTGACCTTGCCTAGCTCAGGCAGCATCGCTAACAACGAAAGCGCGAGCACGTCACCGACACCTTTCACTTCACGCAATAAGTCATAGTTAGCCTTCCAGATCGGGGAAGCCTTGATTGCATCGTGTAAATCATCATCGGTATTTTTAAGTCGCTTCTGCAACCACACAACATGCGCCTTGATGTCCTGTTGAAGTGCTTTAAACACTGCTTGCTTCAAACGCGACTGTTCCGCCACCAGCATGTCGATGATTTGACGACGTCGTACCAGCAGATCTGCCAACTCACGAGCATGTTCATCCGCAAGTTCGCGAATAGCGGGCTTAACTGCTTGGGCAAACTCGGCAATGATCCGAGCATCCAGTGCATCAGTTTTTGCCAGTTGGCCTGTAGCCTTCGCAAAATCACGGACCTGCCGAGGGTTGACAATAACAACCGGTAAACCAGAAGCGGATAGCTCAGCGGCGGCTAGCCGCTCGAATCCGCCTGTTGCCTCCAGCACCACCAAAGCTGGTGTCTGTGCCTTGAGATATTTGGTTAAACGCTGAATATCGTCATGCGTGTTAAGAAACTGCTCGACCTGACCAGTCGTGCTGACAAATGAATCCAGCGTGCTCTTGGAAACATCAATTCCGACAAGTGCAGAGTCTTGGTTCATGGTGATTTCCCCTGTCCAACCTTGCAGAATCGGGCTTTAAGCCCAGGCAACCGTTCGGACTAATTTAGGAAGGAACCTGCCTCGACCCATGCTCACTCACGATCTCGAAATCCGAGGGCACCGCGATCTGAGGCAGGTAGAAATTAGCTTACAAGGGCGGCCCTCGATCGTTAACAGGTTATCGTCAGCCCAGGGTGTGCCGATCAACTTACACCCGACGCCATGGCAGTCGCTCAAGGTAAAGGGCTCGAACAGCAGGCCGGTTGGTCTGCTGCCCAAGCTGCCAGCCCGGCGTCCCAAGTAGCGCACCGTTTCTTCAGTGAGGTGTGCGGTGCTGATTTCCCAGGCTCGACTGTAGTGACCTGTTTCGAAGCGTAAGCGGTGGACCATGGCTTGGGCTTCTTCCAGGGAGTACAAGTCGCCGACGTGATGCCACTGGTTGAACATTTCGCCCCTCACGGCGTAGATCACCTGCCGTACCAGTCCCGTAGATTCGCACTGCTCATCCAACTCATCCGGAATGGATTGGCCTTCACTGATTAAGGCGAAATCGTCATTAAACAAGCACGTGTACTGTTGCAGGGCATCATCAGGCAGATGGGCTTGTGAGTCGTGTACGGGGCGAAAGCAGGGAGGGCAGTCGTTTTCATAGGTGATCAGTAACAGCTGTTCGATCTGAAAGTGGTCGTAACCGCGTGCAAATGGGTTTGAGCTTGGCTGCGGAGTTACTGCTTGCGGGAGAGGGTTCATGTGAAGTCTCCAGAATGAAAATGAACAAGGCGCCATTCGGCGCCTTTGAGGGTTAAAGCCAGCCATGTTCGGCCAGGGAGAACGGACGACCTTTGCCTACGATGAAGTGATCCAGCACCCGTACTTCGACCAAGGCCAAGGCGTCTTTCAGCCGTGCGGTTAAAGCACGATCTGCCAGGCTAGGCTCCGTACAACCGGAAGGGTGGTTGTGAACAAGAATGGCGGCCGCGGCGTTATGAACCAGGGAGCGTTTAACGACTTGGCGGGGGTAAACACTGGTGCTATCAATGCTGCCGTGAAAGAGGACTTCGAACGCCGAGACGCGGTGTTTGGCATCGAGGAAAATCACCGCGAACACTTCATGTTCCTGCGGTGCCAGTTGCAGTTTTAGATATGCAGCGACCGTGTCGGGTGACGTTAGGTCTGGGCCTTGGGCAAACAGTCGACGATCCAAAATATGCAGGGCTTCGTCGATCAGTCCATTTTCTTGGGTAATGCGATCAGCTTCGAAGTCCGAGGTCTCAATCTGTGGGTGTGAGGAGCTCATGGTGGTACCTCTGATGGGGGAAATCAGGGGTACACGCCCTGATGGGAGTGGTCCCCCCAGGGTGGGTGTGGAGTCGTGCGTGTTAGCCGATGACGTTCTGTTTACAGGCGAGTGAAACGGTGGCGTTGGCCATGTAGTAACGAACCACAGCTATCGCAGGGTAATGAGGAAAAGGCTTTTATGCCCCAGCCTGCGTCTAAGTTGAAGTCGGCGCTGATGGGCATTAACTGCATCAGGCCATGATGTATCGCGGCAATGCGCTGCTCGATTTCATGTTCCGAGTGATAGAGCGATAACGTGCTGTAATCCTCGTAAGCGGCACCGAACAGGCAGTCGTCGCAAAGCCAGAAGGATTCCATGAGGGGCCCCCAGTGTAGATTGGAAAAGGCGCTCTAAGGAGCGCCTTGCTGAGGAACATCGTGAACTGTTCAGGCGGACTGAACGGTACGTGTAGCATCACCGCAAGTTGTACCTGCAACGGGTGGGGAGACGGACTCGAGTCGAGTCTGTGTTGGCGTTTCGATCTCCTCAGCGTCGGTGTTAGCCGACGATGAAGAGGACTCACTGATGGGCGCTGGCTCAGCAGGTGCTGTTGCCTCCTGCCTGGCGGGCGCTTTGTATTCGAAGGTGCCATTGACCTTGATCCAGTCGATGAACAGCAAACGGCCCTTCAGGCCGGCGCCCGGCTGACCTTGCTTATCGCCTTTCTCGTAGAGAAAGGGATCGATCCACAGATCGCCGATACGGAATGACAACAAGACTTTTTTCTCGGCGTTGACGGCGTCTTTGTAGAGTCGGATCAAGCGTTCAGCTTCACCCCCAGCGACTTTGCAATCGAAGCGGGTGTATTCCACGGCGTTGGAAGCGCCGTGTAGGGCTGAGATATCACAGGCCATGAACGGCTGGCCGCGGCGCACTTGTACCTCGCGAACGCGGTTGAGGTAGCCGATGCCGACGGTGTGCAGGTTGAAGTAAGTGGTCGCTTCTGGGGATTGGTTAGCGTGGGCCATGGTGGTTCTCCTGTTTCAAGGGAAAACGGTGACGCACGGTCCCTGGCGGGGAGGTGAGCCCCCGTCAGGGTGGGGAAGGTGAAGACGCGCAGTGAACTATTCACCACCGGTAAGCCGGTGATGATGAGCGTGATGCGTCTGGGGAATAGCAGCGCAGCAGAGGAGCGTCTGCGATGGATCCGAAGGTCTGGAGTAGGGGGCATTCATCACCGCCGAAGCAGCAATCGTACGAGCTTCCGAACGCTGGTCGTACTTGGGGTAAACCACCACATAAGTGGCGTAGCCTTGAAGGTTCAAGCTACCTGGGCTGGGCTGTCAACGACAGCGAACCATGCTCTTTGTATATGCCCGTCACAGGGGGGCGTCAAGGCGCTGTAACTCGATTTTTTATGGCCAGAATACAATGGCAGTTGGTGGACAGAAGAAAGTGAAGAGTGGGCCTGGCGGTGAGCCAGGCGAGGAAGATAACAGCCACCTTTGGTGGTCAGACGCAGTCGACAAGTGCCTCGTAAAACTTGGTTTAACTGCGCCATGAGTCACCAACCGACCCTTGTCGTGGCCTGGATCGAAAGCTGCTGGCACGCATCCGCGCACAAAGGGTGCCCAGTGTTTCCCCGGTGGGCGCCGGGACTGAAGGCGGTCGCCGCAGCGGATGACCGCTATTGCCTGTTAGAGGCAACAGGGGTCATCCGCCACCCCGACCTGGTCGAGCACAAATAGGAATAAAACTCTCTAGAGGAGAGGGCTCCGAACTCAGGGAGTCCGACCGAGCTACCCGGAGCGAGTCGGTCTTGGGCCGCCGTTGGCGATGATCCAAGGGTACTACAGCAAGGAAGGCGGGGCGACGTCAAGGTAAAGAAGCCCGTAGCACTCCCTGGATCAAATGGCAGTAAAAAGGGTTACTTGCTGCCGAGATGAGCGGCCAATTGCTCCACCGTGGCCAGGATAAAGGCACGGTCGTTTTCCTTCAGGTCACTCAACAGACCGGAGATCATGTTGGCTTGATCGATGGGGCGATTGCTTGACTCGGTGAGCAGCTCGTCCATTCGGCAGTCGAAAATTTCCGCCAGTTGCATCAGCTTGATAACGGACAACTCCACCACACCCCGCTCCAGTCGCGATATGGCTTCACTGCCGATTCCCATCCGCTCCGCAACTTCTTCCTGAGTCAGATTACGCTCGGTTCGGTGCTTCGCGATCATGCGTCCGATTTGGACTTGGGTTGGATGTCTATGTGCCAAAGGTTGAGTTCTCCAGTTCAACCCGAATGGTTGAGCAAAGACTCGCTGACATGAACATCCTTTAAGGTTGAGTATCGACTCTTTGGGTTGTTATCATGACTGAAATATCCGTTCATCGCGACGCTGCTTCGATTCCCCAGGGATTTAGTGGTCGGGATGGTCAGTGAGAATGGATGAGTTGATTAGGTGAATCAGAGGAAACGCTGCGCATGGAAGAGAAGAGTAAAAACGGTACGGATGAGATTTGGGACAGGACAATGGAGTTGTTCATCAGCATTCATGATTTCCCTGAAAATCCTGAGCACTTCAACAGCCTTGTCCATTGGCTCAACGAACATCCAGCCCACCTGCAGGCTTTCAATGAGTTGGGGCAAATCTGGATGGCGACGGGCGTTGCCTTGGCCCGAGAGGTCGGACAGCCCCTAACCGAGTTAGAGGGAGGTCTGTTGCCACTGATGGTGCACTGACCGAGGTTGAATGTTGTCTTTGGGCGCTGAAGCGGTGATTTGGCACGTCCTCCAGGCAGCGTACAGCTGCACTTTCATTGGCGAGATTGATTCGGAACCTAAAGTACCTAAATAGAGGTTGTTTTCGTTTCGGCATCGGCTAAAAACGCAATGAGCTGTTTGTTCTTCACGTTGTTGCTTGGGAGGCAGGACGGATCAACACGAAAGGTAAGTGACCACCGTCCTGAAGGTTCACGAAAGGCGGCATTTTTTATGCCGAAATTGCGTCAAGCTGTGCTTTGGTCATCGGTTTTTTCGGGGCTCGTTTGTTTAACAGGGCGTTCCTTCATGACCGTGCTGAGCACCCGGTGAGGCAGGATTCCAACTCGGCGCGCTTCGATCTTGAAGGTCACCCTTGTGTTTTCTTCACTGTCCTCCCACTCATCCCGCACCGTGCGGCCCTCGACCAGCACTCGCATGCCTTTCTGGTACAGCGTGCTCCAGTGTTCGGCGTCCCGGTGCCAGAGCTCGACCGGCGCCCAGTAACCACCTCGGTCTTCATAGCTACCATCACGCGGTACTGGGTTGTCGAAGTACACATTCAGCCTCAACAAGCATCGAGGTTCGTCATTGCCTGAGGCAAACTCCTGGAATTCTGGCGCACTGCCGATGTTGCCTTCGCCGACAAAAAAAGTGCTCATTGTCATACCTCCACTGCTGTTTTGAACTGGCGCAGTAGCTGCTCGGCACTGCCCATTTTGATCGCGCAGGTCGTGGCCTGGCGGTAAAGTGAATGCACCACACTCATCTGTAAGTTCAGAGCAATGCGGTCGCATTCGATTCGCTGCAATCCCTCGCGTACGGCCTGTGACAAGGCTTTGTGGGAGACTTGGCGCTCCCAGACCGTAACCCCCATGCGGGTAAAATCACGGGTGCGCCAACGCAAAAAACTGCTGCCTGCGCTGGTGTTCTGCAACACCAATCGAATGTTCAGCAGTGAGAAAGGGGGCTGGGCTGCCTGCTGCACGGAAACCTCCATCAGATGACGTAACTGCGCCTCGATCTCCTTCGCTATTTGCGCCAGGTACTCCAACTCCCCCTTACCCTTAAAGGGCCTTAAAAGGCCTTTTAGGGAGGCAGCGTGTTCGAGTTGTCGATAGGCATCCTGTGTCAGCACTTCAAAAGCGATGGGTTGAACTGGGAGCAGGGGATTCATGCATCGTCCTCCGGTACTTCCACTGTTACAAAGGACTCTCCCTGGTCTTCGGCTGAGTCGTTAGGGGCATCTACTGGTATCGCTCCCTGACGAATGATCGGCGGCGCAAACTGGGAGCGGTGATGTCCTTCAAGGATGTCCGTGGGGGGGAGTCCAAATTTCTCGATGGCCGCCAGGGCGCGTGCGTTGTTGGTCGCCATGTCATCGCGGGTGACGCCGGCATTTCGATAACGCTGCGCCTGGCCGAACAAGCTGCGCAGCAAGTGAGCACCGTCGTCGATCCAGGCTTCCATGTCCCTGCGACCGATCAACGCGGTGTGATGGGCCAATAGGGTCCGGCGTACCAGGGTGTCGTAGTCGGTCAGCAGGTAGACCGCCAGAAAACCCAGCTGGCTGCCGATGTACAACGGCAAAGTGACGGGGTGAATGTTGAGGTTGTCACTCATATCTATCTGGGTCGGCAGGTCCTGCCTGATTCGATCCAGCTGCTGGGTCAGTTCCAGCATCCCGTTCTTGGCCTGCGTCAGTTTTTCTTCGAGCTGTACGATGGCCCAATCGGCATAGGGATCGTCCTGGGCGGCGGTTTGTTTGATTAGGTTGGTGACACTGATGTAGCCCGCCATCCCCATGATTGAGTGAGCGCCTTCGCGTGCAGTTCGACCTTGCCAGATTCGGGCGGCGTGGTGCGTGTGCAGGGTCAGGCTGATGCTGCTGCGCAACGAGCCCAGGTTGAGTTGGTAGTGATCGGCCACGGTATTGTCCT
Source organism: Pseudomonas sp. UME65 (assembly GCF_014170225.1). Lineage (NCBI taxonomy): Bacteria > Pseudomonadati > Pseudomonadota > Gammaproteobacteria > Pseudomonadales > Pseudomonadaceae > Pseudomonas > Pseudomonas sp. UME65. Next base: position 704,663 of record NZ_LZZQ01000016.1, on the reverse strand, counting down.
CGCAAAAGCTTGGACGGGAACGTTGCGACAGAAGAGGGTTAGGGGCAGCCAAAAAGCTGAATGCGGCCTGTTCGGTTTGGTGAAAAGGGGCTAATAACTGACGTCTATCTTCATGGGAAGGATTCCCCTATTGTTCCCTAAAAATTTCATAGTTTGGTCCGACGTGTTCGTCGATTGGAACTCCATGGATTTGATGCCACTGGCATCAAATCTACTGACTTCCACCGCGCTTGCCGCGCAGTTGACGCAGCTCATTCAGGCAGGCTTGGGCAACGGCAGAAGCGGGTTCGCCCTGTTGTCGAGATGGTCGCGAGGGGGGAGGTGAGGGTGATTCTGCAATGGATACCGGTTCGGCCTGACCTGCCCAAGGATGAAAGTCGCCTTTCAGCGCCCGCTGGATCAGTCCCATCAGATAGGCCGCGGGCTTGCGGACACTTCCTGCTGTACAGCGTGCCCCCGCTTCGTTGAGCACCGCCTGCCGATCTGCAGATTTGAGCTTATTCAGCGCCACAGCGACGGCCTGACGCTCGCTTGGGCTCAGGTGCAGTTGAGTGGGCCAGAGCAGGTTATCCACCGCTGGGGTCGCGCGCGGTACAGTACAAATACTTTCTTTTAATACAGTACCGGCGGCGTTCGGATTCCGAACGGTGCCGGAAACATTGGTGTTCAGTCCCGGTTCGGAATCCGAACGAGGGCCTGCACGATTCCGAACGCAGTGATCCTCCCCCAGTTCGGAATCGTGCAGAGTGGTATGCGTGGCCTGATCCAATCCTTGCTGTGTCCAATGTTCGCCCCAACCGTCGAGCCGAGTCGGTAACCGATCCCGATCAATATTCGTGTCCCGACGGACTTCTTCCACAGCGTGCTGAGCAACAATGCGCACGGCCTTGGTCGCATGACCGAGGGCATGTCCGACCAGCTCTAGGTAATCCTGATCCAGTTCCATGGCCTCGGCGGGAGTTAACGGCTCATCGTGCAGAACGTACAGAGAACCTTGAAGGCGTCCGCTGAGCTGATCGCGCCCGCGACTCACCAAACTGAGCCAACGCGTCAACCTGAGCATCGTCAACACCCGAGCAATGGTTTCACGAGAGGCTGATACGCTGTAGGGCACGCTCGACAGGTAAGGCTGTAAATCCTCGTAGCGTGGCGTGACCATGCCCTGGCCCTGGAGCATCAGTCGAAACACTTGCCAGGCATTACGCTCCAGCGGCGTCAGCCGATTATCCAAAAGCAACCGACGCGGCACGACTTCGTGTGACTGGCCGCTGAACAGAAAACCAGCTTGTAGTGCCTGGTTGGAGGGATGTTCAGTGGCGGGGCGTGCGGGCCAACGCTCACTCAGTTGCTGGGTACATTGCTGCAGGACACGTTGCCAGCGAGAGGAAGGGGCGGTGTTCATGTTCCATCGCTGTACTGGTCAACTTGCTGCCACACGATGGTCAAGCTGATCTGTTGTTCTTCGGCCAGCATCATCATGGCGTCGAGCTGATCCTCGGTACCGTCTTGAGCGCGTAGTTGGCACCATCGCTGCCAGAGTGCATGTTCCTGGGCTTCACTCAAGTTCTGAGGCCGACCCTTGCGGGTTTCTATCTTGAGCAGACGGCGACGCAAGGCGGTTTCCGAATGCGCCAAGCCGAAGCACTGATACATGATGGTGCTGCTGGCACCCAGTTTGAGCGCTCGGTTGATCAACCGTTCGTTCTGCTCGTCGCGTTCGGCTTGCTCGATCAGCCGATGTAGTACCGGCGAGTCGATCTTGATCTCGACCCAAGACACAGTGGCATGGGCCAGGTGTGACAGCGTGGTGGGCGGTAAGGATTGCAACAGATAGATGTCGTCCTCACTCAGTCCAAGTGCCTTGCAGCGTTGCAGGTTACCCAGGCGCAGCTCATGCAGCACCTGGGTCAGCATGGCCTGGTTGAGGACGTTAAAGGAGAGGCTCATGGCAGCTCCTCCGGTGAGTTGTCTTCAGGGGCAAGCGTTAAGTCGATCAAGCGGCGGGCCAAGCGGATGAGACGATACAGTTTGATTAACAAACTGTCGGGCAATCGTTCGAGACCTACATCGATGACGGGACGGTCTAGCAGGGGGACTTGGTAAACCCCCAGCAACAGTTGCCCGAACAGGGCTGAGGGTAGTTGCTTGCGATCGTCCCAATTCACGTCATCTTGAGCGCGCAACAGAGCCAGGAGCATTAGGTGAACGCCGGTCGCTCTTGGTGCAGCGAAATCAAGCCGTTCGATGTCCAGAGCGAAGCCCAGGCCAAGCGGCTGATCGATGATGCTCTCTGGATGTCCGGCATAGGCCGCCATTTCCCGCGCCAGTTTGGCGATGGCTAAACGCAGTTGTTCGGGGCTATCCAGTGCTGGTGCAATGACCCAGATGTCGTCGGTCGTGCAGGCTTCGATGAGCGATGCTGCTTCGGTGGCTGTCTCGCGATTGATCTGTTCGCGAATCTGTTGAATGCGTGACGGAGGACTGATTGCTGATACAGCATTCGCTTCGGGTGCTGTGAGCAGTTCCTCCCGCGCAGTTTCAGCCCGGGTTCTGGTCTCTGTGGGTTGGAGGCGGGGCTCGGAGGAAGGGGAGCCTGCCGCGGCTTCATCAACGCTTGGCGGATGGCTGTTCTCAACGCCAGGCGTCGAGATCACTCGTTGGGTATCGTTCAGTTCCAGGGCCAACATACGGTAGGACTGTCCGAGCAAGCGGCTCATGCGCTCGAGCAGTTCGTCTTGGATCTGCTCAAGATCTAAGGATTCAGGGTCAGCATCGAAGTTGCCCAGGGTCTCTACCCAAAACTCGGCGAACGCTAGGGTGTCGGTTGGATAGCGGTTCCAGGTTCGTTGCGCTTGGCTACGCAGAGCGATCAGGCGTTCGATCTGGGGCTTACCCAACCCGGCATACAGGACTTGTGGAATGGCGGGCAGTAGGTGTTCAAGGGTGTCGAGCATTCGGCTGATGTGCGTCTGCGAAATTGGATAGCCTCCGGCGGCAAGACGTCTTGCCAGCTCTCGTTGCGATAGGGCAGCTCCATCCGGTTCAAGCATCGTTTTGAGTTTGGCCACGGCCAGAGCTCGTTCGATAAAGGTGAGTTGGCCGTGCAGGTCGCTTTCGGCCAGATGGCCGAGCAGGGTGTTGACTTCATTGGTCCAGGGGCGGAACAGGCAATGAATGCGAAAGAAGCGCTCGTCGCGGGTTTCCTGCCACAGTTCGCCGAGAATCGCCAAGCGCGTGTTACCTCCATTGCGGATTATGAAATAGGTTTCGCCCGGGCGACGGGTAATCGGCGGTGGTTGATCCAGCCCGCGTTCACGGATCGATGCCTTGATATCGTCATAAAGCGGGTTACGAATGAAGCGTGGGTTGTGTTCGTAGGGCCGCAGCTCCTCCAGTGTGACCAACATAGGCGTGTCAGTAAGTGGATCTGACAACCGCTCCAGTTCTGGACCTCGAGGAAAGTGGTCCTGGTGCAGCTTGTCGGTGATCTGCTCCTGACTGAGCTTCTTCATCTGAACAACCCCCGTTAACGCCGATTGCGCAAATGGTCACCGACCTCGAACTGGATGGTCTCGGCAGTACCCGAGCTTTCGAAGTGTCGGGAAAGCTCCGCGAGGAACCACCCCATGGCTGAGCGCTCACCCTGCAGGCGAAAGACTACGGTGCAATACTCCTCGCAAGGCGGGTGGTGTGGTTGAGTAGAGCGTGGAGCGATGATGGGCAGTTGGTCCAACATCAGAAGACTCCTAGCCAACGACTGTTGGCCTTAAGGTTGATCAAACCCAATGATTGAGTGAGAAATGCTGGCTGGTTGATTCGCTTCATCAAACCCCTCTCACCCGGTCACCTTAGAGATCGCTTCGCGCCATTCCGGAAACAACTCGATGGCCAGTGCCTGCATGGTTTCCAGCGCTGATGGTGAGCGTCGTTGACGTGTCTGGCGCGAATCAATCCGGTGAACGGGCAAGCTGAGCGTGGCTGCATTGAGGTAGGCCACCCGGTCGGGAATTACAGTGTCTAAAACCGAGGTGTTGGTAGCCTCAGCGAGGGTATTGCGAAGACCACAGATGATCATCCGTGTGTCCAATCGAATGGTATTCACCTGGTTCAGTAGCAATCGCAAAGAGGGTAGTGGAATGCCCAGGTGACGGAACGGCTCGAGTTCTCTCATCAGCTTCAAAGTACCGCGGTGCAGTTCGCGGGCGGCGAGCATTTCCGGAGTGATGGGAGAGAGGGCGAGGTCAGAAGCCAGTATGGCCATCTCCAGCAACACGCTGCGTGCGCCCTGAGTGTCGATTAAGAGCACGTCATAATTGAGACGGAAATTGTCGACCAGTTTGCGCAGTCGTAAACGTCCGTCAGGGGCATGTAGCAGCAAGGTGTTCAGTCGGCCTTGATCGTCGTTGGAGATGATCAGGTCTAGCCTTGTAATTACAGTACGCGAAATAATCTGCGTAGGTGTTGTTTCATTGAATGCAATGAGCTCGTAGGCACCAGCGACTGCTCTCTGGCCAAAGGAGTAGTAGCTGGAGAGGGTGGGTTGGCTATCCATATCGAGCAGTAGAACGCGCAAGCCAGCATCTGCCAGCAGACCACCAAGATTAGCGGCTACAGTGGTTTTACCTACTCCACCTTTGGTGGAAACTACCGATACCACACGCATGGCATTAGGCCTGTTGACCTAGGCGCTCAACGATCCACCGCTCGATCTCCAGCGAGTCCCAGCCGACCGCGCGCATTCCGATGCGTTTGGCCTGAGGGAATTTGCCTTCCTTCATCAAATTGTAGATGTGTGCACGCTTAAAACCGGTTTTCCGCTCGACTTCATCGCGGCGCATGATATGGCGCTCGACCGTTGGTGGAGGGTTATCAGTGAGCTGAGCGGATGAGCTGGACATGCTGGTCACTCCTAGCGCCGCCTGGCGCGTGATGGGATGTGACCTGAAGTGAATAGCAGAAATGGGGTAGAGTCATTGCACCGCAATCGAGCGCATTGCAGTGCAATGATTGGGTTCAGATGTTTTTTTTGAGCGCGCGATTGGCTGCTGCGAACTTTTCATCCAGCGTTCGTTTGCTGAGGCCGGGAATATCATTGTAGTGCGCGGTCAAAGCATCGACGATTGCGGCTTGACTCTTGAAAACGGAAAGAGGCTTTCCAGCGGGCGATACGTCCAAAACTGTGTTAACCAAGGCTCCGATGATCTGCAGATAGGTGTGTTCACTGCGTTGGCTTAGTTGTCCCTGCGTTTTAACCAGCATTTTAAGGCTTTCCTGTTCAAGCCCCAGTGCCTGAAGGTCAGTTTCGACATCTTGGAGCTGACGTTGCAGAGCATCGCGCTCTCGAAGTAGGGCATCACGCTCGGCCTGAAGTGCAAAGTAAACACCTAGGCTGATTTTGTCTCGAGGGTCGTCGTTCGACTCGAACAGAAAGCTTGGCCTTTGATCGGGGTAGTAGATCTGCATCCAATGGCGTAGATCAGTGTGTCGTACCGTCAGCAGAGCGGGCTCTACGGGGGTGCCCAAGGGCACCGAAATACCGAAGCAGCCATAGGGTAATTCGCCATTGCGGATGGCGTCATAGATTTTTTCGGTATTGGTTTGAAGGCATGGCCACTGGGGAAATATAGCGCTGAGTCTTTCAAGGCCGGACGCAGCAGTCTGCAGGATTTGCGTTTCGAAACAAACGAGATTACACCAACGCAATGCTGCGTCAATGGGCCTATAGAAGGTTTTAGCTTGCGGATTAAAGCTGTTCTGATGCATGTGCGAACGGACCTCCATTCCAGATGGATAGGCCTCTCGCGAAACATCTCTACATCGCCTACCTGCTAGAAAAATTGCTGGCAGTGGCTGTTTTATTCGGACTTTTTACTCGATGAGGTCATTCCATTTACTCTGCACTGAATAAATTGCATTTTTCTTTGTTGATGGCTTCGTCCCAGGCAGATGGGCGGGATCTCATCTCGGGTTGGTTTATCAGCAAACCGCGACAATGAATCTAACGTGAAGACCTTCGTTTTCGTAATGCGTTCACGTCCCAATGCGATTTAGCGAATGTCGCGCAGCAAGTTCTTATTTGGTTTGAAATCGATAACGCTTTGTAGCTATCTATGAATCGCCCGCTCAGCGCTGGACGCTACACGCGCTCGCCAAGTATGCCGGCCTGTCACGCTCGGTTTTTGCGCTCAAGTTCAAGGCGAAGGTCGGCGCCTCTCCGATGGATTACTTGGGTCAGTGGCGAATGCTGCTCGCGGCTGAAAAACTGGCCCACACCAACGACTCGATATCGGCTATCGTGCTGTCCGTCGGCTACGAATCGGACAGCGCTTTCAGCACTGCTTTCAAACGCCTCATGAAGTGCGCCCCCCGTCATTACGTCGCTCGCTTGGCCGAGTCAGCCCAGGATCCACACGACGCGTTTATCCGAGGTGCTTCTTAGCCCGAGTTACGTTGCCCGTGGCAGCTACCGGGATTACGCCAGAGTTGGATAGTCGGTGTAACCGCGCTCTTCACCTTGGTAGAACGTCGCGGGGTCGGCTTCGTTCAGGGCTGAACCCTGTTTGAATCGCTCGACCAGATCCGGGTTGGCCAGGAACGCCGTGCCAAACGACACCAGATCTGCATCCCCTGAACTCAGTGCCTTTTCAGCGCGTTGCGCGGCGTAGCCACCATTGGCGATGTAACGGCCGCCGAAACGACGCTTAAGGTCTCTGAAATTGAACGCTCCTGCGCCAAGCTCCACCACGTGAACGTAGGCCAACCCATAGCGCCTGAGCATATTCGCCACATAGTTGAAAGTCGCTTGGGGATCGCTGTCGCTCATGGAGAAGTAATTGAAGATTGGCGACAGGCGAACGCCCACGCGGCTGACCCCAAAGACTTCGATGACCGACTCCACGACCTCCTTGAGAAAACGCGCGCGGTTTTCTACAGAACCGCCGTAGACGTCCGTGCGGCTATTGGTGCCATCACGCAGGAACTGGTCGATCAAGTAACCGTTTGCCCCGTGGATTTCCGCACCGTCGAATCCAGCGCGTTTCGCGTTCTCAGCACCTTGGCGAAAGTCAGCGATCACGTCAGGAATTTCATCCAGAGTCAGAGCCCGTGGTAACTCGTAAGATTTCAGTCCGTCAGACGTGTAAATCTCGCCATCCGCCTTGATCGCTGAAGGGGCCACCGGCAGCTCGTTATTGAGCTGTACCAGGGAGTGCGACAGGCGCCCGACATGCCAGAGTTGCAGGAAAATCCGTCCACCTTCTGCATGAACAGCGTCGGTCACTTGTTTCCAACCCTCGATTTGCTCGGTAGTAAAGATGCCCGGCGTCCGTATATAGCCTTTGCCTTGCGCCGAGACCTGAGACCCCTCGGTGATGATAAGGCCGGCGCCCGCACGTTGCCGGTAATACTCGACCACGGTGGGCGTCGGAGCATCGCCTTCACCGGCCCGGCTTCGCGTTAAAGGGGCCATGACCATATGGTTTTTCAGGGAGAGGGTGCCGATTTGTGCAGGGGACGTGAGCAGGTTGAAATTGCTCGTGGTCATGATGTCTCTCGTAGGTCTGGAATGTGAGTCGTGATTGTCGAAAAGTGTCTCGCTCGGATTCCATCAGCCGCTATTTAAGTCGTCCTTGCTGCCAAAGGCGTGCGCCAATGCGCTGTATTTCGGATTCGCCTTGGGCCAACGCCTTCTCGCTTGTGTGCACCGAGTAGTACCCCGTCACCAGGTCGTGCGGGTGCTTCACCACTGAGCCCATCACGAATGAGCAGTCGCCTTGCGCCAAGAAGTCGATGTGTTGCTCGGTCTCCTCGAAAATGGCGAGTTCGCCGGCATTAATCTGGCCTCCCGCATCCAGGCGTCCTGTACTTACCGCAAGCCAGGCAACGTTGTGACCGGGCGGCGGGGAGTACCGCCAACGCTCGCCGTCTTTCAAATTAACGGCGAGATAGTTCATGTCACTCGGCGCTTCAATCAAGCTATGCGCGTCGCCGTATCGACCCAGGAGCACGCGTGCCGGGCCTGATTGCGGAACTTGGGAGGGCGCAAGATAGGTGCTCAGCGCAGGGGCGTTTTCCAACTCCGGCGGCAGCGCCACCCAGAGCTGGAACCCCTGCATCAAGGACGCGCTGGTCAGTGTCGCGCCATGCCAGACACCGTTGCCGGCGCGCATCCACTCCAGACCTCCGGCCAGCAATACACCTGTCGCGCCGGTGGTGTCTTCATAGGCCACTTCGCCTTGGGTCATGAAGGTCACCGTCGCGATCCCGGAGTGCGGGTGCATGCCGAAACTCGACTTTCCGCGTTTGCTGTTCATGCTGAAAATATCAAGGAAAATGAAAGGCTTAAGGTGTTCTCCCAGATCGCTAGGGCTCATGAGCCGGGTGATCGGGCCATGGGTGCTGCCCTGGGTGCGATGAACGATGGCGCGTGGCAGAACGACAGTTGTGGCGGTCATGTGTTATTCCTCGAGGTCTTGAGTGCATGGGCCCACCAGGCGATGTCATCGAGCAGCTCTTTGGCGGCCTGGGCCAGACGCGGGTAATCGTTGAAAGTTTTTCCCTGCTGCCAGATGCCGATGAATTCAGCGATGCCGATGTGCTTGGCATTGCGTACCGGGACCATCTGCAATTCAATGGCCGCCAGTTGCAGCTGTTCGATGGCGCGACCAGTACCGCCATAACCCACGAAGCCGATCGGCTTGCGGCCGAGCTTCTGGCCGGCGATGTCGAAGGCGATTTTCAGTTCGGCGCTTGTCCCTTGGTCGTACTCTGGAGTGACCACGATCAGCCCATCGATCGACGCGAGCCTGTCAGTCCAACGTTTTTCCGCGCGGCCGCGGTCGGCAGGGGTTACTGATTGCGGACCGTAGAAAAAAGACAGCGAGTGTTCACGCAGGTCAATTAATTCGATAGCGATATCGTTGCGCTGTTTTGCTACTTCATGGATCCAGAGTTCGTGCTTTTCACCAAAGCGAGCTTCACTGGCCGAACCTACGACAATGCCGATGAGGGGGAGGGGCGAGGTCATAGGTTGTGCTGAAAAACTGGGCAAGTTCATTAGAGACACCTCCGCCTAGCTTGCCGCACTGAGCCGTGAGAGAGGGCGCAACTGCCAGGCTACAAATGCAGACAACGCGGCCAGAATCATCGCGGGTACCGGGTTGCCGCCAATCAGCAGAAGGTGCGTAGCCGCCCCGCAGACCATCGTCATTGCCAATGCCAGCCCTCCGAGAAAGCCCGTGGCGGGTTTCAGTAATAACAAGGCGCCGATTACCTCGACGGCACCGGTCAGATACCGGAACCATTGGCCTATGCCGATTGCTTCGAATACTTGAATCATTTGCGGTGCTCCGGCCAGCTTGGCGACTCCAGCCACAGCGAATGCCAGAATCAAGAACGCACGAACGCCCCAAACGATTCGGCGATGAGTAGAAGAGCGAGAAGGGGATGTGGTCATGGATTGCGATGTCCTTTCTTCGGGGAGCAGTTGAGAGCTAACAGCAGCCATGCCGGTAAGATATGCGACTATTCATTGCCTGATTGGATGGCATAATTGGGGCGGACCAATCCATTTAACGAGGTGGTGCTGATAAGATGCTCGACCTGAACGACGTCGCCTTGTTTGTACATGTGGTGCGCAACGGCAGCTTTGCCGAGGCGGCACGGCAGCTTGGAATGCCGTCCAACACCCTGAGCCGGCGAGTTCAACAACTTGAGGCTCAGCTCGGCACACGGCTGCTACAGCGCTCGACGCGCAAACTCACACTGACCCATTCCGGGGAGCTGTTTCATGAACGGTGTTCTGGCGCAGTAGAAGGCCTTCTCGATGCCGGTCAGCAATTGATGACAGGTAGCCAGGAGCCCAGCGGCACCGTGCGCGTTGCGGCGATGGCAGATTTTTTCGACTTTTTCCCTATGGAGTGGGTGGCTGATTTTCTAGCCAAGCATCCACAAGTGCGGCTGGATTTCGTGCTGAGCGATGCGCGGGCCGATTTGATCGCCGAACGGATTGACATTGCATTTCGAGGCGGCGTTTTGCAGGACTCGGGATACGTCGGTCGTCAACTGCTTGGAGCAGGCAATGAAGGGTTGGTCGCCAGTCCTGATTACCTCAATAAACGCGGCGTGCCTGCCACGCTCCAGGATTTGGACAATCACGACTGCGTGAGTTTTGCTCACCCCAGCGGACTCACCACATGGCGTCTTATGGGGCCCGACGGTGTTGAGGAAGATATTCAGATTACCAGTCGTTTCAATGGCAACACTGCTCAAGCATTGCGTAAGGCTACGTTGGCTGGGTTAGGTATTGCGTTGCTGCCGCCCACCATAACTAATCTCGATCTTCAGGCTGGCCGATTGGTGTCTGTGCTCCCGCATTACTATCGCACTGGATTTGGTCTGCACTTGCTTTACCCCAGTCGCAAACATTTGCCCTTGGCAGTCTCGGCGTTCATCGAGTTGGTGATGGAGAAGCTGAAAGAGCAGACATTCCCGGCGAATGTGTAGCTGTGCAAGGGGGCGCACCTCTGGATCGTCGCTTAGCCAGCCAAACGCTGGCTGGAAAAATAGGAAGCCCCTGCCTCCCAGCCAGCGTTGAATTCACAGTTGCATGAGACTGACTCAAAGCACTGAGCGTCTGCGCTCTAGCCGAACTTGACCAAGTTTAAAATGGCCAGTGGGCCGCCCGGGAACTGCACGAGACGTCCTTCAGATTCGCCTCCCAGGTCTACAGCGGCAAAGCCCAACAGCTCAGCGAGATCGCTGACGGTTTTCTTCGCATCGGTATCTTCGCCCGAGACAAATAGCACGCGGCGCCCGCCCTCGGCTTCGGGATTGGCATCCAGCACAGGTGCTCCCAAATGGTTGAAGGCTTTGACGACGCGAGCCCCAGGTGCCCACTCAGCCAGTGCTCGGCTGGATGCGCGACCACCAAGGTCGACGGCCTGGTATGACGGTATTTCGACGGCATTGTTTGAATCACCCCGGGTTTCGTAGACACCTCTTTGCCTTACGGCAGTGGTGGGTGCTGGAAAACTCTTGCTCGGTCGGTGTGTTCTCGGGAGTCATGAGATTTCTTGTCGTCCAAGTTGGCTCTGGGTCGAATCAAACCTCATAGGCCGAAGCCACGCCTTCTTGGCCCTTGATACACTCCAAAAACAAGTCCAGAATTGAGTCTTTCCCTGCTTCGGCAAGAAAAGAAACCCCTTAGATTTTAATGGGTCGGACGCTAGATGCGAGTCTCGTTTCCCTCTCCAATTTTCTAATAGTTTTCTCTGTATCATCAATCGGTGGTGGTTCGCGCTGCGTTTTGCCGCAACTGGTCTAAGTAGTTCGCCCATTGCTGAGCCGCGTCCCTGCGTTGCACTAGCAGTTGAGCGCGCGCATACACAGCCCCCAGCGCACCTGGCATTCGGTGAGATAACGAAAGTTCGAGCACGATTGGATCGATACCCAAGTGCTCGTGGGCAATGGTTCTGTAGGTCGCGCGAAAGCCGTGAGCTGTGATGTCGTACTCCGGCCAGATGCGCTGAAAGGACTTGAGCATGGAGGTCGGGTTTATTGGACGTCCCGGATAAACCGGTGAGACGAACACCCAGCCTTTGCCTTCTTCATCCACCACGCGAGTTTTATGTAGTTTACGTAACAGAACCAAGGCTTGCTCAGGTAACGGCACGATGTGTTTGCTCTTGTCCAGGTGCTTGGTCTTGCTCACCACATAACGCCAATCGGCGCCCACCAAGTCGACATCTTCCCAGCGCATCTGCACCAGTTCGCCTGGTCGGACCGGCAACATGACCAGCAGGCGCATTGCGGCGGCAACGCTGCCGTCGTTGCAGTCATCAAGGCGTATAAGAAACCTGCCCAGGTCGGCTGGCCTTTCGATTGCCGGGTTGCTGATCACGACATGGCGGATCTTCAACTCCTCAATGTTGCTAAGCGCCACATTACGTTCCACCCATCCGCGCCCCTCGGCAAAGCCCAGGACGGCACGGATAATGGTACGCACGCGCCGGGCCATGGCCATGGTGCGCTGACGGCGCAACTCCGTAATGATTGTGGTGATGTGCTCTAGCTTGATCTCGCTGACCGGCTTATTACCGATGGCAGGCAAAATGTGGTTATTCAGCGCGCCACTAAACCCCGCGATGGATTTGGTCACCAGTTCGGCAGACTTAAATACCAACCATTGCTCGGCCACGTACGCGAAGGTGCGCTCTTCATTGAGCAACTGCGCCTCGATTTTGGCGGTCTTGGCCTTGAGCGGAGCGGTGTGGTTAGCCACGTCGCGGCGTGCGCCGCGGGCAATGTCGCGCGCCTCCTTGAGACCGATGTCGGGGTAAGCGCCGATGGAGAAGCGGTTTTCCTTGCCATGCAGCCGATACTTCAATCGCCAAACCTTGGAAGGGGATTTGCCGACCTTGCTCGACGCCCTTACCTCCAAGTAGAGGCCAGGGACTTCGCCATCGGCGTGTTTGCCGGGTTCGGTCAGTGAGCGGATCAAGGCATCGCTGAGTTTTCGTTTGAAGACAACCGCATTATCTGGGGGCATCGGTGGGGGCATCCTTTTTAAGGAACCGAAATTTGCCCCCAATTATGCCCCCATGAGCCGTGGAATCCATTGGATTTAGACAGGCGGCAGTGGACTTAAATTGTTATTAACTTGTTGTTATAAAACGATTTTATGGAATTTGGTGGAATTCTATTACAGGCTATCGGGGTCGCCGAAGAACATCTGAATCCGCGAACGCAACCAGCGCTCCCCTGGATCGTTGTCCTGTGAGCCACGCCAGGCCATGTGCAGCTCAAAACTTCGCACCGGCAGCGGCGGGTCTTCGGCGCGTACGCCGCCGGCGGCGGTGAGGGCGTCGGCGGTGTAGTCGGGCACGGTGGCAAGGATGTCGGTGCCGGCCAGCAGGGTGCTCAGGCCGTTGAATTGCGGTACGGCGAGCACGACGTGGCGCTTGCGTCCGAGCTTCTCCAGCTCCTCATCGATGAACCCGCTCAGGTCCCCGGCGAACGACACCAGGGCGTGGGGGCGGGCGCAGAAGTCGTCCAGGCTCAGGGGGCCGGGCACGGTGTCGGCCCGCAGCAGTTTGGGCAGGCTGCGGCGCAGGACCTTGCGCTTGGCGTTGGCCGGCAGGTCGGCGGTGTAGCTGACGCCGATGGATATTTCGCCGGAGGCCAGCAGCGCGGGCATCAGCAGGTAGTTGGCGCGGCGTACCACCAGCACGATGCCCGGGGCTTCGGCGCGCAGGCGTTTGAGCAGCATCGGCAGCAGGGCGAATTCCACGTCGTCGGAAAGACCGATACGGAATACGGCGGTGCTGGTGGCCGGGTCGAATTCGGCGGCGCGGCTGACGGCGGTGGAGATCGAATCCAGGGCCGGCGAGAGCAGGGCGAAGATTTCCACTGCCCGGGCCGAGGGCTCCATGCTGCGCCCGGTACGCACGAACAGCGGATCGTCGAACAGGTTGCGCAGGCGCGACAGGGCTGCACTGATGGCCGGCTGGCCGAGGAACAGCTTCTCGGCGGCGCGGGTCACACTGCGTTCGTGCATCAGTGTTTCGAATACGATCAACAGATTCAGGTCGACACGACGCAGGTCATTACGATTCATCTGGAGTCCTGGCAGAGTCAGCGAGCTTGACGGGAGCGACCATATCGGAACAATGGCCGGCGTGAATCTTACGGGGAAAGGCTGGTACTCTGCATCGGCTAAATGTTGTTTGTTTGTAGCCGGGCAAGGTTCGAGCACGCTGTACGCCCCGATTTTCAAGGGCACGAAATCAATGCCAGGCATGTCGACTATTAATAGGCACTGATAGTCTTGCTTGCAAAGCCCGGATAAAGTTCGCGGCATTAGAGGTTAATTTGACGAGGTTTGCGATGTCCCGCACGATTCGTTTTCACAAGTTTGGACCGGCCGAGGTGCTCAAATGCGAAGAGCATGCGGCCTCGTTGCCTGCGCCAGGCGAAGTGCAGGTACGAGTCGAAGCCATCGGTATCAGCTGGTATGACGTGCTCTGGCGGCAGAACCTGGCGTCGTCCCATGCTCGCCTGCCCTCGGGCCTCGGGCACGAAATGGCCGGTGTGGTCACGGCCGTGGGCGAGGGCGTCGACGACCTGGCGGTAGGTGACAAGGTGGCGAGTTTTCCCGCCGAAAGCCCCAACGATTACCCGGTGTATGGCGAGCTGATCGTCCTGCCGCGTTCGGCCCTGACCCGTTATCCCGATGTTCTCAGCCCGATCGAGGCTGCTGTTCATTACACGCCGCTGCTGATCGCCTATTTCGCCTACGCCGACCTGGCGCGGGTCAAGCCGGGGCAGTTTGCCCTGGTCACGGACGCCAGCCATTGCGCCGGGCCGTCCTTTGTCCAGTTGGGCAAGGCCCTGGGTGTGCGGGTGATTGCCGCCACCAAGACCGCTGAAGAGCGTGAATACCTGCTGTCCCTGGGTGCCGAGAAGGTGATTGTCACCGAGGAACAGGACCTGCTGATGCAGATCAACAAGCTCACCGACAACCGCGGTGTCGACGTGGTGTTCGACGGCCTGGGCGGCCCGCAGATGTCCATGCTCGGCGATGTCCTGGCGCCCCGTGGCAGCCTGGTGCTCTATGGCCTGCAAGGCGGCAACCAGACGCCGTTCCCGGCCTGCGCGGCGTTCCAGAAGAACATCCAGTTCTTCGTCCATTGCATCGGCAACTTCACTGGCAAGCCGGAGTTGGGAATTGTCCAGGATCAGGTCGCGCTGCAGCGTGCGTTGCGCGACATCAACCAGCTCACCGCGGACCGGGTGCTGCTCCCCCTGAAGACCCGGGTATTCGCGTTCAACGAGTTTGTCGAGGCGCACCGCTACATGGATGAATGCCCATGCCGCGAACGGGTCGCGCTTCAGGTCGAACCGGTCTGATCCCAACGCCAGGCAAAGCCTGGCGTTTTTTATTGCCTCGATTTGCCGGCCCTTGCGCCGGCTTTTTAGTTTTTCCCCTGGCAGTCCTTTTACCGGCAAGCGGCTGCTGCATAAAAGGGCCGGGGCGCCGGGATAGATTCCATCGCGCTGCGGTCAAACTGCCAGTAAACTGCGGCCCATTTCCGAACCATCCTTTTCCAGAGGTTTTGCATGACTCTCAGTCCTTTTGCGGGCAAACCGGCACCGGCTGAATTGTTGGTCGACATCCCGCGACTGGTTACGGCTTATTACACCGGTCAGCCTGATGCATCGGTGTCTACCCAGCGTGTGGCCTTCGGCACCTCCGGGCACCGTGGCAGCTCGTTCGATCTGAGTTTCAACGAATGGCATGTGCTGGCCATCAGCCAGGCCATTTGCCTGTACCGCGAATCCCAGGGCATCGACGGCCCGCTGTTTGTCGGCATCGACACCCATGCCCTGTCGACCCCGGCCGGGGCCAGCGCCCTGGAAGTGCTGGCGGCCAATGGCGTGACCGTGATGATTGCTGCCGGCGACGAGTACACCCCGACCCCAGCGGTGTCCCACGCCATCCTCAGCTATAACCGGGGGCGTACATCGGGCCTGGCGGACGGCATCGTCATCACCCCGTCCCATAACCCGCCACAAAGCGGCGGCTACAAGTACAACCCCACCAACGGCGGCCCGGCCGACACCCACATCACCAAGTGGATCGAAGCCAAGGCCAATGAACTGCTGGCAGCCAAGCTGGCCGGGGTCAAGCGCATCGGTTACGAACAGGCGCTGAAGGCCGACACCACCCATCGCCACGATTACCTCAACACCTACGTCGCCGACCTGATCAACGTCATCGACCTGGACGCCATCCGCAACGCCAAGCTGCGCCTGGGCGTGGATCCGCTGGGCGGAGCAGGGGTGCGCTACTGGTCGGCGATCGCCGAGCACTACCGCCTGGACCTGGAGGTGGTTAACAAGCAAGTGGACGCCACTTTCCGCTTCATGTCGGTGGATTGGGACGGGCAGATCCGCATGGACCCGTCCTCCAGCTACGCCATGCAGGGCCTGATCGGCCTCAAGGAACGCTTCGACGTGGCCTTCGCCTGCGACCCCGATCACGATCGCCACGGCATCGTCACCCCGAGCGGCGGCCTGCTGGCGCCGAACAACTACCTGGCGGTGTCCATCGATTACCTGTTCCAGAATCGCCCGCAATGGCGCGCTGATGCCGCGGTGGGCAAGACCGTGGTCAGCAGCGGCCTGATCGACCGGGTCGCTGCACGCCTGGGCCGCCGTCTGTATGAAGTGCCGGTGGGCTTCAAGTGGTTTGCCGATGGCCTGTTCGACGGCTCACTGGGCTTTGGCGGCGAAGAAAGCGCCGGCGCCTCTTTCCTGCGCCGCGACGGTGGCGTCTGGAGCACCGACAAGGACGGCCTGATCCCGTCCCTGCTGGCGGCGGAAATGACCGCGCGTACCGGTCGCGATCCGAGCCAGGCCTACCGCGCCCTGTGCGACGAGCTGGGTGAGCCGTTCTCGGTCCGCGTCGATGCCAAGGCCAACCCGCAGCAGAAGGCCCTGCTCAGCAAGCTGTCGCCACAGCAGGTGACTTCGACCCAGCTGGCCGGCGAGCCGATCCAGCAGATCCTCAGCCATGCACCGGGCAACGACCAGGCCATTGGCGGCCTGAAAGTCATGACGGAGAACGGCTGGTTCGCCGCACGCCCGTCGGGTACTGAAGACATCTACAAGATCTACGCTGAAAGCTTCATCGGCGACGACCACCTCAAGCAGCTGGTGCAGGAAGCCCAGACCCTGGTGGACACCGCCATCAGCGGCAACTGACCGGCGCTCCGGGCCCGTCAGGCAAAAAAAGGGGCGACCATCACGGTCGCCCCTTTTTATTGGCCGCTGTATTTCACGCCAGATCCACCAGCACGATCTCGCTGTCCTGCAACGCCGTCACCCGCAGCACCGGCTCATTCTCAACCGCGACGCCGTCTCGAGCTTCGGCGCGCAAGCCGTTGACTTCAATCGCGCCGGTCGCCGGAACCAGGTAAGCCCGGCGCCCGTCGTCCAGGTGATACTCGGCCGTTTCCCCGGCCTTCAGGTTGGCCGCCACCAGCCGCGCATCGGCGCGAATCCGCAGGCTTTCCTCATCGCCAGCCTTGCCACTGGCCAGGGTCACGAAACCTTCACGCTGGCCCTTGGGAAAAGGCTTGGCACCCCAGGAAGGCGCAGAGCCTGCCTGGTTGGGGATGATCCAGATCTGGAAGATCTTGGTTGGCGTGGCTTCCAGGTTGTACTCGCTGTGGGCGATCCCGGTGCCGGCGCTCATCACCTGCACATCACCGGCTTCGGTGCGGCCCTTGTTGCCCAGGTTGTCCTGGTGGCTGATGGCCCCTTCGCGAACGTAGGTGATGATTTCCATGTCCCGGTGCGGGTGCTGGGGGAAGCCGGTGCCAGGGGCGATCACATCATCGTTCCAGACCCGCAGGTTGCCCCAGTGCATGCGCTTGGGGTCATGGTACTCGGCGAAGGAAAAATGGTGGTGGGCATCCAGCCAGCCATGGTGCGCGCCGCCCAGGGAGCTGAAAGGTCTGAGTTCAAGCATGATCTTCTCCTCATTAAGGGCTCGTCATGGCACGTTGTACCCGGGCCAGAAAACGATAACCGTTGGTTGATGGCGAGCATCTTCCATCAGCTATAGATCGATAAAAAGCGCAAAAAATGCCGTAATCCAATCGTAAAATTAGATGATTATTTTGTCGCAAAGCTGGTGTTAAACCTTCGGTTCATCGCTTAAGTTAATGACCTGCAAGCAATTGGCTGGATACCGTGGAACAATCCGCCGAAGATTACCGCTCAGCCTCACACCCTGGAGTCCGCGTGTCGCAACACACCCCCGATCTGCCCCCCGAGCTTTTGCCCCTGGCCCAGATGCCCTTATTGAAACGCCTCGCGGCGCGCTTCTTCGGCCATGGCCTGAACCGCCTGCGGGCCCAGCATCGGGCTTCCTGGCTGCATGGTCAGGCCGATGGCTTTCGCAGTGGCCACACTGCCGGCGTGGAATACGGCTACCAGGAAGGCCGGCTCGAGGGGCTGGAGGAAGGCCGCCAGGTGCTGTTGATCCGCGACAGCCGCAACACCGAGCACCGCCCGCCCGGGGTGGATGACCGGCTGTTCGATGACTGGCGCCTGCCGTTGAGCGCCGAGCTGAAAAAGCGCTTCAAGGCCGATGTCGGCCGCCTGCTTCCCGCCGCGGCGCAACCCAGCGCCGCGCAGTGGAAGATGATTTTCAGCGACACACCCGCCACCGCGGTGATCGCCGGGGCCGGCGCCGGCAAGTCGACCTCGCTGGTGCTGCGCCTGCTGCTGTTGCATCACTATCTGGGCTTCGAACTGGACGCCATGACCGTGGTGACCTTCACCCGGGAGTCGCGCAAGGACTTCATCACCAAGCTCACGCAAGTCTTTGCCCTGTGGGGGCGGCAACTGGGCGCCAGGGAAGCCCGGGAGCTGGTGCGAACCTTCCACTCGCGGATTCTGCCCATGGTCCGCAGCCTGCCGGGCTTCGAGCGCCTGCAGGCCTTCGAGAACCTCAGCGATCGGCTCCAGGGCGGCGAAGACGAGGTGGACAGCAACCCATTCGATCTGCGCATCAACGACGCCCAGCGTCGGCACCTGAATGCCTGCTACCAGGCACTGTACCGCGATGACCCGCGCTTTCGCCTGGCGTTGCAGCCATTGGTACGCCACGCCCTGCAGCTCAAGGAACTGGAGCGCGATCACCCGGACGTGCAAAAGCGCATGGCGGTGACCGAACTGGCGGCCAAGCGCGATGAAGAACTCTGCGACACCGTGGAGGACCTGTGGTTTCGCGCGGGCGCCTGGCCGATCAAGGGCATCGAGCCGCAGCGCCAGCGGTTCGAAATCAACGGTGCGACCTTTCACAGCCATGGCTATTGTGCGGAGCTGGACGCCTGGGTGGTGCTGGGTTTCGACCCGCGCGAGAGCCCGCAGCTGACCCGGCCCGGGGCCAAGCTGACGGTGCGGGCGGAGTGGGCTGTAAAACGCACCCTGTTTCAAGCTTTTTGCCGTAAGCCATTGATTTGGCTTGATAGTTACGAAGCTTCAAAGCGTTCTGCCGGCGCCTTTTCGGCCCAGGTCAATGGCGGTCCGGGTTTCGATTACAAGGTCAAGGGCGAGCTGGCGTCGGCGCCGCTGCTCGATTGCTTTGTCGCCGCCGCAGGCTTTATCGAGAACCTGGGCTTGGAAGTGGGCGATGCCGTCGCGGGCATGAGTTTTGCCCAGGACGATCCGGACCGGTTTTTCTTCGAGGCCCTGAGCCTGTTCTGGCGAGCGCTGGAGGACCATCTGCTGGATCAGTCGCCGCCCATCATGAGCTACAACCGCATGTTCGCCCTGTTCAGCGAGCGCTCGCCGGAGAACTTCAAGTTGCTCAGCGATGCCTGCCTGCGCCCGATGTCACACCTGATGATCGACGAGTTCCAGGATGTTTCGCCGCAGATCGTTTCCTGGATCAGGGCCAGCCTTGCGGCGATCCGCAGCCGAGGCGCCGCCTTGCACATCGGGCGCGCCGCCCAGCATTCCTCGCTGCTCTGCGTCGGTGACGACTGGCAGTCGATCTACGGCTGGCGGGGCAGCTCGCCCAAGTACTTCATCGAGTTCAACAAGGAGTTCCCGTCCCCGGGCACCACCCGGGTCATGCTCAGCGAGAACTACCGCAGCCATCAGCATGTGATCGATGCCGCGGAGCATATTGTCCGCGCGGCGCCGGCCATTGCCGGAAAGAAGGCCAAGGCCAGCGGCGAAGCTACAGAGCTGTGGCCGGTGCAGGTGCTCGATCGCGATGATCAGGGCCTGGCCCAGCGTCTGGCTGAGCACTATGAGCAGGGTGATTCGATCTTGATGTTGTTTCGGAAAAGTAGTGATAAGTTATTGATTGAAAACGTTATTTCACAAATAGTTAATGTTGATTCTAACCTGCCTCCAGGGTCGCGACGCCTGAAACAGCTGACCTATCACAGCGCCAAGGGACTGCAGGCGGATGCGGTATTCCTGCTGGGCGACTGCCAGCATCTGAGCAGTTCGCCGTACAAGAACCAGGTCTATCGCATGGCCGGGTTGGGCAAGGACGGCGATGCCGAGCCCTACGACAGCGCACAGAAGGACGAGATCCTGCGGCTGGCCTATGTGGGCATCACCCGGGCCGCCAAGCATTGCTACTGGTATGTGGACCGCCAGGAAGGCCCCTCGGGCAATGCGCCCAAGGCTTCGGACCGGGTACCGCGAGACAAGCCGTACTTCCAGGACTTGCGCCAGGCGACATGAAAAAAGCCCGCTGGCGAGGCGGGCTTCGGGTGAGGCAGCGGGGCTTCAGGCCTTGAGTGCCAGGGACGGGGAAAAGGCCTCCAGTTCATCTTCCACCGCCTCGATTATTCGTTCGACATCCGCAGCGCTCATCACCGTGGCACAGGGAATGCCGGCGATGGCGATCATGGTTTCGCCGCTGGCGCGATCAAAGAGCCGGGCGATCATGCTGCCGGGCGCATCCATGCTGGCTTCGAAACCCATGGGATGAAAATGCCAGCGCATCAGCTGGCAGGCGTTGGGAAAGGTGACTTTACTGGCCCAGACTCTGTTCATCGGTGGCCCACCTTGATTCATTGAGCGCTTCCTTGTGCTCGCGGTAGGAACGACCGGATCGTCAATGACCCGATCGGTTGAGGTTTTAAAAATAGCATTGGCTTGTGACGGTTCGCAGTTTTTTTGCCCACCGTCCGGCGGTTCACTCACGGATTATTGATGCAAGTCATGTCATCTCCCAGGCACCCCCCGGCGGCTGCCGTATCTGGCCGGCGGCCGGTCGTTGAAGCCCTTGGCGAAGTTCGGCAAGCTGCGCCTTTTCCTGTTCGAGAAACCTATGTCTGCCCCCGATGACGGGCCGCTGCACACCCAGGCCACCGGTGAAACCGTGATGCGCTACCACCTGTGCTGGAAGCACCGGGACCTGGATGGAGTAATGGCGCTGTACCACCCGGACATCCAGTACAACGACTTTTTCCAGAACCGTACCCTGGGCCTGGAGGAACTGCGCGAATACGTGCGGGCCAGCATGCCCCGGGCTCCCGACGAGGCCCTGGAGCACAGCGATCGCATCCGCCTGGATGGCAACACCGCGTTTATCCAGTACCAGGTGACCCTGCGCGGCGGCCAGGGCCTGGTGTCATTTCGCTCCAGTGAAGCGATCACCGTGCGCGACGGGCTGATCTGGCGGGTCAACGAGTACGCCTCACTGGTCCGGGAGCCGGCACCGAGCAAGTCCTCCGCCAGACTGCGCCCGGCGGCCAGCCGGCTGGGGCTGTCGCCGCGCCAGTTGAGTTTCATGGCCGAGGACCTGCAGCAGTATTTCCAGCGCCAGCAGCCGTATCTGGACCCCGAGCTGGACCTGCAGCGGGTGTCCCGGGAATGCGGTTACAGCCGCAACCAGATTTCCTACCTGCTCAATCAGGTGCTGGGGCAGAGCTTCTACCGCTACGTCAACCAGGCGCGCCTGCAGCATCTGCTGGCAGCGCTGGACCAGGCCACGCCGCCGCTGCGCATCGACGAGCTGGCGTTTGCCGCAGGGTTCAACTCGCTGTCGGCCTTCTACAGCTGTTTTCGCCAGCACACCGGCCAGTCGCCCAAGGCCTACGCCAAGCAAATTTCTTTGCGTGCACGCGCGCAAGACAGCCCCTGAGGCCAGGCACTAGGATCGCCGCATTCGAAATTCGGGTTGCGGAGTGCTTGCATGCCAGCGTGGCGCAGTATCAGTTTGTGGATGGACCAGCTCGACGAGCCGCTATTGCCGCGGCCGCAGCTTGCGCAAGACCTGGACCTGGACGTGGCGATCATCGGCGCCGGCTATACCGGGCTGTGGACCGCCTATTACCTCAAGCGCCAGGCGCCGCAGTTGAATATTGCGGTGATCGAAGCGCAAACCGCCGGTTTTGGTGCCTCGGGCCGCAATGGCGGCTGGCTGATGGGCAACCTGCTGGGAGAAGACCGGCTGCTGGCCGCTCTGTCGCCGCAGCAGCGCCGGGCCTCCTTCGATCTGTTGCACGGCATCCCTGATGAAGTGGCCAATGTCATCGAACGTGAGGGCATCGACTGCGATTACCGCAAGGGCGGGGTGCTGTATTGCGCCGCCCGCTACCCGGAGCAGGAAACCAGCCTGCGCCACTATCTGGACAAGCTCTATGCCCAGGGCCTGAACCAGGACGACTACCGCTGGCTCAACCCCGAGCAACTGGCCCAGCAGATCCGCCTGGCCAAGCCCTATGGCGGTATCTTTGCCCCGCATTGCGCCACCATCCAGCCTGCCAAGCTGGTGCGCGGCCTGGCCCGGGCGGTTGAGCGCCTGGGGGTGACCCTCTATGAAAACAGCCCGGTGACCCATTGGCAGTCCGGCAGCCTGCAGACGGCCCAGGCTTCGGTGCGCAGCCGCTGGATAGTGCCGGCAGTGGAAGGCTATTCGGTCACCTTGCCGCCCCTGGGCCGCTACCAGTTGCCGGTGCAAAGCCTGCTGGTGGCCACCGAGCCGCTGGCGGAGTCCGTCTGGGAAGAAATCGGCCTGAGCCAGGGCCAGGCCTTCAGCGAAAGCAGCCGACAGGTGACTTATGGCCAGCGCTCCATGGACAACCGGCTGGTGTTCGGTGCCCGGGGCGGCTATCAGTTCGCCAGCAAGCTGCGCCATGACTTCGACCTGACCCGTGACGAAGTGGAACTGCGCCGCTACCTGTTCGGCGAGCTGTTCCCGCAACTCAAGAACGTGCGCATCAGCCATTCCTGGGGCGGCAACCTGGGCATGTCCCGGCACTTCAAGCCGCACATGCTCTGCGACCGGCGCAAGGGCATTGCCCTGTCCGGCGGCTATGGCGGCGAGGGCGTGGGCGCCAGCAACCTCGGCGGCCGGACCCTGGCGGACCTGATCCTGGAACGCGACAGCCCTCTGGTACACCAGCCCTGGGTCATGCCCGAGTGTGGCCTGGAGGCCCTGCGGGCCTGGGAGCCGGAGCCGTGCCGCTGGCTGGGCTACAACGCGATCATTCGCAGCTTCGTCCACGAGGACCAGACCCTGGCCAACCCGGCCTCGGCTCCATGGCGGCGCAGGATGGCCAGCCGGATCGCCGGCTTCATGGAAGGTTTCATGCACTGAGCCGGCCTCTATGTACCGAACGCTGTCTGTTCGGATTTCCCGTCGAAAGGTAGAACCATGAGCATCACCCAATTCAAGCAAACCGCCACCGCCACCCTGGCCGAATCGGCACCAGTAGCGGTGCCCCTGGGCACTCCGGTGGCCGTGACCTCGGTGACCGCCGTCGAACGCAACGACGGGGTCGAGACCGGCATCTGGGAATGCACCCCGGGGCGCTGGCGGCGGCAGATCGTGGCCCAGGAGTTCTGCCACTTCATCCAGGGCCGTTGCACCTTCACCCCGGACAACGGCGAAACCCTGCACATAGAAGCCGGCGATGCACTGATGTTGCCGGCCAACAGCACTGGGATCTGGGATATCCAGGAAACGGTGCGCAAGACCTACGTCTTGATTTTCTGATCCCTTGATTGCCTGCCAACAACAAAACCAGCCACAGGTATCGACTCATGATCCGCAAGACTTGCGCGTTGCTATTGCTCAGCCCGTTGTTCCTGGCCACGTCCCTGGCCCAGGCCGATACGGTGAAGATCTACAACTGGTCGGACTACATCGCCCCGGACACCACCAAGGCCTTCCAGAAGGAAACCGGGATTGGTTTCACCTACGACGTCTATGACAGCAACGAGACCCTGGACGGCAAGTTGATGACCGGAAAATCCGGGTATGACGTGGTGTTTCCTTCCAACCACTTCATGGCCCGGCAGATTCAGGGCGGGGCACTGAAGAAGCTCGACAAGAGCCAGCTGCCCAACTGGAAGAACCTCAACCCGGTGCTGCTCAAGGCCCTGGAGGTCAACGACCCGGGCAACCAGCACGGCTTCCCCTACCTCTGGGGCAGCACCGGCATTGGCTACAACGTGGCCAAGATCAAGGAAGTGCTGGGCAACGATGCCCCACTGGATTCCTGGGACCTGATCTTCAAGCCCGAGTACATGCAGAAGCTGCAGAAGTGCGGGGTGGCGATCCTCGACAACGGCCCGGAACTGATCCCTACCGCTCTCAATTACCTCGGGCTGGCGCACCACAGCAAGAACCCGGCTGACTACAAGCAGGCCGAGGCGTTGCTGATGAAGGTCCGGCCTTATGTCAGCTACTTCCACTCGTCGAAGTACACCAGCGACCTGGCCAACGGCAATATCTGCGTGGCGGTGGGATTCTCCGGCGACATCCTGCAAGCGGAAAGCCGTGCCAGGGAGGCGAAGAACGGGGTGGAGATCGGCTACTCGATTCCCAAGGAAGGCTCGCCGATCTGGTTCGACATGGTGGCCATGCCAGTGGATGCCCCGGATGAGCAGGCCGGCTATGCCTTCATGAACTACCTGCTGCGCCCCGAAGTGATGGCCGGCGTGAGCAACTACGTGCACTACGCCAATGGCAACCTGCAGGCCGACAGCCTGATCGACCCGGCCATCAAGAACGACACCAAGGTCTATCCGAGCCCGGAAATGATGGACAAGCTGTTTGCCCTGGAGGCCATGCCGCTGGACATCGACCGCATCCGCACCCGCCTGTGGAACAAGATCCGCAGCGGCAGCTGACCTGGCCCCTTCGTAGGAGCCGGCTTGCCGGCGAAGAGGGCCTCAAGCCCTGTGTTGCGCTCGGGGTCGCCTTCGCTGGCAGGCCAGCTCCTACGCCCGTCGTTCTCCATGGAGGGCGCCAGCCGGTCCGCCTCTTAGGTGCCGGTGTGGGGGGCGGCAGTTTCTATAGCTGGGTGTTTTCCGGGAGCAGGGCGCCGCCATCCACCACCAGGGTCTGGCCGGTGATATAGCCCGCTTGCCGTGACGCCAGGAACAGCATGGCCCAGGCAATATCCTCGGCACTGCCCAGGCGCTTCAGGGGAATGCTCGAAGCCAGGGTCGAAGCGTCGCCGAGATTGTCCATGGCCTGGGTGGCAATCAGCCCGGGCTCCACGCCGTTGACCGTGATTGCATATTCCGCCAGCTCCAGCGCGGCAGCGCGGATAAAACCATTGACCCCGGCCTTGGAGGCCGCGTAGTGGGCGAGCCCGGGAATCGCCGTGCGCGGGCCGGTGACCGAGGAGGTGATGACGATCCTCGGCTGCTGGGACCGGCGCAACGCCGGCAAGGCGGCCCGGGTCAGCCAGAAGCAGCTTTTCAGGTTCACCGCCAGGGTGCTGTCCAGGGTTTCATCCTCCAGTTCGGCCAGCTTCTGCATCGGAAAGATCGCGGCATTGTGCAGCAGCAGGTCGAGGCCGCCGAAGGCCTCCAGGGTTGCCGCCACTGCCTGTTCGGCGGCATTGCGGGTGCCCAGGTCCACAGGCAGCAGTTCGGCGGTGCCGCCGGCTTGGCGAATCAGCCGCAGGGTTTCATCGCCTGATGCCGCGCTGCGGGTCGCCAGCATGACGCTGGCCCCCTGGGCGGCGAACAGTTGGGCGATGGCCCGGCCGATGCCCTGGCCGGAACCGGTGACCAGGGCGATGCGCCCACGCAGATCCTGGTTCATGAGCCGGCTCCTGGCAGAACCTGGGCCAGGCACTGGTCCAGCAGGCGGTTGTGCAGGTCGACCTGCGCCTCGCTGGCGGTCGGGCACAGCAGCGCCATGTTGTGGAACGGCGTCAGCAACACCCCGCGATTGAGCAGGTACAGGTGCAGATAGGCTTCGATCAGCCCATGGCGGGCATGATGGGCCTCGCCGCCGTTGCGCGGAGGCTGCTGCATGAACAGGTATTCGACCCGGGCACCGATGCGGGTCACGTGCCAGGGCAGGCGGTGCTTGTGGATGATGGCTTCGACCCCGGCCCGCAGGCGCTCGGCGAGATGGAACATATGGGCGTAGCTGGCCTCGTTCATCACTTCGCTGAAGGTGGCGCGCATGGCCGCCATCTGCAGGGCGTTGCCGGCCAGAGTGCCGCCGAAGCCGAAATGGTTGATCGCCTGGCCCGGCTGGAAATGCGGCAGCACCTGCCAGATCCGTTCGGCCATGGCCTGGCTGGCGCCCCAGACCGCCGTGGGAATGCCACCGGCGATGGATTTGCCGAGAACGAAGAAGTCCGGCTGCAACCCGTGCTCGCCGCAATAGCCGCCGGGGCCGCAGGACAGGGTATGGGTCTCGTCCATGATCAGCGGCACCTCGTAGCGCCGGGTCAGCTCCCGCAGGCCATCATGAAAGCCCGGGGCTGGCGGCACCATGCCGACGTTGGTCATGAAGGGTTCGGTGAGTACCGCGGCCACGTCGCCATGGGCCAGGGCCGCTTCCAGGGCCGGCAGGTCGTTGAACTCCACCAGCCGCGTGGTGGCCTGGTGCTGCAGGCCGTTGGCGTGCACGCCGTCCCGCGGGATCATCTGGCCCTGGGCGTCGAACTCCACCTGGGACTCGTCGACGCTGCCGTGGTAGTTGCAGTTGAACACCAGGACCTTCTGCCGCCCGGTGATCATCCGGCACAGGCGCAGGACAAAACGGTTGGCGTCGGTGGCCGAGGTGGTGACCTGCCAGTAGGGCAGGCCAAAGCGCCGGGTCAGTTCCTTGCCGACCCACAGGCTGTCGGCCGTGGGCAGCATCAGGGTCGAACCATGCAGAGCCTGTTCGGCGATGGCAGCGGCGACCGCCGGTTGGGCGTGGCCGAACATCGCTCCGGTGTCACCCAGGGCAAAGTCCACGTAGTGATGACCGTCGCAATCGGTGAGGGTCGCGCCCTGGGCGTCGGCCACCATGATCGGGTAGGAGCCGGGCCATTGCTGCATCCAGTGCAAGGGCGCGCCGTACAGCCAATGCTGGAGGTTTTCCTGGTAGAAAGCGCCGGAGCGCGGGTGTTTCTCGGCAAACAGTTGCAGTTCGGTCTGGTAGCAACTGGCGACGCGTTGCAGATCGAGGCCCAGAGTCATGGCAGTGTCCTGTGAGGAAGAGGGCTGGCTGGCCCAGGTGCCGGCCTGGGCCGGCAGCCTGGAGCCAGGGGGCGGGTATCAGCGGTGCCGGGTACGGTTGAGCACCTCTGCCAGGGCTCCCACCGGAAAGTTGGCGGCGCTGCTGAAGTCGGCACCCTGGTAGCCGAAGATCTTGCCGTCGCTGCGACCGGCCTTGAGGTCGATCAGCACCAGGCCCAGGGTCGGGACGATCTTTTCTCGCCAGACGAACAGGTACAGCTGCTCGGCGATCTTGTAGTAGTGGCAGCGGTCGGTATCCGCCAGCCCCTGTTCGACGCCCCGCAGGCATTGCCAGCTGTAGAAGTTGGCATTCAGGTAGATGTGCTCGTAGGCCTCGCTGGCGCTGTAGATGTACCGGTTGCGCAGGCCCACCAGTTCATCGGTGGGTTCATGGCGTGGCGTGCTGGCGGTGACCGGCGTGTCGATGGCGCCGTGGAGAAACTGGGCCTTGACCGAGGTCAGCTCGCCACCGGCCAGGGCCCGGCTGAAAAGGTCGACGCTGGATTCGGCCTGGCTGGGCATCTGCCCGATGACGGCGCTGAAGCATTGCTGCTCAAGGTCCAGGACCAGGCTCACCGAGTGGATCTGCCCCTGTTCGTGCTTGAGGAAGTCCACCAGGTAGATGCCGGGGCGCAGGCAGGTTGCGCGATAGGGCAACTCGGCGCCGGCCGCTTCCCCGACGTTGTTCCAGCGCAGGGTGTGGGCGGCGAAATGGTGTTCGATCTGCCAGTGGTTGTCGAAGTGCAGGGTCAGGCGGCGACCGGCCAGGTCGTCGACCGCCGGGAGGATGTGATTGTCTTCGGCAAAGCCATCGGCGAGGGCTCCGACGGTGATCCATTCAGGTTGCGGGTTCATGGCAAGGCTCTTGTCAGCAAGGAGAGCTGCATGTTCGGCCGCCAGCCCCGGGTTGCCCATCAACCTTATGGTTGAAGTGCCCGGGCTTTACAGGAACAGCGCCCTGACCAGCTCCGTACGGTTACTGGCGCCGACCTTACGGAACAGGTTGATCAAGTGGGTCTTGACCGTGGGCAGGCCCAGGTCCAGGCGCCGGGCGATGGTCTTGTTGTCTGCGCCGTCGCGCAGCAGCCAGGCGATTTCCCGCTCTCGGGGTGTCAGGCCCGACAGGCGCTCATCGACCTGGGACCAGGGCGCCAGGGCGGCAATCTCCAGCAGGCCTTGCAAGGCATGCAGGGTGCCCAGTTCCTCCACGCTGAAGTGCCCCAGCCCGACGTCGCGCAGCAGCGACAGGCCGGCGACCGGCCGCTCGCCATCGCGGGCCAGGATTTCCACCACATCCAGTACCCCATGGCGCTGCAGGAACCCCTGATAAACCTCGCTCTCGTGATGGCCCTGGTGGGCCATGCCCATGTGCAGAGACAGCACCGGGCGCCCCGCCGCGGCGCAGTGACGGGGTTGCAGGGGGTCGTAGTGGCGAAAGTGCTGCAGGTAGGCCTGGTGCATCTGCTCCGGCATGCGGTACAGCGAAAAATCCCGGGCCTGCAGTTGGGCATCGATGCGGTAGAAGGCGCAGAGGCTGGCGGGTACTACCCGAGTGAAAGCGGCGATGCAGCGGTGGCCCAGTTCATGGGGGCCGGGCAGGGAGGCGGGTGCGTTCATCGGATGGCTCCTGGCTGGACCTGGGGCAGTGGCTCGGTGAAAGGGGCGCAAGGACGTGGGTTAATCCTGTCCGGAACCCGGACTGCCACAGTGAAACCCTGCTGGGCGTGCCTGGCAAGCCTCCAGCGCTGCAGGCTGCGATCGTGATTGCCTCGATCGCAGCCTGCGGCCGGGGTTAGCGGCGGGCCTTGCTCAAGCCTTCGGCCAGGGCGTCGACTATGGCATCGGCCTGTGCCTGCTGGATTACCAGGGGCGGCGAGAGAATGATCTTGGTGCCCACCGGGCGCACCATGACCCCGTTGTCCCGGGCGATCTGTGCCACCTGATTGGCGTAGCCGCTCATGGGGTCGATGGGTTCGCGGGTGCTCTTGTCCGCCACCAGGTCCAGGGCCAGCATCAGGCCCTTGCCGCGCACTTCGCCGACGGTGTCGAAGCGCTCGACGAAGGGCTGCAGCTTGTCGAGCATGTAGTCGCCCATTTTCGCGGCGTTGGCCGGCAGGTCCTCCTTGACCACGATGTCCAGGCACGCCAGGGCGGCGGCGCAGGCTACCGGGTGCCCGGAGTAGGTGTAGCCATGCATGATGGCCCCGGTGAAGTTGGCGTTCTTCTCGAAGGCTTCCTCGATGCGCCGGTTGACCACCGTGGCACCCAGGGGGATGTAGCCCGAGGTGATGCCCTTGGCCAGGCACATGATGTCGGGCTTGACGCCCCACAGGCGGCTGCCGAACATCGAGCCGCTGCGACCGAAGCCGGTGACCACTTCGTCGGCGATCAGCAATACGCCGTACTTGTCGCAGACTTCGCGGATCAGCGGCCAGTAGTTGGCCGGTGGCACTATCACGCCGCCAGCGCCCTGGATCGGCTCGGCAATGAAGGCGGCGACGGTGTCCGGGCTCTGGAACTGGATTTCCCGCTCCAGCAGGTCGGCGCAGATCTTGCCCAGTTCTTCCGGGTCCTGGCTGTAGGGGTTGCGGTACAGCCAGGGGGTATCGATGTGGTAGCAGCCCGGCAGCAGCGGCTCGTAGTTGCGGCGGAACACCGTGTTGCCATTGACCGAGGCGCCACCGAAGTGGGTGCCGTGGTAGCCCTGGCGCAGGGAAATGAACTTGGTGCGGTCGGCCTGGCCTTCGAGCTTCCAGTACTGGCGGGCCAGCTTCAAAGCGCTTTCGATGGCGTCCGAGCCGCCGGAGCTGAAGGCCACCCGGCGCATGTCCTCGGGTTCCAGCAGGTTCATCACCACCCGCGACAGTTCTTCGGCCCGGGGATGGCTGACCCCGTCGAACAGCTGGAAGTATTCCAGTTCATCAAGTTGCGCGGTGATCGCCGCCTTCACTTCCTTGCGGTTGTGGCCGACGTTGACGTTCCACAACCCGGCAACGCCATCCACCAGCTGGTGGCCCTTGTCGTCATACACATAGCAGCCGTCGCCACGGACGATGCGGATCGGCTCGCGTTGCTTCATTTCGTTGGGGTGCAGCATGGGGTGCCAGAAACGGCTTGGTTCGCTCACGTTGAGTCTCCTGATAACGCACGGACAGCGTGGAGATATTAGTGCGTCATTTATGCGCCCCTGGCTTGCCTCTGTGTGCCAGGGCACTTGACCCAGGCTGCCAGTGGCGGGTTTGCGGGCCTGTTCGCTGGCCAATGGCGCGCACCTGCAGGGGCTGGCTTGCCAGCGAAGGCCCTGGCGGGGCTGGCAGCCAGGGCCAAGTTTCGCGGCAGCCAGGGTCAAGACGGCGTGCGCCTTTGCGCTCAAAGTCCATCTCGAACTAGGTCTACCTGCGAGGATTCAAGATGAGCGTTGCCATCGACCCACGTGTCGCTGCATTCATAGACAGTCAGCATGGCCTGCTGATCGACGGTCACAGCCAGCCGGCCCTCAGCGGTGCGCGGATGGCGGTGTACAACCCCGCCAGTGGCGAACAATTGGCCGAGGTCGCGGCAGCTGCCCAGGCCGATATCGACCTGGCGGTGAACGCCGCACGTCGGGCCTTCGAGGGTAGCTGGAAGGCGCAGCGCCCCGCCGACCGCGAGCGCCTGCTGCTGAAGCTGGCGGACCTGCTGGAAGCCAATGGCGAGGAACTGGCGCAACTGGAAACCCTCAATAACGGCCAGTCGATCCACCTGGCCCGGGCCCTGGAGGTGGGAGCGGCCGCGGAGTTCACCCGCTACATGGCCGGCTGGGCCACCAAGATCGAGGGCAAGAGCCTGGATGTCTCCATCGCCGCAGTGCCCGGGGCGCAGTACCGGGCCTACACCGTGCCGGAGCCGGTGGGCGTGGTGGGGGCCATAGTGCCGTGGAACTTCCCGCTGCTGATGGCCATCTGGAAAATCGTTCCGGCCCTGGTCTGTGGCTGCACCGTGGTGCTCAAGCCGGCGGACGAAACCCCGCTGACCGCGTTGCGCCTGGGCCAGTTGTGCCTGGAAGCGGGGATCGCCCCCGGGGTGGTCAACGTGGTCACCGGCAGTGGCGCCCAGGCCGGCGCGGCCCTGGCCGCCCATTCGGGAATCGACAAGCTGGCGTTCACCGGCTCGACCCAGGTGGGCAAGCTGATCGGCCATGCCGCGGTGGACAACATGACCCGTTTTTCCCTGGAGCTGGGCGGCAAATCGCCGGTGATCGTGCTTGACGACTGCGACCCGCAGACCGCTGCCGCCGGCGCAGCCGGGGCGATCTTCTTCAACCAGGGGCAGGTGTGCACGGCGGGTTCGCGGCTTTACATCCAGCGCCGTATCTATAACGAGGTGCTGGAGCGCCTGGTGGCCATTGCCGGATCCCTGAGCATCGGGCCGGGGCTGGACGAGCAGGCACAGATCAATCCGCTGATTTCCGCCAAGCAGCAAAAACGCGTGCTGCAGATGGTCCAGCGCGGAGTCGAAGAGGGCGCCCGGCTGCTCTGTGGCGGTGTCGCCCATGGCGAGCGGGGCTTCTATGTGCGCCCGACGGTGGTGGCCGATGTGCACGCCGACCAGCAACTGGTGCGCGAGGAGATCTTCGGCCCGGTGGTGGTGGCCACGCCGTTCGACACCCTGGACGAAGTGGTGGGCCTGGCCAATGACAACCAGTACGGGCTGGGGGCGAGCATCTGGTCCAACGACCTGGGGCGGGTCATGCAGCTGATTCCGCAGATCAAGGCCGGCACTGTCTGGGTCAACACCCACAACATGCTGGACCCGTCGATGCCCTTCGGTGGCTACAAGCAGTCGGGCATCGGTCGCGAGATGGGCCATGCGGCCATCGAGGCCTACACCGAGAACAAGTCGGTGTGCATCGCTTATTGAGCCGAACGCCTTCGCCGGCCAGCCGGCCCCTGCGGGGGCAGGGCCAACCGGTTTACTGTAGGAGCCGGCTGGCCGACGAAGAGGCCCCTGGATTGGGCGGTGATCTTGCCGACGCCTTCGTGGCGAGCCAGCGCCTACAGGGTGTGAACATGAAGACAGCTGCGTCAGACAGCCAAGCACTCCGCCATCAGGCGTGCCCTTGAAATGCCTAGAACAACAATCATCAACCCATGCTTTCGAGGTTTACCACCATGTCGCTCAACGACAGACTCAGCCGCCACCTGGATCAAGGTGTAGTCGGCTTTCCCACGGCCCTGGCCAGTGCCGTGGGCTTGATCATGGCCAGCCCGGTGATCCTCACGGCCACCACGGGCTTTGGTATCGGCGGTGGCGCCTTTGCCATGGCGATGGTGATCGCCCTGGTGATGATGCTGGCGCAATCGACCACCTTCGCCGAAGCGGCCTGCCTGCTGCCCACCAACGGTTCGGTCTATGACTATCTGGCCTGTGGCCTGGGGCGTTTTTTCGCCATCACCGGGACCTTGTCCGCCTACCTGATCGTGCACGTGTTCGCCGGCACCGCGGAGACCATTCTCAGTGGAGTCATGGCCCTGGTTAACTTCGAGTCCCTCAACACCCTGCTGGAGCAGAGCGGCAGTGCCTGGCTGGTGGGGGTGGGGCTGGTGCTGTTCTTCGGTGCGCTGAACGCCGTGGGCATCACCGCCTTCAGCCGTGCCGAGGTGATCCTGACCTTCGGCATGTGGACCACCCTGATCATCTTTGGCGTGCTCGGGGTGCTCAAGGCACCGGCGGTGCAGCTCGATGGCTGGTTCGGCGCCTCGATGGTGGGTACCGACCTGCCGACCATCCTGTCCCTGGTGGGCATGGCCATGTTCATGTTCGTCGGCTGTGAATTCGTCACGCCCCTGACGCCGGATGTGCGCAAGGCCGCCAAGACCATTCCTCGGGCCATGGCCCTGGGGCTGGTGGGGGTAGCGGTGTGCATGTTCATCTATGGCGCGGCGATGAAGCGCCAGGTGGAAAACATCGCCCTGAGCGAGGATGGCAGCGTGCACCTGCTGGATACGCCCATGGCCATTCCGCATTTTGCCGAGCAGATCATGGGGCCCTTCGGCCGTATCTGGCTGGGCATCGGCCTGCTGTTCGCCGGCGCCGCCACCATCAACACGCTGATGGCCGGCTTGCCGCGGATCCTTTACGGCATGGCTCTGGATGGGGCGTTGCCGAAGGTCTTCACTTACCTGCACCCGCGCTTCAAGACGCCGTTGCTGTGCATTGCCGTAGCCGTGCTGATTCCCTGCCTGCATGCCTGGTGGCTGGGGGGCAGCACCGACAGCATCATGCACCTGGTGTTGGCGGCGGTCTGTGCCTGGAGCACTGCCTATCTGCTGGTCACCCTGTCAGTGGTGATGCTGCGCATTCGCCGGCCGGACCTGCCCCGGGCCTACAAGTCGCCGTGGTTTCCGCTGCCGCAGATCCTGTCTTCGGTGGGCATCCTGCTGGGCATGTGGTTCATCACGCCGCCGGGCATGAATCCGCGGGACATCTATGTGCCTTTCGGCAGCATGCTGGGCCTGACCGCGATCTATGCGCTGGTCTGGACCCTGCTGGTGCAGAAGGTCAATCCGTTTCGCCCGGTGCCGGTGGAGGAGGTGCTGGAACAGGCGCTGGGCCTGAATCCGGATACCGCCCATAACCTACGGGAGAGCGCGCCTGATGAATCTTTCAAGCTGGCGGCAAAACCTCTTTGAACTGTGGAACCGCGCGCCATCGGGCTATCGCCCGGGGCTGACCCTGGGGCAGTTGCGTCGGGATCTGGCGGGGCTCGATTTCACTCCACGGAGCCAGGTGCAGGGCGGTTTTCATTGCCCGCAAAACGGTTTGAGGTTCGAGGTGCAAGAGCGCGCCCAGGCGCAGTTCCTGATGCATATCGTGGCCTGTGAGTGGCGCCTGCCGGTGCCTTGTGACAGGGCCCGGCAGGTGCGGATCCGTCTGCGTCACACTGGCACGATCCGCCGCCAGGGCGTCGCAGCTCGGCTGCTCACGGGGGAGGACGCTGAATGGGCGCCGCTGCTGCAGCGCCTGTGCAGTGACCAGCGCTTGCTGGAGCACCTGTTGCCCCTGGATTTCAAACACCTGGAATTGCGGCGCGATGCCCAGGGCTGGCAGGTGCACCTGGAGCATTTCGGCGCCAGCGAAGTGGTCAACCGCCTGCCCGGGTTCCGCCGCTATATCCGCTTGAGCGCTGAACAGCGGGCGGCGCTACTGGGCAGCTTCACTGAGTTGTACAAGCTACTGCGAGATTTCTGAGGGACATAACCGTAAGCGCTGGCATACAGCCTGCTTAAGCCATAACAGACTATCCATGCTGTCAGGCGCCTTGCCTGGCAAATAGATAACATGTTAATGATATCGCCATAACAACAAAGGCGGTTGGAACCGGCTTCTGGAGGTGCACAGTGCTTGCTTCGCATAGTTTCAGTTCCTGGGTGGGCGCCCTGCAGGGCGTCTGCGGTCGATTCGATGCCCGTCCGGCGCGCAATCCCGCCTTGTTCATTGGTGAAGTGGGCATGCAGGATTACGCCGGGCTGGAGGTGGCGCAGATCCGCACCAACGCCGGGCTGATCTCCCGCCAGAGCACCAAGGTCGATCATGAGGACGATCGCCATTGCTTCCTCATCATCCAGCGCAGCGGCCATGCGCGCTTGAGCCAGGGCGGCGAAAGTGTCGAACTGGCCCCGGGGGACATGGCGCTGCTGGACTCCGCCGGAGCCTGCGAGATCGTGCCCCATGGCCTGATCGAGCATGCTTCGTTCCATCTGTGCCGGGAGGAGGTCTACCGCCACCTGCCGGCCCAGCAGCGCAAGTTCGGCAAGCTGTCGCAAAATTGCGCCAGCGGGCGCCTGATGCGTTTGCTGGTGGAGCAGATCTGCGCCGGCGAATTGCAGGGTTGTGCGGCCCAGCAGGAAGGGCAGGCCTTGCAGGAAGCCCTGATTGCTCTGCTCGGTCCGACCTTGCGCCAGACCGTCAACAGCCTGGACGGCTTTGACGAGGGCCTGCATGGCGGATGCCTGCGTGATCAGGCGCGGCAGTTGATCAGCCAGTCCCTCAATGAGCCGGGCCTGACTCCGGTATCACTGGCCGGCCAGCTGAATATCTCGGTGCGCCAGCTGTACCGGTTGTTCGAGGAGCAGGGGGACAGCGTTTGCCGCTTCATCCAGCGCTCGCGGCTCAAGCGCAGCGCCGCGGACCTGAGCAATCCGCACCTGCGCAACGAATCCATCACCGACATTGCCTTCAAATGGGGCTTCACCGATTCGGCGCATTTCAGCCGCACCTTCAAGAAGCATTTCGAACAATCGCCCCGGGATTTCCGCGCCCGGTCCCTGAACGCCTGACGGCATGGCCCTTGCGGCCGCCGTCGCTGCCGGCGGCCGCACCGCAAGGCATGCGTCGCTCTTGAATGCGCCTTCGCCTGTAGGAGCCGGCTTGCCGGCGAAGAGGGCCGTAAGGCATGCGCCGCTCTTGAATGCGCCTTCGCCTGTAGGAGCCGGCTTGCCGGCGAAGAGGGCCGCAAGGCATGCGCCGCTCTTGAATGCGCCTTCGTCTGTAGGAGCCGGCTTGCCGGCGAAGAAGGCCGTCAGGCATGCGTCGCTCTTGAATGCGCCTTCGCCTGTAGGAGCCGGCTTGCCGGCGAAGAAGGCCGTCAGGCATGCGCCGCTCTTGAATGCGCCTTCGCTGGCAAGCCAGCTCCTACCGATAGCAGATAGCAGATAGCAGGTAGCGGATGACGGGCGGCGGATGGCCGCTGGCAGACCGGCAATCACGGATTTTCCAGGTCGTGCCCCAGGGATTGGATAAACAGCGAGAACAGCTCCGGCTGGCTGGAGATATCCAGCTTGGCGTAGAGGTGGCGGCGGTGGACCTTGATGGTGTCCGGCGAGATCTTCAGCCGTTCCGCCATGGCCTTTGAAGAAAATCCCCGGAGGATCAGGCGGGCTATCTCCAGCTCCCGCTCCGAAAGTACGGCGCTGCCGAAATGGCTCAGGGCGTCGCGGATCTGGCTGGCCATTTCCTGGGGCGCAGGGCCTTGGGGGCGGGCCTGGCTGTGTTGCCAGTGCTGCTCCATCAGCGGCAGTACCCAGGCTGAAAAGGTGGTGAGCAGGCCGATCTCGTCGTGGCTGAAGACGCGCTGGCTGCCCAGGGAAAGCGACAGGGTGCCAGCCTCGGGCAGTTGCAGAATCAACTGCACTTCGTCTTCCAGGACGTTGTCGTGGAAGTAGCTGAGAAAGTATTCGCTCTGGCGGAAATGGTCCGGGGCCACTTCTTCCAGGCGGTACAGGCCGCTGGGGTAGCCTTCGCGACAGGCCTGGAAGAAGGGGTCCAGCAGGTACAGGCCGTTGAGGTAGGTGAGCATGGACGCCGGCTTGCTGCTGGGTTCGGCGTCATATTCCTCCAGGGCCCGGGGCGGGCCGTCCAGCGGGTAGAAGATCGCCAGGGCGTTGTCGAACGGCGTAGCCTGGTGCAGCAGCAGGATCAGCTGTTTCCAGAAGCGTGGATTGCCGATCAATGTGAGGGTGCGGCCCAGGCCGGCATGCAGGCCCACTTCCCTGAACAGGTTACTCAAAGGCGTTGCTCCGTTGATCCGCTGAAATGTCGTGGCCCGGTTTCGTCGATTTAACCGCCGTCGTCAAGGGGAGTACTCCAATAGGGGAATTGGGTGATGGTCTGCATCTGCCTAGAGTAGCTCCCAGCAAGTGCGCCCCAGAACGCACCCGCCCGATGAATTTCGTTTCTGCCTCAGACCAACAATAAACACGAGGATAACGATATGAGCTCTCCCTCTGCGCCCGACGGTGCGCTGAAACCTACCTTGAGTGTGTTCGATGTGGTGGCCATCACCGTGTCCGGTGTGACCCCCGCCAGTTCAGTGTTCGTGATCGCCCCCTTCGCCATCCATCAGGCCGGTAGCGGGGTGTTCCTGGCCTTCGTCATGGCCGGGTTGCTGGCCCTGATGTTTGCCTTTTGCTACGCCGAGCTGGGCCGCGCCCACAACAGCGCCGGCGGCGAGTATGTATACGCCAAGCGAGTGTTCGGCGGCATGGCCGGTTATGCCACCTTCCTCACGGTGCTGGTGATGCTGCTGTTCATTCCGCCGGTGCTGGCCACTGGTGCCGCCACCTACCTGAACAATGCCCTGGGCACGAACTTCGATTCCCAGACCGTGGCCCTGGTGATCGTGGTCTGCAGTTACCTGCTGGGCATCCTCAATATCAAGCTCAATGCCTGGATCACCGGCACGTGCCTGCTGCTGGAAGTGGCGGCCTTGCTGGTGATCGTCTGGCTCGGCTTCGGCAATGCCTCGCAGCCGGTGAGCATTCTGCTGCAACCGCAGATCGTCGATCACGGCGCCTTGCAACTGGCGCCCTGGGCACTGGTGATCGGCGCGGTGGGCATCGGCCTGTTTTCCTACAACGGCTACGGCCCGGCGGTGCTGCTGGCCGAAGACATGAAATGCAAGGGCCGCGGGGTGCACAAGGCGGTGCTGTGGTCCCTGGTGCTGGTGGTGATCATCGAACTGGTGCCGCTCACCGCGCTGCTGATCGGCGCGCCGTCCTTGAGCGCGATGCTCGCCAGCCCCGACCCCATCGGTTACCTGCTCACCAGCCATGGCAACGAGACCCTGGCCCGGGTGGTCAGCGGCGGGATTTTCCTTTCGGTGTTCAATGCCATTGTCGCCATCGTCATCCAGATCGGTCGGGTGGTGTTCAGCAGTGGCCGCGATGCGCTGTGGACGCCCACTATCAATCGCCTGTTCACCCGCATTCACCCGCGCTGGGATTCACCCTGGCTGGCGACCCTGTTCCTGGCCATTCCCTCGGCGGTGCTGAGCTTCAGCTCGAACCTGGCGGACCTGACGTCCTTCAGCGTGCTGCTGATCATGCTGGTGTACCTGATCGTCGCCCTCAGCGCGCTGATGAGCCGGGTACTGCTGCGCGACCGCGAGCATCCCTACCGCATGCCGCTGTGGCCGCTGCCGGCCTTGCTGGCGGTGCTCGGCGCGGGTTACCTGCTGGTCAATCTGTTCCTCGAAGCGTCCCTGCGGGACATCATGGTCATCATCGGACTGCTGGCGCTGTCGGTGATTCTTTATGGCACCAACGGCCGGTACAGCCCGGCGTTTCAGAAACTGTAAGGAGTGGTTATGCGAGCACGTCAATTGGGCATCCGCCTGGGCCTGGGGACGCCAGGCCCGTTCAATGCGATCACCGATGTTCCCGGGGTGCGGGTCGGCCACAGCACCTTGAATGCCAGTGTGGACGGCAAGCAGGTGCGCACTGGGGTTACCCTGGTCCAGCCCCGGGCCGGGCACGCCCGCCAGCAGCCGTGCTTTGCCGGTTGCCATGTGCTCAACGGCAATGGCGATGCCACGGGCCTGGAGTGGATTCGCGAGGCCGGCACCCTGACCACGCCGCTGGCGATCACCAACACCCACAGTGTGGGCGTGGTGCGCGATGCCTTGATCGCCCTGGAGCGCGAGGCGTTGCAAGACCCGGCGGTGTACTGGTGCATGCCAGTGGTGATGGAAACCTACGACGGCCTGTTGAATGACATCTGGGGCCAGCATGTGGGGGTGCAGCAGGTGCGCGAAGCCATGGCCTGCGCCGAGTCCGGGCCGGTGGCCGAGGGCGCGGTCGGCGGCGGGACCGGGATGATCTGCCATGAGTTCAAGGGCGGCATCGGTACGGCGTCGCGGCGGCTGACGGTCGAGCAGGGCGGCTACACCGTCGGCGCCCTGGTCCAGGCCAACCACGGCAAACGCGAGGAACTGCGGGTCGATGGCTATCCAGTGGGGCGCCGGCTGGGGCATATCCCTTCGCCGTTTGCCGAGCGCGGGACCCCGGGCATGGGCTCGATCGTGGTGATACTGGCCACCGATGCGCCGCTGTTGCCGCACCAGTGCCAGCGCCTGGCCCAGCGCGCATCCATCGGCATCGCCCGCACCGGCGGAGGCACCGAGGATTCCAGCGGCGATATCTTCCTGGCCTTTGCCACGGGAAACCGGGACTTGCCGACGGCGGACTACGGGCGCAAGGGCCTGGGTTTCAGCACGCCGCTGGCGATGCTCAACAACGATCACATCTCGCCCTTGTTCAGCGCAGCCGCCGAAGCGGTGGAGGAAGCCATCATCAACGCCCTGCTGGCGGGGGTGCCCATGACCAGCACCGACGGCGTGCAAGTGCCGGCCCTGACTGCGCAAGTGTTGCTGGAAACATTGGAACTAACTGGTTGGAACAGAAGTTAACGGACTAAGAAGTGCGACGCGGTCGACATAACTGTTTATATGGATATTTAATAATTAAATTGTAGATTGTCGGACAATGACTGCCGTTAATCAGTTGGAAAAGAATCTTTCGACTGTACAGTCATTGTTTGCTGGAGTTCGCTGGAACAGTGAGATTTGACGTCAAAAAAGTAGTGGACGCCTGATTTCAAATTGTGTCAGTTTTCTTGCGCCTGCTTAGGGCGAGTGATAGGACGATCTCGCCAGGGATTGTCGCTATCTGACAAAAACTGTTCCATTGATTACAAGGAAGTGTGTTTATGTCGAAAGTAACAGAGAACGCTATTGCATCTGCCGAACAACAACTGGTGCCTTTGGCCGCAGCAAGTTCGGCGTATAACCAGATCAATAGCTTCAGCCACCAATACGATCGTGGCGGCAATCTCACGGTCAATGGCAAACCTTCGTTCTCGGTCGATCAGGCCGCCACGCAACTGCTGCGTGACGGCGCTGCCTATAAGGACCTGAACGGTAACGGCAAGATCGATCTGACCTATACCTTCCTGACCTCGGCTTCCTCGAGCACCATGTACAAGCATGGCATCTCCGGGTTCAGCCAGTTCAGCGCCCAGCAGAAGGCCCAGGCAGTCCTGGCCATGCAGTCCTGGGCTGACGTGGCCAACGTCGTGTTTACCGAGAAAGCCTCGGGTGGCGACGCCCACATGACCTTCGGCAACTACAGCGGTGGCCAGGATGGCGCGGCGGCATTTGCCTACCTGCCAGGTACCGGCGCCGGCTACGACGGCACCTCGTGGTACCTGATCAACAGCAGCTACACCCAGAACAAGAACCCCGACCTGAACAACTATGGCCGTCAGACCCTGACCCATGAGATCGGTCACACCCTGGGCCTGGCTCACCCTGGCGACTACAACGCCGGCGAGGGCAACCCCAGCTACAAGGACGCCAGCTACGGCCAGGACACCCGTGGCTACAGCGTCATGAGCTACTGGAGTGAAAGCAATACCAGCCAGAACTTCAGTAAGGGCGGGGTCGAAGCCTATTCGTCCGGCCCGCTGATGGACGATATCGCGGCTATCCAGAAACTCTACGGTGCCAACTACAGCACCCGTGCCGGCGATACCACCTACGGCTTCAACTCCAACACCGGGCGTGATTTCTACAGCGCCAGCTCGTCTTCCGACAAGCTGGTGTTCTCGGTGTGGGACGGTGGCGGCAACGATACCCTGGATTTCTCCGGTTTCACCCAGAACCAGAAGATCAACCTCAATGAAGCCTCGTTCTCCGACGTTGGCGGCATGGTGGGTAACGTTTCCATCGCTCAGGGCGTGACCGTGGAGAACGCCATCGGCGGTTCGGGCAACGACCTGTTGATCGGCAACAACGCCGCCAACGTGCTCAAGGGGGGTGCCGGCAACGACATCATCTACGGCGCCGGCGGTGCAGATCAGCTGTGGGGCGGCTCGGGCTCGGACACCTTCGTGTTCGCCGCCAGCACCGACTCCAAGCCGGGTGCGGCCGACCAGATCATGGATTTTGTCAGCGGCCTGGACAAGATCGATCTGACCGGGATCACCAAGGGCGCCGGCCTGCACTTCGTCAACGCCTTCACCGGCGCGGCGGGTGACGCGATCCTCACCACCTCCGGGGGCGTGAGCACCTTGTCCGTGGACTTCTCCGGGCATGGCGTGGCGGACTTCCTGGTCAGCACCGTGGGCCAGGCAGCGGTCAGCGACATCGTCGCCTGAGTGAAATGAGCGCAGGGCCGCGCAGTCGAGCGGCTCTGCGTTCTTGCTTTGGGCCCTGGCCTGAGCGAGTCTACCGGGCGAACGGAGCACCCTATGACCCTGCATATTTCCTGTTGCCGGGCGGCCCGATGGCTGCTGGCGACACTGATGATCTTTTATGGAGCAATCACCATGGCAAGCAGCCTGCGCTTGGCGGACCCCTCGGAACTGGTTGGACATTGGCAGCTGCAACAGGCAGCCGCACCCGCTGAAGGTTGCACCCTGGACCTGCTGCACAACGCCGCCCTGGGCGACGGCGCCGACTGCCTGTCGAAATGGCTCGGGGAAGCCGCGGTGGGCTGGTTCCCGGAGCCCGATGGCATTGCCATTACCGGCCGCGAAGGCTCGAAAATCATTTTCTTCAGTCGCCAGAAAGAGGGCCTCTACGAAGCCCGCCTGAAAGCCGACGGTCTGATTGTGTTACAACGCGCCGCTAATTAAACGATGAGTGTGTTCGTCTAATAAACGACGGCCATTATATCGCCACTCTCTTGGCCGGCAGGAACATGTTCGGGCTGCTGTTGGATACAGCTGTCCGAATTATTCGTGTCCGCAGGATTCAGCAACTAAGTAGTGCGGGTTGTTAGTTGTAGGCTACATTGGTTCCACGCTAGCGGGCGCGGATTAACAGCTCAGGGAAAATGTTAGAAATGGTGAAGAACAATCATCCTGCACCACTGTTCAAGGCACTGGGCGAATATAAGGGCATCCTCATCAGTGTCGGTTGTTTCACTGCGTTGATTAACGTGCTGATGCTGGTGCCTTCCATCTATATGTTGCAGGTCTACGACCGGGTACTGTCGTCGCAGAATGAAACCACCCTGGTGATGCTGTCGTTGATGGTGGTGGGCTTCTTCGTCTTTATCGGTCTTCTGGAAGTGCTGCGCAGCTTTATCGTGATCCGCATCGGCAGCCAGCTGGAGCGCCGCTTCAACCTGCGGGTCTACCAGGCCGCGTTCGAGCGCAACCTGTCCCGGGGCGAGGGCCATGCGGGGCAGTCCCTGGGAGATTTGACCCATATTCGCCAGTTCCTCACCGGGCCGGCACTGTTCGCCTTCTTCGATGCACCCTGGTTCCCCATCTACCTGCTGGTGATCTACGCCTTCAACGTCTGGCTTGGAGTGTTCGCCACTGTAGGCGCGTTGTTGCTGATTGCCCTGGCGTACCTCAACGAAGCGATGACCAAGAAGGACCTGGCCGAGGCCAGCGGTTTTTCGCAGCGTTCCACCCAGCTGGCCACCAGCCACCTGCACAACGCCGAAACCATCCAGGCCATGGGCATGCTTGGCGCCTTGCGCAAACGCTGGTTCGCCGTGCACTCGCGCTTCCTCGGCCTGCAGAACCAGGCCAGCGATACCGGCTCGGTGATCAGCTCCCTGAGCAAGACCTTGCGTCTGTGCCTGCAATCCCTGGTGCTGGGCCTGGGTGCCTTGCTGGTGATCAAGGGCGACATGACCGCGGGGATGATGATTGCCGGTTCGATCCTCATGGGCCGGGTGCTGAGCCCCATCGACCAGTTGATCGCGGTGTGGAAGCAATGGAGTTCGGCCAAGCTGGCCTACGGCCGCCTGGATGCACTGCTGCGCGAGTTCCCGCCCAGTGATACGGCGATGTCCTTGCCGGCGCCCAAGGGCCAGGTGAGCTTCGAGCAGGTCAGCGCCGGCCCACCCGGACGGCGGATGGCGACCCTGCAACAGGTGAGCTTCAGCATCAATGCCGGCGAAGTGCTTGGCGTGCTGGGGGCCTCCGGTTCCGGCAAGTCGACCCTGGCCCGGGTACTGGTGGGCGTATGGCCGACCCTGGGCGGCACCGTGCGCCTGGACGGGGCCGATATCCATCGCTGGAACCGTGACGAACTGGGGCCCTACATCGGCTATCTGCCCCAGGATATCGAGCTGTTTACCGGCAGCATCGCCGAGAACATCGCACGTTTTCGCCAGGCCGACCCGGAGCAGGTGGTCCAGGCCGCGCAGATGGCCGGGGTGCATGAGCTGATCCTGCGCCTGCCCCAGGGCTACGACACCGTGCTCGGCGATGACGGCAGCGGCCTGTCCGGTGGCCAGAAGCAGCGGGTGGCCCTGGCCCGGGCGCTGTATGGCAGCCCGAGCCTGGTGGTGCTGGACGAACCCAATTCCAACCTCGATACCGTAGGCGAAAGTGCCCTGGCGGCGGCCATTGCCCAGCTCAAGGCCCGGGGCACCAGCGTGGTGCTGGTGACCCACCGTTCCTCGGTGCTGGCCCTGGCCGACAAACTGCTGGTACTCAACGAAGGCCGCTTGCAGGCCTTTGGCCCGAGCCAGGAAGTGCTCAAGGCCCTGGCCGGCGGCCAGCAAGCCCAGGCCCAGGAGGCGCCCAAGCCCGTTGCAGCGGCACCCGGCGGCCTCAGCATGAGCCGGCAATACCAGGCTCCGACACGGAATTCAGGCGCATGAGCAAGGACAGCAACATGATGATCGAAGAGGGTTACGCGCCGGAACGGGTCGAGCGTGACGCGGGCTTTTTCGCCCGCATGGGCTGGATCCTGGCCCTGGTGGGGGCGGGCAGTTTCTTCGTCTGGGCGGCGCTGGCGCCCCTGGACCAGGGCATTCCGGTGCAAGGCACGGTGGTGGTGTCCGGCAAGCGCAAGGCGGTGCAGTCCATGAGCAGCGGGGTGGTCAGCCGGATCCTGGTGCGCGAGGGCGAAAGCGTGAAGCAGGGCCAGCCGCTGTTCCGCCTGGACCAGACCCAGGTGGCGGCGGACGTGCAATCGCTGCAAGCCCAGTACCGCATGGCCATGGCCAGCCTGGCGCGCTGGCGCAGCGAGCGCGACAACCTCAAGCAGGTGGATTTCCCCGCGCCCCTGAGCGACAGCGACGATCCGCGCCTGGCCCTGGTGCTGGAGGGCCAGCGCCAGTTGTTCAGCAGCCGGCGCGAGGCATTCTCCCGGGAGCAGGCGGGCATCCGTGCCAATATCGAAGGCGCCACCGCGCAACTGGCCGGCATGCGCCTGGCCCGCACCGACCTCGGTAGCCAGGCCGAATCCCTGCGCCAGCAACTGAGCAACCTGCAACCTTTGGCGGACAACGGCTACATCCCGCGCAATCGCCTGCTGGAATATCAGCGCCAACTGTCCCAGGTGCAGCAGGAACTGGCGCAGAACACCGGGGAAAGCGGGCGAGTGGAGCAGGGCATCCTCGAATCCCGGCTCAAGCTGCAACAGCACAGCGAGGAGTACCAGAAAGAGGTGCGCAGCCAGTTGGCCGAAGCCCAGCTCAAGACCCAGACCCTGGAGCAGCAACTGACCTCTGCCGGTTTCGACCTGCAGCACAGCGAGATCATCGCCACCGCCGACGGCATCGCGGTCAACCTCGGGGTGCACACCGAGGGCGCGGTGGTGCGACAGGGCGAGACCCTGCTGGAAATCGTGCCCCAGGGCACTCACCTGGAGGTGGAAGGGCGGCTGCCGGTGAACCTGGTGGACAAGGTCGGCACCCACTTGCCGGTGGACATCCTGTTCACCGCCTTCAACCAGAGCCG
The DNA here is from genome assembly GCF_014170225.1 of Pseudomonas sp. UME65. NCBI lineage: Bacteria > Pseudomonadati > Pseudomonadota > Gammaproteobacteria > Pseudomonadales > Pseudomonadaceae > Pseudomonas > Pseudomonas sp. UME65. The sequence continues at coordinate 660,113 of NZ_LZZQ01000016.1, read as the reverse complement.
CACGCCACGGGTGCCGGGCGAAGTCAGCCTGATTTCCGCCGACCAGATGCTCGACGAGAAAACCGGCATGCCCTACTACGTGCTGCGCAGCAGTGTCAGCGACCAGGCCATGGAGAAGCTCAACGGCCTGGTGATCAAGCCCGGCATGCCGGCGGAAATGTTCGTGCGCACTGGCGAGCGTTCCCTGCTCAATTACCTGTTCAAGCCACTGCTCGACCGGGCAGGTTCTGCACTGACCGAAGAATAAGGATGTCGCGTCGTATGAGTAAGCTTTCCATTCTCGCGGCGGCTCTGGCGCTGTTGGCCTGCCAGACGGCCCAGGCGGTGGGCCCGTTCCAGATCTACGAACAGGCCCTGCGCAACGACCCGGTGTTCCTCGGCGCCATCAAGGAACGCGACGCCGGCCTTGAAAATCGCGCCATCGGCCGTGCCGGGCTGCTGCCCAAGGTCGGCTACAGCTACAACAAGGGCCATAACAATTCCAAGGTCAGCTACCTGGATACGGTGCGCGGCACCATTACCGAAAAACGCAACTACGACAGCTACGGTTCGTCCCTGACCCTGCAGCAGCCGCTGATCGACTACGAGGCCTACGCCAATTACCGCAAGGGCGTGGCCCAGGCGCTGTTTGCCGACGAGAACTTTCGCGGCAAGAGCCAGGAGTTGCTGGTGCGGGTGCTGAGCTACTACACCAAGGCGCTGTTCGCCCAGGACCAGATCGACATCGCCCTGGCCAAGAAAAAGGCCTTCGAGCAGCAGTTCCAGCAGAACCGGCACATGTTCCAGCAGGGCGAGGGCACCCGCACCGACATCCTCGAAGCCGAGTCGCGCTACGAATTGGCCACCGCCGAAGAGATCGAAGCCCGGGACGAGCAGGACGCGGCCTTGCGCGAGCTGGCGGCCCTGACCGGCGAGCCGAACCTCGATGTGCGGGATCTGGACCCCTTGCAGGAAGACTTCCAGTCCTTCTCCCTGACTCCGGCCAACTACGACACCTGGCACGAGATGGCCCTGAGCAACAACCCGGTGCTGGCTTCCCAGCGCCAGCGGGTCGAGGTCGCGCGCTACGAGGTGGAGCGCAACCGCGCCGGGCACCTGCCCAAGCTCAGCGCCTACGCCACCATGCGCCAGAACGAATCGGAAAGCGGCAACACCTACAACCAGCGCTACGACACCAACACCATCGGTATCGAAGTCAGCGTGCCGTTGTATGCCGGGGGCGGGGTCTCGGCCTCGACCCGCCAGGCCAGCCGCTCCATGGAACAGGCCGAGTACGAACTGGACGGCAAGACCCGGGAAACCCTGATTGAACTCCGCCGCCAATTCAGTGCCTGTCTATCGGGGGTGAGCAAGTTGCGGGCCTACCAGAAAGCCCTGACTTCGGCCGAGGCCCTGGTGGTCTCGACCAAGCAGAGCATCCTGGGGGGCGAACGGGTCAACCTCGATGCACTGAACGCCGAACAGCAGCTCTACACCACCCGCCGCGACCTGGCCCAGGCGCGCTATGACTACTTGATGGCCTGGACCAAGCTGCACTACTACGCAGGCACTCTGCGGGAAGAGGATCTGGCCAGGGTCGACGAGGCTTTCGGCCAGCGCGCGCAGCCTTAGGAGGCCTTGCCGACCGCAGGCTCAGGGACAATAAAAAAGAGGAATGAGCATGAGTATCTTCGATTACAAGACCGCCCTTGGCGGTGACGGCAAGGCCCTCTACAGCGAAGCCATTACTCTGGCGCTGTACGCCTCCACACCCACCGGCGAGGCGCTGCCGGGCACCGCCTGGCGCCCCATCAGCGCCAGCCAGCTGGGCTACCAGGGCAACGTCAGCGCCCAGGGCACGATTTCCGGCGAGCAGGCGATTGTCAGCGACGCCCAGGTCGAGGTGCTGGGCAAATACGACGCGGCCGGGCAACTGCTGTCCATCGGCATCAGCTTTCGCGGCACCGACAGCCTCAAGGACGGTATCAACGACTTGCAGGCGGCCTTCGTGTCGGGCTTTGCCGACAACTACAGCCGCCTGGCCTTCGACAACCTGCTGGGCAAGGTGGCGGCCTTTGCTGCGGCCCAGGGCTTGAGCGGCAGCGATGTGCTGGTCACCGGCCACAGCCTGGGCGGCCTTGGGGTCAACAGCCTGGCGGCCATGAGCAGCGATCACTGGGGCGGCTTCTACCAGGACGCCAGCTACGTGGCCTTCGCCTCGCCGACCCAGAGCGCCAACAGCTCGCAGGTGCTGAACATCGGCTATGAAAACGACCCGGTGTTCCGCGCCCTGGACGGCACTCATTTCAACGCCTCGTCCCTGGGCACCCACGACAAGCCCCAGGAGTCGGCGACCAACAACATCGTCAGCTTCACCGATCACTATTCATCGTTCCTGGGCAAGTTGGTTCCCCAGAGCATCCTCAATCCGCAGTCCTGGTCGGCCCATAGTGCGGTGGACTACGCCGGCGGCCTCAACCGCCTGATCAACTCGGATTTCTATGACCTGACCAGCCGCGACTCCACCGTGGTTATTTCCAACCTGTCCGAGGGCAAGCGCGATCAGGTCTGGGTCAAGGACCTCAACCTGTACGCGGAAAAACACACCGGCAGCACCTTCATCATCGGCACCCAGAGCAACGACCTGCTGCACGGCGGCAAGGGCAACGACTACCTGGATGGCGGGGCCGGCGATGATCGCTTCCGCGATGACGGCGGCTACAACATCATCCATGGCGGGCAGGGCCATAACGTGCTGGAACTGCAACAGCCGCTGAAGAACTTTTCCATCGCCAATGACGGCGACGGCACCCTGTATATCCGTGATGCCTACGGCGGCATCAGCATGACCCGGGACGTCGGCGCCCTGGTCAGCCACGAGACCGGAAGCTGGTGGCAACTGTTCGGCAAGGACGTGAGCCACAGCGTCACCGCCGACGGCTTGCAGAACGGCAACCAGTGGACCGCCTACAACCATTCCCTCAACGGCGATGCCTACGGCAATGCGCTGGTAGCCAGCGTCGATGGCGACTGGCTGTTCGGCCATGGCGGCGATGACCTGCTGAGCAGCGACAAGGCCAACGTGACCTTCGTCGGCGGCACCGGCAACGACGTCATGCACTCCAGCGGTGGCGGGGGCAATACCTTCCTGTTCAGCGGCAACTTCGGCTTCGACCTGATCCACGGCTACCAGAACACCGACAAGCTGGTGTTCATGGGCGTGCCCGGAGTCGATGCCCATTACGACTACAGCCAGCATTTGTCGCAGAACGGCAACGACACCCTGCTCAGTGTCGGCGAGTTCTCGGTGACCCTGGTGGGGGTCGGCATGGACAGCCTTTCGGGCTCGGGCCTGGTCTTCGCCTGACCCTCACCGATATCCAGCGCTAGAGGCCCCGCAGCCCCCTGAAAAGGGCTGCGGCGGCGACAGCTTTGCCCGCAGCAGGCGCCCCTGGGCGTGGGGCGCGAACCCTCAAGGAGCCAGTCCCATGAAGTAAGCCGTGGTTGCTGATCGGTTACGGAAAGTCGATCCCAGAACAACAACAAGAGACGTCATCAACATGGATGTGAATGTTCATCAGCTCAATGTGCTGGCGGCCGGGGTGTTCCTGGCGTTTGCCGCGAACCTGCCGGGTGGGGCCCAGGCGGCCTACCAGGAAACCGGTCGCCCCGGTGATGCCGCCAGCTGGCGCTCCGCCGAATACCTGCAGGACTGGGGCCTGGACCGGATGCAGGCGAACCAGGCCTACGCTGCCGGCCTTACCGGTAGCGGGGTCAAGATCGGTGCCCTGGATTCGGGCTTCGATGCGGCCCATGCCGAAGCCTCGTCCCTGCGCTTTCACCCGGTGATCGCCAGCGGCAACTACCAGGACGGCAGCGGGTTCCAGGTGTCCGGGGTGCTCAACGCCAACAACGACACCCACGGCACTCACGTCACCGGCACCATGGGCGCCGCCCGCGACGGCAACGGCATGCACGGGGTGGCCTTCAATGCCCAGGTCTACGTCGGCAACACCAACGGCAACGACAGCATGCTCTTCGGCCCGGGCCCCGACCCGCGCTATTTCCAGGCGGTGTACGGTGCCCTGGCCGACGCCGGGGTGCGGGTCATCAACAACAGCTGGGGCAGCCAGCCCAAGGACGTCAGCTACCAGACCCTCCAGGGCCTGCACGCCGCCTATGCCCAGCACTTCGGCCAGGACACCTGGCTCGATGCGGCGGCGCAGGTCTCGCGCCAGGGGGTGATCAACGTCTTCAGCGCCGGCAACAGCGGCTATGCCAATGCCAGCGTGCGATCGGCACTGCCGTATTTTCAGCCGGAGCTGGAAGGGCACTGGCTGGCGGTCTCGGGCCTGGACAAGAACAACCAGCAGAAATACAACCAGTGCGGGATCGCCAAGTACTGGTGCCTGGCCACGCCCGGCGCGGCCATCACCAGCACTGTGCCCGGGGGCGGCTACGCCACCTACAACGGCACTTCGATGGCCGCGCCCCATGCCACCGGGGCCCTGGCCCTGGTGATGGAGCGCTACCCCTATCTGGACAACCAGCAGGCCCTGCAGGTGCTGCTGACCACCGCCCGCCAGCTCGATGGCTCGCTGACCCAGGCCCCTGGCAGCCTGGTGGGCTGGGGCGTGCCGGACCTGGGCCGGGCATTGCACGGGCCCGGGCAGTTGCTGGGGGAACTCAAGGTCAACCTGGAGGCCGGGCAGGGCGATGTGTGGAGCAACGGCATCTCCGACCAGGCCCTGGCCCAGCGCCAGGTGGAGGATGCCGCCGAGCACCAGGCCTGGCAACAGACTCTCAAGGATCGTGGCTGGGAGCAGGGCCCGGGGGCCCAGGCCAGCCAGCAGGAACTGACCGACTACGCGGTCGGCATGGCCCGGGATGCGGCGGCCGCGCAGCGCCTGTACCAGGGCAGCCTGGTCAAGTCCGGGGCCGGCTGGCTGTTGCTCAGCGGTGACAGTAGCTATCGCGGGCCGACCACGGTCGATGGCGGGCTGCTGGTGGTCAATGGCAGCCTGGCATCCGTGGTCACGGTCAACAGTGGCGCGAGCCTGGGTGGCAGCGGGCAGGTCGCGGCGCTGACCGCGACCCGCGGCGCGCGCGTGGCCCCGGGCAACTCCATCGGCACCCTGAATGTGGCCGGCGATGTGAGTTTCCAGCCAGGTTCGACCTACGCCGTGGAGCTGTCGCCGACCGCCAGCGACCGTATCGTCGCCGGCGGCCGGGCGCATCTGGAGGGCGCCCAGCTCAGCCTGAGCCTGGAACACAGCGCCAACCTGCTCAGCGCCGGGCAGGTCCGGGGGCTGGTCGGGCGCCAGTTCGACATCTTGCAGGCCGCGGGCGGTATCGATGGCCAGTTCGCCCTGGTGCAACCCAACTACCTGTTTCTCGGCGCGGTGGTCGATTACTCCGCCAGCGGCGTGCAACTGGGCCTGGTGCGCAGCGCCGCGACCTTTGCCAGCGTGGCCGCCAGCCCCAACCAGCGCGCGGTGGCCTCGGCGGTGGAGCAGTTGGGCACGGCCGACCCGGTCTACGAAAGCCTGCTGCTGTCGGCCTCGCCGGCTTCGGCTCAAGGGGCGTTGCAACAGTTGTCCGGGGAGATCTACCCGGCCCTGGAGCAGACCCTGCTCAATCAGGGCCGCGACCTGCGCGAGGCCTTTGGCCAGCGCTTGCAGCGCCCGGGGCCAAATGCCGGGGAGGGCGAGGCGAGTTTCTGGATCAAGGGCCTGGGTGGGCAGGCGCGCACTGACGGCGACTCGGGCCACAGTTCCTACCAGGGCAAGGGCAGTGGGGTGCTGCTGGGGCTGGACCGCGACCTGGACGCGGACACGCGGGTCGGCCTGGCCGCCGGCTACAGCGACACCTCGCTGCGCATGGGCGGCGCCAGCCACTCCAGCGCGCAGATCGACAGCTACCACTTGGGCGCCTATGCCGGGCGCGACCTGGGCGACCTGCGCCTGAGCCTGGGGGCCAGCCACAGCTGGCATAGCGCCCAGGTGCGCCGCGACCTGCAATACGCCGAAGCCAGCGCCAAGCAGAAGGCCCGGATCGACGGCCGCAGCAGCCAGCTGTTCAGCGAGGCAGCGTATCGGCTGCAGCTACCGGCCCTGACGTTGGAGCCCTTCGCCAACCTGGCCTACCTGCACCTGCAGCGTGACGCCTTCCACGAGAAGGGCGACGCCGCTGCCCTGCGCGCCGGGGAGGACAGCGCCGAGGCCCTGCTGGGCAGCCTGGGGGCCCGGGGCCTGAAGCGGCTCAGCCTGAGCCGCGGCCAGCCCCTGGAGCTGTCCAGCAGCCTGGCCTGGCAGCACCGCCTGGGGCATGACACTTCCAGCCAGCACCTGGCATTCGCCAGCGGCGGCCCGGGCTTTGCCGTGGACAGCGCAAGCGCGTCCCGGGATGCGGCGCTGCTGGGGCTTCAGGCGCGCCTTGGAGTCACCGCCCAGCTGGACCTGAGCCTGGATTACCAGGGCCAGCTGGGCAATGCCGAACAGTTCCACAACGTGGGGCTGAACCTCGACTGGCGCTTCTGAAGCGCCGGTCGCCATACCCCGGCGCAGAGCGTCGTCGCGCCGGTCGATTGCCCATACAACTAAGGATGGTCGTAGTGAAGCAGTTTCAACCTGGACAACCGCATCTTCGCAATACCCGCTCCGGATGGCCTCGCTGCCGGCAGCTACCCTGGGCGTACAGCCCGCTGGCCAGCGCCCTGGCCGGTTGCCTGGCCCTGGCCACTGGTGCCCAGGCGGCGCCCTATGTGGAAACCGGCAAGCTCGGCGACGCCGCCAGTTGGCGCAGCGCCGAATTCAAGGCCGACTGGGGCCTGGGGGCGATACATGCCGACAGTGCCTATGCCGCCGGCTACACCGGCCAGGGCATCAAGCTGGGGATCTTCGACCAGCCGGTGTATGCCCAGCACCCCGAGTTCGCCGGCAGCGACAAGGTCATCACCCTGGTGACCAGCGGCATCCGCCAGTACACCGATCCCTACATTCCGGTAAAGGCTGGAGACGCCTTCCGTTATGACGGCACGCCCTCGGTGGGCTCGGACGGCAAGCTCGGTTCCCACGGCACTCACGTGGGCGGTATCGCCGCCGGCAGCCGCGATGGCGGCGCCATGCATGGGGTGGCCTTCGACGCCCAGATCATCAGTGCCGAGAACGGCGACCCCGGCCCCGAGGACGGCATCATCCTGGGCAACGATGGGGCGGTGTACAAGGCCGGCTGGGACGGCCTGGTAGCCAGTGGCGCGCGGATCATCAACAACAGCTGGGGCATCGGCATCACCGACGCATTCGCCAAGGGCGGGCGCGATCCGGCGTTCCCGCACTTCGGCCTGAGTGACGCCCAGGCCCAGTTCAGCCAGATCCGGCCCTTGCTCGGCACCTTGCAAGGCGGTGCCTATGACGGTGCCATCAATGCGGCCCGCAGTGGCGTGCTGACCATCTTCGCCGCCGGCAACGACTACAACCTGAACAATCCGGACGCCATCGCCGGGCTGGGCTATTTCGTCCCGGAAATCGCCCCGCAGTGGCTGACAGTGGCGGCCTTGCAGCAGAACCCGGACACCAGCAGCGCAGAGCCTTACACCATCAGTACCTTTTCCTCACGCTGCGGCTACACCGCGAGCTTCTGTGTCTCGGCCCCGGGGACACGGATCTACAGCGCCGTGATCGGTGGCACCAGCCTGGAAGACATGACGGTCGGCTACGCCAACAAGAACGGCACCTCGATGGCCGCGCCCCATGCCGCCGGTGCGGCAGCGGTACTGATGGAGCGCTTTCCCTACATGGATGCGGCGCAGATCGCCGGGGTGCTGCGCACCACCGCCCGGGACATGGGCGCCCCGGGCATCGACGAGCTGTATGGCTGGGGCATGATCGACCTGCAAAAGGGCATTCGCGGCCCGGGCATGCTGGTCACCGAGCAGGACATCCCCCAGGAACTGCGGATCGATGGCGCCTATGGCTCGTCCCAGTGGGTAGCCAACCTGCCGGGGGTGGGAGCGCTGCTGGACGCCGGCAAGCCCACCCAGCGGCGCTGTACCCAGTTCAACTGCGGCTTCGACATCTGGAGCAACGACATCAGCGGCCATGGCGGCCTGACCAAGGAGGGCATCGGCACCCTGGTGCTCAGCGGCAACAACAGCTACGCCGGCCCGACCCTGGTCAACCAGGGCCGCCTGGCGGTCAACGGCAGCCTGACGTCGGCGGTGACGGTGAACCAGGGCGCAACTCTCGGCGGCAATGGCCGGATCGGCGGGCTGACGGCCAACGCCGGGGCCACGGTGGCCCCGGGCAACTCCATCGGCACCCTGAACGTGGCCGGCGACGTGACCTTCCAGCCGGGCTCGACCTACGCCGTGGAGGTGTCGCCGACCGCCAGCGACCGGATCGTCAGCAGCGGCCAGGTGACCATTGCCGGGGCCAACCTGGCCATGGTCCTGGAGCCTTCGAGCACTGGCAGCGGCAGCGTGCTGGGGCGCCAGTTCGACATCCTCGATGCGGCGGGCGGGGTCCAGGGCAGTTTCGGCTCGGTGTTGCCCAGCTACCTGTTTCTTGCCGGCAGCCTGGACTACTCGGCCACTGGTGTGCAGTTGGCGGTACAGCGCAGTGCACGCTCGTTCGCCAGTGTCGGCCTGACCGACAACCAGGTGGCGGTGGCGGCTGCCGCCGAGCAACTGGGGGCCGGCAGCCCGCTGTTCGAAAGCCTGCTGCTGGCGCCGACTGCCGCCAGTGCCCAGCAGGCCTTCCAGCAATTGTCCGGGGAGATCCACCCGGCGGTGGCCAGTGTCCTGATCAACCAGGGCCGTCACCTGCGCGACACCATGGGCGAGCGCCTGCGCCAGGACGCCGGGGCTGTCGGCAACGGCACCCAGAGCCTTGATGAAGGCGCCTGGTTCAAGGTCCTGGGCGCCTGGGGCAAGGCCGATGGCGGGCATTCCCAGGCCGGCTACAACACCTCCATCGGCGGCTTGCTGGCCGGGGTGGATGGTGAAGTGGGCGAGGGCCGGCGCCTGGGGCTGTTCGGTGGCTACAGCGACAGTTCCCTGAACATGGGCGACGGTACCCATTCCTCGGCCAAGGTCGACAGCTACCACCTGGGGGCCTATGTCGGCCAGCAACTGGATGCCGTGCGCCTGAGTGTGGGCGGTTCCTACAGCTGGCACCGCATCGACGTCAAGCGCGAGTTGCAGTTTGCCGGGGATTCCGAGCGGCTCAAGACCAAGCGTGACGCCCAGAGCGCCCAGCTGTTTACCGAGGCCGCCTGGAGCCTGGACCTGCAACCCCTGGCGCTTGAACCCTTCGCTAACCTGGCTTATGTCAATGTGGCCAGCGACAGCTTCAAGGAGAAGGGCGGCGACGCGGCCTTGAGGGGCGCGGCTGACCACCGCGAGGCCTGGCTCACGACCCTGGGCCTGCGCGCTGGCCAACGCCTGCAACTGAGCTCGACCCGAAGCCTGGAGCTGTCGGCTACCCTGGGTTGGCAGCACCACCTGAGCCCCACCGACGCCACGATGAACCTGGGGTTCGTCGAGGGCGGGCAGGGCTTCAAGGTGCAGAGCCTGTCCCTGGATCGCGACGCCGCGGTCATTGGCGCCCGGGCCGGCATGGCCGTGGGCCGAGGGACTCGGGTCAACCTGGATTACAACGGGTTGCTGGGGGCCCGGGACAAGAGTCACGGGGTCGGCTTGACCCTGGACTGGCAGTTCTGAAGGCCGGGTAGCCAGCAGTCCCCCGGCCCTTCACCGAGTTGCCCGAGTCCCGCCATGGGGCTTGGGCGGCATGCGTTTGCTCTGACAATTCCAACAACAGAAGAGGCAATACCATGGGTGTGTTTGACTACAAGAACTTCACTGCAAGTGACTCCAAGGCGCTGTTTTCCGATGCGCTGGCGATCACCCTGTACTCCTACCACAACATCGACAACGGTTTTGCCGAGGGCTACCAGCACAACGGCTTCGGCCTGGGCCTGCCGGCGACCCTGGTCACGGCGCTGATCGGCAGCGGCAATTCCCAGGGGGTAATCCCCGGCATTCCCTGGAACCCCGACTCCGAGAAGGCCGCGCTGGATGCCCTGCACCAGGCCGGCTGGTCCACCATCAGCGCCCAGCAACTGGGCTACGACGGCAAGGTCGATGGCCGGGGAACCTTCTTTGGCGAGAAGGCCGGCTACGGCACGGCCCAGGTGGAAATCCTCGGCAAGTACGATGCCCAGGGCCACCTGGAATCCATCGGCATTGCCTTTCGCGGCACCAGCGGGCCACGGGAATCGGTGATCAGTGACACCATCGGTGATGTGATCAACGACCTGCTGGCGGCCCTGGGGCCCAAGGACTATGCGAAGAACTATGCCGGCGAGGCGTTCGGCAAGCTGCTGGGAGATGTGGCGGCTTTCGCCCAGGCCAATGGCCTGTCGGGCAAGGATGTCCTGGTCAGCGGCCACAGCCTGGGCGGGCTGGGGGTCAACAGCCTGGCGGACCTGAGCAGCGAACGCTGGTCGGGGTTCTACAAGGACTCCAACTACATCGCCTACGCCTCGCCGACCCAGAGCGCCAGCGACAAGGTGCTGAACATCGGCTACGAGAACGACCCGGTGTTCCGCGCCCTGGACGGCTCAACCTTCAACCTGTCGTCCCTCGGGGTGCATGACGCCCACCAGGACTCGGCGACCAACAACATCGTCAACTTCAACGACCATTACGCCTCGACCCTGTGGAATGTGCTGCCGTTCTCGATCCTCAACATTCCCACCTGGCTCTCCCACCTGCCCACCGGCTACGGCGACGGCCTGACCCGGGTGCTGGAGTCGAAGTTCTACGACTTCACCAGCAAGGACTCCACCATCGTGGTAGCCAACCTGTCGGACCCGGCCCGGGCCAGTACCTGGGTCCAGGACCTCAACCGCAATGCCGAGACCCACAAGGGCAGCACCTTCATCATCGGCAGCGACGGCAACGACCTGATCCAGGGCGGCAGCGGCAACGACTACCTGGAAGGCCGGGCCGGCAGCGATACGTTCCGCGACAGCGGCGGCTACAACATCATCCTCGGCGGCCAGGGCAGCAACATCCTGGACCTGCAGCAGTCGGTCAAGAACTACAGCTTTGCCAGCGACGGCGCCGGGACCCTGTACCTGCGCGACGCCAATGGCGGTATCAGCATGACCCGCGACATTGGCGCGATCCAGAGCAAGGAGCCGGGCTTTCTCTGGGGCCTGTTCAAGGACGATGTGATCCACCAGGTCACCGACCAGGGCCTCAAGGCCGGCGGGCAGGTTACCCAGTACGCCTCGTCGGTCAGGGGCGATGCGGGCGACAACGTGCTCAAGGCCCATGCCGGCGGCGACTGGCTGTTCGGCCTGGACGGCAACGACCACCTGATCGGCGGCCAGGGCAACGACGTGTTCGTTGGCGGTGCCGGCAACGACCTGATGGAAGCCGGAGGCGGCAACAATACCTTTCTGTTCGCCGGGCATTTCGGCCAGGACCGCATCCTCGGCTACCAGGGTGGCGACAAGCTGGTGTTCATGGGGGTGAGCGGCGTGCTGCCGGACCAGGACTATCGGGCTCATGCCAGCAGCAGTGGTAACGACACGGTGCTGACCTTCGGCCAGGACTCGGTGACCCTGGTGGGGGTCAGCCTGGAGCACCTCAACGGTTCCGGCATCGTTCTCGCCTGATGCCGGCGCGGCGCGAGGCCTGCAATGGGCCTCGCACCGTTCATTGCCGGGGGGAAGTGACCTGCCAGTCGATTTGCGACTCCAATAGCGGTAAAGCTGAAACGTGTCAGCTCGTTAGTACAGGCAGGCATTCACGCTACGGCAATGACAGGAGAGTTTTGACGGTGAGTAACAGCAAGAGGTATGCGAGCGGTGTGGTGCTGGCCCTGTGGGTGGTCATGGCATCCGCCGAGGAATTGCCTCACAGCTCGATTTTGAAGCGCTATGGGGTGACCCCGGACCAGTTGCCGGCCGGCCAGCCGGCGCCTGAAGTGAAGGAGGAGCCGGCCCCGAGCCGCTTCCATGTGCAACCCGAACAACCCTGGGCCCAGGTGCGTCTGGGGGACGACAAGAGGCCGGATACCACCGGCAACATCAGCATCGACAACGCCGAGGCCCGGGAGCGCGAGCGTTGCCAGCAGGTGCGTAACGAATTGTCCAGGCGCGGCAAGCCCCTGGGGATTTTCTGCGAGCCAGGGCAGGGGCCCTTTCCCTGGTCGCACTGACTTCAACCGCAGCGGATCATTTTTCCTGGCGGACGGTGGCCACATCGTCCGCCTTGACCCGGATGGTCTTGCCGGAAATGTCCTGGAATTCATAGAAGCCGTCGGCGGTCTTGGTCTTGGGCTGGTCCCGGGTCAGGTATTGGGTGCCGTTCTGCAGGGTCACCACAGTGGGCGAGGCGCAACCGGCCAAGGCCATGGCGCCGCAAGCGGCCAGAAACAATCCCAGGTTCTTCACTTTCATACAGACCTCTCATCAATGATGCGCACGCGCATTGGCGCCGGACACTATAGCCATGGGCCCTTGGTGTAGTGAAGACGACGAAAGTTCGCCAGGGAATTGTAAAAAACTTCGCTGTGCCATTTATCCAATAGTGTTTGCCAGACCCGGTCGCCGGCTGTTATCTGTATGCATAACCAGTATCCGATCAGCCGTGGCGCTTGCGTTCAGTGACTTCCAATCCCCTCGAAAACCCCCTCTATTACCTGCACAACTTCCGCCAGGTATTGAACTGGCTGCAGCTGCGCTATGCCGATGTGCTGAGCGCCGATGAACAGCGCTTCATCCTTGATTTCGCGCAACTGGCCGAGCCTTCCCAGGCCTTGCTGGTGCGCATGGTGATGCGCAAGGGCCGGCACTTTCGCCTGAGCAAGCTCAGCTACCCGGAGATCGGCGACAGCGCCGCGGCCCTGGAGCCGTTGCTGGCGCTGGGCTGGGTCGATGAGCAGGCGCCGCTCTGCCTGGAGGAACTGTTCGGCCTGCTGCAAAAGGCCGAGATCCTGCAGTGCTTCAACGGGCTTGCGGCCAAGGCCAGGAAAGACCAGTGGCTGGAAGAGCTAACCCAGCAGGGCCTGGCGCCCCAGGCATTCGCCCAGTGGTGCCCGGCGCTGCCAGACCGGCTCCTGAGCCTGACGCTGATGCCGCTGTGCGATCGCCTGCGCCTGATGTTCTTTGGCAACCTGTATCAGGACTGGTCGGAATTCGTCCTCGCGGACCTGGGCATCTACAGCTACGAGAAGGTCGAGATCAGTGCCGATGCCCGTGGCCTGCGCAGCCGCGAAGACGTGGACGGCTTCCTCTATCTGCATGAGTGCCAGGAAGCGTTCGAGGCCGGCGCCGAATTGCCCGAGGTGCTGGCGCACATTGCCCGCTTCCAGACCCTCAACCCCTGGCTGGAAAAACGCCGGGCCAAGCTGCTGTTTCAGCTCGGCCAGCAATGCGAGCGCCTGGCGCAGTGGGCGCTGGCCCGGCAGATCTACCAGGAGTGCGCCTACCCGGGCGCGCGATCGCGATTGATCCGGGTGCTGGAGCGCAGCGCCGAATACCAGGCCGCCCTGGCGCTGGCCGAGCAGGCCGCTGCCGCGCCCGAGAGCGCCGCCGAGGCCCAGCATCTGCTGCGGATCATGCCCCGGCTGCGGCGCAAGCTGGGCGGGCCGCCGGCGCCCCGGGCGGCCAACCGCGAGGTGCAGCGCCTGGACCTGTGCCTGGCGCGTGACGCCGACGGCCTGGCGGTGGAACTGCATGTCCAGGCCCATCTGCACCAGCCCCAGGCGCCGGTGCACTACGTGGAGAACAGCCTGATCAATTCGCTGTTCGGCCTGCTGTGCTGGCCGGCGATCTTTGCCCCCTTGCCCGGTGCGTTTTTCCACCCGTTCCAGCGTGGGCCGGTGGACCTGTTCAGCGAAGACTTCCATCAGCGGCGCAGCGAACTGTTCCAGGCCTGCCTGGCAGAACTCGACGATGGCCGTTACCGGCAGAGCATCCGCCAGCGCTTCGTGGCCAAGTGGGGGTTGCAGTCGCCCTTCGTGTTCTGGGGTGCGCTGAGCGAAGAGTTGCTCGACCAGGCCCTCGACTGCCTGCCCGCCGAGCACCTGAAGCACTGGTTCCAGCGTCTGCTGCTGGACATCAAGGCCAACCGCGCCGGCATGCCGGATCTGATCCAGTTCTGGCCCGAGCAGAAGCGCTACCGGATGATCGAGGTCAAGGGCCCGGGGGATCGCTTGCAGGACAACCAACTGCGCTGGCTGGATTTCTGCCATGAACACCGGATGCCGGTGGCGGTGTGCTACGTGCAGTGGCAGGACCCCAGCGCGTGAGTTATCGCGTCGCGGTGCGCGCCCTGTGCGAATTCAGCGCCAAGGCCGGCGATCTGGACCTGCGCTTCACCCCATCGCCCACGGCGCTGGAGGGCATTGCCGGGCACCGTACCGTGGCTTCGCGACGCAACCCCGGCTACCAGAGTGAAGTGGCCCTGGAGGGGCGATACGCCGAGCTGCTGGTCAAGGGCAGGGCGGACGGCTACGACCCGGCGCAGAACCTGCTGGAGGAGATCAAGACCTACCGTGGCGACCTTGAGCGCATGCCCGACAACCATCGTCAATTGCACTGGGCCCAGGCCAAGGTCTATGGCTGGCTGCTGTGCCAGAGCCTGCAACTGCCGAGCATCCGTGTCTCGCTGGTGTATTTCGATGTGCTCAGCGAAGGCGAAACCGCGCTGGTGCAAGAGCACAGCGCCGAGGCGCTGGAAGTGTTCTTCAATCGCCAGTGCGCGCTGTTCCTGCACTGGGCGCAACAGCAAATGCACCATCGCGCGACCCGGGACCAGGCCACCCGCGACCTGCGCTTTCCCCACGCCGAGTTTCGTCGCGGCCAGCGCCCGCTCGCCGAGTCGGTGTACAAGGCGGTGAGCACCGGGCGCTGCCTGCTGGCCCAGGCCCCCACCGGCATCGGCAAGACCCTGGGCACGATCTTTCCCATGCTCAAGGCCATGGCTGCGCAGCAGCTGGACACACTGCTGTTTCTCACCGCCAAGACCCCGGGCCGGCAACTGGCCCTGGATGCCGCCCGGGTGCTGTTCTCCGGGGTGCCGGGGCTGGCGTTGCGGGTGCTGGAGCTGGTGGCCCGGGACAAGGCCTGCGAACACCTGGACAAGGCCTGTCACGGTGAGTCCTGCCCGCTGGCCAAGGGCTTTTACGACCGCCTGCCGGCGGCACGCCAGGCCGCCAGCCAGGTGCCATTGCTGGATCGTCAGGCGCTGCGCGAGGTGGCCCTGGAGCATCAGGTCTGCCCATACTACCTGAGCCAGGAAATGGCTCGCTGGAGTGACCTGGTGGTGGCCGACTACAACTACTACTTCGACTTCAGCGCCTTGCTCTTCGGCCTGGCCCAGGCCAACCAGTGGCAGGTGGCAGTGCTGGTGGACGAGGCCCACAACCTGGTGGAGCGCGGGCGTGGCATGTACAGCGCGAGCCTGGACCAGCAGCAATTGGCGAGCGTGCGCAGCAGCGCGCCCCAGGCCTTGAAGAGCCCGTTGCAGCGGCTCAATCGCGAGTGGAATGCCTTGCACAAGGAGCAGGTGGCCGAGTATCAGGCCTATGCCCAGCTACCTGCCGCGCTGCTCAAGGCCCTGGCCCTGTGCGTAGCGGCCCTGGGGGACTATTTCAACGAACAGCCCCGGGGCCTGGACAGCGGTTTGCAGGGCCTGTATTTCGAACTGCTGCAGTTTGCCCGAGTGGCGGAGCTGTTCGATGAGCAGCAGTTCATCTTCGACATCAGCAAGCGCGCCCTGGGCGCCAAGCGCAGCCTGTCGCGCCTGAGCCTGCGCAATGTGGTGCCGGCGGCGCTGCTGGGGCCACGCTTGGCGGCGGCCCGCAGTACGGTGCTGTTCTCCGCCACCCTCACTCCCCGAGGTTACTACGCTGACCTGCTGGGGCTGCCGGACAACACCGTGTGGCTGGATGTGGAATCGCCGTTCGACGCCGGGCAGCTGGAGGTGCAGATTATCAGCCGCATTTCTACCCGCTATGCCCACCGGCAGGCTTCCCTGGCGCCGATTGTCGAGCTGATGGCCCGGCAGTTCGCGGCGCGCCCGGGCAACTACCTGGCGTTCTTCAGTAGCTTCGACTACCTGCAACAGGTGGCTGGGTTACTGGCGCGCGAGCACCCGGACATTGTGCTCTGGTGCCAGTCCCGAGGCATGGACGAGGCTTCGCGCCAGGACTTTCTCCAGCAGTTTCGTCCAGAGGGGCAGGGTATCGGTTTTGCCGTACTCGGCGGTGCTTTCGGCGAGGGCATCGACCTGCCGGGGTCGAAACTCATCGGGGCCTTTGTCGCGACCCTCGGCTTGCCCCAACTCAACCCGCTGAACGAGCAGATGAAGCAGCGCATGGCGGCGCTGTTCGGCTCCGGCTATGACTACACCTACCTGTACCCGGGCCTGCAGAAAGTGGTGCAGGCGGCAGGGCGGGTGATCCGTGGCCAGTCCGACCGTGGGGTGCTGATGCTGATCGATGATCGCTTTGCCGAACCCAGGGTCCGCCAGCTGCTGCCGAGCTGGTGGGCCCTGGACGCGCCGCCGGCTGGCGGCTAGGGGGCAGGAGGGTTGCGCCGGTTCAGGCCTGGCGAGCGCGGACAAAGCGGCGCAGGGTCTGGCCCGGGCCCGTGTGGAAATGGCTTGGCCGGGGTTGGCCGGCATCGGCGGCGATGAATACGAACTCATCGGCGCTCAGCTGGTAGCTGGCCGGCAGCGCCTGGCCGGCGTCCGCGCCCATGGAGTCGGTCCAGGTGATCGACTTGGGATGGGTGCTGCTGTCGAGGGTAAAGGTGCCGGCCAGCAGCAGTTCACCGGCCGGGGTCACCACGCGAAAATCCTGCCTTTCGATAAAGGTCAGGGCGCCGGGGGCGCTGTGTTCGTCCGGTGGGTTGAGCACGCCGCTGTCTTCCATCGCGATCTGTTCCCAGGCCCCTTGCAAGCGTTGCAGCTCCAGCAGGTCGGCGGCTTCGGGTGAAGTTAAATCCATTTTCAGGCAGTTCCTTGGGCTGGGAATCAGTTGAATATATTGCGGCCAATGCAGTAGGTCAGTAGGTCCTGGTCGCTCTGCACCTCCAGTTTACGCATGGCGGAGATCTTCTGCGCGCTGATGGTCTTGGCGCTGCGGTTCTGGCTGCGGGCGATCTCGCTGACACTTTTGCCGGAAACGAACAGGCGCAGAATCTCGAATTCCTTGGGCGACAGGGTGGAGATGCGCTCGTCGATGGCGACATTGGATTCCAGCACCGAATTGGGGACCGGCTCCAGGCTGCGATACACGGCTTTCTGGGCAATGGCCTTGAGGGCGATCTGGATTTCTTCGTGCAACTGGCTCTTCTGGATCACCCCGACCACACCCAACTCCCGCAGGCGGGTGAGGATCAACTGATTGGAAATCATGGTCAGGATCAGGACCTGCACGTGCGGGAAGTTGCGCTTGAGGTATTCCACCAGCTTCAGGCCGTCACCGTAGGGCGAGTCCCCGGGCATGTTGTAGTCGGTGATGACCACATCCACCTGGCAGCTTTCCAGCTTCTGGATCAGGCCTTGGGAAGACAGGGTTTCGCCGACGATCTCGAAGCGATCATCACGCTCCATCAGCTCACGCACACCGAGCAACACGATAGGGTGATCGTCAGCGATGACTACTTTCAGTTTTTCCATGGCAAACACACCCTTGCAATACGCAAATTAGTAAAGGAGCTAGGGACCGTCGGTACATTAAACCCAGCAGGTCATTATTCAAGGGGCAACAGGAGTCTGGACAAGCGTTGCATCAGTTGCCTGGCCTCGGCTTGCAAATCCGCAGTCAGAGCACCTTCCAGCAATCGGCACTCCAGTTCGGCGCACGCCTTGGCCAGTGGGGCTGCCTGCACCGCCCCCATGGCGCCGGCGATGCTGTGCAGTCGCGCGGCGGCGATCTTGCCGGCGCCGCTGTCCAGCGCCTCGGCCAGCCGCCGCAGATCCTCGTGCATGGTACTGAGAAACAGCGGGCGCATTTTCTCGGTGACTTGAATCCGGTCGCCTTGCGCTGTGTCGGGGGGAGGCCGGGACGGTGCGGCCGGCGGAATGCTGGGCGGTGCGGTCGCGGTGCCGGTCGGGCACAACTTCGACAGATGCCCCCGTAGGGTCTGCAGGTTCATGGGTTTGACTATCCAGGTGTTCATGCCGGCGGTGAGGCAGCGGATGCCTTCCTCGCGCAATGCGTTGGCGGTGACGCCGATGATCGGCAGTTGCGGGTCACGGCGACGCAGCTCCCGCGCCAACTCGTAGCCGTTCATGAGTGGCATATTGACGTCGGTGATCACGATGTCGAAGCGCTGTGGCTGCCAGTGTTCCAGGGCCTGCCTGCCATTGGCCGACAGGGTCACCTGGCAGCCCAGGGCCTGCAGTTGTTCCTTGATGATTGCCTGGTTGATCGGGCTATGTTTGGCCACCAGGATGCGCAGGTTCAGTTGGCCCATGCGGCCGGCTCTCTGCTGTGTCTGACACAGGGGCAGGCCCTGGTGGGCCAGCACCGCGGCCTGGGCGATGGCGCGAATATCATGGGCGTCGACTTGCCAGGAGGTGGCCTGCGGCAGGCGACCACTACGGCCCCCGGAGACGGCACTGACGCATGGGCCAGGCCAGGAGGCCAGGCCATCCCGGGGCAGCATGTCGATGAGCACGCCAGTCTGCGGCTCGTCGTTCCAGCCGAGGGGGGCCGGATAGGCCGGCACTCCCAGGCGGCCGAGCCAGTCACAGGTGTTTTTCAGCAACTCCGGCACCGGAGCCCTGACATACACTGGCGCACCTTCGGGCCATGGCAGCAATGGCGGCAGCCCTCCTGGCAGGCAGCGCAGCGTCAGGCGCAAAGAGAAACTACTGCCCAGCCCCGGCTCGCTGGTCACCTGCATCTGCCCACCCATCATCTGGCACAGGCGCTCGCAGATCGCCAGCCCGAGGCCGGCCCCGGCTTCGTTGGAGGCGTCGCGTACCTGGAAGAAGGGGACGAACAGCTGGGGTTGCTGCTGGGCTGAAATGCCGATCCCGGTATCGGTGACCTGCCATTCGATACGGGCTTGCTGGTCCCGCAACTCCAGCACCCGGACCCGCAACACCACCCGGCCGCTGTCGGTGAACTTGATCGCATTGCTCAGCAGGTTGTTGAGAATCTGGCTGATTCGCGCGGCGTCCCCCAGCAACAGGTCCGGCAGGTTGGGGTCGATGCAGGCATAGAGCAGCAGGCCGCGCCGCTGGGCAGAGCCAGCGTGGGCGTGCAAGACATCCTCCAGCATGTCCAGCGGGCAGAACTCCAGCGGATCGATGCTCATTTGTCCGGCCTCGATCCTGGAGACGTCGAGCACGTCGCTGATCAACTGGAACAGGGTGCTGGAGGAGCGCTGGATGGTCTGCAGGTAGTCGCTCTGGCGGCTGTCCAGGTGGGTCAGGCCTAGCAGTTCCAGGGTGCCGAGCACGCCGTACAACGGGGTGCGGATTTCATGGCTCATGGTGGCCAGGAACAGGGTCTTGGCGGTATTGGCGGCGTCCGCCGAGCGCCTGGCCCGGTCCAGCGCCTTGGCATCTTCCACATGCCGGGTGACATCGTTGAAGGCACACACCAGCACATCCTGGCGTTGGTAGCGGGTCGAGACGAACTCTACCTGCAGGTAGCGCCCGTCGATGTCGAGGCTGGTTTCGCCGCCGTCGATCAGGCTGCGGTCCTGGGCCAGCCGAGACAGCAGTTGCGCCGTGCCTTGCCATTGCTCGGCCTGACGGTTCTGCAGGATAACCTGGAGGTTGTCGCGGCTCACCACGCATAGCCCCGAGGGAACGGTGTCGATGACCACACGGTTGAAGTCTTCGCTTTCATTGAGGCATTGCTGCGCCCGTTGTGCCGGGACCACCACCTTGTTGCGGTACCAGCGGCTGGTGGCCCAGCCGCAGGCGATGCTGCCTACCCCGAGGGCCAGCAGGCTCAGCATGGCCCACAGCGCGTAGTCGAGGTAGTTCCTGTAGCTGATGGCATAGAGCCCGGTCCACAGCTGCGGAGTCTGGCTGGTCACCTTGACGATCATCCCCTGTAGGCCGAAGTTGAGGCCTTCACCCAGCACGTCGGCAGGCGCCGGGTCGCCGGTGAGGGCGGTGCCGGAAGGCTCGATGAGGGTGAAGTCGTCGTAGATCGACCAGTGTCTGGTGTGCTCGAGGTAATCGAGGTCATCCAGGCTCAGCAGTGACGCGACCACGCTCCAGTCGTTGCCTCCCTGGACATCCAGCAGTGCAGCCGGCTCATGCAGGTTGGTGTACGCCAGGAACCTGGTCGGTAGAGCTTCCGACGCGGGCGGCCTGTACTGTTGCCAATGGATCTGGTGGTCGGCAAAGCCGTCGCTCTTCACGAGCTGCTGGTGCAGCACCTGGTCTGCCACCTTGGTGTCGGGCGTGGTGTTTTCCCCGGGGTGGCTGATGTCGAAATGGCCGAAGGTGTTGAACACAAAGGTTCGCGGAGCGACATGCTGCGAGCCTGACCAGAAGGCGCTGTAGAAGCTCGACAGTTGTAGCTCCAGGGCGAACACCCTGGGCAGCTCGCCGGCCGCCGGCTGTTGGGGGTACAAGCTCAGGCTGAAGGGCGTTGCGAAGGGGGATTGCTGGCCTGCGGTGGGCGGGAAGGCTTGCAGGTTCAGGTGATGAGGGGCGTCGAGGCTCAGGGCGTCGATCGAATGGCGCGCGGCCAGGCGTTTGAGAAACAGCTCCTGCTCCTGGATGTTCTCCATCAGTTGGGCGAAATGTAAGCGCACGTTGCTGTTCTGTTCATCGAACAGACGCTCGAGGGTCCAGTACAGGGTGGCGAACAGCAGCAGCGCCAGGCCCAGCAGTATGCCCATGTTCAATCGGGGCGAGCTGCGAGCCAGGTTCTGCAGCAAGGTGCTGCTTTCTTTCATCACTGATTTCCCAAACACATATAAGGGCCCTGCCGAGATTCCTATCTCTGGGGCAGGACCGTCAGCGATGAGTGACTGTTGCGCGGGCAGGCAATGGGTTCATCGGTTAATACACCGTGGCCGGCCCGTCTTGGGCCAGCAGTTGCTGAAACTGTTGCGAGGAGACCGCATGGGAAATCAGGAAGCCCTGCACCTGGGTGCAGTCGATCTTGCGCAACAGAGCCAGTTCGTGGGCGCTTTCCACGCCTTCGGCGACGACCGTCAGGCCCAGTTGCCGGCCCAGGGCGATGATGCAGGTCAGGGCCTGGGCTATTTCTTCATTGTTGTGACAGCCCTGGACCAGCCCCCGGTCGATCTTCAATTCGGTGAAGGGTGTCGATACCAGGTTCATGTAGGAGCTGTAGCCCTTGCCGAAGTCGTCCTGGGACAGGCCGAAGCCCTTGATGCGCAGGCGGCAGGCTCCGGCGTAGAAGTTGCTGATGTGCTCCGGGGTCGAACATTCCATGAGTTCGAAGCAGATCCTGGCCGGCACACCGTTGTGCTGGATAACGAAGTCGTACAGGCGGTCGGCCAGGTCGGCGCTGTTGAGCAGGTGGGTCGGCAGGTTGATGGACACCGGGATGTCATAGCCGTCTTCGCGCCAGTGCACCTGGGCCTCAAGGGCCTGCTCCAGGATCAGCCACAGTAGTTCTTCTTCGAGGCGGGCCACGGTGAGTGCCGGCAGGAAGTCGCAAGGCAGGAGCATGCCGTGTTGTGGGTGGATCCAGCGCACCAGGGCTTCGGCGGCGACGATGCGACCGTTGTTCAAGGCTTTCTTGGGTTGGAACCAGGCCTGGATCTGCCCGTTGCGCAGGGCTTCACGCAGGGTCTCTGGGCTGCATTCGACCCCGATCTGTGGGGGGCTGCTGTCATTGGCAAGCCCGGGCAACTGAGCGGTGAGTGCACGCAGTGCAGCCAGGTTCACGGGTTTGGAAATCAACCCGATGACCTTCAGCCCCAGGTTGCGGGCCACCAGGCTGGCGCCCATCAGCATGCGCCGGGATGACGCACTCATGATGGCCAGGGCCGGGCGCACGCGATGGGTGGCCAGGCTCTGGATGAACTGCACGCCATCCATGCCGGGCATCAGCAGGTCTGTCAGTACCAGGTCGAAGTGCCGCTGCTTGAGGCGTTCCAGGGCTTCTTTGCCGCTGCTTGCCACCTCCAGCTGGTAGGGCCCCAGCTCGTTGAACAAGTGTTGCAGGTACATGTACTGAAACGGCTGATCTTCGACGATCAAAATGCTACAGGACTTCATGGGGGGCTCTTTCATAGGGCGCCAGATAGTTGAACAACGCTCTTAATGCAAAGGGCTTCACCAGGCAGTGGTTCATCCCGGCTGCAAGACAGAGCTCTTCTTCTCCGCGCATTGCATTGGCCGTTGCCCCGATGATGGGGATCGAACAGCCTTGACGCCGAAGCTCCTGGGCCAGTTCATAACCGTTGAGTTTCGGCATGTTCACATCGGTCAGCACAACGTTGAAACGACCGGCCTTCCAGATGCAGAGGGCCTCTTCACCGTTCGAGGCCAGCTCCACGCTGCACCCCAGTTCTTCCAGTTGATCCTTGAGGATCAACTGGTTGATCACGTTGTCTTCGGCCACCAGGACATGCAGGCTGAGCTTTTTCAGCTCGCGGTGATCGGAGTGATCCTCGCTCTGGGCCACCCAGACCCCCTGGGCCTGGCTGACGGCCTGATGGATCGCCCGCAGGTTGTTGGTGTTGATCTGCCAACTGCCGCCGTCGATCCGCGGTTCGTTATGGCCATCGCCGCTGGCGAGCACCAGGGGGCCCTGCCAGTCGGGTTCCAGGCGCTGCTCCACGCTGCCGGGGTGTAGTTCGATCAGTACGTTGCCCCGGGCCCGATCGGACGGGCTCGGCAGGCTGAACTGGGCCCGGGCACCCCAGCGGCGCAGCCAGCCCGCCACCGATTCGGCCAGTTCACGCACCGGGGACACCACATAGACCATCTCCGGCAGCAATGGGCTGATCAGCGGGGTGTCGCCCTGCACGGCCGAGGCCTCCAGCGGCAGAGTCAGGGTGAAGCTGCTGCCCAGGCCGAGCTCGCTGACCATGCGGATATTGCCGTTCATCAATTGGGTCAGGCGCTGGCAGATCGGCAAGCCCAGGCCGGTGCCGGCGATCACGTTGGTGTTGCCTTCGGTCTGGTAGAAGGGCTCGAAGATCAGTGTCTGGTCGTCCTGGGCAATGCCCCGGCCGGTGTCGGAAACCTGCCAGAGGATGTTGCTGCGCTCGCCATCGCGGCTTTCGGTGCGGACCCGCAGGACAATGCGCCCGGTATCGGTGAACTTGACCGCGTTGTTCAGCAGGTTGCTGAGGATCTGGCGGATCCGGGTGACATCGCCGAGCAGGATCTCCGGCAACTGCGGGTCGACACAGGCATAGAACTGCAGGCCCTTGGCCTGGGCGGCCGCCGCGTAGCCCTGGATGATCTCGTGCACCAGATCCAGGGAGGAGAATTCGCTGAGCTCCAGGGCCAGTTGCCCGGCTTCGATCTTGGACACGTCGAGCACGTCGCAGATCAACTGCAGCAGCGTACCGGAAGAGCCTTCTATGGCTTGCAGGTAATCCTTCTGCTGGTTGTCCAGCTGGGTCCGCGACAGCAGCTCCAGGGTGCCGAGCACGCCATACAGTGGCGTGCGGATCTCGTGGCTCATGGTGGCCAGGAACAGGGTCTTGGCTTCATTGGCGGTATCGGCCAGGCGCTTGGCTTCTTCCAGCGCCGCCTCGATCTGCTTGCGAGCGCTGATATCGCTGAAGGCGCAGAACAGCACGTCCTCACCGTTGTAGCGAGTGGGGGCGGAGCTGAGGTACAGATGGCGCCCGTCGGCGGTTTCAAAGTAGTCCGAGCTGTTGGGGCGGGCCGGGTCGAAGGCCTGCTCGATCCACCCGGAACACAGCTGGTCGCGTTCGCTGCCGTTGCCCAGCCATTGCTGGGACAGGGTGTTTTCCAGCACCACCCGGCCATCGCTGCGGCGCAATACACAGAGTGCCACCGGGGCGATCTGGATCACGTCGCGGCTGAAGGCCTCGCTTTCGACCAGGGCCTGGATCCGGTGCAGGGCGGGGGCGATCAGGCGCACTTCGACCCAGTGGGTCAGCAGGCCGATCAGAGCCATGCCGGTCAGGCTGATGAGCAGCGCCGCCAGCAACTGCGGCCAGAGGCTCTTGAGCAGGTTCTGCAGGTCGAAGGAGTACACCAGCTGCCAGTCGGTAGCCCCCAGCTGCTTGCGGATCACCAGATGGTCGGGCCACCAGCGGCCGCCGAGAAAGCCGAAGAAACTGCCGCCCTGGACGTGGCGTACGTCGGCGCTCAGTCGGGCACTGGGCGCACTGCTGAAAATCAGCCCGCCCTGGGAATTGAACATCATGAAATCCCCGGCGCTCTGGTCGCTGAGGGCGGCGGAGACGCTCTTGCCGTCCATCTCCAGTCCAAGCCAGCCGGAGTGAGCGAAGCGTTCGTCAAGGCGAGTGAAGATGTACAGATGGGCGCCCGCCGCGGAGTTGTCCATCAGCCAAAGTTCTTCGCCGACAGGGATCTGCTCGGGCTGCAGAGCGATCAGCTTGTCCAGCAACCCGCCGGGCAGATCGCTGGTCTGTGGCCGGGTGCTGAACAGGCGTTGCACCTGCAGATCGCGGGTGCCGGGAATGTAGAGCAGGTTCAGTTGCTTGTTTTGCAGGTAGTTGCGCATGCGCAGGGTCAGCCAGATCCCCCACTGGTTGCCCTGCGGTCCACCCAGTTGCAGGTACGTCTCTTCTTGGGAGGCACCGCTGGCGCCTGGGGGGCTGATATGTTCCCCAGGGTCGTAGACCGCCGCCAGGCTCAGGCTTTCCAACAGGGCCGAGCGGCTGGTGAAGAATGCCTGGGCCTCGGCAATGGCGCTGCTCATGTAGCTTTGCCGTTGTGAGAGTTCGTTGTGCAGGCTGGAGCGAAGAAAGTTGTAGACCGCGCCGAACAGGCCGACCAGAAAAATCAGCGCCACGACACGAAGCAGCCGGCGGGCTGCTTCAGGACTGGAAAATAGGGGATTGATCTGATGCAGGTAGCTTTTTAATCTCATGCGCCAACTGTAATTGGGGGCATGCCAAGCAGGGATCAGACAATTCTTAAATCGCCGGGTACAAAGTAGGTTTGTGGCACTTACAGTGTTCAGGCACTTCCTTATCCGTCGAACCTCGCAACTTTCCTCGCCTGTTCATTTTTTCAATGACTATCGTGCAGCCTTCGCGGTTTGAAAAATGCTCGTTGCGTCGGTGTTGTGCCTAGACCATTTCCAGGCGCTGCTTGCGCCGTGGCGGAGCAAACACCTGATCCAGGGCCTGCAGGTCCTCGTCGGGCAATTGCAATTGGCCGGCCTGGGCATTCTGACGGATGTGTGCCGGGCGCACCGCCTTGGGAATCACCAGCACGCCGTCCTGGCGCAGCAGCCAGGCCAGGGCCACCTGGGCCGCGGTGACCCCATGGCGCTGGGCGACCTGCAGCAGCACCGGTTCGGCCAGCAAGGCGCCACCCTGGCCGATCGGGCAATAGGCCATGAGCGGCATCCGCCGTTGCTGGCAGGCGGGCAGCAGGTCGAACTCGATACCCCGGGACTCCAGGTTGTACAGCACCTGGTTGGTAGCGCAGGCCGGGGAGTCGAGTTCGTCCAGGTCGGCCACATCGAAGTTGGAGACTCCCCAGCGGCGGATCTTGCCGGCTTCGCGCAGGCGCTCCAGGGCGTCCACGGTTTCCGCCAAGGGATACTGGCCGCGCCAGTGCAGCAGGTACAGGTCGATGAAGTCGCTGCCCAGGCGTTTCAGGCTGCGCTCGCAGGCCAGGGGCAGGCCTTTGCGACTGGCGTTGTGGGGGTAGACCTTGCTCACCAGGAACACCTGGTCGCGGCGCCCGGCAATGGCCTGGCCGACCACTTCCTCGGCGCCGCCTTCGCCGTACATCTCCGCGGTGTCGATCAGGGTCATGCCCAGGTCGATGCCGGTGCGCAGGGCCGCGACTTCCTGATTCCGCAGGTGGCGGTCCTCGCCCATCCGCCAAGTGCCCTGGCCAATCACCGGAACCTGCGTGTCTGCCAGCATCAACGTGCGCATGCTTACCTCCTGGTATCTGTCGAGAGTGATCAGTGCAGGGCACAGGGAAGCAAAGCCGGCGGGCAGGGTCAAGGCTGCGCGAGGGCGGGAGGCTGGATCTTTCATATTCAAAAAAGAAATAACTATCTAATTATTTATTCCTTTTAAGGCTTTTGCCAAAGGCGCATGTTTAGCCCCAGCCGCTCAACTCCTGAGCCCGGTGCCAGCAAAGGACTTTTCAGCATGACCATTCAAGCGATCAACGTACGCAACCAGTTCAAGGGCGTGATCAAGGAGATCCACGAAGGCCAGGTGGTTTCGGAAATCGACGTGCAGACCGCCTCGGGCATTGTCACTTCGGTGATCACCACCCGCTCGGTGCGCGACCTGGAACTCAAGGTCGGCAGCGAAGTGATCGCCTTCGTCAAGTCCACCGAAGTCTCCATCGCCAAGCTCTGAGCCGCACCTGCGGACATCGTCCATTCACAGGGGAGTGAAGCATGCCGCACTCGCTGGATATCACCGCGCTGCCGGTCCTGGACCTGAGCCAATTGCAGGGCCACCCGGAGCAGCGTCGGATCTTTCTCGACGGCTTGCGCCAGGCGGCGCGGGACGTGGGTTTCTTCTACCTGACCGGGCACGGAGTCGACAGTGGCCTGCTGCGCCGGGTGCAGGACCAGGCGCGGGCGTTCTTTGCCTTGCCCGAGGCCGACAAGGCGGCCGTGGGCATGATCCATTCGCCGCACTTTCGCGGCTATAACCAGGCGGCTTCGGAGATCACCCGGGGCCAGCCGGACCTGCGGGAACAGTTCGACCTGGGGGCCGAGCGCCAGGCCTTGCCCCTGGATCCCCACAGCCCGCCCTGGACCCGATTGCAGGGCCCCAACCAATGGCCGGCGCAACTGCCGGCGTTCAAACCCGTGCTGCTGGAGTGGCAGCAGGCAATGACCGGCATGTCCCTGCGCCTGTTGCGCGGCTTTGCCCAGGCATTGTCACTGCCGGAACAGGCCTTCGATGGGCTGTACGGCGAACGGCCCAACGAGCACATCAAGCTGATCCGCTACCCTGGCCGCGCGCCGGGGCAGAGCAACCAGGGCGTGGGAGCCCACAAGGATTCCGGGTTCCTCAGCTTTCTGCTGCAGGACCAGCAGGCCGGCCTGCAGGTGGAAGTAGAGGAGGGCCGCTGGATCGACGCGCCGCCCCGGGACAACACCCTGGTGGTGAACATCGGTGAGCTGCTGGAACTGGCCACCCACGGCTATCTGCGCGCCACCGTGCACCGGGTGCAGTCGCCGCCCGCGGATCGCCAGCGGCTGTCCATCGCGTTTTTCCTCGGTGCCCAACTCGATGCCCGGGTGCCGCTGTATCCCTTGCCCGAAGCCTTGTTGCGTGAAGCCCGGGGCCCGGCCAGCGACCCCGACAACCCGCTGTTTCGCGAAGTGGGCTGGAACTACCTCAAGGGCCGCCTGCGTTCGCATCCGGACGTGGCCCGGCGTTTCTACCCCGATGCCCTGGTGCCCCAGGCACTGAGTGCCTGACCTTCATCCGCTGCTCAAGGACGCTGCCATGCTGAAGAACACCGTCTTGACCCTGGCGTTGCTGGCCAGCCTGGGGGCGGCCCTGCCGACCACTGCGGCGCAGCCGTTGCGGGTAGCCGCCGACCCGGTGCCCCATGCCGAGATCCTCGCCTACGTACAAAAACTCGACCCGCAATTGCAGCTCAAGATCATCGAGATTCCCAATGGCGTGAACTCCAACGAACTGCTGGCCCACGGCGATGTGGACGCCAACTACTTCCAGCACCTGCCGTACCTCAAGTCTCAGGAACAGGCCCTGGGCCAGCCCTTCGCCGTGGCTGCCAGCGTGCACATCGAGCCCCTGGGGATCTATTCCAAGCGTCACCAGCGCTTCGAGCAGTTGCCCCAGGGCGCCAGCGTCGCGGTGCCCAACAATGTCACCAACCTCAGCCGCGCGCTGTACCTGTTGCAGAGCTACCAGTTGATCCGCCTCAAGCCCGGTTTCACCGACCCGGCCCGGGATCAGGCGACCCCCAGGGACATCGCCGACAACCCGAAACAGCTGAAGATCCTGGAGATCGAATCGCCGCAGATCCCCCGGGCCCTGGACGACGTGGACCTGGCGGTGATCAATGGCAACTACGCCCTGGAGGCCGGGCTGGTGCCGGCCAAGGATGCCCTGGGCCTGGAAAAGGCCGAGCACAATCCCTACGCCAACATCCTGGTGACCACCCCCAAGCTGCAGGATGACCCGCGCATCCGTCAGTTGGCCAAGGACCTCAACTCGCCGGAAGTAGCAGCGTTCATTACCCGCACCTACTCGGGCTCGGTGATTCCCGTCACGGACCGCCAGCCATGATCGAGGTCCAGCAGCTTTGCAAGGTCTACGGCGAAGGCCAGCCCGCGGCACTGGATCGGGTTTCGCTGACGGTTCCCGACAGGGCGGTGTACGGCATTCTCGGGCGCAGCGGTGCCGGCAAGTCCACCCTGTTGCGCTGCCTGAACCTGCTGGAGCGGCCCAGCAGCGGGCGCATCCTGATGGACGGCCAGGACCTTGGCGCCTTGTCCGCGAGCGAGCTGCGCCGGCAGCGCCAGGGCATCGGCATGATCTTCCAGGGCTTCAACCTGCTGCATTCGCGCACGGTTGAGGACAACGTCGCGGTGCCTCTGGAAATTGCCGGCCTGGGCAAAAGCCAGCGCCGCGCGCGGGTTCTGGAACTGCTGGAACTGGTGGGTCTTGGCGACAAGGCCCAGGCCTATCCTTCGCAACTGTCCGGTGGCCAGAAGCAGCGGGTGGGCATCGCCCGTGCCCTGGCCGCCGGGCCGCGTTACCTGCTGTCGGATGAGGCCACCAGCGCCCTGGACCCGGAAACCACGGCGTCGATCCTGCAACTGCTGGCGCAGATCAACCGCGAGCTGGGGCTGACCATTGTGCTGATCACCCACGAGCTGGAAGTGGTCAAGGCCATTTGCAGCCACGCCGCGTCCCTGGCGGGCGGCCGGCTGATGGAGAGCGGGGCGGTGGCCGAGCTGCTGGGCAACCCGCAGTCGGCCCTGGGCCGGGCGCTATTGCCGGGCTACAACCTGCCGTTCAACGGCAGCCAGCCCCAGGCCGAACTGACCTTTTTCGACAACCAGCGCGCGGCGCCGCTGCTGGAACAACTGAGCCGCCAGCAGGCGCTGGAGCTCAAGGTCCTGGCCGGTGGTGTCGAAGCGGTAGGCGGCCGGCGGGTAGGGCGCCTGCGCATCGCCGCCGCCCCCGCCGACGCCGGCAAATTCCAACAACTGCTGACGGCCCTGGCCCAGCGAGGAATTCGGAGTGAACGCCTGTGAACCGCAGCCTCGATTGGCAGGAACTGGCGCAGCTGCTGCTGACTGCCACGGGTGAAACCCTGTACATGGTGCTGTTGGCCTCGCTGTTCACCCTGTTGATCGGCCTGCCCCTGGGGGTGCTGCTGTTCATCAGCCGCAAGGGCGGCCTGTACCCCATGCCAAGGCTCAACCGGCTGTTGGGCGGGCTGGTCAATCTGGGGCGCTCGCTGCCCTTCGTGGTGCTGCTGATTGCGCTGATCCCCCTGACCCGGCTGGTGGTGGGCACCACCCTGGGCAGCACTGCGGCGGTGGTGCCCATCACCATCGGCGCCTTTCCGTTTTTTGCGCGAATCGTCGAGAACGCCCTGGATGAAGTGGACCGCGGTCGGGTCGAGGCGATCCTGGCCATGGGCGGGCACATCGGCCATGTGATCTTCAAGGCCTTGCTGCCGGAGGCCTTGCCGGCCCTGCTGGCAGGGCTGACCCTGACCCTGGTGATGCTGATCGGTTTTTCCTCCATGGCCGGCGTCATCGGCGGTGGCGGCCTGGGGGACCTGGCGATCCGCTACGGCTATCAGCGGTTCAACAACCAGATCATGGTGGCCACGGTGCTGGTCCTGGTGCTGCTGGTACAGGGGGTACAGAGCTGCGGCGACCGCCTGGTGCGGGCCCTGGCCCATCGCCGCTAAGTACATTCGGGGCGCGTTTCAGCGCCCTTCGTGTTGCTTGCGATAGGCCCCGGGCTGCAGGCCCACGGCCTTGGTGAAGGCCCGGGTGAAGGCGGCGATCGACTGATAGCCCACGGCGGCGCCCACTTGCTCCACTGTCTGGTTGGCCTTGAGCAACTGGCAGGCGTGGCGCATGCGCAGGGCCAGCAGTACCTGCCCCGGGGATTGCCCGGCCAGTTCATTGAACCGCTTGAAGAACGCCGAGCGCGAAAGCCCGGTCAGGGCCGCCATGCTCTCCAGGGGCCAGGCTTCTCCGGGGCGCTGGATCAACTGCTCCAGCAGCGGTGCAAACCCCGGGTGGCGGGCCAGGGCCACCAGGCCGCCGAGGTCCTGGTTGGCGTTGACCTGTTGGCGCAGCACATACAAAAACAGCAGATGGCTCAGGCGTTCCAGCAGCGCCGAGGAGGGCGCCGGGGTGCGCTGGCATTCTTCGAGAATCAGCTGGAACAGCGCCCGGGCGGCGCTCAGGGACGGGTCGCCGGCCCGCAGGATGAGCCAGCCCGGCAGGCTGTCGATGATCAGCGAGGACAGCCCGGGCTTGAAATGGAAAAAGCCGCAGACCAGCCCCACACCGTCCTGGGCTCCCGGCTCCAGGGGCGCCATGGGCGTGCGCGGCAGTTGCTGCGCCGCTTCAGCCTGCTGGGCACTGGACAGCCGGTAGCCCAGGTCCTGCAGCAGGAATACCGCGTCCCCGGCATCCAGGCGCAGGGCCTGGGGCGCGCCGTCGATATGCAGCCAGCAATGGCCCTGGACGATCAGGTGGAAGCTGGCCCGGGCCAGGCCCTGGGTGCTGGCGTGCCAGCCTCCGCAGTAGCGTCCGACGTGAAACAGGCTGGCATCGAGTTCCAGGCCTTCTAATAACCAATCAACCAGTGGGCTTGACGAAATCATCTAAGGGAAACACTCAGAAGCAAGTAATCGCTACTTTAGAATATGGATCGGAATTCTTATAACCAACAGACTTGACGCACACCTACACAGCAGGAGTCCACTCCATGTCCCGCGTCACTCTACACACCTTGCACACGGCTCCAGAAGCCGCTCGGCCCTTTCTTGAGAACGCGCTGAAGAACTCGGGCTTTATCCCCAATCTGCTGGGCATCCTGGCCAATGCCCCGGCGGCCCTGGAAACCTACGTCACGGTGTCCGCCCTCAACGGCAAGGCCCAGTTGAGCCTGGCGGAGCGTGAAGTGGTGCAATTGGTGGCCGCCACCACCCATGGCTGCGATTTCTGTGTCGCAGGTCATACCTCGGTGGCCCTGAACAAGGCCAAACTTGCGGACCCGGTGGTCAGCGCCCTGCGCGAGCAGAGCACCTTGCCCGAAGCCCGGCTGGAAGCCCTGGCGGCATTTGCCCGGGAAGTGATCGCCACCCGGGGCAAGGTCAGCGACGCCGGCTATGCCCAGTTCAAGGCGGCAGGATACAGCGAAGGCAATGCCCTGGAAGTGATCCTGGGCATCAGCCTGGCCACCCTGTGCAACTTCGCCAACGTGTTCGCCGGCACTGAACTGAACCCCGAGCTGGCCAAGTATCGCTGGTCAGTGCAAGGTCAATGAGCCAGGGCGCCGGCGGTTGCGCGGCGCCCCCTTTCAAGGAGAAAACCACATGCTCGATGCGCAATTGAGTGAATGGCTGGATGCCCAGGCCCAGGCACTCGACCAGGGCCAGTGCGACCCGCAGCAGGTCCTCGCCCGGCTGGCGGGCGCCGAGGTCCTGCGGGTCGGTATCGACCCGGCTCAGGGCGGCAGCGGCGGCGACCTGACCGATGCTCTGGAAGTCATGGCCAGCGTGGCCAGCCATTCCCTGGCGGCGGCCTTTGTCTGCTGGGGCCAGCGAGCCTTTATCGAATACCTGCTGCACAGCCCCAATGCCGGTTTGCGCCAGCGCCTGCTGCCCTCGTTGCTCAGCGGCGAGCTGGCCGGTGCCACCGGGCTGTCCAATGCCATGAAGTTTCTCTCGGGAATCGAGGCCTTGCAGGTCCGGGCCCGGGAACAGGAGCAGGGCTGGAGCCTCAACGGTCGTTTGCACTGGGTCACCAACCTGCGCAAGAGCGGGTTCGTGGTGGCGGCGGCCATCGAGCGCGAGGAGGGCGGCGCGCCGTTCATCCTGGCGATCCCGGATGCCTTGCCCGGGTTGCAGCGCTCCGATGACCTGCAACTGATGGCCCTGCAATCGAGCAACACCGCGGCCCTGGAACTGAACCAGGTGGCGGTGGCCCGTGACTGGCTGCTGCACGAGGATGCCCGAGTGTTCCTGCCGGCGGTGCGCCCGGCCTTTCTCGGCCTGCAATGCGCCCTGGCCATCGGCCTGGCGCGCCGGGCCCTGAGCGAGGTGGAAAAGCACGTCGAGGGCGCCCGTTCGATCCTCCACGAACCCTTGCTGGAACAACGCCAGCACCTGGAACAGACCGTCGGCGAACTCAAGAGCGGCCTGCTCGACGGGCGCTTCCTGAGCCAACCCGGGGTGCTGTTCCGGGTGCGCATCGCCCTGGCGGAAGCCACCGCCAACGCCGTGCAACTGGAGCTGCAGGCCAGCGGCGGCAAGGCCTACCTCAGCGAGTTCGGCAGCGGCTTTGCCCGGCGCTGGCGGGAGTCGGCCTTCGTGCCCATCGTCACTCCGAGCCTGGTGCAACTGCGCGCCGAACTGCAACGCCAGGCGCGGAATGCGGCAGCATGAGCGGCCTGTTGAACGCACAGGCGATCAGCCTCGGCTACCCCGCGGCGCAAGGCTGGCACACGGTGCTGGAGGATTTCGACCTGCACCTGCAGGCCGGCGAAGTGGTGTCCATTCTCGGCCCCAGCGGGGTCGGCAAGTCCAGCCTGCTGCGGGTCCTGGCCGGCCTGCAGAAGCCCCACGCCGGGCAGGTCAGCCTGTTGGGCGAGCCCCTCGACGGCCCTCATCCGCGGGTCGCGGTGGCATTCCAGGACCCCAGCCTGCTGCCCTGGCTGAACCTGGAGCACAACGTCGCCTTCGGCCTGGATTTTGCCCGCCAGCCGCACCTGAGCCCGCGCCAGCGCAAGGAGCGCATCGACCAGGCGATTGCCGCAGTGGGCCTGGAACACGCCCGCCAGCGCTATCCGGCCCAACTGTCCGGCGGCATGGCCCAGCGCACCGCACTGGCCCGCTGCCTGGCGCGCCAGCCCCAGGTGCTGCTGCTGGATGAACCCTTCGGCGCGCTGGACGAAGTGACCCGCGCCGACATGCAGCAACTGCTGCTCAAGGTGATCGGCCAGCACCGCACCGCGGCGCTGCTGATCACCCACGACATCGACGAAGCCCTGCTGCTGTCCGATCGG
This sequence comes from Pseudomonas sp. UME65, assembly GCF_014170225.1. NCBI lineage: Bacteria > Pseudomonadati > Pseudomonadota > Gammaproteobacteria > Pseudomonadales > Pseudomonadaceae > Pseudomonas > Pseudomonas sp. UME65. The sequence continues at coordinate 626,699 of NZ_LZZQ01000016.1, read as the reverse complement.
GTGCTGCTACTGGGTAACAGCCCGGCGCGCACCCTCGGCCAGTGGCACATCGAGCTGCCGGCGCCGCGCGCCGAGCGGATCGAGGAACTGGGCGCGCTGCGCATCGAGATTCTCAAGACCCTTCGGCGGGCGAGCCGCAACCCCCACACTTCCCCTTTGCCTGCACCGTCGGAGATTGACCATGTGCCTGGACGACTTCACTCATACCCGTCGTGACTTTCTCAAGCTCAGCGCGCTGCTGACTGCCGGCGGCGCCTTGCCGCTGCTCAACAGCCTGCAGGCCCGCGCCGCCCAGGAACCGGACGCGCCGGTGCGCATCGGCTACCTGCCGATCACCGACGCCACGCCCTTGCTGGTGGCCCACAACAACGGCCTGTTCGAGGCCGAGGGCATCAAGGCCGAGCGTCCGGTGCTGCTGCGCAGTTGGGCCCAGGTGATCGAGGCGTTCATTTCCGGGCAGGTCAACGTGATTCACCTGCTGTCGCCGATGACCGTCTGGGCCCGCTACGGCAGCCGGGTGCCGGCCAAGGTGGTGGCCTGGAACCACGTCGGCGGTTCCGGCCTGACCGTGGCCCCGGGCATTACCGAGGTCAAGCAACTGGCGGGGCAGTCGGTGGCGATCCCGTTCTGGTATTCGATCCATAACGTGGTGGTGCAGCAACTGTTTCGCGACAACGGCCTGGTGCCGGTGAGCAAGGCCGCCGGCAGCGCCCTGGGGGCCAACGAGGTCAACCTGGTGGTGCTGCCGCCTTCGGACATGCCGCCAGCCCTGGCCAGCAAGCGGATTGCCGGCTACATCGTCGCCGAGCCGTTCAATGCCCTGGCCGAGGAACTCAAGGTGGGCCGGGTGCAGCGCTTTACCGGGGACGTGTGGCGCAACCACGCCTGCTGCGTGGTGTTCATGCACGAGCATGACCTGGACAACCGTCCCGAATGGTCGCAGAAGGTGGTCAACGCCATCGTCAAGGCCCAGCTGTGGACCTGCGACCACCGCGCCGAGGCCGCGCAACTGCTGTCCAAGGATGGCGCCAACCGCTACACGCCCCATGCGCCCCAGGTGCTCAACCGGGTGCTGGCGCCAGCGGCGGCCGACCGCGAGGCCTACCTGGCCAGCGGCGCGATCCAGCACAGCCACTGGGACGAGCAGCGCATCGACTTCCAGCCGTATCCGTTCCCCAGCTACACCGAAGAGTTGGTCAAGCGTCTCAAGGACACCCTGATCGAGGGCGACAAGGGCTTTCTGGCCGGCCTTGACCCGGCACACACCGCCAAGGACCTGGTGGACGATCGCTTCGTGCGCAACGCCATCGCCTCGGTGGGCGGGCTGAAGGCCTTCGGCCTGGCGGACAGCTTCGAGCGCAGCGAGGAGTTCGGTCTTTGATGGGCAAGCAACCTTCTTCCCTGAGCCATTGGCTCCTGGGGCTTGCCGGGCTGTCGAGCCTGCTGCTGGGCTGGTGGCTGGGGGTGCACCTGCTGGGCGATGGCAACGGCCTGGCTGCGCGTTTCTCCCCCGAGGCGACCTTCGCCAGCCTGCTGGAACTGCTGGGGCGTGGCGAGCTGTACGAGCATGTGCTGGTGAGCCTCAAGCGGATCCTGGTGGGTTTGCTCCTGGCCTTGCTGATCGGCGTGCCCCTGGGCCTGCTGGTGGGCAGCTACCGGCACCTGGAGGCAGCCACCACCCCGGCGTTCCAGTTTCTGCGGATGATCTCGCCGCTGTCCTGGATGCCGGTGGTGGTGATGCTGATGGGGGTAGGGGACCAGCCGATCTACTTCCTCCTGGCGTTCGCCGCGCTGTGGCCGATCCTGCTCAACACCGCGGCCGGCGTGCGCCAGCTGGACCCGCGCTGGCTGCAACTGAGCCGCAGCCTCAGCGCCACCCGCTGGGAGACCCTGCGCAAGGTGATCCTGCCCGGGGTGCTGGGGCATGTGCTGACCGGGGTACGGCTGTCCATCGGCATCTTGTGGATCGTCCTGGTGCCCTGCGAAATGCTTGGGGTCAGCGCCGGCCTGGGCTACTTCATCCTCGACACCCGGGACCGCCTGGCCTATTCGGAACTGATGGCCATGGTGCTGCTGATCGGCGTGTTGGGTTTTGCCCTCGACGCCCTGGCCCGTGGCCTGCATCGCCGCTGGTCCCACGCCTGAGGCCCGCCGGTGGAACCCCCGTAGGAGCCGGCTTGCCGGCGAATAGGCCCTCAAGCCTTGCACCGCCCCTGCGGGCGCCTTCGCTGGCAAGCCAGCTCCTACGGCCCAGCGTAATCGCGGCGCTACCTGCGTAGGAGCCGGCGCAGCGCCGGGGTGCCGGGACGATCAATGCCCCACCAGTTCCTCCAGCAACTGCTCTTTGTAGCCTTGCAACACGGGTGAAGAGCGGTCCCGGGGATGGGGCAGGTCGACGCGGATCTCATGCTTGATCCGCCCCGGATGCGCGTCCATGACGATTACCCGGTCCCCCAGGTACAGGGCTTCTTCAATGTCATGGGTGACCATGATCACCGTGCAGCGCTGCTGCACCCAGATACGTTGCAGTTCGTGCTGCAGGCGCACCCGGGTCAGGGCATCCAGCGCCCCCAGGGGTTCGTCCAGCAACAGCACCTTGGGCTGGTTGATCAGCGCCCGGGCAATGGCGCCGCGCTGGGCCATGCCGCCGGAGAGCTGATGGGGGTAGGCCTGCTCGAAGCCTTGCAGGTTGACCAGGGCGATATGCTCGGCCACCCGGCGCTGTTTCTCGGCTTCGGACAAGGGGTGGTTCTTCAGTGCCAGGGCGATGTTCTGGGCCAGGGTCATCCAGGGAAACAGCCGATGGTCCTGGAACACGATGCCCCGTTCCAGGCTGGTGCCGGTCACTGGCTTGCCGTCCAGCAGCATCTGCCCCTGATAGTCACCCTCCAGGCCGACGATCAGCCGCAGCAGGGTGGATTTGCCGCAGCCGCTGGCACCGACAATGCTGACGAACTCTCCGGGCTGGACGTCCAGGTCGATGCCTTGCAGCACCGGCAGGGCCTGGCCCTGGATCCGGTAGCTCTTGTTCAGGCCGCGGATCTGTAACGCCCCGGTCCGGGCGTGGAGATGAGTGGGGAGCGGGGCGTGTTGGGCGATCGCATTCATGGGGAGGCCTTAACGGGTAGGGCGCCAGCGCAGCAGGCGGCGGCTCAGAAGGGTCAGCAGCAATGTCATCAGGTAGCCGCACAGGCCGATGCACAGCACGCAGAGCACTATCACTTCCATGCGTGAGCCGGCTTCGGCGTTCATCATCAGGTTGCCCAGGCCGGCCCCGGAGGACAGGAACAGCTCGCTGCCCACCGCTGTCACCCAGGCAAAGGCCAGGGCCTGCAACAGGCCGGTGGCAATGCTCGGCAGGGCCGCCGGCAGCAGGATGTGCCGCAGCCGCTGCGCCGGGTTTAGCACCAGCACCTGGCCGACCTCGCGGTAGCGCCGTTCCACCTGGCAAAAGCCCTGGTAGGTGTTGAGCACCATGGGGTAGAAGGCCGCGAGGCTGACGATCAGCATCTTGGAAAACTCACCGTTGCCGAACCACATGGCAATCAGCGGAATCCAGCCGAGCATCGGCACCTGGCGGATCGAATGGAACAGCGGGCCGATCAGGCGGTTGGCCAGGGTCGAGAGGGCCATCAGGGCTCCCAGCATGACCCCGGCCAGGGTGCCCAGCAGCAGGCCGCCGCTGGCCCGGCCCAGGCTGGCCAGCAGGTTGACCGGCAATTCGCCGTTGCCCAGCAGCTCCAGCAAGGCGCTGGCGATGGTGGAGAGCGGCACGAAGGCGTAGGCCCCGGCGGCGTCCTGGCGGGACAGGTATTCCCAGCCGCCGATCAGCAGCAGGGGCAGCAGCAGGCCGCGAAACTTGGCCAGTAGAGTCGTCATGCAAGGGCTCCTAGCGGGTTTGCCAGCGCAGCACGCGCTGTTCCAGGCGGCGGAAGGAGAAGTCCAGGGCAAAGCCGATCACGCCGGTGACCACTATCCCCACCATCACCACATCGATGCGCAGCATCTGCCGGGCCATCTCGATCATCTGCCCCAGGCCGCTGTCGGCGGCCAGCAGCTCGGTGGCCACCAGCACCACCCAGCAGCGGGTCAGGCCGATGCGCAGGCCGGTGATGATCGGTGGTGCCGCGGCGGGCAGGGCGATCTGGCGCACCAGGGTCGGCCAGCGCAGGCGGTAGACGTCGGCCACCTCGAAGTAACTGCGGGGAATGGCCTTGACCCCCTCGCTGGCGGCCAGGGCCACGGGGAAGAACGCAGTCTTGGCGACGATGACGATCTTGAAGGTTTCATCGATGCCCAACAGCAGCACGAACATCGGGATCAGGGCGATGCTGGGGATCTGCCGCAGGGTATGGAACAGCGGCGCGCAGTACGCCTCGACGGTCTTGGACAGGGCCATCAGCACCCCGAACACCAGGCCGCCAAGGGCCCCCAGGGCAAAGCCCAGGCCCAGGCGCGACAGGCTGTTGTGCAAATGCTCCAGCAACTCGCCGCTGGCCAGCAGGGTTTCGAAGGTGTGCAGCACCTGGGCCGGCGGTACCAGCAGGTTGCGCGGGAAGATCCCGGCCTGGGCCACCAGGGTCCAGAGCAGCAACAGGGCCAGGGGCGAGACCAGCCAGGTCAGGGAGGTGAGCGTGCAGCGCAAGGAATGAGCCATGGCGGTTCTTATATCGGCGAAGTACCCGATGCCTATCGCAAGACCTGTGCCATCGCGCGCTCGTAGGAGCTGGCTTGCCAGCGAAAGCGTCGGCCGGGGCGGTGCAAGGCTTACGGGCCTGTTCGCCGGCAAGCCGGCTTACGGGGCGGGCGGGCCTGCGGGATGTATCTGGCGGCTGTAGGAGCTGGCTTGCCAGCGAAGGCGTCGGTCGGGGCGATGCAGGGCTTACGGGCCTGTTCGCCGGCAAGCCGGCTCCTACGGGAGGAGCGGCGTGTGGGTGGGTTGTGGGCGCTGGCGTGCCAGCGAAACTGATGCCTGGGCAGCAGCCACTGCTGCCAGGGCAACACCCCGGCAGCAGTCAGGTTTCAGAAGTCGTAACTGACGCTGGTGTAGTAGAACGCGCCCTGGGCCCCCTCGGGGCTGGTGATGGAGTATTTCGGCACGCCATACAACTGTGCCCCGGATGCCTTGTCCGGGTGGGTATCGAACAGGTTGATGGCCCCCACGGACAGCTTCAGCGACTTGTCGAAGCTGTAGGAAATGTCCAGGTCAGTGACCCATTGCGCGCTGAAGGTCTGGTCCAGGGTCGGGTTGCTGGCGTTGAGGCTCTTCCATTGCCCGTACCTGCGTTGTGCCAGGGTCAGGCCCCAGCTGTCGTACAGCCAGTTGGCGCTCAGGGTCAGCTTGTTCTTCGGCGTGCCGTCCTCGATCAGGCCCTGGGTGGTGCGGCCGACGATCTGCGAGCCGGCGATGTCGCCCACGTCCCGCAGGGCGGTGATCCGGGTGTTGTTCTGGCTGTAGCCGCTGGACAGGTTCAGGCGCCCCCATTGCTGCAGGTCCAGTTGGTAGTTGCCGGTCAGCTCGACGCCATCGGTGCGGGTGTCGGCGACGTTGGTGTAGAAGGCTGCGCTCTGGATGTTGGCGTAAGGGGTGCCGGCAAAGATCGGCGTGACCACCGAGGCCGGCAACTGGTCGGACAGGGTGATGCGGTTGTCGATGTTGATCCGGTACGCATCCAGGGTCACCGAGGCGTTGGCCAGGGGCCGCCAGACCAGGCCCAGGGAGTAGTTGGTGGACTCCTCGGGCTTCAGCGCCTTGCCCCCCAGCAGCTTGGCTTCCGGGCTGTCGGCGCGCAGGGTGCGTTGCTGCACCTCGACGTAGTTGCCGCTGCCCGGCGGTTGCTCCACCACTTGCACGCTGAACGAGGACAACCCGCTCTGCACCAGGGACGGCGCCCGGTAGCCGGTGCTGGCGGTGGCCCGCGCGGCGAGCTGCGGGGTGAAGTCGTAACGCAGCGACAGCTTGCCGTTGGTGGTGTCGCCAAAATCCGAGTAGTGCTCGGTGCGCACCGCCACCCCGGCCTGGAATTTCTCGGTGACCTGGCCTTCGACGTCGATATAGGCGCCCCAGACCTTGCGCTCAAGGGATGCGGCGTCGACCTGGGTAATGCCCGAGTAGTAGCCGGGAATGCGCCGCCCGGTGACCGGGTCCACGGTATTGAACAGCGGCCCGTTCTGCCAGCCCGCCGCTTCGCCGGCGCTGAGTTCGTAGTTCTCCTGGCGCCAGGCCAGGCCCGCCGACAGGGTCAGGGGCTTGAACAGGAGGTCGGTGGGGAAGTCCCGCACCCAGTCCAGGGTCAGGTTGGTCTGGTCGGCCTCGCGCTTGCCGGTGTAGATCTTCGCCGGGCTGGCCTCGCCCCAGCTGGGGTTGATGGCGTTGCGGTCGGCGGATTTCAGGCTGTTGTCACCGTGGTTCAGCGCCAGGTCGAACTTGCCCAGGCGTTCGTCCTCGTAGCGCAGGCCACCGGTCAGGGCATAGTCCTCCAGCGAGTAGCGGGTGATCGGCAGGCGGCCGTCGGGGTAGCGTTGCAGGGCGTCGCTGCCGTAGTTGTTGCGCAAGGTGGTGGGCGGGTCGAAGAAGCCTTCGGCGTCGGTGTTCTTGTGGGAGTAGGTGGCAAAACCGTAGGCGGTCAGCCCCTCGCCCAGGCCGAACTCGCTGTTGGCGGCGAAGTTGTACTGGTCCGAGACATTGCCCGAGCCCCAGCGCCAGGTGCGGTAGCGGTTGTTCTGTTCCCGGGGGGTGCTGGTGCTGGTGGAGCCGGGGTAGAAGATCCGGTTGTCGGGGTTGGTGTCACTGGCCGGGTCCTGGCTGCCGGCATCGAAGCTCAGGGTCAAAAAGCCGTCGTTGGGCAGGCTCAAGCCCTTCCAGCCGCTGAGCTTGCGCTGCAGGCCGTCGCCCTTGTCGTAGCCGCCGAAACGGTAGCCGAGGTTGCCGCCGTCGTCCTTTTCCTTGAGCACGATATTGATCACCCCGGCGATGGCGTCGGAGCCGTACTGGGCGGCGGCGCCGTCGCGCAGGATCTCCACTCGCTCGATGGCGCTCAGGGGGATCAGGCTCAGGTCCACCGCGGCGGCGCCGCGGCCGTTGACCAGGCTCTGGCGGGTGACGTTGGCGCTGGTGTGGCGGCGCTTGCCATTGACCAGCACCAGCACCTGGTCCGACGCCAGGCCGCGCAGGGAAGCACCCTGGGCGATGGAGCCGGCGAAGGCGCCCTGGGGCGACTGCGGGTAGCTGAACGAAGGCGAGAGGGCGGTGAGGGCGCCGGACAGGTCGCTGGCCCCGGTCTGCTGCAACTGCTGGGCGGACAGCACGTCCACCGGTGCGGCGCTTTCCAGGGCCGTTACATCACTGCGCCGGGTGCCCAGCACCACCACCGTGTCCAGGTGATCGGCGCTGGCGCCGGGGGCATTGCTTGAGGTCTGGGCAGCGAACGCGGGCACGGCAAGGCTGCCGACGACCAGCGCCACGGCGCCGGCCAACGGATTGCGATGGAACATCTTTGATTCCTTCTGAAATGAATGACCCCAACCGCCCCTGTAGGCGCTGGCTTGCCAGCGAAGGCGTCGTCATGGACGGCGCAAGGCTTGCGGGCCTCTTCGCCGGCAAGCCGGCTCCTACAGGGTGGGTGCGGTGGTGGGCGATACCGGCGGCCCGGAAATCAGGGTTCGGGTGGCCTGCCGCGGGTGTCAGAAGCGGCTGGTGACGCTCAGGCCCACGGTGCGCGGGTCGCCGTAGGTGATGACGTATTGCCCCAGGGTGCCGTTGGGCCGGCCATGGACCTGGTAGCGGCGGTCGGTGAGGTTGTTGACGAAGCCGGTGACGCTGAGCTTTTCATCCGGGCTGAACCAGGTCAGGCGGGTGTTGGCCAGGGTGTAGTGGGGCTGGCTCAGGGTCTTGTCGGCGCTGCTCTGGCGGTCGGCGAGGAAGTATTCCTTGTCGCGGAAACTCACGTCGCCGCCGGCCACCAGCTTGCCGCCGATCTCCAGGGGAATGGTGTAGTCGGCCCCCAGGGACACCACGTTGCGCGGCGAGCGCACGAAACTGTTGCCGCTGTAGTCGCCGGTGACCGCGCCGGTGTTGGGGTTGGTGTTCTTGAAGTCGGTGTACTCGGTATCCAGGAACGAGATCGCCGCCCGCAGGTGCAGATAGTCGGTGGGCTGGCCTTCGAGCTCCAGTTCCGCGCCCTTGACCTTGCCCTTGGCGCCATTGGTCAGGGCCGTGGTGAGCACGCCGTTGTTGACCGTCAGCAGGTTCACCTGGATGTCCGAGTAGTCGTAGTAGAAGACGTTGGCGTTGGCGGTCAGGCGATGGTTGAACCATTCCGACTTGAGGCCGATCTCGTAGGCGTCGAGTTTCTCCGGGTCCACCGTGGTCAACTGCGCCAGGCTGGTGGACAGCCCGGTATTGAAGCCCCCGGAGCGGAAACCGTGGGCGTAGCGCATGAACACCCGGACGTTGTCGTTGATCCGGTATTCCGGGGTCAGATCGTAGGTCCAGGCTTCCCAGGTCTTGCTCTCGTCGCGGCTGCCATTGCTGCCGGCGGCGCCCAGGGGGATCAGCGGGCCGTTGGCGGTGGCGCGGGTGAGCTGGGTCAGGTCCAGGTCGATGTCTTTCTTTTCCTGGGTCCAGCGCAGGCCGCCGGTCACGGTGAAGTTGTCGGTGAAGTCGTAGGTCAGGTTGCCGAACAGCGCGTAGCTGTCGGTGGTGTGCTGGTAGTTGAGGTCGCGAAAGTCGGTGGCGCCGCCGGTCTGGTTGGAGCCGGTGCCGTTGGGCGTGGGGCCCGGGGTGATGAGGCGCTTGGCCGAGCTGTTCAGGTCCTCATGGAAGTAGTGCACCCCCGCCAGCCAGCGCAGGGTTTCCTGCTGCGGCGAGGCCAGGCGCAGTTCCTGGGAGTACTGGTTGTAGCGGTTGTCGCTGATGGCCGCGCCGTTGACTTCGTAGGGGGTGTAGTCGGCATCGCTGGTGGACTGCCCGCGAATGTAGTCGTAGGCGCTGATGGAGGTCAGGGTGTAGTCCCCCAGGTGCCAGTTCAGGGTCAGGGACGTACCGTCGTGATCGAGCTTGGCATCCTCGTTGACGTTGAGGGCGATGTTGCGTCCGTCGGGCCGCTGGTAGCCGACGTTGTAGTAACGGCCCACCGGCAGCGAGCCGTTGCTGCCGTCGCCCTTGTATTCCCGGGCGTGGATCTTCAGCAGGGCGTCCAGGTCCGGGTTGAGCTTGGCCAGGAATTGCAGGCGCACGGCCTTCTTGTCGACGTCGCCGTAGGTATGGTCGTCGGTGAGGTTCTTCTGGAAGCCGTCGCGTTCTTCCGAATACAGCGACAGCCGCGCCGCCAGCCTGTCATCCACCAGGGCACCGCCGATGGCGCCATTGAGGATGCGCTCGCTCTTGCTGCCGATGCCCAGGGTGCCGTAGCCGTCGGTGTCGAAGGTCGGCTTCTTGGAAATCACATTGACCGCACCGGCAGTGGTGTTCTTGCCGTACAGGGTGCCCTGGGGCCCGCGCAGGATCTCGATGCGCTCCAGGTCGAACAGCGGCCCGCCGCCGGCGATGGGCGCGTTGAGGTAGACATCATCGGCGTAGATGCCCACCGGGAACACCGTGGCCGCCCCGGTGTCGCCCGTGCCCAGGCCGCGTATGTACCAGCGTGGGCGGCCGTCGCCGTCGGGGTTCTTGGCCGAGGCGTTGGGGATGAAGGTGGTGATGTCGCCCATGTTGCGCACCCCGTCGGTCACCAGGCTGGTGCCCTGTACGGCGGACACCGCCACCGGAACCTCTTGCAGGGTTTCCTCCCGGTGCTGGGCGGTGACGGTGACGGTCTTCAGGGCGGGTTCGCTGCTGTTCCCGGTGGTGTCGGTGTCTGTGGTTTCGGCGGCCAGCAGGCCCTGGCTGAATGTGCCCCCGGTGAGCGCCAGTGCCAGCCATAGACTCTTGGTGATCGGATTAAGCTTATGCATGTTGAACTCCCCCATTTAAAGTTTCGCTAAGAGGGCTAGAGCAGAGAACGTGCCAAGAGGCTTAGTGGGTTTTATGGGTAAGCGTTAGTTTGATCAACTCATTGAAAAACAAGGCTTAATTTAAATTCGTTTGAGTGTTTTAGAGAGGGGTTTGGCAGGCGTGAAAAGTTGCGGGCCAGAGGTTTAAAACATCCTGCGCAGGATTCAGCAGAAGTTGCTTGGCTGGTGCTGCTGGAGCAGCACCGATTGCCCGCTGGACTGTTGCTGCACCAACACCGGCTCCCCAGCCCGTAGGAGCCGGCTTGCCGGCGAAGAGGCCCGCGAGACATGCATCGCCTGGGCTGGCGCCTTCGCTGGCAAGCCAGCTCCTACGCAGGGATGCGGTGTACCTGCTTATGTAGGAGTCGGCTTGCCGGCGAAGAGGCCCGCGAGACATGCATCGCCTGGGCTGACGCCTTCGCTGGCAAGCCAGCTCCTACGGGTTCCACCGTCAGTTCGTGGGGTTATACCGCCACGCGGGAGGTGGAGCCGATGACCGTCTCCAGCACACTGAAGTCGATCCACTCGCGCACGTCGAAACGCCGTGGAATGAACTGCCAGCGATGCAAGAAATCGGTGAAGTCCTGCAAGGCCTCGATGGATCGCGCATCCAGGGTGGTGCGCAGGCGTCGGTGGGCATCCTCGCCATAGGCGGCCGCCACCCAGTACTCGCTGGTGTTCAGTTCCCGGGCCAGGAAGCGCCGGGTTTCCTCGGGGTTGGCCCAGGCCCATTGTTCGGTGCGCAATACGGTGTCGACGATCTTCACGCTGGCGTCGAAGTGCTCGCGCAGCAGGTGGGTGTCCACGGTCAGGGTACGCGGGGTGCCGTTGTTGGAGCGGATCAGCGGGTCGGGGTGGGAGCCGGTGTCCACCACCACCTGCAGGCCGAACTCGTTGGCCAGGTGCACGGCGTGGGCGCCCTTGAGGAAGATCGCATCGATGTCGCCCCGCAGCAGGCCGATCAGTTCGTTGTTGCGCCGGCTGAAGCGGGTCACCCCGAGGCTCACTTCGGAACCGTACAGGTGCTGCTTCTGCTCGTCGCTGTAGGTGCCGCCGTAGGGGTAGTCCACCAGTTCCACGTCGGCCACTTCCAGGCCTTCTAACCTGAGGGCGTTCTCCAGGCCGCGCAGGGCCTGGGCCCGGGTGAAGTCGATCTGCACGTTGGCCCACTTGGGCAGGCCGAAGCGACGGTTCTTCAGGTCGCGGATGCTCTTCACGCCGCTTTCCGCGGTGGTTAGGATCAACTGCACCTCGTCGCTCCAGGACAAGCCCAGGACCCGGGTCTGCACGCCGCTGGAGTAGGCCCAGATGGCCGGGATGTTGCCGCCGTGGCGCACCGAGTTCTGCAGGTGGTGGTCGTAGTGGGCCTCGCGCACTTCGCGTTCGCTGGATTCGCGCAGGGACTGGATATTGGTGCCGAACGGCAGGAAGGCCTCTGCCAGGCGTCCGGACTGTACCGCGATGCCGAGCCCGGTGGGCACCGGGCTGTGGGTGTACCAGAGGGTATCGAGTGATTTGCTCATAAGGGTCTTCAGTTCGAATCCATGAAACCTGGCGCGGTCAGCCGGCCAGAGCGGTAGGGGTAGCCAGCAGCGCATCCAGCGGCCGGCGGTCGATCCATTGGCGCACATCCACCTGCTGCGGGATGAAGCGCCAGCGCCGCAGGAAGGCGCTGAAATCCTGCAGCGCGTCGATGGCCTGTTCTTCCAGGCCGGTGCGCAGGCGCAGGTGGGCATCCTCGCCATAGGCAGCGCTGGTCCAGTACTCGCTACTGTTGGTTTCCCGGGCCAGGTAGCGGCGGGTGTCTTCCGGGTGGTGGCGGGCCCAGTCTTCGGCCCGCAGCACCGCGCCGAGAATCCCGGTGGCGACGTCCAAGTGCTGCTCCAGCAGATGACTGTCCACTGTCAGGGTGCGCGGTGTGCCGTTGTTGCAGCGGATCAGCGGGTCGGGGTGGGCGCCGGTGTCGATCAGGGTACGCAGGCCGAACTCGTGGGCATGGCGGGCGGCGCTGGCGCCCTTGAGGAAGATCGCGTCGACTTCGCCTCGCAGCAGGCCCTGCAGTTCCAGGTTGCGTCCGCTGCTGGGCTGGGCGCTGACCGGGGTGTCGGCCAGGGTCTGCACCTGGGGGTCGCTGAAGGTGCCGCCGTAGCGGTAGTTCACCAGTTGCAGGTCGCCCACTTGCAGGCCGTCCAGGCCCAGGGCGTTTTCCAGGCCGCGCAGGGCCTGGGCGCGGGTGAAGTCGATCTGTGCGCCGGCCCAGTCCGGCAGGCCGAAGCGTCGGCCCTTGAGCTCCTTGATGCGGTGGATGCCGCTGTCGGCACGGGTCAGGATCAGTTGCACCTCATCGGCCCAGGACAGGCCGATCAGCCGGGTTTCCCGGCCCTGGGCCCGGGCCCAGAGGGCCGGGATGCTGCCGCCGTGGCGCACCGAGTTGCGCAGGCTGTGATCGAAGTGCGACTCGCGCACGGCCTGGTCGCTGGACTCGCGCAGCGACTGCACCTGGGTGCCGAGGGCGCCGAGGCTGTCTTGCAGCCAGCCTTTCTGCACGGCAATGCCCAGGCCCGTGGGGACCGGGCAGCGGGTGTACCAGAGGGTATCCAGAGGATGGGACATGAACGGGCTCCTTATAGGCTCAGGCGCGGGCCTGTAGCGGCGTCGCCTGGGCGACGGGGCGTTGCTGCACCAGGGGCAGGACTTCCTGGCCGATGCGCAGGGCTTCTTCCAGGTGCGGGTTGCCCGCCAGGATGAAGGTGGAGAAACCGGCATCGCGGTACTCCGCCAGGCGCTCGGCAACGTTCTGGTGGCTGCCCACCAGGCCCACGGTGGGCCCCGGCTTGGCCTTGGCGAAGCCGGCCCAGAGGTTGGGGCCGAGGATCAGGTCGTCGAAGCGGTCGACGTTCTGGTGGTAGGCGGTCTGCCGCGCAGCGCCCACCGAATCCGAGCCGCTGGTGAAGTTCTTGGCGATCAGGCTGCCCTTGCCTTCGAGCTTGTCGAACTGGCGGCGCAGGTCGGCCCAGGCCTGCTCTTCGGTTTCCCGGGCGAACAGATCGACCCGCAGGCCGAAGCGCACCGTGCGCCCCTGTTTGTCCGCCAGCTCGCGAACTCGCTCGATGTGGGGCTTGAGCTGGTCGATGGGCTCGGCCCAGTTGAGGTAGACGTCGGCGTGCCGCGCCGCCACGTCCAGGGCCGCATCGGAGAAACCGGAAAAATACACCCCCGGCTTGCGCTCCTGCTGCAGGCCCTGGGGCAGGGCGCCGTTCTCCAGCTGGTAGATATCGCCGTCATAGGAGAAGCGTTCGTTCTGCCACAGGCCCTGGATGATGTCGAGGAACTCGCCGGTGCGCTGGTAGCGCCGGTCGTGGTCCAGGTAATCGCCATTGGCTCGCTGGCTGACCGGGTTGCCGCCGGTGATGATGTTCCAGTCCAGGCGGCCGTGGCTGAGGTTCTGCAGGATCGCCGCCTGTTGGGCGGCGTAGGCCGGCAGGGTCCAGGTGGCCTGGAAGGCGATCAGAAAGCGGATGCGCCGGGTTTCCCGGGCCAGGGCCGCGGCCACCACCCAGGGCTCGGGGCCGGTAGGCAGCAGGGCGCCTTCGAAGCCCGCCAGCTCGGCGGCCTTGGCCACCTGGGCGATGTAGTCGATGTAGGTGAAACCGTCGGGCTCGCCGTTGGCCAGGCGCCCGGGGGCGATATGCCCGGCGCGGGGGTGGGGGTTGCCGCGATTGTGCTTGTCGGTGCTCAACTGCGGGCCGTCGGTGCCCAGCGGCAGGCGCCAGAAAAATTCAGTGCTCATGGGTGCTCCTGATTCAGTAACGCGTTGCGCCGCGCGGGTGCGAAGACGCCTGTCAGGGGGTAATTGCAACGGCCATGCCATGGCCGTCGCAGCCCAGCATGGCGGGGGTTCGGGGGCTTCAGCCGGCCTAGCGCAGGGCCCTGGTGCTGCTGTAGCAGCACCCCGGCAGCAACCGCTGCTGAGCGCGCAACAACCCAGCGCCTCCTTGCCGGCGAAGAGGCCCTTGAGCCTTGTGCTGTCCTTGCGGACGCCTTCGCTGGCAAGCCAGCGCCTACAGCTGGCGCGATATCGGCGGTGCTTGTGTAGGAGCCGGCTTGCCGGCGAAAGGGGCCGCGGGGTTTGCGCCGCCGGGTTGGTCGGCGCTACGCAGATAGGCCTGGTACAACGCCGCATAGGCGCCGTTCTGCCGGATCAACTGCTGATGCGGTCCCTGTTCCACCAGTTGGCCGTGGCGGATCACCGCGATCCGGTCGGCGTCGCGGATGGTCGCCAGGCGGTGGGCGATGATGATCGCCGTGCGCCCCTGGCACAGCCGGCGCAGGGCGCGCTGGATGCGCCGCTCGGTGTGGATGTCCACCGCCGAGGTGGCTTCGTCCAGTACCAGCACCGCCGGGTTGGCCAGGTAGGCCCGTACCAGGCACACCAGTTGCCGCTGGCCATGGCTCAGGTGTCCACCCAGGGGGCCGACCTCGCTGTGGTACTGGTGGGGCAGGCGTTCCAGCACCTCGTCGGCCCCCAGCTCCCGGGCCGCGGCAATCAGCGTTGCATCATCGGCGCCGGGGGCTGCCAGGCGCAGGTTGTCGAGGATAGTGCCGCTGAACAGCACATTGTCCTGCAGCACCACGCCCACGGCCCGGCGCAGGTCGTGCTGGGCCAGGTGCCGGATGTCCACGCCGTCGAGCGTCACGGCGCCGCCCTGAACGTCGTAGAAACGGGTCAGCAACTGCACCAGGGTGCTTTTGCCATGGCCCGAGGGGCCGACAATCGCCAGCACTTCGCCGGCCTTGATCTGCAGGTCCAGGTTCTGGATCACCGCGTTTTTGCTCCTGGGGTCGTAGGCGAACCGCACCTGTTCGAAACCGACCTCGCCCCGGGCCCGCTGCATGCGCTGGGGCTGGGCCGGGTCGAGGACCTGGGGCCGGGTGTCCAGCAGCAGAAAGATCCGCTGCGCCGAGGCCGAGCCGGTGGCGTAGCGTTCGAACAGGTCAGAGAGTTCCTGCAACGGGCCCAGAAACAGAAACACGTAGAACAGGCTTTCCGCCATCTGGCCAACGCTGATCTGGTTATCGGCCAGCCCATAGCCGCCCACCAGCAGCAGCGCGGCCATGCCGGCGGTGCTGAGCAGCGCAGTGAATGGGGCGAACCAGCTGGAGCGCAGGCTGCCGCGGATCAGCGCCTGGTTGAAGTCATCCAGCAGGCCGCGATAGCGCTGCAGGTTGGGTTCCTGCTGCCCGCATTGCTGGAGCATGCGCGCGCCGCTGACGCTTTCCACCAGGTGCGCGGTGAAGCGGCTGCGGTTCTCCGCGACCCTGGCCCAGTTGCGCTGGGAGATGCGCTTGAAGCCCCAGGTCGCCAGCGCCAGCAGCGGCACCGTGGCCGCCAGGCTGAGGAAGAAGCGCGGGTCGATGCGCCACAGCATCAGCGCCGCCAGGCCGCAGCGCAGCAGGGCCCCCAGCAGCTCCGGCGGACCCTGGATCAGCAGCGGTTCCAGGCTGTCGACGTCGCGGTCGGCGCGGGAAATGATGCGCCCGGCGCGGGTCTGGTCGAAGTAGCTGACGCTCAGGGCCTGGATATGGGCAAAGACCTTGACCCGCAGGTCGTTGAGCACCCGGATCGCCGCGCTGCCGGCGACGAACTGCGACAGCCCGGCCAGGACGAAGCGCCCCAGCCAGCTGGCCGCCAGCCCCAGGCCCAGCCACAGCACCAGGGACTCGTCCAGCAGCCAGTGACCCTGGTCCGGGACCAGCCCGCGGTCCAGCAGTTCGCGCACGAACCAGGGCCGCAGGAACACCGTGAACACCAGCAGCAACTCGATCCCGATCACCGTCAGGATCGGGCCGCGGATCGGCCGCAGCAGGGGCAGCAGGCGCGACAGCATGCTGCGGTCCAGGGCCTGGCGGGCAAGCATTTCCTCGATTTCGATATCGCTCAGGGCCTTGCCGGCGATTGGATTAGCCATGGTCGACTCCCAGCAGGTCGCGGTAGTGGGCGTTGGTCTTGAGCAGCTCGGCGTGGCGGCCGCTGGCGCGGATTCGCCCGTCCTGCAGCAGCAACACCCGGTCCGCCAGGAGAATGGTCGAGAGCTTGCTGGAGATCACCAGCAAGGTGGTGGCCCGGCCCTGGTCTCGGCGCAACTGGCGGATGTTGTCCAGCACCTGGCGTTCGCTGATGGCGTCCAGGGCGCTGGTGGCGTCGTCGAGGCAGAGAATGTCCGGCTCCCCCAGCAGCGCCCGGGCCAGGCTCAGGCGCTGGCGCTGGCCACCGGAGAGGGTGACCCCGCGATCGCCGAGGCGGCTGTCCAGCCCTTGGGGCAAGCGTTCCAGTACGTCTTCGGCGGCTGCCAGGGCAAGGCCCTGGCGCAGTTGCCGGTGGCTGGCGTCGGGGGCCGTGAGGCGCAGGTTGGCCGCCAGGGTGTTGGAAAACAGGAAGCTTTCCTGGGGCACCACATGCACCCGGCGCCGCAGCTGTTGCAGGTCCAGGTCGCGCACGTCCTGCCAGCCGCTGAGTTCCGAGCCCAGCAGCACCCGGCCGGCACCGGCCTCGGTGAGGCGCGGCAGGAGGCTGGCCAACAGGCTCTTGCCGGTGCCGGTGGCGCCCACCAGGGCCACCACCTCGCCGGGTTCAAGGCTCAGGGTGCAGTCATCGAGAATCTTCCGGCCACCGCCGTGGGCGCTGACGCTGACCCCCTCCAGGCGCAACCCCAGGGGCGCCTGGGGCAGCCGGGCGTTGCCACTGCGGATGTGCAGCGGCTCGTCCAGCAACTGCCAGATGCGCTCGGCACTGGAGCGGGCATCGGCAAAGGTCTGCATCACCCGGCCGATGCCTTCGATGCGAAACACCAGGGTGGTGACGATCAGCAGGGCGCTGACCAGCTCGCCGATCCCCAGCTGCCCGGCCGCCACCTGATGAGCTCCGTAGACCAGGATCCACACGTGGCTGAGGGCGACCACGGCCTGGGGCAGGGGGATACGCGAACTGGAATAGGCCAGGGCCCGGCGCGCGTGCTCGGCGAACAGCCCGACCTGGGTGGCAAAACCCTGGATGCGGCTGTGCTCCAGGGCGAAGGACTTGATCACCCGCACCCCGCCGATCCCCTCGCTGAGGTCTTGGTTGACCCGGTCGTAGGCAGCGCCCACTGCGCGGTCGAGGCTCACCAGGTGCTCGGTCTGGCGCACGAAGATCCACAGTCCGCAGGCGGTGAGCAGCAGCGGCACCACCGCCAGCCAGGGGCTGTACCAGGCCAGCAGGCCGACCGTGGCCAGCACCACCAGGGGCGTTTCCACCACCTGGCGCCAGAAGCTGATCAGGGCATCGCGGACCTTGTCTGCATCGCGGGTGGTGCGGGTGATCATTTCACCCATGCCGTGCTGCCAGTGGTAGCCCAGGTGCAGGCCCTGGACCTGCTGCAGAATGCGCTCGCGCAGGCGGGTCAGCAGTTCCTGGCTGAGCACCAGGGACAACACCGTGGCGGCGTACTGCAACAGGCCGCGGCCCAGGGCCACCGCCAGCAGCAGCCACAGCCAGTACCAGCCCAGGCTGGCATCCAGGCTGCCGTCGGCCAGGTGCTTTACCGCCTGCCCGCTGCTGACATCGTTGACCGCATGGCCGATCAGCCACTGCTGCCAGACCAGCCCGAGGTTGACGGCGACATAGAGCAGCGCCACCAGGGTGAAGCGCCAGGGCACTTCCCGGTAGATCGCCAGCGCGCGCAAAAGAGGGTGTTTTTCGATCATGCAGGGCTCGTTCAAAAAATCGGCCACCCCCGTAGGAGCCGGCTTGCCGGCGAAGAGGCCCTCGAGCCTTGTGTCGGTCTTGAGGACGCCTTCGCTGGCGAGCCAGCTCCTACGGTGTGCGTGATGCCATGGTTATTGGTAGGAGCCGGCTTGCCGGCGAAGAGGCCCCCGAGCCTTGTGTCGGTCTTGAGGACGCTTTCGCTGGCAAGCCAGCTCCTACGAGGGATGGCGGTGGTTGGGGTTATGGTGCGGGGCGGGTCGCGCCCTGTTGCTCCTTGGCGTTGAGGATCGCGGTGTATTCGCCCGGGTCGACGCCGTTGAGGTAGTAGTTGCCCACGTGGTGCAGGCGCCAGCGGATCGGGTCGTGGGTGGTGTGCACCCGGGCATTGCGCCAGAAACGGTCGAGGTTCCATTTGCTCAGGGAGGAACTGGCCCCCAACAGCGAGAAGATGTCGCTGGAGATCTTCAGCGAGGCGCTGTCGGAATGGGCCCGGGCGGTGGCCACGGACAGGATCAACTGATCTTGCAGTTCCTTGTTGTCCGGGTCCTGCTCGTGTTCGTCGAACACCCGCGCGGCATCGCGCAGCAAGGATTCGGCAGCACGCAGGGCCACGGCGTATTCACCGATCTGCTTGATGATGTGCGGCTCTTCGCTGGCGTGGTCGACGCCGCTTTCCACCCAGGGCCGGGCGTGCTGCTTGAGGTAGTCCACCGCGGCCCCCAGGGCTCCGGCGGCGATCCCGGTGTCGATGGCCGCATGGAGGATCTGCGGGAAGGTCAGGCCGGTGCGTTTCATCGGGCCCTTGCGCGGCGAGACAAAGTCTTCGTCCAGTTCGATGTTGTCGAACAGCACCGTGCCGCTGACCGAATTCTGCTGGCCGAAGGCATGCCAGTCGTCCACCAGGGTCAGGCCCGGAGCGTTACGGTTGAGCAGCACCCCGGCGCCGCCTTCTTCGCTGGCGGCGGTCAGGGAAATCCATTCGGCCAGGTAGGAACCGGTGGAGTAGAACTTGCTGCCGTTAAGGATCAGCTTGCCGTCGGCGCGGCGCTCGATACGGGTCTTGAGGGCGAACTTGTTCTTGCCGCCGACCTCCGCCAGGGCATTGCCCAGGCGCTTGCCGGCCAGCACGTCGCTGACCACGCGGTCGCGCACGGCATCCGGGTAACCGTTGAAGATGCCCCACAGCATCACGTTGTGGATCTGCAGCAACTGGCCGACACCGCCATCGGCCACCGAGATCAGGCGCACCGTTTCGACGATGGTGGCCACCGAGGCCCCCAGGCCACCGAAGGCCTTGGGCACACCGATGGCGGTCAGGCCGCTGTCGGACAGCAACTGCGCCTGGCGCCGCGGCAACTGGCCGTTGGCCTGGCTGTCGGCGGCGATGGCGGCGATTTCCGTGGCGATTTCCCGGGCCACGGCGATGGCTTCGGCCTCGCTGCCCAGGACACGGACCGGAGTGACAGGAAGGGCTTGAACGCTACTCATGCTGGTACCTCTATCTGAAGAAAACTGCCCCCAGGGGCGTGTGTATCGACCTGATCCGTAGGAGCCGGCTTGCCGGCGAAGGGGCCCTTGAGCCTGGCGCCAGTCTTGGCAACGCCTTCGCTGGCAAGCCAGCTCCTACAGGGGCGTGTGTATCGACCTGATCCGTAGGAGCCGGCTTGCCGGCGAAGGGGCCCTTGAACCTTGCGCCGGTCTTGGCGACGCCTTCGCTGGCAAGCCAGCTCCTACGAAAAAGGGCTGGGTTTGAGGAGGCTTGAGCAAGTTCTGCGCCAGGGCCTTTTCAGTGTGCTGAAAATCCGTTGCAGGCCTTGTGCGACACGGCTGGCGGGCGGGTGCGCAATGGGTGCTAAAACGCCTGCTGCTGCTCCAGCAGCAATGCTCGTCGGCCCGTTGCTCCATCAGCAGCAGTCGCTGCGCAATGCTGCTGGTCGGGCAGCAGTCGGCGAGGTGCCGGTTTCGCGGGCAGCGGCCCCGGCCCCGTAATCCGGGGCCTTGCCCGGTTGGCACGGGCGCTGCAATAGCCCTGGCAACAGCCATTGCACAGGAACTCGTTCATGACGCTTGCCGCCACATTGCCCACGTCCGCTGCCCAGCCTGAACTGGAGCAGATCTGGTTCACCCGCTGCCCGGTGCCCACGGCTTCCGGGATCGCCTACAAGCTGGGCTGGCTCAGCGAGGAGTTTGCCGACGACGGCCTGCCGGTCGCGACCCTGCAGGAAGCCCGGCAACTGGGCCATCACCATTACGATCATCAGTTGCCCGGGCTGTTTCGCGAGGGCGGCAACGTGCCGGCCCTGGCTGCCCGCGCCGCCGGTTCCCCCAGCCGGCTGATCGGCCTGACCTGGATCGAGGAATGGCAAACCTTGCTGGTGCGCCCGGACTCCGGCATCAGCCGCCCCGAGCACCTCAAGGGCAAGCGCCTGGCGCTCCCGGCCTGGGGCGAAAACCGCCCGGGCAGCATCGCCCGGGCCATGAGCCTGCACGGCTACAAAGGCGCCCTGAGCCTGGCGGGCCTGGGTTTCGACGATGTCGAGCTGGTGGAAGTGGCGCTGCAGGACCAGGAGCGTGCGGCGACGCCCCAGGAAGGTTTGCAGCGCCTGTGGTCCGGCCTGGACTACCTGGTGCGCGGCGAGGTGGACGCGGTCTACGTCAAGGGGGCTGCCGCCGCCGATGCCGCGCGGCGCCTGGGGCTGGTGGTGGGCATCGACCTGGACCTGATCGCCGAGCCGCGCTACCGCATCAACAACGGCACGCCACGGCCGATCACCGTGCACCAGAGCCTCTTGGACAATCACTTCGACCTGGTGGTGCGCTTTCTCGCCCAGACCCTGCGCGCCGCCGACTGGGCGGCCCACAACCGGCCGGCCCTGAACGCCATCCTGGAAGAGGAAACCCGGGCCGGCAGTGCCGGAGTGAATGAGGCCTACCGCGGCGACTTCCACACCACCCTGGCGCCGGACCTGTCGCCCCAGCGCCTGGAGTTCCTCGATATCCAGAAAAACTTCCTCTATCGCCATGGCTTCCTGGAACGGGATTTCGCCATTGCCGACTGGGTCGACCCACGTCCCTTGCACGCCGCCCATGAACTGCTGGCCCAGCGCCGCGCCTGAACCCGGAGAATTGCCATGACTGTATTGATCAACGAAACCCCGATTACCCAGGAACTGCAGGCCTTCATCAATCAGGTGCTGCTGGAGGCCGAACAGGCGTTCACCGTGTTCCGCGAAACCCAGACCATCACCGCCAACGGCACCGTGGGCTTCATCGAGCGGGTACCGGGCCAGGAACTGCTGGTCTCGGTGAACTACGGCGGCCCGTGGAACTACCGCAAACCGTTGCAGGCCACGGTCACCGACTTTGCCGGCAAGGTGATCCTGGGCCAGGGCAAGGGCGGCCTCGGTCGCTATACCAAGCTGTTCCAGCAGCATGCCGACATCACCACCGTGTCCCATGTGCACTCGCCGTACCTGGGCGCCTGGGCCCAGACCCACCGCACGCTGCCGTTCCACTATGTGCCGGTGCAGCGCTACCAGCTGGCCCGGGAGCTGCCGGTGTACATCGACCGGCGCCAGCCCGAGGTGGACTTCATCCTCGACAGCATTGCCCAGAACCCCTTCAACCTGGCGATTCTCGAAGCCAACGGCGGCTCCACGGTATGGGGCAAGCAGGGCCTGCGGGCCACGGCGGAATTCATCCTGTTGCTGGAAGAGGGCGCGCAACTGCAACTGCTGGCCGACGCCCTGGGTGGCTCCCGCCCTTATGGCCCAGGCGTACTGACCCAGCAATGGAAGATGAGCGGCCTGTACGAGCGCGCCACGGAGCTCGGCCTGGTGCCCGCCATCGACCGTCGCAGCTGACCTGCCGCCCCCTGGCTGCGGCTATCGGAGCTGTTGTAGGAGCTGGCTTGCCAGCGAAAGCGCCCGCAAGGGCGATACAAGGCTTGAGGGCCTCTTCGCCAGCAAGCCGGCTCCTACGCGGTGGGGGTGGGCGGGGCAGCGATGGCTGCACAGGCTTCAATCATTCAAGGAACAGCTACATGGCAGTTAAGATTCTCTGGTACCTCACCACCCCCGACGGCCCCTATCCCTGGGAGCCGGAAGGGCGCTGGAACACCGATTTCCAGCACCTCAAGCAACTGGCGGTGGCCAGCGATCGCCTGGGCTACTACGGTTCGCTGCTGGGTTCTAGCCCCAATGAAAGCCTGGCAGTCTCGGCGGCGCTGATCGATGCCACCCAGCGCTTGCGCTTTTTGGTGGCACAGCACCCGGGGGAGTTGTCGCCGGCGGTGCTGGCCAAATGGGCGCTGACCTTCGATCAGTTCTCCAACGGCCGCCTGCTGTTCAACGTGGTCAACGGCAGTGACGCCGGGCTGGCCACCCTGGGGGTGCACTATCCCCACGATGAGCGCTATGACTTCAGCCTGGAGTACTGGCGGGCGTTCCAGGGCTTCTATGCCGGGGACACCGACGGCTACGACGGCCGCTACGTCAAGCTGGCGCCGCGCTCGCCGGCCGCGGCCGGCCATCCCCTAGGCGGCTGGCACGCGCCGAGGCAACGCCCCGGCATCCCGCTGTGGGGCGCCGGCACCTCCGGCCCGGGAGTGGCCCATTCGGTGCAGTTGCTGGATGTGTACCTGAGCTTTGCCGACACGCCGCCGAAACTCGGCGAGAAATTCCGCAAGGTGGCCGCCGAGGCGGCGAAGATCGGCCGTGAGCTGAGCTTCGGTACGCGCCTGCAGATCATCGTCCGGGAAACCGAGGAGGAGGCCTGGGCCCACGCCGAGAAACTGCTGCAGCGCACCTCGCTGCAGACCGCCCGGGCTTCCATCGAACGCCAGTTGCCGCCGGGAGAAACCCTGGACAGCTTCCACAGCGACGACCCGCAGATCCAGCGCAATGTCGAGGCGATCCGCGCCGGCCGCCTGCCCAAGGCCCGGGACCTGGAGATCTACCCCAATGTCTGGCTCGGCCCGAGCCTGTTCGGTTTCAACATTCTCGGGCCCGCCGCCGGCACCTACCTGGTGGGCAGCGCGCGGCAAGTGGCCGAGCGTATTCGCGAATACGAAGAGCAGGGCACCTCGGCCTTCATTCTTTCGGGCTTTCCGCTGATCGACGAGGCCCACCGGGTGGCGGACCTGCTGTTCCCGCTGCTGGAGCTGGATCACGGTTTCGAGGTGCCGCGCCTGGGCGCCACGCTGGCGGCCCGGCAACCGGCCAAGGCCACCGAGCAGGCCTGAGGAGCGAGCGATGAGCGAGGCATTTTCCCGCCGGGTATTCCTCGGCCATTCCCTGGCCGCCGGTGGCGGCCTGTTGCTGGGCAGCAGCCTGCTCAGCGGCTGTGACAACGGTGCGGCGCCCGGTGCCGCGCCGTTGCTGCCCGGCACCCCGGTGCGCGGCGGGCGCCTGCGGGTGGGGATCATCGATGGCGACCAGTCCGGCAATCTCGACGCCCACAAACCGGTGGGCGGCGGGATCATTCGCGGCTGGGCGCTGTACAGCAAGTTCTGGGAATGGAACCCGGACGTCAGCACCCGGCTGGCCCTGGCGGAGTTCGCCGAGCCCAATGCCGACGCCAGCGTCTGGACCATCCGCATCAAGCCGGGGCTGGAGTTCCACCACGGCAAGAGCATCGGCGCCGACGACATGCTGTTTTCCATCCTGCGCCTGACCGACCCGCAACTGGCTTCGCCCTTTGCCGGGCTGGTGGGGGCCATCGATCGCCAGGCCCTGCGCAAGCTCGATCAGCGCACCATCGAAATCCGCTTCAAACAGGGCCAGAGCTTCTTTCCCCTGGACGAAACCCTGATCAGCTTCGGTGCCATAGTGCCCACCGACTACCACCCGCAGACCAACCCGGTGGGCGCCGGCCCCTACCGGCTCAAGCGCTTCATTCCCGGCCAGCGCTCGCTGTACAGCCGTTTCGAGAACTACTACAAGCCCGGCCAGCCCTACGCCGACGAACTGGAGATCATCGAGTTCAAGGACCAGGTGTCGCGGGCGGCGGCGCTGCGGGCCGGGCAGATCGACGTGGCCAGCGGCGTACAGGCCGAGCACAGCGCGCTGCTCAAGGCCGATCCGCGGCTGCGCTTCTACGCCTCGCCGAGTACTTCTTTCACCGGCTTCAACCTCAATCTGGCCAAGGCGCCGTTCCAGGATGTGCGGGTGCGCCAGGCGTTCCGCCTGCTGGCCGACCGCCAGGAGCTGGTGGACCGTGGGCTCAATGGTTTCGGCCGAGTCGCCAATGACCTGTATTCGCCCCACGACCCCACCTACAACCGCGGCATTGCCCAGCGGCCCCATGACCTGGAACAGGCCCGTTCGCTGTTGCGTCAGGCCGGGCAGAGCGACCTGCGGGTGGAGCTGACCACCACCCCAGGCCCGGGGGTGAACGCGGCGCTGGTGTTCGCCCAGCAGGCGAAGAGGGCCGGGGTCGAGGTCAAGGTGACCCAGGTTGACGCTTCGGTGTTCAACGGCCCCCAGCGCGAACAGTGGCTGCTGTCGCCCGGGGCCACGCCGGCCCGGGGCTTTCTTGCCTCGGCGCTGCACAACGACGCCCCCCAGGCCATCTACAACCGCAGCAACTTTCACGACCCGCGATTCACCCAGCTGTACCAGCAGGCCCTGGCCCAGCCCGATCTGCAACTGCGCCGGCAATGGGTGCACGAAGCCCAGGCCATCCAGCACCAGCGCGGCGGGCTGCTGATCTGGGGCTTCAACGATGTGCTGGACGCGGCCTCGGTGCGGGTTGGCGGGCTGGTGCCGGAACAGACGACCTTCGCCTCCTGGCGCTTTGACGAAATGTGGTTGAACCATGCCTGACACCTGCCGCAACACGCCCCGTACCCCGGCCTGGCTGTCCTGGTTCGTCGGCCGCCTGGGCTACGGCCTGCTCACGGCCTGGGTCATCAGCCTGGTGGTGTTCATCGCCACCCAGGCGCTGCCCTCGGACCCGGCGCGGGTGATCCTTGGCCCCGACGCGCCCCTGGAAAGCATCCTCACCCTGCAACGGCAACTGGGGCTGGACCGGCCACTGCTGGAGCAGTACCTGCACTGGCTGGGCCAGACCCTGGAAGGCGATCTGGGGCAGTCCCTGGATTCCAGCGCGCCTGTGGCCGACGTCCTCTTCGCGCGCCTGGGCTACACCCTGGCGTTGCTGGCCGGGGTCATCGCGCTGGTGGTGCCCGCGGCGCTGCTGCTGGGGGTGACCCTGGCCCTGCGTCGTGACAGCCGCCTGGACCGCTGGAGCCTGTCGTTGCTGATCTTCCTCAAGGCTACCCCGGGCTTTCTCCTGGCCATTGGCCTGGTGCTGCTGTTTTCCATGCCCCACATGGACCTGCTGCCGGCGGTGTCGATCCTCGACCCCCAGCTGGCACTGTGGCGCCAGCTGCAATTCCTGGTACTGCCGGTGCTGGCCTTGAGCCTGTCGGCCTTGCCCTACCTGACGCGCATGGTGCGCGCGGCAATGATCGAGGCCCTGGAATCGGACTATGTGATCGCCGCGAGGCTGCGGGGCATCCCTGAGTGGCGCATCGTCTGGCGCCACACCCTGGCCAATGCCCTGGTGCCGGCGGTGCAGGGGCTGGCCCTGACCCTGCGCACCCTGATCGGCGGGGCCCTGCTGGCGGAAGTGGTGTTCAGCTATCCGGGGATCGGCACCGCCCTCAACTCGGCGATCCAGATGCGCGATCTGCCGATGATCCAGGCCATCGTGCTGGTGATCACCCTGGGGGTGGTGCTGATCAACCTGTTGGCAGACCTGGCCACGGTGCTGCTGACCCCCAAGTTGCGTACGGCGCGGCGGGCCGGCCTGATCCGCCGCAACCGACGAGGCCTCCAGCCCTGGTGGCGCCGCTCGGCGCCCAAGGCTCCCTGAACCTGCGGCATGAGAACCTATCCATGAACGACTTACGCATTTCCCGCTGGCGCCTGTGGCTGGGCGAACCGCAAACCCGCAAGGGCGCATTCATCACCTTGCTGGTGGTCCTGCTGGCGCTGTTCGGGCCCTGGCTGGCGCCCCATGGCAGCACCGACATGCTGGGCCCGGTGTACGGCGCGCCCGCTGCCGGCGCCTGGCTCGGCCATGACTTTCTTGGCCACGACGTGCTTTCGCGGTTGCTCAGCGGGGGCCTGTCGGTGTTGTGGATGTCCCTGGCGGCGGCCTCCATCGCCCTGCTGGTGGGCAGCGCCCTGGGGTTGCTGGCCGGCCTTTCGCGGCGCCGGCTGGACACGTTGATCAGTTGGCTGGCGGATGTGTCCCTGGCCTTTCCCGACCTGATCCTGGTGCTGCTGATCGTTTCGATGCTGGGGCGCGCGCCCTGGTTGATCGTGCTCACCGTGGCCATCGCCTTCACCCCCGGGGTGGTGCGCCTGGCCCGGGGCAGCGCGGTGGCGGTGGCGGGGCAGGAGTTCGTCGAGGCGGCGCAGATGATGGGCTATTCGCGCTGGCGGATCCTCTCTGGGGAAATCCTGCCGAACATCCTCACGCCGCTGCTGGTGCACTTCGGCAACATGCTGACCTGGGGCGTGGGCATGCTGTCGGGGCTGAGCTTCCTCGGCTATGGGGTGGCGCCGCCGGCCGCCGACTGGGGGCTGATGATCAACGAGAACCAGGCCGGGCTGCTGGTCCAGCCCTGGGCGGTGCTGGCCCCGGCGCTGCTGATCGGGGTGTTCGCCTACGGCACCAACATCCTCGCCGAGGGCATCGGGCGCAGTCAGGCGCGGATCGGGGAGAAAGGCCCATGAACGCCGTGGTGGAAGTGACCCGAGAGGCCCGGGTGCTGCAGGTTGAGGGATTGCGGGTGGAGCTGGCGGGTGGCGTGGAGGTGTTGTCCGGAGTCGGCTTCAGCCTGGCCGCGGGGGAAATTCTTGGCCTGGTGGGGGAGTCGGGCTCGGGCAAGACCACCCTGGCCACGGCCCTGCTGGCCCATGCCCGGCGGGGCGCGCGGATTGTCGAAGGGCGGGTCGAGGTGGCCGGGCAGTCGTTGCTGGACCTCTCGGCGCAGGACCTGCGCCGGGCCCGGGGCGGCCTGATCGGCTATGTGGCCCAGGACCCGGCCACCGCCCTGAACCCGGCGCTGCGCATTGCCGACCTGCTGGAGGAAACCCTGGCGGTGCATCCATCGCACCTGGACCGCCACGGGCGGCAGCAGCGGATCCGCGACACCCTCAAGGATGTGGGCTTGCCGGCGGATCGCGAGTTCCTGCGGCGCTTTCCCCATCAGCTGTCCGGCGGCCAGCAGCAGCGGGTGATGCTGGCCCTGGCCTTTGTCCTGCGGCCCCGGCTGATCGTGCTCGATGAGCCCACCACGGCCCTGGATGTGACCACCCAGGCGCACATCCTCGGCACCTTGCGCCACCTGTGCAAAAGCCTGGGTGTGGCGGCGATCTATGTGTCCCACGACCTGGCCGTGATCAAGGACCTGGTGGACCGGGTGCTGGTGATGTACGCCGGGCGGATCGTCGAAAGCGCCTCCCGCGAGGCGCTGTTTCGCCAGCCGGCCCACCCCTATACCCGGGGCCTGCTGGCGGCGATTCCCGATGTCGGCCAGCGCCGGCCCCTGCTGGCGATACCTGGGCAGGCCCCGGCGCCGGGGCAGCGGCCGGCGGGGTGTGCCTTCGCGCCCCGGTGCCCGCGCCAGCGTGCCCAATGCACAGCGGGCGAGCCGTTGCTGCAAGGGCTTGCAGCTGATGTCCAGGTGGCCTGTATCGACCCTTATCGGCAGGCGTTGCCCATGCCGGCGCCCGTGGTGGCGGTGCAAGCGGCTGTGTCCGGCAGCGAACGACGGCCGCTGCTGGAGGTCCTGGGCCTGAACCTGGCCTATGACCGCCAGGTGCTGTTCGACGTCAGTCTGCAAGTGGTGGCGGGGGAGTGCCTGGCGCTGGTGGGCGAGTCCGGCTCCGGCAAGACCAGCCTGGCCCGGGCCCTGGCCGGGCTTGGCGAGCACGCCGAAGGCCGGGTGCGGTATGCCGGCCAGCCTCTGAGCCTGTCGGCCCGGCAGCGGAGCAAAGGGCTGCGGCACCAGATCCAGTACATTTTCCAGAACCCCTACCGGGCGCTGAACCCGCGGCACACCCTGTACCAGACCCTGAGCGCACCCCTGGAGCACTTTTTCGGCATCCGGGGGGCCGAGGCCAGGGCGCGGGTCCATGCGGTGCTGCAACGGGTGTCGCTGTCGCCGGCCCTGGCGGACCACTATCCCCACAGCCTGTCTGGGGGCGAACGACAGCGGGTGGCGATTGCCCGGGCCCTGGTGTGCGAACCCAAGCTGCTGATCTGCGATGAAGTCACCTCGGCCCTGGACGTCTCGGTACAGGCCTCGATCCTCGCGCTCCTGCGCCAGTTGCAAGACGAAGGCATGACCCTGCTGTTCGTCACCCATGACCTGGGCGTGGTACGGACCATTGCCGACCGGGTGCTGGTGCTCAAGCAGGGACGGGTGGTGGAGCAGGGCGCAGTGGACGCCGTGCTGGACCGGCCCGAGCACATCTACACCCGGACCCTGCTGGAGAATTCGCCACGGCTTGGGTGACATCTTCAGAAACCCTTGCACCGCCTTCGCTGGCAAGCCAGCTCCTACAAGGCCAGAGCTCACCCGTAGGAGCCGGCTTGCCGGCGAAGAGTCCCTCCCAGAAATACCCGGATCCACAATGCCTCGGCGCACCCGTACCCCCGGGTTAGCCTTGACTTGTGTATCCGTCACACGGAGGGCATCGCAATGCCCCAGCGCTTTCACGGCAACCGGCTGCGTACCGGGCGCTACTCTCAAACCGGCCAGGTCTACCTGCTCACTGCTGTGACCCACCACCGCGAACCATTCTTTGGTGATTGGCGTATCGGCCGCCTGTTGGTGCGACAACTGCACCAGGCCCAGCTTGAAGGTCGTGCCAGTTCCCTGGCCTGGGTGGTGATGCCTGATCATTTCCACTGGCTGCTGGCGCTGGGGACGGGCTCGCTATCGGCCCTGATGCGCGGCATCAAATCCCGCAGCGCACGGGACATCAATGCTTGCCTGCAGCGAACCGGTCGCGTCTGGCAAAAGGGTTACCACGACCGCGCACTGCGCCGGGAAGAGAACCTGCTGGGGGTCTCCCGTTACATAGTCGCCAACCCGATTCGCGCCGGCCTGGTCACCCGCGTGCACGATTACCCCCTCTGGGACGCCATCTGGCTGTAGGAGCCGGCTTGCCGGCGAAAGGGCTCGCAAGGCATGTGGCGAATCTGCCGACGCCTTCGCTGGCAAGCCAGCTCCTACAAGGCCAGCTCTCAACCGTAGGAGCCGGCTTGCCGGCGAAGGGGCCCGAAAGGCATGTGGCGAATCTGCCGACGCCTTCGCTGGCAAGCCAGCTCCTATAAGGCCAGCGCTCAACCGTAGGAGCCGGCTTGCCGGCGAAGGGGCCCGAAAGGCATGTGGCGAATCTGCTGACGCCTTCGCTGGCAAGCCAGCTCCTGCAGGGGCTGGGGTGGTGGGGCATTTGCCGGTGGACTGTGCTGCGCCGGCCCTGGCGTGCGTCTAGCTGCCATAGCCCCGCAGTCGTATCGATAATGAGCCAGAACATGCAAGACCTGTTGAACCAGATTCTCGATGAAGTCCGCCCCCTGATCGGCCAAGGCCAGGTGGCCAATTACATTCCGGCCCTGGCGGATGTGCCGGCCAATCAGTTGGGCATTGCCGTGTATGGCAACGACGGCCAGGTGTTCAGCGCCGGTGACGCCGATACGCCGTTCTCGGTGCAGAGCATTTCCAAGGTCTTCAGCCTGGTGCAGGCCATCGGTCATTCCGGCGAGGCGATCTGGGAGCGCCTGGGCCACGAGCCCTCGGGGCAGCCGTTCAATTCCCTGGTGCAACTGGAATTCGAGCGTGGCCGGCCGCGCAACCCCTTCATCAATGCCGGGGCCCTGGTGATCTGCGACATCAACCAGTCGCGCTTTGCCGCGCCGGCCTTGTCCATGCGCGACTTTGTCCGGCGCCTGTCGGGCAACCTGCAGGTGATGGTGGACGGTCGGGTGGCCGAGTCGGAGTACCAGCACCGTGCCCGCAACGCGGCCATGGCCTACCTGATGCAGTCCTTCGGCAACTTTCACAATGATGTGGAGGCGGTGCTGCGCAGTTACTTCAGCCACTGCGCCTTGCGCATGAGCTGCGTGGATCTGGCCCGGGCCTTCTGCTTCCTGGCCAACGACGGCTTCTGCAAGCACAGCGGGGAGCAGATTCTCACCCGGCGCCAGACCCAGCAGGTCAACTCGATCATGGCCACCAGCGGCCTGTACGACGAGGCCGGCAACTTCGCCT
Organism: Pseudomonas sp. UME65; assembly: GCF_014170225.1. Classification (NCBI taxonomy): domain Bacteria; kingdom Pseudomonadati; phylum Pseudomonadota; class Gammaproteobacteria; order Pseudomonadales; family Pseudomonadaceae; genus Pseudomonas; species Pseudomonas sp. UME65. The sequence goes on along the minus strand of NZ_LZZQ01000016.1, from coordinate 596,667 downwards.
ATCGGGTCGGCCTGCCGGTGGTGCCGGGGCAGTTCACGGTCTGCGTCTGGTCGCCGGAGCTCAACAGCGCCGGCAACTCGCTGGTGGGCATGGCGGCCCTGGAACTGCTCAGCCAGCGTATCGGCTGGTCGGTGTTCTAGTTACCAGGCGCCGGGGTTGCTCAGGCTGAGCTGCCCGCGATCGATGAAGCGCTGGGTGCCGAACAGCCCGCCGGCAAGCTTGCCGCGCAGCACGTAGGGCAGGTTGTCCAGGCTCTGGGTCTGGCTCAGGCCCAGGGTCTGGCGCAGCACCGAGAAGGCCGAGACGCTGACCGGGATCACCAGGATGTCTTCCGAGTAGCGGCCGATATGCCCCTGCTGGTCGCTGACCCCGGAGGCCAGGGGGCGGCCGTTGACTTCCAGGTCCAGGGCCACGCCGTTGTAGTCGATGGGGCTTTCGTTGGGGTTCTGCAGACGCAGTTTCACCGCGAAACGCATTTCCAGATCCTGGCTCGGCAGTGGCTCGATGCCCACCACATTGATCGCCAGTGGATCGCGATTGGGCAACAGCGCACAAGCGCTCAGGCTGAGCAGTACCAGGGTCAAGGCGATCAATCTACGCATGGAATACCTGTCGGCAATGGAAATGAATGGCTGGCCGGCACCTTGTAGCCGCTGCCGAGCCTGCGAGGCTGCGACAAGGCCCGCAGGGCCTTGCCTGGCAAACCCCCGGCCAGCCTTCCACGGCCGAGGGCCCATCACCAGCGCTCGCAGCATAGACGCCTGCGAGCCTCAGGAGTTCGCTTTGCCGCTCATGTCCGGGTCTTGCATGACCTTGAGGGTCGCCGCTTCCGGATCGAACTCGTCTTCTTCCAGCTCAAGGAATTCCTCCGGCAGGAAGATGTTCAGGAAGATCGCGCAGAAGGCGCCCACGGTGATCGGCGACTCGAAGATGTTGTGCAGCGCCTTGGGCAGCTCGCGCAGCACTTCCGGCACCGCCGCCACGCCCAGGCCCATGCCCAGGGAGATGGCCACGATCAGCACGTTGCGCCGGTGCAGCCCGGCCTCGGCGAGGATCTTGATCCCGGCCACGGCCACGGTACCGAACATGATCAGGGTGGCGCCGCCCAGCACCGGCTTGGGCATCAGTTGCAGCACCGCGCCGATCACCGGGAACAGGCCCAGCAGCACCAGCAGCCCGGCAATGAAGTAGGCCACGTAGCGGCTGGCCACGCCGGTCAGTTGGATGACCCCGTTGTTCTGGGCAAAGGTGACCATCGGCAGGCTGTTGAACACCGCAGCCACCGCCGAGTTGAAACCGTCCGCCAGCAGCCCGGACTTGATGCGCTTGATGTACAGCGGGCCCTTGACCGGCTGCTGGGAAATCATCGAGTTGGCCGTCAGGTCGCCGGCTGCTTCCAGGGGGGAAATCAGGAAGATCACCGCCAGGGGGATGAAGGCGATCAGGTCGAAGGAGAAGCCGTACTTGAACGGCACCGGCACGCTCACCAGGGGCACCTCGGGCATGGCCGCCATGTCCACCCGGCCGAGCATCCAGGCCACCACGAAGCCCAGGGTCAGGCCGATGACGATGGAGCCCAGGCGCAGCATCGGGTGGTTGAAGCGGTTGAGCACCACGATGGTCAGCAGCACCAGCGCCGCCAGCCCCAGGTTGCTCGCCGCGCCCAGGTCGCTGGCACCGTAGCCGCCGGCCATGTCGGTGACCGCCACCTTGATCAGCGACAGGCCCATCAGGGTGATGATGGTGCCGGTCACCACCGGGGTGATCAGCTTGCGCAACTTGCCGATGAACTGGCTGAGGAACATCTCGATAAAGGCTGCGACAAAGCAGATGCCGAAGATGGTGGAGAGGATTTCGTTGGTGTCGCCGCCCCGGCCCTTGACCATGAAGCCGGCACTGAGCAGCACGCTGATAAAGGAAAAGCTGGTGCCTTGCACGCACAGCAGGCCGGAACCGATGGGCCCCAGGCGCCGGGCCTGGACGAAGGTGCCCAGGCCGGAGACGAACAGCGCCATGCTGATCAGGTACGGCAGCTCGCTTTCCAGCCCCAGGACCCCGCCGAAGATCAGGGTCGGGCTGATGATGCCGACGAAACTGGCCAGCACATGCTGCAGGGCGGCGAAGATCGCCGCGCTGAAATGCGGACGGTCGTTGAGGCCGTAGATCAGGTCTGACTTGTAGCGGGGAGGGGAGCGGTCGGGTGCGGTCATGGGAAAAGGCCTGCCAGTGACGTGTGAAAACTACGGGGGCACACGTCGGAAAGTGGACGGGACTTGGGCCGCAACGCCATGTCATGGACAAGACGTGCGCACCCGGTCAGAAAAAAGGAGGCGCAGGATGCCAGAAAGGCGCCGCAGCCAGAAGGGCAAACAGGCGGAAAAAGCCAAGTTGGAAAGGATACGAAAGATACTGTTTCTCATTTGCCTTTATGGAATAATCCGCCTCCCCGATCTGCGGACCGCCCCCCGATGCTGCCGACCCCCAGCCTGCTGCGCAGCTTTCAAGAGCATTACGACGACCTGCTGAAGTTTCTCACCCGGCGCATGAGCGATCGCCAACGGGCGGCGGACGTGGCCCAGGAGACCTACCTCAAGTTGCTCAAGGTCGATCCGCAGACGGTGGAGGTGCACAACGATCGCGGTTTCATTTTCCGTGTGGCCGGCAACCTGGCCATCGACACCCTGCGCCGCGAGCAGCGCCTGGCGGCCAACCTCGCCGACGGCCAGGAGCACGCCGAAGCGGTGGACCCGGCCCCGGCACCGGAAGCCGTGCTGCTGGCCAAGGAGCGCCTGGCGGTGCTCGACGAGGCCCTGGCGCAACTCTCGGACAACGCCCGCCAGGCCTTGCTGCTCAATCGCCTGGAAGGCCTGACCCAGGCACAGATCGCATTGCGCCTGGGCGTTTCCGAAAGCATGGTGGCAAAATACATCGGCCAGGCCCTGCGCCATTGCCGCGACTGGCTGAAAGTCCACCATGAATGATTCCTTCTTGCCTGCCGCCGATGCCATGACCGACCACCCCGAAAGCCTCGAAGACGCCGCCATCGACTGGCTGGTGCTGCTGCACTCCGGCAACGCCACGCCGGCCCAGCGCATGGCCTTCCAGCAATGGCGCCAGCGCAGCCCGGGCCATGCCGCAGCGGCCGCCGAGGCCCAGCAACTGTGGGGTGACCTGGGGCAGACCGAGACCGCGCGGCAACACCAGGCGCCGCCCGTCATGGTGCGCCGGCCACGGCGCTTCTGGCCGGCGCTGGCCGCTTCGCTGCTGCTGGCGCTGGGGGCTGGCCTGGGCTGGCAGCAGTGGCCGGCCTTGACCTCGGACTACCACACCGGGGTCGGCCAGCAACAGAGCATCACCCTGGCGGACGGCTCGCGGGTCACCCTCAACAGCGCCAGTGCGCTGTCGGTGGCCTACTCGGCGGATGAGCGCCGGGTGATCCTGCGCAGCGGCGAAGCGCTGTTCGAACCGCTGGCCGACCCGCAGCGGCCCTTCGTGGTCCAGGCCCAGGCCCAGCAACTGCAAAGCGCTGCCAGTGCCTTCAGCGTGCGCCGCGACGGCCACCAACTGACGGTGGTGGTGCGCGAAGGGCAGGTGCAGTTCAGCGGTGACCACGCACCAGTGCTGCTCCAGGCCGACCAGCGCCTGCAATACCAGCCCGGCCAGCCGCTGCTGGCCCAGCAGACCGTGGACGCCGCCAGCCTGACCGCCTGGCAGCGCGGCAAGCTGATCTTCAACGGCCGCCCGCTGGGTGAGGTGATAGGTGAACTGGAGCGCTACCAGCACGGGCGCATCCTGATTTCCGACGGTCAGTTGGCGGCCCTGGCCATCAGCGGTGTGTTCGACCTGCATGATCCGCAAGGCTCGCTCAACGCCCTGCAGCAGCGCTACCCGCTGCACGTCACCTACCTGCCATGGCTGGCGGTCCTGCACTGAGTCGAATTTTTTTTGCCTGGGCACTGCAAGTTCCCCTGGGGGAAATCGTCGTAGTGAGACTGAGAAGACAATCATTCTCATTGACGTCATTTCAACCGGCTGGGAAGGAACACGTGAAAGCAATGTTCAAGCTGTCGACACTGGGGCGCGGTCACCACATCATGCGCCGCACATTACTGGCCCAGGCCCTGTTCGCCGGGGCCTTGAGCCCGGTCCTGGCCCAGGCCCAGGAGGCCGCCACGGTCAGCCAGGCCGGCAGCGCCCAGGAGCGCCGGGTCTCGTTGAACCTGCCGGCCCAGCCCCTGGACCAGGCGCTGACCCGCTTCGCCGATCAGGCCGACCTGCGCCTGCTGTACACCACCAGCGATGTCGAGGGCCTGCAATCCACCGCCCTCAACGGCGAGGTCACGGTGGCCCAGGCCCTGCAAAGCCTGCTGGCCGGCAGTGGCATGAGCTGGTCGTTCAGCGACGGGCACACGGTGATCCTGCGTCGGGCTGGCGTGCCGGCCGCCAGCCTCAACCTCAAGCCGACCCAGGTCACCGTGGCGTCACGCACCAGCGCCGCCATCAGCGAGATTCCCGGCACCGTGTGGGTGGTGGAGCAGAGCCAGCTGCGCGAGCAACTGAGCACCGGGGTCAGCCTCAAGGAAGCCATCGGCAAGCTGGTGCCGGGCCTCGACCTGGCCCCGGAAGGGCGCACCAACTACGGCCAGAACATGCGCGGGCGCAACGTGCTGGTGATGATCGACGGGGTCAGCCAGAACAGCTCCCGGGGCCTGTCCCGGCAGTTCGACAGCATCTCGCCGTTCAACGTCGAGCGGGTCGAAGTGCTGTCCGGGGCCAGCGCCATCTACGGCGGCGGCGCCACCGGCGGCATCATCAATATCGTCACCAAGAAAGGCGAACCGGGCCCGGCGCGCTTCGAGACCCAGCTGGGGGCCAGCAGCGGCTTCAACAACAGTGACGACCTGACGACCCGCATCGCCCAGTCGGTGAGCGGCGGCAACGAGACCATCAGCGGCCGGCTAGCGGTGGCGGGGGAGCAGAACCAGGCGTTCTATGACGGTGCCGGCAAGCAGATCTTCATCGACAACACCCAGACCGACCTGCAGTACAACCGTACCCTGGACCTGATGGGCAGCCTGGCCCTGCAGTTCAACGAAGAGCAGAGCCTGGACCTGCTGGCCCAGTACTACGACTCCGGCAACCATGGCAGCACCGGGATCTACTTCCCCAACCTCAAGTACAAGGCGCCGTCCAACCTGGAAGACGCCGAGCTGCGCGGCGGCTATTCCACCGACCTGGAACCGCGTACCAAGCGCCTGCTGCTCAACGCCAACTACCACCACAGCGACGTGCTGGGCCAGGATTTCTACCTGCAGGCCTCGTACCGCAAGGAAGACGACAACTTCTTCCCGTTCCCCTACTACAACAGCGGCAGCCCCGCAGGCTCCAAGGGTGTGTACTTCGCCGCATCCCAGCAGAATTTCGAAGTCACCAGCCTCAAGGCGCTGTTCGCCAAGGAGTTCGAGGCGTTCAAGCTGACCTACGGCGTGGACCTGGACCGCGAGCGTTTCAATGCCCAGCAGAGCACCTTCGACCAGGGCATCTCCTCGGGCAGCGGCGGCCTCGACCTGGTGACCCAGAGCAAGGCGCCGCGCTATCCCAGCTACCGGGTCGACGGCCTGTCCGGCTATGCCCAGCTGGACTGGCACGCCACCGACAACCTGACGGTATCCGGCGGCTACCGGCGCCAGCAGATGGACGTGGACGTGGGCCAGTTCAAGAACGTACCCGGCGGCAGCAACGACTATGCGGTCAACCTCTACAACCTGGGCACCATCTACGACTTCAAGAACGGCCACCAGCTGTGGGTCAACTACGGCGAGGGCTTCGATCTGCCGGACCCGGCCAAGTTCTACGGCAAGCCGGGCCTGAGCGTGGACGACAACCCGCTGGCCGGGATCAAGAGCCGCCAGGTGGAGACCGGCTGGCGCTTCTCCGATAGCGACTGGGATGCCCAGGCGGCGCTGTACTACATCTGGTCGGACAAGGTGATCACCACCGACCAGGCCACCCTGACCATCGACGTCAAGGACCAGAAAAGCCGCGACTACGGCTTTGAAAGCGCCCTGACCCGGCACTTCCAGAACGGCTGGGAGCTGGGCGGCACCCTGCATGCCGTGCGCTCCGAGGAGGAGAACAAGAACGGCGGCTGGAGCAAGCGCGACGCCCGTTATGCCTCGCTGTCGAAACTCACCGCCTTCGTCGGCTGGAAGGACGACAGCAGCAGCGTGCGCCTGCAGGGCAACCACGCCTTCACCCTCAAGGACGACGCAGTCAAGCAGATCGACGCCACCCACAGCGTGGATGCGCCCAACACCATCGACGGCTACACCACCTTCGACCTGCTGGGCAGCCACGACACCGAGTTCGGCACCTTCAGCGGCGGCATCCAGAACCTGCTGGACAAGCAGTACAGCACCGTCTGGGGCCAGCGCGCCAAGCTGTTCTACTCGCCGACCTACGGCCCGGACTACCTCTACGACTACCAGGGCCGTGGCCGCACCTACACCCTGACCTGGACCATGGCCTACTGACGCCCCGGGGGGCTCTTGCGGCCCCTGTAGCCGCTGCCGAGCCCCAGCGAGGCTGCGCAAAGGCCCGCAGGGCCTTGCTTGGCACCCCCAGCCGAACCCTGCGACGCAGTGCCTTCGCCGCCTGCGCCAGCGGCTACAGGAGCCCGGCAGAACCATGCCTGGCAATGTCCCGCCAAACCCCAGCCTCCTGACAGAAACTGTCAGGAGGCTCTGGTAATCTGCGCCGGTGTTTTTTCCGGAGTGCACCTGCGTGTCGCGAGCCAGTCGTTTACTCACCCTGCTGCAGATGCTGCGGGGCAAAAGCCGTCCGGTGACCGCCGCGACCCTGGCCTCGGAGCTGGAGGTTTCCGAGCGCACCCTGTACCGCGATATCGCCGAGCTGACCGCCCTGGGCGCGCCGATCTACGGTGAGGCCGGGATAGGCTACGTGCTGCGCAGCGGGCTGTTCCTGCCGCCGTTGATGCTCAATGCCGACGAGACCGAGGCCGTGGTGCTGGGCCTGCGCTACGTTGATCAGCGCGGCGACGAGGAACTGAGCAAGGCCGCCGCCGATGCCATGGCCAAGATCGCTGCGGTGCTGGCCCCCGCGGCCCAGGACGCACTGCGCAATCCGACCCTGTTGCCCGGCCCGGCGGGCTACGGCTTCCCCGACAACCCGGTGTCGCTCAATGTGTTCCGCCAGGCGATCCGCCTTCAGGCCAAGCTGCTGATCGACTATGCCGACGTCAACCAGAACCCCAGCCAGCGCCGGGTCTGGCCCCTGGCCCTGGGCTTTCTCAACGAGGCCCGGGTGATCGTGGCCTGGTGTGAATTGCGCGAGGATTACCGCACCTTCCGCACCGACCGCATTGCCGCCGCCCAGGAACAGGGCGAGCGGTATCCGGGGCGGCGCAGCGACTGGCTGCGAGCCTGGCGCAAACGCATGCACAGCGATGAGCAGGGCCGCTTCACTGCTGACAGGAAATGACACGCGGGGGCTTTAGCATGGCCCGCTCATTCAACAGCAAGGAGCTTTTGTCATGTCGGCCACAGACCCTTCCCTGGCCCCGGCCATCGCCGCTTATGTCACGGCCATCAACAGCGGCGACAGCGCAGTGGTGGCGTCGATCTTCGCCGACCGCGCCCAGGTCTTCGATGAACGCGAGCACTGCGTGGGGCCCCAGCAGATCGCCCGCTGGATGGGCAAAGGCGCGTGCCGCCTGGAAATCCTCGGGGTCCAGCAGCGCACCGGCAAAGTGCTGCTCGACAGCCGGGTGTGCGGTGACTTCCCCGGCAGCCCCCAGGCCCTGCGCCATACCTTCCGCCTGGACGCCCAGGGGCGGATCGAACGCCTGGATATTTCCCGCTGATGTAGCCGTTGGCGCAGGCTGCGAAAAACCTGAGCGCGCTCAAGGATTGGCCGGAGGCCACCAGGCAAGGCCCTGCGGTCCCTTTCCCAGCTTCGCGGCCTCGGCAGCGGCTACAGGTCGGCCTGGAGCGGCTCATGCTGGCATACTGCGGCTCTTTGCCAGGAGGCCCGAGCCCCATGCCATTCGATTCCCCCATGAGCGCCTACCAATACGCCCTGGAGCAGCAGGGCTTTGTCGCCGACGCGGCGCAGGCGCGGGCGGTGCAGGCCTTGCAGCAATGCCATGAAGCCCTGCATCAAGGGCGCACGGCGGTGCCCGGGGTCTATCTGTGGGGGGCGGTTGGGCGGGGCAAGACCTGGCTGATGGACCAGTTCTACCAGAGCCTGCGGGTCCCGGCGCGGCGCCAGCACTTTCATCATTTCATGGGCTGGGTGCACCAGCGTTCGTTCCAGCTGACCGGTATTGCCGACCCCTTGCAGGCCCTGGCCCGGGAGCTGGCCGAAGAGGTGCGGGTGCTGTGTTTCGATGAGCTGTTCGTCAATGACATCGGTGACGCGATCATCCTCGGGCGCCTGTTCCAGGTGATGTTCGACCAGGGCGTGGTGCTGGTCTGCACCTCCAACCAGCCCCCGGAGCAGCTGTATGCCGATGGCTTCAACCGCGAGCGCTTCGTTCCGGCGATCAGCGCCATCCGCCAGCACATGCAGGTGGTGGCGGTGGACGGCGAGCAGGATCACCGCCTGCACCCGGGCGCCGCCGAGCAACGCTACTGGCTTGGCGCCGAGGGGCGGCCGAGCGCCCTGGGGCCGGTGTTCGAGCGCTTGAGTGCCGGGCAGCCGGCGAGCAGCGAGCCGCTGTTGCTCGGCTATCGCCCGTTGCAGGTGGTCAAGGCGTGCGGGACGGTGGCCTGGTGCAGCTTCGTCGAACTGTGCGAACAGCCGTTTTCCGCCATGGACTTCATGGCCCTGTGCGACCGCTTCCAGGCCATTCTCCTGAGCGATGTGCCCAACCTCAGCGCTTGCCAGCGCCCCGCACGCATTGCCCGGGGCACCGAGGATGGTGCCGAGCGGGTGGTGGCCGGGGATCGTGAGTTGCCGCAGCTGTCGGTACATGATGACGCGGTGCGGCGTTTCATCGCCCTGGTGGACGAGTGCTACGACCGCAAGGTGCCGCTGTACCTGGAAGCCCGGGTGCCCATGGAACAGCTGTACACCGAGGGCTACCTGGAGTTCGCTTTCCGCCGCACCCTCAGCCGCCTGCAGGAAATGCAGTTGCAGCGTTTTGCCGGTGGGCCCGCGGCCTGAAGGGAAACCCTTCCGGCTGCCGTGGATCCCGGCCGCTGCTTAGGATTTTTTCTGTAGTGCGCGGGTTAAAAATCTTCGTTTGGTCAAATCCCCCAGCCTACAATCGAGGCTGCCTGAGCCCTGAGCGCTCACTTTCAATACGTTGATCGAGGATGAACATGGACGTTGCCGATATCGTGGTGTTGCAAGCCAGTTACAGCAACCCGGTGCATGCCGAAGCCATAGGCGTGTTGCTCAACCACTATGCCGAGGACCCCATGGGCGGCGGCCAGCCCCTGGACGCAGACCGGCTCCAGCAGTTGCCAGCGGAGCTGGCCAAGCGGCCCCAGGCGTTCAGCGTGCTGGCCTTTGCCGGCGGGCAGCCGGTGGGCCTGGTGAACTGCTTCGAAGGCTTCTCCACCTTTGCCTGCCGGCCCCTGGTGAATATCCATGACGTGGTGGTGCTGGACAGCTACCGCGGCCAGGGCCTGAGCAAGCGCCTGCTGCAGAAGGTCGAGGACATCGCCCGGCAACGGGGCTGCTGCAAGGTCACTCTGGAAGTGCTGGAGGGCAATGCCCAGGCCCAGGCCGCCTATCGCGCCTGCGGTTTCGCCAATGCCATGCTCGACCCGGCTCACGGGCGCATGCTGTTCTGGAGCAAAGCCTTGTAATGCACACCCCCAGCCCCTGCGCGCCGGTCCCGGTAGAAACACCCTGGCGGATCTTCCTGGTGTTTCTGCGCCTGGGCCTGAGTTCGTTTGGCGGGCCGCTGGCGCACCTGGGCTACTTTCGCCAGGAATTCGTCCAGCGCCGGCGCTGGCTGGGGGAGGCGGCCTATGCCGAGCTGGTCGCGCTGTGCCAGTTTCTTCCCGGACCTGCCAGCAGTCAGGTCGGCATCGCCCTGGGATTGTCTCGCCGTGGCCTGCCCGGGGCCCTGTGTGCCTGGGCCGGCTTTACCTTGCCTTCGGCCCTGGCCCTGGCACTGCTGGCCCTGGGGTTGGGGGGCGGGGTCCCGGCCGGGGCGCTCAAGGGCTTGCAACTGGTGGCGGTGGCGGTGGTGGCCCAGGCCTTGTGGGGCATGGCCCGCAGCCTGTGCCGGGGCGCCTTGCAGATCGTCATTGCAGTGCTGGCCGCGGCGCTGGTGCTGCGCTGGCCGGGCCTGGGCGGGCAGTTGCTGGTGATGCTGCTGGCGGCGCTGCTGGGCCGCTGGCTGATCAGGCCGGTGTTCCAGGTGCAGGTCCAGAGCCCTCCCTCTGGGTCGAGTCGCCGCCTGGGGGCGTGTTGCCTGGGGCTGGCGCTATTGCTGCTGGTGCTGTTGCCGGGGCTGGTGCTGCTCTGGCCGGGGCGCCTGCTGAGCCTGTTCGATGGTTTCTACCGGGTCGGCGCTCTGGTATTCGGCGGCGGCCATGTGGTGCTGCCGCTGTTGCAGGCGCAGGTGGTGGAGCCCGGCTGGGTCAGCAGCCCGCTGTTCCTGGCCGGGTACGCCAGCGCCCAGGCGATGCCCGGCCCGCTGTTCAGCGTCGCGGCCTTTCTCGGCGCGGCCATCGATGGCTGGAGTGGGGCGGTGGTGTGCCTGCTGGCGATCTTTCTGCCGGGGCTGTTGCTGGTGATCGGCGTGGTGCCCTTCTGGCAGCGGCTGCGCCACCGCCAGGGCATCCAGGCGGCCCTGGCGGGGGTCAATGCCGCAGTGGTGGGCCTGCTGGCGGCAGCGTTGTACCAACCCCTGTGGACCAGCAGCGTGACCGGCGCGCCGGAACTGGTGGCGGTGTTGCTGGCGCTGCTGCTGTTGCGCAGCGGCCGGGTGCCGCCCTGGGCCCTGGTGCTGCTGGGGGCCGGTGCCGGTGCCTGGCTGCTCTAGAGGTCGTGCTGCGCCGGGTCGAGCCGGGGGAATACCAGGCGGAACTCGGTCAGGAGTTCCGGGATGCTGCTGACCTCGGTGCGCCCCTGGTGCAGGTTCATGATCGAACGGACGATGGCCAGGCCCAGTCCGGTGCCGCCTTCGGCCCGGGTGCGGCTGCTGTCGACCCGATAGAAGCGCTCGAACAGATGGGGCAGGTGGCTGGCAGCGATGCCCGGGCCGGGGTTGCCCACGCTCAGGCTCACGGCCTCCATGGTCTGCTCCACCCGTAGGCTGATCTGCCCCCGCGGCGGGCTGTGGCGAATGGCGTTGGACAGCAGGTTGGAAATGGCCCGCTGGATCATCAGCCGGTCCCCCAGCACCCAGGCATCGCCACTGTGCTGCAGTTGCAGCTGCTTCTCTTCGGCGCTCAGGGCGAACAGGTCGATGACCCGGCGCGCTTCTTCCCCCAGCGAGACTCGGGCGAACCGGGCCTGGGACGCCGGCTGGCTGACCTGGGCCAGGAACAGCATGTCGGCGACGATCCGCGTGACCCGCTCCAGCTCTTCGATACTGGCCTCCAGCACCGCCTTGTACTCCTCTGGCGGGCGTTCCCGGGACAGGGTCACCTGGGCCTTGCCCATCAGGTTGCTGATGGGCGAGCGCAACTCGTGGGCCAGGTCGTCGGAGAACTGCGACAGGCGCTGCACGCCGCCGTCCAGGCGTTGCAGCATGACATTGATGCCCTGGCCCAGCTCCGCCAGCTCCCGGGGCAGGCCCTGCAGCTTCAGGCGGTGGGTCAGGTCCTGGGTGGTCACCCGCGCCGCGACCCGGCTGAACTGCTGCAGCGGCAGCAGGCCCCGTTGCACCAGCCACCAGGCGCCGAAACCGATCAGCAGCAGCAACAGGGGCAGGGCGATCACCGTGGAGCGCAGGTAGGCGCTGAGCAGCGCCTGATCGTTGCTGCGGTCCAGGGTCAGTACCACCTGGACCTGCTCGCCGTTGCGCAGGCTCATCTGCTGCAGGGCGCTGAGCAAGGGGTTGCCGCGGCTGTCGCGCCAGTCGACATAGCCATCGCCACCGATATTGCCCAGGGGCTCGGGCAGGGACTCCTGGGCCATGCCGCCGACAATCAGCAGGGGTTCGGCCAGCGGATCGCTGCCGAGGATGCTCAATTGCAGGTTGTCGTGGCCCATCACCAGGTCCAGCAGGGAATGGGGGCGGGCCGCCAAGTCACTGCTCTTGAGGTCGCTGGTGAGGCTGTGCCGGATCTGCTCCAGCTTGCTGTCCAGGCCCTTGCGCGCCAGGTTGTCCAGCTCATGGTTCAACGCCAGGTAGGCCAGGGTTGCCAGCAGCACCACCAGTGCCGCGCCCATCAGGGCGACGGTCAGCCCCAGGCGCATGGACAGGCTGCTGGCCGCGGCGGCGGGGCGCGCTGTCATGGGCGTGCTTCCAGGACATAACCGACACCGCGCAGGGTATGGATCAGCTTGACGTCACTGGCGTCGTCGATCTTGCCCCGCAAGCGGCTGATGGAGACTTCCACCACATTGGTGTCGCAGTCGAAGTTCATGTCCCAGACCAGGGAAATGATCTGGGTGCGGGTCAGTACTTCTCCGCTGTGGCGCATCAATACATGCAGCAGGGTGAATTCCTTGGTCGTCAGGTCGATACGCCGACTGCCGCGATAAGCCCGGTGACGGCGCGGGTCAAGTTGCAGGTCGGCAACTTGCAGAACTTCCGGTTGGACAATGACTTCACTACGACGCATCAGGGTACGAACCCGGGCCAGCAACTCGGGAAATTGAAACGGTTTGACCAGATAATCATCGGCGCCCATATCCAGGCCCTTGACCTTGTCTTCCAGGCGCCCGCGGGCAGTCAACATCATGACCCGTGCGGGATAGTTTCCCTGCAGTTGTTCAAGAACTTGCCAACCATCTTTGCCGGGCAGGTTGATATCCAGGATTACCAATTCATAGGGCTGTTGTTGAATCAGGTGCAGGCCGTCCACGCCATTGTTCGCCCGGTCCACCACATAGCCACTTTCACTCAGGCCCTGATGCAGGTAGTCGGCCGTCTTGGGTTCGTCCTCAATCACCAGAATGCGCATTGCAATATCCTCTTCAAAGCTGTCGGGGCTGTCGAGCGAGCGCAGGTTAAAGTCTGTAGTAGCTATAGGGTCAATAAAATAACCCAGCTAATTCAACTGATTAACCAGGCTGTCCGATCAGTGGCGAGTGGCATGGTGCGGCGATACTAATTGAGCCGGGGCACTGCGGGCGGCAGATGACCGGGTTGTCATCTGTCTGTCATGCGGGTGCAAGAGAAGGAGGGCAGCCCCTATGAAAAAGGCGCCCGCAAGGGCGCCAAACATCCACTTCTGGCAAAGGAGCAGATTGCCGGGAAGGGGTATCGCTGGAACTGGGGGTCAGGCACCAGGCTGTTGTTGCTTGGCATCCGAGGCGGAATAGTTGGGCTCGGATTTCTGCTTTTCGGCTTTTGCAGTGTTTTCGGTCTTGTCGCCGTGAAGTTGCTGCTGGCTAACGCGGAAGTTGTCATAGAAGCGCTGCATATTTTCCGAGCCACCTTCGGCAAAGGCCGCGCTGGAACCTACCAGAATCAGGCCGCTTAATACCAAAGTTGAAAGTTTCATGCTGTTTTTCCTGCTTAAGAATGTTCGGTACTTGTTACGTCCCTGCACAAGAAGTGATGGGCGAAAGTTTCACCGAAGTGTATTAAGCGAGGGTTAACGTCAGCCTGAAGTGCTGATTACAATTTCGACATCATGTGTCTTTGCCGGCGCTTGGCCGCGCTGGCCGGCAAGGGCACCTCCTTGAAGGCGCCGCCTGCGGACGCGGCCTGGTGCAAAAAAAAGCCCCGGGAACCGGCCAGGGTTCTCGGGGCTGTTTGCCGGCAAGCCGGATCCTGCGGGCGTGGCGGGGGGCTTACTTCTGTACCACCGTGGCTTCGACCGGGGCCTTGGGTTTCATCAGGCTGAAGTCGATCAAGGGTCTGCTCTGGCGCGAGTAGGGGTCGCCGATCAGCAGCGGGCGTGGCTTGAAGCTGTCGCTCACCAGGCTGCGGCTGTGGTCCAGCTCATCGAAACTCAGGCCCGCCAGGTCCGCCCAGGTGTGAATCAGCTGGGAACTCATGTAGGGGCGGCTGAGGTCCGAGGCAAAGCTCCAGTCATGGGTTTCCCGCCATTTCGGCGAGGCCCAGGCCATGAACGGAATGGTGTACATCGGCGCCGTCGGCCGGGCTTCGTTGCGCCCCAGGGTGTCATGGCCGGCGGAGTCGAAGACGTCCTCGCCGTGGTCCGAGAGGTACAGCAGGAAACCGTTGGGGTCGGTCTTGGCGTAGTTCTTGATCAGGTTCGAGACCACGAAGTCGTTGTACAGCACGGCGTTGTCGTAGCTGTTGTAGGTGGGCAACTGGTCGTCGCGCACGCCGGCCGGTACGCCCTGGCGATCATTGAACTTGTCGAAGCTGGGCGGGTAGCGGTACTGGTAGCTCATGTGGGTGCCCAGCAGGTGGACCACGATGAACTTGCGCGGTGCGCTGTCGGCCAGGGCCTTGGAGAACGGTTCGAGCACGTCGCCGTCGTACTGGCGGGCGTTCTGGTTGCGGTTGTTGTTCAGGTACACCTGCTCGTCCGCCTGTTCGGAGAAGGTGGTGAGCATGGTGTTGCGCTTGGTCATGGTCTGCTGGTTGGTGATCCAGTAGGTCTTGTAGCCGGCCTGCTTCATCACGCTGACCAGGGACGGGCTCTTGAGGTACAGGTCGGGGTTTTCTTCGTCGGCGAAGGTCAGTACCTGCTGCAGCGCCTCGATGGTGTAGGGGCGCGGGGTGATGACGTTGTTGAAGATCGCCAGCTGGTCCTTGAGCTTGTCCAGCTCCGGGGTGGTCTGGCGCGGGTAGCCGTACAGGCTCATGCGCTGGCGGTTGGTGGATTCGCCGATGACCAGTACCAGGGTCGCCGGCTGGTTGGCCATGCTGTCCTTGAGGTTGGTCAGGGGGGCGATCTTGCTGGCGCTGGCGAGCATGCCCTGCATGCCGTCCAGTTGCTCGCGGTAGCGGCGATAGGCAATCACCATCTGCCAGGGCACGGCGGGCTCGATGCGGGTTTCGAATTTCTCCAGGCCGGCGGCCAGGGTATCGGCGCGGGAGATCTGCTTGACCAGCGGGTAGCCGACGATGGCCACCAGGATAGCCGTCGCCGCCACCAGGGCCTGGCCCCGAGGCAGGTAGACCGGGCGCAGGCGGGTCCAGAGGAAGAAGGCGAATGCGCTGTGGGCGAGGAACGCCAGGAGCATCCACCAGGCAAAGTACTGGGTCAGGTATTCACCGGCTTCCGAGGGGTTGGACTCGAACATGATGAAGATGACGCTTTGCGAGAACTCCTGCTGGTAGACGAAGAAGTAGCCCAGGCTGGCCATGGAACAGGCCCAGAGCACCACGCCGATCACGGCGGCCATGACTTTGGTGCGCGCCGGGAACAGCAGCATCGGTGCCAGCCAGATGGCGCTCATGAAGAACGCCTGGCGGAAACCGGTGAAGCCGGAGGTGTCGGTCAGCTGGATCAGCAGTTGGGTGATGCCGGAGAAATACCAGAAGAACAGGAACAGCCAGAGCAGCCCCATCCAGTCAAAACCTTTCGCAGATGCACTACTGCGTTTGAACAATGCCATTGAGCGCTCCCCAGGGATCCAGATTCATTGCGCGCCAAGGGCGTCGCGAATGAGCGCCGTCTTGTAACAAGACGGCCACAATGGCCGGGAGTATCGACAGGCAAGTGTGAAAACTTTGTCAGCTGAACGTCGCTATTTTGTGGTCTGCAACGGGGGGCTATGGCGGTATGGCGAGGGAAGGCGGCTTGGCCCGGGACCTACAGCGGGGCTGAACGCAGGTCGGGCCTGCGTTCAGGGGCGAGGCTCAGCTCGCGGAGGAGAGGTGTAGCGGCGCCGGTTGACCCTGGCTTTGCAACTGCAGGCGCAATTGTGCGAGCTCCCGTTGCAGTTGATCGCGTTCGTCTTTGAGTTGACGCAATTCGTCACGACGAATGCTGACGTACAGAGTTTGTGTTGGTCGTGCCGGTAGTACTGTGCCCATTGCTTCACCTCGCAAATGGCGTGTCTCAACTATGCTTCGCTGGCCGCATCCCTGCGCAAAACACTATCGGTGACAATTTTATTTCTTTTTCGGGCAAAGGGAACTTTTTTATTTTTCGCGGTCGCTGTGTCTTCGCGCAGATTTGCAGCGTTATCCACCCAGGGCCAGGGAAACTTCAGGGGCTGGCACAGGACTAATCTTCATTGCTCTGCTGCCCGTCAGGGGAATTGGCTGGGGCCGGTCGATGGGTAATTCGCGCCGTCGGGGGTAAAAACTCGGAATCTACCTGAAGATTGCGCTGTCTTGGGGCTTCTTGCCTTGTATAGTTGCGCCCCTCGGGATTTTGCCCCGGCCCACTGGGCTATAACTTTTTTTGATCAGAATTTTTGCAGTAGGAGCATCAGCACATGCAACTGGGGATTATTGGACTGGGCCGCATGGGCGGCAACATTGCACGGCGCCTGATGCTCAATGGGCACGAGACCGTAGTCTTTGACCGCAACACCGACTTCGTCAGCACCCTGGCCGCTGAAGGCGCCAAGGGCGTCGCCGACCTGCCGGCCCTGGTGGCGGGCCTGGAAAAGCCCCGGGCGGTCTGGGTCATGCTGCCCGCGGGCGCACCCACCGAAGACACCATCGACACCCTCAGCCAGTTGCTGGAGCCGGGCGATGTGATCATCGACGGTGGCAACACCTACTATAAAGACGACATCCGCCGCGCCCGCGACCTGGCGCAAAAGGGCCTGAAGTACATCGACGTCGGCACCTCCGGCGGCGTCTGGGGCCTGGAGCGTGGCTACTGCATGATGATCGGCGGCGATGCCGCCGAAGTGCTGCGCCTGGACCCGCTGTTCGCCGCCCTGGCGCCCGGCATGGGCACCATCCCGCGGACCAAGGACCGGGTCGCCGATGACGACCGTGCCGAACGCGGCTACATCCACGCCGGCCCGGCCGGCTCCGGGCACTTCGTCAAGATGATCCACAACGGCATCGAGTACGGCATGATGCAGGCCTTCGCCGAGGGCTTCGACATCCTCAAGACCAAGGCCTCGGAAAGCCTTCCGGAAGACCAGCGCTTCGACCTCAATGTCGCCGATATCGCCGAAGTCTGGCGCCGTGGCAGCGTGGTGTCCTCCTGGCTGCTGGACCTGACCGCCGATGCCCTGGCGGGCGATCCGAAGCTCGACGGCTTCTCCGGCTCGGTGGCCGACAGTGGCGAAGGGCGCTGGACCATCGAAGCGGCCATGGAGCAATCGGTGCCGGTGCCGGTACTGTCCAACTCGCTGTTCTCCCGCTACCGCTCCCGCGGCCAGGGCACCTACGGTGACAAGCTGCTCTCGGCCATGCGCTTCGGCTTTGGCGGCCATGTGGAGACCGGGAAAAAATGACCACCACGCGAAAGAAGTCCAAGGCGTTGCCGGCGCCGCCGACCACGCTGTTCCTGTTCGGCGCCCGCGGTGATCTGGTCAAGCGCCTGCTGATGCCGGCGCTGTACAACCTCAGCCGCGACGGTTTGCTGGATGAGGGGCTGCGGATTGTCGGCGTTGACCACAACGCGGTGAGCGACGCCGAGTTCGCCACCCTGCTGGAAGACTTCCTTCGCGATGAAGTGCTCAACAAGCAAGGCCAGGGGGCGGCGGTGGATGCCGCCGTCTGGGCCCGCCTGACCCGGGGCATCAGCTATGTCCAGGGCGATTTTCTCGACGACTCCACCTATGCCGAACTGGCGGCGCGGATTGCTGCCAGCGGCACCGGCAACGCGGTGTTCTACCTGGCCACCGCACCGCGCTTCTTCAGTGAAGTGGTGCGCCGCCTGGGCAGTGCCGGGTTGCTGGAGGAGGGGCCGCAGGCTTTTCGCCGGGTGGTGATCGAAAAACCCTTCGGCTCCGACCTGCAGACCGCCGAAGCCCTCAACGGCTGCCTGCTCAGGGTCATGAGCGAGAAGCAGATCTATCGCATCGACCATTACCTGGGCAAGGAAACGGTCCAGAACATCCTGGTCAGCCGTTTTTCCAACAGCCTGTTCGAGGCATTCTGGAACAACCATTACATCGACCACGTGCAGATCACCGCGGCGGAAACCGTCGGCGTGGAAACCCGTGGCAGCTTTTATGAACACACCGGTGCCCTGCGGGACATGGTGCCCAACCACCTGTTCCAGTTGCTGGCGATGGTGGCCATGGAGCCGCCCGCTGCCTTTGGCGCCGATGCGGTACGTGGCGAAAAGGCCAAGGTGGTGGGGGCTATCCGCCCCTGGTCCGTGGACGAGGCCCGGGCCAACTCGGTGCGCGGCCAGTACAGCGCCGGTGAAGTGGCCGGCAAGGCCCTGGCGGGCTACCGCGAGGAAGCCAACGTGGCGCCGGACAGCAGCACCGAAACCTACGTTGCGCTGAAGGTGATGATCGACAACTGGCGCTGGGTCGGGGTGCCGTTCTACCTGCGCACCGGCAAGCGCATGAGTGTGCGTGACACCGAGATCGTCATCTGCTTCAAGCCGGCGCCCTATGCACAGTTCCGCGATACCGAGGTCGAGCGCCTGTTGCCGACCTACCTGCGGATCCAGATCCAGCCCAACGAAGGCATGTGGTTCGACCTGCTGGCGAAAAAGCCCGGGCCGAGCCTGGACATGGCCAACATCGAGCTGGGTTTTGCCTACCGCGACTTTTTCGAGATGCAGCCCTCCACCGGCTACGAAACCCTGATCTACGATTGCCTGATCGGCGACCAGACCCTGTTCCAGCGCGCCGACAACATCGAGAACGGCTGGCGCGCGGTGCAACCCTTCCTCGATGCCTGGCAACAGGACGCCAGCTTGCAGAGCTACCCGGCGGGCGTGGATGGCCCGGCAGCCGGGGATGAACTGCTGGCCCGGGATGGCCGCGTATGGCGACCCCTGGGGTGAGTGGCGTGCAGGCGCGGCCTATCGAGTTCCTCCTCAGTGACATGGACGGCACCCTGTTGCGCCCCGACCACAGCCTCAGCCCCCGCACCCTGGATGCGGTCCGTGCGCTGCGCGAGGCCGGGGTGGCCTTCAGCCTGGCCACCGGACGGCCGCCGCGGGCCATGCTGCAGCAGATCGAGGCCCTGGGCGTCGACCTGCCCACTGCCGGCTTCAACGGCGGCAGCATCGTCAAGCCCGATGGCAGCTTCCTGGCTCGTTACCATGTTCCGGTGGAAGCGGCGGTCACCGCCTTGCTGCTGTTCGAACCCTGCCCACAGGTCGAGACCTGGGTGTTTGCCGACAACGAATGGCTGCTGCGCAACCTGGACGGTGCCCTGATGCCCCTGGAGCGCCAGGCGCTGGGTTACGCCCCCAAGGTGGTGGACAGCTTCGAGGAATACCTGCCGCGCATCGACAAGATCGTCGCCGCCAGCAGCGATCACCGCTTGCTGGTGCAGTTGGAGGCCCGCTTGCAGGCCGCCACTGCAGGGCAGGCCCAGGCGTCCCGTTCCCAACCCAGGTTCCTCGATCTCACTGCCTTGCAGGCGGACAAGGGGCAGGCCCTGGTGACCCTGGCCGAATACCTGGGGGTGCCGCTGGAGCGCACCGCGGCCCTGGGCGATGGCGGCAACGACCCGGCGATGTTCCAGCGTGCCGGCCTGTCGATTGCCATGGGCCAGGCGGAAGAACAGGTCAAGCGCCAGGCTGATGTGATCACCGGCAGCAACCTGGAAGACGGCGCCGCCGAAGCCATCGAGCGCTATATCCTCATGCGCTGAGGGCCGTGGCCCGGCATCGCGCCGGGCCACGGCCCCCAGTCCTGCACCCATTGCGCCCCATCTGCAGTCCCGGGGCGCCCCAAGCGGCGGTTACAACCAGTAGCTCACCGCGTACCAGCCCAGCAGCCCCATCACCACGGTGTAGGGCAGGGCCATCCACACCATCCGTCCGTAGGACAGGCGTACCAGCGGCGCAATCGCCGAGGTCAGCAGGAACAGGAAGGCCGCCTGGCCGTTGGGCGTGGCCACGCTCGGCAGGTTGGTACCGGTATTGATGGCGATCGCCAGGGTTTCGAAGTGCTCGCGGCTCATCTGCCCGGAGATGAAGGCCTGTTTCACTTCGGTGATGTAGATGGTGGCCACGAACACGTTGTCGCTGATGGCCGAGAGCAGGCCATTGGCAATGAACAGCATGCCCGGCTGCTGGTCCGCCGGCAGCGCCAGCACCCACTGGATCAGCGGGGTGAACAGCTGCTGCTGGTGAATCACCGCCACCACGGCAAAGAACACCACCAGCAGGGCGGTGAAAGGCATGGCGTCCTTGAACGCGTTGCCCAGGCGGTGCTCGTCGGTGATCCCGGTAAAGGCGGTGATCAGTACGATCACCAGCAGGCCGATCAGCCCGACCTCGGCCACATGCAGGGCCAGGGCGACGATCAGGATCAGTGCCGCCAGCCCCTGCACCAGCAGGGCCGCGCGCTGGCGCGAGGTGCGCTGGGCATCGTCCTCGGCGGCGTAGTTGGCCAGCACCTGGCGCACGTTGTCCGGCAGCAGGGTGCCGTAGCCGAACCAGCGCAGCTTCTCCAGCAGTACGCAGGTCACCAGGCCAGCCGCCAGGACCGGCATCGAAACCGGTGCCACCTTGCTGAAGAAATCGGCGAAGTGCCAGCCCATTTCATGGCCGATCAGCAGGTTCTGCGGTTCCCCTACCAGGGTGCACACACCGCCCAGGGCGGTGCCCACGGCGCCATGCATCAGCAGGCTGCGCAGGAAGGCGCGGAACTGTTCCAGGTCGTCATGATGCAGGGCAGGCAACTGTTGGTCGTCGGCGAAGGCGCTGTCCTGGCGCGGGTCATTGCCGGACGCCACCCGGTGATACACCGAATAGAAGCCTACCGCGGCGCTGATGATCACCGCGGTGACGGTCAGGGCGTCGAGAAAGGCCGAGAGGAAGGCCGAGAGAAAGCAGAACAGCAGGCCCAGCAGCGCCTTGGAGCGCACCCCCAGCAGCAGCCGGGAGAACAGGTAGAGCAGCAACTCCTTCATGAAGTAGATGCCGGCCACCATGAACATCAGCAGCAGGATCACCGGGAAGTTGTGCACCAGCTCGTCATACAGCGCCTGGGGCGTGGTCATGCCCAGCACCAGTGCCTGCACCAGCAGCAGGCCGCCGGGCATCAAGGGGTAGCACTTGAGGGCCATGGCCAGGGTGAAGATGAATTCGATCACCAGGCACCAGCCGGCGGCGGCCGGGCTGACAGCGAAGAACAGCAGAGGGTTGAGCAACAGGAACGCGACAATGCTTGCCTTGTACCAGCGGGGTGATTGGCCGAGAAAATTGTGGGCGAACGCCTGGGCCATTGAACCGGACATTGGCGGCTCCTTGTAGTGAGAAGCGCGCAACTTGCCCCATGGCGGATTGAGAATCAAGAATTGATGAAATCTTTTGCGACAAACTTCGCCAGCGCCCCAGCGGCCGCCAGTGCACGACCTTCCGTAGGAGCCGGCTTGCCGGAGAAGAGGGCCTCGAGTCTTGCGCAGTCCTCAAGCACGCCTTCGCTGGCAAGCCAGCTCCTACGGGGGGGCTGGCGGCGCGAAACTGTTGTAGGAGCCGGCTTGCCGGCGAAGAGGGCCTCGAGCCTTGCGCAGTCCTCAAGCACGCCTTCGCTGGCAAGCCAGCTCCTACGGGGGGGCTGGCGGCGCGAAACTGTTGTAGGAGCCGGCTTGCCGGCGAAGAGGGCCTTGAGTCTTGCGCAGTCCTCAAGCACGCCTTCGCTGGCAAGCCAGCTCCTACGGGGGGCTGGCGGCGCGAAACTGTTGTAGGAGCCGGCTTGCCGGCGAAGAGGGCCTCGAGTCTTGCGCGGTCTTCAACGGTTTCACTCAGTACGCTTGGCCACCAGGGTCAGGATGTCGTAGCTGGCCACCACCTCGCCCAGCTGGTTGCTGACTTCCACATCCCAGGCCACCACTCCTTGCGGCGTGCCCTGGGGGCTGAGCTTGCCCTGGTCGATCTTGCGCTTGCAGGTCAGGCGCGCCTGCAGGGTGTCGCCAATGCCCACCGGGGTGATGAAGCGCAGGGTGTCCAGGCCGTAGTTGGCCAGCACCGGGCCGGGGCCCGGGGAAACGAACAGCCCGGCCGCCGCCGAGAGCACGAAGTAGCCATGGGCGATGCGCTTGCCGAACTGCGACTCCCTGGCGGCAATCTCGTCGAAGTGCATATAGAAATGGTCCCCCGACAGGCAACCGAAGTTCACCAGGTCGGCCTCGGTCACAGTGCGCCGGTGGGTCAGCAGGGATTCGCCGATCCGCAGGTCCTGGAAGTGCCGGCGGAAGGGGTGGACCTCGGTTTCGATCACCTGGGCACCGCGCACGTACTCGCCGGTTACCGCCGCCAGCATGCTTGGCGAGCCCTGGATCGCCGCCCGTTGCAGGTAATGCTTGACCGCCCGCAGGCCCCCCAGCTCTTCGCCACCCCCGGCGCGGCCCGGGCCGCCATGCTTGAGCTGTGGCAGGGGCGAGCCGTGGCCGGTGGATTCGCCAGCACAGTGGCGGTCCAGCACCAGCAAGCGACCGTGCCAGGCCGCAGCCCGGGGAATGACCTGGGCGGCAATGGCCGGGCTCTTGGTGACCAGGCTGGCCACCAGGCTGCCCTTGCCGCGAGAGGCCAGCTCCAGTGCCTGGTCCAGGTCGTCATAGGCCATCAGGGTGCTGACCGGGCCAAAGGCTTCGATGTCGTGGGCGCCGCCCTCGGCCATGGGATCGCGCGCCAGCAACAGGGTCGGGGCGAAGAACGCGCCCTGGCTGACGTTTGTGCCTCGGGGCTCGAAGCCGTCCCGGGCACCGAACAGCAGGTCGCTGCTGTGCAGCAGGCTTTGCAGGCGCTCGGCCACGTCCCGCTGCTGTTCATGGGAGGCCAGGGCGCCCATGCGCACGCCTTCCACCGCCGGGTCGCCCACCACCACCTTCGACAGGCGTTCGCGCAACCTGGTGGCCACCGCATCCAGTTGTTTGGCAGGGACGATAGCGCGGCGGATGGCGGTGCACTTCTGCCCAGCCTTGACCGTCATTTCCCGTGCCACTTCCTTGATGAACAGCTCGAATTCCTCGTCGTCCGGGCTTACGTCCGGGGCCAGGATCGCGCAGTTCAGCGAGTCGGCCTCGGCATTGAAGGGTACCGAATGACGGATCAGGTTGGGGTTGGCCCGCAGCTTGCCGGCAGTGCTGGCAGAGCCAGTGAAGGTCACCAGGTCCTGGCCTTGCAGGCGGTCCAGCAGGTCGCCGGTAGCGCCTATCACCAATTGCAGGCTGCCTTCGGGCAGCAGCCCGGATTCATGCATCAGCCGCACTGCGGCTTCGGTCAGGTAGCTGGTGGCGCTGGCCGGCTTGACGATGCAGGGCATGCCGGCGAGGAAGCATGGGGCGAATTTTTCCAGCATGCCCCAGATCGGAAAGTTGAAGGCATTGATGTGCACCGCCACGCCACCCCGGGGCACCAGGATGTGGCTGCCGGCAAAGCTGCCGAGCTTGCTCAGGGATTGCGCCGGGCCTTCGTGCAACAGGTTGCCCGACGGCAGTTCCCGGGCGCCGAGGCCGGCGTAGCTGAACAGGGTGCTGTTGCCGCCCTCGATATCGATCCAGCTGTCGGCCCGCGTCGCGCCGCTGTGATGGGACAGGGCATAGAGCTGCTCCTTGCGCTCGCTCAGATACAGCGCCAGGGCCTTGAGGCGCTGGGCCCGCTGCTGGAAATCCAGGGCCAGCAAGGCCTTGCCGCCCTGATGACGACCAAAGGCCAGGGCCTCGGCGAAGTCCGGGGCCTCCTCGTGGGTGTGCGCTACTTCATGCCCATCGATGGCGCTGCGCAGTGACTGGGCCGGATGCTGGCCGAACCAGCGGCCGGCGATGAAGCTTTGCAGGGTAGGAGCCTGTGGCATGGGGATTCCTCCAGAGGGTGAACCGGGTTCGAGCGCGGCAGCCCGCACTCATGGATGGGGTCAATGATGAGTGGCGCCGGATTCGCCAATGCCGGTCATGGAACGGATGAACTGCGCCAGGTAGCGCCCGCGCTCCAGTTCGGCCCGGGGCGAGCGGTCGCTGACGGAGAAGGCCCAGGCACAGAAGAACGCCAGGCTCATGGAAAACAGCGCCGGGTTGGCATAGGGAAACAGCGCCTGGGGGTGATGCAGCACATTGACCCAGACCGCCGGGCTGAGCATCAGCAGCACAATCGCCGAGACCAGGCCAGCGAGGCTGCCGCCCACCGCGCCGCGAGTGGTGAGGCCTTTCCAGAACATGGAAAGAAACAGCACCGGGAAATTCACCGAAGCGGCGATGGCCAGCACCAGCCCCGAGAGAAAGGCAATGTTCTGCGATTCGAACAACAGCCCCAGCAGCACCGCCAGCACCCCGATGCACAGGGTGGCGATCCGCGAGACGCGCATTTCCTGCCGGGTGCTGGCCTGGCCCTTGCGCAGCACGCAGGCGTACAGGTCGTGGG
The DNA here is from genome assembly GCF_014170225.1 of Pseudomonas sp. UME65. Lineage (NCBI taxonomy): Bacteria > Pseudomonadati > Pseudomonadota > Gammaproteobacteria > Pseudomonadales > Pseudomonadaceae > Pseudomonas > Pseudomonas sp. UME65. Next base: position 572,119 of record NZ_LZZQ01000016.1, on the reverse strand, counting down.
AGACCGCCGAGGCGCCGGACAGCGCCAGCCCGGCCACCACCGCCAGGATGGTGGCGAAGGCCACGGCCGAGATGAAGCCCAGGAACAGGTTGCCGCCCACCGCCTGGGCCAGGTGCACGGCAACCATGTTGGCGCCGCCGATGATCGCGCCGCCGGCATCGCGGTACTGGGGCTCGGTACCGACCATGACGATGGCGCCGAAGCCGACAATGATCAGCAGCAGGTAGAAGTAGCCGATGAAACCGGTGGCGTAGAACACGCTCTTGCGCGCTTCCCGGGCATCGCTGACGGTGAAGAAGCGCATGAGGATGTGCGGCAGGCCGGCGGTGCCGAACATCATGCCCAGCCCCAGGGAAATGGCATCGATGGGGTTCGACAGCAACCCACCCGGGGCCATGATCGCGCTGCCCTTGGCGTGCACCGCGCTGGCCTGGGCGAACAGCGCTTCGCTGCTGAAGCCGAAGTGCTTGAGCACCATGAAGGCCATGAAGCTGGTGCCCGAGAGCAGCATCAGCGCCTTGATGATCTGTACCCAGGTGGTGGCCAGCATGCCGCCGAAGGTCACGTAGCAGACCATCAGCAGGCCCACCAGCATCACCGCATAGAGGTAGCTGATGCCGAACAGCAGCTCGATCAGCTTGCCGGCGCCGACCATCTGCGCCACCAGGTACATCAGCGCCACGCTCAGGGTGCCGAAGGCTGAGGTCAGGCGCACCGGCGTCTGGGCCAGGCGATAGGACACCACGTCGGCGAAGGTGTACTTGCCCAGGTTGCGCAGGCGTTCGGCGATCAGGAACAGGATGATCGGCCAGCCGGCCAGCACCCCCAGTGCGTACAACAGAGCGTCGTAGCCATTGAGGAACATCATTGCCGAGATGCCGAGGAAGGACGCCGCGGAAATCATGTCACCGGCGATCGCCAGGCCATTCTGCAAGCCGCTCATGCCGCCACCGGCGGTATAGAAGTCGCTGGCGGAGCGGGTGCGCCGGGCGGCCCAGCGGGTGATGCCGAGGGTCATCAGGACAAACACCAGGAACATGCCGATGGCGTTCCAGTTCAATGGCCGCGCCGGCGTGTCGGCCGCCAGGGCCAGGTCGGTGGCCAGCAGGCAGGGCAGCAGGAATAGAGCGAGCGGGCGCTTCATGGCTGGCACTCGCGCTTGAGCTTGTCGTTCAGCGGGTCCAGCAGGCGGTTGCTGCGGTAGACGTAGAAGCCGGTGAGGGCAAAGGCCAGGCCGATCATAGCCACGCCCACCGGCATGCCGACGCTGGTGGCTCCGCCGGCCAACGAGCGCCCCAGCAGCCCGGGGTGGAAAGCCACCAGCAGTACGAAGCCGTAGTAGGCCAGGAGCATGATCAGGGTCAGCGACCAGTAGAGGCGCTGCTTGCGCCGCACCAGCTGGATGAAGTCCGGATGGCGGGTGATGCGGGCGATCTGTTGTGGGGTCATGGCGCGTTCTCTTGTTTTTGTTGTTGCTGGCACGTGAAGGCGCTGCGCGGCCTTTCGCAGCTTCGCTGGTGCTCGGCAGCGGCTGCGGGGAGCGCCGGAGTCAGAGCTGGTCGAAGTCCAGTACCACCTTGTCGCTGAGCGGGAACGATTGGCAGGAGAGGACGTAGCCGGCCGCGACTTCGTAGTCTTCCAGGGCGTGGTTGCTGTCCATTTCCACTTCGCCTTCGATGACCTTGCATTTGCAGGTGGAGCAGACTCCGGCCTTGCACGAGTAGGGCAGTTCGGCGCCCTGGGCGTTGCCGGCGTCGAGAATGCTCTGGCTGTTGCGCGGCAGGTCGAAGGCCAGGGCGCGGCCGTCGCTGATGACGGTGACCCGGCTGTGCCGGGCATCCAGGGCGCTGGCGGTTTCCCGGGCCTGGCGCTTGTGCCCGTCGCTGCCGGCGTGGAACAGCTCGAAGTGGATGCGCTCGGCCGGCATGCCGGCAGCCTTGAGGCTGTCGCGCACGGTTTCGGTCATGGCCTGGGGGCCGCAGATGAACGCGGCCTCCAGTTGCTGGACGTCGAGCCAGCGGGAAAACAGCTGCTGGCACTTGTCCTGGTCGATGCGCCCGTTGTACAGGTCGATGTCCTGCCGTTCGCGGCTGAACACGAACATCAGGTTCAGCCGCTGTAGGTAGCGGTTCTTCAGGTCCTCAAGCTGTTCGCGAAACAGCGCCGAGTTGCTGGAGCGGTTGCCGTAGAGCAGGGTGACCCGGCTGTGGGGCTCGGTTTGCAGGGTGCTCTTGATGATCGACAGGATCGGCGTGATGCCGCTGCCGGCCGCCACCGCCAGGTAATGGCCGCGCCGCGCCGGGTCCAGCTCCACATGGAAACGCCCGGCCGGGGGCATCACGTCCAGGCTGTGGCCGGGCTGCAATCGTTCATTGGCGAAGGCCGAGAAACGCCCGCCGGCCACGCGCTTGACCGCTATGCGCAGTTCACCGTCGTTGACCCCGGTGCAGATCGAATAGGAGCGGCGCACTTCCTCGCCTTCAAGCTCGGTGCGCAGCACCAGGTGCTGGCCCTGGGTGAAGTGGAACTGCTGCTGCAGGTGCGGGGGAACCTCGAAGGCGATGGACACCGCGTCGCGGGTTTCATTGCGCAGGTCCTTGATGGTGAGGCGGTGGAACTGGCTCATGGTGGTTCTCCACTGCGGCGCCGGGCCGCTCAGATGCACTTGAAGTAGTCGAAGGGTTCCAGGCAATCACGGCAGCGATACAGGGCCTTGCAGGCGGTGGAGCCGAACTCGCTGAGGCGCTCGCTGTGGGCGCTGCCGCATTGCGGGCAGAGCACCTGGGGCGTTTCTCCCAGCAGGCTGCGCTTGCTGCTGCCCGATGGCGGTGCAATGCCGTAGGCCTGCAGACGCTGGCGCCCGCGCTCGGTGATCCAGTCGGTGGTCCAGGCCGGGGTCAGCTGGCGCAGCAGCCTGGGTGCCTTGAAGCCGGCGCGCTCCAGGGCCTGGCGGATGTCGCTTTCGATCACCTCGGTGGCCGGGCAGCCGGAGTAGGTCGGGGTGACCGCCACCTGCAGGTGCCCCTGGTGCCAGTCGAGGTGGCGCACGATGCCCAGGTCGAGCACGCTGACCACCGGCACTTCCGGGTCCATGACCCGGTCGAGGGTGGCCCAGGCGGTGTCCAGGTCCCCGGGCAACGGGTCGCGTGCCCCCAGGTCGCTGCCGATCAGCTCACCAGACCGCATCGGGATAGGCTCGCGGCAGTGATTGCATCTGGGCCAGCAGCAGGCCCAGGTGTTCGGTATGCAGGCCTTTTCGCGCATCCAGGTAGAAGTGGCTGGGCGCTTCGGGCACAGGCAGGGTGGCCCGGGCGAACACCGCGGCGACCCTGTCCTGCCAAGCGGTGGCGACCTGAGCCGGGTCTGCCAGCAGCCCGGCCTGGTGCAACGCGTTCTCCGCAGGATCGGTGGCGATCAGTTCCCCGGTAAAGCGCCACAGCCGCGGCAGGGCCTGGAGCATGCGCCGGTGGCTTTCCTCGGTGCCATCCCCCAGGCGCTCGACCCATTCGCTGGAGCGACGCAGGTGGTAGGTGACTTCCTTGAACGCCTTGGCGGCGACCCCGGCGATGCGTGGATCGCTGGACAGGCACAGGCCACGGAGGGTTTCCAGGTGCCAGGCGTCGTAGAAGAACTGCTTGAGCATGGTCACCGCGAAGTCGCCATTGGGTTGTTCCACCAGCAGCAGGTTGCGGTAGGCGCGTTCGTCGCGGCGAAAGGCCAGATGGTCGGCATCCCGCCCGTCCGCCAGCAGTTCGGCGGCATAGTCCAGCCAGTTGCGGGCCTGGCCCACCAGGTCGAGACCGACGTTCATCAGTGCCAGTTCTTCTTCCAGGGCCGGGGCCCGACCGCACCATTCGCACAGGCGCTGGCTCTGGACCAGGGCACTGTCGCCCAGGCGCAGCAGATGGTTGAGCAGATCGTTTGCAGGGTTCATGGCCGGCCTCACATGTGTCCGACTTCGGGGGGCAACTGGTAGAAGCTGGCGTGGCGGTAGACCTTGTCGTCCGCCGGGTCGAACAGCGGCTCCTTTTCGTCCGGCGAGGAGGCGACGATCTGCGCCGACAGCACCACCCACAGGCTCACGCCTTCGCTGCGCCGGGTGTAGAGGTCGCGGGCGTTGGCCATGGCCATCGGGGCATCGGCGGCGTGCACGCTGCCGACATGCTTGTGGTTGAGGCCGTGCTTGCTGCGCACGAAAACCTCGTAGAGGGTCCATTCAGACATTGCAGTGACTCCACATCAGGGCTGGAGGGCCATTGCCCCTGGGGGCAATGGCCGGGGGTGAACGGGCTCTCAGGCGGCGTCGCGAGCGGCCTTCCGGGCGGCGTGGGCCACGGCGGCAGCCCGCACCCAGGCGCCGTCCTCGATGGCCTGGCGGCGGGTGTCCAGGCGTTCCTGGTTGCACGGGCCGTTGCCCTTGAGCACTTCGTAGAATTCTTCCCACTGGATTTCGCCAAAGTCGTAATGGCCGCGCTCGGCGTTCCACGCAAGCTCCGGGTCGGGGCAGGTGCAGCCCAGCAACTCCAGTTGCGGGATGGTCTGGTCGATGAAGCGCTGCCGCAGTTCGTCGTTGCTCTGACGCTTGATCTTCCAGGCCATGGACTGGGCACTGTTGGGGGAGTGTTCGTCGCTGGGGCCGAACATCATCAGGGCCGGCCACCAGAGACGGTTGATGGCGTCCTGGACCATGTCCCGCTGCGCCTGGTTGCCCTCGCGCATCATGGTCAGGAGGATTTCGTAGCCCTGGCGCTGGTGGAAGCTCTCTTCCTTGCAGATGCGCACCATGGCCCGGGAGTAGGGGCCGTAGGAGGTGCGTTGCAGCACCACCTGGTTGACGATGGCCGCGCCATCTACCAGCCAGCCCACGGCGCCCATGTCGGCCCAGTTCAGGGTCGGGTAGTTGAAGATGCTCGAATACTTGGCCTTGCCGCTGTGCAGCCGGGCCACTTCTTCGTCGCGGTCGGCCCCCAGGGTTTCCATGGCGCTGTACAGGTACAGGCCGTGGCCGGCTTCGTCCTGGATCTTGGCCATCAGTTGCAGCTTGCGCTTGAAGGTCGGGGCGCGGGTGACCCAGTTGCCTTCGGGCAGCATGCCGACGATTTCCGAATGGGCGTGCTGGGAGATCTGCCGGATCAGGGTCTGGCGGTAGGCCTCGGGCATCCAGTTCTTGGCTTCGATCTTGATCTCGCCGTCGATCCTTTGCTGGAAGCTGCGTTCCTGTTCGGACATCTCGGCCAGTGGCGTGACGCGCTTGACCCCCGTTTCTACCAGCTGTGCGTACATGTGGCGTCTCCCGGTGTGAAGGTGTGGCTGGGCATGGGAATGTTTATATGTGATACGCAAATTAATATCAAACATAAAATAACGTGTCATGTTTGATTTTGGTATCGCATTGCGCCCCTGGGCCTTTGCCAAGGCAAAAAAAAGCCCCGCATCAGCGGGGCTTCCAGGAAGGATGGATTAGCGGTTGCGTTTATCGATTACCCGGCAGGCCTTGCCTTCGGAGCGCTTGATGCTGAATGCCGGCTGCAAAACGATACGTGAGCTGATGCCAATATGGGTCTTTATGTGGCGGCTGAGATCGCCGCAGAGGGCCCGCTGCTGCTCGTCCCCCAGTTGCTGGTGCTCAGGCTTGAGCTCGACGTGGATATCAACGCTGTCGAGGTTGCCGTGGCGGTACAGGTGGATCTCGTAGCAGGGGGCCAGTTGCCCGACCTTCAGCACCTGTTCTTCGACCTGGGTGGGGAACACGTTGACCCCGCGGATGATCAGCATGTCGTCGCTGCGCCCGGTGATCTTGTCGATGCGCCGCATGGGCCGCGCCGTGCCCGGCAACAGCCGGGTCAGGTCGCGGGTGCGATAGCGGATCATCGGCAGCGCTTCCTTGGTCAGGGAGGTGAGCACCAGCTCGCCCAGTTCGCCATCGGCCAGTACCTGGCCGGTGATCGGGTCGATGATTTCCGGGTAGAAGTGATCCTCCCAGAGGGTAGGGCCGTCGCGGGTCTGCGCGCATTCCATGGCCACCCCGGGGCCGATGATTTCCGACAGCCCGTAGATGTCCAGGGCAGTGATGCCCAGGCGCTGTTCGATGGCACTGCGCAGTTCGTCGGTCCAGGGTTCGGCACCGAAGATTCCCAGGCGCAGCGCCAGCTGGTGCGGGTCCAGGCCCTGGCGCTCGATCTCGTCGGCGATGTTGAGCATGTAGGAGGGGGTGACCATGATGATGTCCGGCTGGAAATCCTTGATCAGTTGCACCTGCTTCTCGGTCTGGCCGCCGGACATGGGGATCACCGTGCAGCCCAGGCGTTCGGCGCCGTAGTGCGCCCCCAAGCCGCCGGTGAACAGGCCGTAGCCATAGGAAATATGCACCTTGTCCCCGGGCCGGCCGCCGGCGGCGCGGATCGAGCGCGCCACCACCTGCGCCCAGGTGTCGATGTCATTGCGGGTGTAGCCGACCACCGTGGGCTTGCCGGTGGTGCCGCTGGAGGCGTGCAGGCGTACCACCTGGTCCATGGGCACGGCGAACATGCCATAGGGGTAGTGGTCGCGCAGATCGGCCTTGGTCGTGAAGGGCAGGTGCGCCAGGTCTTCCAGGCGCTTGATGTCCTGGGGGTGCACCCCGAGCTGGTCGAAGCGCTGGCGGTACAGCGGGACCCTGTCGTAGGCGTGGTTCAGGCTCCAGCGCAGGCGTTCCAGCTGGTGCTGGCGCAGGTGGTCGATGCTGGCGGTTTCCATCGGGTCCAGCAGCGCGTCGGGCACGGTTCCGGCAATCGGCATGTTCATGGTGTCACTCGAATTGTTGTTGTCTTGTAGCCCGCCGGCGGGCGGGCTCTGAGTGCATGCCCCGGGGCGCAGGCAGCCCCGGGGGAGTCTTTTTACTGTGCTTGCAGCCGCTCGCTGATCAGCGCGATGCCCGGGTCGACACCGATGCACATGGTGCACAGCGCGTAGCGGCCCCGGCGCTGCGAATGAGGATACGGACGGCATCGATGAGCAGTGGGTCATTCATGGGAGGTCTCCTGTGTCAGCACCGGGCCGTGCACTTGGTAGGATTTGCCTTGGAGCAGGGCGATGAGCCGGCCCTGCTGGTTTTCCACGCGCACCGCGTAGTGGCCGGTGCGGCCGGTGCGGTTCTGTTCATGGCAGTCGGCGGTCAGGGTGTCGCCCAACTGCGCCGGGGCGATGTACTCGATGCTGCAACCCAGGGCCACTGTGGCCCGGTCATGGCTGTTGCAGGCAATGGCGAAGGCCGAGTCGGCGAGGGTGAAGATCAGGCCGCCGTGGCAGGTGCCGTGGCCCTGCAGCATGTCGGCCCGAACGCTCATGCCCAGGCGCGCCGCACCGGGCGCCACCGACAACAGGCGCATGCCCAGGGCGTTGCTTGCCGGGTCACGTTCGAACAGGGTCCGGGCGCAGCGCCGGGCCAGTTCCATGGCGTCATGTTCAGTCATGCAGGGGCCTCCTTGGAGTCGCCGTGGTCAGCAGCCCTTGAACACGGGGCTGCGTTTATCCATGAAGGCGCTGACGCCTTCGCGGTAGTCCTCGCTGCAACCGGCCAGGCGTTGCAGGTCGCGCTCCAGGTCCAGTTGCTCATCGAAGCTGTTGTGCAGGCTGGCATTGAGGCTGCGCTTGATCAGGCCCAGGCCGTAGGTGGGTTGGGTAGCCAGGTGCCGGGCCAGGCTCAGGGCCTGGTCCCGCAGTTGGGCATCATCCACGCACTGGTAGATCAGGCCCCACTGCTCGGCCTGTTCGGCACTCAGGCGGTTGCCGAGCAGGGCCAGGGCCTTGGCCCGGGCCATGCCCACCAGGCGCGGCAGCAGCCAGGTACCGCCGGAATCGGGAACCAGCCCGAGCTTGCAGAAGGCCTGGATAAAGCTTGCCGAGCGTGCGGCCAGTACCAGATCGCAGGCCAGGGGCAGGTTGGCCCCGGCCCCGGCGGCCACCCCGTTGACCGCGCAGATCACCGGCAGCGGCAGGTCCCGCAGGGCCCGCACCAGGGGGTTGTAGAAGGTTTCGATGGAGGCCCCCAGGTCCGGCGCGGCGCCGCCGGGTGCCACGGTGCGCTCGCCCAGGTCTTGCCCGGCACAGAAGCCCCGGCCTTCCCCGGTCAGCAGCAGGACCCGCACCTGCGGGTCATTGCGCACCAGGTCCAGGGCTGCCTGAACCTCGCGGTGCATCGTCGGGTTGAAGCTGTTGAGCTGTTCGGGGCGGTTGAGGCTGAGAAGGGCCACGCCCTCGCTGATGGAGAACAGGATGGTGGTGAAGTTCATGGGCGGGGCGCTCTGTGCTGGGCGATCAGGCGAACACCACCGACAGGCGTGGAGGCAAGGCGTTGAGGCATGGTGAATGTCCTCGGGGTGGCCGGTGGTCGGCTCGATTGTCGGGTCGGCCGGTTGGCCGGTTTTCGTCGAGTATATCGCCAATGTGATACATAAAAACAATAGCGATGTGAATTTAATGTGTCTTGATTTTGAGTGTCGGTCCAGCTTTTTTTGTGGCCCCAGGCTCACGACAAAAGCCTCCAGGCTGCCTAAAGCGTTGATAAATACGGGACTGACAAGTCTTTGTGGAGCAGCCAGGCTGGCTGACTGCGGCGGCGCCGGTCTTGTGCGTGGCCAATAATCTGATACAAACTGCCATCCGCAGTTCATCGTATTTCCTGCTTTCAGATGACGTGTTCTTCAAGGAACCTCTCCATGACCTGTTACAGCCTCGATGGATTGACCCCGGTGGTCGACCCCAGCGCTTATGTGCACCCTTCAGCGGTGCTGATTGGTGATGTGATTGTCGGCGCCCATTGTTACGTCGGCCCGTTGGCCAGCTTGCGGGGCGATTTTGGGCGGATCGTTCTGGAGGAGGGGGCAAACCTGCAGGATACGTGTGTGATGCATGGTTTTCCCGACAGCGATACGGTGGTCGAGCGCAACGGCCATATAGGTCATGGCGCTGTCCTGCATGGCTGTCGAATTGGCGCCGACGCCCTGGTGGGCATGAATGCGGTGGTGATGGACAACGCGCATATCGCGCCCCGTTGCATCGTTTCCGCGGCAGCCTTCGTCAAGGCCGGCTTCGAGTGTGCGCCACAGTCGCTGATCATGGGTACGCCGGCCCGGGTCAGCCGCCCGCTCAGTGATGCGGAGCTGGCCTGGAAGCAGGCGGGGACCCGCGAATACCAACAGCTGGCCAGGCGTTGCCTGGAGCAGATGCGGCCTTGCGAGCCGCTGCGGGAGGCAGAGCCCGGACGCCCGCGAATCGGCAACAGTGCGCTGCGCCCCAAGGCTCGCCCATGAACCTGCCCGGGCGCTATAGCTGCCTGAAACCCGCTATATTCCTTCCTTTTTTACCGGTACATCCATGTCGTCCCTAGCGCCACTGAACCACCTGATCAAACGTTTCCAGGAGCAGACTCCGATCCGCGCCAGTTCGCTGATCATCACCCTGTACGGCGATGCCATCGAGCCCCACGGCGGCACGGTGTGGCTGGGCAGCCTGATTCAGTTGCTGGAGCCCATGGGGATCAACGAGCGCTTGATCCGCACCTCGATCTTCCGCCTGAGCAAAGAGGGCTGGCTGAGCGCTGAAAAGGTCGGCCGGCGCAGTTACTACAGCCTGACCCTGACCGGGCGCCGGCGCTTCGACAAAGCCTTCAAGCGCGTGTACAGCGCCGGAGTACCGGCCTGGGACGGCGCCTGGTGCCTGGTGATGCTCTCGCAACTGTCTGTCGAGTTGCGCAAGCAGGTGCGCGAAGAGCTGGAATGGCAGGGGTTCGGCGCCATGTCGCCGGTATTGCTGGCCTGCCCGCGCAGTGATCGGGCCGATATCAACGCCACCCTGGCGGAGCTTGGTGCCCAGGAAGACACCATCGTCTTCGAGACCACGCCCCAGGATGTCCTGGGTTCCAGGGCCCTGCGCCTGCAAGTGCGGGAAAGCTGGAACATCGATGAACTGGCAGCCCACTACAGCGAGTTCATCCAGCTGTTCCGCCCGCTCTGGCAGGCCCTGCGCGAGCAGGAGCAGTTGCAGCCCCAGGATTGCTTCCTGGCCCGGCTGCTGCTGATTCATGAGTACCGCAAGCTGCTGCTGCGCGATCCGCAACTGCCCGACGAACTGCTGCCCGGGGATTGGGAAGGCCGCGCGGCGCGCCAGTTGTGTCGCAACATCTATCGCCTGATCCAGGCCCGGGCCGAAGAATGGCTGGCCACTGCCCTGGAGAACGCCGATGGCCCGTTGCCGGATGTCGGCGAAAGCTACTACCGGCGTTTTGGCGGGCTGGTCTAGCCCGCTCATCCAAGGGGTGCCAGCTGTGATGCCTGAGGCCAGGGGGGGCGGCCCCGGGCGTTGCAGCCCGGGTTTATCACGGCCCGGATGTTAAATAGTCATTGACCTGCGAATTTGTCCTGATCTAGGGTCGCGAACGTATTCAATGCAACTAAGCAGAGAATGTTTCAGCGCTATTGCAGTTGAATGACGTGCACTGCAAGTTTGAAGATATTTGCAATATAGGGAGCATGGCCAGGTACAGGTATTCGGTCCTGCAGGGAAAGCAGACAGATAAAGGAATTATCGATGAAGTGGATTCGCAACCTGGCTACAAAGTTCGGCCTGGCCATGATGTTGGTTATTTGGGGCAAGTTGGCTATTGCTTCGCAACTGGTTCCGGCATTTGGGCTGGCCAATGATCAATATGCCAAGTCTCCGGGGCCCTATGCAGTCAGCACCAATGCTGTTCTAAGTGATTGCCGTGGGTTGTTGGGGGTATTGGCGCGGATCATGCTGTTGGATAACAGCCTGCAATGCAATCAGTCCTTTCCTTACGGATTCTCCAATCCGATCTCCACCAGTGTCTATTACCCGTCCAATATCAAGCAATTGGAAAAGTTGCCAGTGGTCAACTTTGTTGGTGGCATTCTTTCCAACCAGGGGCAGTACACAGATCTGCTGCGGCTGTGGGCGAGCTACGGCTTCATCGTGATCATCTCCTCGGACTTCATCAACACCGCCCCCACCATGCATGTGCTCGGCGCCCTGGAACTGAGCAAGCTCAACCAGGACCCGACCTCGCCATTGTTCGGCAAGGTCGACCTGTCGCGCACCATTGTGGCGGGGCATTCGGCGGGAGGAGGTGCATCGATTCTATCGGCAAGCCTCTTGCCAGAGACCTTGAAGGGCATCGACCCGCAGTTGCGCTATATCGGCTCGCTGCCGATCGAACCCGGGCCGATCGGCCTTGGCTCCACGGTAAAGACACCGACCCTGGTGCTCACCGGCGCAGCGGACGTAGTGGTCCCGGCCTGGGCCTGGCCAAGGCTGTGGCAGGGCGGGCTGATCAAAGCCGTGCCGGGCTGGAGCGCAACCGCCCATAACGCCACCCATTTCAGCCCGGTCAGAAGCGTCAGGGAAGATGAGTTTGCCGGTATTACCACGGCCTGGATCTTATATATCGGCAAGAATGACCCGGCCGCCAAAGAATACTTTGTCGGTGAAGATTACAAACTGGCCCGAGATCCGCAGTTCATTCGCCTGCTATTCAACCCGCTGCGGGTCCAGCGCAATGAAGTAGCCGATAGCCTTCAATAGCACTGTGCTTTCTCCGGTAAAACGGATACAGCCCAGGGAGTGTGCGAAGCCTGTTTTCTGGCCCGCTCAATAGTGCATTTCGCCAGCGCAAAGTTAAGGCGCCGGCGAAATGTACCGGGCGTTTCTTGAACTCGGGTGTTTTATTCATGAAATATTCTTCCTGCGTTACCTGGCAATGCGTTATTGCCGAACTGGCAAGGCAGGACAGTGCCGGGTAGTTGTACGCTTCATGAACCAACTGAAATGGCAATGTCACTGCATTGTTATTTGCGCCCAATACCTTGGGGGCAGCGTTATATATCGCGCTGCAACCATAAGGACTCAATAACCCATGCCCAGTCTTACACGCAGGAAGCTCTTGCAAGCGGCCGCCATCGGTACTTTCTTTTCCTCATTGCCGGCATCCATCCGCCAGGCCCTGGCGATACCGGCGAACAACCGGACCGGGACCATCAAGGACGTCGAGCACGTGGTGATCCTGATGCAGGAAAACCGTTCGTTCGACCACTACTTCGGCACCTTTCCCGGGGTACGCGGCTTCAGTGACCGCTTCACCATCCCCCAGACCGGTCAACGGGAAGTGTGGGAGCAACAGGGCAAGGGCCGGCTGGTGATGCCTTATCACCTGGACAGCAGCAAGGGCAACGCCCAGCGCGTCAGCGGCACCCCGCATTCCTGGGCGGACGCCCACTCGGCCTGGGGCGAGGGGCGTATCAGCGCCTGGCCGACCTACAAGACCAATACCTCCATGGGCTACTACCGCGAGCAGGAACTGCCTTTCCAGTTCGCCCTGGCCAACACCTTCACCCTGTGTGACGCCTACCACTGCTCGGTGCACGCCGGCACCAACCCCAACCGGCTGTTCCTCTGGACTGGCAGCAATGGCGCGAGCGCAGCCAAGGTGGCGGCGGTGGTCAACGAATGGGACGGCCCGGGGCCGGTGAATGTCGGCTACAGCTGGAAGACCTACCCCGAGCGCCTGGAAGAGCAGGGCGTGAGCTGGAAGGTGTACCAGCACCTGCCGGACAACTTCGGCGACAACCCGCTGGCGGGGTTCCGGCAGTACCGGGCCGCCAGCGTGCAGGTCGGCAACCCGGCCCAGCCGCCGAAGGATTTCAATGCCTTCGTGCCCTACAGCGACGGGCTCAACGCCGTGGCGCCGCTGTACAAGGGCAATGGCAACACCCTGCCGGCCAGCAGCGGCAGCAACCTGGAGACCATCATTGGCGGGTTTCGCAACGACGTGCAGGCCGGCAAGCTGCCCCAGGTCAGCTGGATTGTCGCGCCGGCAGCCTATTCCGAGCATCCCGGGCCTTCGAGCCCGGTGCAGGGCGGCTGGTTCACCCAGGAAATTCTCCTGGCCTTGACCAGCAACCCCGAGGTCTGGAGCAAGACGGTACTGCTGGTGACCTACGATGAAAACGACGGTTTCTTCGACCATATGCCGTCGCCCTCGGCGCCTTCGCGGCGCAAGGACGGCAGCTTTGCCGGCAAGTCCACCCTGGGTTTCGACAGCGAACTGTTCACCCACCCGGCCCCGGCGGGCTCGACCCAGCAACCCTTGCCCGATGGCGGCGTATACGGGCCGGGGCCGCGGGTGCCGATGCTGGTGCTGTCGCCCTGGAGCCGTGGTGGCTGGGTCAACTCGCAAGTGTTCGACCATACCTCGGTGCTGCAATTTCTCGAGAAACGCTTTGGCGTGCGAGAGCCGAACATCAGCGCCTGGCGGCGGGCAGTCTGCGGCGACCTGACCTCGGCGTTCAACTTTGCCGACCCTAACCATGAAACCCTTCCCGCACTGCAGACCACTACCCGCCAGGCCGCCGACAGCCTGCGCCAGCGCCAGGAAAAACTGCTGCCGGTACCGCTGCCCTCGGCCGGCCAGCAACTGGCGCCGCAGCAGCAGCGCCTGGCCCGGCCTTCCCGGGCCTTGCCCTATCGGCTGCATGTGGACAGCCAGGCCGATCCCAAGGCTCGCACCTTGTCGCTGAGCCTGCAGAACACTGGGGAGCAAGGGGCGGTATTGCATGTCTACGATGGCCTGCACCTGAGCGAGATTCCCCGCCGCTATACCGTGGAAGCCGGCAAGGCCCTGCAGGACAGCTGGCCGGTGGTGGAGCGCTATCAGCTCTGGGTCCTGGGCCCCAACGGGTTTCACCGCAGTTTCCACGGCGACCTGAAAACCCTGCAGCCCGAACTGCTGGTGACCACCAGCAACAGCCAGTTGCAACTGACCCTGAGCAATCCGGGGGAACACGGGGTGGTCATCAGTATCGATCGCTGCCCCTACACCCAGCAGGGCCCATGGACCTTGGCGGTACCGGCCCGGGGCGAGGTGCGCCAAGTGTTTGCCTGCGAGGGCAGTGGCGGCTGGTACGACCTGACGCTGCGCAGCGACGGCGGCTGGCTGCGCCGGATCGCCGGGCGCCTGGAAACCGGAGCACACAGCATCAGCGACCCCTTGATGGGCCGGGCATGAAGTCCTTGGCAAAAATGAGGGCGCTTTCGAAGTGAAACCGAAAGCCGGGCTGGATAACGACAAGAGCAACTAATACCCGGAAGGTAGAAGTTGTAGAGGAGGGCAGGATAGATAGGGTGCTTAGTTGTTTGCTTTAAATAACGGATCACCCCTTCGGGTGATCCGTTAACAGCATCGCTTACTTGGGCATGGCCCAGGACTGCAAGGTATAACCGTCCTGGCTCAGTTCGGCGCGGGCCTGTTTGAGCAGGTCTTCCAGCTGGGCTGGATCGGAGTAGGCACTGCTGGGAATCTGGGTGTGGCCAATACGGGTGCTGGTGCGGTCGATGACGGTCAGGCTGAGTTCGCCATTACCGTCCTGTGGAGCCCAGGCCACGCATTGAAAAGGCTGGAATGCGCGGTCGGCGATCAAAAGTGCTTCGTTGATACGGAGCGGGGCGTTCATGGGGTCTTCTCTCTGTGTGCCCAATCAAATGATGTGCCGTCGGTTGGGCTTACCGTTCGGCTGGTCATTTGTACTGATGCACCGAGGTAGCACTCGGGTCACACTGAAAAACAAGTTTTTACAACTTTCGTGCACAGGCCTTGTGGCCGGGCCCTTAGTTGCGGGGGCTGGATAAAACAACTGCGACAATCAGTCGCTCGTGAACAGCTTGGAGTCCCACGTTAGTTCCTTTGGTAATCAGCGCTATAAGCAATTGATACATTCCACCGTCAAGTTCTTGCTAATGTTACAGCCAGGTTTTCCAAATCACTGTTTCTAATAACTTTTCCATACCCTGGCGCCAAGGAACAGTCATGCTCGAAGCCCCTGTGCAGCGCCGTTTGCTGGTGGTCGATCCCTGTGACGATTGCCATCGCCTGTTACCCGGTTTGCGCACCATTGGCTGGGATGTCGACAGCTGTGACCTGGAGTCCGCTCGCGAACGCTCCTGCGATGTCGGCCTGCTGCGCCTGCAGCCTTTTCACCTGGAGCGCCCGGAGGCGGTCAAGGACCTGATCAGCCGCAGCGGCACCGAGTGGATCGCAGTATTGAGCCAGGAAGTGCTGCGCCTGCAGAAGGTCGGGGATTTCGTCTGCGAGTGGTTTTTCGACTTCCACACCCTGCCGTTCGACGTGTCGCGGGTCCAGGTGACCCTCGGCCGGGCGTTCGGCATGGCGCGCCTGCGGGGCCAGGGCTCGATCCATGTGGACCAGCCCGAGCATGAGTTGCTGGGCGATAGCCGGCCGATCCGCGACTTGCGCAAGCTGCTGGGCAAGCTGGCGCCCACCGAGTCGCCCGTGCTGATCCGAGGCGAAAGCGGCACCGGCAAGGAGCTGGTGGCGCGTACCCTGCATCGTCAGTCCCAGCGCCACGACAAGCCCTTTGTCGCCATCAATTGCGGGGCGATTCCCGAACACCTGATCCAGTCCGAACTGTTCGGGCACGAGAAGGGCGCCTTTACCGGCGCCCATCAACGCAAGGTCGGGCGCATCGAGGCGGCCCATGGCGGCACCTTGTTTCTTGACGAGATCGGCGACCTGCCGCTGGAGCTGCAGGCCAATCTGCTGCGCTTCCTGCAGGAAAAGCACATCGAACGGGTAGGGGGCAGCCAGCCGATTCCGGTGGATGTTCGGGTTCTGGCGGCCACCCACGTCGACCTGGAAGCGGCCATCACCAGCGGGCGCTTCCGTGAGGACCTCTACTACCGCCTGAATGTGCTGCAAGTGATCACCGCGCCGTTGCGCGAGCGCCATGGAGACCTGGGCATGCTGGCCAGCCATTTTGCCCACTTCTATAGCCAGGAAACCGGGCGCCGGCCCCGCAGTTTCAGTGAGGATGCCCTGGTGGCCATGGGCAAGCATGATTGGCCGGGCAATGTCCGCGAACTGGCCAACCGGGTGCGGCGCGGCCTGGTGCTGGCCGAGGGGCGGCAGATCCAGGCCAGCGACCTGGGCCTGCTCAGCCTGCAGGCCCAGGACCTGCCCATGGGCACCCTCGAAGACTACAAGCACCGCGCCGAGCGCCAGGCACTGTGCGACGTGTTGAACCGGCACAGCGACAACCTCAGCGTGGCGGCGCGGGTCCTGGGGATCTCGCGCCCGACCTTCTACCGTTTGCTGCACAAGCACCAGATCCGCTAGGGCGGGGAGAAACGCCAAGGCCCGCTGCGATTGGGGAATCGCAGCGGGCCTTGGCGTCTTTGCCGGTGGGTCAGAAGTAGTAGGGGAATTTCAGGCTGAAGGTGAAGTCCGGTGCGTCCTGGGTCATGCCCAGGGACAGGTTGGGCACGATGGTCAGATGGTCGGTGGCGGCAATGGTCATGCCGACGTTGAAATAGGCTGCGTTGGCATCGCTGGATGTCACCGATTGCCAGTCCTGACCGCTGTACTTGAGCTTGCTCTTGCGTTGAATCTGATCAGACACCGAGAAGGCCATACTCATCTTTTCGTTCAGGGCAAAGGCTACACCGGCGCCGACCTGGAAACTGTCACCCAGTTGCACCTTGCCGGGGACTTTCTCGCCGGCATTGGAGCTGATATCGCCGAACGACTCTTCCAGGTTGTGGGTGTAGGACAGGCTGCCGAACAACACTGCCGGGTCGAAAGTCTTGACCAGGGAGATGCCGGGGGTGATCGACCAGACGCCATTACCGGTTGGCAGGCTTTCAGGCACCACCAGGCTGTTGCTCTTGGGGGACTGGACGAACTTGATACCGAACGGGTCCTTGCCCGTGGGAGCCTTGACTCGCAGGCTGACCACCGCATCAGGCAGGCTGTCCGATTCGTCCAGGAACTTGTAGGCAACTCCGAAGTTCACATCACCCAGCGTAGGGTCACGAGTGACTGACTCTTCGACGGTTGCCTGGGCGCTGCCGCCATTGCCGCCCCCTGACTGATAAGTTGACTCGCGGTAGATCACTGGTGCGTTTATATCGAATTGCCAGCGGTTATTGAGGTTGTAGCGGGCCGTCAGGTCCAGGGTCCAGGTATCGGACTTGATCCGATCCAGGTTGACATTGCCCAGCAGGATCGAATCCAGGGCCAGGAACCCGTTGAGGGTCAGTTGGCGAGTGTCGTAGCGGGCGTAAGTGATGCCTGTTTCCACGCTGAACTTGCCGCCGCCAAAGAAACCGCTGGCTTCGTCATAGAGGTTGGTCACACTTTGTGCCGGCGTCGAATCATCCTTGAGTGACTGGCCATAGCTCGCACCACCTGCAGCGCCCCCGGACGCTGTAGCGGCCCCTCTACCGGCGACCTGCTGGTTGCCTTTCAAGTCGGCCGGCGACTTCGCCAGGCGCTTGGGCGGTGGTGCCACGGGCTGGTCCTCGACCTGGCGAACCCGCTGTTCCAGAACCGCGAGAGCCTTCTGCTGCACTTCGTAACGTTGCTTCAGTTCCAGGAGTTCCCGTTTCAAGGTCTCTACGTCCGCGTCAGGCGCGGCTTGCAATGCCATCGGAAATAGAGTGCTCAAACAAACCACAGCGCGCAGTGAAACCGATCGATACATGAAATAAACCGTCCCTTGTGAACCCCAATGGTCGAAAGGAGCGTAGTTCAGAATTTCAAACTGCGTAGTCCATTGAGCGTAGTCAGGTTGCAGTCCAGCGCACCGCTGCTGGGGCCGTTGTTTTTCAGTACTACGTTGAGCTGGGTCAGGTTGTTGACCAGGTTGCTGTTGCCCAGCAGTCGGGTGTTTTGCATGACATTGCCCTGTGCCACTTGCTGCAAGGTGTTGCCCTGATTGCCATTGGCCAGAATAGCCATCTGGATTCCGCCATTGACCGCCGATACCGCCACACTGCCTGCAGCATTGCTTCCGGTGATGGTCTGGCCACTCAGCAGGGCCTGGCCGGGGCTGTTGCTCAGGCCGGGTGCCTGGTTGGCTTCGCTGACATTGATACTGACGTTGTTATAGGCGCTGTTGCCGTCGCCTGCGGCCCGAACGACCTGGGTCACGCCCTGGCCGGTACCGAGCCCGGCACCGCCGATCACGTTGCCCGTACCTTGTGAAGGGGAGCTTCCGTTGCCGCTCTGGTTGATGGTGGTGACGTAGAACTGTGGCGTGACCGTGGACTGCTGGATCTGCAGGGTACTGGTGGCGCCGATCAGGTCACCGCTGGCATTACGCCAGGTACTGCTCATGACGATGCCGAAGCTGATGATCCGTCCTGGCATCACATAACGGCCCCGCATCTGTGATAATTCCTGGTCCTGAACTTCTATGGGTTTGAAACCAGCATGGGCTGGAAGAGCTGCTGCCAGGCAGGCGACAGCCAGCCAGTATGGAGTCTTCATCTGCTGCTCCCGGAGCGTCCTGCTCCCCTTTATCGTGTGGAGGCTTCTAGAAGAAGTCGCTTTGGATGAAACCGAAATCCATCAGTTCCGCGTCTTTGACCGGGTAGAAGTTGTCGAGCTTGTTTTTCGCGGTCAGCGGGGCAGGTGGGTCAAGCAAGGCATTGGCCTTGTCGTAGCCGGGGCCGATGATGGCGAAGACGATGCCATTCCACCCCTTGACGAAGTCCTCATGGGTGTAGCGCTTGTGGCCTAGCACCGGATCACCGATGTAGACCCAGTCTTTCTGGGCCCGCTGCATCACCACGAAGTGCTTGTAGCCGCGAATTTCCATCAGTACGACCACCGGAATGGTCACCGCCTCGAGCTTTTCCGGAGGAATCCGGTAGCCCCTGGCGCGCATGCCGATGCTTTCCGCGTAGCGTTTCATGTCGAGCATCGAGAAACCCTGGGTCTGGACCAGCTTCTGGTCCGAGTTCATCAACATGCCCTTGATGACCTGTTCCTCATCGACGTCCAGCCAGTAGGCCTGGCGCAGAATGGTCGCCAGGGCGGCGGCGCCGCAGCTGAAGTCGGTCTTTTGTTCGACGATGTCGCTGAATCTGCGCTCACGCACACTCTGCACTTTCTTGAAGATCAGGCCGCCACCGGGAAGCCCGGCGACTGCCATCTGTGCTGCGTGCACGGGGCCGCAAAGGCTCAGCAGTAGAAGGATGATCGCAGTACGCATGATCGTTACGCCTGGCAGGACTGTGGAAAAGCCCCGTTTCCGGGGCTTTCGTTACGATCGCGACTACATGCAGGCTTTGCAGCCAGCGGCGATGGACAGCGAGTTGCTTTGTTGGTTGCCCACACCGGCCGAGACGTTGGCGCCGCCGTTGCCGGAGAAGCCGTTCATCGAGTTGGTCATGCTGGCGTTGTTGACCACTGGGTTTTTCCAGCCGTCTTTGGTCAGCACTTGCTGGGTCCAGTAGCCAGCCAGTTCGATAGTGCCTTGTTCTTTGAAGGTGAGTTTCTGATCGTCGTTGCCGTGGCCTTTGTTGTCGCCATAGCCATGGCCGCTGCCATGATCGTCGCCACCTTCGATTTTGCCGCTGCCGGTGCCTTTGTAGGTGCCAGAGGCTACGAAGCCGCCAGTGAGGGTGTCTTTTTTGTAGGCTTGAACACCTTTGTTTTCGACCACCAGGTTGGTCGAAGTCTGGTTGGCCGACGCCGCGGCAGTGGCTACGCGACCGCCGGATACGGCAATGGCCAGGTTGTTTTTCTGTTGGTTGAAGTCGCCGGAAGTGACGTTCATGCCGATGTTGCCGGAACCGTTGTTGCCGGAGTTGTTGAGCACGGCATTGTTTTGGGTCGAAGAGTTTTTCACATAGTTGTTGTTGTTGACCTGAGTCGCGCTGGAGGCGGCTACTGCGCTACCGAAGATGAAGTTTTCATCGGCGGTGGCCAGGGCGGCGGCGTTGTCTTGTTGGTTGCCGTCGCCGGCGGCGGCGTTGGCACCCATGTTGCCGTTGGAGCTGTTGAGGGAGCCTTCAATCTTGGCGTTGTTGTTGGTGCCCTGGTTTTTCACCACGTTGGTGTTGCTGTTCTGTACATCCAGGACGGCAGCGCCTGCGCCGGCGGTGATTTGCAGCAGAGTGCTTAGGTCCGGGCCCTGATCGCCATGATCGTTGCCATGACCGCCGTTGTTACCATGATCGTTACCACCTGCCTGGGCAGCCATTGCCATGACGGCGGCCAGTGCGAAAACCAGTGGTTTGAGAGCCATTGTAGGTTTCATGGTGTTTCTCCGGTGCTTATTAGTTGGTTAAGTGTTGGTACTTTCTAATCGCACTACGACGGGTCAATCAGCGACCCGGATGCTCAGGGTGTTAGCCATTCGGTTCCCCACCCCGGCACTCTGGTTCACCTGAATCACTCCACGGCTGCCGGTGAAGGCCTGGTCGCTGGTAACGACCTGGCGGCTGCCTTGTTGAGCGTCGGATGCTCCCGAGCTTGGTAACAGCGCCACGTTCTGCTGCGACAGGGCGCTGTCGTCGATGCTTTGCGGGTTGGCACTGATGCTGATCCGCAGGGCATTGACCATCTGGTTGTTGGCCCCGGACGACTGGTTCACGCCCAGTGCGCCGCTGCCATTGCTGAACGAGTTGCCGCCGATCGTGCTGCTGGCATTGACCGAGCGGTCGGCGGGCGTGGTGAGTTTCTGGGTCACGCTGGTACTGGCCTTGGCGTTGGTGCCGATGGCGATGGCCCGTACGTTGGTTTGCTGCTGTTGATCGCCTGCGGCCTGGTTGATGTTGAGGTTGCCGTTATAGCTGGAGCCGGAATTGACCAGTGTTGCTGTGTCCTGGACCTGGCTGGCGTTATCGGCCATGGCCGACGTGCATGCGAGCAGGCCAAGAAAGAGCAATGAATGCTTCATCTCAACGGCCTCCAATGTTGTTCAAGGGCGCCATGCCGGAACTGATGGAGCGATTGATGGAGTTGGAGATCGACGCGCCCGAGCCGCCACCGTGGCCGGTGGTCATGCCTGGCAGGCCATCGGGATTGGTCACGACGTTGAGGCCGGCGACGCCAGTGCCGTTGGGCATCACTGCACCGCGGACCAGCGAACCGCTGTTGATCCCGGCGAATTCGCTGTCGCTCATTTCGTTATCGAGCGTCCCGGTGACTAGAGCGGAAGGATTGGCGTTGACAGTGGTGGGGTTGGGGTCGCGATTCAGGGCACGACCAATGGGCGTGGGGTGCACCTGGCGTTCAAGAACGATTTCGCCATTCCCCGCAGCCATCACCGGAAGGCTGTACACCGCGCTGACGGCGCAGCCGATCAGCAGTAGGCGGGTGAAACTTTTATTCAGCGTCCCCACGGCGGTATTCCTTCTTCTCAGTGCTGGCCCTAGCCGGCGTTGGGAGGAAGAGAGCAGAAGCCGTGCCGCTTTTTGTTTCTTTTTAAGATTCAACGGCTTGCGAACGCTGCGGGGCGTCGGCTTTCGGGACTGTTTCAGGGATGAGACACCTACCCCCGACGGCCATTGGCCATAACCGGGGCAACGCTCTGGAACAGGGGTTGCTGCGGGGGTGTATCAGGGGCTTAACAGTTTGCCCGGCCGTGGGCGCCACCGCGGAAAATGGCGGCCTGATGGCCAGGCAGGTGTTTCAGGGATGGACACTTGTGGCCCTGCGGCACTGCACCGATCACGCTTGCAGCAGTTGCCGGACCTGCTCGAAGGCCTGTTGCCGGCGGGCTTGCCAGTCGCCGCCAATGATGCGGTACGGCTGGCGGTGTTGCTCCAGCCAATGGCGGGTAGCCTCGAAGAAGGCCAACCGTTCTGCCAGTTGTGGCTGGCAGCGCTGGCCGTCGTCGCTCCAGGCCACATCTTCCGGCGACAGCAGCAGGTGCAGGTCGTAGTGGCGGGCCAGCAGTTGGGGTTCCAGCCACGGCGGGCAGTCGCCGAACAGGGTCTGGCTCCAGAGTTGGTTGCTTAACAGGTGGGTATCGAGAATCAGCAGTCCAGGTTGCTGGGCGCGTGCCTGATCCTCCCAGGCGAGCTGGCCCCGGGCGATCTCGGGAATGTCCGCCAGGCAGGTGTCGCGGCCCTGCTGCTCGATGAAGTGGCGCACGTATTCGCCCACCTGGATGCCACCGAAGTGGGCTTGCAGCTCGCTCGCCAGCCAGCTCTTGCCGCTGGACTCGGGGCCGGTCAGTACCAGGACCTTCACGACTGCAAGGCCGGGTCGGCGCGCCAGGCTCGCCAGCCCTGGACGGCCAGCAGGGTGAACAGGGCATACAGCGCCGCCGTCAGGTAGAGCTCCTTGTAGACGAACAGCCCGACGAAAATCACATCCACGGCAATCCACAGCGGCCAGCATTGCACGCGCTTCTGCGCCATCCACCACTGCGCCACCAGGCTGAAGGCGGTCAAGGCGGCGTCCAGCCAGGGCTGCGCGGCGTCGGTCCAGTGGGCCATGGCAGCCCCCAGCAGCAGGCTGCCCATTGCGCCCAGGGCCAGCCCCTGTAGCAGTCCGCTGGACTGCAACTGGCTGACCGGCCGCCCCTGGTGCTGTTCGCCGCCCCGGGTCCACTGCCACCAGCCATAGAGCTGCAGCACCGCGTAGACCACCTGCAGGAGCATGTCGGAATAGAGCTTGACCTCGTAGAAGATCCAGCTGTACAGCAGCACCATGACCAGGCCGATGGGCCAGCACCAGGGGTTCTGTTTGACCGTCAGCCAGACGGCGATCACGCCGAGGGCGGCGGCAAACAGTTCAAGCCCGGACATGGCGGTTCCTTGGGGAAATGGAGGAGGGGGGCGATTGTACCCAGAGTCGGCCCCGGGCGTCAGTCCGGGGCCTTGGGTTCAGCGAGGGGTCAGACGCGGAACTGGCGCAACAGGCCGTTGAGCTGCTCCGACAGCTCCTTGAGGTGGCGGCTGGCGGCGCTGGAGTGCTGGGCCGCCAGGGCCGTGCCCTGGGACAGGCCGGCTGCCTGGCCGACGTTGTGGTTGATGTCTTCCACCACATGGGCCTGTTCCAGGGTGGCGCTGGCAATCGTCGCGTTCAGGCCGTTGAGGTTGCGCAGTGCCTGGCCGATGGCGTTGAGGCTGGCGCCGGCCAGCCCGGCCTGCTCGATGGTCAGTTGCGAGGCCCGGCTGCTATCGCCGATGACCTTGACCGCCGCTTCGGAGTGGTTTTGCAGGCGCTCGATCATGCCCTGGATTTCCGCGGTGGACTGCTGGGTACGCTGGGCCAGCAGGCGCACTTCGTCGGCCACCACGGCAAAGCCGCGCCCTTGCTCCCCAGCCCGGGCCGCCTCAATGGCAGCGTTCAGGGCCAGCAGGTTGGTCTGTTCGGCAATCGAGCGGATCACCTCCAGCACCGTGCCGATCTGGGTGCTTTCCGCCGCCAGGGTGCGGATCACTTCCACCGCCTGGTCGATGGTCACCGAAAGCTGGTCGATCTGCTGCAAGCTGCCGTCGATGTTGACCTGGCCCTGCTGGGCCTGGGCCTCGGCCTCGCGCACCTCGGTGGCGGCGTGCTCGGCGTTGCGCGCCACATCCTGGACTGCGCTGGTGACCTGGCTGATGGCGGCCGCCACCTGTTCCATCTGTTGGGATTGCTGCTGGCTGCGCTCCTGGGCGTCGTTGGCGTTGCTACCCAGTTCGCTGGAGGACTGTTCCAGGGCTGCGGCGCTGGATTGCAGCTGCATCACCACACCGCGCAACTTGGCGGTAAAGCCGTTGAAGTGCCGGGCCAGTTCGGTGACCTCGTCCTGGCCGTGGGTGTCGAGGCTGCGGGTCAGGTCGCTTTCGCCGCTGGCGATGTTGGCCATGGCGTGCACCGTTTCGCGCAGCGGGCTGACAATGCTGCGCACGATCAGCACCACCAGGGCGGCCATCAGCAGGGCAATCACCAGGCCGATGGAGGAGGCGCGCAGTACCTGGGCGTAGAACTCGTCCTGCAGGTCGTCGATATAGACTCCGGAGCCGATGATCCAGCCCCAGGGCTGGAACAGCTGGATGTAGGAGGTCTTCTGTACCGGTTGTTCGGCGCCGGGCTTGGGCCAGCGGTAGTCCACCATGCCGCCGCCCTTGGCCTTGGCCAGGGTCACCATCTCGTTGAACACCTCGAAACCGTCCGGGTCCTTGACCGCGGCCAGGTTCTGCCCGTCGAGCTTGGGGTTGGCCGGGTGCATGATCATCACCGGCGTCAGGTCGTTGATCCAGAAGTAGTCATTCTGGTTGTAGCGCAGCCCGCGAATCACCTGCAGCGCCTGCTTCTGCGCCTGGTCGCGGGTCAGGCTGCCGGCGGCTTCCAGGCCCTGGTAGTAATTCAGTACGCCGGCGGCGGTCTGCACCACGTGCTGGGTCTTCTGCGCCTTGGCCAGGTACAGGTCCCCATGAATCTGCTTGAGCATCATCACGCCCAGGGTCACCAGGGTCAGCACCGCCACGATCAGGATCAGCCACAGGCGCTGACTGATGGACATCTTGCGTAAGCTATTCATCATCCGGTCACTCCAGATTCTTGTTCTTGTCATAAAAGGCCCGGAGCATCCAAGCACGCTGGTCTTCCAACGCCAACCCTACGGAAGTCCAATAACATCGCGGCGTGTTTTGCGCCTGTCTGCTAGGATTTCGGCGCCTTTGCCGAAAACCTGAACCTTTCTGAACTTTTCACATAATTTTCATGGGCTTGTGTTGATCTTACGAGCGCCGATTTCTCGGCTACGCTCGACGCAGCAAATGCTTTGACCAATTAAAAAGAGGCATGCCACGAGCATCGCCTCATGGGGGAATTGATGGATCTTTGGACCGCCGCACAGGCATTGATACTCGGGATTGTCGAAGGCCTGACCGAGTTTTTACCCATCAGCAGCACCGGGCACCAGATCATTGTGGCCGACTTGCTCGACTTTGGCGGCGAGCGGGCGATGGCCTTCAACATCATTATCCAGTTGGGGGCGATCCTTGCGGTTGTCTGGGAATTTCGCCGCAAGATCCTCGATGTGGTGATCGGCCTGCCGACCCAGCCCAAGGCCCAGCGCTTCACGATCAACCTGTTGATCGCCTTCCTGCCGGCGGTGGTGCTGGGGGTGATCTTCGCCGACCTGATCCATGCCTACCTGTTCAACCCCATTACCGTGGCCACGGCCCTGGTGGTCGGCGGCCTGATCATGCTGTGGGCCGAGCGCCGGCAGCACCAGGTGCATGCCGAGACAGTGGACGACATCACCTGGAAGGACGCGCTCAAGGTCGGCTGCGCCCAGTGCCTGGCGATGATCCCGGGCACCTCGCGCTCGGGCTCCACCATCATCGGCGGTCTGCTGTTCGGCCTGTCGCGCAAGACCGCCACCGAGTTTTCGTTCTTCCTGGCCATGCCCACCATGGTCGGCGCCGCGGTGTATTCAGGCTACAAGTACCGCCATCTGTTCCAGCCCGATGACTTCCCGGTGTTCGCCATCGGCTTCGTCACCGCCTTTGTCTTCGCCATGATCGCGGTCAAGGGCCTGCTGAAGTTCATCGCCAGCCACAGCTACGCGGCCTTCGCCTGGTATCGCATTGCCTTCGGCCTGTTGATCCTGGCGACCTGGCAGTTCGGCTGGGTCGACTGGACGGCGGCCAAGCCATGAGTACGGCCCGGCGCCCGGCGTCCTCGGCCAGTGCTGCGCGGCTCCAGCATCCCCGGGCCAAGCTGCTGGCGTTCGTACTGCTGTGCGGGTTGCCGCTGTTCGGTTCGCTGTCGCTGTGGTGGAAGGGGATTTCGCTCATTCCCCTGATCGCCTATGGCGCGGTCAGCCTGCTGGCCTTCCTGGTCTACTGGCACGACAAGCGCCGGGCCCAGGCCGAGGGCCGGCGTACCCCGGAGAACGTCCTGCATGCCCTGGAACTGGCCGGTGGCTGGCCCGGGGCCTTGCTGGCCCAGCAGCTGTTGCGCCACAAGACCCGCAAGGTCTCCTACCAGTTGGTGTTCTGGCTGATCGTGGCCTTGCACCAGGTGTTCTGGATCGACCGGCTGTTCCTGGAAAGCAGCCTGCTGAGCCTGTTCTAGAGCAGCAAACCCACCTGAACCCGCTTGGGCAGCTTGCTCACCACCAACTGGTGAGAGCGCTGCAGCAGCGCCTCGAGCTCCGAGGCGCCCAGGGGGTAGGGGGTGTTCATGATGATCCAGTGCGCCCGGGCCAGGTAGGGCGCCGGCGCAATGCCCGGGCGGTCGACATGGCCGAGAAACAGCTCCTGATCGACCTTGAAGGCCAGCGAGTCGCCCCGCAGGTGCTGCACGGCGAACATCTTGTTGCCGGCAATCGAGAACACCCGCACACCGCCCCACTTGTAGTCTTCCCGCGCACCCGGCAGGCCCAGGCAGAATTGCGCCACTTGCTCTTCATTCAAGGTTCGGGCTTTCACAGCAGTCGTTCTCCGCAGCGTTCGAAGGATTCACTCAAGTGCTCGATCCAGGCGCGCACGGCCGGCATCACACCCCGGCGGTGAGGATACACGGCCTGCAGCCAGCCGCCGGGCAATGCCCATTGCGGCAGCATCTGCACCAACTGGCCGCTGGCCAGTTCCTCCTCGCAATACAGCATGGGCAGCACGGTACAGCCCTGGCCAGCGAGGGCACAGGCACGGCGCACGATGAAGTCGTCGATGCCCAGGCGAGCCTCCAGGGCCAGGTCGCAGGCCTGGCCTTGCTGGTCCAGCAGGCGCAGGTGCACCAGGCGGTCGGCCTCCAGGGCGCCGAGAATCGGCACGCGCCGCAGGTCTTCCGGATGCTCCACCGGGTATTGCCGGAGGAAGTCTGGGGTCGCCACGATCGCCGTCTGGGCCCGGCGCAGGCGCCGGGTCACCAGCAGCGGGTCTTCGTCGCCCAGCTCGCGCACCCGCAGGGCGACGTCCACACCCTCGTTGATCAGGTCGACACGGCGGTTGAGCAGGAGCATTTCCAGCTGCACCTGGGGGTACTTCTCCAGAAAGCTGCTGACCAGCGGTGTCAGCAGTTCGTGGGCCAGGCCCACCGGGCTCGACACCCGCAGGCGCCCGCGGGGTTCGCTGGCCATGCTGGCCACGGCTTCGTCGGCCATCTCCGCTTCCAGCAGCATGGCCTGGCAGTGACGCAGGTAACGCTCGCCCACGGCAGTCAGGCTCAGTTGCCGGGTGGTGCGTTGCAGCAGCCGGGCGTTGAGGCGTTCTTCAAGCTCGGCGATACGCCGTGACAGCCGCGATTTGGGAATGCCCAGCAGGCGTCCGGCGGCGGCGAAGCCACCGGCTTCCACCACCTTGGCGAAGTAATAGAGGTCGTTGAGGTCTTGCATGATGATTTTTCGCTCGACTGTCCTGCTGATGGGACGAACTATCGCATTTATACCGGCTAATCAGCTATTGGTTTCATCTGTAGGATTGCCCACATCCGATCGCCCAGTGGCGGTCCTCACTTGGAGATCCCAGATGAAACTCTTGCATATCGATTCCAGCATTCTTGGTGACAACTCGGCCTCCCGTCAGCTCAGCCACAGTGTGGTCGAGGCCTGGAAAGCCGCTCATCCGGCCACCGTGGTGACCTACCGCGACCTGGCCAATGACGCCATCAGCCACTTCTCCGCCGCCACCCTGGTGGCTGCCGGTACCGCCGCGGAGCTGCGTGACGCCGCGCAGAAGCATGAGGCCCAGCTCAGCGCTCAGGCCCTGGCCGAATTCAAGGCTGCCGATACCGTGGTAGTCGCCGCGCCGATGTACAACTTCACCATTCCCACCCAACTCAAGGCCTGGATCGACCGCATCGCCGTGGCTGGCGAGACCTTTCGCTACACCGAAGCCGGCCCGCAAGGCCTGTGCGGCGGCAAGAAAGTGATTGTGGTCTCCACTTCCGGCGGCCTGCACGTGGGCCAGGCCACTGGGGTGGCTCACGAGGACTACCTGAAAGTGCTGTTCGGCTTCTTCGGCATCACCGATGTCGAATTCGTTCGCGCCCATGGCCTGGCCTACGGCGAGGAAGTACGCAGCAAAGCCATGAGCGACGCCCAGGCGCAGATCAGCCAGCAACTCTTCGCTGCCGCGTAAGGCTTGTGTAAAGAGCCTTTGCTGCACGGCAAGGGCCACTAAACTCTGTATTCTGCTCACCGCATGAAGTGGGCAGGGTGCGGAGTTTTTTTATTGTGGTGTTCAGGGTTTCTGGCCCGGGTTATGCAACACACGGAGCAATGCTCCCGGCTTGTGCATCCCTGGCTACGGCGTGGTACAGCTGCAAGGCCTTGGCGGCAAGGGATGGCAGGGGAGAACGGCTTTCTCGATCCGGCGGCAAAGGTGGGCGTGCGATGAAACGTCTTTGTGCAATGTTACTGATCTGCCTGCTCAGCAGCCTGCTTTCGGTGCAGGCCGCCCCTGGGCCGCATCCGCACTGGAGCGTGGGCTTTCACGAGATGAGTTTTCTCGACCCCCTGGACCGGCAACCGATGCGCGCCATCGCCTTCTACCCATCCACCGGTATCGAGCACGGCAGCCAGCTTGAGGGCTATCAGATCGCTGCCTCACGGGATGCCAAGATCGCCATCGGCCGCTTCCCGATGCTGATGCTGTCCCACGGTAACACCGGCACCCCTCTGGCCCTGCATGACCTGGCCACCTCTCTGGCACGCAAGGGCTTTGTCGTGGTGGCGGTGATTCACCCCGGCGACAACTCCAAGGACCACAGCCGTCTGGGTACCCTGAGCAATCTGTACGGGCGGCCGATCCAGATTTCCGAAGCCATCACCGCAACCCTCGGCGACCCGATGCTGTCGCCCTTCGTCAATGCCGACCAGGTGGGGGTGATCGGCTATTCCGCCGGTGGCGAGACTGCGTTGATTCTCTCCGGCGCCACGCCGGACCTGGACCGCTTGCGGCGCTACTGCCAGGAGCGCCCCAATGACCGGGATGCCTGCAACACCCAGGGCGAACTGATCGTCGACCGCGACGACCTGCAACCGGTGGCCGACCCCCGGGTGCATGCCTTGATGCTGCTGGCCCCCCTGAGCCTCAAGTTCGGCCGCCAGACCCTGGCCGGGGTGCATGTGCCGGTGCTGCTCTACAGTGGTGATGGCGACCAGTTGGTGGCGCTGGACAAGAACGCCGCGGCGCTGGCGCGCAAACTGCCGGTGGCCCCGGACTTCAAGCTGCTGGCCGGCGCCGGGCATTTCGTGTTCATGGCGCCTTGTTCCGCACAGCAGATGGCCGCGATGCCGGCGCTGTGCACCGATGCCGACGGCGTCGACCGTGAAGACATCCACCGCAACCTGATTCTCGAAGCCGGCAACTTCTTCGCCCATACGCTGGGTCGGCCAAGCCGGGCCGGGATGCAGACCGCCGATCAATGACTCAGGCGCCGGCCCGGCGCTTGAGCATCAGGGTCAGGCCCAGGCCGGTCAGCGAGAGCAGGGCGGCGCAGAAGAAAATCCACGAATACCCCAGGTTCAACGCCACCGCGCCCATCAACGGCCCGGCGATGGCCAGTGCCAGGTCGAAAAACACCGCATAGGCGCTCAAGCCTGCGCCACGGCTGCTGTTGGGCACTTGCTTGATGGCCTCCACTCCCAGGGCCGGGTACACCAGCGACAGGCCGAAGCCGGTCAACCCGGCCCCCACCAGGGCCCAGCCGGTGGAGGGCGCCAGCCACAGCAGGGCCAGGCCCAGGGTTTCGACGCACATGCAGGCGATGGCCGAACGAAAGCCGCCGAAACGGCTGATGCAGGAGATGAACAGCAGCCGCGAAAAGATAAAGCACACGCCGAACACCGTCAGGCAATAGGCCGCGCCGGTCCAGCCGCGGCTGAGGTAGAACAAGGTGATGAAGGTGGTCAGGGTGCCGTAGCCGATGGAGGCCAGGCTCAGGCTGGCGCCAAAGGGCGCAATGCGCCCGAACACGGCCCAGAACGGCAGGCGCTCGCCGCGAATCACCGGCACCGAAGGCTTGTTGCGGATCAGCAGCAACGCCAGGATCGCCAGGATCGACAGGGCGACCCCCAGGCTGGCGAAACCGTATTGCTGGACCATCAGCACCCCCAACGGTGCACCAATGGCGATAGCGCCGTAGGAGGCAATGCCATTCCAGGAGATAGACCGCGCGGTGTGCTCCGCGCCGACCTGGCCCATGCACCAACTGATGGTGCCGACCCCGATCAGGCCCTGGGCCACCCCCAGCAGCAGGCGCCCGCCCAGCAGCACGGCGAGGCTCAGCAGTGGCCACTGGACGAGCAGCACCGAAACCAGGGTCAGCACCCCGCTGAGCAGAATCCCCAGCAAGCCGTAGATGATCGAACGCTTGGTGCCCACGGTGTCCGACATGCGCCCGGCCATGGGCCGGCTGAGCAGGGTGGCCAGGTATTGCGCGCCAATGGTCAGCCCGGCGACCACCGCGCTGAAGCCCAGCTGTTCGTGGACATAACCTGGCAACACCGCGATCGGCAGGCCGATGCAAAGGAAGGCGATAAAGGTATAGAAGACGATGGAGACGATCTGCAGGGTGATCGCCATGGAGCTTTGAGCGGGCGTTTGTGGCTCGGGCATGAAGGCTCGTTCGCGGGCGGCGGTTAGAGGCCTGCATCATCGCGTGCCGTGAACATAAAAGAAAGCAGGCTAACTATCTATTCCCCGCACCCGGTAGGCGCTGGCAGGAGCGGTGCAAGTCTTGCGGGCCTGTTCGCCGGCAAGCCGGCTCCTACAGAGGCCTGTGGGTTCGTGCCGGAACTGGCTTGCCAGCGAAGGCGCCCGCCGGGTGATGCAAGGCTGGCGGGCCTTTTCGTCGGCAAGCCGGCACCTGCGAGCGAGGGGCATACAAAAAAGCCCCGTCACACTGGACGGGGCTTTTTTGTTGTCGCTTACCGCTTGCCGCTGTCTTTAGAACATCACGCCCTGGCTGCGCAGGTAGTCGTCGTAGGTGCCGCTGAAGTCGGTCACGCCGCTTGGGCTCAACTCGATGATGCGGGTGGCCAGGGACGATACGAATTCACGGTCGTGGCTGACGAAGATCAGGGTGCCCGGGTAGTTTTCCAGGGCCAGGTTCAGCGCCTCGATGGATTCCATGTCCAGGTGGTTGGTCGGTTCGTCCATCACCAGCACGTTGGGCTTTTGCAGGATCAGCTTGCCGAACAGCATGCGGCCTTGCTCACCACCGGAAATCACCTTCACCGACTTGAGGATCTCGTCGTTGGAGAACAGCATCCGGCCCAGGGTGCCGCGGATCATCTGTTCGCCCTGGGTCCACTGGCCCATCCAGTCGAACAGGCTGACGTCGTCTTCGAAGTCATGGGCGTGGTCCTGGGCGTAGTAGCCCAGCTCCGCGCTTTCGGTCCACTTCACTGTGCCGGCGTCCGGGGTCAGCTCGCCCACCAGGGTGCGCAGCAGAGTGGTCTTGCCGATGCCGTTGGGGCCGATGATCGCTACGCGCTCGCCGGCCTCGACGGTGAAGCTGAAGTTCTGGAACAGGGTCTTGCCGTCGAAACCCTTGGACATGCGCTCCAGGGTCACCGCCTGGCGGTGCAGTTTCTTGGTCTGTTCGAAGCGGATGAACGGGCTGACGCGGCTCGACGGCTTGACTTCGGCCAGCTGGATCTTGTCGATCTGCTTGGCCCGGGACGTGGCCTGCTTGGCTTTCGAGGCGTTGGCCGAGAAGCGGCTGACGAAGGTCTGCAGTTCGGCGATCTGCGCTTTCTTCTTGGCGTTGTCCGACAGCAGCTGCTCGCGGGACTGGGTCGCGGCGATCATGTATTCGTCGTAGTTGCCCGGGAACAGGCGCAGCTCGCCGTAGTCCAGGTCGGCCATGTGGGTGCAGACACTGTTGAGGAAGTGCCGGTCGTGGGAAATGATGATCATGGTGCTGTTACGCGCCGTGAGGATGTTTTCCAGCCAGCGGATGGTGTTGATGTCCAGGTGGTTGGTCGGTTCATCCAGCAGCAGCACTTCCGGATCGGAGAACAGCGCCTGGGCCAGCAGAACTCGCAGTTTCCAGCCTGGCGCGACTTCGGTCATCGGGCCGAAATGCTGTTCCAGGGGAATGCCCAGGCCCAGCAGCAGCTCACCGGCGCGGGACTCGGCGGTGTAGCCGTCCATCTCGGCGAATTCGGTTTCCAGCTCGGCCACGGCCATGCCGTCTTCTTCGGTCATTTCCGGCAGCGAGTAGATGCGATCGCGCTCGGCCTTGACCTTCCACAGCTCCTCGTGGCCCATGATCACGGTGTCGATCACGGTGAATTCTTCGTAGGCGAACTGGTCCTGGCGCAGCTTGCCCAGGCGCACGTTCGGTTCCAGCATGACCTGGCCGCCGGACGGCTCGAGGTCGCCACCGAGGATTTTCATGAAGGTCGACTTGCCGCAACCGTTGGCGCCGATCAGACCGTAGCGGTTGCCGCCGTTGAACTTGACCGAAACGTTCTCGAACAGCGGCTTGGCGCCGAACTGCATGGTGATGTTAGCTGTGGAGATCAATTACTTACCTACCAATGTTTTAGCGCCGACCTTAAATCCACAGGGCGCGATCTGGAGCCTTCCAGGTCGGACCGGTATGGGTGTGGAACTGAGCCAGCGGGCGTACGTCGAGCGCAACATTCCGGCCAAGAGGCCAGGTTGCTGAGCGAAGAGTGCGGGGTGCATGTTGAAATTTGCGCGCATTGTCGCATATGTAAACGAGCAGTTGTATGACACAGGGGCAGGGATTTTAGCGCGGGCAGCCGATGCTCAACCCCTGCCGGGCATGGCAGCCGCTTCCAGCAGGTCGTTCAGGAAGTGCTGCAATTGCGCCGCTGCCGCGGCCGGCGCGGCCTGGAGCAGGCAGTGGGGCGCCTCGATCTCCACCAGCCGGGCGTCGCTGCGCAGTTGCCGGACCAGGGCCGAAGCCGATGGGGGCACCAAGCGATCCTGGCGGGCCCGCAGGTACAGCAGCGGCACCCGGCTGGCAGCCAGGGCCTGGCGTACATCCACGGCGATCACCGCCTGCAACCGGGCCTGCAGTACCTGCGGCGCCACTTGGGCGATCGCCGCCGCCAGTGCCTGACGCAGTGCCGGGGTGGAAAAGCCGCCCAGCAGCAGGGCATCCATGGGCCAGAACGGCAGGCGCTGCACCGGCAGTACCTTGAGCAGGGGCTGCAAAGGCGCAAGGCGCGGGCGCGGATTGCGCACAAAGCTGCTGCACAGCACCAAGCCCATCAGCCCTTCGGGATTGCGGGCGGCCACGCTCACCGCCACCGGGCCGGAAAAGGACTCGCCCAGCAGGATGAATCGCCGGTTCGTTGGGAGTTGCGCCATCACCCGCTCCACCAGGGCCGGGTAGCCCAGGGGCTGATCGCCGGGATAATGCAAGACCTGTACCGGCCAATGCTGGCCAAAGGCCTGGAGCAGCGGCTCGAACAGGGTGCCGGTGCCATCCATGCCCGGCAGCAGCACCAGGGTTGGCGGGAGATTGGGGTCGATCAAGTCGGGAATCCTTGCCGAAGAGGAGAGGGCAGCGGCGCGCAGGATACCTCGGCAAGGCCCGGCAACACAGTCCCTTGCGGGTCGCTACCGGCACCGAGCGGCTTTTGTTGAGCTGAATCAACAGCCGGCGCAATACCCGCATCTTTCAACGAAAGGAGCGCAGCTTTTAACAAATATGAGTTAACCATTGGTTACAAACTGTGGCTAAAATGCCAGCCGACGGCCAGATGCCGAGGGTCGAACCTGCGACGAAGAGTGTCGCCGGTTACGCTTTTTTCAACTCAGACGCTGCAATTTGCCTTTGGCCTTCCGGGCTTTCAGAGGCGCAGCATGTTCTCTTCTGACGTGTGACGATTTCCGTGAAACTCATCATTGCCGCTGTATACGTTTTATCCATTGCGTACGTACACCTGCGGGGGCGCGTGCGCCATAAACTGGGCCGCCAGCTCAGCGATCACTCGACCTTCCTG
Organism: Pseudomonas sp. UME65; assembly: GCF_014170225.1. Lineage (NCBI taxonomy): Bacteria > Pseudomonadati > Pseudomonadota > Gammaproteobacteria > Pseudomonadales > Pseudomonadaceae > Pseudomonas > Pseudomonas sp. UME65. Next base: position 538,382 of record NZ_LZZQ01000016.1, on the reverse strand, counting down.
GCGCCCATCAACTGCTTCCTCTATCTGTTCTCCAAGTACCCCAACCGGCCGTACCTGGACCCGGCCGACTTCCCGGAGATGAACAAGCTGCAGGAACACTGGGAAGAGATCCGTGCCGAAGGCCAGAGCCTGCTGCAGGCCGGCGAGATCAAGCGCTCGGACCAGTACAACGATGTGGGTTTCAACTCCTTCTTCAAGACCGGCTGGAAACGCTTCTACCTGAAGTGGTACGGCGACAGTCACCCTTCGGCGATGAAGCTGTGCCCACGCACCACCGAGCTGGTGCAGAGTATCGGTTCGATCAAGGCTGCGATGTTCGCCGAGCTGCCGCCTGGTTCGCGCCTGGTTCGTCACCGCGACCCTTATGCCGGTTCCTATCGCTACCACCTGGGTCTTTCCACGCCGAACAACGAAGGCTGCTTCATCGAGGTCGACGGTGAGCGTTATCACTGGCGCGACGGCGAAGCGGTGATGTTCGACGAGACCTACATTCACTACGCGGAAAACACCACCGAGCAGAACCGCATCATTCTGTTCTGCGATGTCGAGCGGCCGATGAAGTACCGCTGGGCCGCTGCGTTCAATGGCTGGTTCAGCCGTACCGTGATGTCCGCCGCCGGCGCGCCCAACGATGCCGGTGACAAGACGGGTGGCCTGAACCGTGCCTTCAACAAGCTGTACAAGATCCGCCTGCGGGGCAAAGAACTGAAAAAGCGCAACCGCACGCGCTACTACCTGGAAAAGTGGGCGATCTTCGCTGCACTGCTGTTGCTGTTCATCTACATCTGACGTTGCTCCCCCGCGGTGTAGGAGCGGGCTTGCCGGCGAACGCATCCTTGAGCCAGAGGCATGGCCAAAGGGCCCGTTCGCAGGCCAGCCAGCGCTTGCAGATGAAGGCACCGTGGATACCGGGTGTTACATGTTCTGAAGGATTATTTAGTTAACAAAGCCGAACCCTGGGCGTAGCGTGGAATCGAATTCGATACCTTGTCGCTCCTCAGGAGGCTTTTCATGAACGGTCTGGCTCGCGGGTTTGCCGCACTCATCGCGCTGGTCTGGACCAGCGGCGCCGCCTGGGCTGGCGCCCCTGAAGCACCTCCCCCCCATCAACACCCCCTGCAATTGGCGCAGAACCTGCCCAGCAGCGGCAACAACGACCCCTACAGCAACCCCATCCGTCGCGCCAACCCCAACAGCATGCAGGGCACCCAGCCCAGCAGCCCGCCCGTGCGCGGCCCCAGCACCGCTCCGACCGGTCGCCCGCCAACCCTTGAGAACGGCGGCATCGGCAATGGCTACCCGCGTGGCGGGGTGCAGCGACCCAACCCTGATCCCCGGGTGCAAAGCCCCCGCGACAGCGATCCCGGCAACCGGCGCTGAAGCACTGTCCTGCCACCCCGGCGGCAGGTGCGAAACCTGCTACCGAGGATTTTCTCGATCGACAAAAGGAAGCGAGCATGTTGCGTAAAACCCTTATCGCCACCTTGTGCTCCAGCGTCTTGCTGGGCAGTGCCGTGCCCGCCATGGCCGCCACACCCCAGGCTTTTCCCAGTGAGCAGGGCACGCTGAACCTGACTCCGGTGGCCGCCGGCCTTGACCATCCCTGGGCCCTGGCATTCCTGCCGGACCGCCAGGGCATTCTGGTGACCGAGCGCCCGGGCAACCTGCGGCTGGTCGGCGCGGACGGCAAGCTTTCGGCGCCCCTGAGCGGGGTACCCAAGGTCTGGGCCAAGGGCCAGGGCGGCTTGCTGGATGTGGCGCTGTCGCCGGACTTCAAGCAGGACCGCATGGTGTATCTGTCCTATGCCGAAGGTGGCGGCGAGGGCGGGACTGCCGGCACCGCCGTGGGCCGTGGCCGTTTGAGCGATGACCTGAGCGGGCTCAAGGATTTCCAGGTGATCTTCCGGCAGGAACCCAAGCTGTCCACGGGCAATCACTTCGGTTCGCGGCTGGTGTTCGACCGCGACGGCTACCTGTTCGTGACCCTGGGTGAAAACAACGACCGGCCCACCGCCCAGGACCTGGACAAGCTCCAGGGCAAGATCGTGCGCCTGTACCCGGATGGTCGGGTGCCGGATGACAACCCTTTCGTCGGCCAGGCCGGGGTGCGCCCGGAGATCTGGAGCTACGGCCACCGCAACCCCCAGGGGGCGGCGCTCAACCCCTGGAGCGGCACCCTCTGGGAGAACGAACACGGGCCCAAGGGTGGCGACGAGATCAATATCATCGAGCGCGGCAAGAACTACGGCTGGCCTCTGGCGACCCACGGCATCAACTATTCCGGCCAGCCGATCCCCGAGGCCGTGGGCCAGACCGCGCCCGGCACTGTGGCGCCGCACCATGTGTGGGAGAAGTCCCCCGGCATCAGCGGCATGGCCTTCTATGACAGCGACCGCTTCAAGCCCTGGCAGCACAACGTGTTCATTGGCGCCCTGGCCAGCCAGGAGCTGATCAGGCTGCAGTTCAACGGTGATCGGGTCGAGCACGAGGAACGCCTGCTGGGCGGGCTCAAGGCGCGTATTCGTGATGTGCGCCAGGGCCCGGACGGCTACCTCTACATCCTCACCGACGAGGACCAGGGCACGCTGTACAAAGTCGGCCTGCAATAGCCCCGGGCTCCCTTGCAGGCGCCGACAGGGGCCGCGCAAGGCTTGCGGGCCTTTTCGCCGGCAAGCCGGCTCCTATGGGGGGCGGCTGCGAGGCGTATCTGGCTGCTGTAGGAGCTGGCTTGCCAGCGAAGGAGCCGACAGGGGCCGCGCAAGGCTGCGGGCCTTTTCGCCGGCAAGCCGGCTCCTACGGGGGGCGGCTGCGAGGCGTATCTGGCTGCTGTAGGAGCTGGCTTGCCAGCGAAGGCGCTGGCAGGGGGCGCGCAAGGCTGCGGGCCTTTTCGCCGGCAAGCCGGCTCCTACGGGTGGGCTCGCGGGGGGAAGAGGATCACCGCGGCGCGCAGTTTGCTGCTGCCGAAGCTGCACATCTTGGCGAACTCGCCGTGACTCACCGGCAGGTGCTGGCAGTCCAGGGGCTGGCGGTGCTGGCTGTGGTCGACATCCGGGTCGTGGAGGTAGACGAAGTCCTGGTCGCAGTCGGTGACTATCACCCAGTGCGGCGCCTTGGAGCGGGTCAGGCGATAGCTGCTGATCAGCACCAGGGGCTGGCCGCCTTCACGCAACAGGCCGGGCAGGTCCAGCGGCCCGCCGAGCACCTGCTGCACTTCGCTGGCATCCAGTTCCTTGCAGAACTCATCGTGGACCAGGCGCATGACGTCCTTTTTATGTTCGTCGCGCACGCCGTTGAGAAACAGCGGCCCGCTGCTGTTGACCTGCAAGCGCACGGCAAAACCGCGGCGCCAGGCCGCCAGGGCCAGGCCCTGGGGGCTGCAGCCACCATGGCCCGAGGTCATGAAGACGGTGGTGGCTTCACGCCAGATCTGCAGTTCCTCCCGACGCTCCAGGGGCCGTGAAGGTTGCAGGGCGCCCATGGCCATCAGCAGGCAGGCGGGGCCGCAGGTGAAGTCGGTGGTCTGCTGGTAATAGGGCACGCGGATGCTGCGGGTCTCGCGGTGCTGGAGGATGCGTTTTTCCAGGCGCAGGGCGTCGGCGTGGTCCTGGTAATAGTCGGGGACCAGGGCGAAGCGCCGGTAGCCGTTGCGCTCGTACAAGGCGATGGCCGCAGGGTTGTCGGTGCGTACCTCCAGGCGCAGGTAGGCGCAGTCATGGGCCAGGGCACAGGCCTCCATGCGTTGCAGCAGGCGCTTGCCCAGCCCCAGGCCCCGGGCGCTTTCGGCGATGGCCAGGGAATACAGGCGCGCCAGGGAGGTGCCGCGATGAAACAGCACCAGGGCATACCCGAGCACCTGCGCCTGCTGTTCGGCCACCAGCAGCTGCCCATGGGCGCGGCTGATCATCCACTGGAAGCTGCGCGGGGTCAGCCGGTCGCTGGTGAAACATTGTTCTTCCAGCGCCACCAGCGCCGGCAAGTCCTCGAGGGTTGCAGTGCGAAAGACAAGATCCATATGACCGCCGTAAAAGTTGCGTAATGAAACGAGACTTCAAAAAAAGTTCGTGCTTAATAGAAAGGGTCAGGTTCTTCAGCGAGAGCGAACTTTATGTCAGCGGTACAAGGTCATTGGCGAGAAGTATCCGGGCAAAGTTTGCCGGCGACAATCACTTCCTCAACTAATATTGCCCGGCTGGACAAAACCTCAAGCCAGGTAATCATTATTGTCGAACGCAAGGAAGACTGGGCCTCGTACTTTCCCAGCGACGACATCCTCACGGCCCAGGAGTACCTCGAACACAGCCGCGAAAGCGCGCCCGGCAAGCGCGTCCAGGTGATCAACCTGTGCCGCAGCTACAAGTACCTGGGGCATGGCTACTATTGCTCGCTATTGGCTGAAGCCCGCGGCCACCGGGTGATTCCCTCGGTGCGCACCATCAGCGAACTGACCCGCAAGGCGCTTTACGGGTTGGCCCTGGATGATCTCGACAAGAGCCTGGAAAAGGCCCTGAGCAATCATCTTTACCGCGATACCGAAGGCTTTACGCTGACCCTCTACTTCGGTCGAACTCATATAGAGCCCTTGCAGGAACTGGCTCGGCAATTGTTTGAACTCTTCCCTTGTCCGATCCTGTTAGTTGATTTCAAGCGAACTAACAGTTGGCACATCGAAGGCGTCAAGTCGGGGGCGCTGCATAAGTTGCGCGAAGATCAGGAAGATCAGTTCGCCAACTCCCTGGACAGTTTCAGCCGTAAGGTCTGGCGGGTTCCGCGCTCCCGGCAAGTGGCCCGTTATGACTTGGCCATTCTCCATGATCCCCAGGAACTGCTGCCGCCTTCCAACCCTCGGGCGCTGGAGAGTTTCATTCGCGTGGGCAAGGGCCTGGGCATCGATGTGGAACTGATCGAGAAGAAGGACTATTCGCGGCTGGCCGAATATGACGCGCTGCTGATCCGCGAGACCACCAGCGTCGACAACCACACCTACCGTTTTGCCAAGAAGGCCGAGAGCGAAGGGCTGGTGGTGATGGACGACCCGGCGTCGATCCTGCGCTGCACCAACAAGGTCTACCTCAGCGACCTGCTCAAGGGCCATCAACTGGGCATGCCCGCCACCGAGATTCTCTACAAGGAGCGACCGCAGGATTTCGAGCGGGTCGGCGAGCGCCTGGGTTTTCCCCTGGTGCTGAAGATCCCCGACGGCTGTTTTTCCCGCGGAGTGATCAAGGTCGAGAGCCAGCAGGCCTTGATGGAAGCCACCGCCGAGCTGTTCGAACACTCGGTACTGCTGCTGGCCCAGGAGTTCTTCTACACCGAGTACGACTGGCGCATCGGCGTGCTCAACCGCAAACCGATCTTTGCCTGCCAGTACTTCATGTCCAAGGGCCATTGGCAGATCTACAACCACAAGGCCAAGGGCCAGGACATCAACGGCGAGTGCCGCACCCTGGCGATCCACGAAGCGCCCCGGGCGGTGGTGGATCTGGCGGTGAAGACCGCCAACCTGATCGGCGACGGCCTGTATGGCGTCGATCTCAAGCAGTCCGGCGACAAGGTGGTGGTGATCGAGGTCAACGACAACCCCAACCTCGACGCCGGCATCGAGGATGCCTACCTGCAGGACGATCTCTATGCCCTGGTGCTGGAGGAGTTTGTCCGCCGCCTGGAGCTCAAGCGGCGCGGCCAGGCCTGGTAGGGGCCTTCATTGCGGTTGCAGGGTCAGCACCTCGAAGCCGTCCCGGGTCACCGCCACCGTGTGTTCCCACTGGGCCGAGAGGCCGTTGTCGCGGGTGACCACGGTCCAGCCATCCTTGAGCCCGCGGACCCGGGCGCTGCCCTGGTTGAGCATCGGCTCGATGGTGAAGACCATGCCCTCGCGCAGCTCCAGGCCGGTACCGGGGCGACCGAAGTGGAGGATTTGCGGCTCTTCGTGCATCTGCCGGCCGATGCCATGGCCGCAGTATTCACGGACCACGCTGTAGCCCTTGGCTTCGGCATGGGCCTGGATGGCATGGCCGATATCGCCCAGCCGGGCGCCGGGGCGCACCACCTTGATCGCCGCCCACATGGCCTCGAACGTGGTGTCCACCAGGCGCCGGGCCTTGGGCCCGACAGTGCCGATCAGGTACATCTTGCTGGAGTCGGCGATGTAGCCGTTCTTCTCCAGGGTGATGTCGATATTGATGATGTCACCGTCCTTGAGCACGGCCTTGGGGTGGGGCATGCCGTGGCACACCACCTCGTTGATCGAGGTGTTGATGCAGTAGGGGTAGTTGTACTGGCCCTTGCTGGCCGGGCGCGCCTTGAGTTCATGGCGGATCAGGTGTTCCACCGCGGCGTCCAGCTCCAGGGTGGACAGGCCGGGGGCGACAAAACCGTCGAGATAGGTGAACACCTGGGCCAGCAGCCGCCCGGCTTCGCGCATCAGCGCCAGTTGTTCCGGGGTCTTGATCAGGGCCTGGGTCATGCGCGCCCCCTGAGCAGGTCGGGTTTGTTCAGCAACAGCTTGTTGATCAGGTCGTTGTAGGCCAGGTGAGGGTTGAGTTCGGCCAGCAGGCCGATCTTCATCCAGAACTCGGCCTGGGCATTGATCGAGCGGTCCATGGCGGCGCTGGCCACGCGGATCTGCTCGTGCAGTTCATCGGAGATCTTGACGATGCCCATGGGGGGCCTCCCTTGAGGAAATATACGAATCATATATGTTTCGTATATTTGGCTTCAAGCCACGGTGCCCAATGGCAGACGTCGTCGTTCAAGGAGGCCGGGAAAAAAGCGTTGACCGGAGCCTGCTGGCGCGAGTAATTTCCAGCCCATGACTTTCCCTGCATATCGTTCCCAGCCAAGCATTATTACCGCCATTCCTTATTGGCGGGCTTGCTGACGACTGCACCCAACCCGCCCTGGAGGCGGGTTTTTTCTCTCTGTCTCCCGGGCTTCGTACACAGCCAGGAGATCCACCATGAGTCGCCCCAGCCGTTCTGCCACCCCCCAGTCCAGTGCCGACATGGCGTTGCTGGAGCGCTACGTGAAGATGATTCTTGCGGCGCCGGTCTACGACCTGGCGATCCGTACGCCGTTGCAGGCGGCGCCGGCGCTGTCCGAGCGGCTGGGCAATCAGATCCTGCTCAAGCGCGAAGACCTGCAACCGACCTTTTCCTTCAAGATCCGTGGCGCCTACAACCGCCTGGCGCACCTCACCCCGGAGCAGAAGCTGCGCGGAGTGGTCACCGCGTCCGCCGGCAATCATGCCCAGGGCGTGGCGCTGGCGGCGCGGGAACTGGGGATCAAGGCAAGCATCGTGATGCCCGCCAGCACCCCGGAACTCAAGGTGCTGGGGGTGCGCAGCCGCGGCGCCGAGGCGATCCTGCATGGCCAGAGCTTTCCCTTCGCCCTGGAGCATGCCCTGGATCTGGCCCAACGCACCGGCAGTACCTTTGTTTCACCCTTTGATGATCCCCATGTGATTGCCGGGCAAGGCACCGTGGCCATGGAGATCCTGCGCCAGCAGCAGGGCGAACTGGACGCGATCTTCGTCCCGGTCGGCGGTGGCGGGCTGATCGCCGGGATCGCCGCCTATGTCAAATACCTACGGCCACAGATCCGCATCGTTGGCGTCGAGTCCGAACATTCCAACTGTCTGCAACAGGCCCTGGCGGCAGGGCAGCGGGTGGTGCTGCCTGAAGTGGGAACCTTTGCCGACGGCGTTGCGGTGGCGCAGATCGGTGAGCATGGTTTCCAGATCTGCCGGCATCACGTGGATCAAGTGATCAGCGTCAGCAACGACCAGCTGTGTGCGGCGATCAAGGACATCTACGACGATACCCGCTCCATCACCGAACCCTCGGGCGCCCTGGCGGTGGCGGGCATCAAGGAATACGTGGCGCAAAGCGGCGTCCGCGGCCAGACCCTGGTGGCGATCGACTCGGGCGCCAACATCAACTTTGACAGCCTGCGCCACGTCGCCGAACGCGCCGCCCTGAGCAACGCCGCCTTGTAGGAACAGACCTGCCAGCGAAGGCGTCCGGCACAGCGATGCAAGCTTCACCGGCAAGCCGGCTCCTACGACAGCAGAGGGCGCATGAAGCTGCGTTCGTAGCTGAGGATGAAGCGCTTTTGCACCACCGCCGCTACCAGGGCCACGCTTTCCGGGTCACTGAGGGCGCTCTGGCGGTAGGCTTCGTAGTCCGCCAGGGAAGGAAAGCTGAACAGGCAGTAGGCGATGTTGCTGGCACCTTCGGAGGGCAGGAAATAGCCGTGGTGGGTGCCGCCCAGCCGCCTCACCACCGCGATCCAGGCCTTGGAGTAGGCTTCGAACTCGGCCAGTTGGTAGGGGTCGATCACGTATTTGACATGGCAGGTAATCAAGGGAGGCACTCCGGCTGGGGGGATGGCTTATTCCTGGCGGGCGTTTTCTGTCTTGTCCGCGGCGCTCCACAGGCGGTAGCGCACTTCCACGTCCTTGGGCGCGTAGATCACGATCGGCAGCTTGCTGTTGTAGCGCAAGACGAAGCCGTCACCGGTCACCGGGACGAAATCCTCGCGGGTCTTGCCGTCGGGGCAGGCCATCCGCGTACTTATCGGGCCGCTGACCTGGTCCAGGCGGTAGTAGGGATAACCCCAGCCTTCGAGGTTCTTCTCTAGCAGTTTGCCGCCCAGGCGCTGCAGGTTGCAGTCCACGGTGAGGGTCTTGCCGGCGAGGATCTCGACCTTGTAGCGGTCTTCGTGCTGTTGCTTGGGCAGGTGGATGACCTGGCGGGTGAAGCCGTCTTCGGCCTTGGGGTAGGGTGCGGTGTCTTCGAGCTTGGCGGCAAAGGCCTGGGCGCAGAGAGCCGAAAGCAGGGTGACGCTGGCAAGGGGGAGCAGACGCATGAAGCCTCCTGGCTGATTGAAAGCGCGATACACCCGTTTGAGTGGGCGCCTTGGGGAAAGTCCGGCCCGGGCATTCTGACCGGCGCCCGAGGCGCAATGCAAACGTCCTGGGTAGCAGGGCATTTTGCAAGGCCAACTGCCTGCTTTCTTGCACTTTGCACGGCTGCTCGTGCGCCGCATGCCGATTTCGCAGGGCCCTGTGGCGCTGCCGGCCAGGCACGTTTCCTGCTGCTTTATCAATCAGGCCCGCGATTGAGCAAAACCTTGAAACAAGACCAGTTGCACGCAAATGGAGGGATAGGCCGGCGGCCGGTATGGGCTGGCAGCCAACCCAGCGAAAAACCCCGGTGCTCAGAGCGAAATCGAATTTAGCAGCCTCGGGAAAGCGGCTTAGTCTGTAGCTTGGCTCCGTCTGCAAGGATCAAGACCGGGCCCGGATCACTACCGAACACGGACGTCATTGTTGTCAGGTTGTTTGCCTATTGATTGGCCGTCTCGAACAAAGGAGAGAGTCGCCATGTTTCTATCTGCCCTTGAACTGCGAAATATCATTGAAAGCAGCTTTCTGCCCAAACGCTGCCAATGCACCCTAAGCCCCGACCTGTCGATGACCGTGAAGGTCTTCCGCGACCATCAAACCGACCGGGTCGATCTGGTGGTTACCGGCATCGATGCCTCGCAGCTCAACGGCTGTCGGGAAATCAACGAGCTGATTGCCGAATTGCGCTACGACCTGGCGCACAACCCTCGCCAGGTTGCCCCTCTGCGGCGTGCATTCTAGGCGCCTTCGGGAGTAGGGAATTCAACAGGGGGGCCGCCAGGCCGCCGCGAAACCCGGCTTGCCGATCGGCACCGGGCGTGATGAGGGGCCGCAGCGCGGCCCCGTGTGAGCGTGTTGCACAGCCTCAATTATCGGTGGTGCACGCATCCGACATCTTTCTGTAGGTGATTTCCTCGGGCTTGCCCTGGTTGTCGATGAACTTCATGTCGGCGGTGATCACTTTGCACTCCTGGGTCGCAGGTTCGGTCATCGAGATCACTTTGCCCACATGCAGCGGCATTCCATAGTGGTAGGGCACGGCGGTGGTGCTGTCTGCCTGGGCCAGGCCACTGAGGGCACTCAACAGCAGGGCGGTGGCAGTCAAACCGATACGCAGGTTCATGGCAATTCTCCGATGCAGGCTACGTCAGTTCCGCGCCAATCAGGCGTTAGAACTTGCCGCGCAGCGCTTCAGATTGTTCTGAACTAGCGCGGTCAATGACACTTTTAGCCTGACGGATTAATTGCCGATTAAATTGCATAGGGAGCTAATGTTTTTACAGCTCGCTGTAGGCAATGCGTTGATACCCGGGCAATGCCTGTTGCAGCAGTTGTTCCAGAGACTGCTGCGCCGGCAGGTAATCGTCACCGAAATCACCCTCGGCCAGCTGGGTCGGGTGGGCCACCACTTCAATCACGCCGGGCGGGCGAAAACCTTCCAGCAGGTCCCTGGGCGTGCACACGCTCTGGGCCCCGGCCCCGCACAACCAGCGGATACGCAGGTTGAGCGCGCTCTTGAACAACCGCTTGAGGGGCCCGATGTTGCCCCCCACATTGCGCGCTAGGCGCACCGGCACCCCTTGCTGCGCAGCGAAGCGAGCGACGATGGCTGCCACCGGCCACAGGTTGTGCACGTGCTGGTGGGAGTCGATATGGCTGGGCCGCACACCCTGATCGACACAGCGCTGCCACTGGGCCTGCAACTCCTCGCGCACCGCCTCGGCCGCCGCGGCCGGCAGGCGCAGGGCCGAGCGCCGCAGGTTCAGGTCGAACTGCCCCTGAGGGTCACAGAACAACGGCTGGTGGCGCATCGCCGGGCTCAGTGGCGCGCCGTAGGTGAGGTTGAAATGCAGGCCGATGCGTCCCAGCAAACCGTGCTGCTGGGTCAGTTCACAGGCGTCGTTGAACGCCGGCATGTTGGCCATCAGGGTCGCCGAGCTGATCACCCCTCGCTTGAAGGCGCGCAGGGTCAGCTGGTTGTAGTCCAGGTCGAGACCGAAGTCGTCGGCATTGACGATGACCCGGTGGGCCCGGGCGGCAGTCAGGGGGCGGTTCATGGGCGGGATCCTTGTACGGTGTTGGCCTGGCGCCGTTCGCGCCAGGCCTTGAGGCGCGGCTTGAGCCACTGCCAGATGCGTTCGGCGGTACCGGCCAGCAGCGCTCGCGGGCGCCAGGAATAGAAGCTCCAGCGCTGGTGTTCCACCAGGCCGCTCATGCGTTCATGCAACTGATGGCTGGAGCGGCTGAGGCTGACCCGCGAGGCATCGACCCACTGCCAGCCTTCGTCCAGCCCCCAGCGGATCCACTCATCCAGCAGCAGCCGGCCGCTACCCAGGTTCTTGTATTGCGCCAGGAAGGCGATGTTGTAGTCGTACAGGCGGCCGCGCTCCAGCAGGCCGAGGCGATAGCTGATGCAACGGCCCTGGTGTTCCAGCATCACCACCCGCACACAACCTTCGGCGGCCAGGCCGCGCAGGGCGCTGGCCATCCATTGCCAGCGCAGCTCCCCGGAGAAGATCCCCAGCCCGTCTACGCCTTTCCAACTGGCCTGTTCCACCTCGCGGAGCATCTCCAGCACCCCGTCCATGCCGTCGGCCTGGGGCGCCATGCGGATCACCCGAGCGTCGATTTCCGCGCAGCGTTTCGTCGCCCGGCGCAGCTCGTAGCGCAAGGTGCCGGTGGCTTCCTCGCGGTCGCTGTCGACAATCAGGTGTTCCGGCGCCCGGCAGCTCAGGGCCTGTTCGCTGTACCAGCTGGCCCGGCGCCAGGGCGCCAGCAGGCCCTCTGCATCCACCAGTTCATGAAGTTGCAGCAGGTCATGGGGCAGTTGCCGGCGGATCTGCTCCAGCACCTCGGGCATGGCGCCTTGCGCCGGGTCCGCGACCAGCAGCGCCAGGCGGTCGCTCAGCGGATGCCCCAGGTGGCGTACCACCTGCAGGCGCAGGCCGGCCCGGGTTTCGCGGCCCAGGGTCAGCGGCAGGCAGAGCACCAGGCGCTGGCCGTGCCAGCCCAGGAGGATCTGCAAGTGCCGGTGATCCAGGGCCCGTTCCGCCCCCTGCAGCCAGCTCAAGCGATTGAACGGCGTGGCCTGTGGCACTTGCTGGCGCAGTTGCTCATAGGCCGCCACGGGAAAGTCCTGGGTGCAGAGGCTGGCGCACCATTGCCAACGCAGGCTCACGAACGTTCCTTGTCGATAGGGCTGGAACCGCTGGGCTGCTGTGCCAGGCGCCCGCGGCGCAGGTGGTGCAGGCGTGTCTGGTGGTAGGGCCGGCGGCGGTGGAAGTGCAGGCAGCGCAACAGGCAGTAGACATGCAGGGATTCACCCACTTCCTGGAACCCCAGGCGCATGTGCATCTTCAGCGCCGGCTCGTTGCGCACGTTGACCAGGGCCCGGGTGGCCTTGAAACCGCGCTCGCGGTATTCGTCCCAAAGCAGCTTCTGCGCCAGGATCACCACCCCCGAGCCGCGATACGGCACCGCGCACTCTCCGGCGAACTGATACAGGCAGCCCGGCGGGATGCGCATCCAGCAGCGGTACAACTGGTCGTCGTAGTAATCGCGCTCGCTGATCCACACCATCATCATCACGTTGCCGTCTTCATCCAGGTGTGCGCTGCCGCGGCTGCCTTTGTCCAGCAGGCCGCGAATGGCCGGCAGTTGCGCCTTGAAGTACTTGTCGAAGGCCGGCAGCAGCTCGCGGGTGATGGGCACCTGGGGCCAGCGGCCGGGGTTGATGGGGCAGGGCACCGGCAAGGCCAGGGAACGTTCCAGGGTCAGCAGTTCCCAGTGGTAATAGAAGAAGCGTTCACGCAGCACCCGCAAGCTGCCACGCAGGCCCTTGCGGCGGATTCTGGCCAACAGGCCGGTCAAGCGACTCATAGGGTTTTCCAGGTCAAGGCAAAAAGGGTTTCACCGGGCACCTGCAACTGGGCCCGGCCATTGCTGCACTGCACGGCGGCGGAGCGGCTGTGCCCGTCGGCGCCGAGCAGCTCCAGGCTCGGGCCGGCCTGGCAGATCTGCTCGGCGCCGTCCAGGTCGATGGTTTGTGCGCGCGGGGTCTTGGTCACGCCCAGCAGGCTGTGGCGCGGGCCATCGCGCAGTGCCAGGGCATCCACCTCGAAGGCCGGGTTGTCCAGCGCCTGGACCTGCCCCAGCCAGTGCTGCTGGATGAATTGCTGGGCCACGGCCACCGGCTTCAGGCTGAAGCGCTGGGCGTCGTGCTGGGCCAGCATGCCCTTGGGGTACTCGGGCTCATCGGCGGCCTGGAACCAGTTGAGCATGTCCAGCAGGCCGTCCTGGGAGGCATTGGCCACCACCGACATCCACCACAGGGCGGCGTAGTGAGTGTCCTGCTGATAGGGGCTCAGGTCCGGGCCGCTGGAGATATTGGTCTGGCTCAGCAACAGCGCCTTGCGCGGCCGGCCCAGGTCATCCAGGCCCACCAGGTCGGCGGCGGCGCGCACGCTGGCGCGGTAGTGGCGGGTGGCCAGCAGGTCGCGGACCATCCACTCGTGCCAGGCCATGGCGTCGATATCGGCGCCGTGGGCCTCCAGCAACTGGCGCGCCCAGTCGATGCCGCGGCGCTGCCCGGCACCGATGCGAAACGGCCCGTCCAGCAGCCGCGAACTGACCGGCATGGCAATGCGCACACCTGCGGCCCGGGCCTCGGGGTTGGCCTTGACGTGCTCCAGCATGCGCCCGAAGTAGCTGGCGAACACGGCGTAGCTGGGGTAGTTGAGGTTGGGTTCGTCGGCGAACGCCAGGTAGTGCAGGCCCTGGTTGCCCAGGCGCACGCTGTCCGCCAGCCAGGCGTCGAGGCCGGCGAAGCTCTGGCTGTCGGCTGCCAGCACCGCACGGCGCCCGGTGCCCGCCAGCAGGGTGATGTCGCGGTCGATCTTGAACGTTTCGCGGTACAGCCGGCGAAAGCCCAGCTCGCGCTGGGGTTCCTGCTGGATCACATCGACGAAGCTGTAGAAGTTGGCCGCCCGCGGCCCCAGGGCCCGCAGCAGTTCAAAGGTCGACTGCGGCGGCTGGGCATAGGGCAGGGCGATCCCCAGGTGCGGGCTCGGGCCGCGCATCTGCGGCTTGAGGCTCAGCTCGACCCGGCCCGGTGTCCATTGCAGCGGGTGCAACTGGCGCAGGTCCTGGGCGAACAGGTTGGCGGTGCCGTCGAGCCAGAACGCCACCTTGCCCGAGCCGCCCAGGGACAGGCGCCAGACCTCGTCCTGCTGGGCCACCGGCAGCGGGATCTGGTCGAACTGACCGTACTGCGGGTGCTCCACCAGCTTCAGGCGCAGCAACTGGTGGTCACTCAGGCGCGTGGCCTGGAGCACGCTGACCCCACCGTAATACTTGCCCGCCAGTACCGCCTGCTCTCCGGCGGCCACGCGAAAATACAGCTCCACGCCACTGGGCACGTCGGCGCTGAAATGCACCTTGGCCGGTTCGAACTGGGCCCGGGTGGCGCTGTCGTGGCTGACCTTGAAGTTGCGAAAGCTGTAGCCCGGTACCTGCAGCCGGTAGTCGCCCTGGGCCGCGGGCAGTTGGACTTCCCGCTGGCCGTAGGGTTGGTCGGCGCGAATCTCCAGCTGTTGCAGCAACTGGCCGTCCGGGCGCAGCAGGTACAGCTGCTCCTGGTTGGCGTCGCTCTGCCAGGCCGGGCTCCAGCGCAGGTGCAGGGTGTCGCCGGCCTCGGCTTGCAGGTACAGGCTGCCGTCGCGGATATCGCCCCATTGCAGGGGCGCGGCGTGCAGGGCAGTGGCCGCCGAGATCAGCATCAGGGCGAGCAGGGAACAGGGTTTCATTGAAGCCTTTCCTTAGGGCGCAATAACTGGCGCACGTAGACGATGTCTCCAGGTAACAGGATCAGGGTGCGGTACCAGGCCACACCGCTGAGGTGGCAATACAGGCCGAGCATGGCCAGGCTCACCGCGAGGTAGGCGATGGATGAGGCCAGGCCGGCGCCGACGATGCCCAGCGACGGGATCAGCAGCGCATTGAGCGCCAGGTTCAGCAGGGCGCCACCGGCCAGCAGCAGCGACAGCGTGCCGGGGCGCTGCTTGCCCAAGAGGTCCAGGCGCAGGATGCTCGCGTAGCACAGGCCGAACAGCCCGGGCAGCAAGGCCAGCAGGGCACCGTAGGCCGGGGCGTAGTCGGCGCCGAACAGGGTGACAATCAGCCACTGGCCGATCAGCGCCATGCACAGGCAGGCGCCGAGCATCACCGTGGCGGTCAGGCGCAGGGCCAGGGCGGTCAGTTGCTCGATGCCCGACCCCTGTTGCAGCAGGCGCTTCATCAGTGGCGTGGTCACCGCCTCGGGAATGATCAGCAGCAGCTCGGCGGCGGCGCTGGCCATGGCGTACCAGCCCAGGGCCGCGGGGTCGAGCAGGGCACCGATGAACAGGTAGTCCGAACGCAGCATCAATTGTTGCGACAGCACCCCGGGGTGGCTCTGGGCGCTGTAGCGCAGCAGCTTGCCCTGTTCCCCGGCCTGCCAGCGCAGGCCCAGGTCGTGGAAGCGTCGCAACCAGCACCAGCCAACCACCACCACCAGCAAGGTGCCCCCCAGCCAGCTGACCAGGGCCGCCGACAGCGGCTGGTCGCGCCAGATCCACCACAGGCCGACGAACAGCAGCAGCGGCACCAGGGATTCCAGCAGGCGCAGTGCATTGAAGGCTTCGACCCGGCCATCGGCGTTGTGCAGGGTCAGCAGGCCGCTCTTGAGCACGGTGATGGGCACCGCCAGCAACAACAGCCAGGCCAGGTCCCCCAGTTGCAGGCTCAGTTCCCACTGGCTGCCCAGGGTGTTCATCAGTGCCAGCCCGGCCAGGGTCAGCAGGCTGGCCAGCAGGCAGCCGTACACCAGCACCTGGGTCAGTAGCAGGCCCATGGGCCGCTGGCGCGCGGCTTCATAGCCGACCGCGGTGTTCAGCCCGCCGCTGGTCAGGGCGGCAATCAGGTCCGGCAGGGTGCTGAGCAGGGCGAACAGGCCGCGATCCGCCGGGCCCAGCAAGCGAGCCAGCAGCACGTTGCGCAGCAGCCGCAGGCCGATCATCGCCAGGCGCGTGCCCATGCTCAGGGCCAGGTGCCAGAGGTAGCCGCCGCGCTTCATGCCCGGGCTCCCTGCAGCAGGCGCCAGGCCAGCAAGCCGGGGCGGGCGGCGCTGGCGTGGCTGACGTCGATGCGTGGCAAGGCCAGGAGCGGGTTGCCACTGGCCTCGATCAGCCCGGGGCGGGTGCCCAGGGCGTAACGATAACCCAGCCCGGCGACGGCGGCGCGCACCTGGGCATTGTGGTCGCCATTGGGGTAGCAATAGACCCCCAGCGGCGCCTGGCAATGGTTCTGCAACGCCTGATGGGAGCGTTGCAGATCCGCTTTCAGCGCGGCCTCGTCAAGGCCGGTGAGAATGGCATGGCTGGCGCCGTGGGGCCCAAAGCGCACCAGTGCCGAACGCTCCAGGCGCTGCACTTGGGCCCAGTCCAGGCTGTGGGGGCCGTGCTCGTTGGGGCAACTGTCGGCCAGGGCCTGGAGGGTGGGCCCGGGCAGGGTCTTCAAGCGTTGCAGGTAGCGCCCAAGGAGCCGGCTGCGGGCGTCGCCATCGCCCGGCTGCAACAGCTCGGCCGCAGGTGCCAGTTGCAGCGCCTGCAACTGTTCCAGCAGCGGCCTGGCCGCGGCGCTTGCGGGCCGCAGCCAGAGCGTTTCGCCGATGGACTCCCACCAGAAGCCCTGGGCGCTGCCGATGAAGTCGGTGGAGAGGAAGATGCTCGCCGGCATCTCGTAGCGCTCCAGCAGCGGGTAGGCCACCTCGGCGTTGTCGCGCCAGCCGTCATCGAAGGTCAGGGCCAGGCGCGGCCGGTCACCGCCGGGGTATTGCAGCAGGTGATTGAGCGGCACACAGTCGAAATGCCGCCGCAGCCAGCGCAGCAGGTGCTCGAACTGGCGCTGGCCGACGCACAGTGGCGCCCGGTGCGGCCGGCGGGCGGCCTGCTCGTCGGCCAGCACCCGGTGCAGCATCAGCACCACCCCGGCTTCGCTGAGGCGGGCGCGGCCGACGCTGTGCAAGTAGACGCTGCCCAGCAGGCGCTTGAGGTTGAGTTTGAGGTTCATGTCAGCGGTTCTGTTGTGGGTTCCACAGGGCATAGCGCTGCCCGCGGAGAAATTGCCAGAGGCCCATGCTCATGCCGGCCATTGTCACCAGTACGAAACCGGCCAGGCGAAACACCTTGGGCAGGCGCCCGCGGCGGTCCAGCAGGCCCATGATCCCGGCGCCGTAACCCAGCACCTGGGCCAGCAGGGCCAGGCTGTAGAAGGCGCCGGCATTCCACAGCAGCAGGCTGCTGACCAGCAGTGGCAGCAACAGCACCGGGGCCAGGCGGCGGATCAGCTTGTGGCTGATCAGGGCGATGGCGTAGGCGCCGTGGCGCAGTGGGTTCATCAGCTCGCGGCGCTGGGCCAGGCTCTGCAGGCCGCCGACGGTGACCCGCAGGCGCCGCCGGTACTGCTTGCCGGCTTCGTCCACGCCCTGGTCCAGCACCTGGGCCTCCTCGACATAGACGATCCGCTTGCCGGCCACCGGGGCGCAGGTGCTGATGAAGAAGTCATCGTTGACCTCGGCCGGAACCCGCTGGAACAGTTCGCGGCGCAGGGCCAGCAGCGCGCCGTCGGCGGAGACCATGCAGCCGGTGCGGTTTTCCGCCTGGCGCAACCAGGCCTCGTAGTGCCGGTACAGGCTGTCTCCCAGGCTCAGGTTGTGCCCGGGGTCGGGGATGATCATGTGCCCGCCACAGGCCCCTACCTGCGGGTCGGACAAGGGCGCCAGCAGCTTGCCCAGGGTGTCGTGGGACCACTGGTTATCGGCGTCGGTGAACACCAGGATATCGTTGCGCGCCAGTTCCACCGCGGCGTTCAGCGCCCCGGCCTTGCCCACCCGGGGCAGGTCCAGGACCACGATCCGTGAGTCGCGCACGCCCAGGGCCGTGGCCACGGTGTCGTCGCTGGAACCGTCGCTGGCGAGGATGATCTGCAAGTCGGTGGCCGGGTAGTCCTGCTGCAACAGGGTGCGCAGCTTGTGCTCGATGTGCGGGCCTTCGTTGTGCGCGGCGATGATCACGCTGACCGACAGCGGCGCGCCTTCCTGCACCGGCCGCGGCCTGACGAACAGGCTGAGCAGGGCCAGCAGCAGGGGGTAGCCGACCCAGGCATAGAAAGGCAGTAGCAGGCACAGCCAGAAAAGTATTTTAGCCACGGTCAGGTCTCTCGGCAGAACGGTTGAACAGGGCCTGCACCAGGGCCAGGGCGCCCAGGTGCAGGCGCACCCAGTGCAGCAGCCAGAGTTGCAGGACGAACAGCGGGTCGCGTTGGCGCAGGCCCTGGCGCACGGCCAGGGCCAGGGGCGCCAGCGCCCCCAGCAGCAGGCACAGGCCCGCGGCGCCGGGCAGGCCCGCGAGCAGGCACAGCAACGCCACGAGGCTGAGCAGGGCGCAGGCCAGGCACAACAGGGGAAAGCGCAACAGGCGCAGGCTGAGGCCGCTGCCCTTTAGCAGTTGCACGTGGCTGCCCTGGCGCCAGCGTTCCTTGCCGGCCCATTCGGCCCAGCTGGCCTCGTAGCCCCAATGCAGCACCTGGGGCTGGGGCAGGCTCAACTGGCGGGCGCCGGCAGCGTGCAGGCGCAGGCCGAAATCCTTGTCCTCGCCGGTGCGCAGCTGTTCGTTGAAGCCGCCGACCCGTTCGAACCAGGCCCGCTGCAGGCACAGGTTGGGGGTGGGCATCCACGGCAGTAGCCGGGGTTGCGGGTCGCCGGCCAGGCTGCGGCGCTGCCAGGCCCGGGCGAACCAGGGGGCGCTGGCGGGTGCCGCGCAGTCCAGGGCGAAGACCTCGACACGCTGCTCGGCCTGGGCCTGCTGCCAGAGCTGCAGCCAATTGCCGGGCACTTCGATGTCGGCGTCGAGGAACGCCAGGCTATCGCCGGTGGCCACCGCCGCACCGCGGTTACGCAGGGCGCCGATGCCGATGCCCGGGCACAGCAGCACCCGCGCGCCCAGCTCCCGGGCCCGTTGCGGCCCCTGATCGGTGGAGCCGTTGTCCACCACTATCAGTTCGCAGTCCAGGGTCGCCGCCCGGGCGGCGCGCAGCACGCTGTCCAGGGTGCGGGTGATGTGACGCGCCTCGTTGTACATGGGCACGATCACGCTGATCCTTTGCATCTTTGCCTCCCTTGGCCAGATTGCGTTGTTGTCGTGGGCGCCGGGTGAGGGCGCGGTGTTGCTGTTCTGTCGGTGCTGCTCCTGGGGGCCAGAAGGCCCTTCGGGCCTTGTCGCAGCCTGGGGCAGTGGCTACACGCGGCGTTGTCAGGCCGGGGCCGGGCGCGGTACGGGAGCGTCTTCTGCCTGCAGGCGCAGGACGCTGGACAGGGCCAGGAAGATCCACAGGTACTTGTGGTTCGGCGCGCTGAGAAACAGCAGGAACACCGCCATGGCCAACAGGCTCAGGCCCAGGTGGGTGGCGATATCGGCCTGTTCGCGCTGGCCCCGGGCAAGAAAGCCCTGGCGCGCCCGTTCGAAGTTGCGCAGGCCCATCAGCATCAGCGCCACGAAGCTCAGGCCGCCGGGAATGCCCAGCTCGCTGAACAGCTCCAGGTAGGTGTTGTGGGCCCGGCGGAACAGGTCCGGCTCGTTCATGTTTTCCGAGAAGCTGCTGGCAAAGCCGGTCTGCGCGTAGTGGATCGGGAAGGTCCCCAGGCCCGAGCCCAGCAGCGGGTTCTGGCGGATCATCTGGCCGCCCACCACCAGGTAGGAGGTGCGCCGGCCCAGGGAGGTGTCCGCCGAGTGCGCGCCGGACTTGAGCATGCTCAGGGACTGGATCCGCGCCACGTACTCCGCCGGCAGCACGGCAATGCCCAGGGGAATGACGATGGCCACGGCGAACATGGCGAAGCCCAGGTGCTTGGGCCGCAGGCCCTTGAGCCGGTCGCGGTAGTGCCAGACGCCGATGGCAATGGTGAACAGCACCACCAGCAGGCCCGAGCGCGAGTCGGTCTTGGTCATCCCGGCCATCAGGGTCAGGCTGATGCCGACCCAGAACAGCCGCACCGGCCAATGGGGCGAACGCAGGGCGAGGAAGATCGCCGGCGGCACCGCCATGGCGATCAGCAGGGCGAAGTAGTTGGCATCCTGCAACAGGCCGATGGCCCGGCCGCCCACCTGGTACTTGGCCGATACCAGGGCGATCACACAGGTGATGGCCACGCTCACCGCCAGCAGGCGGCAGAGCATCAGCAGGTTGACTTCCCGGGCAATCAGCAGGGTGACGAAGAACAGCACCAGGCCCACTGCCAGCTCCCGCAGGCTGTCCAGGGACACCAGCAGGTTCTCGCTGTACAGCATGCTCAGCAGCAGGCACAGCAGGAATGGCCCCAGGGCCCGCCACAGGTTGCTGCGCAGGCGGCTGTCGGGGATCTGCCGCAGCAGCAGCTTGAACAGCATGATCAGGATCAGCGAGGCGCCCAGCAGCTTGGCCCCGGAGAACGCGCTGTCCTTGAACAGGCCTTCGAAGGGCACCAGGGCGCAGATCCCCAGCAGGCCCCAGCCCGGGCGCCGGTACAGCAGCGCCAGGCCGAACAGCCCGACCACCACCAGCGGCGCAAGAAACGGCCAGGGGCTGGCCAGCAGCAACAGTGCGGCCAGGCCCAGCAGCAAACCCAGGAACGGAGCGGCGATCATACTCGGGAGCTCTCTCTGGCGACGCGGTACAGCTCATCCCAGCGGCGAGCCAGGGTGGGCAAGTGATAGTGCTTGCGCTGGGTGACCTGGGCGGCCTTGGCCAGCTCCCCGGCCAGTACCGGGTCGTCCAGCAACTGGCCGATGCAGCGCCCCAGCCCGGCACTGTCCAGGGGCTTGGCCAGCAGGCCGTTGTGCCGGTGCTGCAGCACATCGGGAATCCCGCCCACGGCAAAGGCCACCACCGGGGTGCCGGCCTGCATGGCTTCGAGCAGGATCATCGGTGTGCCTTCGGTGCGTGAACTCAGTACCAGCACATTCAGGCGCTTGAGCCAGGGCTGCATGTCGTTCTGATAGCCCGGCAGCAGGATGCGCGTGGCCAGCCCGGCTTCGTTAATGCGCTCGCGCAGGGCCTGGTTCTGTTCACCATCGCCCAGCAGCACGGCCTTGAGCGCAGGGCGCTGCTGGCACAGGCCGATCAGCGCATCGAGAAACAGGTCCGGGCCTTTTTCCGCGCTCAGGCGCCCGACGAAACCCACCAAGGGTTCCATTTCGTCGCGGCGTACTTCGGGCTCGCGCAGCGGCGGCCCGTCCAGGCTCGCCGGCAGTTCCAGGGCCGGTTCCGGCAGGCCGTTGGGGATCACCCGCAGCTTGCCCTCGGCGACCCCCGCCTCCAGGTGCAGCAGGGCAATGCTCTGGGCCACGCAGGCTACCCGGCGCACCCGGCGGCTGCGGCACAGGCGCAGGCTGAGCCAGGTGTAGAGCTTCTGTTTCAGGCTGCGCGGGGTGAAGCCGTGCTGGGTCATGACCAGGGGCAGGCGCAGACGCCGGGCGCAGACCCAGGCAAACACCTGGGCCTTGAAGTTGTGTGCGTTGAGCAGCCCAGGCTGTTGCCGCAGGTGCGCCAGCAGTTCCTGCAGGCAGTGGCAGTTGTGGCTCGCCACGCCGGCCTCGGCGAAACGCTGCAGCAACGTGTCGGGGGCATTGATGAACACCACCCGATGCTGCCCCGGGGTGCCCAGGCAATGATCCAGCAGCATGCGCTCGGCACCGTAGAAACCGCCGCTGTGGATCAGGTGCACGATAGGCTGCGCGGCCATGCTCAGGTCGCTCACTGTTTGGCCCAATGCCAGGCCCAGCGCCAGGTCCAGCGCGGGTACGGGTTGACCTGGGGCTGCTCGACCGCGTTGAGCACCATCAGCACCGGCAGGCCGAGGTGATCACTGACCTGGGCCGGGTGCTTGAAGCGATGGTCGAAGAACTCGTAGACATAGCCCAGGGCAATGGCCAGCAGCAGGCCGGTGAGCAGGCCCAGGGGAATGATCAGCATCGGCTTGGGGAACGCCGCTTCGCTGGGTTCGTAAGGCTGGCTCAGGACCCGCGCGTTGGACAGCTCGCCACTGATCAGGCGCTCGCCACGGCTCTCTTCGTAGCGCTGGGTGTAGGTGAAGAAGGCTTTGTGCAAGGCATCGATTTCAGTGTCCAGCTGGCGCAGTTTGCTCAGGACCTCTTGCAGGTCGCGCACCCGCGCCTTGTAGTCGTTGATCCGCGCGGTCTTCTGGGCGATCACCGACTGGGTGATCTGCAAGTCGCTGCTGCGCTCGCGCACGCGGTTTTCCACCACCTTGAGGAACTGCGCCCGGGCCCGCACGATCTGCTCGCGCTGCTGCTGCATGGGCACGCTGTCGGCGCGGTAGGTGTCGGCGGTGGTGCCGTACTGGCTCACCAGGTTGGTCAGCTGTTCGCCCAGTTGCTTGATCTCGCGATCTTCGTAGGCAACGTTGTCCACGGTGTTGGCGAAGGCGAAGGGGAAGGTGTAGTCGGTGAGGCCGGCCTTGCGCGCGGCAGCCAGGTTCTTCTGCAGGTAATCCAGGCGGCGCTGGTTCTCCAGGGCCTGGTCGCGGTAGCCGTTGAGCGATTGCTCTTCGGTGTTGATGGCGTTCAGGCGGAAGGTGATCTCTTCCTTGGGGTCGGAGGCGTGGGCCGCTTCCAGCAGGGCCTGGCGCTTGCCTTCCAGGTCATCCAGGCGCGACTGGTACTGGGCCTTCTTCTGTTCGTAGAAGGCTTCGGGCAGTTCGTTGGATTGCAGGTCCTGGCGGTTCTTCAGGTAGTTGGCCAGCAGGCGCTCGACAAAGCGCGTGCCTTCGGCGGCGTTGGGGCTGGCGTAGACGATGGAGATCACGTTGGAGCCGGGCAGGGTGCCGATCTTCAGGTCCTTGACCGCCTGGTCGGTGAAGGCATCCAGGCTGGTATCGCGCACCGGGTCCACGGCCAGGCCGAAGAAACCGCGTACCGGGTTGATCACATGGTTGCGCAGGGGGTCGATCAGGCCATTGCGGATCGGCTTGACGATCAGCCGGGTCAACAGGCCCTCGCTGCCGCCGAACTGGCCTTCGCGGCGCAACTGGTCGATGGTGTCGCGGATCAGCGTGGGTGAACGCAGGATGTTGCTCTCGGTCTCCATGTCCGCCAGCGACGGCGGGATGAACTTGTCGGAGTCCGGGGCGAGCACGGTGTTGGCGTCGGTCTGCGAGAGTTTCTTGGACTGCACGATGACTTCGGCAGTGATCTCGAAGCTCTGCTTGAGCACCAGGGGCAGCAGCAGGGCGATCACCGCGAAACCCAGGAACACCCGTTTGATCAGGCGCCGATTGACAAAGAACACGAGCAGGAACTCGTGCAGGTAGTTTTCGATCTTGGTCATCAAGAGGGAACTCAGTTGTTGTTCGTTTCTTTGTTGTCGACGCGGTAGCCGAAGCTGAACCCGACACCCTGGAACATGATCACGTCCGCCAGCTGCTTGCTCAGGGCGCCGGCCTTGGCCAGGCGGGTCTTGGGCACATAGAGCATGTCGTCGGGCTGCAGGTAGGCGAATTGCAGGGCCTTGCCGTCCAGCGCCGCGTCGGCGTCGTAGACCCGGGCTTCGACCTGGTTGCCCTTGCGCCGCATGATCACCACCGAATCCAGGCGTGCAGTGGGGCCGGCCCCCTTGGCCAGGGTCAGGGCCTCAAGCACCGAGATCGGCCGGCGGATCGGGTAGGCTCCGGGCTGGCCGACTTCGCCCATGACGAACACCTCGTTGGAGGCGGTGGTCTTGAGCAGCACATCGACGCTCACCGAACCCACCTCCTTGGCATAGCGCTGGTTGACCAGGGTCTGCAGCTCGCTGAGGCTCTTGCCCTGCAACGACAGGCTGCCCAGAAGCGGGAAACTGGCGCGGCCGTCGGAGCCCACGACGATCTCGCGGCTAAGCCCGGTGGCCGGGTTGGTCAGGCTGGTGCGCAGGTTGTCCAGCTGGGCCATGGCGTGGGAGATCGAAAAGTTGATCTGCGGCTTCTTCAGCACCTTGGCGTATTGGGTTTCCAGGACCTGGCGCGCCTGTTCGGCGGAGAGCCCGGCGACCTGGATATTGCCCACGTAGGGCATGTCGATGCTGCCGTCGGGCAGCACCAGTTTGCTGCCGCCCAGTTCCGGAGCGGTGAGGAAGGTCACATCCACCTGGTCGCCAGGCTGCACGAGGTAGCGCTGCTGGCTGGTGGTGCCGATATGGAAGATCACGTCCAGCACGTCCTGGGGCCGCAGCACCTGCTCGATGGGCACCACCTCGGTGAGCTGTGCCTGGTCGGCCGGGGCGCTGAGGATCTGCACCGGCATCTGCTGCGGCTCGCGATTGACGCAGCCGCCCAGGGCCAGCAGCAGTGACAGGCTCAGCAGGGAAAGTCTTGGCTTGTTCATGGTTACACGGTCCTTGTGCCGGTCAGAGACGGTCATAAACCCACTTGGGCATGTAGTACTTGCGGGCGTTGAACACGCTGCCGATCAACTTGGCCTCGGCCTGGATCAGGCGCTGGGCGGCGGCCTGGGCCACTTCCCAGCGGGTTTCCTCGCTGCGCACCACCAGCACCACGCCGTCGACCTGGGTGGCCAGGGTGAGGATGTCGCCGCTGCTGTAGACCGGGTCGCCGTCGATGATCACGAAGCGGTATTCCTCGGCCAGGGCCTGCAGCAGTTCGCGCAGCAGTTCCGGGGTCAGGCGCTCGCTGTACTGCTGGCGGCGGCCCAGGGGCAGGAAGTCGAAATTCACCGCGTCGCTGCTCTCGATGCACGAGGCCAGGGGCGGCGGGGTTTCGGCCAGTGCCAGGTCGAGGAAGCCGGGCCGCTCATCCAGGGCCAGGCGCCGGGTCAGGCTGCTGTCCGAGAGGCTGGTGTCCACCACCAGCACCCGGCCGCGGCTGGTGCGCGCCAGTTCGTTGGCCATGCTCAGGCTGCTGCTGGTGACGCCGCTGTTGCGGTTGGCCGCGGTCAGCAGGATGACCCGCAGTTCCTGGTCGAGTACGGTCACCGCCAGGTTGCTTTCGCTGGGGCTCTGGATCTTCAGACTGGCAAAGGTTGCTGCCGCCATTTCAACTTGCTCCGTGGCCATTGAGGACCTTGAAAGGGGTTTTGATCAGGATCTTCAGGTCGAGCCAGGGGCTCTGCTGGAAGATGTAGGTCATGTCGAGGGTCACGCGGCCGTCGAAATCCACGTCGCTGCGCCCGGATACCTGCCACAGGCCG
Organism: Pseudomonas sp. UME65; assembly: GCF_014170225.1. Lineage (NCBI taxonomy): Bacteria > Pseudomonadati > Pseudomonadota > Gammaproteobacteria > Pseudomonadales > Pseudomonadaceae > Pseudomonas > Pseudomonas sp. UME65. The sequence goes on along the minus strand of NZ_LZZQ01000016.1, from coordinate 513,206 downwards.
GTGATCCCCGGGTAGATGCTCAGGCGGCCGAGGTGGTGTTCCTTGTAGGTCTGGGCATGGAACGAGGTGGGGCGCGGGCCGACGATGCGCATCTGGCCGAGCACCACGTTGATCAGATTGGGCAGCTCGTCGAGGCTGGTACGGCGCAGGAAACCGCCGATTCCAGTGATCCGCGGGTCGCGGTCGATCTTGAAATCCACCGAGTCGGCGCCGTGCTTGTTCAGGTGGCGCACCGAATCCTTCAGGGCCTCGGCGTTGACCACCATGGTGCGGAACTTGTACATGCCGAAGCGCCGGCCGCGAAAACCGGTGCGCAACTGCACGAAGAACACCGGGCCGGGGCTGGTGAGCTTGATCAGCAAGGCCACGACCAGCAGCACCGGCGACAGCAGCACCAGCAGCACCGCGGCCAAAAGCGCCGAGGTCAGGCGCTTGCTGCGCGACAGGGTCCAGGGCCGCCCGCCGTCGCGGCCGGTGATCCAGCCGTGCTGTTGCAGGTCGATGGCGGCCTGGACCTTGCGCCGGAACGGATCGTTGCGCCGGTCGATGTGCAGCGGGGCGGGCACCTCGGTTGCGGGCGATGAGAGAGGTCTATCCATATCCACCGGGAATACTTCCATTGCAGGGGTTGGGTAAAAACGTTCGGCTGTCGCGGCTCAGGACGCCGCGCCCGGGTAGTAGCTCAGGTACCACTGGACGAACTCGCGCAGGCCTTCCTCCAGGGGCACCTGGGGGCCGAAACCGGTGAGGTTTTCCAGGGCGCTGACATCCGCGCAGGTGTTGAGCACATCGCCGGGCTGCAGCGGCAGGTATTCCACCTGGGCCTTGTGGCCGAGGAGTTTTTCCAGGGTCGCCACGTAGTCCTTGAGCTCCACCGGGCGCTGGCCGCCGATGTTGAACAGGCGCCAGGGCGCCATGCTGGTGGACGGGTCCGGCTGTTCCCGGTCCCACAGCGGATCGCGCACTGGCGGCTTGCCCAGCAAGCGCACCAGGGATTCGACGATGTCGTCGATGTAGGTGAAGTCGCGCTGGTGCATGCCGTAGTTGAACAGTTTCAGCGGCCGGCCCTGGCTGATGGCGTCGGCGAACAGGATCGGCGACATGTCCGGCCGGCCCCAGGGGCCGTACACCGTGAAGAAGCGCAGGCCGGTGGCGGGCACGCCGAACAGGTGGCTGTAGCTGTGGGCCATCAGCTCGTTGGCTTTCTTGCTGGCCGCATACAGCGACAGCGGGTGGTCGACGTTGTCACTGACCTTGTACGGGGTCTGCTGGTTGGCCCCGTACACCGAACTGGACGAGGCGTAGATCAGGTGTTGCACCGGGTAGCGCCGGCACATCTCCAGCAGGTTGAGGAAACCGCTGAGGTTGCTGTCCAGGTAGGCCTTGGGGTTTTCCAGGGAATAGCGCACCCCGGCCTGGGCGGCGAGGTTGATCACCACCTGGGGCCGTACTTCGGCGAACAGCCGTTCCAGGCCCTCGCTGTCGGCCAGGTCCAGGCGCTGCAGGGGAAAGTGCCCTACCTGGCGTTCCACCCAGCGCACCCGGTCGCGCTTTAGCTGGGGGTCGTAGTAGTCGTTGAAATTATCCAGCCCGGTGACCTGGTGCCCATCCTTGAGCAAACGCAGTGCGGTATGGGCGCCGATGAATCCGGCGGCCCCGGTGATCAGGATATTCATGCGCGCAATGCCTCCGGTACACGGTAGGGCAGGCCGATGCTCAGGTAATGCAGGCCGGCATCCGCTGCCTGTTGCGGGTTGTAGAGGTTGCGGCCGTCGACCACCAGGCGATCCCTGAGGGTCTCGCGCAGCAGCGTGAAGTCCACCACGCGAAAGGCCTTCCATTCGGTGCAGATCACCAGCGCGTCGGCGCCTTGCAGGGTGTCGTCACGGGTGGCGCACAGTTGCAGGTCATCGCGGTAGCCGTACAGGCGCCGGCATTCGGTCATGGCTTCCGGGTCGTAGGCCTGGACCTTGGCCCCGGCCTCCCACAGTGCCTGCATCAGGTAGCGGCTGGTGGCTTCGCGCATGTCGTCGGTGTTGGGCTTGAAGGCCAGGCCCCAGAGCGCGATGACCTTGCCCTGCAGGTTGTCCCCCAGGTGCGCCTTGAGCTTGCGAAACAGCACATGGCGCTGCTGCTCATTGACGTCGCGCACGGTCTTGAGCATGTGCGGTTCCAGCCCGTGGCTTTCTGCGGTGTGGATCAGCGCCCGCAGGTCCTTGGGGAAGCACGAGCCGCCGAAGCCGGCGCCGGGGTAGATGAAGTGGTAGCCAATGCGCGGGTCGGCACCGATGCCCTTGCGCACGGCATTGATGTCCACCCCCAGGCGTTCCGCCAGGTTGGCCATCTCGTTCATGAAGCTGATGCGGGTGGCGAGCATCGCGTTGGCCGCGTACTTGACCAGCTCGGCGCTGCGGTTGTCCATGAACATCAGGCGGTCATGGTTGTGGTTGAAGGGCGCGTATAGCTCGCTCAACTGCTGGCGGGGCAGGTCGTCGGCGCAACCGACGATGATCCGGTCCGGGCGCATGCAGTCGGCCACGGCCGAGCCTTCCTTGAGGAACTCCGGGTTGGAGACCACGTGCACCCGCAGTTCGGATTTGCCCAGGTCTGCCAGTTGTTCGGCGACGGTCTCGATCACCAGATCGGCGGTGCCCACCGGCACCGTGGATTTGATCACCAGGGTCTTGTCGCTGAACATCAGGCAGGCAATGTTGCGCGCCACCGCCAGGACATGGTCGAGGTCGGCGGAGCCGTCTTCGTTGGAGGGAGTGCCGACCGCGATGAAAATCACCTTGCCGTGGCCCACTGCATCGCTGGCCTGGGTGGTGAAGTGCAATCGGCCGGCCTTTTGATTCTCTTCGATCAGGGTCGCCAGGCCCGGCTCGTGAATCGGCGGAATAGAACGTTGCAGCTGGGCGATCTTGTGGCTGTCGATATCGACACAGACCACGTTATGCCCGACATCGGCCAGGGCAACTGCTTGCACCAGGCCAACATAGCCAGTACCAAAAACGCTGACTTCCAAGGGAACGACCTCGTCCATGATGAGTGTTGGGGTGAGGGTGGTTCTCACCTTCTGAAAAGGCGTATGGCACATTGCCGCTATCACGCTCTTTTTTTGACACTACCATAACGTAGAGACGTTTAATTGACGTTTTGCCGTGTTACATAAATGACAGCTGTGTTTTGTTTATTTTTCGATGAATAAAATAATGTTTAAAAACAATTAGTTAAGCGTCTTCATGATGGTCATCATGGAAAGCGTCAAATAGTTGGTTTTTGTTAATAAATGACTGAAAAAACCGACGAACGGTAGTTCGGTGAGACGAAAAGCTAATGCCTTTTTGACATTACCTGCTACGGCATCCTGGGTTCCGAAGGCGAAGCTGAGCAGTCGGACAGTTTTTTTGACGCTTTTCTGCAGCTTGAAAACTGTTGAAATTGATCGTTTTTTTCAAAGATATGGCTGGCAAGGCGGGACGGGTAGCGCCGGTTATGACCAGGCGGGCGTCAGACTAAAGTCGGGTTGGGAGGGTGGGGGCTATCTGCCATCATTGCCGGTCTTCATTGATTCAATCAATTTAGCTGGCGATTACAGATTCGCTGGGTGAATTTCACCTGGGTCTTTTTTCTTTACCTCGCGTCACTGATTTGCTGCTGGAGCCTGTTCATGCGTCCCCCTTTCCCTTTACTCAATCCGTGCCCATTGCTGGGTCTCGGCGCTGCCGTGCTGTGCGCGGGTTTTGCCCCTCTGGCCAATGCCGCGGGTTTTTTCGAAGACAGCAGCGCCAAGCTGGAATCGCGCACGATCTACTTCAACCGGGACTTTCGCGACGGCCACACCAGCACCAACCAGGGCGCATCCAAGCGTGAAGAATCGGCCCAAGGCTTTATTCTCAACCTGCAATCGGGCTACACCGAGGGCACCGTGGGTTTCGGCCTGGACGCCCTGGGCATGCTGGGGATCAAGCTCGACTCCAGCCCCGACCGCAGCAACAGCGGCCTGCTGCCCTCCAGCGGTCACGACCCGCGGGGCTCGGCGGACCAGTACGCCAAGCTGGGGTTGACCGCCAAGGTCCGGGTCTCGCAGACGGTATTCAAGTACGGCGCCCAGTTGCCGGACCTGCCACTGCTCAAGTACAACGACGGGCGCCTGCTGCCCACCATGTTCAACGGCGCGGTGCTGACTTCCCGGGAGGTCAAGGACCTGACCCTGACCGCGGCCCGCTTGAACCGCTACACCGCGCGGGACTCCAGCGATGCCCAGGACATCCGCGTGCACTGCAAGAACAAGCGCTACGCCTGCAACACCACGGCGGATCACTTCGACACCTATGGGGTGGACTACAAGTTCAACGATCGCCTGACCGGCCAGTACCACTACGCCGAGCTGGAAGACATCTACCGTCAGCATTTTGTCGGCCTGCTGGCCAACCAGCCCCTGGGGCCCGGCGTGCTCAAAGGCGACCTGCGCCTGCTCAAGAGTGCCGACACCGGCGCCGAGCGCGCCGGCGGCATCGACAACCGCGCCCTGAGCACCATGCTCGGCTACAGCGTGGCCGGGCACGTGTTCAGTGCCGGCTGGCAGCGCATGTACGGCGACAACTCCATGCCTTACCTGGATGGCAGCAACCCGTACCTGGTGAACTATGTGCAGGTCAACGACTTCGCTGCGATCCAGGAGCGTTCCTGGCAACTGCGCTATGACTATGACTTCAAGGCCATTGGCCTCAATGGCTTGAGCTTCCTGACCCGCTACGTCAGCGGCGACCACATCAAGGTCCCGGGCAGCCTGCGCGAAGGCCGCGAATGGGAGCGCGACAGCGAGCTCAAGTACGTGGTGCAGAGCGGCACCTTCAAGGACGTGAGCCTGCGCCTGCGCAACGCCACCTACCGCAGCAACTACCAGAAGATCGCCCGCGACATGGACGAAACCCGCCTGATCGTCAGCTACAACTTCTCGCTGCTCTGACCGACGACTCTGGTAGAAGCTGGCTGGCCAGCGAAGGCGGTAGCCGCAATTGCGCAAGGCTTGCGGGCCTCTTCGCCGGCAAGCCGGCGGCTACGGGAGTTGATGCCGGTACGGCAGGTCCGGGCCGGTGCGGGTGCAGGTCTGGGCCGCGGCGTTGACGGCGAAACGCAGCAGGGCGTCGGTCTGTTCGCGATCGAGCTGTTCAAGGCCCTGGGGGGAATCCAGGCCCTGCTCGGTCAGCCAGGTGATCAGCGCGGCCTGGAAGGTATCTCCGGCGCCCACGGTGTCGGCAACCTCCACCCGGGGCGCGTCCACCGACCAGCTGCCATGCCCACGGCTGAACACCGTCGCGCCCTGGCTGCCACGGGTCAGGAACACCAGCCGGGCGTTGCCTTGCAGCCAACCCCGGATCAGCGTCTCGGGCGCCTGCCCGGGGTACAGCTGGGCCAGGTCTTCGTCGCTGACCTTGATCAGGTCGGCATGGCCGGCCAGTTCGGCGATGCGCTGGCGCCACAGCTGGATATCCGGCTGCGGGTTGAGCCGTACGTTGGGGTCCAGGCTGATCAGCCGCTGCCCCCGCTCACGGCGCACCAGGGCCAGCAAGGTATCGGCAATCGGCTGCACCACCAGGGCAAACGAGCCGATATGCAGCCCGCGCACCTGTGCGTCGAGCTGCGGCAGGTGCTCTTCTTGCAACTGGCGATCGGCACAGCCCTCGCCGCGAAAGCTGTAGTGGGGCGAGCCATCGGCGCCCACGGCCACCATGGCCAGGGTGGTGGGGGCGTCGAATTCCCGCAGGTAGCGGGTATCCACGCCTTCGTTTTCCAGCACCCGCCGCAGGCGCTGGCCCAGGTAGTCCCGGGACAGCCCGGCCAGCAGGGCGACATCGACGCCCAGGCGGCGCAGGCCCACTGCCACGTTGAACGGCGAGCCCCCGGCGATCGCCTGGAACGCCACTTTACTGGCCGGGGCCCCGGCCTCATCCGCGCTGAAAAAGTCGAACAGCGCTTCGCCACACACCAGATACATAGTCATTCGCTCTTCAAAGGCTTGCCAGTTGCTGTCGATAGCGCTGGTACACCGGTTCGTAGGCCGCCACGTGTTCGGCCCGGGGCTGGGTTTCGCTGCCCGGGTCGAGGCGCACGCAGCGCTCGCAGAGTTGTTGCAGGTCCAGGTCCGGATCGTCCTGCCGGCCATGGCACCAGGCTGCCTGGATCGCCGCGCCCAATGCGGCGGCTTCGGCCTCGCGGGGGCAGATCACCGGGGCATGCATGATATCGGCGACCATCTGCCGCCACAGCAGACTTTTCGCACCGCCGCCGATCAGTCGGATGCTCTGGCTGTGCAGGCCCGCTGCGCGCAACAGGTCGAGGCCGTAGCGCAAACCGAAGGTGGTGCCTTCCACCACCGCGCGGCACAGGTTGGCCGGGGTCAGGTTGTCCAGGGTCATGCCGTGCAGGCTGCCCTGGGCCTGGGGCAGGGCGGGCACTCGCTCGCCGTTGAAGAACGGCAGCAGGCACAGCCCCTCGGCCCCGATGGGGGCCTGCTCCAGCCGCTGGTTGAAAGCGGCAAGGTCCAGGCCCAGCAGTTCGCGCACCAGGGTGGTGGCGTTGGTCAGGTTCATGGTGCAGATCAGCGGCAGCCAGCCACCGCTGGACGAACAGAAGGTCGCCACCGAAGGCTCGGGGCTGATCAGCGGGCGCTCGGCGTAGGCATACACGGTGCCGGAGGAGCCCAGGCTCATGGTGATGATTCCGGGCTGGATATTGCCGGTGCCGATGGCCCCCAGCATGTTGTCGCCACCGCCGCTGGCCACCCAGGCATCCGCGCTGATCCCCAGTTGCCGGGCGACCGGCGCAAGGATCCGGCCCACAGGCTGGTGCGCTTCGAGCAACGGCGGCAAGGCCCGCTCCAGGCGCCCGCTGGGGTCGATATGGGCCAGCAGGGCGCGGTCCCAGTCGCGCCTGCGCACATCGAAATAGCCGCTGCCCGAGGCATCGCCGTACTCGCTGCAGCAGCGCCCGGTCAGCCAGAAATTGAGGTAGTCGTGGGGCAGCAGGATATGCGCAATGCGCTGGAACAGCTCCGGATGCTGCTCCCGGGTCCAGAGCAGTTTCGACACCGTGTAGCCCGGGGCAATGGCCAGCCCCAGGCGCTCCAGGGAGCCCTGGGTGCCCCCCAGCCAGTCCAGCAGGCGCTGGTTTTCGGCGCTGCTTTGGGTATCGCACCACAGCTTGGCCGGGCGCAGCACCTGGCCCTGGTCATCCAGCAGCACCAGACCGTGCTGCTGGCCGCAAACCCCGACACCGAGCACCTGCCGGCCATCCACCCCGGCCGCCTGCAAGGCCTGCCGAGTGGCGCTGGTGCAGGCTTGCAGCCACTGCGCGGGATCCTGTTCGCGGCAGCCATTGGCGCCGCTGATCAGGCTGTGGGGCGCAGCGCCCCGGCCCAGGACGGTGCCGCTCCGGCTGTCGAGGATCAGCGCCTTGGTGCCCTGGGTGCCGCAGTCGAGGCCGAGAAAAAGCGCGGGTTGAGTCATCGTCGCTCCTGGTGTGGGTGATTATTGTCGAGCTGTAGCCGCTGCCGAGCCTGAGGCGAGGCTGCGCTAAGGCCCGCAGGTCCTTGCCTGGCGATCTGCAGCCGAACCTGCAGCGTCCTTGTAATCGCTGCATCTCCTTCGACGCAGTGCCGCCCAGGCCGTTCGCAGCCTGCGGCAGCGGCTACACGGGCCTGGCCAACAATCGCTCCAGCGTCTTGCTCACGCCATGTTCGCGCAAGCTGTTGAAGCAGCGCTCGAAAGCATCGACAAACGCGCTGGAATGGGGAATCGCCGAGCCGAAGATTTCTTCCACCGCCAGCAAACGCTGGGTCAGCAAGGTATCGTCGGCCACCAGGGCCTGGCAGAACTCGGCCCGCGGGTCGGGAACCCGGTAGCTCAGGCCATTCTCGTCCACGCCCTTGAGGTACAGGGCCCAGGCCGCCACCACCAGGGCCGCACGCTCGGTATCACGGCCATCGGCGATCAGCCGGTTGATGGTAGGCACGGTGAACTTGGGAAACTTCGACGAACCGTCGCTGCACACCCGCTCTAGCTGGTCGGCGATCGCCTGGTTGGAGAAGCGCTGGACCAGGGTGTCCTTGTAGGCCGCCAGGTCGATGCCCGGTACCGGCGCCAGTTGCGGGGTTACGTCCAGGTTCATGTAGGCGCGCATGTAGGCGACGAACAGCGGGTCGTTCATGGTTTCGTGGACGAAGCGGTAGCCCTTGAGAAAGCCCAGGTAGGTCAGGGCCAGGTGGCTGCCGTTGAGCAGCTTGATCTTCATCTCTTCATAGGGCGTGACGTCGTCGGTGAACTGCACGCCGACCTGTTCCCAGGCCGGCCGGCCATTGCAGAACTTGTCTTCCAGGACCCACTGCACAAAGGGCTCGCAGACGACCGGCCAGGCATCGTCGATGCCGTGCTCATCGTGCAGTTGCAGGCGGTGGGCGGTGCTGGTCATGGGGGTGATGCGGTCGACCATGGCGTTGGGAAAGCTCACGTGGCGCTCGATCCAGTCATGCAGGTCGGCGTCGCGGCGGGCGGCGAAGGCCAGCAGCGCCTTGCGGGTCACCGCGCCGTTGTGGGGCAGGTTGTCACAGGACATCAGGGTAAAGGCCGGGATCCCCGCGGCCCGGCGCAGGGCCAGGGCCGCGCAGAGAAAGCCGAATACCGTGCGCGGCTGTTGCGGATGGGCCAGGTCGTGCTGGATCTGCGGCAGGTGCAGCATGAACTCGCCCGTGCTGTCGTCGATGCAGTAGCCGCCCTCGGTGATGGTCAGGGAGACGATGCGGATCTCCGGGCTGGCCAGCTTGTCGATCAGCGCCTGGGCGTCGTCCTCGGCCAGCAGCATCTGGCTGATGGCGCCGATCACCCGCACCTCGTGGCCGTCGCCATCGCCCAGCTCGTACAGGGTGTAGAGGTAGTCCTGGCCGGCCAGATCGTCCCGCGCGCGGCGGTCTTCGGAGCGCAGGCCGACCCCGCAGATGCTCCAGTCCAGGCCCTGGCCCAGGTTCATCAGGGCATCGGTGTAATAGGCCTGGTGGGCCCGGTGAAAGCCGCCGACGCCAATGTGCGCGATGCCCTGGCGGGTGGCGGTGACGGTGTAGGCGGGTACCCGCACCTGGGGCGGCAGTTGGCTGAGGTTCAAGCGTTTGAGTTTCATGCAGGGCTCTCTGGGATCAGGCGGCGGCGCGCAGGGGGCGGGACACGGCGACCCCCTGGGCATCGAATAGATGGCAGTGCTGGGGGGCCAGGTGCAGGTGCAGCTGTTCGCCGTAGCGGCTCGCCAGGTCACCGCGGATACGCAGGGTCAGGGCTTCACCGCAACTGCTGCGGACATGGCAGAAGGTGTCGCTGCCCAGGCGCTCGGCCACGTCGCTGGTGACTGCCAGGCTGCCCGGGCCGGGCTCGCCCAGCTCCAGATGCTCGGGGCGGATGCCCAGGGTCACCTCACTGCCCAGGCTCAGTTGCGCACCGCTCTGCTCCAGGCGCAGGCGTGCCCCGGCATCCAGCTGGACCTCGCAGCCCTGGCCGTCGACGTGGCTGATGCGGCCCTTGAGAAAGCCCATCTTCGGCGTGCCGAGAAAGCCTGCGACAAACAGGTTGGCCGGGCGATGGTAGAGTTCCAGGGGCGAGCCCACCTGTTCCACCCGGCCACCATTGAGCACCACCACCTTGTCTGCCAGGGTCATGGCTTCCACCTGGTCGTGGGTCACGTAGATCATGGTGGCCTGCAGTTCCTTGTGCAGGCGCGCCAGTTCCAGGCGCATCTGTACCCGCAGGGCGGCATCGAGGTTGGACAGCGGTTCGTCGAACAGGAAGATCTTCGGGTTGCGCACAATGGCCCGGCCAATGGCCACGCGCTGGCGCTGGCCGCCGGACAGCTGCTTGGGCTTGCGTTCAAGCATCGGCCCCAGTTCCAGGATGCGCGCCGCTTCGTCGACCTTCTGCTGCACCAGGGCCTTGTCGACCCCCGCCAGGTCCAGGGCGAAGGACATGTTCTTGCGCACGCTCATGTGCGGGTACAGGGCGTAGGTCTGGAACACCATGGCCAGGTCGCGCTTGGCCGGGCTGACTTCGGTGATGTCGCGACCGTCCAGCTCGATGCTGCCGCCGCTGACTTCCTCCAGCCCGGCGATCAGCCGCAGCAGGGTGGACTTGCCGCAGCCCGAGGGGCCGACGAAGACCACGAACTCCTTGTCGTTCACCTCAAGGTCGATGCCCTTGATGATGTCGAAGCCTTCGAAGCCTTTTTGCAGGTTGTTGATTTTCAGGTGAGCCATGGGATGTCTCCGCAATTTCAGAGTTACTTCACCGCGCCAAAGGACAGGCCGCGCACCAACTGCTTCTGGCTGATCCAGCCGAAGATCAGGATCGGCGCGCAGGCCAGGGTCGAGACCGCCGAGAGCTTGGCCCAGAACAGCCCTTCGGGGCTGGAGTAGGAGGCGATCAGCGCGGTCAGCGGGGCGGCGTTGGAAGAGGTCAGGTTCAGCGACCAGAAGGCTTCGTTCCAGCACAGGATCAGTGACAACAGCGCGGTGGAGGCCAGGCCGCCCTTGGCAATGGGCATGAGTACCCGCAGCATCTCCTGGGCCAGGGTGGCGCCGTCCAGGCGGGCGGCTTCGAGGATGTCCCGGGGGATGTCCTTGAAGTAGGTGTAAACCATCCACACCACGATCGGCAGGTTGATCAGGGTGTAGATCACGATCAGCGCGATGCGCGTATCCAGCAGGCCGAAGCTCTTGGCCAGCAGGTAGATGGGCATCAGCACGCCCACCGGCGGCAGCATCTTGGTGGAGAGCATCCACAGCAGGGTGCGCTTGGTGTTGCGGGTTTCAAAGAAGGCCATGGAGTAGGCCGCCGGCACCGCGATCAGCAGGCACAGGGCGGTCGCGCTGAAGGAAATCACCACCGAGTTCCAGGCGAAGGCCAGGTAGTTGCTGCGCTCGTTGATGTGCAGGTAGTTCTCGAGCGTTGGCGTGAAGATGAATTGCGGCGGCGTGGCAAAGGCGTCGATCTCGCTCTTGAAGCTGGTCAGCACCATCCAGAAGATCGGGAAGAAGATCAGGATCGCGATGGCCCAGGCCAGGGTGCCCAGTAGCAGGCTTTGCAGGCGTCGGGATTGTTGCAGGGTCATGGCGGCCACCTCAGCTCTGGTCAGTCAGGTTTTTGCCGATCATCCGCACCAGGATGATCGCGGCGATGTTGGCGATGACCACGGCGATCAGCCCGCCGGCCGAAGCCATGCCGACGTCGAACTGCACCAGGGCCTGGTTGTAGATCAGGTACGCCAGGTTGGTGGAGGCGTAGCCCGGGCCACCGTTGGTGGTGGTGAAGATCTCGGCGAACACCGACAGCAGGAAGATGGTCTCGATCATCACCACCACGGCAATCGGCCGGGCCAGGTGCGGCAGGGTCAGGTGCCAGAAGATGGCGATGGGCCCGGCACCATCGAGGCGCGCGGCTTCCTTTTGTTCCTGGTCCAGGGACTGCATGGCGGTCATCAGGATCAGGATGGCGAACGGCAGCCACTGCCAGGAAACGATGACGATGATCGACAGCAGCGGGTAGTGCGCCAGCCAGTCCACCGGCTGGGCGCCGAACAGTTTCCACAGCGCGGCGAGGATCCCCGACACCGGGTGGAAGATCAGGTTCTTCCAGATCAGCGCGCCCACCGTGGGCATGATGAAGAACGGCGAGATCAGCAGCACCCGGACGATGCCCCGGCCGAGGAACTCGCTGGCCTCCAGCAGGGCGCTGATCAGTACCCCGAACACCACGCTGATCAGCAGTACGCTGCCCACCAGCAACAGGGTGTTGGTGGCCCCGGGCACAAAGCCCGAATCACTGAGGAAGTAGCTGAAGTTCTCCAGGCCGACGAACTGGTTCTCGCCGGGGTACAGCAGGTTGTAGCGGATCACTGAAAAGTACAGGGTCATGCCCAGGGGCACGATCATCCACAGCAGCAACAGCGCCACCGAGGGGCTGACCAGGAACCAGCCGGGGTTGGCCAGGCGGCTTTTGCGAGGCGCCGCCTGCGGTTGCACATGCAGCTTGGCAGTCGAGGTATTCATAAGGGTCACAACCAGTTGGGTACAAGGGGGCGCGACACGGCGCTGGCACGGCCGGGCTGCCCGTAGGTGCTGGCTTGCCAGCGAAGGCGCCCTTGAACACTGCGCAAGACTCAAGGGCTTCTTCGCCGGCAAGCCGGCTCCTACAGGGAGAGCCGGGTTATTTCGGGTAGCCGGCGCGTTTCATTTCCCGTTCGGTGCTCTGCTGCGCGGCCGCCAGGGCCTGGTCCACCGTGGTCTGGCCGATCAGGGCGGCGGAAAACAACTTGCCGACCTGGGTGCCAATGGCCTGGAACTCGGGGATGGTCACCAGTTGGATGCCGACGTAGGGCACCGGCTTTAGAGTGGGCTTGCTCGGGTCGGCGACCTTCAGCGATTCCAGGGTGACCCTGGCGAACGGCGCGGCCTGCATGTAGGCCTCGCTGTAGGTGGAGGCGCGGGTGCCCGGCGGCACATTGGCGATGCCATCCTTCTCGGCCACCAGGGCCGCGTACTGCTTGGAAGTGGCCCAGGCACTGAAGGTCTTGGCGGCGTCCTTGGCCTTGGAACTGGCGGGGATCGCCAGGGACCATGAGTACAGCCAGGCGCTGCCCTTGTCAGTGACCTGGTGCGGCGCGTAGGTGAAGCCCACATGGTCGGCGACCTTGCTCTGGCTCTTGTCGGTGACGAAAGAGCCGGCCACGCTGGCGTCGACCCAGATCGCGCACTTGCCGCTGTTGAACAGCGCCAGGTTTTCGTTGAAACCGTTGCTCGAAGCCCCGGGCGGGCCGGACTTCTTCATGTTGTCGACATAGAAGGTCAGGGCGTTCTTCCATTCCGGCCCGGTGAACTCGGGCTGCCATTGTTCATCGAACCAGCGTGCGCCATAGCTGTTGGCCAGGGTGGTGATCAGGGCCATGTTTTCGCCCCAGCCGGCCTTGCCCCGCAGGCACAGGCCGTACTGTTCCTGGTCGGGCTTGTTGAGCTTGGCGGCGAATTCGCCGATCTGCTCCCAGGTCGGCCGCTCGGGCATGCTCAGCCCGGCCTCCTTGAACAGGTCGGTGCGGTAGTAGGTCATGGAGCTTTCGGCGTAGAACGGCAGGGCGTAGAGAGTGCCCTTGACCGACAGGCCCTCGCGCACCGAAGGGAAGACATCGTCCAGCTCATAGCTGGCCGGCAGGTCCTGCATCGGTTGCAGCCAGCCCTTGGCGCCCCAGAGTGCGGCTTCGTACATGCCGATGGTGAGCACGTCGAATTGCCCGCCCTGGGTGGCGATGTCGGTGGTCAGGCGCTGGCGCAGCACGTTCTCTTCCAGCACCACCCAGTTCAGCTTGATGTCCGGGTGCTCGGCCTCGAAGGTCTTGGACAGGCGTTGCATGCGGATCATGTCGCTGTTGTTGACGGTGGCGATGGTCAGGGTCTGGGCGCCAAGGGTGACGCTGCTGAGGGTCATGCAGGTGGTGAGGAGCAGGGCTTTGCTGCAGGGTTTCATCGTTCACTCCTGTCCTGCGCCGGTGAGGGCTGCAGAAGGACGGTTATTGTTGTTATGTCTTCCTCTGCCGAGGAAGAAGGTGGGCTGATTACAGCCCTCAAACGCGGTGCTGACAAATCATCCCTGACACTTGAATTGATACTTTTTTGCACTGGCCCGCCAAAGGGCCATTGGCTTGGGCAGACGTTCTGCGGGACTCGCTAGCGCTTGGGCCTGTTCGCGGCCTTGCAGATGCGTATTGGTTTTGGCCGGCAGGAGGGGCTACCACTTAGCCCAAAGCCCACTGGCTTTTTCCCGGTCACTGCCTAAGATGGCCATCCCAGGATTGAGTAAACCGTTGGCCGCGATGTCGGAAAAAGACACCATCTCCATGCAACTGGTGCGCGAGGCGCTGCTGCAAAGCTGCGCCCCGGGCGCCGCCACCGATGAAGTGCTGCACAAGGTCGGGATCGACCCGGCGGGCCTGCAGCAGGGCACGGCGCGGGTACCGGCCAGTGCCTATGCACGGCTCTGGCGCCTGCTGGCGCGGCGCCTGGACGATGAGTTCTTCGGCATGGACCCGCGCCGCCTGAAGTCCGGCAGCCTGGCCTTTCTCTGCCGCTCGGCCATGGCCCAGCCGACCCTGGCCAGCGGGTTGGACTCGGTGCTGGGCTTTCTGACGCTGATGTTCGAGCGCATGCCGGCGCAGCTGGTGCATCAGCAGAGCCTGGCGGAAATCGTCCTGCTGGAGGATGAACACGAGCCGCGGCGGGCCTTTACCTACTTCACCTACTGGATGATTGTCCACGGCGTGGCCTGCTGGCTGGCGGGCCGGCGCATTCCGATCCTGGCCATCGAGCTGCGCGGCCCGCAGCCGGATTTCTGTGACGACTACCGGGTGATGTTCTCCGACAACCTGCGTTTCGAGCGGCCGCGCACGCGGATGATCATCGCCGCCGACTGCCTGGACCTGCCGATCAAGCGCAGCGAGGAAGAGCTCAAGCGCTTCCTGGCCCATGCCCCGGCCAACATCCTGGTCAAGTACCGCGACCCCGAGAGCCTGGCCAGCCGCATCAAACAGCAGTTGCGGCAACTGCCAGGGGAGCAGTGGCCCGAGAGCGAAAGCCTGGCCCAGAGCCTGTGCATGTCCGCCTCGACCCTGCGCCGGCGCCTGGCCGAAGAAGGCCAGAGCTACCAGGCGCTCAAGGACAGCGTGCGCAAGGAACTGGCGATTGTCTGGCTGGCCGAGCCGCAGATCAGCTTTGCCGAGATTGCCGGGCGCCTGGGGTTTGCCGACACCAGCTCGTTCTACAAGGCCTTTCGCAAATGGTCCGGTTCCAACCCCGGGCATTACCGCAGCCTGATCCTCAACGACCCGCACCTCTCGTAGGCGCCGGCTTGCCGGCGAAGAGGCCCGCAAGCCTTGTACCGCCCGAGACGACGCCTTCGCTGGCAAGCCAGCTCCTACACAGGCGGTAACCCCCATCCCCCGTAGGAGCCGGCTTGCCGGCGAAGAGGCCAGCAAAGCTTGCACCGCTCGCGCCGACGCCTTCGCTGGCAAGCCAGCTTCTACGGCAATTTCAGGTGCCGCCGCCAACCGTGGCGGGGCGTGCTCTTGGCCAAACCGGTCACGCAACTTGATAGCTTTGACCATTGTTCCGCGAGGGCTCTGGCGCCAGTATTTCCCTGATTTTCATGAGGTTCCCATCCTAATAAGAACAGTGAGGGATTCTGGCAATGCGCAACTACCTGTCTGCTATCAAGGAATTCGATTATCAGCACACCATGGAGTCGGCCCTGGCGGGCTCGCTCTCAGCCCTCAATGCCTGTGTCGAGTGCTGCGACCGGCATGCCTTGCCCGGGCGCATCGCGCTGTTCTGGGAAGGCCGGGACGGCAGCAGCGCCAGCTACACCTTCACTGAACTGCAGGACAAGGCCGGGCGCCTGGCCAACTTCTTCCTGGCCCAGGGGGTCGGCAAGGGCGATAAGGTCGCCGGGCTGCTGCCACGCAATGTCGAACTCTTGATCACGGTGCTGGCCACCTGGCGCATTGGCGCGGTGTACCAGCCGCTGTTCACCGCCTTCGGCCCCAAGGCCATCGAGCACCGTCTCAACAGCTCCAAGGCCAAGCTGGTGGTCAGCGACGCGGTGAACCGGCCCAAGCTGGCGGAAGTCGCCGAATGCCCGACCACCGTCACGGTCGCAGGCGCCAAGGGCCAGGGCATCGTGCGCGGTGACTTCAGCTTCTGGGCCGAGCTGGAACAGTACCCGGCCCAGTGCGAGCCCGTGCTGCTGACCGGCGAAGACCCATTCCTGCTGATGTTCACCTCGGGCACCACCGGCCCCTCGAAAGCCCTGGAAGTACCGCTCAAAGCGATTGTCGCGTTCCAGGCCTACACCCGCGACGCGGTGGACCTGCGCCCGGAAGACGCCTTCTGGAACGTCGCCGACCCGGGCTGGGCCTACGGCATCTACTTCGGCGTCACCGGCCCCTTGGGCCTGGGCCACCCGATCACCTTCTACGATGGCCCCTTCACCCTGGAAAGCACCTGCCGGGTGATCAACAAGTACGGCATCACCAACCTCACCGGTTCGCCCACTGCCTACCGCCTGCTGATCGCTGGCGGCGACCAGTTCGCCCGTTCGATCAAGGGCCGCCTGCGTATCGTCAGCAGCGCCGGCGAGCCGCTCAACCCCGAAGTCATCCGCTGGTTCGCCGAACAGCTGGGCGTGGTGATCCACGACCACTACGGCCAGACCGAGCTGGGCATGGTTCTGTGCAACCACCACGGCCTGGAGCACCCGGTGCATGTCGGCGCCGCCGGTTTCGCCTCGCCGGGCCACCGCATCGTGGTGCTGGATGAGCACTACCAGGAACTGGGCGTCGGCCAGCCGGGGATTCTGGCCATCGACCGCAGCCAGTCACCCATGTGCTGGTTCGCCGGTTACGCCGGGGTGCCGACCAAGGCCTTTGTCGGCAACTACTACTTAAGCGGCGATACCGTGGAGTTGAACCAGGACGGCAGCATCAGCTTCGTGGGCCGCAGCGACGATGTCATCACCACCTCCGGCTACCGGGTCGGCCCGTTCGACGTGGAAAGCGCGCTGATCGAACACCCGGCCGTGGTGGAAGCGGCGGTGGTGGGCAAGCCCGATCCGGAGCGCACCGAACTGGTCAAGGCCTTCGTGGTGCTCAGCGAGCAGTACCGCGCCACCGATGAGCTGGCAGAGGAGTTGCGCCAGCACGTGCGCAAGCGCCTGGCGGCTCATTCCTACCCCCGTGAAATCGAATTTGTCAGCGAATTGCCGAAGACCCCAAGCGGCAAATTGCAGCGCTTTATCTTGCGCAACCAGGAAATCGCCAAGGCTCAAGAGGCCGCGGCGTCAACAGCTACCGCATGAACAGGATTTGAATGATGGACATTGCAAACCAGGTGTTTCTCGTCAGTGGCGGCGCTTCCGGCCTGGGAGCCGCCAGCGCCGAAATGCTGGTCGCCGCCGGCGCCAGGGTGATGCTGGTGGACCTCAATGCCGAGGCCGTGGCGGCCAAGGCCCAGCAGCTGGGCTGCCAGAGCGTGGTGGCCGACATCAGCCAGGAAGCCGCGGCCGAAGCGGCGGTGCAGGCCACGGTCAAGGCCTTTGGCGGGCTCAACGGCCTGGTCAACTGCGCCGGCATCGTGCGTGGCGAGAAAATCCTCGGCAAGAACGGCCCCCACGCCCTGGCCAGCTTCAGCCAGGTGATCAACGTCAACCTGATCGGCAGCTTCAACCTGCTGCGCCTGGCAGCAGCAGCCATTGCCGAAAGCCCGGCCAATGCCGACGGCGAGCGCGGGGTGATCATCAACACGGCGTCCATCGCCGCCTTCGACGGGCAGATCGGCCAGGCGGCCTACGCCGCCTCCAAGGGCGCCATCGCCAGCCTGACCCTGCCGGTGGCCCGGGAGCTGGCACGCTTCGGCATCCGGGTGATGACCATCGCCCCGGGTATTTTCGAAACCCCGATGATGGCCGGCATGAGCGACGAAGTGCGGGCCGGCCTGGCCGCCGGCGTGCCATTCCCGCCACGCCTGGGCAAGCCCGCCGAGTACGCCGCGCTGGTGCGGCACATCATTGAAAACAGCATGCTCAACGGCGAGGTGATCCGTCTCGACGGCGCCTTGCGCATGGCCGCCAAGTAAGGAGGATTCATCATGTCCATTGCCCAAGATCCGATTGTCATCGTCAGCGCCGTCCGTACCCCCATGGGCGGTTTCCAGGGGGACCTCAAAGGCCTCAGCGCGCCGCAACTGGGGAGCGAAGCCATTCGCGCCGCAGTCCAGCGCGCCGGCATTGCACCGCAGGCGGTCGAAGAAGTGCTGTTCGGCTGCGTGCTGTCCGCCGGCCTCGGCCAGGCCCCGGCCCGTCAGGCCGCCCTGGGCGCCGGCCTGGACAAGGGCACCCGCTGCACCACCCTGAACAAGATGTGCGGTTCCGGCATGGAGGCCACCATCCTGGCCCACGACATGCTGTTGGCCGGCAGTGCCGAGGTGGTGATCGCCGGTGGCATGGAAAGCATGTCCAACGCCCCGTACCTGCTGGACCGCGCTCGCAGCGGCTACCGCATGGGCCACGGCAAGGTGCTGGACCACATGTTCCTCGACGGTCTGGAAGACGCCTACGACAAGGGCCGCCTGATGGGCACCTTCGCCGAGGATTGCGCCGAGGCCAACGGCTTTACCCGTCAGGCCCAGGACGATTTCGCCGTGGCTTCCCTGACCCGTGCCCAACAGGCGATCAAGGATGGCCTGTTCAAGGACGAGATCGTTCCCCTGCAGGTGATGGTCGGCAAGGAGTCGAAGCTGATCAGCGACGACGAGCAGCCGCCCAAGGCCAAGCTGGACAAGATCCCCACCTTGAAACCGGCGTTCCGCGACGGTGGCACCGTGACTGCGGCCAACTCCAGCTCGATCTCCGACGGCGCCGCGGCCCTGGTGCTGATGCGCCGCTCCGAAGCTGACAAGCGCGGCCTCAAGCCCCTGGCAGTGATCCACGGCCACGCGGCCTTCGCCGATACCCCCGGGCTGTTCCCGGTGGCCCCGGTGGGTGCCATCGAGCGGCTGATGAAGAAGACCGGCTGGTCGTTGAACGAGGTCGACCTGTTCGAGATCAACGAAGCCTTCGCCGTGGTCAGCCTGGTCACCATGAGCAAGCTGGAAATCCCCCACGCCAAGGTCAACGTGCACGGCGGCGCTTGCGCCCTGGGCCACCCGATCGGCGCTTCCGGTGCGCGGATCCTGGTGACCCTGCTGTCGGCCCTGCGCCAGAAAGGCCTCAAGCGTGGCGTGGCCGCGATCTGCATCGGCGGTGGTGAAGCCACGGCCATGGCCGTTGAATGCCTGTAACGAGGAATCCCGATGTTGCCCAATGACGAACAACTGCAGATCAGCGACGCGGCCCGGCAATTCGCCCAGGAGCGCCTCAAGCCTTTCGCCGCCGACTGGGACCGCGAGCACCGCTTTCCCAAGGAAGCCATTGCCGAGATGGCCGAGCTGGGTTTCTTCGGCATGCTGGTGCCCGAGCAGTGGGGCGGGTGCGACACCGGCTACCTGGCCTATGTCATGGCCCTGGAGGAAGTCGCCGCCGGTGATGGCGCCTGTTCCACCATCATGAGCGTGCACAACTCGGTGGGCTGCGTGCCGATCCTCAAGTTCGGCAACGATGACCAGAAGGAACGCTTCCTCAAGCCCCTGGCCAGTGGCGCCATGCTCGGCGCCTTCGCCCTGACCGAACCCCAGGCCGGCTCCGATGCCAGCAGCCTGAAGACCCGGGCCCGCCGCGACGGCGACCACTATGTGCTCAACGGCTGCAAGCAGTTCATCACCTCCGGGCAGAACGCCGGGGTGGTGATCGTGTTCGCTGTCACCGACCCGGCGGCCGGCAAGCGCGGCATCAGTGCCTTTATCGTGCCCACCGACTCGCCGGGCTATAAGGTCGCGCGCGTCGAGGACAAGCTCGGCCAGCACGCCTCCGACACCTGCCAGATCCTCTTCGAGGATGTGAAGGTGCCGCTAGCCAACCGCCTGGGCGAGGAGGGCGAGGGCTACAAGATCGCCCTGGCCAACCTTGAAGGCGGGCGCGTGGGCATTGCCTCGCAATCGGTGGGCATGGCCCGGGCCGCATTCGAAGCGGCACGGGATTACGCCCGCGAGCGCGAAACCTTCGGCAAGCCGATCATCGAGCACCAGGCCGTGGCCTTCCGCCTGGCGGACATGGCCACCCAGATCGCCGTGGCGCGGCAGATGGTGCACTACGCCGCGGCCCTGCGCGACAGTGGCAAGCCGGCGCTGGTGGAGGCCTCGATGGCCAAGCTGTTCGCCTCGGAAATGGCCGAAAAGGTCTGTTCCGCGGCCTTGCAAACCCTGGGCGGCTATGGCTATTTGAGCGACTTCCCGGTGGAGCGGATCTACCGCGATGTGCGCATCTGCCAGATCTATGAAGGCACCAGCGACATTCAGCGCATGGTCATTTCGCGCAATCTCTGACTTTTAGCAGGAGCTGATTCATGAGCTACGAAACCATTCTGTTGGACATCAAGGGCCGGGTCGGCCTGATCACTCTCAACCGCCCCCAGGCGCTGAACGCCCTCAATGCACAGATCGTCGGCGAGGTGAACCAGGCCCTGGATCGCCTGGAAGCCGACCCGCAGATCGGCTGCATCGTCATCACCGGTTCCAAGAAAGCCTTCGCCGCCGGTGCCGACATCAAGGAAATGGCCGAGCTGAGCTACCCGCAGATCTACCTCGACGACCTGTTCAGCGACAGCGACCGCGTGGCCAACCGGCGCAAGCCGATCATCGCCGCGGTCAACGGCTTCGCCCTGGGCGGCGGTTGCGAACTGGCGCTGATGTGCGACTTCATCCTGGCCGGCGACAACGCCAAGTTCGGCCAACCGGAAATCAACCTCGGCGTGCTGCCGGGCATGGGCGGCACCCAGCGCCTGACCCGCGCGGTCGGCAAGGCCAAGGCCATGGAAATGTGCCTGACCGGGCGTTTTATCGACGCCGTGGAAGCTGAGCGTTGCGGCATCGTCGCACGCATCGTGCCGGCCGATGAACTGGTGGAAGAAGCCCTGAAAGTGGCAGCGGTGATTGCCGGCAAATCGATCCCGGTGAGCATGATGATCAAGGAAAGCGTGAACCGCGCCTTTGAAGTCAGCCTGTCCGAGGGCGTGCGCTTCGAGCGCCGGGTATTCCACGCCGCCTTCGCCACCCAGGACCAGAAAGAAGGCATGGCCGCCTTCATCGCCAAGCGTGACCCGCAGTTCAAGGACCAGTAACCGCAGCGTCCTAGCCACGTAGGAGCTGGCTTGCCAGCGAAGGCGTCCCCGAGGGCAGCGCATGACTCAGGGGCCTGCTCGCCGGCAAGCCGGCTCCTACGAGGGAACAGCCAAAAAAAATCGCAGCCGGGGCTGCGATTTTTTGTTTTCGGCGTCAATGCCTACAGCTGGTAATGCTTCAACTCGCGAGCGATCAGCAGGCGCTGGATCTCGCTGGAGCCTTCGTAGATCTGGGTAATCCGTGCGTCACGGTAGTAGCGCTCCACCGGATAGTCCTCCAGATACCCATAACCACCATGGATCTGCATGGCCGAGGAGCAGACCTTCTCGGCCATTTCCGAGGCGAACAGCTTGGCCTGGGAAGCCTCCGACAGGCACGGCTGGCCCGCGCTGCGCAGGCGCGCGGCGTGGAGGATCAGCAGGCGGGCGGCATTCAGGCGGGTGTGCATGTCGGCCAGCAGGTTGGCGATGCTCTGGTGTTCGATGATCGGCTTGTCGAACTGCACCCGCTCCCGGGCGTAGGCCAGGGCTGCTTCAAAGGCGGCGCGGGCGATGCCCAGGGCCTGGGCGGCGATGCCGATGCGCCCGCCTTCGAGGTTGGACAGGGCGATGGCCAGGCCCTTGCCCCGTTCACCCAGCAGGTTGGCCTCGGGGATGGTGCATTGGTTGAGGGTCACGGCGCAGGTGTCGGAGGCGCGGATGCCCATCTTGTGTTCGGTGCGGTCGACGATGAAGCCCGGGGTGTCGGTGGGCACCAGGAACGCCGACAGGCCTTTCTTGCCCAGTTCCGGGTCGGTCACTGCAAAAACGATGGCTAGCTGGGCGCGCTTGCCGTTGCTGACGAACTGCTTTGCGCCGTTGATTACCCACTGGCCGTCCCGCAGTTCGGCGCGGGTGCGCAGGTTGTGGGCTTCGGAGCCGGCCTGGGGTTCGGTCAGGCAGAAGCAGCCGATGGCTTCGCCAGCGGCCAGGCGCGGCAGCCATTGCTGCTTTTGTTCCTGGCTGCCGTAGTTGAGGATCGGCCCGCAGCCCACCGAGTTGTGGATGCTCATCAGGGCACCGGTGGCGCCGTCGCCGGCGGCGATTTCTTCCACTGCCAGGGCATAGGCCACGTAGTCCAGGTAGCTGCCGCCCCATTCCTCGGGAACCACCATGCCCAGCAGGCCCAGTTCGCCCATCTTGCGCACCAGGCCATCGTCGATCCAGCCGGCTTTTTCCCAGGCCTGGGCATGGGGGGCGATCTCGCCTCGGGCGAAGTCCCGGGCCATGTCGCGGATCATCACTTGCTCTTCGGTCAGTTCAATGTCGTGCATGAGTTCAGCTCCCGCTGCCGTCAAAACCGCTGAAGAAGCTCGCCACCCGATCGGCGTCGAGGGCCGCCAGGGTGGGCGGATTCCAGTGCGGAGTCTTGTCTTTGTCGATGATCAGGGCGCGTACGCCTTCCATCAGGTCGCCACGCTCGAACCACTGCCGGTCCAGGTGCAGTTCCAGGGCGAAGCATTGTTCCAGGCTCAACTGGCGGCCGTGGCGCAGCATTTCCAGGGTCACGGCCATGGCCAGGGGAGAACGGGTTTCCAGCAGGTCGGCGGTGCTGCGCGCCCATTCATGGCTGTCGGCAATGGTGACGGTACGCAGTTGCTCGACGATGCTGGGTACGTCCGCCTGGGCGAAGAAGTGGTCGATGACCGGGCGCAAGGCTTGCAGGGGCGCATCGGGCAGGGTCTGCACCGCGAGCCTGGCCAGCAGGCCTTGCAGGTCCTTGAGGGGCGAGTCGCTCCAGTGCAGGCGGTCCAGGCGCTGGTTCAGCAGGTCCAGCTTGCTGCTGTCCAGGTGCCAGTCGGCCAGGCCGCAGTACAGGGCATCGGCGGCGCGGATCTGCACGCCGCTGACTCCGAGATAGATCCCCAGCTCACCGGGTATGCGCGACAGGAAGTAACTGCCGCCAACATCCGGGAAGTAACCGATGGCCACCTCCGGCATCGCCAGGCGGCTGCGCTCGGTGACTACCCGCAGGTCGGCGCCTTGCACCAGGCCCATGCCGCCACCCAGGACAAAACCGTCCATCAGCGCCAGCACCGGCTTGCGGTAGTGGTGGATGGTCAGGTCAAGGGCATATTCCTCGACGAAGAAGTCTTGGTGCAGGCTGTCGCCGCTGTGGTAGCTGTCGTACAGCGAGCGGATATCGCCGCCGGCGCAGAAAGCCTTGTCCCCCGCGCCACGCAGGACGACGGCGTGGATCAACGGATCCTGGGCCCAGTGGTCCAGGTGCTGCTGCAAGGTGCGGACCATCGACAGGGTGATGGCGTTGAGGCCGGCGGGGCGGTTTAGGGTCAGGTAGCCGATGTGGTTGCGCACCTCGACCAACACTTCGTCCGGGGTGGCGTCGGGGGCCCGGCTCGCCTGGGATGAAACCTGAGCAGTCATCACTAACTCCCTGCTTTTATTGTTTTTTATATGAGGCTCGCGCGCGAGCATCGGCGGATCGTAGCAGTGCAAATTTGCCAATTACAACCCGGAAAGCTGCAGGTCGACTGTGCATTTTTGCATGACAAAAAAACACGCCCTGGCCTTGCGCAACCGCTCTGGACCAAGGTGTAGAGCCTTGACGACAGAATCGGCTGTGAAATAGCCGTGATCAGCCGATCCCGGCTGTTTCAGGCGCCCCTTACGACACCTGGGCCACTTCGGCAGTTGGCATTCTGGCGCTCCGTTGCAGCGTAGACCGCGGCAACCAGGAACGGGTTCGGCTCTGCGCGCCAAACCCGGCCAATAACAACAAGAACCCGACTGCGGCGACCCCGCATCCACTCTCTGCCCCTGTCACAAGTGGGGCCTGGCATTGCTGCCGGGCCGCTATAAATCCAAATAATCCGGGACTCTGAAGATGACTAAACACTGGCTGGCTGTGCCGTTACTGGCAATTGCGTGCGTTTCCATGGGCGCCAGCGCCAAGGAATGGAAAGAACTGCGCTTTGGCGTCAACCCGAGCTATCCGCCCTTTGAATCCACCACGGCAGGCGGCGGCGTGCAGGGCTTCGGTGTCGACCTGGGCAACGCCATCTGCGCCGAGCTCAAGCTCAAGTGCGTGTGGGTCAGCAACGACTTCGACGGCCTGATCCCGGCACTCAAGGCCGGCAAGTTCGACGCCATCGAGTCCTCCATGACCGTTACCGATGCGCGGCGCAAGCAGATCGACTTCAGCGACCGGCTGTACGCCGGCCCCACGGCCATCGTCACGCGCAAGGGCTCGGGCCTCGAACCCACCGGTGAATCGCTGAAGGGCAAGACCCTGGGCTACATGCAGGGCACCGTCCAGGAAACCTACGCCAGGGCCAAGCTGGGCCCGGCGGGGGTCAAGCTGCGGGCCTACCAGAACCAGGACCAGGTCTATGCCGACCTGGTCTACGGCCGGCTGGACGCCTCGATCCAGGACAAGCTGCAAGCGCAGATGAGCTTCCTCGCATCACCCCAGGGCGCCGACTTCGAGAACAGCGTCGGCATCAGCGACCCTCTGGTGCCGTCGGAGATCGCCATTGGCCTGCGCAAGGACCAGGACGAGCTCAAGGCCATGCTCAATGGCGCCATCCAGGCGCTGCATGAGAAGGGCATCTACGCCCAGATCCAGCGCAAGTACTTCGGCGACCTCGACCTCTACAACAACTGATCGCCCACGGCGGGCCCCGGGACTGTTACCCAGTATCCCGGGCCCGGCCGTGGCCCGAGCAA
The DNA here is from genome assembly GCF_014170225.1 of Pseudomonas sp. UME65. Lineage (NCBI taxonomy): Bacteria > Pseudomonadati > Pseudomonadota > Gammaproteobacteria > Pseudomonadales > Pseudomonadaceae > Pseudomonas > Pseudomonas sp. UME65. Next base: position 488,633 of record NZ_LZZQ01000016.1, on the reverse strand, counting down.
GGTGATTGGCGTGAATACCTTTCTGACTCTGTTAGGCCTGGACCTCGAGGTCCTGCAAGGCTATGGGCCGCTGTTGCTGCACGGCGCCTGGATGACCCTGAAGCTCTCCGCCCTGGCGCTGCTGGTGAGCATGCTCCTGGGGTTGCTGGGGGCGGCGGCCAAGCTTTCGCCGCTGCGCCTGCTGCAGATCCTGGCGACCTGCTACACCACCTTGATCCGCGGCGTACCGGACCTGGTGCTGATGCTGCTGATCTTCTACAGCCTGCAGGGCTGGCTCACGGCCCTGACCGAACTGCTGGACTGGCCCTATATGGAGATCGACCCCTTCGTGGCCGGGATCGTGACCCTGGGCTTCATCTACGGCGCCTATTTCACCGAGACCTTTCGCGGGGCAATCCTCAGCGTGCCCCGGGGCCAGCAGGAAGCCGCGGCGGCCTTCGGCCTGAGCCGCATGCAGCGCTTTCGCCACGTGGTGTTCCCGCAGATGATGCGCTTCGCCTTGCCGAGCCTGGGCAATAACTGGCTGGTGCTGCTCAAGGCTACGGCGCTGGTGTCGATCATCGGCCTCACCGACCTGGTCAAGGTGGCCCAGGAAGCCGGCAAGAGCACCTTCAACATGCTGGATTTCCTGCTCCTGGCGGCGGCCCTGTACCTGCTGATCACCAGCGCTTCGAACCAGCTGCTGCGGCGCCTGGAACGGCACTACAACCAGGGCGTGCGAGGGCTGTCGCGATGATCGAACTGATCCAGGAATACTGGCGGCCGTTTCTGTTCACTGACGGCGAGAGCCTTACCGGGCTGGCCATGACCCTGTGGCTGCTGGTGGCCAGCCTGGCCATGGGTTTTGTCCTGTCGCTGCCCCTGGCCATTCTGCGCACCTCGCACTGGGCGCTGCTGCGCTGGCCGGTGCAGCTGTTCACCTATGTGTTTCGCGGCACGCCTTTGTACATCCAGCTGCTGATCTGCTACAGCGGCCTGTACGGCATTGCCGCGATACGCCAGCAGCCGTTGCTCGAAGCCTTCTTCCGCGATGCCATGAACTGCACCTTGCTGGCCTTCACTCTGAACACCTGCGCCTACACCGTGGAGATCTTCGCCGGGGCCATCCGCAGCATTCCCTATGGCGAGATCGAGGCAGCCCACGCCTATGGCCTGAGCGGCTGGCGCCTGTACTGGCGGCTGATCCTGCCTTCGGCCCTGCGCCGGGCGCTGCCGTACTACAGCAACGAGGTGATCCTCATGCTGCACGCCACCTCGGTGGCCTTCACCGCCACCATCCCGGACATCCTCAAGGTGGCCCGGGACGCCAATGCCGCCACCTTCATGACCTTCCAGGCCTTCGGCATCGCCGGCCTGTTGTACCTGGGGCTGTCCTTCGGCCTGGTGGCGGCCTTCCGCCTGGCGGAGCGGCGCTGGCTGAGCTTCCTCGGCCCGGCTCACTGACGCTCCTTTCCTCTTTTTCCTATCCAGAACCTTGCTGCCAGCGGCGGGGTTCCAGGAGTCTGCGATGTACAAATTGACCGTTGAAAATCTCTACAAGCGTTTTGGTGACAACGAGGTGCTCAAGGGCGTCTCGTTGAAGGCCCGGGCCGGAGACGTGGTGAGCATGATCGGCGCCAGTGGCTCGGGCAAGAGCACCATGCTGCGCTGCATCAACTTCCTGGAGCGGGCCGATGCCGGGGCCATTGCCCTGGACGGCGAGGCGATTGTCACCCGCGATGCCCCAGGCGGCATGCAGGTGGCCAGCCCGGCCCAGTTGCAGCGCCTGCGCACGCGCCTGGCCATGGTGTTCCAGCACTTCAACCTGTGGAGCCACCTCAGCGTGCTGGAGAACATCATGCTGGCGCCGTGCCGGGTGCTGGGCATTGGCCGCAAGGAGGCCGAAGCCAGTGCCCGCGCCTACCTGGACAAGGTGGGCTTGGAGCAACGGGTGGCCGAGCAGTACCCGGCGTTCCTGTCCGGTGGCCAGCAACAGCGGGTGGCGATCGCCCGGGCCCTGGCGGTGGAGCCGCAGATCCTGCTGTTCGACGAGCCGACCTCGGCGCTGGACCCGGAACTGGTGGGGGAGGTGCTGAAGGTGATCCAGGCCCTGGCCGAAGAGGGGCGGACCATGCTCATGGTCACCCATGAAATGAGCTTTGCCCGACAAGTGTCGAGCCAGGTGTTGTTCTTGCATCAAGGGCGGGTCGAGGAGCAGGGTAGCCCGGCGATTCTCGACCAGCCGCAGAGTGAACGTTTGCAGCAGTTTCTATCCGGCCGTTTGAAGTGAGGGAAGACATCCATGGCGGACATCCGCGACCTGTCGATCGTGCTTGATCGAATCGACCAGGCGATCATCGAGGTTCTGCGCCACGAAGGGCGCATCACCTACCAGAAACTTTCCGAGCGCGTGCACCTGACCCCCAGGCCGTGCCTGGAACGGGTGCGCAAGCTGGAGCAGCTCGGGGTCATCCGTGGCTACGGGGCGATCCTCGACGAAAAGAAACTCACCCCGGGGCTGTCGCTGCTGGTGCTGGTGGCCTTGTCCAACCAGAGCGGGCGGGCGGCGCAGAAAGCCTTCGAGGCCAAGGTCCGCGCCTGCCCCCAGGTGCTGGAATGCCGGCTGATCAGCGGCGCCTTCGACTACAGCCTGCGCATGCGCTGCCGGGACATGGAGCACTACCGGGTGCTGACCGAAGTCTGGTTCGACGACCCGGATCTGCACATCGACAAACTGGTCAGCCACCCTGAACTGGCGATGGTCAAGACCGGCATGGAATAACCCCCTGTACGCCCCTCGCCGCAGGAGCCGGCTTGCCGGCGAACAGGCCCGCAAGCCTTGCACCGCTCGCAAGATCGCCTTCGCTGGCAAGCCTGCTCCTGCAGGTCGCATATCGATGTTTTCAGGAGGTGCGAAATCGGCTGGGGCAACCCGTGCTTTCAGCCATTTCCTGCCGTGCAGGCCCGCCGTTCAGCCGGGTTTTGTCCCGACAAAAAAACACAATGGGCCCCTCTGAAACCTCATTGATTGCGTGCCCCATGCAGACTACCCATAGCGTTTTGATGATTCGCCCCACGCGTTTTTCGTTCAACCAGGACACTGCCGGCAACAACCATTTCCAGCGCCCCCCCGGTGCCGCCGAAGACGTGCAGGCCAAGGCCCTGCAGGAGTTCGACGGCTACGTCGCGACGCTGCGTGAGCATGGGGTCCGGGTGCTGGTCCATGAAGACGGCGCCGCACCCCATACCCCGGATTCGATCTTTCCCAACAACTGCTGGAGCAGCCACCCCGACGGCACCCTGGTGCTGTACCCGATGCAGGGCCGCAACCGCCGCCTGGAGCGCTACAAGGGGGTACTGGCGCACCTGCACGAGCAGTACCAGGTGAACCGCACCCTGGATCTCACCTCCCTGGAGCAGGAGGAACTGTTCCTCGAAGGCACCGGCAGCATGGTCCTGGATCGCCAGCAGCGCATCTGCTACGCCGGCTACTCGACCCGCACCCACGCCCGGGCCCTGGACCAGCTGGTGGCGCACCTGGGTTACGAGCTGTGTGCCTTTCATGCCCGGGACCGCCAGGGTGAGCCGATCTATCACACCAACGTGATGATGAGCGTCGGCAGCCAGCTGGCGGTGGCCTGCCTGCTGGCCCTGGACGATGCACAGGAGCGGGCGGCCCTGCGCCAGCGCCTGGAAAGCAGCGGCAAACAGCTGCTGCCCTTGACCTGGGCCCAGCTGGAATCCTTCGCCGGCAATATGCTGGAAGTCCACAACAGTGCCGGCGAGCCGCTGCTGGTGATGTCCCGCAGTGCCTGGCGCTCCCTGGATGCCGAGCAGCGCCGGCTGATCGAGCGCCATGTGCAGCCGGTGCCGGTGAACATCGACACCATTGAACGCATCGGCGGCGGCAGCGCCCGCTGCATGCTGGCGGAAATCTACCTGCCCGAACGTCAACCTCAGCTGGAGCTCTCGCGATGATCGTCCGTCCCGCCACCCTGGCCGATTTGCCGGCGCTGCTGGCCCTGGCCCACAGTGCCGGTGCCGGCCTGACCACCTTGCCCGCCGACGCCGGGCGCCTGCGGTCACGCCTGCAATGGGCCGAGCAAACCTTCGCCGGCCAGGCCTCGCGGGCCGATGCCGACTACCTGTTCGTGCTGCAAAGCGCGCAGGGCGAAGTGGTCGGCATCTGCGCCCTGGCCGGCGCTGTGGGCCTGCGCGAGCCCTGGTACAACTACCGGGTCGGGCTGTTTGTCGCGGCCTCGAAAAACCTGGGGATCAACCAGCAACTGCCGACCCTGTTCCTGGGCAACGACATGACCGGCCATTCGGAACTGTGCTCGCTGTTCCTGCATGCCGACCACCGCCAGGGGCTCAACGGGCGCCTGCTGTCCAAGGCGCGCTTCCTGTTCCTGGCCGAGTTCCGCGAGCTTTTCGGCGACAAGGTGATCGCCGAGATGCGTGGCTATTCCGACGAGCAGGGTGTGTCGCCGTTCTGGGAAGGCCTGGGCCGGCACTTTTTCAAGATGGATTTCGCCGACGCCGACTACCTCACCGGCCTTGGCAACAAGACCTTCATCGCCGAGCTGATGCCCAAGTTTCCCTTGCCCACCTGCCTGCTGCCGGAGCCGGCACGGGCAGTGATCGGCCGGGTGCACCCCAATACCGAACCGGCCCTGGGCATGCTCAAGGCCGAAGGTTTTGCCTTCAAGGACTACATCGACATCTTCGACGGCGGGCCCCTGATCGAATGCGCCACCGGCGACATCCGCGCAGTGCGCGACAGCCAGGTGCTGCAACTGAGCATCGGCACCCCGGGGGAGCAGGCCCAGCCCTACCTGGTCCACAACCGCCAGTTCGCCGACTGCCGGATCAGCGTGGCGGCGGCGCGGGTCGCCGCCGGCACCCTGATTGTCAGCCGTGACAGCGCCCGGGCCCTGGGGTTGCCGGCCGGGGCCTCGGTGCGGGCGGTGAGCCTGGCGGTGCCGGCGCGGCAAATGTCCGCAGCCTAGAAGCGTCGTGGCGCGAGCGCCGCTACAATGGCGCTCGAATTTTCTGCCGGCGAGGCACCATGGACATCGATCTGGCCCGCACCTTCCTGGAAATCGTCCGCAGCGGCAGCCTGATCGCTGCTGCCGAGCGCCTGCACCTGACCCAGACCGCCATCAGCGCCAGGGTGCAGAACCTGGAAGGCCAGCTCAATTGCAAGCTGCTGGTGCGCAACCGCGCCGGCGCCCGGCCCACCGCCGACGGCGAGGCCTTCATCAGCTACGCCAACCAACTGGTGCAGACCTGGGAAGCAGCCCAGCGCGACCTGCCGCTGCTGGCCGGCTACCGCAATGTGCTGCACATCGGCGGCGAGCTGAGCCTGTGCAACCCGCTGATGCTCAACTGGGTGCGGCGCCTGCGCCAGGCGTTGCCCAATCACGCCGTGCGCACTCAGATCGGCGAAGGCGCCAGCTTGCAGCGGCAACTGGAGCTGGGCGTGCTGGACGCCGCGCTGGTGTTCCAGCCGCTGTACTCGCCGGGCTTGCAGGTGGAGCAGTTACTGGAGGAAAAACTGATCCAGGTGCGCTTGGCGGGGCGCCCCGAGCCCTATGTGTACATCGATTGGGGCGAGGACTTTCGCCGCCAGCACGACGCCGCGCTACCTGCGCAGGCCAAGGCGGCAGTGGGCTTCAACCTCGGGCCGCTGGCCCTGCAATTCATCCTCGATGCCGGTGGCAGCGGCTATTTCCGCACACGCGTGGTGCAGAGCTACCTGGACAGCGGTGTGCTGGAGCGGGTGGAAAAAGCCCCGGAGTTCAACTTCCCCACCTACCTGCTGTACGCCCGCGAGCGCGATACCCCAGAGCTGCAACAGGCGTTCGCGGTACTGCGGGAAGTGATAGAAAGCGACACCGACTGGTCCCAGCGCTGGTCGCCGATGGTCTGAAACCCGGCAACCTGGCAGGCGAGGAGGCCCTTGAGTGATGGGTTGTCCTTGAGGGCGCCTTGGCGGGCAAGCCGGCTCCTGGCGCTGGCTGTCAGCGGCGTGAGGCGAGCACCTGGCCGATGCTGCGGCGCCGGGCGTGGGCTTCGCTGGCATGAATCAGCTGTTCGAGGTCTTCGGGGGTGACGTCGAAGAACTCCTCCATCTCCGCCAGGGCCAGTTTCAGGTCCTGGGCCGTGATCGCCAGGCTGTCGCTGGCAGCGGTTGCTGGCAGGAGCGCCGGAGCTTCGCTGGGGCCCTTGGGGTAACGGGTGCGCGTCAGGTTGTTGTAGGCCAGGGCGCTGAGCAACAGGCTGGCGGCGGCCAGCATCACCGGCCCCAGCTCGTACCAGTCCAGGGCCACGCTGGCCGGGTCCGCCAGTACCAGGGTCAGGGCCAGGGCGCCGGCCGGCGGGTGCAGGCAGCGCAACCAGCACATCAGCACCAGGGCCATGCCCGCCGCCAGGCAGGCACTGCCCAAGGTACGGCCCAGTACATGGGCCACCGCCAAGGCCATGACGGCGGCACAGAGGTAGCCGCCAAGAATCGACCAGGGCTGGGCCAGGGCGCCTGAAGACACCGCGAACAGCAGCACCGCCGACGCGCCCAGAGGGCCGATCAGGTGCAGGGCCACCGGCATGCCGAAGACCTGGGCACAGAGCCAGACACTGAACAGGGTGCCCAGGGCCATGCCGATGGCGGCGCGGCTCCATTCCAGTGGGCGGGTATTGATGGCGGCGGGTTTCCAGCGGGCGAACATCGGTAAACGCTTTCCAATCCAGAACGACAGGCAAAAAGAAGGGCTTGCCTGGATGACCAGAAAGCCCTTGAACGTTCCAACATTTGGGGGAGGAACCGGCACAGTGTGCCGAGGAATCTTGCGCCTGACAAATTCATAATAATGCTGCTTCAGTGCATTTATTTTGCACTTAAATACGACAGCCCCTGTAGGAGCCGGCTTGCCGGCGAAGAGGCCTTTGAGTGTGGTGTAGCCCTGGCGGACGCCTTCGCTGGGAAGCCCGCGAAGGCAGCCAATTTCTCACCGGTTTCTACAGCGTAAGGCGCATGGCGCAGCGGCGCGCCGCGGGCAGGCCGTACCGGGCTTCATTGGCCAGCACCTGGCACAGCCGTGGGCCCAGTTGCGCCTGTTCGAGGGTGACAAAGCCCTGGCGCTGGTAGAAGGGTTCGTTCCAGGGCAGTTCGCGGAAGGTGCTCAGGGTCAGGGCTTCAAGCTGCTGCTCCAGAGCGTATTGCCGCGCCGCCTGCAGCAGGCGCTTGCCGATGCCATGGCCCTGGTGAGCGCGGGCGACGGAAATCTCCCACACATGCAGTTCCCGGTTGCAGGCTTCGGCGTTGAGAAAGGCGCAAGGGATGTCATCCGCCGTCACCGCCACCCAGACCGGGTGGCGCTGGATATTGGCGCGGTGGCTCGGTGCGTCGGCCACTGCGGCGTCTGCCAGCCAGGCCAGTTGCGCATCGGAGCGAAACAGTTCGGCAGCGCAGGTTTCAATGGCGGGAAGAAAGTCGGCGTCGGTCACCCGCGCCCGGCGGATCTCAATAGTCATGGGCGCGAGTGTAGGCAGCGGGCAGGGGCCGTGCAACGCTTTCAGGGTTGCGCGGCGGTTGGCCCGGGCAGGTGCAGGAGGACGAAGTCGTTCTTGTCGAAACGCCCGCTCAACACCGGCTTCAGGTCGGCCAGCGGCGTATTCTGCAGGCTGGCCAGGTCGCTCTGATCGAGGATGACCCAGGCCGGGCCGGCTACCTGAGCCAGGGCGTCTGGGCTTTCGGTGAACTGCGGTTGCAGATCCCGGTCCAGGTTGACCATGAACTTGATGGCCTTGGCGTCCTTGCCCATGCGGTGCAGGACCACCGGTGCCGGGTCGGCCTCGATCAGTTGCATGGCGCTGTGGCTGAAGGTGCGCGTGTCATAGAGACGGTGCTCCACCGGCTCGAAGACTCCGATGTAGCAGGCCCAGACTGCCAGCACTGCGCTGTAGGCCAGGCCCACGGCGCGCCACTGGCGCTTGAACAGCAGCCCCAGCGACAACAGCTGCAACAGGCCGAGCACCAGCAGCATCGGCATCAACGAGTCGAGTTGCTCGGGGAATTTGCGCCGTAGCACCAGCAAGCCGATGATCAGCAACCCCGGCAGCAGCAGCCACAGGCCCTGGATCGCCCCGCGCAGCCAGGCCAGCAGCCGCCCGCGGCCGGCCTGGAACGGATAGGCGGCAATGATCGCCGCCATGGGCAGCATCGGCAGCAGGTAGCGGGCCTTTTTCGCCTGGGGAATCGACAGGCCGATCATCACGATCAACCCGGCCGCGGTGCACAGGCGCAACAGTTTCAGGCCCGGGCCCTGTTCCGTGGCGCGGGTCAGCAGCACGGCCAGCCACGCCAGGATCGCCAGGGGGTAGGCCAGGGCGTAGTTGCCCAGGGAACTGGTGAAGTAATAGAAGACATCGCTGGAGCCTTCGCTGCCGTCCATGCGCCCCATGAACTGCATGCGGATCACATCGTCGACGAAGGCCTGGCCGCCACTGAGCTTGGCCAGCCACAGCAGCAGGCCGACGCAGGCCACCAGCAGCGCCAGGGCGCTGAAACCGACGCTGAACAGCCGCCGCCACTGGCCATTGAGCAGGTAGTAGCTGCATAGCATGCCGGTGGGAATCACCAGGCCGATGGGCCCGCGAATGGCAAAGCCCAGCACCAGCAGGAGGAAGATCCAGCCCAGGCGCCGGCGGGTACCGAAATGGTCATGGGCGTAGCCCAGGTAGAACACGGCAAGGGACACCGCAGCCAGCATCTGGTCCAGGGACACGGCGCGGGTTTCACTGATAAAGGTGTTGCTGAGCAACAGCAGGGCAACGCTGAGCAGGGCCCAGGTGCGGGAATAGGGCGCCAATAGGCGATAGATCAGGCTGACGATCAAGGCCGAGGCGATGGCCGTGGGCAACCAGGCGGTAAGGCTGGTGACTTGCCCCCCTGGCAGGGAGAACAGCCAGACCAGCAGGGTCGAGGCGCTGGAGTAGTCGGCGTAGGGCTGGCCGTAGGTGGTGGGGAAGAACCCCGGCGCGTGGCGCAGCATTTCCTTGGCAAACAGCACGAAGCGCGAATCGAAGCCGATCGCCGACTGGTGGTCGGCGCCGGCGCAGAACAGCAGCAGGGCCAGCAACCCCAGCCCCAACGATTGCCAAAGAAGAGTGTTCGAAGGGGAGGAGTGACTGGTGTTCATTCAGGCCTCAGCAGACCACTGCTGGTGGGGGATCGGCAGGTTGCGCGATTCACCGCGGCCAATCGGGAAGTAGGTGAAGCCGTTGCGCGCCAGGCGCTCGGCGTCGTACAGGTTGCGCCCGTCGAAGATCACCGGCGCCTTGAGACGCTGCTGGATCAGGTCGAAATCCGGTGCCTTGAACTGCTGCCACTCGGTGCAGATGACCAGGGCGTCGGCGCCCACCAGTACTGATTCCGGGGTGCCCATGAGCATCAGGCGCGACTCGTCCGGGTACAGGCGCTGGGTTTCCTGCATGGCTTCCGGGTCGAAGGCCCGCACCTGGGCACCGGCGGCGAACAGCGCATCGAGCAGCACCCGGCTCGGGGCGTCGCGCATGTCGTCGGTGTTGGGCTTGAACGCCAGGCCCCACAAGGCAAAGGTCTTGCCTTTGAGGTCGCCCTTGTAGAACGCCTTGATGCGTTCGAACAGCTTGTGCTTCTGCCGCTCGTTGATGGCTTCCACCGCTTGCAAAAGGTCGCTGGAGCAATGGGCTTCCTGGGCGCTGTGAATCAGCGCGCGCATGTCCTTGGGGAAGCACGAACCGCCGTAGCCGCAGCCCGGATAGATGAAGTGGTAGCCGATGCGGGTGTCGGCGCCGATCCCCAGGCGCACCGATTCGATGTCGGCGCCCAGGTGTTCGGCCAGCTCGGCGATCTGGTTGATGAAGCTGATCTTGGTCGCCAGCATGCAGTTGGCGGCGTACTTGGTCAGCTCGGCGCTGCGCAGGTCCATGAACATGATGCGGTCATGGTTGCGGTTGAACGGTGCGTACAGGTCGCGCATCACATCGCGCACTTCTTCGCGCTCGCAGCCGATGATGATCCGGTCCGGCCGGCGGCAGTCGGTGACCGCCGAGCCTTCCTTGAGGAATTCCGGGTTAGAGACGATATCGAATTGCAGCGCACGGCCATCCAGGACCTTCTCGATGTGGGCCTTTAAGGTGTCGCCCGTGCCCACCGGTACGGTGGATTTTTCCACCAGGATTACCGGCTGCTCACGGTGGCGGGCCACCGCGTCGCCCACTGACAGCACGTAGCGCAGGTCCGCCGAACCGTCTTCGCTGGAGGGCGTGCCCACGGCGATGAACAGCACCTGGCCATGCTGCACCGCGAGTTTTTCATCGTGGGTGAAGTGCAGGCGCTTGGCTTCGAGGTTTTCCTTGACCAGGCTGGCCAGCCCCGGCTCGAAGATGCTCACGTGTCCCTGTTGCAGCTGTTTGACCTTTTGCTCGTCGATGTCCATGCAGATGACATCGTGGCCGACTTCAGCCAACACGGCAGCCTGTACGAGGCCGACGTAACCACTTCCAAATACACTGATTTTCATGGGGTATTCCTGGGACTTGTCGCGGGTGCAGATCGAGAGTTGATGGTGATGACCCCGAGGATGACCAGGGCCACCCCGAGGGTTTTGGAAAGCGTGAAGGGTTCGTTGAACAACGGCAGGCTGGCGGCCAGCAGGTAGACCAGGGCGTAGCTGATGCTGAGCAGCGAATAGGCCCGGCCCAGCGGCAGGTCGCGCAAGGCCAGCAGCCAACAGAGCATCGACAGCGCATAGGCAGCGATGGCCGCGGCCACCACCGCCAGGGCGGCCAGGTCGACGCTGCCGGCACTCAACGCCGGCAACCACTGATCCGGGGCGGGCAGGCGGGTCATGCTCCAGCGCATGCCCAACTGGGCGCCGCTGACCAGGGCCACGCTGCCCAGGGCGAAGGCAAATCCCTTGACCCGGCTCATGCGTGGCGACTCAACAGCAGCACGCCGCCGATCACCAGGGCCACGCCGAACCAGTGGCGCCGGTCGATGTGCTCACGGAATACGAAGTGGGCAATCAGGGTGATGAAGACGAAGTTCAGGCTGAGCATCGGGTAGGCCACGCCCACCTCCATGCGTTGCAGCACCAGGAGCCACACCAGCAGGCCCAGGCCGAGGCTGAACAGAGCCAGCCACAGCCAGCCCGAGCGCAGTTTCTGCAGGGCGCTGGAAGGCTGGCCGCGCCAGCTTTCCACGGCGAACTTCTGCGCCACCTGGCCCAGGCAGGTCAGCCCGCAGGCCAGCAACAAAAGCAGCAGGCTCATGGCTGGCTCTGGGGAATGATGAAGATCACGATATTGCCTTGCTCATAGCGCTTGGCATCCTTGGGCAGCAGCTCGACTTCATGTTCCTCGTCGCTGCTCTTGACCCGCATCACCACGCCGATCGAGCCCTGCTTGCGGGCCTCGGCGATCCACGGCTGGACCTGATTGAGGTCGACCTTGCGCGCGGCAGTGTCTTCGTAGCCCAGGCCGTATTTCACTTCGCCTTCGGTGTTGTACAGGGTCACGTCAGGGCGCCGCAGGCGCCAGGCCAGGGCGGAAGCAGCTCCCAGGTCGTTGCTCAGCAGGGCCTTGGCCTGGCCCAGCTCGGCCACGTGATCGATGATGAACTGGTCGGGGATCTTGTTGTAGACCACCGAGTTGGGCAGCGCTGCCGGGGCCAGGGCCACCAGCAGGAAGCTGCCCAGGGCCGGCGCCGCCCACAGGGTCAGGGGGCGCATGGCTTGCAGCAGGTTGCTGAGGATCCAGCCCAGCAGCAACACATACACCAGCACCAGGTGCTGCGGCTCGTCCACATACACCGGCTTTTTCATCTGGAAGTACACCAGGGCCAGCAGCCCCAGCAGGCCGGCCACCAGGTTGAGCACGCCGTTGAATGCCAGCAGCCGGGTCTTGCCGGCAGCCAGGCGGTCCACCAGGGTGTTGCCCATCAACAGCGCCAGGGGCAACAGGCACGGCAGGATATAGGCCGGCAGCTTGCCCTTGCTCAGGCTGAAGAAGGCCAGGGGCAGCACCAGCCACAGCAGCAGGAAGCCGCTGCTGTTCTGGCGCCGCTGTTGCCAGGCCTGCTTCAGGCCGGCCGGCAGCAGCAGCACCCAGGGCACGCTGAACCCCACCAGCAACGGCAGGTAGTACCACCAGGGCGAGGCGTGCTGGGCATCATCACCGGCAAAACGGCGGATGTGCTCGTGCCAGAAGAAGAAACGCCAGTAGTCCGGTTCCTGGGAGTGCGCCGCCAGGGCCCAGGGCAGGCTGATGAGAATGGCCACCAGCACACCGATGCCGCCATAGATCAGCAGCGAGCGCAGGCGCTTCTGCCAGATGGCGTAGGGCAGGGCCACCAGCACCGGCAGCAGCCAGGCCAGAAAGCCCTTGGTCATGAAGCCCATGCCGCAGGCCAGGCCCAGCGCCACCCAGGCCAGCACCTGGCCGCGGGTTGTCCGGCAGTCGAAGGTGAACCACAGCGCCACCAGGCTCAGGTTGACCCAGAAGGTGAATTGCGGATCGAGGTTGGCGTAGCCGGCCTGCAGCGCGACCACGGTAAAGCTCATGTAGAGCAGGGCGCTGGCCAGGCTCTTGCGCGGATCGTTCCACAGGCGCCGGGCCAGCAGGTAGGCCAGGACCACGCTCAGGCCGGTGCTCAGGGCCGAGGCCACGCGCACGCCGAACAGGTTGTCGCCAAACAGCGCCTGGCCGATGGCGATCATCCAGTAGCCGGCCACCGGTTTCTCAAAATAGCGGATGCCCATGAAGTGCGGCGACGCCCATTTGCCGGTCAGGAGCATTTCCTGGCTGATCTGCGCGTAGCGGGTTTCATCGGGAATCCACAGGCCGTGGGTGGCCAGGGGCAGCAGGTAGAACAGGCCGAACGCGATCAGCAGCAGCGGCAGAGCCCAACGTCTGGTCATGCGCCTTGCACTCCCAGCCAGCCTTCACGGCCTTCCAGCGCACCGCGCACCACCTTGCCCGCGGGCAGGCTGGCCAGATCCGCCGGGAGCATGTCGCCCAGGGGTTGGAAGTGGATGTCGCGCTGCCTGGCGCTGGCCAGCAGCTGGCGAAAATCGTTGGCCATGAGAATCCCTTCTACTTCTGCATGCACGGTATAGACGTTGAGTTTGTCCGGGCTGAACCGGTCGAGGATGTAACTGTTGAAATCCTTGGCGGCCACCACCGGCCCGACCACTTCGTCGAAGGTCGGCAGGTCCACCGGAATCTGTGGTGCGCCCAGGCTGCCGTCCGCCAGGCGTGGCAGGAACAGGCTCTGGCCGCGGCAGTCGCTGTTGTAGCGAAAGCCGAATTGCTGTTTGGCTTCGATGACGCGTTCGTCGGCGCGCCAACCGGCGGACGCCGAGCAGCTCACCGCTTGCCCGAGAATATCGTTGAGGCTGTCGACGCCACGGCGGATCTGTTCGACCAGCTGTGCCTGGCTCCAGCGCCCGGTATTGGCCTGCCAGCCGTGGTGATCCCAGGCGTGCAGGCCGACTTCATGACCGGCGGCCAGGGTCTGGCGCATCAAGTGCCCCAGGTCCCGGCCAATGGGTTTACCCGGCCAGGCCGTGCCGGCCAGGAGGATGTCCCAGCCGTACAGGCCCGCGGCATTGGACCGCAGCATTTTCCAGAGGAACTGCGGACGGATCAGGCGCCACAGGTGGCGCCCCATGTTGTCCGGCCCGACGCTGAAGAAGAAGGTGGCCTTGACCCCGGCTTCATCCAGCGATTCGAGCAGCCGTGGCACCCCCTCCCGGGTGCCGCGGTAGGTATCGACATCAATGCGCAGACCTGCCTGCATCAGCGTGCTTCTTGCTTGGCGCGGTCGGCGATTTCCAGCATCGCTTCACGCAGGAAGAAGTCCAGGGTATTGCCGATGGTTTCGCTCATTTCCACGGTCGGCTCCCAGTTCAGCAGGCGCTTGGCGTTGTCGATGCTTGGCTTGCGGTGTTCCACGTCCTGGTAGCCGGCACCGTAGAACGCCTTGCTCTCCACATCGCGGAAACCGGCGAACGGCGGGAAGTTGCCGCGCAGCGGGTGAGCTTCGAACTGGCGCAGCAGCTCTTCGCCCAGCTGACGGATGCTGGCTTCGTTGTCCGGGTTGCCGATGTTGATGATCTGGCCGTTGCAGCAGTCGTTTTCGTTGTCGACGATGCGTGCCAGGGCTTCGATGCCGTCGGCGATGTCGGTGAAGCAGCGCTTCTGCTCGCCACCGTCGAACAGACGGATCGGGGTGCCTTCCACCAGGTTGAGGATCAACTGGGTGATGGCCCGGGAGCTGCCGATGCGTGCCGAGTCCAGGCGGTCCAGGCGCGGGCCCATCCAGTTGAAGGGACGGAACAGGGTGAAGTTCAGGCCCTTGGCGCCGTAGGCCCAGATCACCCGGTCCAGCAGCTGCTTGGAGACCGAGTAGATCCAGCGCTGCTTGTTGATCGGGCCGACGATCAGGTTGGAGGTGTCTTCGTCGAAGTTCTTGTCCTGGCACATGCCATAGACTTCCGAAGTCGACGGGAAGATCACGCGCTTGTTGTACTTGACGCAGTAGCGAACCAGCTTGAGGTTCTCTTCGAAGTCCAGCTCGAACACGCGCAGCGGGTTGCGGGTGTACTCGATCGGGGTGGCGATGGCCACCAGTGGCAGGACCACGTCGCACTTCTTGATGTGATATTCGATCCACTCGGAGTGAATGCTGATATCGCCTTCGACGAAGTGGAAGTTCGGATGGCTGCGCAGGCGCTCGATGGCGTCGGAGCCGATGTCCAGGCCATAGACGTCGTACTTGTCGTCACGCAACAGGCGCTCGGACAGGTGGTTACCGATAAAGCCGTTGACGCCCAGGATCAGTACGCGGGTGCGACGTGGCTTGCGCCCCGACTCGGCGCCGCGCAGCAGGGAACCGTCCACCAGGCCCAGTTCGTTGGCCAGTTGCGGGCCACCCAGGAACAGGCCGTTGGCGTTGCGCTGGCCGGAGGTGATCACCAGGGAGTCCTGGCCACAGGCAATGCGCAGCGGGTCGACGCTGATGACCCGGCCCGGGGCCTGGCCTTCGTTGCCCTTGGCGACTTCGGCGCTCCAGACGATCAGCTTGTGCTCGCCCACGGCGCAGAAGGCGCCCGGGTAGGGTTGAGTCACGGCGCGCACCAGGTTGAACAGCTCTTCGGCCGGACGCTGCCAGTCGATCTTGCCGTCCGCCGCGGTGCGACGACCGAAGTAGCTGGCCTTGGACTCGTCCTGGGCGGTTTCGGTGATCTTGCCCTGGGCCAGTGCCGGCAGGGTGTCGCGCAGCAGGCTGGCGGCGGCGTCACGCAGTTTGTGGTGCAGGCTCAGCGCGGTGTCGCTGCGCTCGATGGCCACACGCTCCTGGGCAATGATGGCGCCGGCATCGGCACGCTTGACCATGCGGTGCAGGGTCACGCCGGTTTCGGTTTCGCCCTTGACCAGCACCCAGTTGGCCGGTGCGCGGCCACGGTAGCGCGGCAGCAGCGAGCCGTGCAGGTTGAACGCGCCCTTGCTGGCAGTGGCCAGCAGCGGCTCGCTCAGCAGGTTGCGGTAATAGAAGGAGAACAGGTAGTCGGGGTTGAGCTTGGCGATGCGCTCGATCCACAGCGGGTGGTTGGCATCTTCCGGGGCATGCACGGCAATGCCCTTGCGGGCGCAGAGCTGGGCCACCGAGCCGTAGAAGGTGTTTTCCTTGGGGTCATCGGCGTGGGTGAACACGGCGGCGATCTCGTAACCTGCGTTGAGCAGGGCTTCGATGCCAGCACAGCCAATATCGTGGTAGGCGAAGACAACAGCTTTATTGCTCATGGCGAAACCTGATCAGTATGAGTGGAAGTTAAACCGTCGACAGTCACAGCAGGGGCCGGGGCCGCAGGCTGGCTGCGCAAGACTTTTTCGATGAAGAAACGCGGGCGGGCCCGCACGTCGCTGTACATGCGTCCCAGGTATTCACCCAAAAGACCCATGCCGATGAACTGGCCACCGGTGAACACGAACAGCACCGCGAACAGCACGAAGGTGCCGTCGCCGGCCCAGGTGGCGCCGAAGATCAGGCGCAGCACGATCAGCATCAGGGCAAACAGCGCGCCGAGGCCGGCCATGCCGAAACCGATGATGCTCAACAGCCGCAGGGGCGTGGTGGTCATGCAGGTGATCAAGTCGAACATCAGGTTGATCAGGCGCATCGGGCTGTACTTGGAGTCGCCGTGCTCGCGCTCGGCGTGCTCCACCAGCACCTCGGTGGTGTGCCGGGCAAAGCTGTTGGCCAGGATCGGGATAAAGGTGCTGCGCTCGGTGCAGGCCAGCATCGCGTCGATGATGGTGCGGCGATAGGCCCGCAGCATGCAGCCGTAGTCGCTCATGGCCACACCGGTGGAACGCTGCACGGCCAGGTTGATCAGCTTCGAGGGCCAGCGGCGGAACGCCGAGTCCTGCCGGTTGTTGCGCACGGTGCCGACCACGTCGTAGCCCAGTTCGGCCTGAGCCACCAGGCGCGGGATTTCCTCGGGCGGGTTCTGCAGGTCGGCGTCGAGGGTGATCACCACATCGCCACGGCACTGCTCGAAGCCGGCCATGATCGCCGCATGCTGGCCGTAGTTGCGGTTGAGGATCACCGCCACTACCGGGCTGTCTTCGCGCTCGGCGGCAGCTTGCAGGATGTTCGCCGACTCGTCGCGGCTGCCGTCGTCCACCAGGACGATTTCAAACTCGTGCTTGAGCTGGCGGCAGGCCGCTTCGGTACGCCGCAACAGCTCGGGGAGGCTCTGTTCTTCGTTGTAGACCGGGATCACGATCGACACGAACTGAATCGGATAAGGTTTCAAAGGCTTCAGTCCAAAAGGTTTGCAATGGCACCGGTCACCCGCTCGACATCGTCGAGGGTCATGTCCGGAAACAGTGGAATCGAGCATAGCCGCGCCGAATTCCATTCGGTATGGGGCAGCTGCACTTCAGGGAAGCGCTGTCGGTAATAGGTATGCAGGTGCGTCGCAATGAAGTGGATACCGGTGCCGATGTTCTGTTCCTGCAGGCCTTTCATGAAGGCTTCGCGGTCCAGGCCGCAGCGTTCGGCGTCGATGCGCAGGATGAACAGGTGCCAGGCATGCTGCTGCGGGTACTGGGGCAGGAGCAGGGGCTGTACCGGCAAGCCTTCCAGGCGCTGCAGGTAGGCCTTGGCCAGCACTTCACGCTTGGCGTTGATCTCGTCCAGGCGTTGCAGTTGCACCAGGGCAATGGCCGCGTTCATGTCCGCCAGGTTGTACTTGAAGCCGGGCTCGATGACCTGGGCCTGTGGCTTGCGGCCATGGGTCAGGCGGTCGTAGGCGTCCACTCCCAGGCCGTGGAACTTGAGCATGCGCACGCGGTTGGCCAGGGCTTCGTCATCGCTGACGAACATCGCGCCTTCGGCGCACGTCATGTTCTTGATCGCGTGGAAGGAAAAGATCGCCGTGCCCCGGGCGCCGATGGCGCGGCCGCGGTAGGTGGTACCGGCGGCGTGGGCGGCGTCTTCGATCACCGCGATGCCGTGCTTGTCGGCCAGGGCATAGAGCGGGTCGAGGTCGAAGGCTGCGCCGGCGTAGTGCACCGGGATGATCGCCTTGGTCCGCGGGGTGATGGCGGCTTCGATGGTGGCGGCGTCGCTCATCAGGGTGTCGGGGTCGACATCGACGAACACCGGGGTGGCGCCCAGCAGGCAGATCATGTTGGCGGTGGAGACCCAGGTCTGCGACGGGGTGATCACTTCGTCCCCGGGGCCGATGCCCAGGGCCAGCAGGGTGATGTGCATGGCGCCGGTGGCGGAGGACAGTGCCACGGCGTGGCGGGCGCCGACGCGTTCGGCGAACTGCTGTTCCAGTTCCTGGTTTTTCGGGCCGGTGGTGATCCAGCCGGAGCGCAGAACCTGCTCCACTGCAGCAATCTCTTCTTCGCCAATACTCGGGCGCGAGAAAGGAAGGAAAGCCTGGTTCATGGTTACCTCGGGTTTACACAATGCGAATTACTGGAATACGGGTTGCTGCGGGTGAACGGACAGTTCATGGAAAGCGGGGAGGTCTTGCAGTCATCAAGGCGCATCCAGTTATTGAGCCAACAGGGCATTCCATGCAGCGAATCAGTAAAGACTAGGTTTGTGAAAAGTAAAGGTGGATCAAGGTGTTATCTTTACAACCTGAGAACAAACTGCACTCGGACGGTTGTCTGTCGGGGGCTGAGATTAAGCCGAAAATTGTGAAACGAATATGAAAAATAAGGTAAAAGTCCGTTTTTCTGCGAGCCAGACAGCTAGTGTTCAGTTTGTTTCCAAAGTTATCGAAGTGCGCAGGCCTGGCGGCTTTTGTAACCAGTTTTCAATGGGTATTGAAGGGGCCACCGGGAGTATTTTTTTCACCTCGCCAAGGTGCTACCCGGTACAACCTTGCCCAGCGGAGCATCCATGAACCCGCCGGGCCATGACCGCGCCGCCGGCCTTGACGCGCCCAACCCCTTGAGCCTGTACCTGAAGCGCCTGGCCCCCTCCAGCCAGTCGACCCTGCGTTATGTGCTGCAGGACGCCGCCGACCGCCTGGGCTACGCCGAACAGAACCTGGAAGAAATCCCCTGGCACCTGCTGCAACCCGAGCATGTCACGGCCCTGGTGGCCACCTTGCGCGAGGACGGCTATGCGCCCAATACCTCATCGCTGTACGTCAACGCCCTGCGTGGGGTGATGAACGAGGCGTGGCGGGCCAGCCTGATCAGCCAGGACCACCTGCTGAAGATGCGTTCGGTCAAGGCCATCAGCGGCACGCGCCTGGCCCGCGGGCGCAACCTCAAGCGCGGCCTGATCCATGAACTGATGGCCGTGTGCGCTTCCGACCCGCGCCCCCAGGGCGTGCGCGATGCAGCGCTGATTGCGCTGCTCTATGGCTCGGGCATGCGCAAGTCCGAGTCGGTCAACCTGGACCTGGCCCAGGTGGATTTCAGCGAGCGCAGTCTGCAGGTGCTGGCCAAGGGCAATCGTCAGTTGATCAAGTACGCACCCACCTGGGCTTTCGACAAGCTGCAGGCCTGGCTGGAGCTGCGCCGCCGGCATCTGCCCGCGGGCCTGGTAGACGACCCGTTCCTGTTCAACCGCATCCGCCGGGGCGGGCACATCACTCGCGAGCGCATCACCAAGCACGCCATCTACTACATTGCCCGGCAACGCGGGGCCGAGGTGGGCGTGCGGATCATGCCCCATGATTTCCGGCGCTCGTTCATCACCCGGGTGATCGAGGAACACGACCTGTCGCTGGCGCAGAAACTGGCTCACCACAGCAACATCCAGACCACCGCCAGCTATGACCTGCGCGATGACAACGAGCGGCGCCGGGCCATCGACCGCTTCGATCTGTAGGCCGTGGCAGGGTCAGAGCGAGGGCAGGGTGGGCGACAACTGCCCGGTGAGGTCCCAGGCTTCCAGCATCTTCGCGTACTCGAAGGCATGGCTCGGGTCGCTCTGCAGCCAGTCCTCGAATGCCCGGCGCTCGGCCAGGCTGCAATCGGCCTCGCGCAGGCGTATGCACCAGTGCGCGGCCTGCATCATCAGGTATTCCTCTGCTTGGCTGGCAGAATCAGTCATGGTTCATTCCTTGTTCAAGGTGGAGCCGGTAGCCACGCTGTACAGCGGCATGGCTGAAGTATCGGAGCGATTGCCGCGCGTGACCATGATCAAGGGCAGCATCCTTCACTCAAGCACCGGGGGCCGCCCCCAGCACATGGGCATGCCCCAGGGTGCGGATGCGCACCCGGCTGCCGACCGGTAGCGCATGCAGGCCGGAACTGCGGACCGGCACCAGTTGTTCATGGCCCCCGGCACCGGCCACGCCGATGCTCAGGGTGCAGGTGTTGCCGGCAAAGTCGCAGTCCCTGACCACTCCCGGGCAACTGCCGGCGCCATCGCCGTCGTCCGCCAGCACCTGCAGTTGCTCGGGGCGCAGCATGATCCGCGCCGGGCCCTTGAGCGAGCGCTCGCGGATCGGCACCTGCCCCAGGTCACATTGGGCCAGCCCCTGGTCCAGCTGCGCCGGCAGCAGCACCGCCTCGCCGAGAAACAGCGCAGTCTGGGCATCCCGCGGGTGCTGGTACAGCTCCAGCGGCGCACCGGCCTGCACCAGCCGGCCCTGGCGCATCACCGCCAACTGGTCGGCAAAGGACAAGGCCTCGGCCTGGTCATGGGTGACCAGAATGGTGGTCACCCCGGCCTCAGCCAGGAGCCGTGCCACGGCCTTGCGCATCGAGGCCCGCAGGCCGGTATCGAGGGCGGAAAAGGGTTCGTCCAGGAGCATCAGCCGCGGGCGCTGCGCCAGGGCCCGGGCCAGGGCAACCCGCTGCTGCTGGCCGCCGGAAAGCTCGTGGGGCCAACGGGCGGCCAGGCTGCTATCCAGAGCCACCATGTCCAGCAGCTCGGCAATGCGCTGCTGCCTCTGCGGATTCTTGCCCGTCAGGCCGAAGCCGATATTAGCCGCCACGTTGAGGTGCGGAAACAGCGCGCCATCCTGGGGTACATAGCCGATCAGGCGCTGATGGGCCGGCACCGCGCCCTGAGCGTCCGCCAGCACCTGGCCATTGAGGCTGATGCGCCCGCGATCGGGAAACTCGAAGCCGGCGATCATTCGCAGCAAGGTGGTCTTGCCCGAGCCCGAAGGGCCGACGATAGCCGTGCGGCTGCCGGCGGGCATGCTGAGGCTGATGTCCTGCACCGCCGGCACGCCGCCGAAGGATTTGTGCACTGCGTGGAGTTCGAGAGCGTTCATCGGCCCGCCGTACGTCTGGATTGATGGTAGAGGAGGCCGGTCAACGGCAGGGACAGCAGGATCATGATCAGGGCATAGGGCGCCGCGGCGACGTAGTCGATCTCGCTGGTCCTGGCCCAGAAGCCGGTGGCCAGGGTGCGGGTGCCGTTGGGCGCCAGCAGCAGGGTCGCGGTCAGTTCATTGCTGATGGCCAGGAATACCAGCGCCGCGCCGGCTGCCGCTCCCGGTGCCGCCAGGCGCAGGGTGACCCGCCACAGCGCCTGGAGCGGCGAGCGGCCCAGGCTGCGGGCGATGTTTTCCAGCTCCACCGGTGCCTGGGCGATACCCGCCCGCAGGCTGACCAGGGCCCGGGGCAGGAACATCAGCAGGTAGGCCAGGAGCACGGTGAAGCTGGTCTGGTAGATCGGCCTGGCGAATTTCACCGTGACCGTCACCAGGGCCAGGGCCACCACGATGCCGGGCAGGGAACTGGTGAGGTAGTTGCAGCTTTCCAGTAGCCGCAGCAGGCGCCCCGGGGCACGGATCGACAGCCAGGCCACGGGGATCGCCGCACAGGTGGTCAACAGCGCCCCCAGGCTGGCCAGCATCAGGGTCTGGCGCAGGCTGGGCAGCAGCTCCGGCACCTGCCAGACCTCAAGGCCGCCGGCCAGCAGCCAGTTGCCCAGGGTCAGCAGGGGCACGCCCAGGGCCAGAGCACTGGTCAGCGCCGCCAGCAACAGCCCGGCGGCCCGGGCCACGCGGCGCAAGGCCTGGATGCGCTGGGGCCGCGGGCTGCCCGAGCCGACCCGGGCATAGCGCGCCTGGCCACGGCTGGCGGACTCCACCCCCAGCAGCACCAGGCAGCACAGCACCAGGATGCCCGCCAGCATGTTCGCCGCCGGGCCGTTGTAGGTGGATTGGAACTGGTCGTAGATGGCGGTGGTGAAGGTGTCGAAGCGGATCATTGCGTACAGGCCGTACTCGGCCAGCAAATGCAGGCCCACTAGCAAGGCACCGCCGCCCACGGCCAGGCGCAACTGTGGCAGTACCACCCGCAGGAACAGGGCCCAGGGTTCGAGCCCCAGGGCCTCGGCCACGTCTTCCAGGGCCGGATCCAGCCGGCGCAGGGTGGCCGCCGCCGGCAGGTAGACAAAGGGGAAGTAAGCAATCACCGACACCAGCACCGCCGCCGGCAAGCCGTGCAGCGCGGGCGCCAGGCTGACCCAGGCATAGCTGTGGACGAACGCCGGCACGGCCAGGGGCGCCACGGCCAGCAGCGACCAGATGCGCCGCCCGGGCAGGTCGCTGCGTTCGGTCAGCCAGGCCAGCGCAATCCCCAGCAGCACGCACAGCGGCAGGGTCAGCACCAGCAGCAACAGGGTATTGCCCAGCAGCTGCGCGACTCGCGGGCGCAGCACCAGCTCGGCGATGGTCGCCCAACCGGTCTGGATCGAGATGCCGACGACAAATCCCAGGGGCAGCAGCGCCCCCAGCGACACCAGCAGCGCCGCGCCCAACAGCCAGGGGGCGGCCCGCCGTCCCGGCCCGTGGCGGCGAAAGCCAGTGTGGGTCGCGGCAGCGACCCGGGTCGTATCCCCGGCGGGCAAGCGTGAGAGGTCGTCGGCCATGGGTTTACAGGAGGCCGGCCTGGGTCATCAGGTCCACGGCTTTCTTGCTGTTGAGCCTGGCGGCGTCAACCTTGGGCGCGTCCAGCTCGGCCAGGGGAACCAGCTTGGGATTGGACTGCGCGCCCAGGCCGACCGCGTATTCGAACGACTTGCCGCTGCCGAGCACTGCCTGGCCCTTGGCGCTGGTGATCCACTTGAGGAAAGCCTGGGCCTGCTCCTGGTGCTTGCTGGAAGCCAGAACCGCACCGCCGGAAAGGCTGACAAACGCCCCTGGATCCTGGTGCTTGAAGTAGTGCAGGGCGGTGTTCTTGCTGTTTTCCCCCGTCTTGGCCTGGTCGACGAAGCTGTAGTAGTGATAGATCACACCACTGTCCACCTGACCGGCGTTGACCGCCTTGAGCACCGCGCTGTTGCCCCGGTAGAGGCTGGCATTGCTCTTCATCCCCTTGAGCCATTCCAGGGTGGCGGCTTCGCCCTTGAGTTCCAGCACCGCGCTGACAATGGCCTGGAAGTCGGCTCCGGCAGGGGACGCGGCCCAGCGGCCTTTCCAGGCTGGGTTCGCCAGGTCGAGCAGGGACTTGGGCAGGTCGGCCTGCTGCAGCTTGGCGGGGTTGTAGACGAACACCGTGGAGCGCGCGGCGATGCCCACCCAGTTGCCATGGGTTGGACGATAGGCAGCGGCCACTTGCTCCAGGGTGGTCGGAGCCACTTTGGCGAATAGCCCGGCGTTGTCCACCAGGGCCATGGCCGGTGAGTTCTCGGTGAGGAACACGTCCGCCGGCGAAGCCTGGCCTTCCTGCACCAGCTGGTTGCCCATTTCGCTGTCATCACCGTTACGCAGGGTGACCTTGATCCCGGTGTCCCGGGTGAAGCCTTCGACCCAGGCCTTGGTCAGGCCTTCGTGCTGGGCGTTGTACACCAGCAGGCCGTCGGCATCGGCCGCATAGGCATGGCCGGCAGTCAGCAAGGCACCGACCAGCAGGCCGGCTTTCAAGCGTGAGGGGATACGTGGGGTCATGGAGAAGGCAGCTCCTGCGGTGGTTTTTGGATGCATCAAGCCGGAAGAATCGAGCCGTCGGGCAGCCCGAACAATAGGAATCATTTGCAAATGAAAACTGCGCGCAATGTAGAGCGGCAAACAAGAAAAAATCGTCAAATTTATGGTGAATTCCCGTGATGCCCGGAGGTTCTCGCGGTAGCCGGTCACGCGTCTGCCTTGAGGCTGTGACGCACTCGACAGCGTGGGCCCCGGGTTGCTTTATAATCACGCGGCGAAAACCGCAGTAAATGGAATTGACCGGTCAACCGAGGGAACAAACGTGAGCGCCAGACTCTGCAACAACATCAGTGCCGTGACCTTTGTCAGCAAGTACAAGGCGGTGTGCCAGCCGATTGCCGACCAGCTGGACCTGCCGGTGGAAAACCTGCTGGGCCTGGCCGCCCAGGAAAGCCAGTACGGCACCGGGCGCATTGCCCGGGAACTGAACAACTACTTTTCCATGCACGCACCGGCCCCCCTGCAGATCGGCGCCGAGGCGCCCCTGGGCAACGCCAGCATCAAGGTGGCCAAGTTCGACTCCTTCCAGAAGTCCGCCCAGTCCTTTGCTTCGAGCTTTGGCACGGCAGTACGTGGCCAGCGTGACCCCATGGCATTCGCCCAGGCGCTGGTACGCAGCGGCTACAACACCGGCAACGCCAAGACCGGCGGCCGGGATGGCTTCGCCCGCTACCTGGCGGACATCATCATCGCGGTCAGAGGGCGCATGGCGTGCTGAAACTAAAGAGCCCTTCCTGGGTGCTTGGCCTGTCCCTGGCCTGCACCACACTGGTGGCCTGCGCCACCGATAGCCTGCAGCCGGCGCGGATCAAGGACAGCGGCCTGACCCGCGAACAGGCGGAGCAGGTCCTGCGGGTGGCCCTCAAGCACCAGGACTATCAGTTGCAGCGCCCCGGGGTGTTCATCGACGGCGACCTGCAGGACGAAAACGGCAAGCCGCCCCATCCCGGGTACTACGACTTCAGCCTCGGCTACAACGATCCCAAGGCCGGGGCCACCGAGTACTGGGGCCTGTTCTCGGTCAGCCTGAACACGGGCGATACCTGGGAAATCAACAGCTGCAAGCGCCTTGATGGCGCCGAGCTGCGAGCCTTGCAGCGGCGGGTGATGGCCCGCACCGGCAAGAGCCTGGCGGATGAAAAAAGCCAGCGCGAGGGCCTGGGCTGCGAAGACCAACAATAAGCCTAGGAGCACCGTCGCCGCGTGCTCTTCCAACCTTTGGCTCATCACTCGGGCAGCCCTGCGGCAAAGGCTTGCACCGGCGCCTGCTGCGTGGCCGGGGCCGCTGCAGCACCGAGCAATAGGCGCTTGGGCCGCCGGAAAGCATCCAGGGCCCTGGGAGACAGGTCGCCGGCCAATTGCGACAGGGTCCAGTGGTGCTCGCTGTCGGGGTGGTTCGGCACGGGCGGCGGGTTGATCCGCACCCGGGCGCTCAGTAAGCGTTGGGCCAGCTGCACCGCGTGCGCCGGATCTTTACTGAACAGGGTCACCTCAAAGCTTGCCGGGCAATCGTTGGCCAGTTGCGCGGCTGCGCCAAGGTCACTCACCCGTCGGATGACCGCCACCGGGCCCAGGCACTCTTCCTGGGTGATGACCATGTCGTCGT
This sequence comes from Pseudomonas sp. UME65, assembly GCF_014170225.1. Lineage (NCBI taxonomy): Bacteria > Pseudomonadati > Pseudomonadota > Gammaproteobacteria > Pseudomonadales > Pseudomonadaceae > Pseudomonas > Pseudomonas sp. UME65. The sequence goes on along the minus strand of NZ_LZZQ01000016.1, from coordinate 463,571 downwards.
CGATCTCGGTGAGGATCACCGGCGGTTGCAGGCTGCCGGGCAGCGGGTTTTCGAGTGCCTGTTCTCCGGCCAGCAGTGCGGCGCCCTTGGCCAGGGCGTCACGCACCAGCCGCCGGACTTTGTGCCGTGCGGCCTGGCTGATCAGCGGCCGCACAGCGCTGCTGGAGTCGTGGCCCGGGTGGCGGGTGTGCTCGATGAAGTGCCGGACGAACTGGTCATGAACCTGCGCCTCGACGAAAAAATGCTGGATCGACAGGCAACTCTGGCCACCGCGGCTGAAGGCGGCGCGAGCTCCGTAGGCGGCGGCGAGCGCGACGTCGGCGTCCTGGGCAACGATCATCGCGCCGCGGCCGGTGCTCTCGATCGCACAGGGCTTGAGCAGTTCGGCGCAGGTCACCGCCACCGCGCTGGCAGCGCCGACACTGCCGGTGAAGGCTACGGCATGGGTGCCGCTGGACTGCAGCAGCCATTGCCCGGTGGCGGCGTCCCCGGGAATGCACGAGACCAGCCCCGCCGGCAGGCCAGCGAAGTGCTGCATGAAGGCCAGGGTGGACAGGCTGGCGTTCTGCGCCGGCTTGACCAGGCAACTGTTACCGGCCGCCAGGGCCGCGGCCAACGTGCGCCCCAGCAGGGCAATGCCCAGGGTGAACGGCAGGATATGCACGCTGACGCCATAGGGCTCGTACCGTAGCCGGCACTGCGCTGCACCGCTCGGGCTCGGGGCCGGGACATCGCTGTCGGCCAGTGCCCCGTAATAGCGGAACACGGCTGCGCAGTGATCCAGCTCGGCCCGGGCTTCGGCCACGCAAAGCGCCAGTTCCCGAGTCATCTGCCGGATGATCTGCCGGTTCAGTTCGCTGTCGGCGGCCATGCTGTCCGCCAGTTGCAGCAACAGCGCCTGACGCTGATCCGTATCCAGCAGGCGCCACAGGGTGTGGGCAACGTTGGCCGCCGCCACCGCGGTGTGCACATCGTCCTTGGTACAACTGGGGTTGAGCCCGATGGGCTCGCGGGTGTCCGGGTTGAACACCTGGTGCGGGGCATCGCCGGAAGCCGGCAGGTACAGCGGGTTGATATAGAACTGCGGGTTCCAGGGTTGAAAACCGTGCATTGGAAGATCCCTTTCCAAGTGTGCCGGGACTGGCAACGATGGCAACGCCGGGCCACCGCGGCGCGGTGGTCATTCAGCGGGGAGTCTAGGAAGGGGAGTGCAGAGGCGTCTTGTACGATTGTGCGAGGGCCGGGTGCTCAGAGGCGGTAGCCGACGTTGACCATCACCGCCGCGGCCCCCAGCACCACCAGCTCTGCGCCCACCGGGCCGTAATGGGTGCCGATGGCCGGGATCAGCACCGGCGCCACGCCAAAGTGGTTCAGCGGGATCTTGTCCTTGTAGTCGCCCTTGTAGCCCTGGATCAGGCCGCCACTGAGCTTGGCGTAAACCGGCCAGTCGGCATTTTCCCAGGCCTTGCCGACATAGGCGTAGTAGGAACGCTGGGAGAAGGAGTTGCGAAAGGTGCTCACGCCCCACAGTTCACCGTCGGCGTAGTTGCGCTCCAGGCCGATCAGGTCCTGGTGGTTGTTGTGGTCGGGGTCGTTGCTCCAGTGGTTGGTGTACACGCTGGTCTGTACGTACCAGAAGTCCTGTTGCTGGTCGGCCTGGGCACTGGCGGCCGCGCCCAGCATCAGCAGGGCCACAGCGGCGGCTTTCAGGGTGCGGTGCTTGGGCGTTGGCAGGCCCAGGGCCGGAAATTGAAGCATGTAGATCATGGGCTTTCCCTGCCATGGCGGCAGTTGCGCCCCCTCGGAAATCAAGGAGGGTAGGGGGCGGCGAAACTACCACTCGGGCATTCACGGGATCAATCAATGAACTGTTGCTTTATCTATCTGCGCCTCGATGCGCTGGATCAGGTAGGGGTAGAACGGGTTCGCGCTCAGGCGCATCAGCTCATCCATGGGCACCACCAGCACACCCCGTTCGCCACGGGCGGCAATGGTGCCCAGGTGCACGCCAAAATCCTCATCGGGGCTGGGCTGGGTGCCGTACAGGCCGTCATCGACGGGGAAGGGCAATGCCACATGGGACAGGGAAAACACCCCCGGCGGGTAGGCCAGGCCAAGGGGCCGCCGGCTGCTGTCCGGGCTCAGGGCGGGGGTGCTCACTTCTTCCAGTGCCGCGCTGCCCGTGCCTTCGTTGCTGAGGATGCGGGTGGTGTAGTTGCGTGGCGCGGGCGGTAGCAGGCTGGCCAGGGAGGTGACGCTGGCCGGGTCCAGCAGCCCTTCGAAATCGCGCTCGCGGTTGAGGTCGAAGATCACCAGTTCACTGCCGTTGGCCGGCAGTTGCCGGTACAGCCCACTGACCAGGGCCGGGGTGCTGACGGTGGCATCGGTCAACGACTGGAAGCTGAGGATCGGTGGCAACCGGGCCAGTCGTGGATCGCCCACCAGGGCCAGCAGCTGCTTTTGCAGGGTGTCGGTCAGCAGCCAGGACTGGCGCGCGGCATTGGCTGGAAACGAGTTGTACTTGAACGGGTTGTATTCGGGCCGCAGGTTGAGCCACGCCGCCTTGCTGAAGGCCGGGAACACCGCAGGCAAGGCGGCCAGCCCGGCAAAACGGGCGGACGAGGCGACGCCGATCATCGGGGAAATCAGTACCAGGCGCTGGGCCTGGGGCAACTGCGGGTCGCTCAAGGCATCCAGGGTGTACTTGACTGCCAGTGCGGCGCCGTTGGAGTAGCCCACCAGGTGCAGCGGAGCCGGCGCCGGCACTTCGGCCCGGGCGGTACGCAGGGCCAGGCGGGTGGCGGCCAGCCAGTCCTGCCACTGGGCATCGGTCAGCCCCGCCGGCACCGTGCCATGGCCGGGCAGGCGCAAGCCGATGGCCAGGTAGCCGTGCTCGACGTAGCGCTGGGCGACATGCCGCAGGCTGTAGGGCGAATCGGTCAGGCCGTGCAGCAGCACCACCACGCCCCGGGGCGTACCCGCCGGGCGCAACAGGTAGGAACGGTTCCAGTTCGTGGCAAAGCGTGGCGGGTAGGCCCGGCTGTCCTGGCGGTAGCGGTTGAAGGGCGGTACCTGCCCGGGGTCCAGCCGCTCGCTGACCTGCTGCCGGACCTCGGTGAATACCCGGTCCTCGGCCTGCAGCCAGGCGCCCCAGTCGGCGTGGTCCAACTGCTCCACGCTCAGTTCATGGGGCACCTTCAGGTGCCAGGGCTGCAGCGCCGGGCCGCGCTCGCTGTCATAAGCCCGCCAGGCCAGCAGGGTCAGGGTGGCGACGCCGAGGATCAGCGCGCCCTGTTTGAGCAGGCGGGACAGGACTGGCAGGGGCACGGGCATCAACTCACTGGGGTGGCACGGATGCGATAGACGCAGCGTCGATCGCCGGTAATCAGGTGTTCCACGCGCTGTACCTGGCCCAACTCGCCGATGGCGGCCTGGAACACTTGCAACTCGGAACGGCAGAAGCCCTGGCACTGCTGGGCCGCGACGCAGATCGGGCAATGGCTCTCGATCAGCAGCCAGGCATCGCCGTCGGCTTCGACACTGGCCATGTAGCCGGCCACTTCACGGATCTGCGCCAGGGCCCGGACCCGCTGCTCCAGGGTCGGCAACGGCGCGCAGACGCTGAGGTACTCGGCGCTGTTGGCCCGCTCCATATCGCTGACGATGCGCTCCACGCCGTCGGCGCCATACACCGCGCGGATCGAATCGATCAACTGCAGGGTCAGGTTGGCGTGGGTGTCGGGAAAGCGCGCCTGGGCCAGCTCGGTGAGCACCCATTTCTGTGAGGGCCGCCCGGCGCCCTGGGCCGGCATCAGTTGGCCGACGATCAGTTCGCTGTCCACCAGCTTCTGCAATTGCTGGCGCGCGGCTTCCTGGGACACCTTGAGCAGCGGCGCCAGATCGGCGGTTTTCAACGGGCCGCGGGTTTTCAGCAGAAACAGGATCCGCTCGGCGGTAGCCCCGGGGCTTTTCTTATCGGTGGAGGGGGAAATCGAAGACATCTGGGCCATTAACCAATGCACAGGTGGGGTATCAGGAGCGTCCATGACGCCGGCAACCACGCAAGCATAACAGGCTCGGGCGCAGGGGCTCGCAGCTTGTCGATCCATTGCCTGCTGCTGGGGGGAATTGCCGGAACGGCTGGAAAAAACAATTATCAAAGTATTTGCTTGTGTATTACATTCGCCCAACAGCGAACAACACACATGGAGAACGGCATGGCATCGACAAGCGGATGGTCGGCACTGTTACTGGGCAAGAACGGGCTGCGTTCTGCGGCCCTGGCTGGTGGCGTGGCCCTGCATGCAATCAACGTCTACCTGGTAACCACCCTGTTGCCCTCGGTGGTCAAGGACATTGGCGGCCTGGACTACTACGCCTGGAACACCACCTTGTTCGTGGTGGCCTCGATCATCGGCTCGGTGCTCTCCACCCGGGCCCTGGCGCTCCTGGGGCCCAAAGCCGCGTACGGCCTGGCGGGCCTGGTGTTCATGCTCGGTTGCAGCCTGTGCGCCCTGGCGGCGGACATGGGCGGGCTGATCCTCGGGCGCAGCGTCCAGGGGCTGGGGGGCGGCCTGCTGTTCGCGTTGCCCTACGCCATGATCCGCCTGGTGTTCGACGAGCCGCTGTGGCCCCGGGCGATGGCGTTGATTTCCGCCATGTGGGGCGCAGCGACCCTGATCGGCCCGGCGGTCGGCGGAATTTTCGCCGAACATGGGGCCTGGCGCGCGGCGTTCTGGGTGCTGCTGCCCTGCACCTTGCTGTTCATGCTGCTGGCTGTTGCACTGTTGCCGGGCAAGAGTCGGGAAAGCGCGCCCCGTAGCCCGATTCCCGCCCTGCAACTGCTGTTGCTGACCGCCGTGGTACTGGCCATTTCCATCGGCAGCATCACCCCATCGCCGCTGTACAACGCCCTGGGGCTGGGAGCCGGGCTGGTTCTGCTGGTGCCGGTATTCGCTCTGGAGAACCGCGACGGCGCACGCTTGTTGCCGCGCAATAGCCTGAAGGCCGGGAGTGCCTTGCTGGCGCTGTACATTTCCATGGCCCTGCTGGTGGTGGGCATGACCAGCGAGGTCTTCGTACCGTTGTTTCTGCAGGTGCTGCATCAGCAGACGCCGTTGCTGGCAGGTTATATCGCCGCACTGATGGCCGCCGGCTGGACCCTGGGGGCGATCTTCAGCTCAGGCCTTGGCCCGCGGGGCGCGGCCCGGGCGATTGCCATCGGACCGTTCCTGGTGGTGGCCGGGCTGCTCCTGGCCTGCCTGTTCATGCCTGCCACCGCCACCCCGGCCCTGAGCCTGGGGGCGGTGTGCCTGGCCATGCTGCTGGTGGGCGTCGGTATCGGCCTGGCCTGGCCGCACCTGCTGTCCCGGGTTCTGGAACAGGCCCCGCAGGATCAGAAGGAACTGGCCGGCGCCTCGATTACCACGGTGCAACTGGTGGCCACTGCCCTGGGGGCGGCGCTGGCGGGAATGATCGTCAACCTGGCAGGCCTGACCTCCACGGGCGGGACTGCTGGCGCGGCCCAGGCTGCGGCCTGGCTGTTCGGCCTGTACGCCGGGCTGTCGGCGCTGCTGTTTGTCTCGGTGCGCCAGGTACGGCGCAACGGTTCACCGCACCTGGCCCAAGCCTGAACCCTGTCGGGCGTGCGCCTGGCGTCATTGACCTGTAAGGAAACCACGATGAACAGCCTTGCCACTGATGCGCCGCAACCGGCCTTGATCCTCGATCCGGGGCTGGCCCCGCACTTGCACCACCTGCAGCTCAGGCAGTTGGGAGGAAGGGTGATCGGCATTGCCGACAACCGCTTCACTGACTTGCTCAGCGTTGTCGGCGGGCCCGGCTGCGCGGTGCGCAACGGCAACCCCTGGGACCTGCGCCGGGAGAATATCTGCCAGCTCGGCTATCGCCTGGGCGGGCAGGGCGAATTGACCCGTGCAACCGCGCCTGCGCCGGCGGCGCCCCCAGGGCCGGTGGCAACGCCGGCCCCGCCCCTGGAGCTGGATTTGCCAGCCCTGCGCCTGGGCCGGCAAAGCCGCTATGGCTTCCTGCCCCTTGGCCAGAGCACACACCGCGAGAACATCTCCCTGGATTCCATCGATACCCCGGCGACCTTGTTGACCCTGTCCCATTGGCCGGCGAACAAGACGCCTGTCGAGCACAAGGCCAATCTCTCCACCACCAGTGCCCTGGGCTTTCTCCAGCAGGGGTTGACGGTGGACCGGGCGCAGGTGATCACCAGCGATCATTTCGACCTCGACGGGCTGGCCTCGGTGTATGCCTTCCTGGCGCCGGAGCATGCCCTGGGGCACCGCCAGTTGCTGATCGACATTGCCCGCCTCGGTGATTTCTCCCGGGGCACTTCGGCCCAGGCCCTGCACTGCGCCTTTGCCCTGCATGCCCTGGCGGCCCGGGTGCGCGTCGACCCACAGGCCAGCAACGACCGGCAATTGCTGACACGCTTCGCCGCGCTGCTGCCGCAGATGGCCGATGTACTCGACAACACCCGGCGCTATGCGCCCCTGTACGCTCCGGCCATGCTCGCGCTGCAACGCAGCGAGGCGCTGCTGGCCGATCCGGGCACGGTGATCGAGGAGTACCCGGGCATTGATCTGGCGGTGTTTGTCCTGCCCGAGCAGGGCTGGGACGGTTTGGGCGAATATTGCGGCCTGTCGCCGGTGGCGGTGCACAACCGCAGCCGTTGCGGGGTGCTGGCCATGGTCCGTCAGGGGCGGGTGGAGATTCGCCAGCGCTACGAGAGCTGGGTCGAGCGCATCAGCGGCATTGCCCGGCCCCGGCGCGACCTGGCGATCTTCGCCCGGGCCCTGCAGGAAGCCGAACGCACCCCGGGGCAATGGCACTACGACGGCGTGCAGGAAATCATGCCGGCCCTGAGGTTTGTCGCCAGCCGGCCCAGCAGCCACGCCAGCAGCACCCTGCTGGCCGAGCTGCGCCAGTTCCTCGAACAAGCCCCAGTCGCCTGGGATGCCAACGCCTGAGCAGCGGCCCGCTCCTACGATGGAGGGGCAGGGCTACCAGGTATCGACAAAACCCTGCGCGCGCTCGGCCCAGGGCACCGGGCGCGGTGCGGCCTGCAGGCCACGCAGCAGCCACGCTCGGCTTTCCAGGGGGTCGATCACCGCGTCTATCTCCAGGTAGCTGGCCATGTTCAGCGCCTTGCCCCGGGCGTAGGCCTTGGCCACCAGCTTGTCGAACAGCGCCTGTTGCGACTGCGGGTCGGGCTGGGCCGCCAGTTCCTTGGAGAAGCCCAGGCGCACCGCACCTTCCAGGCCCATGGCGCCGAACTCGGCGCTGGGCCAGGCGACGGTGAACAACGGGCTGTGAAAACTGCCGGCCGCCATGGCCTGCGCGCCCAGGCCGTAGCCCTTGCGCAGCACCAGGGTGAAGAACGGCACCGTGAGGCTGGCGGCACTGACAAACATCCGTGACACATGGCGTACCGTGGCCTGCTGCTCCGACTCCGGCCCCACCATGAACCCCGGGGTGTCGCACAGGGACACCAGCGGCAGGCCGAAGGCTTCGCACAGGCGCATGAAACGTGCGGCCTTGTCCCCGGCCGCGGCGTCGATGGCGCCGCCCAGCACCGCCGGGTTGTTGGCCAGCAGGCCAAAGGCCCGGCCTTCGACGCGGATCAGCGCGGTAATCAGCCCCGGGGCGAATTGCCGGCGCAACTCCAGCACGCTGTCGCGGTCGGCCAGGGTCTCGATGACCCGGCGGATGTCGTATACCCGCAGGCGGTTTTCCGGAATCAAATGCCGCAGCTCACGCTGGTCGGCGCAGTGCCAGTCCTTGAGCGGCCCCTGGAAATAGCTCAGGTACTGTTTGGCCACCTGCACGGCCTCGGCTTCGTCGGCCACCAGCACGTCGATCACTCCGTTGGGGCCTTGTACCGACACCGGGCCCACCTGTTCCGGGGTGAAGCTGCCCAGGCCGCCGCCTTCGATCATCGCCGGGCCGGCCATGCCGATGGTGGCGTTCCGGGTGGCGATGATCAGGTTGCAGCAGCCGAGCAGGGCGGCATTGCCGGCAAAGCAGCGCCCCGAGGCGATGCCCACCGTGGGCACCCAGCCGGACAGCCGGGCCATGGCGGCGAAGGTATGGCAATCCAGGCCGGCGACCCCGACAAAGTCGCTGTCGCCGGGCCGGCCACCGCCGCCTTCGGCAAACAGCACCACCGGCAGCCGCCATTCCTGGGCCAGGCTCAGCAGGCGGTCGGTCTTCTTGTGGTTCATCACCCCCTGGGTGCCGGCGAACACCGTGTAGTCGTAGGCCAGGGCCAGGCAACGGGCGTCCTGGCCGTCGAACAGCCCGGCATTCACCGTACCTATGCCTCCCACCAGCCCATCCGCCGGGCTCAGGGCCTGCAACTCCTCGACGCTGCGCCGACGCCTTTGGGCGGCCAGGGCCATGGCGCCGTACTCCATGAAACTGCCCGGGTCCAGCAGGTGCTCGAGGTTCTCCCGGGCGGTGCGCTGGCCGTTGCGGCGACGCTTGGCCAGCGCCTCCGGACGCTGGGCATCCTCCAGCAAGGCATGGCGTTCGCGGACTTCGGCCAGGTCGGCGCGAATCAGTGCCAGGTCCAGTTGCTCTTCGCTGTGCTGGCCCTGGTCGGCAAACTCCGCCGGCTCCAGAAACAGCAGGGGCTGGCCTTCGCCCAGTGCCTCGCCAACCTGGACGGCCAAGGCCCGGACGATACCGCTGCTCTGCGCCTTGACCTCGAACTCCATCTTCATCGCTTCCAGCACCGCAACCCGCTGGCCAATCCGCAACTCATCACCCACGGCCACTTCCAGGCTCACCAGCACCCCGGTGCTCGGGGCGTTCAGCGCCGCCGTGCCCGGGGGCGCCTGGACATCGCTGCGAGTGCTCTGCGCAGTGGCGGCCTGCCGGGCAAAGAACATCGGCCGGTGTTGCCCGGCGCAATCTTGCAGCAACTGGGCCCAATGGGCTTCGACGAACCTGGTGTCCACCTGATAGTCCAGCACCGCCGGCTGGCGCAACAGGTTCAACAACAGCCCCAGGTTGCTCGGCACGCCCTCCAGGCGAAACTCGCAAAGCCCACGATAGGCCCGGCCCAGGGCCGCGGGAAAATCCGTACCCTGGGCGATCAGCTTGGCCAGCAGCGAGTCATAGCCGGGGTTCACCGGGTAACCGGCATAGCCGTAGCCGTCGACCCGCAGCCCGGGCCCGCTGGGGGCTTCATAGGCACTGAGGGTGCCGGCCACCGGCCCCATGCCGCCATCGGCCAGGGGCTGTTCCAGGTTGATCCGCGCCTGCACGGCAAAGCCTTGAGGCTCTGGTGGCCGGCTCAGGCCCAGGCTGGCCAGGGAGGCGCCCGCGCCAAGGCGCAGTTGGGTGTGCAGCAGGTCGACGCCGGTGATGGCCTCGGTCACCGTGTGCTCCACCTGGATCCTTGGGTTGGCCTCCATGAAATAGAAGCGCCCCGGGTGTTCCTGGTCGAGAAGGAATTCGAAGGTGCCAATGCCCTGGTAACGCACTCGCGCGGCCAGGGCCAGGGCGGCGTCGATCAACTGCTGGCGCAATTGCGGGGCAAGGTCCGGGCTGGGGGCGATTTCCACCAGCTTCTGGTGCCGGCGCTGCAGGCTGCAATCGCGCTCCCACAAGTGGCTGACCGCGCCGCTGCCGTCTCCCAACACCTGGATCTCGATGTGCCGCGCCCGCTGCAGCAGTTGTTCGACATACAGCGCGCCATTGCCGAAGGCCGCCTGGGCTTCGGACTGGCAACGGATGAACGCCTGCTGCAGTTGCCCGGCCTCGGTGACCGCGCGCATGCCCCGGCCACCGCCACCGGCCAGGGCCTTGAGCATCACCGCGCCATGGCGTTCGAGAAAGGCAGCGGCCTGTTCCAGGCTGACTGCTCGGTTGATGCCCTCCAGCAAGGGCACCCCACAATCTTCGGCCAGGGCACGGGCCGCGGCCTTGTCGCCAAACAGTTGCAGCACCTCGGGGCCGGGGCCGATCAGGGTCAGCCCGGCTTCCAGGCAGCCCAGGGCAAAGTCGGGGTTTTCCGCGAGAAAGCCGTAGCCCGGGTGAATCGCCTGGCAGCCCTGTTGCAGGGCCAGGGCGATCAGTTGCTGGCGGTCGAGGTAGGCCGCCACCCCGCGGCCCTTGAGGGGCAGGGCCAGATCGGCCTTGCGCGTGTGCAGGCTGGCGGCGTCGTCCTCGGCGAATACCGCGACGCTGCGAACGCCCAGGTCGGCGCAGGCCCGGGCGATACGGATGGCGATCTCGCCGCGATTGGCGATCAACAGACTCTGGAACATGGCAATTCTCGCAATGCTGAAAAGGAAGGGCTCAGAGCTGTTGTTCCAGCTCGTTCTTCTTGACCTTGCCGGTGGCGGTCATGGGCAGGCTGGCCACCAGGCGGATCTGCGGCACCTTGTAGGCGGCCATCACCTCCTGGCACCAGGCTGCCAGGGCATGCGGGTCCTGGGGCGCATCGGGCTTGAGCACAACGAAGGCCACCGGCTGCTGGCCCCGACGTTCATCGGCGCGGCCGATCACTGCGCTGGCCAGCACCTGCGGGTGCTGGCCGAACAGCGCCTCCAGCTCGCTGGGAAACACGCTCATGCCATTGACCTTGAGCATTTCCTTGCGCCGGCCCAGGTAGCGGATAAACCCTTGTCCGGTGATCTGCCCCAGGTCACCGGTGTGCAGCCAGCCGTCGCGCAGGGCCGCCGCGGACGCCTCCGGGCGCTGCCAGTAACCCTGCAGCAGGGAAGGGCTGCGCACGCACAACTCGCCCTCGGAGCCCAGGGGCAGCAGGGCGCCGCTGTCGAAGTCGCAGACCTTGAACTCGGTGCCCGGCACCGGCAGGCCGACGAAGGTTGGCGCGCTTTTGAGGTCGAAGTCGTCGGTCTGCAGGCCGGCGGTAAAGGTGTCGCAGGTGTGGGTTTCGGTCATGCCGAAGCTGAACTCGAACAGGGTGCAGCCGGTTTGCGCGCGCCAGCGCTGGCGATAGTCCGGGGTGAGCTTCTTGACGAAGGAGATGCAGCCGGTGGCCTTCAGGGAGCTCAGGTCGTAGTCGGCGACGCTTGGGTGCTCCAGCACTTCGGCGGCGCTGTCCACCAGCAGCCCGCAATGGCTGACCCGGTAGTGCGCCACCGCCGCCATGAAACCCAGGGCGTCCCAGCGCGCCAGCAGCACCAGGCGGCAGCCGGCGTAGATGGGAAACAGCAGGCCGGCGTTTTCCCCGGCGATCCAGAACTCGGGAAGGAAATTGAGCAGCACGCTGTCCTGCCTCAGGCCCAAGGCCACTGGCACGAAGCTGGCGCAGGTGTAGAGCATGTCGCCGTGGCTATGAATGCAGCCCTTGGGCATGCCGGTGGTGCCACCGGTGTAGTTCAGTGCGGCCATATCGCCCAGGGCAGGACGGTGGGCCGGGGTGGCGGCGCGACAGGCCTCCAGGGCGGGGAAAAAGTCGATCACCCCCGGGGCCAGGCGCTTGGGCGCCCGCAGCAGGTCCGGCAGGGGAATGCTCGGGGTGGCCGGGCACAACTCGCTGAGGCTGGTGGCCAGGATCGCGCTCAACTCGCAGGCGTCGCTGACCGCCTGCACCACATCCAGCAGTTGGTCGAAGCACAGGATCACCCGGGCGCCGCTGTCCTTGAGCTGATACTCCAGCTCCAGGGTGCGCGCCAGGGGGCTGACCGGCGCGTACACGGCGCCGCACTTGAGAATGCCCCAGAAACCGATATGCAATTGCGGGCAGTTGGGCAGGTACACCGCCACCCGGTCCCCGGGGCCGATTCCCAGCTCGCCGAGCAAGGCGGCGCACCGGTCGGACAGCCGGTCCAGCTCGGCAAAGCTCAACTGATAGCCATAGAAGTCCAGGGCCACGGCACTGGCTTGCGACTGCGCCCAGGCCCGCAGGTATTCGGTAAGGGGCTGCTGGCCCAGGGGGTACTGCGGGGTACGCGGCGCGCCTTCGGGCCAGGCGGCCTGCTGCAGGGCGTGAAGGTGCTGCTGATAGGCCGCAAGGTCCATGGTGCCTCCTGAATTGTTGTTATCGGCACGGCCATCTTAGGCAGCGCCCGGCGCACCACAGAACCGACGGTTATTCATCGAGATTCATGAATGCGCTACATGGTTCTGCCGGCGCCGGCCCGCTGCTAGCCTGCTGCGGGTCGAGACTGCGAGGGCACAACCATGAACTCACCGCATGAATGGTCAGGGCTGAGCCGCCTGGACCTGAACCTGTTCCGGGTCTTCGAGGTGGTGTACCAGGAGCGCAACCTGACCCGCGCCGCCTCGGTGCTGCACCTCAGCCAGTCGGCCATCAGCCACGCCCTGGCGCGCCTGCGCGCCCAGCTGGACGATCCGCTGTTCGTCCGCGAAGGCTATGGCGTGGCCCCCACGCCGCTGGCCAAGCAACTGGCCCCGGGGATCCAGGACGCCCTCAGCGGTCTGCGCCGCAGCCTCAACCCGGCCCAGGCCTTCGACCCGTTGCGGGACCGCCGGCGTTTCACCCTGAACATGCCGGAGCAACTGGAGCCGGTGATCCTGCCCTTGATCCTGGCGCACCTGAACCGTGTTGCCCCGCACCTTGAAGTGCGCAGCACCAGCGTGCACTGGGCCGACCTGAAGCTGGAGATGATTGCCGGGCGCATTGACCTGGCCATCGAACTGTCGCGGCTCACCGACCCGCAACTGCAACAGCAACTGCTGCTGCAGGACTCCTTCTGCGTGATGGCCGGCCCCGGCTTCAGCGGCGAACTGACGGTGGAACGCTACCTGGCGGCCGAGCATGTGGCGGTGACCTCCAGGCGCCGAGGCATCTGCGTCGAAGACCTGGCACTGGGGCACCTGGGGGTGGTACGGCGCATCCGCCAGCACTGCCAGCACTTTCTCACCGCCGCGCAACTGGTGGCCCAGGGCGATGGCCTGCTGACCCTGACCCGCAACAATGCGCAGTTGATCAACGCCGGGCTGGGCAACCGGATTCTCGACATGCCCCTGACCCTGCCCGAGGTCTGCCTCAACCTGTACTGGAGCAAGCAAGTGCAGAACGAGTCGGCCAACCGCTGGCTGCGCGGGCAGTTGCTGGAGCTGGCAGGGCGCAGTTGAACGGTTTGACGCCCGGCCCAAGCGCCGTTGTGCTGTAATTTGCGGCCACACACGCACACGGAAACCTGTGGATGCACGAGTCCGCCCGTCATATCGTCGATCTGTACCAGCGTCATGCTCGGGCCTGGGACCAGCGTCGCAGGGCCAACCCCGAGGCCTTCGAGGGAGAGCAGGCATGGCTGGAGCGCTTTCGCCGGGTCATGGGGCAGGGCGGCCAGGTGCTGGACCTGGGTTGCGGAGGTGGCGAGCCGATTGCGCGCAACCTGATCGAACACCAATGTGCAGTCACCGGCGTCGACAGCTCTGCCACCTTGCTGGACCATTGCCGCCAGCGCTTTGCCGGGCAGCAATGGATCCACGCTGACATGCGCAGCCTCGCCCTGGACCAGGATTTTGCCGGCATCCTCGCCTGGAACAGCCTGTTTCACCTGAGCCCGGACGATCAGCGCGCCATGTTCGCCGTTTTCGAACGCCACGCCGGCCCGGGCTGTGCCCTGATGTTCACCAGCGGCCCCGAGGCAGGGGAGGCCATCGGCGAATTCGAGGGCCAAGACCTGTACCACGCCAGCCTCTCCCCGGGGGAATACTGCACCTTGCTCGACACCCATGGTTTCGAGGTGGTGCAGCACATCAGCGAAGACCCGGAGTGTTGTGGGCTGACGGTGTGGTTGGCGCGGGGGATTTATTGAGGTTTAGAGCGCCTTGAGGTTTTTGGCGATGTCCCGCAGGCAGATGCCCAGGGCACGTTTTTCGAAGTCGTGCGGGGCAAACCCAAGGATGAAATCCGCACGTATCAACGACTGAACCACCGCATCGCTCTCATCCCGAAACTGCTTGCGCTTGAGCATGTCGGTCACCTCCGGGGCGTACCACTGGTAGCGCTCCTGCAGGTGGAAGAATGTGGTGAACTCGCCCCAGGCCCCGTTACCAGTGACGGTCAGCTCAAGTTCTTCCTCGGTGATTCCAGAGATCCCAAGCGCCGACCCCTTGAGGGTAAAACTCATGTCCAGGGGGGCGGCGGGGTCAAAAGGATGGGGGATTGTATGGGCGGGGTCGTCATCCCCCTTGATCGAGGAGTTGCACGGGTGACAAGAGGGCACCAGGTTGTACAGCGACACCGCCAGATAGGGGTAGATCGACTTGGGCAAGAAGTGATCAAGGGGCGGCCGCATTTCCAGTTTCCTGGGGGTGCCGACACTCTGGCCGTGGTAATTCACATGGTGCAGGTGGCAGTAAGGGCAGATGCGCAGTGCATAACTGCCTACCAGCTTGTAGGCGTTCCAGCCGACGCCCTTGTAGATGAAATTGCTGTAGTCGAAGATTTCGCCCAGCTTGGTGATCAACTTCTCCATATCGGCCTGCCGAGCGCCGGACTTTGCGCTGGGTCGATTTCGCAAGTATTGATCAAGGGGCCCGGCTTGGTGTTTGACCTGTTGGATCACCCCGTGTAGCCGGCTGACATCGCCGACAAGTATGAAATCGCGCTCTCTCTGCAACACCTTCTTCAAGTCTGATGTGAAGGGCGGATAACCGGCGAAGGGTGACTTCCAGGCACTCATGGCCTTGTCAAAACGCTCGCCCAAGGTTTGCAGGTGCCGCTGTTTAGCGGTCGGATCCACCTTAAGCTTGAGCATGCGGGCCTCCGATCAGCACGCTCAACTGTTGTTGTACATGGTGCCTGAGCTCATCGTTGGCCAGTGTGTCGGCGATCTGCCAGGCGTGCCTGATGCTTTCCAAGTCTTGATCCTTGCGGTTCAACACATCTGAGAGTTTGGTCAGCAGGTTCAGGTTGAACTCGCCCGTGAAATCTCCCACCGCGAATACCGAGTTCAAGGTTTGCTTGGGGGTGTAGCCGAAGGCATTGGTCAGTTGCTGGTTGTCCAGGTCGAACAGGCGGCCGGCGGGTGTATCGGCGGCGACGATCAGTGAATGGGTGGAAATGAACACGTGGGTTCTTTTCGCCAGGGAACCGAATTGCCCGATGAATTTCAGCAGGCTGTCGATGTACATGCGTTGCCACTTGGGGTGCATGAACATCTCGCCTTCATCGATGCACAGCAGCATCAACCTATCCTGCGACTCGCGCTCGAACTCGCCGAAGGCCCGGGCGGTGGAGCAGTACAGCGACATCATGCTGGCCTGGCCGGAGCTCAGTTGCTTGAAGGAGAACTGCAGCAAGCCGAGATCGCTCACCTCACCAATCAGCTTTCCATGTTCGCGAATGTGATGACCGACCTTTTCATCCAGGTGAGCCAGGCTGGAGTTGCGTCGCCAAGAATTGATGTCTTCAAACAGCAATTGGATAACGCTCAGCGCATGGCTTGCCTTGGCCAATTGTTGGGCAAGAAGTGCATTTTCGGTAAGTCTGTCGTCTAGAGTCGGAGGGTTGTACAACAGGAAGTTCAGATCGGTATCGTGTGTTTGGATCATCTCCAGCAGGTCATCGATCAGTTCATTCGCATCCAGACCACTGATCCGGTCCACACAGTTCAAGATGGCAAAGGACAAGATGAACTTGATCTCTGGTAAAGAGTTACGGTCCATATTCTGTATGTGCTTTTTCAGTACTGAGTCCGAACTTTCGTAATTTGTTAACTTGCTCCTTCCATAATCGGTCACCAGTTCGAGCAGCGAAAAGGGCTTGAGCTTCAGCTCCACTTGAGCCTTACCGACAAAATCAACCCGCCCCTTGAGATAGGGATAGGCATTGAATGCGGCAACTAGCTCAGACTCCACATCCTTGCCAAACCGTGGGCTTACATCCTTCACTCCTCTTCGTCGCAGACGGCCGCGCCGGACTCTTTCAAAAGGTGAGGTCGTGTAGAAAACCGTTGAAAAATCAGGCACCAATACAGTGGGATCACGATGGATGGTCAGATCGGAACGCAAATCGCTTTCTTCGAACGACGCACCGCATGACAGCTGCAAACCTTGCTGGTTTTCCCACAGCATGCCGACTTTGGATTGCGGCCTCCAATCCGTCAGTCCCTCACACAATCCCAACAACATCTCAGTCTTGCCGCAGCCGTTGTCACCATAAAGAGCGGTGAACGATGCCACCTGCAGCATCCCTGGAGCGGAAGCACTAGACGATGGGTTGATTTCCAGGGCAATTGGCTTTTTTTTATCCGGATTCAACGACGGGTGGACCACCACCTCATAAGCATCGGTTAATGGCAATACGGTGGGCTGTCCCGATTTTCCGACGAAAAAAAGAACATGGATCACAGTGCGGTCTGGCGACATATCGAATCCTTGATAATTGTTTTTCAGCTCTTGCTTTGAATCCTGGCTAGCAGGCCAGCGCACCGGCAAAAAATAGCTATGTGCCATTAGTAAAAAATGGCGCGTAGATTCGCACATGAGTCGGTTGCGGGAAATAGTCGGCCAAGCATTCAAGAGATTGGCGACTGTCGGGTTTTCCAGGTCGGGACGTTTGCCTCGGACAAAAAAAAGCCGCGTCCTACGAGAACGCGGCTTTTTCAGCTGGCCCTGGGGCCATTTGCGCTACTTGTTTTCAGTGTTTCATCATGCTGTGGTCCGGCGCATTCAGCGCTCGGGCTTGGGCTTCGACCTTGATGGTCTCCTTCTCGCCCTTGGCGTTTTCCACGGTCAGGGTCAGGGGCACTTTGTCGCCGGCCTTGATCTGGCCGGTGAGCTCCATGAGCATCACGTGGTAGCCGTGGGTGTCCAGGCTGACTTTCTGCCCGGCCGGCAGGGCCACGGCGTCCACTTGCTGCATGCTCATCACGTCGTTGTGCATGCTCGACTGGTGGATCTGCACGTTCTTGGCCACTGGCGATTGCACCTCAACCAGCTTGCTGTCGCTGCTGGCGGTGAGGTCCATGAAGGCGCCGCTGGCGTGCTGGCCGGCTACGGTGGCGCGGACCCAGGCGTTGTCCACTTGGGTCGCGGCGCTGGCGGTGCCGCCCAGGCCCAGCAGGGAAACCAGCAGCAGGGCAGCTTTGAGACGGGATGGGCGCTGTAGGGAATGCATTAACAAACCTCCATGACGGTGAGCAGGTCTTCCGCGCACTCTTGGGCGGTAAGGGACTGGGAAAGCCCCAGGCGCAAGGTGCCCCGGGAGTCGAAGACGAAACTGGTGGCGGTGTGGGACAGGGTGTAGGTCGAGCCGCTGGGGATCTTTTCGTAGAACACGCCGAATTCCTTGGCGGTGGCAGCGGTCTGCTCCAGGGTGCCGTACAGCGCCTCGAAGCTGGGGTCGAAGGACTTGACGTAGGCGTCCAGCACTTCGGGTGTGTCGCGCTCCGGGTCCAGGGTGATGAACACCACTTGCAGGCGGTCGCCATCACGGCCCATCAGCTTCTTGGCCTGGGCCGCGCGGGCCAGGGTGGTGGGGCACACGGCCGGGCACTGGGTGAAGCCGAAGAAAATCATCGGCATCAGGCCGCGGTAGCTGGACAGCGACTTGGTTTCGCCCTGGGAATCGGTGAGTTTGAAGGTGCGGCCAAGAATCTGATTGCTCAGGTCCTTGCCGTATTTGAAGGACAGTCGGGGACTGTTGTCGCAACCGGCGAGCAGGCCCAGGCCGAGCACTCCGGCGCTGGTGAGCAGGGTGCGGCGAGTCAGCAGAACACTCATGAAATAACGCCCTTTGAACAGCCAGACAGGCAAAAACCCGCGCATGGTAACAAACAGACGAAAGCGGCGGCGGGCTAATTAGACCAATGCCTGCGGCCATCGGTCGCAGGTCGGGAAGGGCCGGGGCGTGGCTGCTCAGCTTTCCAGGGCGGCCATCTGCACCAGGGCGCGCACGGCGCTGCGGGTGGCCTGGGTCAGGGGTTGGGGCAGGCGGTCGAGCTCGAACCAGGCCACATCGCTGTGCTTGTGCGGCTCGCAATTGCGCGCCGGCATGGCCGGGGCCGAGGCCAGGTACACCGGTGATACCCAGTGCTCCTGGCGCTGCGGGTCGATCTGGTCGACCACGCACAACAGGCTCACGCCTTGCAGGGTCAGCCCCAGTTCTTCGTGGATTTCCCGGCGCATGGCCTGTTCCACCGGCTCCAGCCAGTCGACCTTGCCTCCGGGCAGGCCCCAGCAACCGGCTTCCGGGTCGCGCAGGCGCTTGACCAGCAGCAGCTGGCCGTCCCGGACAATCGCGACACCGCACCCCAGGCGTGGCTGTTGTTGCATGGCAGGTCCTCCTTGCACTGTTTCGGCGGGGCAGATACCGGGCAATGCCCGGCAGGCCCGTTCACCGTTGCGACAATATCGGCAGCGGCGCTTTCGGCAGATTATTGCTTTGTTGTTTATTTGTAATGACAGTTGGAAGTCACTGCCCGGGGCGTGGATCAGTGACGCCACACAGTGGCGCCGATCACCAGCAGCGCCAGCAGGATCAGCACCACCCCGGTGCCCCGTTCCAGCCAGGGCAGGGCCCGGGCAAAGCGCTCGCGCACCCGGCGGTTGCCAATGGCCAGGGCCACCAGCACGTCCCACAACAGCACGGCGCTGAACATCCACAAGCCATAGACCAGCTTCCAGCCGGCACTGGTCTGGGCCCCCACCAGGGACGCCAGGCTGACATAGAACAGGGCGTTCTTGGGGTTGAGGATGCCGGAGAGAAAGCCCATGCCCAGGCCACGCCACCAGGTGGCCCGGCCCAGCGGCCGGGCTTCGTCGTTGCCGTCCACCGCGGCCAGTGAACTGGCGCCGGCATGGCGGATAAACAGCCAGCCCATATAAAGCAGGTAGCCGCACCCGGCCAACTGGATCGCCAGGAACAGCGGGCTGCCTGCCCGAAACACCGAGACCCCGGCAAACGCCAGGACGATAAAGGCACCATTGGCCAGGGCGATGCCCAGGCAGGCGCCGGTGGCCGAGCGCCACCCCGCGGCCATGGACATGCGTGCTACCAGGAAGAAATCCGGGCCGGGGGAGAGCAGGGCGAGAAAGTGCGCGGCGGCGACCAGCAGGAACTGTTGAATCATGGGTAGAGCCTTCCAGTGACGTGAAAGCCTGGAAGTCTGCGGCGCCGAGAGAGCCGGGGTATTGAAGAAAATTGCGCGGCCTCAGGCCTTGTACAGGCCCGGGGTTACGCCGACATGAGCCTTGAACACTCGCTGAAAATGCGCCTGATCGGCAAAGCCCAGGCGCTGGGCCAGGGCTGCCGACGCTTCCCCGGCCTGCAGCGAAGCGCGGGCCTGGATGATCCGCTGGTTCAACTGGTAGGCATGGGGCGTCATCCCGGTGGCCGCGCGAAAGGCGCGGATCAACTGGTAGCGGCTGATTCCCGCCAGTTCCGCCAAGTGCTCCAGAGGCCTGGCCTGCTGCGGATCACACTGGAGGAAATCCACGACCCGGCGCACGCCTGCGCTGGCCCGGGCCGGATCGGCCGCCAGGGCAATCACCGGTTGCTCCCGGGTGGCCAAGCCACCGATGAACTCGATCAGCGCGGCCTCCTTGTGCTGCCAGCTGGCGTTGGAAAACAACAACTGGTTGAGCCGGCAAAAAGCCTGGTAGAGGCCACTGTCGTGGCTCAGCACGACCTGGGAAAGCGCCGACCCATGCTGCTGCGCTTCTTCGCGCACAGCGTCCACCCAGCGCGGGTCCAGGTGCAGCATCTGGTAACTCCAGGCGCTGCCTTGCAGGGGATTGCAGGCATGGGCGCAATCGGCCGGGACAAATACCACGCTGCCAGCCCGGATCCGGGTCGGGCCCTGGGCGCCGCCGCTGAACACACTGACACCCCGGTCCACGGCACCGATGGACACCGTCGGATGGCTGTGGGCCTTGTAGTTGGCGCGGCTGTCACAGGCCCGGCGGCTTTCGACGTAGGGCAGGTTCGGGTCGCGCCAGAATTGGGCGGTGGAGGACATGGTGCGGTTCCGCGAAGGGCTGTAGAGACCGCGGCGACGCGGTGGGCGGGTTAGCCTAACAGGGCCCCTGGCAGGCTTGCCACAGGGTTGAAGGCCGATGGGGAGCCTTGACCGATCGGAGATTGCCAGCTATTCGATTCAAAAAAAATATTTCAATGCTGTTTTTGAATTTTGCCCAGGGTGGAGGACTTTCCTTGGCGCCTTGGCCGCTCCCGTGAAATGCAACCGACCTGAAGCTTGGCTGGAAAGGGACGTCCTGCCGTTTTCATGACCTCTCGAACATGGCCATTACCCCGGCGAAACACTTCGCCCTATGCGTGAGGAACAACAATGAAAAGCTTGAATAGCCTGATGATCGCAAGTGCGCTTGTCATAGGGTTGTGCTCCACGACCCTGGTGGCCGCTGCACCACACTTTTCACCCCAGGGCCCGTTCTACGGCAACAATGGCACCCTCTCGATAAAACTGCCGTCGTCGTTTCAGGCACAGGTCACCTGTGGCATCAGCCTGAGCGGTTCGATCAACGCTCAGGATGAAGCCAAGATCCACAGTGTGTTCATCAGCGGTGACGGAATCTGCAAGTCCTTGCAGGCAAAGAATCTGCCCTGGACCTTGAAACCGGAAAACGTATTTTCCTTGAAGCTGGAGGGCGTCAGCTTTGTCGTCTCCAATTTTGTGCCTGCCAGCAATTGCGGGGCCAATGACATATTCGTGACCTGGAACGGTCCCCTTCAAAAGTTGAGTGCCTTCAACCAGGCCCTCACTGGCAATTGCACACTGGCCACGCTGGATATCACCCTGCAGCCAACACTGACTCTGGTCCCGTAGCCCCCTCGTGATACCCCGAGCTCCCGGGCCTTGTGGCCTCAGGAGCTCGGGGCGCATTGCCTCGGCAGCGTAGAAACCGCTCAGGCACCTTGAAACTTGAAGGCGGGGGTGACCTTGAAGTCGCCGGAGACTTCGCCGGAATAGGTGGTGGACTGGTCCTTGCCCAAGTCGAGCTTCTTCACCTGGCCCGTAGTGCTTGCAAAGTCGATCTTCTTCAGGTCGACCCAAAAGGTATTGGGGGTCAGTGCCGACTCGAAAAAGTACAGCTTGCGTTGATGGTCCACTACAGTGCGCCAGCGAGTGGAGGAGATATTCGGTTCACCCGGGGTGGAGATGCCGTAAGGCACAGAGACGTTTCTGATTACGCTGAACACGCTGGCCAGGGAGACCTGCGGGCTCTCGTCCTTGGGAATAGCGTTGACATAGAAGGAGGCCCGGGCGAATCGATCCGCGGCGCGGTTGGTGCCCGGCAACATGACGGTGCCGCCAATGGATTTCCAGTAGGCATTGAGGGCCAGCTGTTCATCAAAGGTCGGGGAATTGGTCATGACCTGGAATTCCCGGCCATGGTGAATCACCGGCTTGCCCTTGATGTACTCGATGATCGCGCTGTCCCCCGTGGCGTCGGAAATCGACAGGTGCAGGGTCGCCAGGCGCGTGTCCCCGGGGACATTGGCCGTCACCAGGGTAAAGGGTTCTTTCTTCAGCGCATCCACGGCCTCCGCCACGGTGGCGTAGTTGTCCAGCACATACTGGGCCCAGGCGGCGATGCTGAGGCCCGGCTTGCCGTTGTCGGGCACCGGGTACTGGGACTCCACCAGCCACAGCAGGTTGGTCACCAGGCCTGCCTGGTTGACGCCGTCGGTAGTCGCGATGTCATAGCCCGAGGCAATCACGCTACCGTAGCGCGAGGTCCACTTGATCGAGTTGGCTCCCACCTCACCATTGCGCTGCATGCCCTGCGGGAAGATCCACAGATGGGTCGCCACATCGGTTTTCCAGTCCATGGAACGGGCGGTGATCACGCTCTGGTTGCTCCCCAGGTAGGTCAGCCGGGTGCAGGCCTGGGCGAGGGGCAGGGACAGGATGATACTGCTGAGGGCCAGGACTAAGGCCCTAGGCACGGCTTTCCTGGGCAGTGGCAATACCTTCATTACCTTCATGGTGCTGATTCCTGTTTTATTCGGCCGAGACGGCGCGGGTCTCTGAACTCATACCAGTCTTTTTCCTTGTCAAGAAAGCCCGGAGTGACCTGAAAATCGCCATAGCCTCACTTTTAGCACTGCCTATACTGGATTGCGCAGCCGTTTCACCGCAGGACACACATAAACAGGAGCGTTTATGACTTTCAGCGAAATAGCCTATGAGCAGTCCGGGCCTGTGGTGATCATCCGCTTCAATCGTCCCGAGCAGCGCAACTGCATCGGCCCGGTCACCCACCGCGAGCTGATCGAGGCCTGGACGCGTTTTCGCGAGGATGACAACGCCCTGGTGGCAATCATCACCGGCACCGGCGACCGAGCCTTCTGCGCCGGCGGCGATCTCAAGGCGGCCGCGCAACTGGTGCCCAGCAGCGCCGATGAAATGGCAGCCCACGACCGTGGCGAACGCCCGGGCATCATCGGCCCCAGCCGCTGGACCGAGATCTACAAGCCGATCATTGCCGCGGTCAACGGCGTGGCCTATGCCGGTGGCCTGGAGTGGGCCTGTTTTGCCGACATCCGCATCGCTGAAGAACACGCCTCGTTCGGCGTTACCTGCCGGCGCTGGAATATCGGCCTGGCGGATGGCGGCACCCAGCGCCTGCCACGGATCATCGGCATGGGCCGGGCCATGGAACTGATTCTCACGGGCAAGGTGATCGACGCCCAGGAGGCGTACCGCATCGGCCTGGTCAACGAAATAGTGCCCAGTGGGCGCTCCCTGAAACGGGCACTGGAGCTGGCCCATGTCCTGGCCGGCCTGCCGCAACCGGCGATGCGTTCGGACAAGGAAGCGGCCGTGCGCGGCTATGGCTTGCCATTGGCGGAGGGCTTGAAGATCGAAGCGCAGTGCTTCAACCGCTCGATCCATCAACCGGAAACCCAGGAAGGATTGCGGCGGTTCATCGAGCGCGATCATCCGGATCGGGCCAGCCAGCAGTCGCCCGGTACGCCGGGTATTGTCAGGAACTAACCCCCAGGGCGTGGCGGCCTGCACCCGATGCGGTGCAGACGGCAGGGCTCAGCCTGCTTTCTTGCAGATCATCTCTTCAGCCCCATGGCCCCAAGTGACAGCAGCCTCGCCCTGATGCTCCCAGAAGCTCTCGTTCTGCCCTAGGTAACGTGAGCCGCTGGCAGAGCTGGCCTCCAGCATCAGCGATTGCCGACCTTTATATAAGGCGGTGAGGGAGGGCGGTTCGGTCTGGAAGAAGGTGACACTGATACGGCCATTGCTCGCGCAATCGAACATGACTGGAGCGGAGGAGGTGACCAGCCCACGTCGCGGCCCTTGATCCAGCCACGCTGTTCGGCCTTGAGCACATTGCCGCGCTTGCCGGCATTCTTCAGGGCGTCGCGATAAATAGTGGCCAACTTGCGGTCCAGTGCCGCGAGACCAGGGTTCTGGCAGATCAGTGCGGTTATCGACCCGGTCATCTTCTCACTGCAGTTGAATGAAGGACCTTGTTCGGCCGTTGCCAGAGAAGTGGCCAGCAGGGCCGATAAAGCGACACTGCCCACCATTGTTCGAAGGGGAAAGGTCATGGGTAACTCCTGATATCCAATATAACTAAACTAAATATTCATTTAGTTTAGTTATTTATAAGCGTCATATTGTAAGGGCAGGGTAGCTCATCCCGCGAGCCATATCTCGACACCCGGCAACACTCAGCAAGACCCGCGGCGAGGTGTATTTGATAAAGGGCAGATCGAAGCTATCCTCACCAGGGGCAGCAATATCGATTATTTAAACTGCATATTGAACAACTAGGCAGGAGCCAAGAAACATGACAGGGGAAGATCTGGTCAGGGCAATAGAAAACAATGCAACGCTCATGGGGCTGAAGGATTGTCCTTCCGTGCCCATTCAAATGAGCTGCGCTGTCTACGGGAAGGTGCAAAATGATGTTGGAAACGATGTCATTACAAATAACGGAAGCATGAAGTACCAAATCGATCAGGCTCTTTTATTTCGCGGCCTGCACTCGGAGACAGCTGTTTGGCACTTTAGTACGGGACCAGTGGTTCATCATTTTGTCGTGATCCCTTGGTACAGGCAGTCAGCCCCTCAAGGGACCGTGTATACGGTATTTATGGCCTACGAAGGAAAGTACCTGCTGGTTAATTATGTAAAACATAACAGCCCGGCCCCTGGTGAGGTTAAAGGCTACAAGACAGCCTGGACGGAAAACGACTTGAGAACCATGCTCTCTGACTTGCTCACCAAGAGTAATGCCTGGGAAGAATACTTCGGCAATGTCGGACCGGCCCAGGCGAATATAATCCACTACTACAAATACAAAACAACAACACTAGACTCTGCAGTTTCCAACGTGAATCGATACAGAGAGCTCTGTCGGTAGATTCCTTGGCCGTCCCGGCAATTACCCAAAGCCCACCTTCAATAGTTCGATATGCAGGTGGGCCACAGTCAGCAACCACCTGAGTTTGAAATTCTCCCGCTCGAACTTTGACAGGCGTTACGAATCTCGAAAGACACACACCACGTGTTCATCCGCGGTCGGAATTCGTGGGTGTCATGCAACTGGAAGTTTTTCGGCCCAGGGCCGGTGAAGTCCTGGGTTGGCTACAAGGAGCAAAGGAATCAGGATTCGTTTGTCCAGGATGTCATTGCGAAGGCCCAGACGCGAGCAACAGCAAAGTGATCGAAGCCTGGCTTCAGAAGCTGTTTCTGAGGGTAGGCAGCGTTGCAGTTGAGCCTGGGTAATTCTTGGGTAACGTGACCCACATGAGTACATCGTATCTACGCATAATGTATATTATGTTAAATAACATAACTCCAAGGCTCACAGGACCTGTGACCTGTGATCAGCTATCAGGCTTGGATCACGACTCCGGGCGCTTTCGACGCTTTGAATTGGCGTATAGGCTTCGACCAAGCCCATGAACGTTACGCAGCGAGCAATCGCATAGCTCCCACCCCATCATTGGAGTGCTTCACCATCGAATCGGATTGGGTGACGAATCCTGTACTCTCAAGAAGTCCTGGGCACAGCAAAGACCCTTACAATTTCTTCAGCGCAAGCTGCGTCATAAGATCTGCTTTCATAAAAATCAAAAGCCGTTTCTGCCCCACAACTGGAAAAATGTTTTTTCACTTCCTTCATCTCCTTCGACGCAAGCCCTCTATCATGTTCTCGTACTTTTTCCAAAAAACTGACTGAAGCTGGCTTTGCGTAAATAAAAATATTGGGTATGAGAACACCTTGCTGCTCCAGCCCTTCAAAGTCTGTAAAAGTCACGGCAAAAAAAACATCTTTACCTGTTGAAACCTCCAAGACTCTTAAAGTATTTAAAACAAACAAAGCGAGCCCTGTCAGGAAATCAGACACCCCGTCGCTGCTCATTTCATCCATCAGGTGCTTTAAACGACCATACCTTGATACAAGCGGAATCTCTTCAAAGCTTTCATAGCTCTCGAAGAACACGTCCATATCATTGTACGGTTCTTTACTGATTACCTTGTTATAGAGATCTGCAAGCTTCATTAGGATCACCTAGCCCTCAAGCTCATAAACCTCAATATCACGACCAATAACATATAGATCCCCTTCTTCGCGCACTTGATCAATGGATGCTGGATCAGCATCCAAAGCGTAATTTCCATCAATGTCGACACACCAATACTCGTCAAACTTCAACAGCCGAACCCCCGAGCAAATTGAATTGAATTGATGACCGCTAACTTTCGCGCTCAGCTCTTCGACGCCACGGACAACCACTTTGACTTTCTTCCAAACATTTCCGTCAATACGGTGATCTCTGGCATGAAATAAAACTTGTGCTGCGAGTCGTTCGCCTGGCGCATAATTAAACTCGAACGACAATAGCAAGCCATCTTCAAAACGGTGAAAAGCTTGTAATACCTCACTTATTTTTTCTGCAGTTTCTGACATTTTCATTTGCCTGGTGATTTCTGGCCGTGACTTTCAAGTTGGTTTTTTCAAGAAGATAGAGTTTGAAACGCCTCATGCCTCGCGTCGCCATGTCCCCCTGGACCACTCACCCCGTCACCGCCTGATAAACAACCCGATGCGCCTCGGTGGGCAGTGGCACTTCCCACTTGAACAGCATGCGGCGGATATCATCGTTGCGCAGCGAGGTGTCGCGCTGCTGGTTGCGCCGCATGATCTCGCCCTCGGGGCGCTCCAGGTAGAGAATTTCCACCTGCGCGCCGTAGCCGTAGAGCAAGTCCAGGGTGCGGTTGCGCATCTGCGCCGACAGGTGCGTCGAGTTCCACACAAAGGGTTTGTGCTCTCGCAGCAAGGCCTTGGCCCGGTCGATGGCGTAATGCGCAGCGGCGCCTTCATTCTGTCCATGGCGCAGGCCCAGGGCCTGGCGGGCGTCGTCGAACGACACCACCGGCAGCTCCGGGTGATGCTGTGCGGTCCAGGTGTCCTTGCCGCTGGCCGGCAGGCCCGAGAGCATCACCACCGACGAACCCTGCGGCGCGTGCAACGGGTAGTCGGGATGTACCCGGGCGCCACGCAGGTACTGAATGCGTGTGTAGTCGTCGGCAAAGGCCCGCGGTCCGTGCAGGCAGCCCTCCTCCTGCGCCAGTTCGCGCCACAGTTCGATGGCGTCCAGTACATCGGCCTTGCCGGCGTAGTTGCGGCCCTGCATATCGGCCTCGGCGACGGCACAGAGCATCCACAGCGGCAGTTCCCAGGACAGTTTGTGCAACAGGAACTCAGGGCTGCGGCCGCTGCGATCACCCTGCAGGGCGAAAAACGGCACTTGGTGCACGGCGATGATGCGGCAGATCTGCTCGCGCAGCTCGAACGGCACACCGGCGCGCCACAACAGCAGCCGCGCATCCACCGCCCCCCGGCGTGAATGACCGGGCTGGCCGATACGCCCGGTATCCTTGTCGATCACCGTGGTGTCGGGTTTGGCGATGTCGTGCAACAGGGCCGCGAAGAACAGCACAAAGCGCTGCTCGGCGCTGGCCTGCTGGTAGGCGGGTTGGGCCAGTAATGCTTCGACCACCAGGCGGGTATGAATCCATACATCGCCCTCGGCGTGGTAGATCGGGTCCTGCGGTGTGTCGGCCAGGCGCGCCAGGGCCGGAATGGCCGACAGGCAGGCGGCGGTGTCCATATCGCGCCCCGGCTCGGGGACCAGTTGGCGCAGTTGTTGAATATCCATTTCGAGATGCTCCTTCAGTAGCCGTGGCGTGGGCCCTGCCAGTCCATGGACAGGCGCGGGGCATAGAGGTCGACGCCGGCGGCCAGTTGATTGGGGATAAAGGGTTGGCTGGCATGGTGCTGGTCGGCATCGAGGATGGCCTGGACGAAGTCCTGGCGTACCCACTTGAGCCGGCCGAGGGTCTGCTGCTCGTCCTCGAGCTTCAGGTACAGGCCCTCCATGCGGCTGGAGCGGTCGCACTGGCGCCAGGCACGGGCCAGGTCGAGGCCTTCGCGGTGCACCACCTGCTCGAACACCTGGCGCCAGTGCGCGGTCTTGGCCAGCGAATCGCCCACCAGCGCTAGCAGCTCGGCATGCCGGCGCGGTGCCGGGCCTTCGTACAGCACAGGCACCGACAGCACCGGCCCACCTTCTAGCAGGCGCCGGCGCGCCGCGGTGGAGAGGAACAGCCCTGTGGCGCGGTCCCACACATCGAACTCGCAGAAGTAATGTGGCAAGTGGTCGTAGAACACCGAGTGCTTCTTGTGCAGCCACTCGCCATACAGCACGAAGCGATCTTCCAGGCGTTCCAGCAACCAGTGCTCATGGGCCGAGGCCCACTGCTTGAACAGATTGAACTGGCGCTCGCGCCCACCGCCGGTGAGGTAGTGACCGCGAGATTGCAGGAGCAACTCGCCGCCTGCGCCAAAGCTGATGCCCGCGTTGGCACCATCGAGTTTTTCTTCCACCACCAGCCACTGTCCGGCCAGGGCGCCATAGCGCACCTGGCCAGTGTCAGTGTCGCCATCTTGCAGGCGCGAGCCTTGCAGGTGGGGCGTACGGGGGTATTTGAGCAGTTCCAGGTTGTGCGCGGTGGCACGAATATCCGTGTGCATGGGTTTGTCCTCGAAAAAAGAGAAAAACCAACGACAGGATCAGGCAGGCATGGCAATGAAGCGCCGCCGTGCTTAGGCACGGGCAGCCATCAGGCAGGATGGACCATCGTCGGTATCAGGCGTGTTGGCTGGCGTAGGGCACTGGCTTCACCACTTGGAGAAAAGGTTGCAGAGGCTTTAGGGCGCGCATTCAACAGCAGATAGCGGCATCAGGTCAAGCCCCGAGAGGACAAAACCCCAGCGCCCCTGCTTGCGCGAAACACCCGAGCTTTTGTCATGAAAAAAACCGCCTGGGGCTCATAGGGTGCAGCCAGTCATAACCCGATAAGGAATCGATCATGAAACGTTCAAGCGTGCTGATGGCTGCAGTCATTGGCCTGGCACTTGCACCTTTGGCCCAGGCCTCGTCCATGGCTGACAGCGAAGAGAAAGCCCAGTTGCGCAAACTCTTCTGCGAGTCGAAGGGCGGCGCCGATATCACTGGGCTGGGTGAGTTGAAGAAGTCCGACGACGTCGGCGCCGTGGTGGTGTGCAAGCTCCCGCCCTCGCCCACCACCGTGGTGGAAAACCAGGCGGCATCGAGCCTTGCCGCGCTGCCATTGACGCCCGTCACGGCAACGCTTGCGCCACCGTCGGGGGTCTACAAGCTCGCCCCGGGAGCCAGCAGCGTCAACACTTCATGCTCGGCCAACCTGGCCATCGCCAAATGGGCGGGCTTTCCCAATACCAGCAACGGCAACGCCACCTTGAACTGTCGTGGATACAATGCCGGCGCAGCAGGCGGTACGCTGGGTTGCAAGATCGAATGGACCGGGCCGACCCAGGTCGCCATCGGGGTCACCCCTTACGGCGGCCAGGTCGCGGTGAACTTCAATTGCCAGGCCCTGTACTTCGGTTCCGTCGGCACGGTGATGGATTTCAGCTACGCCGACCCGACGTATCCGCGCATCCGCTATGGCTCGGTCCAGGCCACCAGCAGCATGACCATCACCCAGTGATGCCGTGCCAGCCTGGCTGAGCTTCGATCAAGCGCCGGCAGGGCTGCTCCCTGCCGGTCACCCTCCTCTGCTTCATTGCTTGCCGCGCATGCTGTTGCGCCATATGCGGTAGGTCCTGATCCCCGAACGCACCGAACCGAACAGCAACTGGCTGTCCATTTCCCGGGTCATCCCCGAACGTTCCAGCATCGCCAGGAAAGTACCGCGGGCACGGGCGATAGCGAAGTAGATGCCCTGGGCGGCCAGGGTCTCGCGGATTTCCCGCAGCACCGCGATGCCGCTGACATCGATATCGGTCACCGCCTCGGCATCGAACAGCACCACCTCGGGTTGGCTCTCGCGCTGCACAGTGTCCAGCAGGCGCATTTTGAAGTAGTCGGCGTTGAAGAACAGGATCGCGTCGTCGAAGCGATACACCACCAGGCCGGGCACAGTGCGGGCTTGCGGGTACTGGCGGATGTCCACCTGGCCTTCGATGCCGGGCATCCAGCCCAGCACCGCGTCGGTGGGTTGGTAGATGCTGTACAGCAGGCGCAGGATGGCCAGGGTCACGGCGAACATGATGCCCGGCAGCACGCCCAGCCCCAGCACACTGACGGTGGTCAGCAGGCACAGCCAGAACTCGAAGCGGCTGAGTCGGTAGATTTGCTTCAGGGACTTGACGTCGAGCAAGCCCCAGCCCGCCATCAACAGCACCGCGCCCAGGGCCGGCTGCGGAATCCACGCCATGGGCGCGGTGAAAAACAGCAGAATCAGCGCAATCGCCAGGGCGGCGATGATGCCCACCAGTTGGCTCTTGCCTCCGGCCATGTCATTGACCGCGGTACGCGAATCCGCACCGCTGATGGCAAAGCCCTGGGAGGCTCCGGCGGCCAGGTTGCTCAGGCCCAGGGCGATGAATTCATGGTTGGCGTTGATCGCGTAGCCATGGCGCGCGGCGAAGCTGCGGGCAGTGAGCATGGCGCTGCAGAAACTCACGGTAGCGATGCCCAGCGCGTCGCGCAGCAGGCTCTTGCTTTCCTCCAGGGTGGTCTTGGGCCAGGACAACTCCGGCATCCCGGCCGGCACATGACCGAGGATCGCCACTCCGAGGCGGTCGAAGCCCAATAGCCCGGCCAGCAAGGTGAACAGCGCCACCGTCAGCAGCGCCGCAGGTACGCGCGGATAGCGTCGCGGCAGCCAGATCAAAAGGCCCAGGCTGGCCAGGCCGACGGCCAGGGTCAGGCCATGGATCTCCCCCAGGCGCTGGAGAAAGTCCGCCAGCCCCAGGATGAAGCCGTCGCCTTCGATCTTGAAGCCCACCACCTTGCCCATTTGCCCGGCGATCAGGCTCAGACCGATGCCGTTGAGGTAGCCGATGAGGATCGGCCGCGAGAAGAAGCTGGCGATAAAACCCGCCCGGGCGATCCCGGCGGCAATCAGCATCAGGCCCACCAGCACGGTGACGATCATCGACAATTCGACGGTACGCTGCAGGTCGCCCATGGCCAAAGGCGCCACGGCCCCGCCGAGCATGGCGCAAGTGGCGGCATCGGGGCCGACCATCAGTTGCCGCGAGCTGCCGATCAAGGCATAGACGATCATCGGCAACACACAGGCGTAAAGCCCGTACTGCGGTGGCAGGCCGACAATCTGCGCATAGGCGATGGCGATCGGGATCTGGATAGCCGCCACGGACAAGCCGGCCCGCAGGTCGGCGCGCAACCATTCGCGGCGGTAGTGCAGCAAGTTGGACAGGCCAGATAGACAGCGGGATAACGACATGCCGGGTCCTTTCGAAATATTCCGTTTTATTCTTTGGCTGCGCGCTTGTTTGGCAAGGCGACGCGGGGCGTTATTCAAGCGAATCGGGCAACTTAGCGCCATGAGCTGGAGCAGCTTTTGCTTCGATTCACCCAGGTGCTTGGCCATGGGCAACCCGCTGAGGCGCAGGTGGTGGTGAGCTTGGGCCGCTATGGATGAACAACCCCTCCCATTCATGGGCCGCCAAGCCAGCTATAACGGCGAGTTGCCTTGATGACGCGCCACTTCCCGGTGCATGTCGTCGCGCTCGTAGCCGGGCAGCAAATGACCGTCGGTCACCTACCTTGAAACGGCTCGGTGTTCGCTCCATTGGTCGGAGAGTTTCTTGACTAGGATTAAACCGCGCTAAGACTTTAACCGAAATTGTTAGAGGTGATGCCCAAGTGGCTCTGGACAGAAGGTTAATCCGCAGGAGCCGGATTGACTCGTACGTTCGCTTTGACTGAGTGCCTATGAGGCCGATATGGAGATCATCTCTGTGGTGGATGTACCGCGATGGATGGACACGATTTCCCCTGACCCCGCGAGACGGACGACTGACGCCCGAACACGAGCCAGAGGAAGTCGTTTATGGCAATAACGCAAAACAACCGTTTGGTGCAGGTCGACAGTCCCCTCGGCGGCGATGTCCTGTTGCTGCAGAGCATGGAAGGCAACGAAGAGCTGGGGCGGTTGTTCCACTACGAATTGGACCTCACCTCCGAAAACCGAGCGATCACATTCGACCAGTTGCTGGGCAAGCCGATGGGCCTGACCCTGGAGCTGCACGACGGCAGCAAACGCTATTTCCACGGCATTGTCTGCAGCTGCCGGCAAGTGAACGGCCACGGTCAGTTCGCCGGCTACCGCGTCAGCCTACGGCCCTGGTTATGGCTGCTCACGCGCACTTCGGACTGCCGGATTTTCCAGAACAAAACGGTGCCGGAGATCATCAAGCAGGTGTTCCGCGACCTCGGTTTCTCCGATTTCGAAGACAGCCTGAGCGGCAACTACCGCGAGTGGGAATATTGCGTGCAGTACCGCGAAACCAGCTTTGACTTCGTCAGCCGGTTGATGGAGCACGAAGGCATCTATTACTACTTTCGCCATGAGCAGGCGCGTCATGTACTGGTGTTTGCCGACGCCTATGGCGCCCACTCCACGGTGGCCGACTATGACTCGGTGCCCTTCTACCCGCCCGATCGGCAAATGCGCGAGCGCGACCATTTCTACGATTGGCAACTGGAGCGGGAAGTCCAACCCGGTTCTCTGGAGCTAAACGACTACGACTTCAAGCGCCCCCGCGCCAGACTGGAGGTGCGCTCCAGTGTGTCGCGCAGTCACAGCAACGGCGACCACCCGCTCTACGACTACCCCGGTGAATACGTACAGAGCAACGATGGCGAGCACTACGCGCGTACCCGCATCGAAGCCATTCACAGCCAGTTCGAACGCGTGCAGCTGCGCGGCCGCGCCCGCGGGCTGGGCTGCGGCCATTTGTTCAAGCTGACCGGCTACGAGCGCGAGGACCAGAACCGCGAATACCTGGTGGTGTTCGCACGCTATCAGATCCGCCAGGAACTCTATGAAAATGCGCAGCTGGACCTGTCCGAGCAGTTCACCAGCGAGCTGGACTGCATGGATGCCAGCCAGGCCTTCCGCCCTCTCCCCCTGACCCCCATGCCCATTGTTCGCGGGCCGCAGACCGCCGTGGTGGTCGGCCCCGATGGCGAGGAGATCTGGACCGACCAGTATGGCCGGGTCAAAGTGCATTTCTACTGGGACCGCCACGACCAGTCCAATGCCAATAGCTCCTGCTGGATGCGCGTGTCCCAGGCCTGGGCTGGCAAGAACTGGGGGGCGGTGCAGATCCCGCGGATCGGTCAGGAAGTGATCGTCAGTTTCATCGAAGGCAACCCGGATCGGCCGATCATCACTGGCCGCGTCTACAACGCCGAACAGACCGTGCCCTACACGCTACCGGCCAATGCCACTCAGAGCGGGGTGAAAAGCCGTTCGAGCAAGGACGGCTCACCGGCCAACTTCAATGAAATCCGCATGGAGGACAAGAAAGGTGCGGAGCAACTGTTTATCCATGCCGAGAAGAACCAGGACATCGAGGTCGAGAACGACGAGACCCACTGGGTCGGCCACGACCGCAGCAAGACCATCGATAACGACGAGACTGTGCATGTCAAACACGACCGCACCGAAACCGTCGATCACAACGAGACCATCACCATCGGCGTCAACCGCACCGAAAGCGTGGGCAACAACGAGGACATCAGCATTGGCGTCAACCGTACCGAAAGCGTCGGCAGTAACGAGACGATCAGCATAGGCCTCAACCGCACCATCAGCGTGGGCGCCAGCGAAACCGCGACCGTGGCCCTGCAACGCACCCATGCGGTAGGTATCAACGAGACGATCGCCATCGGCGCCGCGCAGGAAGTTGTCATCGGCGCCTTTCAAACGGTGAATGTCGGGGCCTACCAAAACGTCAACGTGGGCCTCTACCAGTCGACCAATGTGGGCACCAACCGCTCGGTGGACGTCGGAGCCAATCTTTCAACGACGGTAAAAGACAACGAATCGCGCCAGGTCGGCGCAGGACGCACGACCGATATCGGCAAGGACGATGAGCTGACGGTGGGCAAGAACCTTGTCATCGATGCCGGTGACTCGGTGACCATCATGACCGGCAAAGCCAGCATCGTCATGAAGAAGGACGGCACCATCAGCATCAGCGGCAAGGACATCACCATAGACGGCTCTGGCGTGATCAACATCAAGGCCAACAAGAACGTGGTGATCAAGGGACGCAAGATCCTGCAAAACTAGGAGTAACGCGTATGACGGTTCAATACTCACTGCCCACGCAGGCCCGTATCGATGGCGTAGTCGTCGGTGTACTGCTCGACCTGCCACAGGCCAGTGCGCCCTGGGTGACCTACCCCGGCTGCCCCGAGCAACAGAGCATCGCCGCCCGCAGCACCACCCTGCTCTCCCCTGAAGACATCGGCAGCCAAGTGGCGCTGATGTTCGAAGATGGCGACCCTTCCCGCCCGCTAGTGATCGGCCGCCTGCTGAGCCAGGCCATGGCACCCGAACCGGTTGCCAGCGTGCAACTGGACGACCAGCGCCTGGAACTGCGCGCCGAACGCGAGATCGTGCTGCGTTGCGGCAAGGCCAGCATCACCCTGACCCGCGCGGGCAAAGTGATCATCCAGGGCGCCTACCTGTCCAGTCGCTCCAGCGGGGTCAACCGCATCAAGGGTGGTTCGGTGCAGATCAACTAGACAGGTAGTCGCCTATGGAATTGCTCAACGCCAGCAAACTGCTTGCTGCCTATACCCAGGGCATGGAGCCCGATGGCCGCGAATCCATGGTGGTGGTGGTCAAAGGCACGTTTAATCTGCCGCTGGACGGCCGTGCGGCGACCCTGGCCGAGACCCAGCAACCGCTGCTGATGGCCGATACCTTCCTCGGCGAACCCGGTCTCAGCGCCCCCCTGCAGGAAATGGACTTCGCACCGGTCAAGCCGTTCTGCGACGTGCTGGTGCGCGGCAAGGCCTATGCCCCAGGCGGGCGACCCGTGAGCCAGATGGCTGCGGGCATTCGCGTCGGTCAGATGAGCAAGGCCTTTTCCGTCCTCGGCCCCCGACAATGGCAATTGGGGCTACTGGGCGTTTCTCCCGGCTTGCCGCAGCCCTTCATCGAGCAGGACATCTCTTATGCCCAGGCCTTTGGCGGCAGCCATCCGATGGCGGAAGACTCCGAATTGCGTTACAGCTACCTGGACAATCCGACCGGTTGTGGCTGGTTTCCAAGCCGCATGGGTAGTGCTGCCATCGTCGGCATGCCGATGCCGAGCACCGAGGAATTGGGCAAGGCGATCGACAGTCCCTCTGGCGACTTCCGTCCTATGGCCCTTGGCCCCATCGGCCGCAGCTGGCCGCAACGTGCTCGCTTCGCTGGCACTTACGACGATGCCTGGCTGGCCGACCGCTTTCCGTTTCTGCCGGAAGATTTCGACCGTCGCTACTTTCAGGCGGCCCCTGACGATCAGCAGATTCCTTACCTGCGTGGCGGCGAGGATGTGTTGCTGCTCAACCTCACACGCCAGGAGCGCGCGGGCTTTCGCATCCCCGAAATGGACGTGCCGGTGACCTTCTTTCTGAAAAAAGGCGGTCACGAGACTGTGCAGGCGGTGATCGATACCCTGCTGATCGACACAGACGCGCTCCAGGTGCAACTGACCTGGCGTGTCTCTCGTGCACTACGACACAACATGTTCGAGATCGCTCAGGTGCTGGTCGGCACTATGTCCACAGGCTGGTGGCGCGCCCGCGAACTGGGCAAGGATTACTACCCGTCGCTCTCCTCCCTGGTAAAAGCCAGGCACGCCCCCGAGGAGACAGACTGATGACTGCACTTTGCATCATCGGTTCCGGCATGGTCAGCGCCGTTGGCCTCAGCGCACCCGCGAGCTGCGCGGCGATTCGCTGCGCTATCGATAACTTCCAGGAAACCCGCTTCATCGACTGCGGCGGCGAATGGCTGATCGCTGCCAGCGTGCCTCTGGAGCAGCCCTGGCGTGGGCGCAGCAAACTGATCAAGATGGCCGCCTGCGCCATCGCCGAGGCGCTGCAAAGCACCCCTAACGTCGACCCGGAAAAGACCCCGCTGCTGCTGGGGGTGGCGGAAGTCGAGCGCCCCGGCCGCCTCGACGGCCTCGATAAGGGGCTGCTGCACGCCATCGAAGCCGAATTGGGCCTGCGCTTTCATCCCAGTTCCAACGTCATCGCCTATGGACGGGTCAGCGCTGCCGTGGCCCTGCTTGATGCGCGTACGCTGATCTACCAAGGCGGCCATCGCCACGTGCTGATTGCCGGCGTCGACTCCTTCTTGAATGGACCGACGCTGGCCGCTTTCGAAGCACGCGAACGCCTGCTCACTAGCCAGAACTCCAACGGATTTATCCCCGGCGAAGGTGCCGCCGCCGTGGTGCTGGCCGCCCCCGTTGCCAGCGAAGAACCGCAATTGGCCTGCCTCGGCCTGGGGTTCGGCGTGGAGAAGGCCACCGTGGAGGCCGAAGGTACTCCCCTGCGTGCTGAAGGTCTGACTCAAGCCGTACGCGCAGCCCTGAGCGAGGTTGGCTGTGGGTTGGAGCAAATGGATTATCGGCTCACCGACATCTCCGGCGAGCAGTACTACTTCAAGGAAGCCTCCCTGGCCCTGAGCCGTACCCTGCGGGTGCGCAAGGAGCTCTTCCACCTCTGGCACCCGGCCGACTGCATTGGCGAAGTCGGCGCCGCCATTGGCCCGACGATGCTGGCCGTGGCCCTGGCCGCCAGCCGCAAGGGCTACGGTGACGGCCCGAATATCCTCTGCCACCTCGGCAACGACGCCGGCCAACGCGCCGCCGCCCTGCTCAGCTACCAGACCGTGAGGGCTGCCTGATGGCCAACGAGGTGTATGCCAACAATATGGAGATTTCCTGCAAGGCAGCCGATGGCAAGTCCGTCGCCTGCTTTCCGGATGTCTGCTTCACCCCGCCCGTGGCTCCGCCGACACCGATGGGGGTACCCATTCCCTACCCCAATACGGGTATGTCCAAGGACACCACCCGGGGCACACGAACGGTCAAGATCACCCGCAAAGAGGTGATGCTCAAGGACAAGAGTTACTTCAAGACAAGTTATGGGGATGAGGCTGGGAATGCGCCCAAGAAGGGGGTCATCACTAGCAAGATCAAGGGGAAGGTGTACTTCACTTCCTGGTCGATGAATGTGAAGTTCGAAGGTCAAAACGTAGTACGACACCTTGATATGACGACGCATAACCATGCTTCACAGCCAGGTAATACCCCTCCCTGGCCTCACCTTTCCAAGATGTCGCCGAGCACCCAGGGAAAATGCAAAAGGGAGAAAAAAAGAGAAAGAAAATCCTGCCAGGAATACAAACCGTACGGTGAAAAGAATGTTTGTAAAGAGGCCGAGCTGAGCGGTGCAATGGTCAATGAAAGCGCTTGGGCCAGCAAAACAGCGACAAGAGCCAAAGCAAACAAATGCTTGTCGGCTCGCCGCTGTCAGTTAGTGCCGTACCGCCCTAAGGACGAAGCAGGTATAGCCGGATGTTGTCCAGCACAAACACCTGACCATGTCATACCGAAAAGCTCATTTTCTGTAGGAGCGTTCAGTAACAACAAGCGCCAGCCCGGCTGGGAAGAGTATTCGAAAGATACGGCGCCTTGTATGTGCGTTGAGGGCTGGGGGAACACTCATGGGAGTCATGGTGTCCGACACAGCGAGCATAAAGCCCTGGGGGTTATCGCTGGGGTCAAGAAAGGCGATATGCGCGAAT
Source organism: Pseudomonas sp. UME65 (assembly GCF_014170225.1). Lineage (NCBI taxonomy): Bacteria > Pseudomonadati > Pseudomonadota > Gammaproteobacteria > Pseudomonadales > Pseudomonadaceae > Pseudomonas > Pseudomonas sp. UME65. Next base: position 426,408 of record NZ_LZZQ01000016.1, on the reverse strand, counting down.
TCGGTAAAGAGGCCTCCATGGCGGCGCAAAGTACTCGTGGCGCGTTTCCCGAGTCAAACTGTAGCGAACGCTGCCTCACGGCACAGTTGGCCGACGGGCATAAAAAAATGCTACCGCCAAATACGCAGCCCCCTAAAGTAAAACATTCACCAAGCGGAAGAAGTAAGCCAGCGGTATTGAACCGTACCGCGAGAAGGCCCTCCCCTTGAGCCACCACCCAATAAACGGATATTCATATGGCTGACGAATGGCTGGAAGATTATTACTACGCTTATGTTGCCGCCGTAGACGCACAGAAATCTTTTTTCGCTTTTCGGGAAATAGGACTAGAAGCCCAGGACGTTTCGCACACTATTTTCCTGGAGTACAACTCTGGAAAATGGCGAGAAGTTGGCGAGGCGACTTGGGATACCGTTGCCATGACCACCGACCGGTCACAACAGATGCTGGCAATATCCGAAGAGGGTGAAATTGGGGAAGGTTATCTCGGCTCGACCCTCAGCTTGTCGCAAATGGATCCGCCACCGCTAATGCTCAGAGGGATAAGCTCGATAGGCGAATATACCTACTTGTGCGGAGTGTCCCGAGAAGTGTATGTACGCCATGGATCTTCTGCCTGGCAGCCTGTACATGCCCCAAAGCCTACGAGTAAAGACAGTGTTTTTGGCTTCGAAGCACTGGGCGGTTTCTCCAATGATGAAATCTATGCCGCCGGCTGGAAGGGAGAAATATGGCTGCGGGAGCAAGGCAACTGGCGGCAAGTCGACAGTCCAACCAACTTTAAAATAACTGCATTGATATGCGCCTCTGATGGTTATTGTTATGTATGTGGCCGCCAAGGCACTTTGTTGCGTGGCAGAGCAGACACATGGGAAATTATCGATCTCGAAGAGTTCACCGATGATTTCTGGAGCATTGCTGAACACCAAGGAAAAATCTATTTAGCCACCTTGTTCGAAGTATACGTTCTCGATGAAAGTTCTTTGCGGCCAGTCAACTGGAATATGCCAAAGCCCAATACTTGCTACTGTCTTTCCGCTAAGAACGGGGCGCTTTGGTCTGTTGGCCAAAAGGATATCTTGGTACATGACGGGCAGAGCTGGAGGAAACTTGCTTAACTCACTATTTCTCAAGACTTTGAAATGTACTCGAAGTTGATTCCGCTGATTCTGGATCAACATGTCGAAGAAGCCAGCTTCCTCGCCGTCCTGCGGGACTATGCCCTGGGCGCACCGCACTACGACTTCGACCATCTCAGCCAACTCGACGAGCGCATCGACGCCCACCTTGACGGCCTTCGCGTCGCCGGCACCTGCGGCCTGGAAACCCTGTTGGCTCAACTTGGGCCACACGCCATTGGCGAGCTGTTCGCCAGTGTGGTGCTGGCCTTCGAGGCGGGTAACGCACAGGTGTTGTCACGGCTCAGCGAGCATTTGCGAAGTGCCGTAGAAACGGAGAGCGGCTACCTGATGGCCTTGGGTTGGCTCGACTGGAAGTGGGTATCGCCGTGGATCGATCGCCTGCTCGCCTCCCCCGACCCCCTGTTTCTGCGCCTCGGCCTGGCCGCCTGTGGCATGCACCGCCACGACCCCGGCCCAGCCCTGCTTACCGGCCTTTCCCACGCCGACCCAAGCGTCCTGGCACGTGCCGCCCGCACTGCCGGCGAGCTGCGCCGTCGTGACCTGATGCCGACAATTCGCACCCATCGGCAACACCAGGACACCGCCACGCGCTTTTGGGCCAATTGGGCCACCGCGCAGATGGGCGACGAGGAAGCGCTGGAGCCACTGCGGCAGTTCGCCGAGCAACCGGGCCAGTTCCAGTACCGCGCGCTCTGTGTACTGCTGGCCTGGCAAAGGCGTGAGCACAGCATCGCCTGGATACGTCAGTTGATACAGAACCCTGAGCAACAGCGCGTCGGCATCCAGGCCGTTGGGCTGCTGGGCGATCCGGTCAGCGTGCCCTGGCTGATCCAGCAGATGAGCGACCTGCCGCATGCCCGCGTCGCCGGCGAGGCCTTCAGCCAGATTACTGGGGCAGACCTGGCGTTACTCGATCTGGAATTGCAGGACCTGCCGGATTTCGATGCAGGCCCGAACGACGACCCTGAGGATGCCAATGTCGCCATGGACCCCGATGAGAATCTACCCTGGCCCGACCCGCAGTTGATCGCAGCCTGGTGGCAGGCCCATGGAGGTGATTTCCAGGCGGGCGTGGGCTATGTGCTGGGGCTGGCGCAGCGCGAAAGCAGTTTTCAGCAAGCGCTTGTCCGGGGCCAGCAACGCCAGCGTATTGCCGCTGCCTACGGCATCGCCCGCTTCCGGCCGACCGAAGTGCTTTTTCCCACCAGCGCACCGGCCTGGCGGCAAAAGCGGTTGTTGTCCGGAGGATGAGCAGGCGATTCATTCTCTTCGACTGCGGCAGCTGGACGCTAGGTGCCCATAAACCAAATACGCTAGACTGCCGGCCTATTTTGTTCAGGCCCCCTCGTCATGCCCGCAGAGCATGTTCCCAAGCCCTATACGCTCCTGGCCATCGACGATGATCCGCAATCGTTGATCGTGCTGTCGAAAACCCTGACCGCCGAATATGAAGTGCTGCTGGCAAAGAACAGCGAACGTGGCCTGGCCCTGGCTCGCAGTGCCAGCCCCGATCTGATCATTCTCGACATCCTGATGCCGGAGATGGATGGCTTCCAGGTGCTCAGCGAGCTCAAGAGTCATCCGGCGACTGCAGCCATTCCGGTGATTTTCCTGACCTCGCGCAGCAGCGTCGAAGACGAACGCCTGGGGCTGCTGCTGGGCGCCGCCGATTACATCGCCAAGCCGATTTCGCCCCCTGTGGTACTGGCCCGGGTGGCAACGCAACTGGGCTACCGCAACAAACCCCTGCATGACCTGCAAGCGGTGGCCGGACCTTGCGCCGGCAGCGACATGCGCGACGGTTTTGTCAGTGCATTGACCCTGCAACTGGCCGGCAATCCGCAGATTCGCCTCCAGGCCCTGCTCGATACCCTGTCGATTCTGCTGCGCAGCAGCCCGAGCCGGCGCGACCCCGCGGCCTTGCGCAGCGCTGCCTGCCTGGCGCTGATGGGCCTCAATCAGCCGGGCAGCCGTATCGATCAGGCCCTGGGTCACAGCAGGCTGCTGATTGAAGAGATTCTCGCCCACGCCGAGCCGGAAGACCCGATCCTCAACCTTGCCTGGAAAATCACCCACGCCGATGCCTTGCTCAAGGGCCCTGGCGAGCTGCACACCTGCGAGCAGTTGTCCCTGTCGGTCCGTCTGTTCGCCCTGGCACTGAACTACCACCTGAGCCTGCTCCAGGCCAGCACCGAGGACCTCCACAGTCGGCATGCGCAAGCCATGGGCCAGATGTACCGCCAGCCCGGGTTCGAGCAGTGCATCGCCGGCGACCCGGAGCCGCTGTCGGCGGCCTTGCTGAGTTCGTCACAGAGCTTTTTCGGCCGGTGAATGGATGGTGAGCCTGGCCAATGCCTAACTTCGCAGATCTGGAGCTGTTCATTCTGATCGCCGAGCTGCAGGGCCTGTCCCCCGCCGCTCGCGTCATGTCGATCACCCCGGCTGCCGCCAGCCTGGGGCTCAAGCGCCTGGAAAACCGCCTCGGCGTGCGGCTGTTCACCCGCTCCACCCGCACCATGAAGCTCACCCCCGAAGGCGCACGCTACCTGGAAAGTGCCCAGCACGCCTTGAAGATCCTGGCCAACGGCAAGCGCTCGTTGCGCCACGATGACGGCATGCTGGAACTCACGGTGTCTTCCGACCTGGGCCGCAACCTGCTGCTGGACATGCTCGCCCGGCTCAAGCAGGAACGGCCGCGCATGTACATCAAGCTGGCGCTGAGCGACAAGGAAGAGGACCTGCTCAAGGGCCGCTTCGATGCGGCGTTGCGCTATGGCAAGAACCTGGCACTGGATCTGGTCGAGCTACCGGTGCTCAAGCAGCATTACTTCATCGCCTGCGCCGCGCCCGATTACCTGGCCGAGCATGGCCAGCCCGAGTCGCCGGAACAGCTGAGCGAGCACGAATGCATCATCTGCCACAGCATTGGCCGCCCGGAGAGCCGCTGGCGTTTCCATGGGGCCGGCAAGGTCGAGGACGTGCCGGTGCAAGGGCATTTTTGCTGTGATGATGGCGATGCCGCACGGCGCTGGGCCGTGGCTGGCCACGGCGTGGTCAACCTGCCGCTGCTCAATGTCGTGGAGGACCTGCTCGCCGGTCGCTTGCTGGCGCTGCTGCCCGGTTGGCAGTCCGACGCGGCGCCGCTGAATCTGGTGGTCTCGCACCGCTCGCAGATCACTTCGTCGTTGCGCGCCTTGCATCAATGCCTGGTCGAGCACTGCACCGACCGCATGGCCCGCTATCAGGCCCTGACCCAGGACACCCGCTAGCCCTGGAAGTCGACAAGCAGGTCATGGGCCTGCTGGAACTCCAGCCGGTAGATCCGCTCTTGAATGGCCCGCAGAGGGCCACAGGGGTATTGCTCGTACAGTTCATCGATCAGCGCCAGGGCCTGGGCATTATGGCTGAGCAGCAGCTTGGCCAAGCGCTCCAGTGCCAACACCTGCTCAGGGTCCAGCCCCAGCTGCTGCGGTGCCAGATCCCCGTCGGCTGCCCCTGGCAGGGACGCCAGGCCGGCCAGCACCGGTTCCAGGCACCGCGCCAGTTGCTCGATCAGCGGCCCCAGCGCTGCCGGCCCGCCCGCCTGTTCCTCCAGTTGTCCAGCGGCCTCTTTGACCGCCGTGGCACCGATGTTCCCAGCGTTGCCCTGCAGGCTGTGGGCCAGAGAGCCGAGGGCGGCCAGGTCCCCTGCGGCATGGGCTTGCCACAAGCGTTCGATGACCTGCTGCTGGCTGTCACGAAAGTCGGCCAGGAGTTTGCGGTGCAGGGCCAGGTCCTGGTTCACCACCGCCAGCCCGCGCGCGGTGTCGATGCCTGCATAAGTCGAGTTCAAGACGCTTGTACCCGGAGGCGCCGGAGCTTGCGCTACCGGCATGTCCGTCGCTTTGATCCAGCGCACCAGGGTCCGATAGAACGCCGCGACCTCCAGGGGCTTGCTCAGCAGATCGCTCATGCCGGCAGCCACCGCCCTGCCCTGCACATCGGCCTGGCTACTGGCGGTCACGGCGATGATCGGCAGCCACCGCAGGTGCGGATACCCGCGAATCTTGCGGGTCGTGGCGAAGCCGTCCATGACCGGCATCTGACAATCCATCAGCACAGCGTCAAAGCGCCCCTCCTCAAGCAACAGACGCAGGGCCTGCGCACCGTTCGCCGCCAGCACCACCTGGACCCCCACGCGCTGCAGCAGGCCCTGCAACACTTCCTGGTTGAGCCGGTTGTCCTCGACCACCAGCACCCGCGTCCCCGCCAGCCAGCGTACCGGGTCATTGATCGCGCCCTGCCCCGCTGCGGCACCAGTGGCTGGCGTGGTGCAGTTTTCCTCAAGCGGTAACGGCGGCAGACTCAACTGCACGCTGAACTTGAATGTTGCGCCCTGCCCTGGCTGGCTTTTCACCCAGATATCACCTTGCATCAGTTGCACGATTTTCTTCGAGATGGTCAGCCCCAGGCCGCTACCGCCATAACGCCGGCTGATGGACCGGTCGGCCTGGACAAAGACATTGAACAAGCGGGCCTGCTGCTCGTCGCTGATGCCCACCCCGGTGTCGGTGACGCTGAAGCACAGCAGCGCCTGATGATCCCACTGGCGCACCAGGCACACACCGATACAGATATGGCCGGCCTCGGTGAACTTGATCGCGTTGTCCACCAGGTTGGTCAGCACCTGGGCCAGACGCAGCGGATCACCCACATAACGGCGCGGCAGTGAAGCCGGAATATCCAGTTGCAGCCGCAGCGCCTTTTCTTCCGCGCGCTGGCGGACCAGCAGCAACACATCGTCCACCAGTTCCCGCAGGTCGAAGCCCACTTGCTCCATGCTCAGCTTGCCGGCTTCGATCTTCGACAGGTCGAGCACGCCGTTGATGGTGCCCACTAGGTGTTTGGCCGCACGGTCGATCTTTTCGATGTAGTCGCGCTGCACCGGCTCCAGCGGCAGGTCCAGTGCCAGGTGGGCCATGCCGATGATCGCGTTCAGCGGTGTGCGGATTTCATGGGACATGCAGTCGAGAAACTCCGACTTGGCCTGGGTCGCCCGCTCGGCATCCTGTCGTGACTGTTGGATTTGCGCTTCCACCGCCTTGCGCTCGCTGATGTCCTGCAGCACTCCGGTAACCCGCGTCGGTGCTCCATTGGCGTCGCGCTGCATGATCTTGCCGATGTCCAGCACCCACAGCCATTGCCCCTCTTTGTTGCGCATGCGGTACTCAGCGCGGTATTCGCCGACTTCATCGTTCAGGTGCGCCTTGAGCCGGGCCATGACCGGCTCGTAGTCGTCCGGATGCACCAGAGCGGTCCAGCGCTCCAGGCCATGGCCGAAAGCCTGTTCCATCTGCTGTTTGCTGTAGCCAAGAATCTGCAGCCAGACATCGTTGTTGATGACCGTCCCCAGGCTGAGGTTCCAGTCCCACAGGCCCAGGGCCCCGCTTTGCAGGGCCATGTCCAGGCGCTGTTCGCTCTGCTCAATCTGCGCCACGTCGCGCTTGTGCCGCCGGGCATCGGCCAGACGCCGCAGGCCGCCCCACAGCAACAGCAAGAACACCAGGGCACTCAGCCCCTCGATCAGCAGCACCTGTTCCCCCGGCAACAGCGTATCCAGGTCGCCCAGGGTGATCAGGGTCCAGGGACCGCTCGGGTCATTCCAGTCGAAATCCACCCGGGACAGGCTATAGCGCCGGCCGTCCAGCTGGACCACCGACTGATGGGCATCGAAGGGCAAGCGTTCGGGCACCCCGTTGGCAAACCGATAGTCGCTGAACTGGCGGCGGATCTCCCCCGTGAACCGGTTCCAGGGCCAGGCGCGGTCGGACTTGAGGATAAAGGCCGGGGAACTGGCGGCCAGCACCACGCCGCTGGGGGACAGGATCATCTTCAGATCGTCGCTGTACGGCTTGCTCAGGCTGGCATCGAGCCTATCGGCATCAAAACGCGCCACCAGCACCCCGATCACCTTGTCCTGGCGCGTACGCGACTCGAAGATCGGTACCGCCATGTAGAACATGCGAGTGCCGGTGGTGGCGCTGATGGCGCCGTAGACACTGCTGCCGCCATCGAGAGCCACCTTGAAGTAGGGGCGGAAGGCCACGTTCAGCCCCAGGGGCGTCTGCCCGTGCTGGTCATGGGCCGCTACCACCACCCCTTCCCGGTTGAGAACAAACGCATGGTTGGCTTCCACCACCAGGGACAGGGTCTTGAGGGGAATGGTGGCCCGCTCCATCAGGTCCGCAGAGGGTTCGGGCTCCAGGACAATGCGCTTGAGCGAGGGGTTGTGACGCCCGAGGATCGACAGTGCGCCAATGGCAAAACCGTTGGATTTCCATTGTTCCAGGTCCTGGGCCTGCTCCCGGGTCTGCATCTGGATGCTGGCCCGGTAGACGTCTTCGACCTGCACACGGTAGTAGTTGCCCAGCGCCCCTGCGGCGCCGCCCGCGATCATCACGCCCAGGGCATAACAGCAGCGCCTGTGACTGTCGAAGAAGTCCAATAACCCGTACAACCCTGTCCCCCTTTACCTGAAAAAAATCGGTGCCCGCCAACACTTGTCCGAGGCATTGCCTGGCCCTGTCAGCGTTTTGCCAGCCGGCGTGGAAACTCCGGCGGCAGAAAATCGCGGTCCGGATCGTAGTCGGCCTTGAGGTAATCACAAAGCGCCTTGAGGTCCTGGGGCGACAATGTCCCCACCGCCTGCTTGAGCCGCAGGGTGTCGAGAATGTAGTCATAGCGGCTGTTGTTGTACTGGCGCACGGCGTTATAGAGCTGACGCTGCGCCTCCAGCACATCGACGATATTGCGGGTTCCGACCTGAAAGCCCATCTGCGAGGCCAGCACGGCGCCCTGGTTGGAGATGATCGACTGGCGCCGCGCCTGCACCTGATCGACACCACTGTTGAGACCGCGATGCAGGTTGCGGGTCTGCTCCACTACTTGACGCCGCAAGCCGTCGTTGAGGTACTCGCGCTGGTTCATCCGCTGGTGGGCTTCGCGCACCTGGGAGCGGGTCTGGCCGCCACTGAACAGCGGAATGTTCAACTGCAGACCGACCGTGCGCTGCTCGACATTGCCACCGTAGCCATTGCCACGGATATCGCTGTTGCCGTAGCCCAGGGCGTCGTTGTCCCCGGTCTGGTAGCGCAGCACCGCGTCCAGGGTCGGCGCGTGCCCGGCCTTGCGCGCGCTCAGGGTCTGCTGCGTCGCCTCCAGGGCAAACTGGCTGGCCTGCAGGGTCAGGTTCTGGCGCACCGCCGTGTCCACCCAGCGCCGGGCGTCGTTGGGTTCGGGCAACAGCACCGGCATGTCGTGGCGCAGCCCCTGGATCGCCTGGTACTGCTGATGCGTCAGGGTGTCCAGGGCTTCGAAGGCATCGTCGGTCTGCTTCTGCGCCACGATGCGGTTGGCCCGCGCCGTGTCATGCCCGGCCTGGGCCTGCAGCACATCGGTGCGGTCCGACAGGCCCAGCTGCAAGCCCCGTTCGGCCAGTTGCTGCTGGCGCTTGAGCGCCGCTTCTTCGGCCTTGGCCGCCGCCAGGGCGTCCTGGGCCTTGAGCAGGCCGAAGTAGGCCTGGGCGCTGTCGAACATGAGTTTCTGCTCGGCGGCGGCCAGCTCCAGCTGGGCCTGCTGGTCTTCAGCTTGCGCGGCCTTGAGGGTGAACCAGCGATCGGCGCGGAATATCGGCTGGTTCAGCACCGCCTGATAACTGGTGCCACTGCGCCGGGTGTCCTGCCGCGGCTGCTGCAGGGAGGTGCTGGTGGCATTGAGATCGGCACTGGCGGACAGCGTGGGCAGCAGGCCGGCCCGGGCCTGGGGCACCGCCTCGGCGCGGGCCGCCTGATCGGCCTGCGCCGCCGCTAGCTCGCTGTTGTTCTGCCGGGCATCCAGGTACACCCGCCACAGGTCGCTGGGCAGTGCCTCGGGTCGGGGTTGTGACAGGTGTTGCAGGTGCTGTGAGGCCGCCTGCGCCAGAGGCGCCGCCAGCAGCGGGACGGCAAGCAGCCAGCCGGCAAGGGCTCGCTGCCGCGAATTCATGGGTTTGCTCATGGTTGGATCTAACACCGGGAAAAGAGGGCGCCGCAGACAGGAGAGGCTTTGCGCCCCTCCTGTGTTTCTCCTGCGAGGTCAGGTCAGTGAAGGCACCAGCACCGCCTGCGCGGCCTGATGGTTTTTCGGCAGTTGTTCGCGAGCACCGCCGGTGTCAGCGAAGGCCGCCATGGCCCCGCTGAGTTTTGCCAGGCTGGGGCCCCGACCATCCGCCGCCGAGTCCGGCACATCCGCCGCCGAGCTCAGAGCGTTCGCCGCCGGCAGCGTCTCGCGCTGGCTCCAGGCCAGTTCGAACACGCTGTCCCCGGCCGATCCGCTCGGACCAAAGCCCTTGAGCAGTTGCTCGACGCTGAGCATCGACGAGTCGCCTTTGAGCTCGATCAGCAAATGCCCATGGGCGGCCGCCTGGCTGCCCAGCACCTGGCGCAGCACCAGGGCGGTGCCATTGCCCGTGTCGGTCAGTTGCACATCCTCGCCCCGACGGCTGACGAGGATATTCTTGCCATCGGCCACTGGCAGGATCACCCGATCCAGGGCCAGGCCCGGATCATCGTTGTCGATGACCACCGAACGGTAATGCGCCCACATCGCCGGGCTGAAACGATAGGTGTCATCCCCGGCGCCGCCGTGCAGCACCACGCTGTCGACCCCGGCAATCAACGGCGGCGCCAGGTCATCCTGAGGAGCATTGCCGCTGGCTCCCTGAAGCAGCAGCGAGGAGCCGATGCGCTCGACATTTGCGTAATGGCCCAGCTGCAGCGCCTTGCCGTCCTTGACCTGATACAGCGCCTGCGCCGTCGGGCTGTAGACATAGGCCGAGTTCGGCGTCCCGGCAGCGACGCCGATAAAGCGCAAGTCGCTGCCACCCGGGATGCCGTTGCTGGCGAACATCTGCCCACTGGCAATATCGAACCAGCCGCGGGTGTCGCCGTCCTGCAAGCTCAACACGCCTTTGGCGCGCCACTGGCCAGCCACGGTTGCCAGGGCCTGGGGCAGATTGCCCAGATGTGCCTGCTGCCAGCCTTTGTCCACGGCCACCAGTTGCACATCGCCGTTGTTGCTGCGCAGCAGCACTTCGCCTTGCACCGTGGTCAGGCGCAACCCGGCATCGACCTGGACTGCCGAACGCAGCGGCTGCTTGGGCATCCAGTCAATGGCGGCCGGCAATTGCGCCGAGGCCTCAAGCACCTCGTCTTTGCCAAACGCGGTGGCCAGTGCTTGCGCTGTCAGCGGCGGCTGCAGATAGAGCTTGCCGCTCTCGGGCTCGAACAGCCGGGCACTGACGCTGGCACTGTCGAAGCCGAGAAACTGCAGCGGCTTGCCTTGCAGCGCGGACGATGCCACGACCACCTGACCGTTGTGGTACCACACCGGCAACGCACTCTTGCCGTCGGCGGCCTTGACCCCGAATACCGCCAGGGTGGCATTGCTGCCGGCGACCTCGGCGAGGTTCTTCCACCAGTTACTGTGGGCCTTGAGCCAATGCTCGTTGACCGCCTCATAGCTCAGCCGTCCCGTCGCCTCGATCCGGGCCATGCGCCCGTCGTTGGTCACGGCCAGCAGATGGCCATTGAGATTGAGCACATTGGCCAGGGGCGGCGTGCTCAGCCGCAAGGCGCTTGGCTGGCCGGCGTCGAGCACCTTCTGCCCCGGCCCTTCCTGGCGGAACAGCACCTGCTGCGCCTTGCTGTAGAAATAAAACACTTCCTGGCCACCGGGCTGCGCCTGGCTGCCCGCCAACACCAGGTCGGCCGGAATCTGCCAGGCGCTTTGCGCCTGCCCCGGGGCATCGGCGCGCGGCGCCTGCCCGGCCGGTGGAGCCAGGTTCGGCTTGATCACGATGCCGTCGCTGCTGCGCACCCAGTAGCGGTGCGCGACTTTGGCGTTGTCCAGGCCAAACACCGTGATCAGCTCTGCCGCAGTCGGCTCCAGCACGGGCGCGCCCAGGCTGTACACCGGGGTGTCGCGCTGGGTGGCCTGAGTCTCGTAGCCCTTGAGCAGGGTATTGAGCAGGGTCTTGGCGTCCTTGCCATGCTGGCTGTTGCTTGCCGACAGTTGCAGCAACGACTCATCGCCGACCACCCCCACCAGCTCCATGCGGTCACCGAGGATACGGAAGCTCAGTTCGGCTTCCCGCTCCTTGAGCTGATAACGACGGGCCAGATACACCGCATCGCCCTCTTGCCAGAACCGGCTGATCTGGCCGGCGCTCTGGTTGAACGCAGGGGCGAACTGCGCATCGACCTTGCCGCTGGCAATATCGACCCGCCACGCGGCGGCGTTCTCGGCATCGACGAAGTAGGCATGCTCGCCGATGACCGCCCCCAACTGGGCGTTGCGCGCCTGTTGCACATCGGTGTCGGTGAATAGCATGCGGTCCTTGGCAACGTCGTAGTACGCCCGACCGACATTGCGCTCACCGTGCTTGTAGTTCTCCACCACCACGTATTGGCCGTGCAACTGATGGGCCTGGGCCAGCTCCTTGAGGTGCTGTTCGATGCGCAGCCCGGACACCTGCCATTGGCTGGCGTCTTCCTTCACCACGTAGGTGGTCTGGCCGGCAAAATCGGCTGCCCGTACTTCGCCCTTGGCGTTGACCAGCAGCACCTGCCCGCTCTGGGCCGGATCGAGCCTGACCTTGACCCCGCCCACCAGCAAGTGGTCCTTCGCCACGGTGATGCTGTCGCTCTCAAGCTGGCTGCTGTCGATGATCCAGCGTGACGGCTGACGACCGGCCTGGTTACTGAGCCTGACCTCGGTGCCTTCGTTGAGGCCGATCAGGTATTCGCCGCCTGCGCCCTGGATGTCGTAGCGCAGGTAGCCGTACAGCTCCTTGGGCAGTTGCGGCACCACCAATTGCCGGTTGTGCCCATCGAGCAGCACTTCTACCGGCGTCTCGACGTACTCCTGGTGAATCCGCCGGATCGTCTCCTCGCTCGGGAAGATGTAGAAGTCGTAGTCGAAGCGCCGGTCCTGCTCGAGCTTGCGAATCACATCGAAACCCGTGTCATGCCGGGTGGTGGCCCCCGGCAGGATCATGTACTCGTAGCTGATGTAGGACTTGGGCGTGCCCGGCAGGATCACCGTCCTGCTGTCGCCGTGGTCGAGTCTGGGCGGCTTGGCGCCGTGGCCAATGCCGCTGCGCACCTCGATCGCCTGGGCGCGGTCGTGGATCATCCGCGGAAAGTCCCCGACCCAGAAGAAGTAGTTGATCGCCCCGGAACCGGTGGAGCCGTGGTGAGTGCGGTAAATGTACTGGCTGTCGAAACCTACCTCGTTCGAGCGCAGGTCGAGGCGCTTGACCACCGCCCCGGCCAGGGGCACCAGCACCTGCTGTTTCTCGTCATAACGGTAGCCGTTGCCTTGGTAGGCCTTGTCCAGGGTGTCGAAGTAACGTCCCACCGCCTTGGCATCTTCGGCCACCGCTCCAAAGGCCTGGGCCAGTGCCGTGAAGCCTACCGCCAGGCCACCGAGGATCACCCCCGCGCCGCCCAGCACCGCCGCCGTTGTCGAAGCGCCGATCAGCCCGGCACCGATACCCGCCGCGCCACTGACAAAACTCGCCGAATCGAACGCCAGCTGGGTGCCGAATACGGCTTTCTGCACATCGTTCTCGGCATGGGCCAGCTCATAGGCATCCAGGCCGACCATGGCCCCGCCAAACAGCACGCCTGCGCCCTCGTTGACCGTGTGCCCCAGGGTCGAGGCAAAGTCCTTGAGCGAGGACTCGGCGGCCAGGGCTTCGCCGCGCAACGCGGTTTGCACCAGTTGGGTGATGTTGGCCACATCTTGCACCGTGCCATGGCCGATCTGCGCCAGGCCCAGGTAGCTATGGATCTTCAGGGCGGTGGCCAGGTCCGGTGAAACCACGCCCTGGGCCGCATCCTTGCGGTTCTTGTCGGCAAACCACTGGATCAGCGTCTGGACCGCAAAGCCGGCGTTCAGGCCGTCCACATGCGCCACTTCGCCGACCCCGCCGCGGGGCCGGATCTGCCCATGCTCCAGGGTGAAGTGCTCGTTGAGCACGCTCATGTGCTCATCGACGAAACGACGGAATTCGACAAAGGTGCCATCGTCGGTGCTCAGCCAGCGGGTCTGATCGGGCTGCTCGCGGTTGATGAACTGCACCCGATAGCCGCCCTCCGGCTGTGGCTCGGTGTTGGCGATGATCGGTATCCACTGGCTGCTCAGTTGGTGCTCCCGGGCCAGCCGGGTGCTGGCGGCGTCGAAGCGCGCGCCCCATTGCTCGGCGTCGAAAGTAGTCAGCGCCGCGCCCAGGCGCAGGTCCTGGCTGACGCGCTGCTGGGCACCCACCGCCTGCTCCACCTGGCGGCGTTGGCCGATGACACCGGCCAACTCCTCGGGACGGGACAGATCGGCAACGTTCAGCCCGCTGCCCACCGGCACCTCGGCCATCTTGTGGGTGTCGATCTCGACCAGGTTGAAGGCCGGCTGCGACTGGCTGCCGAACGAGCCGTAGTGCGCCGCCAGTTTTCGGCGCACCAGGTGCTGCTCCATGGCCTTGGCCAGGCCCTTGCTGGAGTCGAAAGCGAAGATCCCCACGTTCGGGTCATAGAAGTAGTAGCGACGGCCTTCGGGGCCCTGGGTACTGCCCACCATCATCGAGTGGTTCTGGGTGTTGAGGGCAAACATCGAGTCGCTGCTGCCGTTGGCCAACCGTGCCACCACGTCGGACAACTGGAACTGCCCCAGCGCCTTGGAGGCCTGGACCGCGTCGACATTGGAATGCAGCCGGATCAGGCTGTTCTTGAGCAAGGTCGAGCTGCCCGCCTGGGGATCGGCCGAGGCCAGGAACAGCTTCTGCACCAGGCTGTTGACCCCCGCCTCACCGCCCCTGGCCAGGGCGACGGCCATGGCCCTGACCAGCGGGTAGCAGCGGCCTCCGGAGCGGTCCCCCACCAGCGACAGGTAGAAGTCCTGGGGCGCCAACTGGCCGAAGACACTGCCGGCGCCCCGGAAGTCTTCACTGAGAGTCGCGGTCTGGCGCAGCACCTTGTCGATGTATTCGGCCTGGCTGGTCTCACTGATGCGGGCACTCAGGGCGCCACGCTGCCCAGGCGTGAGCTGGCCGTCGAGAAACAGGCGCTTCATCTCCAGGGCCGACTTCTTGTCGTCCAGCCCGGGGATCTTGATCTCGCGAAAATCCCGCACACCGTCACTGAATGCCGTGCCCCGGGCCCCGCGCTGATAGGCCTCGGCAATGGCGTAGCGCTCGCCCACGCTGGTGCTGCGCTCATCGCCCCCACCCTGGATCGCCGTGTCGTCGGTGCGCACCACCGCAGCAGTGCCCTGCTTGGCCTGGATCTGCTGCCAGAGCCAGGTCTTTTCCACCGAAGCGGCCTCACGCAACACCGGTTCGTACTGCGCCCGGTAGAAATCCTGGGTGAGGTTGAGCTGCTTGATCTGCTGGTCGATCAGGCTCTTGTCGCTGGCCCCGCGCCGATGCTCCTGGAGTTGATAACGCTGGTTGCCGAGCTGTTCGATGTCGGCGCTGACCTTGGCCTGGACCGCATCGCGCAGCCGATTCCAGGCGGCAATGGCCGGGTGCTCGGGAGAAAAGTCGCCGCCGCTGTAGACGCCATCGGCCACCCCTTCAGTGGACACGCCGAACTGGGTCGCCACCTTCTTCAGGTTCTGGTGCACCTGTTCGCGGTACTCGGCGAACTGGGTCCGGTTGCGTTCCTGCACCTGGCTGTCGGCGGTCTGGATGGAAAGAGGCTCTGCACCCTCGCGCAACTTCGGCCAGACCATCTGCCCTTCGCGCTGGTACTCCTGGCGCTGGAACACCAACTGCCACTGGCCGTCGACGACCTGCATGTACGCCGCAGCCAGGCCCTCGGCGGTGCCGGCCACCTGGTAGTCCTTGTAGTCGACCGCCATCACCACGTTGTCGTACAGCAGCGAACTGTTGACCCGACCGTCGTGATAGACCCGATAGGTAGTGGCGTCCAGGCTGGTCACCACCAGCGAGCAGCCCGACAAGGTGCCGGTAAAAAGGAAGCTGCCCGCGCGCGCCTGCTTGGGAATGTCCACATAGGCCGGCGCGGCGTTCGCCTGGTTCGGCCCGTTGTAGCCGAGGAAATACGCCGGCACGCTGTCCGGGCTCCCGCTCACGGAGTTGGCGCTGTGCTCGGTGTATTCGAGCTCATACAGCCTGGGCGCGACTTCCACCAACTGCACGTTGCCCTGGGCCGGCAAGCGCCCCGCCTTGACCAGGGCCTCGGCACTGAGGGTGTGGGTCTGGGCGAACTGCACCGGGTCGGCGGCAAACTGGTGAATGTCGGCACTGCCCTGGCGCGGTTCGAAGCCGGCTCCGAGCGACGCCAGGCCCGTCTTGAGTTGCCGGTCCTTGGCGGCCTGCCCCAACAGCGCGGGCAGCGGCCCCAGGTCGGTGAAGCGCGGTGGATGGAACTCCTCGCTCGGCGCCAGGCCTTGATTGACGATGGGCAGGACCCGGGCCATCACGGCGTCGTACAGCTCCCCATGCAAAGCCTCCCGGCGCCCTTCGGCACGGTAGCGGTCGAAGGTCTGCAGCAGGTCCTTGCCGATGCTGTCCGGCCCCTGGGGTTCATAACGGGCGGCGACATACAGGGTTTCGAAGAACGAGTGGTAGCCGTTGCGGATCATGAAGGCCGCGTTGGCCATCTGGAACTGCCAGTACTGCTTGATGCTCGGCGCGCTACCGAACAACTCCGGCAAGGCATTGCTGACGGTCTGGGTGGTCCCGGAAATGCCCCCCACGAACGGGGTGTCCAGGTCGCTCATGTAGCGTGTGGCTTCATTGTTCGGATCGGGGCGGAACTGGCTGTAGCTGCGGTACTTGTCGTCCTGGATCAGCAGCGCGGCATCGGTCCGGGCCTGCTCCGGGTGGGTATTGAGGATCAGGTAGGGGTCGGGCTGGTTCAGCCGGTTGTTGATCATGACCTTGTCGGCGCCGGTTTTTGGCGTCAGCGCGGCATGGGCATTGACCGGCACCGCGGCCTTGGAAAAACTGTCGGCCACGGGGCGCAGGGCATGGAACAACGCCTGCTTGCGCAGGCTGCGGCCCTGGTCGCCGGACAACAGCGCCTCGACCGTCGGCCGCAACGCGACGTCGGCCGGCGCCAGGCCCTGGGGGCCGCTCAACAACAGGTTCAGCAGTTTGCTGTCCAGGCCGCGCTCCACCGCCACCTGATCGAAAACATGCACCTTCGGGTTGCCTGGATGCTGCCCGGCGTTGGCGCTGGCCACTCGCTGTGTTTCCATCTCGATCGCCTGGGCACGCCACTGTTCATACAGCGGTGCCAGCAGCAATTTGGCCTGGGCAATGTCGCTCTGCAGATAACCGCCTTGCAGGACTTTGCTCAGCGCCTGGTTCTTCACCAGGTTCTGCCCCAGGCCGAACAGCAGATCATCGTTGTCGTGGCTTTGCCAGACCGACGCGGCGAAGGCCTGTTCCCACAGCACCTTGTTCAGGTTGTTGCCCTTGATATCCCGCAGGCTCGGGCGGCTGTGTTGCGTCAGCAGCACCCCGGCCGGGGTGATGTGGTTGCGTTCGAGCAGGCGCGTCAGCTGTTGCACGAAGGTGGCGCGCTCGCTGCTGCCTTCAAACAGCCGGCTGGCCTTGAAGCCCTCACCGCGCAGTTGTTCCAGGCGCTCGAAAAACGCCGCGTTGTATTGATACAGGGTCTCGGTCTGGGCCTTGCTCAGGTGGCTGCTGCTGACCTTGTCGCCCTCGACGGTCATCAGGGCAAAAGGCGTCGCCGAACGGTAAGCGTCACCCTGGGGCATTTCCAGCAGGTACTGATGCTCGGCAAAGCCGACCGAGCGCTCCAGCTCATGAATATTGACGAACAGGCCGTCGCGGTCCGGGTGGTAGCTGTTCTGCCGATAGTCTTCGACGCCCAGGGTCTGGAAGCTGGTGATGTCCGCGTTCTGGTTGATCAGTTCGCTCAAGGCGCCAGCCAGGGGCACTTCACGGGCCACGCTGGTGCCGGGCGACTGGCCCGAGACCTGGATGCCGACCTGGTTGGGCACTTTGCGATCGACACCGGTCAACAGCAGCTTGCGGCCGTTGCTCAACACCTGGGCCTTGAAGCCTTCGCGCAGGGAGCTTTCCGACACCAGGTGGTTGGCGAAGTACTGCTCGACGAACCCGGTCTTGACCAGCACCGAGCGAATCGGTGCATAGGTCGGCGAGCGCATGGACGGTGGCTCGCTCTTGAGCCGGTACTGTTGCTGCCAGGCCAGGGAACGGGCGGCGGTGCCAAAGGAGAAATTCAGCACGCCGTCGGTGGGCACCACCAGCCGGCCGTGCTCCAGGTAGAAGTCCTTGAAGCGGCCATCGGTGCTGGCATTGACCAGCGCCACGTTCATGCGGATGTAGCCCGGGCGCTCCTCCATCATCAGCAGTGAAAGGTTCACCGGCAGCTCGTCGGAGGCCCGGGGCGCCTTGGCCAGTGCGTCCAGGCTCGCGGCCTGCTGCTGCGGGGCGGCCTTGAGCCAGGCGTTGTAGCGGGTACTCACCTCCTTGTAGGCCTGCAGCTCGGAGAACAGGGTCACGTAGGTCTGGCTGAAGGTGGAGTCGGCCACCTGCAGGCTCAGGTGCTTCTCCAGGCGGTTGATCCGGCCCTTGAGCTCTTTCTGCTTGGCCGGCGCATCGGCTTGCAGGACCTCGGCCTTGGCGCCACCGGGACTGAGCAGCCGCAGGGCCTTGCTCCAGGTGCTGTCATAGTGGCTGATCGCCGTGTCCTGACGGCTGTACAACAGGATGTCACGGTCCAATTGCTGCTTGTAGGCAATGGTGGCCGGCGTGTCGGCGATGGCCTTCATTTCTTTGCGGCGTTGTTGCAGCACCTGCAACTGGTCGCCCACCGAGACCGGGTTGTCCTGCATCTGGTAGTGCTGGGCGGCCAGCACGCTCAGGGTGCTCTGCTGCATTTCCAGCAGGCGCTCGCCGACCTGGCCGATGTACGCGGCACGCTCGTCGGCGCTCATGTTGAACCATTCGGTTTGCCGCCCTGCCGTCTTGATCTGTTGGTCGATCAGGGTATTGAGCAGGCGCGTGAAGTCCTTGGACATAAAAGCCATTGCAATGATCCTTTGTCTGTTTTGAGCCAAGCCCTGCGTCTCGCGAAGGGCTGCCTATGGGTATGGAACTGCGGGGTGGGGAGACATGACGGGTGGGCGAGTCCTCCTGCCGTCGGTGGGGTCAATCCTTCATCTGCAGCGCCCACTGCCGGGCATACAACCCGTCCAGGGCGAGCAGCTGTTGGTGTGTGCCTTGTTCGAGCACCCGGCCCTGATCGATGACCAGAATCCGGTCCGCATGGCGCAGGGTGTTGAGGCGATGGGCGACGCTGATCACCGTGCGGCCGCGGACGATGCCCTGCAGGTTGGCCATCACCGCCGCTTCCGACTCGTAGTCCAGGGCACTGGTGGCTTCGTCCAGCAACAGGATGCCGGGGTTGGTCAGCAGGGCCCGGGCCAGGGCAATGCGTTGACGCTGGCCGCCGGAGAGCTGGCCGCCCCGCTCGCCCACCTCGGTTTCGTAGCCCTGGGCCAGGGCCTCGATAAAGGGCGCCGCCCCGGCCAGACTGGCGGCCTGCCGCACCTCGGCGTCGCTGGCCTGAGGCCGGCACAGGCGGATGTTCTCGGCAACGCTGCCGGCGAACAGCACGCTTTCCTGGAGCACCACGCTCATGTTGCGGCGCAGGGCCACCGGATCGGCGATGGCCAGGTCGATGCCGTCCACCAGCACCCGGCCGTGCTGGGGCACATAGAGGCGCTGCAGCAGGCGGGTCAGGGTCGATTTGCCGGAGCCGGAAGGCCCGGTGATGCCGACGAACTCGCCCGGCTGGATCTCCAGATCCAGCTGGCGCAGCACCTCCTGGCCGTCTTCCTCGTAGCGAAAACGCACCCCCTGGAAGCTCACCCCGCCCTGCAACGCTGGCACCGAGGCCAGGCCGCCGCTGCCGCTTTCACAGTCGCTGTCGAGGATGTCCCCCAGGCGGCGCAGGGAAATCAGCGTGTGCTGGAAGTCCTGCCAGACCTGGGCCAGGCGCAGGATCGGCTCCACCACATGCCCGGCCAGCATGTTGAAGGCCACCAGTTGGCCGGGGCTCAATTGGCCGTCCAGCACCAGCATCACGCCCCACCACAGCAACAGCGCTGCGGTCAGCTTCTGGATCAGGCCGATGCCCTGCCCGGCCCAGATCCCGACGATGCGGGTGTGGAACGCCGCACGCACATAAGCCGCCAGCTGGCGCTGCCACTGCTGCTGGAAGGCGCTTTCGATGGCCCCGGTCTTGATGGTCTCGATGCCGGTCACGGTCTCGGTGAGAAACGCCGTGTTGGCCGCATTCAACTCGTATTCGCGCAAGGCCCGGCTGCGCAGCAAGGGGCCCACGCACAGCCAGAAGAGGAAATACAGGGCCAGGGAGCCCACCACCACCCAGGTCAGCAGCGGTGCGTAGCTGTACATCACGGCGATGAACAAGCCGCAGAACGCCAGGTCCAGCACCAGGGTCAAGGCCGAGCCGGTAAGAAACTGGCGGATCTGTTGCATCTCACCGACCCGGGCGATGATCTCGCCGCTCTGGCGCCGCTGGAAATAACCCAGCGGCAACTGGATCAGATGCTGGTACAGGCGCGCGGACAGCTCGGCGTTGATCTTGCTCGCCACATTGCTGAACAGCCAGGACCGCAAGAGGCCGAACAAGGGTTCGAACAGCGCCAGGGCCAGCATGGCGATCCCCAGCACTTGCAGGCTCGACAGGCCGCGACTGACCAGGACCCGGTCGATGATGTTCTCGAACAGCAGCGGCGTGACCAGCGCTACGCCTTGCAGCATCAGCGACACCAGCAGCACGCTGCGAAACTGGCGCCCATGCTTGAGGATCGACGGCAGGAACCAGGAGACGCCGAAACCACCCGTCTTCAGCTGCACATGCCGCTCGGCCAGCAGCAACACCTCTCCCCGTCCCTGATCATGGCCTTGCCAGAGCGTCGCCAGCTCCTGGCGCGACAGGGTCTGGCATTGCCCCTGCAGCGGCCAGAACACCCGGACCCGGTCGCCCTCCACCGCGTCCAGCACCGCCCAGCCCCGAGTGGTGTCCAGCAGCGCCGGCAGCGGCAGGTGATGCAAGCGCTGCACCCGGCTCTGCACTGCCCGTGCGCGCAGGCCGATCCAGCCGGCGCAGCGCCGCAGGTCAAGGCTGTCGGCCGCTCCTTCAACCCGCCCCAGGCGGTGAGTCAGTTGCGCCACGCTGATGCTCAGGTCGAAGCGCCGGGCGGCCCAGGCCAGGGCGTGCAGGCCGGTGTCGAGCATTGTCGGTGAGGGTTCAGAAGCGGCATCGAAAGCGCGGGTCATGTTCAACGCTCCCGCAACGCTTCGGACTGATACTCGCGAATCGGGCTCAGCAGGTAATTGATCACCCGCCGCTCGCCGGTGCGAATCTCGCCGGTCACGCTCATCCCCGCCTGCAAGGGCATCCAGCCCTGCCCTGCGGCAATGGCCGCACGCTCCAGGCGAATCCGCGTGGGGAACACCAGCCCCAGCTGTTCGTCCTTGATGGCGTCACCGGAGACATGGGCCACGGTGCCGCGCAAGGTGCCGTAGCGGGTATAGGGAAACGCATCCACCTTGATCTCCACGGGCTGGCCGGCCCTGACGAAACCGACGTCCTTGTTCAGCACCATGACCTCGGCATCCAGCTCGGCGCCCTCGGGCACGATCACCAGTAACTGCTGCGCCGCTTGCACGGCGCCGCCCAGGGTATGCACCGCTAGCTGCTGGACCACGCCGTCCACCGGCGCCAGCAGGGTTTGCAGGCGCTGCCGGTCGCGGCCACGGATCAGTTGCTGCTCGAGCACGGCGATCTCCTGTTGGCTGCGGTTGAGCAATTCATGCTGTTCGCGCTGGGTCCTGGCCAGGAAGCTGTCGCGCTGCTCCCGACGGTTCTGCGCCTGGGCCTTGAGCACCTGCAGTTCGGCCTGCTGCTGGGCCAGCGAACGCTCGACGTCCAGTTGCTCCTTTTCCTGCTCAAGCAATTCCACCAGGGGCATCAGTTGTTCGGCGGCCATCGCCCGGCGTGCATGGAGCCGTTTGCGCACATTGCTGGCCAGCTTGCCCAAGGCGCTGATCTCGCTGCCCCGAGCCCTTTGATTGGCCTGGTTGATGGCGATTTCGGCGTTGAGGCTGTCCAGGTTGGCGCTGATTTCCTTCCAGGTACTGAGCAGTTGCTCCCGGGCCGCCGCGACCTGCTGTGCATCCAGGCCAGCAGGCGTCTGGTAGCTGTGCAGGGGGTCCGGGGTCAGCAGTGCACGGGCCCGGGCCAGTTCCAGACGCTTGAAGTCCAGTTGCGTGCGCAACTCGCTCAACTCGGCGTCGATGCCGATCGGGTTCAGCGCCACCAGCACCTCGCCGGCCTTGACCCGCTGCCCGTCACGCACATGGATGGCGCGAACTTCACCCGCCTCGTGCGCCTGGATCACCTTGGTGTAGCTGGAGACCATGAGGCGCCCGGCGGCACTGGCATGAATGTCGAGAAAGCCGAGGATCGCCCAGCCCAGGGCCAGCAGGATCGCCAGGATCAGCAGCAGTGCCGTGCCACGTGCCCAGGGCGCGGGTGGCCGCTCGACAATTTCCAGGTAGCCGGGTTGGAACTCGTATTCGTCGCGGCTGCGCTTGAGCAGCGTCCGCGCGTCACCCAGGCGCTGCCAGGCGCGGCGTAAGCGAGACAACAGTGCACCGGACCTCATGACGCCTCCTTGCACAGCGCCTGTTGCAGCGCCCACAGGCGCGAGTAGCAACCGCCGTTGGCCAAGAGTTGCTGGTGGCTGCCCGATTCACTGATGCGCCCCTGTTCCAGGGCGATGATGCGTTGGCAATGCCGTACCGCAGACAGGCGATGGGCAATGATGATCACCGTGCGTCCCTGGGCGATGCTCGCCATGTTGTCCTGGATCAGCGCCTGGGATTCGTCATCCAGGGCGCTGGTGGCTTCGTCGAAAATCAGGATGCGCGGGTCGCCCATCAGTGCCCGGGCTATGGCGATGCGTTGCCGCTGGCCGCCGGACAAGGAGCTGCCGGCTTCGGCCAGCACCGTGTCGTAGCCCAGGGGCAGGCGCAGGATGAAATCATGGGCACCGGCCAGGCGCGCCGCGGCGATCACGCTTTCCAGGGAGGCGGTGGGATGGCGCAGGGCGATGTTGTGGCGCACGCTGCGGTTGAACAGGTAGTTTTCCTGGAGCACCACGCCAATCTGGCTGCGCAACCAGGCCGGCTGCAACTGATCCAGGGGCAAGCCGTCGATCAGGATGCGCCCGCCATCGGGGGTGTAGAGTTTCTGCAGCAAGCGGGTCAGCGTGCTCTTGCCGGACCCGGACGGCCCGACGATGCCCAGGGTCTGCCCCGCGGCGATCTGCAAGTCCAGGCCGCGCAGCACCCACTCAAGTTCCGGGCGGTAGCGGAACACCAACTGTTCGATGCGCACTTCGCCACGCAATGCCTGGGTCGGGCGCAGATCCCCCTCGGCCTGCTCCACCGGCAGATTGAGCATGTCGCCCAGCTTGTCCACCGATACCCGCACCCGGACGAACTGCTGCCAGACCTCGATCAGTTTGGCCACGGGCTGGCTGACGTGGGACAGCATCATGTTGAAGGCAATCAACTGGCCGATGCTCATCTGCAGGTCGATGACCCGGCTAGCGCCCCAGCAGATCACCGCCACCGCGGTGACTTTCTGCAACAGCATCACGGTCTGGCTGATGGCGCTGCCCAGGGTCTGGCTGGCAAACCCGGCCTCGACCATCTGCGCCGTCTGCGACTCCCAGCGACGCTGCATGCGCGGCTCCACCGCCAGGCTCTTGATGGTTTCGCTGCTGCTGACGCTTTCATTGAGAAAGGCGGTGTTGCGCGCCGCACTGTAGAACTGGCGCTCGATGCGTTTCTCCAGCGGGCCGGTGCTGAACCAGGCCAGCAGCGCATACAGGGGCAGGGTCAGCAGCACCAGCAGGGTCAACGGCCAGGAAATCCAGGCCATGACCGCAAAAAACACCAGGGTGAAGGCCACGTCGACACACAGGGTCAGCAGCGAGCCGGTGAGGAACTCGCGGATGCTGTCCAGCTCCTGGACCCGGGTGATGATCGCCCCCACCTGGCGTTGCTTGAAGTACAGCAGCGGCAGGCCCAGCAGATGGCGCAAGAGCTTGACCCCAAGGCCGATGTCGATGCGGTTGGCGGTGTGCGCCGCCAGGTATTCGCGCAAGCCCTTGAGCAGCACCTCGAACAGGCCCACCACCACCAGGGTCATCACCAGCACGTCGAGGGTCGACAGCGCCCGGTGCACCATGACCTTGTCCATCACCGCCTGGAAGAACAACGGCGTCGCCAGGGCCAGCACCTGCAGCAACAGCGAGCACAGCAGCACTTCGCCGAGTATCCGCCGATGGCGTAGCAGCTCCGGTACGAACCAGGACAGATCGAAGCGCAAACCGCTCTGGCGCAAGCGAATCACCTCCCCGCTCCACTGCTCGGCCAACTGCTGGCGATCGAGCATGTCCGGGGTCGGCATTGAAGGTCGCTGCACCAGCGCCTGGGTGTCCGAGAGCCGCGCCAGCAGCATGAATTCGCCGCTCTGGTTGCGCCAGGCAAGGGGCAGCATCTTCGGGGTCAGTCGGGTCAGCGCCAGGCGTTCCAGGCGCAGATCGACACCGGCGTTGCGTGCATAGTCCCTGACCGCCTGGCGCAGGTCCCGCGAAGGGTCAGGGTCCAGGGATTGCGGGGCCGCGGCTTGCGGTACGTGCTCCTGGGTCAGTTGCAGCAGCAGATGGCAGCAGGCCAAGGCTGAGTGAACGGCCGTATCGGCCGCGGATGATGGGGCAGACAGCGCTGTCATAGCGGAACATCCGCTGAGGACAGGCTGCGGGTTGTTGCAGTATTGACTGGCATAGACCGCTCGTTTCTTGCTCCAGGGAGCATGGAGGCACGAACGCAGTCTGAGTCAGCCAATTACGAATGATAATCAGCAGTTTGATTGAAGCGTTTTAACTAAAACTTAAGGCTGTCCCGTAAAACCCCTGCATGCGCATCAGGCGCATGCGCAGAGCCTGGCCCCCTGGCTGGAGAGGTGGCGAGGTTACTGATACGGCGCTGCCCACGGCTGTTCAACGTGAGTATCAGCGCACCAGTCAATGCCCTCACCGGTTGTGCGCGCCCTGAACCGTGATGGCTATCAGAGGTCAAAAAATCCGTCGACCCCATCCATCTCTGCGCATAACCCTCTAATCTTGGCGGCACGCTTTGCAGGTCGTTGCGGGTTGGTCTCTGTACGTGTCGAATACGCAGCGTTAATCCGAGAGCATGAAATGCCACTGTTTGTTGAGTTACTGCCATGACTCATGTGAGTCAAACGTTGCGCCAGCGGGGGGCGCTGATCCTGACGACGCTGCTCGCTCTGATGGTCTGGGTGCCTTCAGGGTCTGGCGCAGAGTCCCCTAGCCTCGACCTGTACGTCGTCGACGCGCCGCCTTTATCGATGCTGGACCAGGCCGGCCTGCATGGCATCGTCGGCGACGCGACGCTGGAAGCGGCGACCCGCGCCGGTTATACCCTGCACTTCATAGAAGCGCCTTGGGCCCGAGCCCAGCAAAACGTGCGCAAAGGCGTCGACAAGCTGATCATTCCCCTGTCGCGCACGCCAGAAAGAGAGGCTGATTACACCTGGATCGCGCCCATCATGACCATGGATAGAGCGTTTTTCAGCCTCGATAAACGCGTCCAGAGCATGCAGCAGGCACGGGAAACCTTTGCCCGTATCGCCGTTGGCCGAGGCAGCGCCCAAGAGCAAAAACTGCGGGCAGAGGGCTTTAGCGATACCCAGATTTATCCGTTTGAGATTGGTGAGAATCCGGCGCAATTGCTGCTGATGGGGCGCGTCGATGCCTGGTTCAATGGCATTCCCGAAACGCAAGCTATCTGGCGCAAGCTGTCAAACAGGACGTTGCAGGTCAGTCCGTCCTTGATGAAGACCGATCTGTATCTGGCCTGCTCCAGACAGTGCGATGCGGTGCTCGTACGCCACTTGCAGGCGGCAGTCGAGACACTGCGCAAGGACGGCACGCTGGAGCGGATAAAAAACGCTTACCTGAAAGAGCCGTGATCCGTTCGACCCTGTACCAGGCTTGCGCTGGCGTCATGAACGCGAGCCTGGAGGGGGCCCGTGCACGCCTCAACGCGAGAGCATGAACGTCTCGTACTCCAGGTCATCCAGCGCCGTCGACAGCCGCGTCAGCCCCAGCAGCACGCAGATCAGCAGCGACAGGGTAAAGCCATAGCCGAAGAAGCTCGGCCCCAGGTGCAGGCTGAGCAGGGTCAGGGCGGCATTGAGGGCCACGAACAGAAGGCACAGCTCCAGCACGATGGCGCGTTTGTCGAGGTAGAAGAACACGTTGAGAATCGCCATGAACACCACCTGGATGCTCACCCCGATCAGGTCGATATAGAACAGCGGCAGGTAGTAGCTGGACATCCCCAGCCACTCCAGCAGGCGCGGGCCGAAGAGGAACAGCAGGACCACCGTCAGCCCCTGGACCTTGCAGATTTCCAGCAGGCCCTGGCGGATCGAGAAGGTCATCTCGGCCTTCAGCGAACCGATGTGCTGCAAGGTCTCGCCATCGCGCACGGCACGGAACAGGCGGTCGTACCATTCGGCGAAATCGGTTTCGATGCGCACCAGGAACACCGCCATCCCGGGAATGATCGCCAGGTAAGCGAGGAAGATCGGCAGGTCGTAGAGAATTGACGCGCGCATCGGCCCGATCACCTGGCTCGAAGTTTCCGGGTTGAACCAGAAGATGAACTTGTCGATCCAGATGCCCAGGTTGTAGCAAAGCCCGGTCAGCAGCAGGCTGACAAACACCTGGCGGCGGTCGAGAAAGTCGAAGGCCACCAGCTTCTCGGCCCGGTACTCGCGCAGGATGTCGTAGAGAAACAGGAACAGCAGCGTGCTGTGCCCCAGCAGCAGCGCCAGCAACAGCCCTTCCATGCCCATGTAGCGCAGGTAGAAGGCGCTGCCGACCATCAAGCCATACCCCACCAGCATCACCAGAAGGATGCGGTTATAGGCCTTCATCCCCGAGAGGAAGATGATCACCAGCCACAGGTTGCACAGCACCACGAAGTTGGCCAGGGTCAGCAGGCGGTAGATCAGCGCCTGGTCGAACAGGGTCACCAGCAGCAGGATGCCCAGCGCCCCGGAGCCCAGGGTCACCAGCAAGAGTACGCCCACCAGGTTCGGCAGGATCTGCTCGTACTTGCGCTCGAACAGGCGGTCGGACACGAAACGGGTGAAAAACAGCTGCAGGCCGCCGGTCAGGATCAGCGACGTGGCCATCAGGTAGGTGACGGTGATCAGGAACTGGCGGATCAGGACCTCCGGCACCACCAGCCCGAGGCTGATCACCCCCACCAGCATCACGCTGAGGATCGACAGCACCCAGGGCCCGGAACTGATCAGGCCGGCATAGACATAGGCGTGCAGGGTCGCCGTGTAGGAGTCGCGGGAGAGAATCTTGCGCAGTTCGAAACCGATGCCGGCCATTTACACAGCCTCCTTGTGTGCGGTGCCCATGGCCGTCTGATACAGCGCGCGATAGCGTTCGATCATCAGGGTTTCGCTGTAGTAACGGTGAACCCGCGCCAAGCCGGCGGCCTGGGCGGACTTCCAGCGCTCGGGGCTGCGCAGCAGATCGATGATCGCCTGGGACGTGGCCTGGGGATCGGCGATGGCCACCACCTCCCCGGCCAGCCCCAGATCGCGATCGGCCGCTTCGCCGCCCTCGATCAGCTCACGGCAGGAGCCCACGTCACTGCTGACCACCGGCGTGCCGGCGGCCCAGGCTTCGAGAATCACCAGGGGCTGGGCCTCGCTGATGGAGGTCAGCACCATCAGGCCCAGTTGCGGCAGGATGTCCTGGATTTTCTGGAAGCCCAGGAACAGTACCTTCTGCTCCAGCCCCAGGCTCGCCACCAGGCTGCGGCACTCGGCGACGTACTCCGGGTCTTCCTCTTCTGGTCCGACAATCCAGCCTTCGACCTCGGGCATCACGCTGACCACCCCGCGCATGGCCCGCAGGAAGGTCTTGACGTCCTTGATCGGCACCACCCGGCCGATCAGCCCGACCACCGGCGCAATGCCTTCGGCCCGGGCCTCCAGGGCCTGGGTCCAGAGCTGCAGGTCGATGCCGTTGGGGATCACCTGGGTGCGCTCGGGGGGCGCGCCGTCCTTGATCTGGCGTTGGCGGTTGCCGTCGTACAGGGCAATGATCTGGTCGGCGCTTTCATAGACCAGATGCCCGATGCGTTCGAAGAAACGCACCCAGAGCATGCGGATATAGCCGGAGCCGGAATCCATGCTGTCGTTCAGCGCCTGGTTGCTGCTTTCGGCGATCCAGCTGGCCTGGGCCAGGTCGATCTTGCGCTCTTTGGTGTAGATCCCGTGCTCGCTGAGCAGGAACTGGCAGCCCCACAACTGCTTGAGAATGCAGCCCACCAGCCCGGCGTAGCCGGTGGAAATCGAGTGCAGCACCCGGGCCCGCGGCATGTGCCGGGCGGCATTGGCCAGCATCAGCAAGGGCGACTGCATGGTGCGCAGGGTCCAGAAGTAGTTGACGAAGGACGGATCGGCGCAGTGCTGCTCGTAGCCTTCGGTCAGCGCTTCCCAGCTGGGCCGGCTGTAGAGCACGTCGTCCAGGGTGATGCGCCCCTGGGCCAGGGATGCCAGCACTTCGATGCCCAGCTCGGCGGCGGGCTTCTGCGGGTTGTGCAGGTAGCGGTACAGGTTGCTCAGCTCCTCCAGGGACGCGCTGTGGGCCTCGCGCTTGTGCCTGGGGTTGCGCCAGGCCTCTTCCAGGTACACCTCTTCGATATGCACGACGTTGGCCGGAATCTCATAGCGGCGCTGACCATAGGCTTCGCGCTGGCCGCCAATGAACAGCACCGAAAACTGCAGCTGCGGCAGGCCGAGGATCATCTGGTGGATCCAGCTGGACACGCCACCACGCACATAGGGCCAGGTGCCCTCGAGCAGCAGGCAGACATCGGCGATGGGGGTTGAGTCGGGGGTTTTCTTCATGTCCAGGTCCTTACCAGCCCGGCAAAGGGCGGACGTTGCTGCATTTGCGCCGGCAGGCTTCGCAGCAGCCCGGGAATCTCGGCATAGCGGCCGGTTTCAAAGGCGATTTCGGCGCGGAACGGCAGGACCTTGGCCGGGTCCATGCCCGCCTCCTCGGCCTGGTGCATGTGCAGGCGCGCCTTGCCGACGTCACCGCGTTCAAGGGCGATGCGCCCGGCCAGCAACAGCAGCTCGCCGCCCTCCCCCAGCTTCAGCGCCTGTTCGGCATGCTCGCCGGCCTGGCCCAGCACGTGCTGCTGCACACTGCCCTGGGCCAGGCCCAGGTAGGCCAGTTCCCAGTACCAGCGGGCCAGCGTCGCGTGCAAGGCTCCGGCCTTCTGCGGCGCCGCGCCGGGCAGTTGTTCCAGGGAGGACTGGATCCGCTGGTTGATGTCGGTTTCCTGCTTGTCGAGCATCGAATACGCCAACAGCCGCACATCGTCGCTCGGGTCACCCAGGGCCAGCTTGAGGATCGGCACCGCTTCCTTGCCCGGCATCCGCCGGGTGGCGAGCAATGCCGCCAGGCGCTGGTCGGGGTCCGGCGCATGACGCAAGACATCCTGCAGCCCGCTGTCACCGAAGGTGGGCGAATGCAGTTGAGTCTGAGCGCGAAACGGCAGGTCGGGAATGCCCACCGCCTGCCACGTCTGCGCCTCGCGCTTGCGCGGCAGGTACAGCGCCGGAAAGATCGCGGCAATCACCCCGACGGCCCCGATCAGCGGCACAAAGAACGCCAGGCTGAAGATGAACAGCGGGCTCCATGGCAACGGCCGGCGATAACGCGCCGGCAGCAGCAGCCAGACCGCCGCGGTCAGCAGGCCACAGGCGATGCCATGGGTCATTGCATACAGCAGCGCGGTCTGCAGGTCGGGCAACTGCGCCGTCAGGCTGGCCCAGCTGCCGATCTCGAAAAACAGCGCTCCGCTAAACAGCCACTTGCTGATCATTCAGGCCACACTCGTTGTACAGGAAGTTACGCAGCCCATCGCGTTGCCGGGCCGACTCCAGGTCGTAGGGCAGTACCTTGACCCCCAGGCCGGCCAGCTCCACGCTCATGCCGAAGTGTTCGTGGACCAGCTTGCCCAGGCGTGCCAGGTAGCCCTGGGCGCCCTCGGCGCTGGTCAGCGGCAACAGCACCAGCAACAGTTCGTGCCCGCGTGCATTGGCCAGGCTCAGGTGCAGGTCCAGGCCACGCTGGCTACGCTCGAACAGCCGCGCCAGTTCATCATTGGGCTGGGTCAGCTCGAAGGCATAGAGGCAACCGGACAGGCCGTGGCGCTCGACATCCACCAGTGAACGCTTGAGTTGGCGGGTGAAGTGCTGGGCATCGGCGCTCTGCAGTTGCAAAACCTGCGGGTCCGGGTGCAACAGGTCGGCGATATGTCCGGCCAGCAGGGCCAGCAGGCTGAGGGTGCGTTCCTGGAAGGCAAAGAACGGCATCTGCCGCACCGCCAGAATCGCCAGCACCTGGCCCTGGGTGTCCACCAGCGGAACACAGGCCTGCAAGGACGACACCGAGGCCTGGGCGCCGCTATCCAGCAGCTCCTCACGCACACTCACCAGCTCCTCGCGCTCCAGGCACATACGCACCAGCAGGTCCTGGCTGTCCAGGGGCCCCATGGTGCCGATCGAGGCCAAGAGGCTCAGCTGTGGCGCCGCACTGGCGCCCTGCTCCACCCGGTACAGCCCGGCCACCCGCAGCGAGCCGTACTGGCCGAGCAGGGTCAGCACCGGCTCGGCCAGCAGGCTCAGCGGGTCGCCGCCATTGGGCGCCGCACGCAGCCGATCACGCAAGCCCAGCAGGGAACTGCGCAAGCTCTGGTCGCTGCCCGCCAGGCGCTGCTCCAGGCGGTCATGGGAGACCCGCAGAATCTGGTGCGCCCGGGTGAAATCATCGAGCCGGTACTGGCGGTACTCGTTGGCCATCTGCAAGCGCAGCAAACGCCGCTCCCAGAGGTCGCGCACCTCGCCCACCAGCATGCCGCAGACCAGTACGCCGACAATGTAGGACGGCGCGACCTGGGCGTAGCTCGCCAGCCCCGAATGACGCAGGGCAAAGAACGCCGCTACCAGCAGGCTGGCACTGATCAGCCCGCGAACAAACCCGTAGCGCACCCCCAGCAGCAGCGGCGCCAGCACCGACCAGGGAAACTCGCCCTGCACCTGCAAGGGGTCCTCGGGGGCCAGCCACAGGCCGACGCCGATGACCAGGGCGGTCACCAGAAAGGTTTCCAGCCAGGACGCCGGACCGCTGGCGCGGGGCGCCAGCGCATAGTCCATGTGTGGAGAGTTCATGGCAGTCACTCGATCCGAAGGTCACCGACAAGTTTGTCGAGCACCTTCTGGGCGGCCCCGGCCAGGCTTTCCCGGGACCAGCCGGCACGGGCCCCGCTATTGCTCCACAGCACCTTGCCGGTACCGGCCTCGACCACCCGCAGGCTGATGCCCACCGCCGGTTCACCATCCAGGCCGTTCTTGTACTGCCACTCCTCGACGCTGCCGGACACCACATAGTCGAGCTTCTGCTCCCGGGCCCAGTCCATGGCCCCGGCCAGACGCTCGTTGTCGTCGAGCAGGGCCTGTTCGCCCTGCCCCGCCGTACCGGTGTAGACCTGGGGTTGCAGGCCGCGGCTGCTCAGCACGCTGAGCAGAATCTGCTCACTGCGCTCGCCGGCCTGGGGTGTCTGGGAATAGTTGACCAGCGGCAGCACGCCCCAGCGCGCACTCTTGGACAACTCGGGGCTGCTTTGCCCGGTGAAGCTGCTGCACCCGGCCATCAGCAAGGCGACCATTGCCAGACTCACGCAACGAATGGATTGCATAAGGTTTACTCCTCTTTGAATTCCATGATCAGCGTCCGAAACGCACGCTGTAGCTGACACCTGCAGTGCCCCCGGACTTGCCTGCCCCGCCTTGCGGCGCGGACTGGTAGCCAAGGGTCACTGCCAATTCGTCATCCCCTATCACCTCAGTGCCGACACCGGTACTGATGGCGTAGTTGATGGTGTTGTCGGTCCACTGCCAGCCGGTGCTGACATCCACCAGCCAGGTGTATTGCCCCCGCGTGCGGTTCAGCGCCCCCGGGAAACCGCGCCGCCAGGAACTGCCGAAGAACAGCTGGCCGTAGCGCTTCTGCAGCAGGGTCTGGCTGGTGATCTGCTCCGGATTGTCGAGATCGGCCCCGGCCAGATCGATGCCTCCGCCCAGGGTATTGGCCAGGTCGGGCAGCGAACGGTTGTTCAGGCTGTTCTGCTGGTAGTCGATACCGCTGCGCAATTCCCAGTTCGGCCCTTCGAACTGCAAGGTGTGGTCGAACTCGACCTTCAACGCCTGGCCGCTGCCCAGGTCATCGCCGCCGCGGGTCGAGAACCAGCGCTGGGCCAGGTTCCAGGACAACTGGTCACGGGCCGAATAGCGATGCCGGCCGCCCACCCAGACATCATCCTGCTGGCCGAAGGTGCGCATGTATCCGCTGTCCTCGTTCTTGCGGTGCCAGTCGGCACCGACGTCCAGCTCGTTGCCGCTGTCCAGTTGCCAGGTGCGGCTGGCACCCAGGCCGTTGCGGTCATCGTCCTTGCGCAGGCTGCTGTCGAAGATCAGCTTGTAGTTGCCGTTCTCCAGCTGGCGCTGCAAGGTCAGTTCGGTGTTGGTCTCATTGCCCAGGCGCGACTCATCCAGCACATCGCCGCTGTAGCGGCCCTGCTCCAGGACCAGCTTGGCGTACCAGTTGTCGTTCAGATAGCGCGCGGCGGTCAGGCGCGGGCCGTTGAACACCAGGCCGCCGTAGTCCTGGCGCTCCCAGGCGATTTGCATACCCTGGGGCGTGCGCTCCGTCATCTCGATGGCCTGGCGGCGTAGTTGCTCGCGCAGCGCCGCCGGTTGCTCGTCACCCAGTGCCGAAAGGCCCACCGCCAGCGCTTCGCCGCTGCGACCCAGGCTGTTCAAGGCCTCGACCTGCTGCGCCGGGTCCAGGTCGCCGCTGGCCACCAGGCGCTCCAGGGCCTGGCGATTGCTGCCGCGCAGGGCTTCCTGGATCTGCTCGTAGCGGCTGACCTTCAGGCCGCGGCTGCGGGCCCAGGCCAGCCACTCATCCTTTTGCGCCGACTGATTGAGGTCATCCAGGCGCGCGAGGAACTGATCGAACCACAGCTGCAGCATCGGCTTGGAGCCGTCCTGCCATTGCATGGCCTTGTTCTGCGCCTTGCGTGACGAATAGCTGCTGGCCAGCAGGCGCAGCCAGGTGGCATAGCCCTGGGGCGTGGCGCGGATCTGCTCCGGGCTGACCTGGCGATCGAGCCGCAGGCGCAAGCGCTGGGCCGAGTCGGCATAACCGGCGCCCTCCAGGGCATCGGCATAGGCGGCCTGGACCATCCAGTCCCGGGGGTTGGCCTGCAAGTACAGGCGATACCAGGCCAGGGCCTCGGTATTGCGCCCGAGCAACTGGCTGGCGGCGGCGAACGGCAGCCACAGGCTGCTGTCACTGCGGGCCAGGGAGCGCCATTGCTGCAACAGCGGCTTGATCTCGCCCGTGCGGCCCAGATCGACATACAGCCACAGCAGCCGCTCACGGAAGGTGTTGTCGTCCGGGAAGCGGCTCAAGCCCTGTTGATACAGGCGCAGGGCCAGATCGGTCTGGCCCTGCTGCACCGCCAGCGCGGCGCGGGCGGCCAGCACCTGGGACTGGTCGCTGGCCCCCGGGTACTGCTCGGCCTCCTTGAGCAAATCGACCACCAGAGGCCAGTCCTGGAGTTCCTGGGCCAGTTGCAGGGCGGCCACCAGGCGCTGCGGGCTGTGGCCCTGGCGCCAGCTGTCGACGGTCAATTGCAGGGCCTTGCGCGGATCGCGGGTGCGATACAGGGCAATCAGCTCGCTTTCGTCGCCTGTATTGAGCGAGCCCTTGATCGCCAGCATCTTCTCCAGCGCCAGCTGCAGCTCGTCGTCCAGTTCCAGGTCCCAGGCCAGGGCGGCGCGGGACTGCCAGTAGTTGAAGTCCTTGATCTTGTTGCCATCCACCGCGGTGATGACTTTCCAGGCCCCCTGGCTATCGAACAGCTTGAGGTGGTTGTTGGCCCAGTCCACACGTTCGGTGCTGGTGAGCGGATAGCGCTTGGCGAACTGGTTCCAGACCACCAGGCGCTGCGGGTACTGCTCGGTGTTTTCCAGGTTCTGCAACAGGCGCACCCAGGCCAGACGCTGTTTCGGGTATTTGGCGACATAGCGGCGCAGCCACTTTTCTGCCTCCTCGGGCGTCCCCCTGGACTCTTGCGCGTAGACCAGGGCATCGAGCTCGACGTTGGTCAGGGCGCGGCTGTCCATGATCCCCGCCAGCAGTGGGATGCCCCGGTCGAAGTCGTAGGTCTGCATCGCCAGGCGCCAGGTGTGCTCGAACTGCGCCGGGTCCTTGCTTAGCGTGCTCAGGCTGATCCAGTAGCCCAGGGCGGCGGCGGAGTCGCCCTGCCATTCGGCGAGATGGGCCATCTGCTCCAGCAACTGCGGGTCATCCGGCCGCTGTTCGAGCAGTTGCAGGCCCACCGCATGGGCGCCGGCCAGGTCACCGAAGGCCAGGCGCTGCTTGAATTCCTTGGCGAGGATTTCCGGGCTGTCGGGCTGCACCTTGCGCCAGGCACTGAAGAACTGTTCCGCCAGGTCCACGCGGTTGTGCGCCACGGCCACATCCACGCCGCGGTCCAGCAGCGCCGGCTCGAATTCCACGTCCGGCTGTGCGGCCAGCTCTCGGGCCAGCAGCTCCACTGCCTGATCGCCGCGATCGGCCGCCACCAGGGTGGTGAAGGCCTGTTGCAGAAACTGCCGACGCGCCTCGGGGGTCTGGCTGGCATCGAGCAACTGCACATAGAGATCGGCCGCGCGCCCCGGCTGTTCGCTGGCCTGGTACCACTTGGCGGCTTCAGGCAGCCACTGCTCGCGCCGTGTAGGGTCGCGCCGCGCCAGCTCGGCATAGGTATCCGCCGCCAGCCCCGGGGCCTGGGCGCTCAGGGCCAAAGTGGCCAGGCGCTCCAGTTGCGGCGATGGCAGCGGCTTGTAGTCAAAGGCCTTGAAACGTTCGGCCAGGGCCTGCAGGGCCGAGCTGTCGGTGCTGTTGTTCAGCGCCAGGGCATCGAGCTGCAAGCGGTAGTAGGCCTTGAGCGCCGGATCGGGCCGCTGCCACTGGGCCAGGTGTTTTTCCGCCTTGGGGTAGTCCCCCAGCTGAATCAGCAGGTCGAGCAGCTGGGTGCGCAGCTCATTGTTTTCCGGGTGTGCGGCCAGCAGCACCTCGGCGTAGCTGGCCGACACTTCGTCCGGCTGCCCGCCCTTGGGGCGGAACGCCTCTTCATTGCGAAAGGTTGCCCACAGCAGCACGCCGACGGCGATTGCCACCAGCAGCAAGGCCCAGGGGTTGAGCAGCCGCGCGCTGGGCGCCTTGGCCTTAGTTGCAGAGGAGTTGGGCATCACTCACCTGCTTCATGGGAAGTTGGAAATGCCACAGGCCCTGTTCGGACTTGCCGGCGTAGCGTTGGCCCTGGACCTCGACCCGACAGGCGCTGGCCGAACGCACCGAGAATTCCAGGTTGAACTGGCCGGCAAAGGAGAAGCTCACCTGCCGGTCATTGACATAGCGCCAGTCGCGCAGGGGAATATTGGCCAGCTCCAGTGCCGGGCGCGGATCGCGCTCGGGGCGCAGGGCCAACAGCGCATGATCGCTGCTCAAGGCTACATAGCGCCCCTGGGGCAAGTCGCGCACCCCGGCCACCCCCACCGAGCGGCCGAGGTCCGGCCAACCCAGCGCCGGGTCCAGGCGCAAGGTACGCAGGCCGTCCATGCCGCGTACCTGCCAGTCGCCATTGGCGGTCCGCGCCAGGCTTGCCTGGTACAGGCCGTGGACCCGGTCCAGGTAGTCACTCATCCACAATGCCAGCGGCTGCTGGCCACGCATGAACTGGTAGATGTCGGTCATGGCCTTGATCGACGCCTGCTTGGTGCCCGAATAGAAGTGGTAGTACAGGTGGATGCCACGCAGGCGCCGTGGGCTGTCGGTCAGCTCGAAGGTGTCGATCACATCGCGAAAGCCGTAGTACGGGCCTTTCCAGAGGTTGGTGTACATGTTCTCGTTGATCACCGGAGCGTAGTACTGCAAGCCGCCCGAGGTCGGCCGCAACAGCGGGTACAGGCCGGTGAGCGATGAGTTGGCCTTGGTCAGGATGGTCTGCCCGCCGTTGACGTTTTTCAGCCCGGCGTCGTAGGCCAGCTTGATGGTCTCGGCGCTGGGCAGCGCATCCCCCGGCCAGAAGACCAGCTTCACCGGTTTCTGCGCGGTGGTCAGGCGGCTGTTGATGTAGTCCCGCGAGCCGAGGATCTCGCGCTTGTAATCCAGGGTCTTGTACCCCGGGATATTCAGGCGCAGGCCGTACTCGGCGTGGAAATCCTCGTCCTTCTTGGCCTTCTCCGGCTGCATGTAGAACGGGTGGCTGTAGGTGTGGGTGGCCACTTCGACCTTGGGGTCGGCGAAGATCTCCTGGGCGATGGGCTCAAGCTCCCGCGCCAGGAACGGCGACATGCCCTTGGGCCCGACTTCGCCTTCGATGATCGAGACCGAGGTCAGGAACGGGTTGGGACGAATGTAGTCGTCCAGCACCTGGCGCCCGGAATACGGGGTGCCACGCACTTCGGCATGGGAGGGGAAACCGTCACCGTCGATATGCACCGTGGCGATCCGCCGACCGTTCTCGGTGGTGGTGTCCGGGCGTGGCTGGGACGGCAGGCGCAGGGCCTTCTGGATAAAGGCGAACGGGTCGAGGATCCAGCGGCTGCGCTCCACATTGGCCTCCACCACATAGGGGGCCAGGGCCATGCCGCCCCAGGCGGCGGTGGCCACCGGGACGTACTTGCCGCCCTTGTCATCGCCCAGCACCAGGGCTGGTTTCGGCCCGTCGGGCAGCAGGCTCACGCGGGTCAGTTCGCGGCTGCGCGCCACCACCGGAGCCTCGAAGGCGCCGATCAGGCTCTTGTCCTGGCTCAGCACATGCAGGGCATCGCGAGCCCCCGGCGCCGCCAGGTTCAGCCCCAGGCGCTTGAGCAGCGCCCGGTCCTCGATCGGCAGGCCGGCCATGATCGCCAGGGGCACCTGCTCATCCAGGCGCTGGCCGACCCAGCTATAGAAGGCACGGCTGTCCTCGGGCGGGCCGCTGGTCATCCACAGCACCACCCCGGCGTAAAGGCCGGCGAAGCTGTAGGCAGGCAGGCTATCGTCCACCGGGAAGTAGTCCACCCGGTAACCCAGGTATTCCAGCAGGCCACCGAGCATGCGGTGCCCGGCGTGATCGTAGAGTTCCCCTTCGCGCGGGTCATAGAGCATGGCGATGCGCCGCGGCTGGACTTCCACCGTGCTCATGCTCAGGGCGTTGAGGTCCGGGGTGGTGACCACCGGTATAAAGCCTTCCTGGCTCAATTGCCGGACCAGCTTGCGTGCCTCTTCCCGACGGTTGGCCGGCAGGTAATCGATGGCCACCAGCGGGATGTTGCGTGCGCGCAGCGGCTTGAGTTCGCCTTCAAGCCAGGTGCGGTCGGCTTCGGAAACCGGGCGGTAACGCTTGGCCGAGGCATCCCAGCCGGCGTGGATGGATTCCACCGCCACGGCCGAGGCGACGCCATCGAGCTCGCCCAGTACCTCGAAGCCCCGGTTGAAGAACAGCTTGAGGTTGGGCAGCCGGCTGTGCAGTTCCCGCAGGAACGAGGCCAGGGCCTTGCGTTGCGGTTCGCGATCGGCCTCGGGGAGCAACTGGAAACTGTCCAGGGTGTCCAGGAACAGGCCGGCGTAGCCCTGGTCCTGCAGCGCCTTGGCACGCTTGAACAGGTGTTCGCGCCAGGCCGGGGTGGCGATGTCCATCACCTGGCTGTCCCAGGCCTTGTTGCGCACGGGGCTCGCGCCCTGGGCCAGGGCCTGCTTGGCCAGGGCAGCGCGGTTGCCGTCGAACTCCCCTACCGACAGGTAGGCGAACGGCTGGCTGCCGAGCTTGCGCAAGGTGGCGACATCGGCGCTGGCCATATGGCCGGGCTCGACCACTGCCCATTCGAACTGCGCCAGCTCCTGCAAGGGTGGCTGCTCGGCGTACCAGAACCCGACACTGGCGGGCGCCGCGGGTGCGGCCTGCACCAGGGTGTTGGTGGCACACAAGGCCAATGCGGTAAACAGGCGTCGAACCACTTTGCAGACATGCCCCCTGCGAAACTCGATATCCATAACTCACTCTTCAGTAGATCAATCTGCACAACATCAGGCTCTAGGGCAGCCGCCAGGGCGGGCGCCCCTAAGGCAACGAACTAAAGGCTGCGGTAAAGCCGTTCCAGGCCCTCGGCCAGGCTGCTGGGCGTGCCCAGGTCGAAGCGCTCGCGCAAGCGGCGGTTGTCGGCCTTGGAATGGCGGATATCCCCGGAGCGGGTCGCGCCGTGGCTCACCTGCAGCGGCTTGCCGCTGATCTGTTGCAGGGCGCCAATCAGATCGTTGAGGGTGGTCACCCCGCCGAGCCCGACATTGGTGGCATCGGCTGCCGGCGCGGGGCATTCCAGGCCCTGCACCAGGATCTTCACCAGGTCCGCGACATAGACGAAGTCGCGGGTCTGCCCGCCATCGCCGAACAGGGTGATGGGCCGCCCGGCCTTGGCACGCTCGCTGAAAATGCTGATCACCCCGGAATACGGCGATGAAGGGTCCTGGCGCGGGCCGAAGATATTGAAAAAGCGCAGGATCACCGGTTCCAGCCCATGCTGGCGGCGGTAGAAGTCCAGGTAGTACTCGCTGGCGAGCTTGTCCGCCGCGTAGGGCGTGAGGGGAGATTTGGGGGTGTCTTCGGCAATCGGCGTGCCCTCGCCGTTATTGCCATAGACCGCCGCACTGGAGGCGAACACCACGCGGCAGATACCGGCCGCGGTCATCGCCTCGCAGAGGCGCAGGGTGGCGATGAAATTGCTCTGGTGGGTGGCCACCGGGTCTTCGACCGAAGCCTGGACCGACGCCACAGCAGCCAGATGCACCACGGCATCGCAGCCCTGAACGGCATCCGCCAGGAGTGCCGCATCGGCGGCATCCCCCACCAGCAGTTCCAGGCCAGCATCGCCCATGGGCAGATTGCCGACCTTGCCCGTGGAAAGGTCATCCAGAACCCGCACCGCATAACCCTTGGCCAGCAGTGCATCCACGAGGTGAGAACCGATAAAACCAGCACCCCCAGTAACCAGTATCCGTTCGGCAGACATAGATCATTCCAAAGAGAAATATCGCGGCTACGCCGTCTGAAGCTAGCACAGCCAACGGATCAGCCCTGGCTACTTGCCATCCTGGCCGTCATGTTTTTAGTGGCTGCTCTGCGCCATAGGCTGTTTCGCCTATTTTCGGAGCAGAGTTCAGCGCTTTGGCGTCAAAAAAAACTCAAGATAATCAATCGCTCAGCGCCGACATACTGGGTCAGAAAAGCAAAATCGTCAATAATGCGTCGATATTTGTTGATTATTTAAGCGCCAGGAAAAATAGGTCAATATATTGACTTGCCTGGCATAAAGCGCTGAAACCGCCGCCGTAGCTGGCCACATGCCATTGACGCAAGGGCTCGGCAGTGCTCATATGCGCGCCAGTTTCAGGTGTCCCATGCCGCCGTGCATGGGGTTAAACGGGAAGCCGGTGCGTCATTTCGATGATCAGTCCGGCGCTGCCCCCGCAACGGTAAGCGAGCGAAGCATTCGACAGACCACTGTGCCAAGGCATGGGAAGGTGAATGCCTCATGACCCTCGCAAGCCCGGAGACCGGCCTGCAACTTCGTTTGACAACCCCGCGGTGGGCGGGCGCAGTCCGGTTTTCGTGGGCGCGGCTGCCCGCGATTCCCTATGCGTTGTTCCCTCCGGGATTCATTCATTCCTTACAAGTAGTAGGAATCGCATGTCCCGCACCTCCTTGCTGCAACACCTGGCGAGCCCCTCGCTGTGTTTCACCCTCCTGCCTTGCATGGCCTACCCGGCCCTGGCACAGGCTGAACAGAAAACCTTCCTGGTCTTGCCCGAGGCCCAAGTGAGCGGAGTCTCCAGCGCCCCGCAAACCTCTCTGGACACGCCCCTGCCCGCCGGCTCGCGGCTGAACCTCACGGCCCTGGAGACTCCGGCCAGCACCAGCAGCCTGGGCAACGACGCCATCAGCAACCGCAACAACCTCACGGTGCAGGATGCCGTCACCCGCTCCCCCGGCATCACCAGCATCGCCACCCCGGGCAACGGCAATACCGCACTGTCGGCCCGCGGCTTTACCGGGCACTCCTCGGTGATGACCCTGTTCGACGGCGCGCGCCTGTACACCGGCGCCGGCAGCCAGACCTTCCCGGTGGACCCGTGGATGGTCGAGCGCATCGACGTGATCCGCGGCCCGGCCTCGGTGCTGTACGGGGAAGGCGCCACCGGCGCGGTGATCAACGTGATTGCCAAGAAG
The DNA here is from genome assembly GCF_014170225.1 of Pseudomonas sp. UME65. Classification (NCBI taxonomy): domain Bacteria; kingdom Pseudomonadati; phylum Pseudomonadota; class Gammaproteobacteria; order Pseudomonadales; family Pseudomonadaceae; genus Pseudomonas; species Pseudomonas sp. UME65. Next base: position 386,592 of record NZ_LZZQ01000016.1, on the reverse strand, counting down.
CCCTTCGACGGTGAGATCCACAACCGCCTGCGCCTGGGCTATGGCTCCCATGATCGCCAGCAACTGGGCCTGGACAGCGGCGGCTCGCTGACCGACACCCTGAGCTACCGCCTGACCCTGAACCAGCAGCAGAGCAATGGCTGGGTCGACCAGGGCCAGTCACGCAGCCTGGCACTCAGCGCGGCGCTACGCTGGCAAGCCACCGACGACCTCGGTTTCACCCTGGCCCATGAACGCGGTGAAAGCGAACCCGCCAGCTATTTCGGCACGCCGCTGATTGCCGGCCAATACCGCGACAGCCTGCGGGCCAAGAACTACAACCTGCGCAACGCCGTGCAGCGCTACAACGACGAATGGACCCGGCTCAACACCGACTGGACCCTGAGCGACAACCTCAGCGCCAGCAACCAGCTCTACTACATCAAGAGCCGCCGCCACTGGCGCAACGCCGAAGCCTACAACTGGGTCAGCTCCCGGGAGCAGTTGCTGCGCGGCGACTACCTGGAGATCAAGCACAATCAAGAGCAGATCGGCGATCGCCAGAGCTTCACCTTCAACCACTCGCTGTTCGGCCTGGACAGCAGGACCGTGGTCGGCCTGGAGTACAACAGGATTCGCTTCGGCGTGGCCAACAACTCGCCCTACAAGGATATCGGTAGCGACTATATCGACCCGTGGAACCCGGCACCGGGCTACTTCCAGAGCCGCTCGCCCTTCTCGCCCCAGACCGACAGCAGCACCCGCACTTTCGCCCTGTTTGCGGAAAACCGCCTGCAACTGTCGGAGCGCTGGTCGCTGGTGACCGGCATCCGCCGCGACCAGAACCATATCGATCGCAGTGATCTGCGCGCCGGCACCCGCACCGATCGCAGCCTCACCGGCGGCAACTGGCGCGCCGGCCTGGTGTTCGCGGTCACCGATCAACTGTCGCTGTACGGCCAGTACTCCACCAGTGAAGACGGGGTCAGCAACCTGATCAGCCTCAACCCGAGCCAGTTGCAGATGGACCTGACCGAAGCCAAGCAGACCGAGTTCGGGCTCAAGCAGCAGTTCTGGAACGGCCGTGGCGAATGGACCCTGGCGGCCTACCACATCGTCAAGAAAAAGCTCTTGACCACCGATCCGGTAACCCGCCTGGCGCAGCAGGTCGGCCAGCAATCCGCCGACGGCCTGGAAACCTCGCTGGAGCTGGCCCTGGATCACGGCTGGCAAGTCTCGGCCAACGCCTCGTTGGTGCGCGCCGAGTACGACGACTTCGATGAGGTGGTCTCTGGCAAAGCGGTGTCCCGGGCCGGCAATCGCCCCACCAACGTGCCGCGACGCACCGCCAACCTGTGGCTGAACAAGGCCCTGGCTCCGAGCCTGGAAGCCGGCATGGGCCTGCGCTACGTCGATGCGCGTTATGCCAACACCGCCAATAGCGTCGATGTACCCGGCTACACGGTGCTGGATGCCAACCTCGGCTGGCAGGCCCTGCCCGATGTGCGCCTGGGCCTGCAGGTGAACAACCTGCTGGACCGGCGTTATGCCGCGGCGCAACAGAACAGCGGCCAGCAATGGCTGATGGGTGAACCGCGCTCGTTGTTCGTCACCGCCGACTACAGCTTCTGATCGAGGGGTTGCCGCAAGGCCCTGGGCTTTGCGGCGCCATTTCAGGCGTGCAGTGAGTTCGCCAGCCACTGGCCCGGGCCAGCGTCGGACAGCGACCAATCGACACTTGCACCCACGCAGTCGATGGATATCCTGAGCGCCTTTGTCCCTGCACTGCCCGCGAGAGCCCCATGCCCTGCCTGAATGCCCGAGATGTCTGCCAGCGCCTGCGCGATGCCGCCCTTGGCGTTTACCCTCTACGGCCCGGCGCCAGCCATTCGGGCGCTGGCCAGGTGCAGGTGGATATCGAGGGTTGGCAGTTGCTGCTGGATTTCGATGGCCGGCATCTGCATCACTGCCAGAGCTGCCGCAGCGCCGAAGGCGATGTCTGGCAGCTCGATACGCGGCAACGCTTCGGCACCGACCCGGTGAGCCTGCTCAGTACCTGGGAGCTGGCGCAGATCGAGAAGTTACTGAAAGAGGCGGTTTAACACGGCTGGCTACAGGCATTCCTGGGCCGCGCGTTCGAAGCTCGACGGGGCGAAGCTGGAGGCCAGCAAGTGCCGCTCGTAGAGGAACACCTTGCCGCCATTGGGCGCCTTGTAGGCTTCCAGTACGTTGTCTGCCGCCACCTTGCTGGCAACGACAATGCGAAAACCGCGCTGGGTCTGGGAAACCGTCGGGCTCTGGGCGTTGCCTTGCAGCTTGGGCACCACGCACTCGGCATATTCGGCCGGGGTTTTCCGGGTCTGCATGACCAGGGTCGGGTCGTTGGGCGCGGTGGCGCAACCGGCCAGCAGCAAGGTGGCCAGGGTCATGGCGGGAGCAAATAGAGGGCGCATCGGTAAGTCCTGAAAATGTACAGCCTGGTTCGGTGCGCAACGGTTCAGCGTCACGGGCGCTGCCGTTGCGGTCATGGTTGTGGGTCGGGGGCGATTGTCCATGGTTGGCGCCCAAAGCAGAACTTGCGTTGCTTGATTGTCACTATTACTTGAACCGATAGTTGCCCCCCGGGCAGACTGCCTGGCAGCCCGACTACAACTAAAAAAAGGAATTCCCCATGCGCACCTTTGACTTGATTCGCGACGCCGTCCTCCCGGAATTCCGTGAGCGGGTGGCGGACTACCTGGTGGAGTACGAACAGGTGCTGGGTGACAGCAGCGCCGACCCGCAAAGCCTGCGGATCGCCGCCTATCAATTGCGTGGCTACCTGCGTGGCCTGAACACCACCCGGGTTCTGGGCATGGCCGACTGGGAAGAGCTGGACCGGCGGGTGCTGGAGACATGGCTCAACCACTCGCAGTGACGTAAAGACACTCAAGGATGACATCGGCGAATACAGCCATTACCGAGTCGCTCCAGGCGTCATCGGCCCCCTGCCATTTCTACTTCAATTTGGAGCCTCGTCTTTATGAGTAGTGGATTTGTTTACATCATGATCAACCCGGCCATGCCTGGATTAGTCAAAATCGGATTAACCGAGAGAACGTCTGATGAGCGGGCCAAAGATCTACGAAGTACGGGGTTGCCGACTGATTTCATTACCGTTTACGACGAGCTTGTGACTGACTGCAAAACTGTTGAAAAACGGATGCACACGCGTTTTGACTCTTTTCGCTATCAACCGAATCGCGAGTTTTTTGAAATTCCAGTCAGGCAAGCGATACGTGGATTAATGGAGGAATCCGTCGGATATCTCGTGCCTCGGATCGGGACAAATTGTGGTGTGGAAATACTCCCTGACTTGAAGAAGAAGTACCCGGACTACCTGAAGCCGGACTTCCACTCGATTAAACTTACTCATAGCGACGGTGTTGTTTATCTGGAGTCGGTGCGTTATCGCCATTCCGGTTTGAAGGACGAAATCATTGAGCGAAGAGACCTGAGCTTCATCGACGGCTCGACAAGCGAAATGTTCCCGGCCTCGAGAAGTCCAATGGACAATGCTCGCCTCTTTGTGCATCAACTCGATGAGTACTCAATGATTCATTGCACAGACCTGTTCACTCATGAAGCCTGCATGGACATAGCGCAAAGGCATGAGTCTTAAATTGAACTGTCGCCTGACTGATCTTTCCGACCAACCGTAGCGAGTGCGACCGCTGCGCCCTTACACAAATCAAGAGACCCCCATGGCCAACCAAGACCTGAGCTTCACCCCCGACCCGGACGCCGATTCCATCTCCTCCGACGTGGTCGGTTTCAACGGCATCCTGGTCTCCACCCAGATCCCCACCCGCGCCGACGGCAGCCTGGAACTGGGGGACATCACCCTGCAGAGCGAATGCACGCTGCAGGCGCTGAAAGTGGCCCTGGAGCGCGCCGGCAGTTCCATGGACCGGGTCATGCACCTGACCATCTACCTCACCGACATGGCCGATCGTGCGGCATTCAATGCGGTCTACCAGCGTTTCTTCGCCAAGCCCTGGCCGGTACGTGCCGCGGTGGGCGTGGCCGCCCTGGCGGTGGAAGGCATGCGCGTGGAAGTCACGGCAATGGCCGCAAAGGCCTGAGGCAGCGCTTCAATCGGCGGCCACGCGCAAGGCGTGGCCGCCACCTGGCAGCACACGGGTGCCGGGCAAGCGTTTCGCCGCTACAATGCGCGCCTTGACCCTGATAAGCCTGACTAAAAAAACATGTCCTTGCCCAAACATCACCTGGAACTGCTCAGCCCTGCCCGCGATGTGAGCATCGCCCGCGAAGCCATCCTGCATGGCGCCGATGCGGTGTACATCGGCGGCCCGAGCTTCGGCGCCCGCCACAACGCCAGCAACGAGGTGGGCGAGATCGCCCAGTTGGTGGAGTTCGCCCGCCGCTATCACGCCCGGGTGTTCACCACCCTCAACACCATCCTCCACGACAACGAGCTGGAACCGGCGCGCAAGCTGATCCACCAGCTGTATGACGCGGGGGTCGATGCGCTGATCGTCCAGGACCTGGGGGTGATGGAGCTGGATATTCCGCCCATCGAGCTGCACGCCAGCACCCAGACCGACATCCGCACCCTGGAGCGGGCGAAGTTCCTCGACCAGGCCGGTTTCTCCCAGCTGGTCCTGGCCCGCGAGCTGAACCTCAAGGAAATCAGTGCCATCGCCGCCGAAACCGATGCCGCCATCGAGTTCTTCATTCACGGCGCTTTGTGCGTGGCCTTCTCCGGCCAATGCAACATTTCCCATGCCCAGACCGGCCGCAGCGCCAACCGTGGCGACTGCTCCCAGGCCTGCCGCCTGCCCTACACCCTCAAAGACGAGCACGGCGGCGTGATCGCCTATGAAAAGCACCTGCTGTCGATGAAGGACAACAACCAGAGCGCCAACATCCGCGCCCTGGTGGAAGCCGGCGTGCGCTCGTTCAAGATCGAGGGGCGCTACAAGGACATGGCCTATGTGAAGAACATCACGGCCTACTACCGCCAGCGCCTGGACGCGGTTCTGGAAGATCGCCCCGACCTGGCTCGCGCCTCCAGCGGCCGTACCGCGCATTTCTTCGTGCCCGACCCGGACAAGACGTTCCACCGCGGCAGCACCGACTACTTTGTCAGCGAGCGCAAGATCGACATCGGCGCCTTCGACTCGCCGACTTTCACCGGGCTGCCGGTAGGCACCGTGGAAAAGGTCGGCAAGCGCGACCTGCAGGTGGTGACCTTCGAGCCGTTGTCCAATGGCGATGGCCTGAACCTGCTGGTCAAGCGTGAGGTGGTGGGTTTCCGCGCCAACATCGCCGAGGCCCGTGGCGAGTTCGAAGAAGATGGCGAGAAACGCTACCGCTATCGGGTCGAACCCAACGAGATGCCCGAAGCCCTGAGCCGTCTGCGGCCCAACCACCCCCTGAGCCGCAACCTCGACCACAACTGGCAGCAAGCCTTGACCCGCACTTCCGCCGAGCGGCGCATCGGCCTGTCCTGGCTGGCACGCCTGAGCGAAGCACGGCTGGAACTGACCGCCACCAGCGAGGAAGGCATCAGCGCCAGCGTCGCCCTGGATGGCCCGTTCGGCGTGGCCAACAAGCCGGAACAGGCCCTGGGGCAACTGCAGGATCTGCTGGGCCAGCTGGGCACCACCCATTACCACGCCACCAGCATCAAGCTGGACGCGCCCCAGGCTTACTTCATCCCCAACTCCCAGCTCAAGGCCCTGCGCCGGGAAGTCATCGAAGCCCTGGACGCCGCACGCATCGATGCCCACCCACGGGGCTCGCGCAAGGCCGAAAGCAGCCCGCCGCCGGTCTACCCGGAATCGCACCTGTCATTCCTGGCCAACGTCTACAACCAGAAGGCCCGGGATTTCTACCACCGTCACGGGGTGCAACTGATCGACGCGGCCTTCGAGGCCCATGAAGAGCACGGCGACGTGCCGGTGATGATCACCAAGCACTGCCTGCGCTTCTCCTTCAACCTGTGCCCCAAGCAGGCCAAGGGCGTGACTGGCGTGCGCACCAAGGTGGCACCGATGCAACTGGTACACGGCGATGAAGTGCTGACCCTGAAATTCGACTGCAAGCCGTGCGAAATGCATGTGGTGGGCAAGATCAAGGGTCATATCCTCGACCTGCCGCTACCGGGCAGCGCCGCCGAGGCCGTGGTCGGCCATATCAGCCCCGAAGACCTGCTCAAGACCATTCCCCGCGCTCCGCACTGAGTGACCGGCGAGCGTGGCACCCAGGTGCCGCGTTCGCTTGCGCGGCACACCGGCCAGCTGGCGCCCATAGGCCGGTAGCGTTGTGTCCCGCAGCGCAGGCAGCGAGCCTGCGCCCTCAGGAGCCCGGATTGGTCACCTGGATATACACCGCCCAAATCCCCAGCAGCAGCCAGAACGCCGCGAACAACCAGGGCGAACGCATGGAAAACAGCAAAGACTTGCGATAGCCCTTGTGGCTCGACTCGCTTTCGCAGAACAGCGGCGATTCGTCATAGGCCAGGCCCATCACCGGTTCGCTGTGCAGCAGGTGACTCTGCTTGAAATGCCAGTGATCGATGATCTCGTAGGCGGCCCTGATGCCAGGCCAGGCATTGAGAGAGCTGAGGATCCCCAGCAACGCCAGGAAGGGCGGCACGGACAGGGTAAACAGCTTGCCCCATTCCGGATTGAGGTTGGCCATGCACGAAGCGAAGGCGATTACCAGGAATGCCTGGGCCGTCAGGTAGGCATCGGTGCGGTTGGCCAGGATGCTGGTTTCGTATTGGATCTCCCGGCGATAGAAGTCCAGCCGTTCCTTGGGCGAGCCGAACATCTTGGCGTTGTGCTCGGTGAGCTCGGCTTCGTCCACATGGGATGTAAGAATTCTTGGCATGTCGTGATCAACCCTTCAGCGGGTTTGCCCCCCGTTTTCAGCTTCTGCCGCGCTCGGCCGGCGCGTCCCGGTTCAGGGCCTTGGGGCCGACCATCAGCCATAGCAACAGCCCCAGCAGCGGCACGAAGATGATCACCACGATCCACAGCCCCTTGTTTTCTGCCCGCGCACCGCTGCGCAGCAGGCTTCTGATGGCCCAGATCTCGGCCAGCAGCACGATCACGGCCAGTACGATCAACAGGTATTGCACTTGCATAAGATTCCTCCCGGTCTGTACTGCCTTAGTGCGGTGCAGGCGACGAGGGTTCACAAAGATTGCCGTGGGCGTTCATGGCGCAGGAAAGATCAGCGTCCTGTGACATCCGGATTGAATTTAACCGCTGTGGCAGCGGTCTATAACGCGCCTCTTCATCGGCAAACAGGTATAGTTGCCGGCTTTATCGGCCTGGCTAACGCCGAAGTTTCGGGCCCCTTGGCCCCGTCAAGACATAGTGGATGTCGCGTGTTCGCAAGATTGCTTTTCATCGCATTGCTCCTGACCCTGTCAGCCTGCAGCTCCAGCCCTTCCAACTCCGGCCCCCTCAAGGCCGGCGAGTACCGGGTCAAGCGCGGCGACACGCTGTATTCCATTGCCAGCCGCAACGGCACCAACTGGAAGGAGGTGGCGCGGCTCAACGGCCTCAAGGCGCCTTATACCGTGGAGGTCGGCCAGGTGCTGCGGGTAGGCGGCGCGGCCAGGACCACCCGGGTGGTCAGCAGCAAGTCGCGAACCACCGCCAGCAAGGGCCGAACAGCGCCCCCGGCCCCTGCCCCCATGCCCAAGGTCACCCTCAAGGGCTGGAGCTGGCCGTTGCGCGGAGTGCTGATCGGGCGCTTCTCCCCCACCGGCAAGCTCAACCAGGGCATCCGCATCGCCACCACCCAGGGCCAGCCGATCCACGCCACCCTGGGCGGCAAGGTGGCGTTCGCCGGCTACATGCGCGGTTACGGCAACCTGATGATTCTCCAGCACGGCCCCTCCTACACCAGCACCTACGCCTACAACAGCCGGCTGCTGGTCAAGGAAGGGCAGATGGTGATCAAGGGCCAGAAGATCGCCGAAGCCGGTTCCCAGGACACCGACCGCGCCCAGCTTTACTTCGAGATCCGCGCCAACGGCGTGCCGGTGGATCCGCTGCGCTTGCTGCCGCCGGGCTGAGCGAGTGACTGGCCTCGCAGCGCTCCTGCCCTCGATGTCCTCGAAAACCGCGCCCGCGCTGAATGCTGGGGTTTAGCAGGATGGTGAGCGCAACCTTCTTGATGCTTGCCATAGCGGCTCTGTAGTGGCCGATGAGTTCGGCGCAAGCAAGGGACGCGGGGCGCGTCAATAGCTCAAGGCCTGGAAACGAGCATCAGTGCTCACGCCTGTCACTGCCACTCTAGAGGGTGCTGCGGGTCGGAGGCAGCGTCGGCTCGCTGGCCTCATCATGAAAGGCGTCCTCTGCCGGCTCGCGGGAAGCAATATGCAGGTCCAGCTTGCGCTGCACCTTGAACAGCTCGGCGTCGGTGCGGATCCCCAGCTTTCTGAACGCGGCCTGCTTCTGCCCGCTGATGGTCTTGATGCTGCGGGAAAACTTGCTGGCGATCTGCGAGATCCGCAGGCCATCCAGAAAGCAGCGCAAGACTTCGTTCTCCTTGGGGGACAGGGTCTCAAGGCTGGTCAATGGCGGGCTGCCCGGCTCGGCGGCGGGGCCGATTGGCGGGTGCTGCACGGCGAAAGCCAGCAACGGCGACAGATAGAGCCGCTTGCTGGCTACCGTGCGGATGGCCGGAATCAGGTCGTCCAGGGATTGTGATTTGCCGAGAAAGCCATTGGCTCCGATATCGATGATCTGCTTGACGAAAAACGGCGTCTCGGTGGCCGAGGACACCAGGATCAGCAAATGCGGGTATTTGTTGCGCAACAGGCGGATCAGGCGCAGGCCATCCAGGTCGCATTCCTGCAGCTGGTAATCGAGCACCAGCAGGTCCAGCTCGGTATCACGCAGGGCCGAGATCAGCTCGCCGCTGCTGGCATACAAACCCACCAGCTGGAAATCCGCCACGCTCTGCAGCTGTAGCTGCATTGCCATGCGAATCAATGCGTGATCGTCCAGCACTGCGATGCGCAAGGGCTTGTTAACGACAAGTGACATAGCGCCTCCAGAACGTTCGATGGTGGTCTTCAGAACTGGATATTCCATCCTCTCAAGCCTCTAGTCCGAGTGGTCCTGGCCCACCGACCGTCACGGCCTTGCGACAGTCTTTCAGGTCACCAGTGCCGGGTACTCTAGAGCGCCGGCCGCCTCGCCATAACAAGAAACGTCTTGAAGTTTTCCAAAGAAAATCTTGAATCGAGGGCTACGCGGCCTGTTCGGCTAGGCGTCGTAGAGTGGCTTTTCCATGCTTGCCCGGCCATCGCTGAGCATGGCATAGCGCTCGCCGCGGGCCAGGCTTCGCAGCGCATCAGCGTAGTCCGGCAAAGACTGCGTCTTGGACATCACCCCATGTGCGCCCACGGCCTGCAGCTGCGAGGCAATTACAGGGTCGGGACGGTTCAGCAGCACGAGTATTTTCAGACCGGGGTAGCGGGTGATCAAGTTTCGTACCAGATGAACCGGGTCGCTATCCATCAGGTGGCCGATCATCAGCACGTCCAGCTGCTCTTGTTCCAGGGCCTCCAACATGTCGGCGAAATTGAAGAACTCGCTCAGGCACAGAACCGACTGCCTGGACAGATGCTTGTACAGACCGTGGCGGACAATATTATGTTGCTCCAGTACCCCTACCCTTAACTTCAACATCGCTTGGTTCGACCTCAGGAAAATAGTGGGCCATCACACTGCTGGCACAGTGCACTAGAATGCCGCCCGCCACTCAGGCTCGCCCTGTGCCTGGCTGAATGACAGGGCAAGATAGGCTCTGCGTTGTGGATGGGCTTTAGGAATAGTCTTGAATTGCATTTACCCAATCGAGATCGGCGCCAAGAGCCCGTCAACCCGAAGCAATGGATTCGAAAACAGGAATTTTCTTGGCAGTACTCAGGTTGCTTCCTGCTAGCCTGCCAGTGACATTCTGATGACCCTGAGGGGCTTATTCGGCATCATTTTCTTATTTGAGCTTTCCGCAAATCCGCCCTAGGTCAGAGAAAAATCTCAACCAGCCTCAGATTTCATCAAGGCGCTGACCGTTGTTGGCTCACTTATTACCTAGATATTTTGATTCTGGATAACCTGGCATGAGTAAAAGTGTACTGATCGTCGATGATCACCCGGTAGTCTGTGAGGCGATTCGCAAAACCCTGGAGACTCAGGGCTACTCCATTGTTGGCGAAACTGCCGACGGTATCAGCGCCCTGAACATGATCCTGTCGCTGAAGCCGGACATCGTGATCCTGGATGTCAGCCTGGAAAAAATGGACGGTCTCACCGTGCTCAAGCGCATCGCCCAAGCGAACCTGGATGTGCGGGTGCTGGTGTTCACCGCCCAGTCCGTCGACACCTATGCCATGCGCTGCCTGCAGGCCGGAGCCAGTGGTTTCGTGAGCAAGAACGAACCCCTGACCAGACTGCTCAAGGCGGTGGACACCATCGTCGAGGGCTATGTGTTCTTCCCAAAGAAGTCGATGCCGTTCAGCGATGGCGGCCGCGGCAAACACAGCAGCGACGTCCTGGCGGCGCTGACCAATCGTGAACTGGAAGTCCTCAAGCTGCTCGCTGAAGGTCTGACCAATCTTGAGATCGCCGAGAAACTGCACCTGAGCAACAAGACCGTCAGCGGCCACAAGATCAATATCTTGAGCAAGCTTGGGGTCACTTCGGTGGTGGATCTGGTGAACATCGCCAGGCAGAACGAACTGGTCTGAGTAACCTGATGTGAGGTTACTGCCGCGCCCGCTGTTTTTCGTACTGATATTGTGGTTGGCCCTGCCGGTATTCGCGCAGGACAGGGTGAAGATCCGTGCCCGCCAGCCGCTGGACTTCCTCGATATTCGCCCCAGCATCGATGAACAGACCTGGCTGCGTAACAAAGAGGCCCTGTTGGTCGGCATCGTCAGTGGCGACCTGCCCCCCTACCGGGAAATCAATCAGCGCCATGAACTCGAAGGCATAGGAGCGGACTATCTGGGGGCATTGCAGCGCGAGCTGGCGATCCCCGTGGAAGTCCGCACCTACCCCAATACGGATGCCGCCTATCACGCCTTGCGCAGGGGCGAGGTCGATCTGGTAGACAGCGCTACCCAGGTGGAAGCAGAGGATTACCAGGTCCGGCTGAGCCCGAGCTACGCGGTCACCGAACTGGCCCTGTATGCCGAGAGCGGTGACCTGCGGGACTACCGCGCGAACATCTCCAGAACACGGATCGCCGCCACCCGCGGCATGGCCCTGGAGCTCTATCTGCGCACCGGTGGACGGGGCCTGATCCAGCTGTACGATTCCCCCCGCGCCGCCATGGGCTCGGTACTCGATGGCGACGCAGACATCTACCTGGGGGACTCGCTGTCTACCGGCTATCTATCCAGCCAATTGTTCAGCGACCAGTTGGTGATCAGCCACAGTGCACGGTTGCCGGAAATCCGGGTCGGGTTTGCCGTGGCCCGTGACAATACCCACCTGCAACAGTTGCTCGAGCGAGCCCTGGGCGGCATCAAGCGCTGCCAGGTGATATCGGCGCTGCAGATGTGGGGCGGTACGGGTAACTGCGACTCCAACAGTTTTCGCGAACGCCTGGACGCCGATCAGCGTCTCTGGCTGGAGCATGCACCGCCGGTGCGGCTGGTGATCAGCGACGACCTGGCGCCCTATGCGTTTTTCAACAGCCGCGGGCTGTTCAACGGCATCGCTTCGGACCTTCTGGACCTCATCCGACGCAAGAGCGGGCTGCGCTTCGAGGTCTCCCGGGTCGGCTCGCTCAAGCAGGTCGACACCCGCCTGCGCGAAGGCCGTGCAGACCTCAGCATACTGGCCCGCGCCAACCCCAGGCGTGCGTCCTACCTGTACACCCGGCCCATCGTCACTACGCCCTATGTGATTGTGCGCAAGACCGACGCACCGCCCCTGGCACCGCTGAACCGCGACTCCATCGGCTCCGTGGCGCTCGCCTCCGGCTACCTGCAGAGCGAGGACCTGCGCGAGCGCTATCCACGGCTATGGGTCCAGCAGACATCCACCGTTGCCGAGGCCCTCAACCGGGTGCGCCAAGGCAAGGCGGACTTCACCCTGGCACCAGCCAACCTGGCCAACTACTACCTGTCCTTCAGGCTCCAGAACAGCCTGAAGATTCACGGCATGATGCAAGGCCAGGAAGCCCGGATCGCCTTCGCCGCACCGCAAAGCCAGCAGCAACTGATCGCCATCATCGACCAGGCCATGGCCGAGATCAGCCCTCAGGAATACCTGCAGATCCTGGGTCGCTGGCGCGCCAGCGGCAGCACCGACGACAGCTACTGGAAAGGTGTTACGGCCTTCACCTGGAAAATCCTGGGCAGCCTGGGCCTGATGCTGATGCTGGCGGCCTGGTGGATTCTGAGCCAGCGACGACGGATCATTCGCAAGCGCCTGGACCTGCTGCAGCGCCAGTTGATCCTCGACCAGTTGCGCGATGCCAAAGAAGCCGCCGAGCATGCCAGCCGCAGCAAGACCGTGTTCCTGACCACCATGAGCCATGAGATCCGTACCCCCCTGAGCGCCATCGTCGGCATGCTGGAGCTGGTGCTGACCCGTGACAACGACCGCGAACTCAATACCCGCTCCGTGCATATCGCCTACGAGTCGGCGCAGAACCTGCTGGCGCTGATCGGCCATATCCTGGATATCTCGCGGATCGAATCCGGGCGCCTGACCCTGCGCCCGGAAGCCGCCAGCCTCAAGGACCTGATCGAATCGGTGGCCAATGTCTTCGATGGCCTGGCCCGCCAGAAGCACCTGGACATCCACCTGCAGTTCGATGCCTGGGCCACCGCGCAAGTGTGGATCGATGGCCTGAAGTTCAAGCAGATCATCTCCAACCTGCTGAGTAACGCGATCAAGTTCACCGAACAGGGCGAGATCCATATCCGTTGCGTGGGCCAGGTGAAAGATCAACACTTTCTCGACTTCCATGTCGAAGTGATCGACACCGGCCCGGGCATTCCGGCTTCGCAGATCCAGAAGATCTTCACCCCGTTCTTCGAGGTCGACAGCGTGGTCAGCAACCCCAACGCCGGATCGGGGCTGGGCCTGTCCATCAGTCATTCGCTGACCCAGCTGATGAACGGCAGCCTGCAAGTCCAGAGCGAACTTGGCGTAGGTACCCGCATGACCTTCAAGGCCTGTTTTCAGCGCGTTGCCGACGAGCGCAGCAGCGCCACCGACAGCGCGGAACAAGCGGTGCTCAACAGCACCGACCAGCCCCTGTGCGTGTTGATCGTCGAAGACCACCTGCCCAGCCAGTACCTGCTCAACCAGCAGATCAACTACCTGGGACACGAGGCCCTGATCGCCTACAACGGCCTGGAAGGCCTGGCCATGTGGCAGGAGCATGACGTGGATATCATCATCACCGACTGCAACATGCCGCAGATGAGCGGCCATGAGATGAGCCAGGCGATCCGGCGCATGGAGGGCCAGATGGGGGTGCGCCCCTGCACCATCATCGGCCTGACCGCCAGCGCCCAGCTTGAGGAACTGGAGCGCTGCCTGGCTTCGGGCATGGACAGTGCCCTGGCCAAGCCGATCAGCCTTGCCGGGCTGAACCGCCTGATCCCCAAGCTGAGCCTGACGCCCCCCCAGGCGCAGAGCGCGGTGCCGTCGTTGAACGGCGACATCCACGCCGCTCTGGCCGAGCACGTGATCAACAGCAACAACGAGGAACTGCAGGCCTTGAGCAAGGCCCTGGCCAGTGGCAATCGCCAGGCCCTGAAAGCCATCGCCCACAAGCTCAAGGGCACGGCCTACCTGCTCAATACCCAAGGTTTGCTGGAGCTGTGCGTCAGCCTGGAAGAGCTGGTGGCCGAGGCGGCCCAGGAGCAGCAATTGTCCACCGCCGTGGCCCGGCTGGATCAGGCCCTGCGCGACCTCAACCAGTCATTGCAAGTGTACTGAGGGCTTGCCCGCAAGGCCCGGGCGCACGCCCTAGCGACGCGCCACGGCACTGCGTTTCAAGGTCTGGCTCGGCAGCTCCTTGAACAGCGCCCGGTAACTGCTGGAAAACCGCCCCAGGTGCCAGAACGACCAGTGCATCGCCACCTCGGCCACCGTGGTCTCAGTCGGCCCTCGGCTGAGCAGTTCGCGGTGCGCGCTGTTGAGCCGGCGCAGGCGCAGCCATTGGCTGGGGGCCATCCCGGTAAAGGCCTTGAACGCACTCTGCAACTGGCGCAGGGACACTCCGGCTACCTGGGACAGCTCCAGCAGGTTGAGGGTTTCCTCGGGCACGTCGGCGGCCCACTGCGCTACCCGTTGCATGATCCCCCGCTCCTCGCTGCGCCGTTGCAGGCCGCCGCGGTCCAGGCGCACGCAGGCGTTGTCGAGGATGTACAGGCAGTCCTCCAGGAGTTGCTGGGTCAGGGCTTCGCGGCTGGGTGGGTCGAGTGTCTGGGACAGGCGGGTCAGGGTCGAACTCAGCCAGCGGCAGAACAAGGCGTTCTGCTGGCTGTTGAGGGGCGCCATGAACAGCCCGTCGAGGCGCTCCACACCCAGGCCGTGGCCGCGGACGAACTCGGGGCCGAACACCACCGCCACTTCCTGGTAGTTCTCCGGGGTGATCCAGATATTGCGGCTCTCGCCGTTGAGCACGTACAGCGCGTTGTCGCTGCGGTCGAAACAGAACGCCAGGGCGCCTTGGGGGGCACTGAAATTCTGCTCGACCCGGGTGTTCATGCATTCCTCGTAGATCTCCACGCCCTGCAGGTCCAGGTAGCGCACCAGGCCGTTGAAATGGCCAGGGGACATCTGCTGGTAATGCTGGACCCAACCCGGGGTGGCACGGATCTGATCGGCGACATCGAAGGTGTTGAACGCTTGGACCTGAAGCGGATTGGACGCTGTCATCGGGGGACCTTACGCACTCGTTTGGTGCGTTTTGGTTCTGCTTAAAGTGGATAGATGGAACAACAAGGCTCGCCCAAGATAGTCGCCAATGCGCCGCAGGGGAAGCCTTGCCGGGATACTCCCGCTCACCTCGGAGCAGATAAAACCAATAATCGAGGTCTTTATGAACGCCCCTTTCGATCAGCTTTCCTCCTGGCTGAAAGATCACAAGATTACCGAAGTAGAGTGCGTGGTCAGCGACCTGACCGGCATTGCCCGCGGCAAGATCGCACCCACCAACAAGTTCCTGCATGAGCGAGGCATGCGCCTGCCGGAAAGTGTCCTGCTGCAAACGGTAACCGGGGATTTTGTCGACGACGACCTGTACTACGAACTGCTGGACCCGGCCGATATCGACATGGTCTGCCGCCCCGACTCGTCATCGATCTACCTGGTGCCCTGGGCCATCGAACCCACCGCCATCGTCATCCACGACACCTTCGACAAATTCGGCAACCCCATCGAACTGTCGCCGCGCAACGTGTTGAAGAAAGTGCTGCAGCTGTACACCGACAAGGGCTGGAAGCCGATCGTCGCCCCGGAAATGGAGTTCTACCTGACCCAGCGCTGCGAAGACCCGGACCTGCCGCTCAAGGCTCCCCTGGGCCGCTCCGGCCGAGCGGAAAGCGGTCGCCAGTCGTTCTCCATCGATGCCGCCAACGAATTCGACCCGCTGTTCGAAGATGTCTACGACTGGTGCGAAGCCCAGGGCCTGGACCTGGACACGCTGATCCACGAAGACGGCCCGGCGCAGATGGAAATCAACTTCCGCCACGGCGACGCCCTGGACCTGGCGGACCAGATCACCGTGTTCAAGCGCACCCTGCGCGAGGCGGCGCTCAAGCACAACGTCACCGCCACCTTCATGGCCAAGCCGGTGGCCGACGAGCCCGGCAGCGCCATGCACCTGCACCAGAGCGTGGTGGACATCGACACCGGCAAGCCGATCTTCGTCGATGCCAACGGTGAGAAAAGCAAGCTGTTCCTGCACCACATCGGCGGCCTGCAGAAGTACATCCCCAAATTGCTGCCGATGTTCGCCCCCAACGTCAACTCGTTCCGCCGCTTCCTGCCGGACACCTCGGCCCCGGTGAACGTCGAATGGGGTGAGGAAAACCGCACCGTGGGCCTGCGGGTTCCGACCGCAAGCCCCGACGCCATGCGCGTGGAAAACCGCCTGCCCGGCGCAGACGCCAACCCCTACCTGGCCATTGCCGCCAGCCTGCTCTGCGGCTACCTGGGCATGGTCGAGGGCATCGAGCCCAGCGCCGCGGTGGAAGGCCGGGCCTACGAGCGGCGCAACCTGCGCCTGCCGATCACCATCGAGGACGCCCTGGCACACATGGAGGACTGCCCGACCATCGAGCAGTACCTGGGGCGCAAGTTCGTGCGCGGCTACGTGGCGGTCAAGCGTGCCGAACACGAGAACTTCAAGCGCGTGATCAGCTCCTGGGAACGCGAGTTCCTGCTGCTCAGCGTCTGACAACCCGCATTCTGCAATCCACAAAAACAACCCGAAGAGGTGTCGATATGCGTCTTTTGAAAGCAGTGGTCCCGGCAGCATTGGCGGTCTTGTGCAGCACCGCCGTCCAGGCACAACCCAGTGTCAGCGTGTACAACTGGACCGACTACATCGGCCAGACCACCCTCGCCGACTTCCAGGGCAAGACCGGGGTCAAGGTGATCTACGACGTCTTCGACTCCAACGAAACCCTGGAGGGCAAACTGCTGGCCGGGCGCACCGGCTACGACGTGGTAGTGCCCTCCAACCACTTCCTGGCGCGCCAGGTGAAGGCCGGCGCGTTCCTCAAGCTCGACCGCTCGCAGTTGCCCAACTGGAAGAACCTGGACCCCAAGCTGCTGGCCCTGCTGGAGCAGAACGACCCCGGCAACCAGTACTCGGTGCCCTACCTCTGGGGCACCAATGGCATCGGCTACAACGTCGACAAGGTCAAGCAGGTACTGGGCATCGACCACATCGACTCCTGGGCGGTGCTGCTGGAGCCTGAGAACCTCAAGAAGCTCCAGCAGTGCGGGGTGTCGATGATGGACTCGCCGGATGAAGTGTTCCCGGCGGTGCTCAACTACCTGGGCCTGGACCCGCGCAGCGAGAACCCCGAGGACTACAAGAAGGCCGAGGCCAAGCTGCTGACCCTGCGCCCCTACATCACCTACTTCCACTCCTCCAAGTACGTTTCGGACCTGGCCAACGGTGATATCTGCATCGCCTTCGGTTACTCCGGCGACGTGTTCCAGGCCGCCAACCGGGCCAGGGAAGCCAAGAACGGGGTGAACATCGCCTATTCGATTCCCAAGGAAGGCAGCAACCTGTGGTTCGACCTGCTGGCGATTCCCGCCGATGCCGGCAACGTCAAGGAAGCCCACGCCTTCATCAACTACCTGCTGGACCCGCAAGTGATCGCCAAGGTCAGCGCCTATGTCGGCTACGCCAACCCCAACCCGGCTTCCCAGCAGTACATGGAGGCCGACCTGGTGAACAACCCCGAGGTCTATCCACCTCAGGCCGTGCTCGACAAGCTGTACATCTCCACCACCCAGTCGCCGGCCATCATGCGCTTGATGACCCGCTCCTGGAGCAAAGTGAAGTCCAACAAATGATTCAGCCAAACCTTTCGGGCAGCGCCAACGGGCATGCCCGCTCCTACTACGCCGCCTCGGCCGGCAGCCTGCCCGGCTACCCATCGCTGGAGGGCCAACCGAGCGCCGACGTCTGCGTGATCGGCGGCGGTTTCACCGGGGTCAACACCGCCATCGAGCTGGCCCGGCGCGGGCTCTCGGTGATCCTCCTGGAAGCCCGGCGCATCGGCTGGGGCGCCAGCGGGCGCAACGGCGGCCAACTGATCCGCGGCATTGGCCACGAGGTCACAGGCTTTGCCCGCTACGTCGGCCAGGAAGGGGTGAAATACCTCGAGCAGGCCGGCATCGACTCGGTGGAGGTGGTACGCCAGCGCATCAGCGAACATGCCATCGACTGCGACCTGCGCTGGGGCTTCTGTGAGCTGGCCAACACCCCGGCCCAGTTCGCCGCCTTCCAGGCCGAGCAGGACAGCCTGGTCAGGCTGGGCTACCGCCACCCCACTCGGCTGGTGGCGCCCCAGGACATGCAGCAGGTGGTGGCCTCCTCGGTGTATGCCGGGGGGCTGGTGGACATGGGCTCTGGGCACTTGCACCCGCTCAAGCTGGTGCTGGGCGAAGCGCGGCTGGCAGCGTCCCTGGGGGTAAGGATCTTCGAGCAGAGCCCGGTGCTGGAACTGACCCACGGCGAGAGTGTGAAGGTGCGCTGCGCAACCGGCACTGTCACCGCCGGGCACCTGGTGCTGGCCTGCAATGCCCACCTGGAAGACCTCGAGCCACGGCTCAGTGGCAAGGTACTGCCGGCGGGCAGCTACATCATCACCACCGAGCCGCTGGCCGAGGCCCGGGCCAGGCAACTGATCCCGGACAACCTGGCGCTGTGCGACCAGAAAGTCGGCCTGGACTACTACCGACTGACCGCGGACCGGCGCTTGCTGTTCGGCGGTGCCTGCCACTATTCGGGGCGTGATCCGGCGGATATTGCCGGCTACATGCGACCCAAGATGCTCAAGGTCTTCCCGCAGTTGCAGGATGTGGCGATCGACTTCCAGTGGGGCGGCAAGATCGGCATCACCGCCAATCGCTTCCCCCAGGTCGGGCGCCTGTCGCAGTACCCCAATGTGTACTACGCCCAGGGCTATTCCGGGCATGGCCTGAACGTCACCCACTGGACTGCCCGGCTACTGGCCGAAGCCATCCATGCCGGCCACAGTCGCGGCCTGGACGTGTTCAGCGGCGTGCCGCACATGACCTTCCCCGGCGGCCCGGCCCTGCGGGCACCACTGCTGGCCCTGGGCATGCTCTGGCACCGGATGCGGGAAATGCTCGGTTGATCGGCCCCCTTCGCTGGCACCACCCGGCCTCGTAGCAGCCGGCTTGCCGGCGAACACCTTGCGCCGCACCTGCTGGCGCGTTCGCTGGCACGCCAGCTCCTGCGGGGCGGCGGGCTCCCTAGGTGAACCGGCGCTGCAGGAAATCCAGCAACAGGGCATTGACCTGCTGCGGCCGTTCGTTCTGGATCCAGTGCCCGCAGTCCGCCAGCAGGTGCTGCTCAAGGTCCGCCACCTTGCCCGGCATGCGCTTGAGGGTATGGGCTTCCAGTACACCCACCGGGTCCTGGTCGCCCAGCAGGAACAAGGTCGGTTGCTGGACCTGGGCATCGGCCAGGAACTCGGTGCGCTTCCAGGTCCGCTCGAAATTGCGGTACCAGTTCAGGGCACCGCGAAAGCCGCGCCCGGTGAAGGTCTGGCGATAGGCCTGGAAATCCTCCCCGCTGCACCACTGCGGCAACCCTGCGGGCACCGTCACCCCGTCGAACAACCGGGCATCGGCCGGCTTGGGTTGCAGCAATGCACCGACATTGCCCATGAACAGGCGCAGGCTGGCGTCTATATCGGCGTCCAGTTCCGCCTCGGCCACTCCCGGCTGCTGGAAGTAGAGGATGTAGTTGAAATGCTCGCCGTGCACCTGGCGCATGATCTCGCTGGCCGGGCGTTTCGGCCGCCCGGCAAAGGGCACCGACAGGGTCACCAGCGCCGCCACCCGCTGCGGCTCCAGCAGCGCCAGGTGCCAGGCCACGGGGGCGCCCCAGTCGTGGCCGACGATGCACACCCGCTGCTGGCCGAAGGCGTGCATGGCCTGCTGGATATCGGCGCACAGGGTCAGCAGGTCGTAGGCCTGCACCGCCTCGGGAGCCGAGCTGCGGCCATAGCCACGCATTTCCGGGACGAACACCCGGAATCCCGCTGCCACCAGGGCCGGCACTTGATGGCGCCAGGAATGCCAGCACTCGGGAAAACCGTGCAGCAGCCATACCGGCTGCCCGTGTTCCGGGCCGCTGACCCGCACACTGAGTTCGATGCCGTTGACGGCCAGAACATGCTGTTGGGAGGAACTCATGGCGAATGCTCCAAGGCAGATGCAAGGAGCAGAACCTAGCAGATGTGGGCACCTGCCCCGAGAATCATTGACGCTCCGAATGATCCTGCTGCGCTGTCGGGGCCGGGCGGCTCAGCCGGGAATCAGCCGGCCAGGGAATGGGATTGCTGACGGATCAGGCGCTGGGTATCGAGGACTTTCTCCAGGGCCTGCTCGGAATCGGGGTCCTGCATGGGGGCGCGAATCGCCGCCGACACCAGGCTGATGAGCTTGGCCATGACTTCAGCATCGGTGGCCGGGCGTCCAAGGCTCATGGCCTGCATCAGCAGGCGCAGCTCGGTGCCGGCCATGACGCCGGAAATTGCCTTGAGGGCAAATTGCAGGCGCACCCCCAGCTCGTTGCGCGGCAGGTCCGGCAAAGCCAGGGCAAAGGCCTTGAAGAAGCGCTCGAACACCGGCTGGTAATGCTCCTTGAGGTATTCCTGGATAAAGGGCGAAGTATCACTGTAGACCCGGCCAAGGAAGCGAATGAACGAGCGCCCTTCCACGCCGCCACTCTCGTCGCTGCGCTCGAGGCCCATGGCCGGGGCGAACAGCACCCCCAGCAGGGTTTCGCAGTCCAGCGGGCCCTCGGCCTGTTCCTCGCACTTGGCCAGCAGTTCCAGGCGCTGATCATTGAGTGGCCCCAGGCGCTGCATCAACAGGGCCTTCATCAGCGAATCCTTGTCGCCGAAGTGGTAGTTCACCGCCGCCAGGTTGACCTTGGCCCGCTCGGTGATCTGGCGCAGCAGCACCGCGTCGTAGCCGTACTTGATAAATAATGCCTCGGTCGCTTCCAGCAGTCGGGTCTTGGTGACATTGGGGGCACTGAGTTTCTTGGCGACCATGGAGGACTAACCTTTGCTGGGATGAAAAACTGACCGTTCGAACAGTGTTTTAAAAAAAAATTTGATTTTTTATACCTGCGAGAAGCCCTAAAAGCAAGCGTCCGAGGGACCGTCACGGTGGCCACCGGCCTTTTTGTGACCCGCGGGTTTCTCCGCAAAAAAACCTGGAAAAAGCCCTCAATTACCCGGTTCAGACGGCTGGCGTGGCAGGATGAACGCAGTTACTATTCAAACAATGTTTTTAAAATAATAAATAAAACCAGAGCTTGGCCCTGCCCCTGAATACCCCTGTTGCGTGATCCCTGCGCCCCGTGGTTGTTCAAGCAGCCAGTCGAGCCAGCCGGCGCGGTAAGCGATGACAGAGACGATAATCGAGCAAGGTTTTATCTCCCTGCAGGGCATAGGCAAGAGCTATCGGCTGGCGGAGCAACCGCTCCACATTCTCAAGAACGTCTCCCTTTGCATCGACGCCGGTGAAAGCTGCGCCATCCTGGGTGCCTCCGGTTCCGGCAAAAGCACCCTGCTGAACATTCTCGGCCTGCTGGATCTGCCCGACAGCGGCGACTATCACTTTGCCGGCCACGATATCTTCCGCGCCAGCCCCGACCAGTTGGCGGCGATCCGCAACCAGCAGATCGGCTTCGTGTTCCAGAGCTTCAACCTGCTGCCGCGTCTCAGCGCCCTGGACAACGTCGCCCTGCCCCTGAGCTACCGCGGCGTGGCCCGGCGTGATTCCCTGGAGCGGGCCATGCACATGCTCGACCAGGTAGGCCTCGGGCAACGCGCCGACCACCGCCCGGCGGACCTTTCCGGCGGCCAGCGCCAGCGGGTGGCGATCGCCCGGGCACTGGTGGGCGAACCCTCGGTGATCCTCGCCGACGAACCCACCGGCAACCTCGACAGCCACACCGCCCAGGACATCATGGACCTGCTGCTGGCGCTGAACCGCGAGCGCCGGGTGACCCTGATCATCGTCACCCACGACCCCAATATCGCCCAGCGCCTGGAACGGCAGATCCGTGTCACCAATGGCGTGGTGCAGGAGGTCTGCCCGGCATGAGCCTCAAGGTCGAGCAAAGCGCCAGCCAGCTGCTGCACGAAGCCTTCGTCAGCCTGCGCACCCTGGGCAAGCGTTCGATCCTGGCCCTGCTAGGCATCGTCATCGGCAGTTCCTCGGTGGTGGCACTGATCAACATCGGCCACAACGCCGCCGAGGACGCCGCGGCGATCTTCCAGAACATGGGCACCGACACCCTGGTGGCCCGCTTTCCCGCCAGCGCCGACAGCCGCACGCCGCTGCCCGCGGCCCTGGACACCCGGGCGCTGAGCCAGGCGGTGCCTAGCCTGATCAACATTGCCCCGACGGTGTTGCTCAGCGCCACGCTGATTCGCAATGGCCGCTCCGCCAACGCCAGCGTGGTGGGCGCGACCGCCGAGCTGGCGCCGGCCATGCGCCTGCAGTTGCGTGAGGGGCGCTTTCTCTCGGACTTCGATCAGAACGAAATCTATGCGGTGGTCGGCCATCAGGTGGCTCAGACCCTGGGCGCCGCCGGGGCCCCGCTGCAACTGGGGGACCGGGTGCGGATCAACGACTACCTGTTCCTGGTCATCGGTATCCTGCAGAACCAGCCCAGCGCGGTGCTGGTGCCAATCCAGGCCAATGACTCGGTGTTCCTGCCCCAGGGCAGCATGCGGCGGATTTTCCCTTCGCCACAGATCGACAACGTGGTGACCCGGGTCGCCGGTGGCCAGAACATGGAGCAGGTCGCCGCCGCCATGACCCAGGCCTTGAAAAAGATCCTGCGCGGACGTGAGGTGGAAGTGCAGGTACCGCAGCAGATCATCGACGGCATGACCCGGCAGAGCCGCACCTTTGGCTACCTGCTGATGGCCCTGGGCGGCATTTCCCTGGTGGGGGGTGGCGTGGGGGTGATGAACGTGATGCTGATGAATGTCTCGGAGCGCCGCCGCGAGATCGGCATCCGCATGGCCCTGGGCGCCCGGCAAAAGGACATCCGCAACCTGTTCCTGCTGGAGGCGGTCAGCCTGACCGCCGTCGGCGCCCTGTCGGGGGCGATACTGGGGGTCGCCTCGGCCTTTATCTATGCCCGGATGTCCGGCTGGCACTTCTCCCTCGCGGGAGCCGCACTGCCGCTGGGGATCGGGAGCACCCTGCTGGTGGGCCTGTTTTTCGGCCTGTACCCGGCCATTTCGGCATCCAGACTGCAACCGGTGGAGGCGTTGCGCGATGAATGACTGGCGCCTGCGAACACTCGCCTGCCTGTGCCTTTTGTACTTGCCGGCGCTCAGCGCCGATGAGCGGGTGGATCGCCCCTCCGCTCCCACCATGCGCAGCGACTACTCGCGCAGCGCCCTGCTCAGCCAGCAGGTCACCGACCTGACCCTGGGGGACGCGGTCTACCTGGGCTTGCGCAACAACCGCAGCATCCGCAGTTCGTACCTGCAGCGGGTGGCGCAGAAGTTCGACCTGCGGGTGGCCGAGGATGTGTTCAACCCCAAGCTGCTGATCACCGGCAACTACCGCACCACCCGGGGCAGCAGCGACACCACGCAGAACCTCAACATGGCCCCGGCCACCAGCCTGTTGAGCGAGTACGGCACACGCCTGAGCATGGCCTGGATCCAGGACCTGAACAAAGCCGATCGGGCCGGCCGCCAGCGCAGCGACGGCCTGGACCTGGCGATCATCCAGCCATTGCTGCGCGGCGCCGGCTGGGACGTGACCACCGCGCCGTTGCGTCTGGCGCGCATCACCGAACAAAGCAACCGCCTCAACCTCAAGGCCGGGGTCGCCCAGACCATCACCGCGATCATTACCACCTACCGCGAGCTGCTGCGTTCCCAGGAACAGCTGACCATCGCCCAGGAAGCCCTCAAGCGCGCCAATGCCCTGCTGGAAGTCAACCGCGCGCTGATCAGCGCCGGGCGCATGGCCGAGTTCGAGATCGTGCAGACCGAAGCCGACATCGCCAGCCAGGAGCTGGGGGTGGAGGAAGCGCGCAACCAGGTGGACGTCAACCGCCTGTCGCTGCTGCGTCTGCTGGCCCTGGACATGTCCAGCCGGATCCACGCCAGCGAGGCCCTGCAGGCGGCCAAGATCAGCATCGACCAGCGCGAGGCCCTGCGCCTTGCGCAGATCCAGCAGCCCGAATACCTGGCTACCCTGCTGGGCAGCCAGCAGGCCGATCTGAACCTGGTGATCGCCAAGGACCAGTCGCGCTGGGACGTATCCCTGGTGGCCGGGGCCAACCAGACCCGCAGCCGCTATGACAATGACACCAGCAACGGTTCGGACCGGCGCTGGGACAGCTACGCCGGGGTCCAGGTGCAGATTCCCATTGGCGACCTGAGTACCCGCCAGGCCGAGGTCCACGCCCGGGTCAATGTGGAGAACCAGGAAATCCTCCTGGCCGATGCCCGCCAGGTGCTGGAGCGTGACGTCAACAACGTGGTGCGCGACCTGGGCACCCGCTGGCGCCAGTACGAGATTGCCCAGCGCGCCAGCGAACTGTCCAAGCGCAAGCTGGACATCGAACGGGAAAAGCTCAGTGCCGGCCGTTCCAGCAACTTCCAGGTGCTGAGTTTCGAGGGTGACCTGCGCAACGCCGAGAATGCCCGGCTCAATGCGCTGATCGCCTACCTGAACGCCCAGACGCAACTGGACCTGACCCTGGGCATGACTTTGGAGAGCTGGGACATTGCGCTCAATGACTTCTGACAAGCCGCAGGCGAGCAAGCGCCGTCGCCATACCTTGCATGCGCTGGCCCTGGCCGTCGCCCTCGCCGTGGGCGCCGCTGCCCTGGTCACCCTCCAGTCCCCCGCCAGCACTCCGGCCAGCGAGGCCCGCTGGGTCAGCGTGCAAGGCACGGTACTGACTCACCAGATCGGCCTGGTGGGCAAGATCGAACCCCAAAAGACCGTGGTCCTCACCGCCCCGTTCGAAGGCAATGTGCAGGCCAGCCTGGTGGAACAGGGCCAGCGCGTAGAGGCCGGCCAGGTCCTTTTGCAGATGGACCCGGGGCTGGTGGAGATCCAGTCGCGCGAAGCCCTTTCCACCTTGCTCAAGGCCCGCCGCACCGTTCAGGAGCTGCAGGACTGGAACAACGGCGCCGTGGTCACCCGGGCCCGCCGTACCCTGCGCAACTCGCAGATGTCCCTGGCCAATACCGAACGCAAGCTGCGGGAAAGCCAGAACCTGTTCCAGCGCGGAATCATTCCGCGCAACGAGCTCAACGACCAGGAGCAACAGGCACAGATGCAGCGCCTGGACCTGGCCGCCGCCCAGAGTGAATTGCAGCAGGCGCTGAACCAGGGCACGGGGGAATACCGGCAGATTGCCGAAATGGAGTTGACCAACGCCACGGTCAAGTACGACGCCCTGCGCAAACTGCTGGAGCACAAGGACGTGGTCGCCCCCTTTGCCGGCATCGTGGTGCCGCCACCCAATGGCGGCGCGGGCCCGAACACCGCCGGTGCCGCCAACGGTCCGGTGCAGACCGGTTCACGCCTGAGCCCGGGGCAAGTGCTGTTCGGCCTGGCCAACATCGAACAGCTGAAGATCGTCAGCAAGGTGTCGGAGCTGGACATCAACCAACTGCACCAGGGGCAGCGCGTGGAAATTCTCGGTGACGGCTTTGATGGTGAACGCCTGGAAGGCGTGGTGGATATCGTCAGCAGCCTGGCCCTGCCCAACGAAACCGCAGGTGCCGGAGCGCAATTCCCGGTGACCCTGTCGGTGCCCAAGCTGAGCCGCGAACAACTGCAACGGGTGCGCCTGGGCATGAGCGCGCGGCTGACCATCGTCACCTACCGCAACGACCAGGCCATCGTGCTGCCGCCTGCGGCGATCCAGCGCGACGCCGACGGCATGAGCGTGGAATACCGGGCAACGGCCGATCAACCAGGCCAGCGGGTGCCGGTGACCGTGGGCCAATCGACCCCGGAGGGCGTGGAAGTGTTCGGCCTGCAACCGGGCCAGGTCCGCCTGCCCAACGCCTTGTAGGCGCTGGCCTGCCAGCGAAGGCGCCCTCGGGAACGGCGCAAGGCCCAGGGGTTTCTTCGCCGGCAAGCCGGCTCCTGCGGGTCAGCGCAGGGCGCGGCGCAGGACTTTGCCCACGGTGGTCTTGGGCAGCTCTTGGGTACGGAACTCTACATAGCGCGGCACTTTGTAGCCGGTGAGGTATTCCCGGCAGTGGGCCAGCAACTGGTCCTGGGTCAGCGCCGGGTCCTTGCGTACGACGAAGATCTTCACTTTCTCGCCGGTCACATCATCCTCGACGCCAATCGCCGCCACTTCCGCCACCCCGGGGTGCAGGGCCACCACATCTTCGATCTCGTTGGGGTACACGTTGAAACCGGAGACCAGGATCATGTCCTTCTTGCGGTCCACCAGGCGAATGAAGCCCTGCTCGTTCATCACCCCGACATCCCCGGTGGACAGCCAGCCGTGGCGGTCCAGAACCTTGGCGGTTTCCTCCGGGCGCTGCCAGTAGCCCTTCATCACCTGCGGCCCGCGTACCTGCAGCTCGCCCTCCTCGCCCAGCTCGGCCAGTTGGCCGTCCTCGCGCACGAAGCGCACCCAGGTCGAAGGCAGCGGTACGCCGATGGTCCCGGTGAAATCGCCTTCGCGCATGCGCGCAATGTCGATCGGGCTGATGCTCACCACCGGCGAGCACTCGGTCAGGCCGTAGCCTTCGATGATCGGCACCCCGGTGACTTCCTTCCAGCGCCGGGCCACCGAGGTGTGGGTGGCCATGCCGCCCGCAATCGCCAGCTTCAGGTCGGAGAAATCCCGGCCGCGAAACTCTTCGTTTTCCAGCAGGCCGTTGAACAGGGTGTTGACCCCGACGATGCCGCTGAACTTTTCCTTGCGCAGGATCATCTGCACCCGCTTCACGTCCCGCGGATTGGCGATCAGGATGTTGCGCCCGCCCAGGCACATGAACATCAGGCAGTTCACCGTCAGCGACAGCACGTGGTACAGCGGCAACAGGGTGACGTTGGTTTCCTGCTGGTTCTCGTCCAGCTGGTCACCGACCCAGGCCTTGGCCTGCATCAGGTTGGCGAGGATGTTACGGTGCGTGAGCATGGCGCCCTTGGCATCGCCCGTGGTGCCGCCGGTGTATTGCAGGAAGGCGATGTCGTCCTGCTTGAGTTCCACCGGGCGGTGCTCCAGCACGCTGGCCAGCTTCATCATCGCCGGAAAGCGGATGGCCCCGGGCAGGTTGAATTTCGGCACCTGCTTTTGCACATGGCGCAAGGCGAAGTTCAGGGCTGCGCCCTTGAAGGTGCCCAGCAGGTCACCGATGGCGGCCACCACGATGTTCTTCAATTGGCTGCCCGGCATCGCCTGTTCCAGGGTGTGGGCGAAATTCTCGAAGATCACCACGGTCTCGGCGCCGCTGTCCTTGAGCAGGTGCCGCAGTTCGTGAGCCGTGTACAGCGGGTTGACGTTGACCACCACGGCCCCCACCAGCAGGGTGCCGAACAGGCAGATCGGGTACTGCAGGCAGTTGGGCATCATCAACGCCACCCGGTCGCCCTTCTTCACCCCCTTGGACTGCAACCAGGCGGCGAAAGCGAATACCCGCTTCTCCCACAGGTCGTAGCCCATCTCGGTGCCGATGCTCACATAGGCCACCCGTTGGCGATACTTGTCCACGTGTTCGAGGAACACTTCCCGCAGCGACGGGTAACGGTCGATCTCGGCTTCGATATCGCTGGGCACTCCCGGCAGGTAAGCGTTCAGCCAGATACGCTCGACGGGTTGCAGGCTCACGACACTCATTGGCAGTCTCCTTGTTATTTTATTTTTCGACGATGGCGGTTACGCCCAGCCCGCCTGCTGCACAGATGGAAATCAGCCCGCGGCCGCCGCCGCGCTCATGGATCGCCTTGGCCAGGGTCGCCAGTTGCCGCCCACCGGTGGCGGCGAACGGATGCCCGCAGCCCAGGGAGCCGCCGTTGACGTTGAGCTTGCTGCGCTCGATGCTGCCCAGAGGTCCGTCTAGGCCGAGCTTGTCCCGGCAGTAATCAGCGTCCTCCCAGGCCTTGAGGGTGCACAGCACCTGGGCGGCAAAGGCTTCGTGGATCTCGTAGAAGTCGAAATCCTCCAGGCTCAGGCCCTCCCGGGCGAGCATGCGCGGCACGGCATAGGCCGGGGCCATGAGCAGCCCTTCACTGCCGTCGACAAAGTTCACCGCGGCGGTTTCCCCGGTACGCAGGTAGGCCAGCACCGGCAGGTTGTTGGCCGCCGCCCAGTCTTCGCTGGCCAGCAGCACCACCGAGGCGCCATCGGTGAGCGGGGTCGAGTTGCCGGCGGTCAGGGTGCCGTTGTGGCGGTCGTAGGCCGGACCCAGGCCGGCGAGCTTCTCCAGGCTGGCGTCGGCCCGCAGGTTGTTATCGCGTTTCAGGCCGCGGTACGGGGTGATCAGGTCATCGAAGAAGCCGCGCTGGTAGGCCGCATTCAACTGGTGGTGGCTGGTGAGGGCCAGTTCATCCTGGGCCAGGCGCTTGATCTGCCAGCGCTTGGCCATTTCTTCGCAGTGCTCGCCCATGGACAGCCCGGTGCGCGGCTCGCCGTTGCGTGGCAGCAACGGCTTGAAGAACATCCCCGGGCGCACCTTGAGCAGGCTGCGCAGCTTGTTGCCGGTGCCCTTGGCGCGGTTGGCCTGGAGCAAGGTGCGGCGCAGGCCTTCGTTAATGCCGATGGGCGCGTCGGAGGTGGTGTCGGCGCCCCCGGCAATGCCCACTTCGATCTGCCCCAGGGCGATCTTGTTGGCCACCAGCAGCGCCGCCTCAAGCCCGGTGCCGCAGGCCTGCTGCAGGTCATAGGCCGGGGTCTGCGGCGACAGGGTGGTGGACAAGAGACTTTCCCGGGCCAGGTTGAAATCCCGCGAATGCTTGATCACCGCCCCCGCGGCGAACTCCCCCAGGCGCTGGCCCGACAGGCCGTAGCGATCCACCAGGCCCTGCAACGCCGCCACCAGCAGGTCCTGGTT
This sequence comes from Pseudomonas sp. UME65, assembly GCF_014170225.1. Classification (NCBI taxonomy): domain Bacteria; kingdom Pseudomonadati; phylum Pseudomonadota; class Gammaproteobacteria; order Pseudomonadales; family Pseudomonadaceae; genus Pseudomonas; species Pseudomonas sp. UME65. Next base: position 357,746 of record NZ_LZZQ01000016.1, on the reverse strand, counting down.
GCTGTCATTGGCATATACCGTGTTGGAACGGGCGAACGGAATCCGGTTACCGCCCAGGATCGCCACCCGGCGTACCGGCGCCGGATTGAAACTGTACTCAGCCATCAACGAGCTCCCCAGATAAATAGACCGCGCATGTGGGGCTTGTCCCCCGCGTTGTTGCGCACTTCGAACTCATGGCGCGGGCCGTCCGGCAGGCGATTCCACAGGGTCACCGCCGCCGGCAGGAAGATCGGCAGCTTGAACTCGCAGTCCAGTTGGGCTGCCGCCAGAGGATGGGGCGGTTGCTGGGCCGCCAGGGCCCGGCCCAGGGTCCACATGCCGTGGGCAATGGGCCGGCGGAAGCCGAACAGCCGGGCGCCCAGCCATGAGGTATGGATCGGGTTGAAGTCGCCGCTGACCTGGGCAAAGCGGCGGCCCAGATCGCCCCCCAGGCTCCAGCGCTGAGTGCGCACCAAGGCCTGCTCATCCCATTGCAACAAGCCCTCCCAGGGCTCGCCGATGGGCCCGGCTACACCGCGGCGCAGGTACAGGCTGTCGCTTTCCCAGACCAGGCTGCCGCCACTGTGGGCCCGGGTGGCAATCGACAGCGCCTGGCCCTTGGGATGGGCCAACCAACGCTCGGCAAACACCTCCAGGCGCAGGGCCTGGCCCTCCTCCAACCGTTGGTACTGGCGGATGCGGTTGGCCAGGTGGACCATGCCACTGGCCGGATAGGGAAACGTCGGGCGGGTCAGCAGCAACAGATGCAGCGGGAACGCCAAGGTGTGGGGAAACGCCAGCGGCACCCCGTGTTCCCGGCGAAAACCGCAGGCCTGGGCGTAGCGGGCTATTTCGTCGGCCTTGAGCTCTACCGCCGGGCGCACCAGGCGCTCCGTCGGCAGTTGGGGCGCGGCGTCCGGCTTGGGCTTGCGCAGGCTGCGGATGCCGTCGTAAAGCAGCTGCCCCCGGGAGGGCGGCGGCTCGATGATGCGAATTGCGGTATCAGCATTCATGGCTCAGGCCCCCAGCAGGCTTTGCCCGCAGACGCGGACCACCTGTCCATTGATCCCGCCGGAGGCCGGATGGGCCAGCCAGGCGATGGTTTGCGCCACGTCCTCGGCCTGCCCGCCCTGGTTCATGGAGTTCATGCGCCGCCCGGCCTCGCGGATCATCAGCGGGATCTTCGCGGTCATCTGGGTTTCGATAAAACCCGGGGCCACGCCATTGACGGTGATCTGCTGGCGCGCCGCCAAAGGGGCGAGGTTCTGCACCAGGCCGATGACCCCGGCCTTGGAGGTGGCGTAGTTGCTCTGCCCGAGGTTGCCGGCGATCCCGGAAATCGACGAGACGCAGACGATGCGCCCGCCGGGATTCAGGCCCTGGCCTTCCAGCAGCGCCTGGCTGAGCAGCAGCGGCGCTTCCAGGTTGACCGCCATGACCTTGCGCCACGCTGCCTCGGTCATCTTCGCCAGGGTCTTGTCCTGGGTGATGCCGGCGTTGTGCACCACGATATCGAAGGCGCCGTGCTCGCCGACGAACTCCAGCAAGCGTTGCCCGGCGTTGGCCGCGGTGATGTCCAGGGCCAGGGCGCTGCCCTTGATCCCGGCAGCCGCCTGCTGCAGCTCGGCCTCGCTCTGGGGAATGTCCAGGCACACCACCTGGGCGCCCTCCCGGGCCAGGACCTTGGCAATGGCCAGGCCGATGCCGCGGCAGGCCCCGGTGACCAGTGCCCGGCGCCCGCCCAGGGGCTGTTGCCAATCGATGTGCCGGGGCACTTCCACCGGTTCGCCGATGCGCACCACCTGCCCCGATACATAGGCCGAGCGGCGCGACAGGAAGAACCGCAGGCTGCTGTCCAGCTCGGCTTCGGCGCCGGGCTCGACGTACAGCAACTGCACCGTGATGGCCCGACGCAGCTCCTTGCCCAGGGAACGCACGAAGCCTTCCAGGGCCCGTTGCGCCACCGCCTGGGCCAGTTCCTTGCAGTGCTCCGGCGGCGTACCCAGCACCAGCACCCGGCCGTGGGCAGTCAGGCGCCGCACATTGGCGTGGAAGAAGCGGTACAGCTCGTCCAGCTGGGCAATGTCGGCCACCCCACTGGCATCGAACACCAGGCCCTGGACCTTCACCGTGGAAGGCGCGGTGATGCTTGCGGCCTGGGCCGCCACGGTGTCGGTGGCGGCGAAGATCCGTTGCAGCTCGCCCAGCAGGCGCCCCTCGGGCGCTGCGGCGAGGACCACCGGGTTGAGCAGGTTGCCGCCCTGCCCCTCGCGGTGCCGTTGCAGCGGCACCGGTTGCGGCAGGCCGGTGCGCTGGGCCAGCCAGCGGCCCCAGCCGGAATTGACGAACGAAAGATAACCGTCAGACATAAAGAGATCCCGATCCAATCCTGTAGAGGGTCAATAGGCCGAATCGCTGGCGGCCACCGCGTCTTCGCTGCTGGCCGCGCGTTTGCGCGAGGCCGGCTTGGCGCTTTGCTCGAAGTGCGCCTGACGCTGTTGCAGGGCTTCGAGCAGACCGAAGTCCTGGGGGAAGTCGTCGACCTGGATCGCGTGGTCGCCGTATTCCACATAGCGCCCCAGCAGCTCGTCCTCGTCCGGGCTGATCAGCTGCAGCTCCAGGGCCTTGACCCGCCAGATCACGAAGGCCTCGCGGGAGATCGGCAACGGCGCCAGGCTGCCCTGCTTGATCGCCGGCTTGAGCCGCGCCTCGATCAGGTCCACCTGTGGCTGCAAGCGGAACGCCAGTTCGCCATAGGCCAGCTTGTCGATGTCCGGCTGCGGGATGTAGGAGTCGGCCAGCAGGCGGTCGCGGGTCGGGCCCGGGGTCTGCACCAGTTCGGCGACTTGCGCCAGCAGGCGGTCCGACGGCTTGCGCTGGGGAATGCCCAGGGGAAAGCTCAGGCCACGGATGATCCGCGCGGCAGCCTTGGACGGATAGTTGTCCAGCACTTCGGCCAGGGCTTCATGGGCCCGCAGCAGGCAGTCCTGGGCGGCCCAGTGCACCAGCGGCAGGTCGGCCTGCGGCCGGCCATCGTCCTCGAAGCGCTTCAACACGCAGGACAGGATGTACAGCTGGGACAGAATGTCCCCCAGGCGCCCGGTGATGCTTTCCTTGCGCTTGAGGGCACCGCCCAGCACGCCCATGGAAATGTCCGAGGCCAGGGCCAGCACCACCGACAGACGCTGGATCTGCCGGTAGTAGCCGGCCAGGGCCTTGTCGGTGTTGCCCGGGGCCTTGATCAGGCGCCCGCCAGTGACCGCATGCACCGCGGCGCGCACGGTGTTGGCGAAGACGAAGCTGATATGGCCGAACATCGCGCTGTCGAACGCTTCCAGGCCCTTGCGCCCGGTATCCCGGGCCGCTTCCATCTCGCGAAAGACATAGGGATGGCAACGGATCAGCCCCTGGCCGTAGATGATCAGGCAGCGGGTCATGATGTTCGCGCCTTCCACGGTGATGGCGATCGGGCTTTGCTGGTAGGCCCGGGCCAGGAAGTTGTTGGGCCCCATGCAGATGCCCTTGCCGGCAACGATGTCCATGCCGTCATTGACCATGGCCCGGGCGCGCTCGGTGACGTGGTACTTGGCGATGGCCGAGATCACCGAGGGCTTCTCGCCGGCATCCAGGGACGCCACCGAGACCTTGCGCACCGCGTCGCAGGCATACAGGTGCCCGGCCATGCGGGCCAGGGGCGCCTGCACCCCTTCGAACTTGCCGATGGGCAGGCCGAACTGCTTGCGCATCGCCGCGTAGGCCGTGGTGCCGCGCACCGCCACCTTGCCCAGGCCGACGTTGGCCGAGGGCAGGGAAATGGCGCGCCCGGCGGCCAGGCATTCCATCAGCATGCGCCAGCCGTTGCCCACCTGGTCGCCACCGCCGATCACCCATTCCAGGGGGATGAACACATCCTTGCCGGTGGTGGGGCCATTCTGGAACACCGCGTTCAGCGGCCAGTGGCGCCGCCCGGTATTGACCCCGGGATGAGTGGTGGGAATCAGCGCGCAGGTGATCCCCAGGCTGCCCTTGGTGCCCAGCAGGCCGTCCGGGTCCTCGGCGCGAAACGCCAGGCCCAGCACCGTGGCGATCGGGCCCAGGGTGATGTAGCGCTTGTCCCAGGTAACCCGGAAGCCCAGCACTTCCTGGCCCTCGAACTGGCCCTTGCAGACCACGCCGGTATCGGGAATGGCCCCGGCGTCGGAGCCGGCGTACGGGCTAGTCAGGGCGAAGCAGGGAATGTCTTCGCCCCGGGCCAGGCGCGGCAGGTAGTGCTGGCGCTGGGCCTCGGTGCCGTAGTGCAGCAGCAGTTCGGCCGGGCCCAGGGAGTTGGGCACCATCACCGAGATCGCCGCCGCCGAGCAGCGGGTGGAGAGCTTCATCACCACTTGGGAGTGAGCGTAATGGGAGAAGCCTTTGCCGCCATACTGCTTGGGAATGATCATCCCCAGGAAACCCGCGTCCTTGGTGTATTGCCAGGCCTTGGGCGAGAGGTCCTGCCAGACCTGGGTGGTTTCCCAGTCGTTGGCCATGTCGCACAGGGTTTCCACTTCGTTGTCCATGAACGCCTGCTCTTCGGCGCTCAGGCTGGCCGGCGCGGCGCCTATCAGGCGCGACCAGTCGGGCTTGCCGCTGAACAGCTCGGCATCCCACCAGACCGTGCCGGATTCGATGGCCGCGCGCTCGGTGTCGGACATGGCCGGCATGATCTTGCGGAACATGACCAGGGCACGACGGGTGAGCAAGGCCCGACGCAGCGGCTTGACGCTCAGCAGCGCAGCCGGCAGCACCACCAGCAGCGCCGCGAGGCTGATGCCCAGCGAGCCCACCAGGCCCAACCAGTGCCCTGCCCCCAGCCAGACCAGGGCCGAGCCCAGCCACCAGGATGCCGGGGCCTGCCGATAGGCCAGTGCGAACGCAGCGGCGAGTCCCACCAATAACCAGACAATCATGGAATACCTCTCTTGTTCTATGCAGACGACCACTTGGAGCCTGGGCGTTGTGCCGGCCCCTCGAAGATCACCCTACAAAGGAAACTGTCGCGTTTCAAATTTTATTTTTAAATATTGTTTTGAGTGATTTCGGCAACGCACAACGGCCGAACGATGTCAGCCAGGGCTTGGGGAAATGGCAGGTCAAGACGGGTCCTGAGGTGACCCGTCCCGCCGACGGCAGTAGCACAATCCCTTTGTACTGCCGTTATCTCGAGGCGTGGGTAAAGCCTTTACCCTCAGAAGTGATAGGTCGCGGAGAGACTCACCACCTCGCCCTTGGCGTCGACCTTGCCATCCAGGCGCGAGGCACCGAGACGGTCCACGTTCTGGGTCTTGATCTTGGCTTCCTTGACGAATTGCCGGGAATAGGCGCCGTCGATGGTCAGGCCGGGGATCGCCCTGATGTCATAGCCGAAGCCCAGGGAAGTGAACCAGCGATCGTTGTCGGGAATCCGCGGGTCACGTGTGCTGTTACGGGTTGGTGTCTGGTCGTACGCCACACCGGCCCGCAGGGTCAGCTGGTCGGTGAAGCGGTAGTCGCCACCCAGGGAATACATCATGGTGTCTTTGTACTTGTACGGGATGGAGACCAGGGTATTGCCATCGGACTTCAGGGTCAGGTCCTTGAACGACGACCATTGGGTCCACAGCATGCTGGCACCCAGGGTGAAGCGGTCATCGAACACGTGCACCCAGTCCAGCCCGGCGGAGGCTGGAATGTCCAGTTGGGCACTGGCGTTGGCGCCATCCGGGTTCAGCTTCAGGCCGGGATAGGCCAGTTCCACCAGGCTTTCACCATTGGGCCCGGCCGGTTGGGTCATGTACTGGCGGCCTACCGCGTCGGCACGCACGTTGTACTTGCCGTCCATCTTGTTCTTGATCTTGGCGTGGTAGTTCAGGCCCAGGGTGTCGCGGTCGGTGGGTTTCCAGACCACGCCGGTGAACCAGCCTACCGAGGTATTGTCCACCTTGACCCGCATCAGGTTCGCCCCGACGCCGGATGGCAGCGGGATCCCGCCCAGGCCGGGAGATACCGCCGCGGCACCGGTCAGGTTGAGGTTCTGGCTGACAAAGCCCTTGCTGTGCTGGACGATGACCCCGGCACCCAGGGAGAAGTCGTCATTGACCTTGAACGACAGCGAGCCGGTCAGGCCCACGGTCTCGATCTTGGTATCCACCGAAAAGTCGCGGATCTTTGAATTGTCGTTATCCCAGGTGCTGCGCATGCCCATGGGCACGACCTGGCTCAGGCCGAAGGCAAACTGATCGTTGATCGGCATTACCATGAAGCCGGTCGGCAACCAGGCGGTGAAGCCGCCCTGGCCACCATTGCCCTCCAGGGGCACCGGACCGCTGGTGGGGACGCCGGATGCATCCACCGGCAAGGTGGTGGCCGGATTCCCTTGATAATCGTAGGCATCGCCTTTGTATTTCATCTTGATGCGGGCGTAGTCGACCGTCATCTGTGCCACGTTCTGATCGATAAACGCCATGGCCGCCGGGTTGTTGTAAGCCGCACTGGGGTCGTTCTTGAACAACGAACCACCACCGAAGGCTCGGCCCCATCCGGGAGCGCCGTAGGTAGGCGTGGTGAAGCCGCCTGCCTGAACAGTGCCGATCGCACCAAAGCCCCCCAACAGGGCGAGTGCCACCGCGATCTGCAACTGTTGTTTCTTATTATTCATGCCCCACTCCTTATTATTATCGATAGCAACCGACACTACAGGGCCCTCCTGATCTGCAGATCACCGCCTCTTGCGAGGCGGTGTCCTTCAGCGGGTGATCAGCCCTTGGTTCCAGATAACGCTTAAATCACGCTGACCTGTGGCGACGGCTTGGCGTTCAGCACATCCACGGAGCAGCCACCGCTCAGGGTCTGAGGCGTGCTCAGGCTCAGCGAGTGAGTCACGTTGCTCCAGGCCACGTTGATGGTGGTCGGACCGCAGTTGGTGGCAGGGAAGAAGGAAATGGTGTAACCCACGTTGGTCACGGTACCTGCGGTGGTGCTGGAGGCACTCAGGGTCCATGGCAAGCCAGTGATCTTCGGCAGGTTGCACAGCGCGTTGCTGCCGCTGACGGTGGCGCCGGTGATGCTGGCCACGCCGCCGGCGATGTTGCCGCTGAAGTTGATGTTGCAGGTCACGGGCTGGTTGAACGAGGACGGCGAGCGCACGGTGATGGTGCCGCCAGGGGTAGTGAACGGACCATCCGGGTTCGCACCATCAATGGCGATGGATGCAGCGCTGGCCATGGAAGCAGCTCCCAAGCAGGCAACGATGGCGGTGGCGGACACGAGAGTTTTGATGCCTTTCATTGTTGTTTTTCCTCACATGTATGGCGATTCATTTCGCCGGGGTAATGGCCTTGAGCGAGACGACACGGAGAACAGCGACCGAGCTTCCCTTTCCAGCCAAATCTTCAATTCGATAAAGGTGTGACGTGCGCGTCAGGGTGCAACCCGGAACGTGGGTGGCATCTGGATCGATACGGTCTTGATGGTGCAGCCACCGTCGAGGCTGACCTGGGCCGCTTCGAGTTTTCCGGTGCTGTTGTTCCAACTGCCTTCGGCGGTGGACGGCCCGCAGTCGCCGCCCACCAGGGGCGCGTGCACGGTGACCTGGATACCCGACATGGCGCCGCTGGTTTCGTCCTTGGCGATCAGCTTCCAGGGCAGGTGCGTGGCTTCCACCTGGCCGCACTTGAGGCCGCCGCTGAAGTCGACTTTCTCGACGCTGGCGAAGCTGCCGTCGGGGCTGACCTTGCCGCTGACCTGGATGGTGCAGTCGGCATTGATGATGCTCTTGGCAAAGCTGATGGGGCCCTTGGCGGTGAACTCGGTATTGGCCGGTTCAATGCGCGCGGCTTCGGCGGCCCCCATCAGGGAGATCCCCACCAGGACCACGAACAACTGGGCAGTGAATAGCGGTGAAATAGACATCCGTGACTTCCTTACAGTTGCTTATTGTTGTTGTCGGTCAACTTGCTTAAGGACTGCCTACTGCGTTGCTCACCCTTCAAGCGGGCACATCACAGGCGAACACGACCGGTTCACCAGCACTTGAAGGGGTGAGCGGTACAACTAAAGAGCGGTGTCTGAATCGGTGTTGCTGAAGCCGTAGCGCTTGAGCAGCTCGTCACGCTTGGCCGGGTGCATGTTGGCCAGGCGTACATCACCCGAGTAGTGCGCCAGCACCCGGTGGTCCATCAGGCGCCGCCAGAGGGCCGGCACATAGGCCCAGACGATCATGGTGGCGTAGCCATAGGGCAGCTGTGGCGACTCGTCGAAGTGACGCAAGGCCTGATACGCACGGGTCGGGTTGGCGTGGTGGTCGGAGTGGCGCTGCAACTGGAACAGGAAGATGTTGGTGACGATCCGGTTGCTGTTCCAGGAGTGGCGCGGCGAGCAGCGTTCATAGCGGCCGTTGGGCTGTTTCTGGCGCAGCAGACCGTAGTGCTCGACGTAGTTGACCACCTCCAGCAGAGAGAAGCCGTAGATCCCCTGGATCACCAGGAAGGGAATCACCGCCGCCCCCAGCCAGGCGATCAGCACGCCCCACAGCACCACGCTGTACAGCCAGGCGCTGAGCACGCCGTTCTTCCAGTGCAGGGTCGGCAGGCCGAGTTTTTCCAGGCGCTGGCTTTCCAGATGCCAGGCCGAACTCAGGCTGAACCACACGGTACGCGGCAGGAAACTCCAGAAGGATTCGCCCAGGCGCGAACTGGCCGGGTCCTCCGGGGTGGCCACCCGCACATGGTGGCCGCGGTTGTGCTCGACGAAGAAGTGCCCGTAGAAGGTCGAAGCCAGGGCCAGCTTGGCCAGGAACTTGGCCATCCCGCGGTTCTTGTGCCCCAGCTCATGAGCGATGTTGATGGCAATGCCGGTGGCCGCGCCAGTGGACATCGCCATGCCCAGGTAGGTGAACCAGCCGATACTGCCGTGCAGTTGCGCACGCTCGGTGAGGAAGGCGGCGAAGCTCGCCAGGCTGCCTTGCAGGTGCAGTTGTTCACTCAGTTGCAGCAGGCCGCCGGCGATGATCCAGTCCACCCCGCTGATGGCCATCCAGGCGGTCACCACCAAAGACAGTACCGATAGCACGGCACAGCTGTAGACGATAAAGCGGTAGTAGGGTTGTTTTTCCAGATCGGGAACGGCGGATTCAGGCGGGTTGCTGGCATCTTCCCCCATCAGGCCGTCAATCAGCGGGATCAGGCCGAAGATCACCAGGACCCCGCTCCACCAGAACACTTGCACCCCGGTGGTGAGGGCGAAGATCCCCGACAGCAGAGGGGTGATCATGGGCAAGGTGCCCAGCCACCACAGGTGACGCTTGCTATCGGTCCAGACGCCGGGTGCCGCCACGGAAACAGTCATGGCAGCCTCCGCAGGATGGCAGTCGAAACAGGTGCTATAAAGGACAGCGCGGCTGCGCTGTGCAGAGCGTGAAGGGATGAAAAAACAAAAGCGTGAAATGGCGTTATTTTCATTATTTTTAATCGCTCAATTGCACTTTCAAAAAAAACATTCAAAACATTTTTTTAAAAAAATAGCTCGGGTTCGTTAGCTCGTCAACTATTTTTTCGGCTTGTTTCGAATGTCGCCCGTGAAGCATTTACAGCTGCTGTCGACGCCGCGGCAGGGGCGCTCGAAACCGCCCCCCACCACGCCCTCAACTTGCTCTTGAAGCCGCGAACGGCGGGTGCAGGATGGTTGCGCTGCGTTGTGGCGCAGCCTGGGAAGCGACGTGCTGGACCATGGCCACCACCCGCTCGACTGCGCTGATGGGCAACATGTGGCCCCGGCCCTGGACGATCTCCAGGGACAGCCCCGGCACCTTGCCGACCATTGACTCACCGTGCCGGCGGTAACTGAGCACCGGGTCCGCCGAGCCATAGATCAGCCCTACCGGCAGCTTCAGGCTGGGGTAATGCTTGACCATGCCCGGCAGCGAACGGTTGACCACGGCGATTTCGCTGGAGGCGTTGTAGAAGCTGTCCGAACGCATCCCCAGCAACCCGCCGCCACGCTCGGCGAAATCCTCGGGCACCGGGTCCGGAGCGAACACCGACTTGACCAGGCCACGGCGCCCGAGCATGGCCATGGGCGCCGCCAGGGTCAGGGACATCCAGCGCCGCAGGAAAGCCGGGCGCACTGCCAGGGACAGGAACACCAGCGGCAACATGCGCTGCGGATGGGTCAAGGGGGCCACCAGGATCAGTCCGGACACCGATTGCCGATGGTCCAGGGCCAGGGACAGCGCCACCGCACCGCCCAGGGAATGCCCCAGCACCAGCGGCTGGCCCAGGTCCAGGGTACGAATGAACCTGGCCACCAGGCTGGCCTGGGCCGGTAGGTCTGCCGCGGCGCCCCGGGCCCGGGTGGAATAGCCCGAACCAGGACGATCGATGGTGATCACCCGGAAGCGTTCGCGCAGTTGCGGGGCCAGGGAGTGGGTCAGGTTGCGCCCGCAGCCGGTCAGGCCATGGATCATCAATAGCGCCGGGCCCCTGCCCTCATCGGTGTAGTGAATGCGCTCGCCACCGACCTCGAGAAAGCGTCCGTTGATCGGAACCTGGCTTTCAATCCGGCGGTTGATACGAAAACTCACCACCCAGAGCACCGCACTGACCGCCAGGAATACCGCTGCCGCTACCAGCCACTCCATAACCCGCCCCCTCAGCTTCCCTGCGCCGTTCGCCCGTGATCGGAATGACCTGGCGGTGTGGCGTGTCGCCCTGGCCTGGTGCCGCCTGTGACGCCTCACCCATGGCCTGGATGAGCCCCGCAAAATCCACAGGCGACCAGCGCAGGTGACATTTTCAGGTAATTTATTTAAATTAATTTTTAAAACATTATTTTAAATTGTGCAATCCTGAGTTTTCACCCACTGACGAAAGTCACCCAGCAGCATCATTACAATCGAGGTACACACCATGAATGCGTACTCGCCACCCAACGACCCCGAGGTCGTTGACATCGCCATCATCGGCGCCGGCTTCGCAGGGCTGTGCATGGCGATCAAGCTCAAGCAAGCGGGGATAGAGGATTTCTTCGTCGCCGAACACGCCGCGTCCCTGGGGGGCACCTGGCGCGACAATCACTACCCCGGCTGCGCCTGCGACGTGCAATCCCACGTTTATTCCTTCTCTTTTGCGCCCAACCCGAACTGGACCCGGCAGTTCGCGCCCCAGCCGGAAATCCGCGAATACCTGGAAAACTGCGCCCGGGATTTCGCCCTGGCGCCCTACCTGCACTTCAACATGGGCCTGCAACAGGCGGTCTTCGATGAAGCCCGGGAGCGCTGGCACCTGCGCTTCAGCAATGGTCGGGAAGTCAGTGCGCGGGTACTGATCTCCGGCATGGGTGGCCTGTCGCGCCCGGCGATACCGGACATCCCCGGGCTCGACACCTTCACCGGCAAGCGGTTTCACTCCCAGCAGTGGGATCACCGCTACGCCCTGCAAGGCAAGCGGGTGGCGGTGATCGGCACCGGCGCCAGCGCCATTCAGTTCGTGCCGAAAATCGCCCCGCGGGTGGCTCAGCTCAAGCTGTTCCAGCGCACCCCGCCGTGGATCATGCCCAAGCCCGACCGCGAGCTCAGCGCGGTGGAACGCTGGGCCTTCAAGCACCTGCCCTTCACCCAGCGGCTGGTGCGCTCGGCGCTGTACTGGGCCCTGGAAAGCCGGGTGATCGCCTTCGCCCGCCGGCCCAGACTGATGAAGGTGGTGCAGCGCGTGGCCCTGCGCCATCTGCGCAAACAGGTGCCCGACCCGGTGCTGCGCCAGCGCCTGACCCCGGACTACACCATCGGCTGCAAGCGCATCCTGATCTCCAACGACTACTACCCGGCCCTGACCCGGGGCAACGTGCGGCTGATCACTGATGACATCCAGCGCATCGACGGCGACGCGGTGATCACTGCAGACGGCAACCGCCACCCCGTGGACTGCATCATCTTCGGCACCGGTTTCCAGGCCACCGACCCGATTCCCCGAGGCCTGCTGTTCGGCCGCCATGGCCAGGACCTGATGGACAGCTGGGCCCGGGGCGCCCACGCCTACCTGGGCACCTGCCTGCCGGGCTTCCCGAATTTCTTCATGATCGTCGGCCCCAACACCGGCCTGGGGCACAACTCGATGATCCTGATGATCGAGGCCCAGGTGGACTACATCCTCAAGGCCCTGGGCCAGATGCAGCGCGAACGTATCGCCAGCATCGAAGTCCGGCCCCAGGTCGAAAGCCAGTACAACCAGCGCCTGCAGCAGCGCCTGGCCGGGGCCATCTGGTCCACCGGCGGCTGCCGCAGCTGGTACCTGGACCCGCGCAGCGGGCAGAACACCACCCTCTGGCCGGGCTCCACCTGGAGCTTCAAGAAGACCTTGCAGCACTTCGAACTGCAGGACTACCAGGCCAGCCACCTGCCCCACACCCAGCCCGCCGCCGCACCGGCCGCCGCGCGCCCCCTGCACCTTGAAGAGGCCGCTCTCAATGAAAAACTTTAACGGTAAAGTCGCCGCCATCACCGGCGCCGCCTCCGGCATGGGCCGCGCCCTGGCCGTCGCCCTGGCCCGTAAGGGCTGTCACCTGGCCCTGGCCGACAAGAACCCCCAGGGCCTGGCACAGACCGTGGCCCAGGCCCGGGCCGCGACCCTGTTGCCGCTGCGCATCAGCAGCCAGGAACTGGACGTCGGCGACCGCGAGGCGATGTTCGCCTGGGCCGCCGCCAGCGCCGCCGAACACGGCCAGATCAACCTGATCTTCAACAACGCCGGAGTGGCGCTGTCGAGCACCGTGGAAGGTTCGAGCCTGGCGGACCTGGAGTGGATAGTGGACGTCAACTTCTGGGGCGTGGTCCACGGCACCCAGGCCTTCCTGCCCTACCTCAGGCAATCCGGCGACGGCCATATCATCAACACCTCCAGCGTCTTCGGGCTGTTCTCCCAGCCTGGCATGAGCGGCTACAACGCCACCAAGTTCGCCGTGCGCGGCTTTACCGAATCCCTGCGCCAGGAGCTGGACCTGCAAGGCCACGGGGTCTCCGCCACCTGCGTGCACCCGGGGGGCATCCGCACGGATATCGCCCGCACCAGCCGCATCAGCGACAACGTCAAGGGTTTCCTGATCGACAACGAACAGCAGGCCCGGGACGACTTCGAAAAACTCTTCATCACCTCCGCCGAAACCGCCGCCAAGGTGATCCTGCTGGGGGTGCGCAAGAACAAGCGCCGGGTGCTGATCGGCCGCGACGCGCACTTGCTCGACCTGTTCATCCGCTTGCTGCCCAGTGCCTACCAGGCCCTGGTGGTATGGGCCAGCCGGCGCATGGCGCCCAAGCCGGGCAAGACGCGGCCGGCGGTCTACGAGCCCCAGGACGAACGCGGCCTGTAGCGCCGCCCACCCTTTTTCATGTCTAGAGGAGCGACAGCCATGCTGCCCATCCGCCGCGACATCAAGGTCGAACTGCCTGCCGAACGCGCCTGCGACTGGCACGAGCAAGGCAGCCACGTGACCCACTTCTTCAATGCGTTGTCCCTGCTGTTTCCTTCCGGCGAGCTGTTCTTCATGGACAGCGTGCGCCACTACCGCGAACAGATTCACGACCCCGAGCTCAAGCGCCAGATCCAGGGTTTCATCGGCCAGGAAGCCATGCACAGCCGCGAGCACCTGCGCTACAACGACCTGCTGCAGGACGCCGGGCTGCCGGCCCATCTGCTGGACCGGCGGTTGCGCTTCTTCCTCGATTTCCAGAAGAAGCACTTCCCGCCGGCCTTCAACCTCGCGATCACCGTAGCCCTGGAACACTACACGGCAATCCTCGCCGACCTGCTGCTGCGCGACCCCAGCCGCTTCGGCAATTCGGTGGCGGGCTACCGGCAGATGTGGCTGTGGCACGCCCTGGAGGAAACCGAGCACAAGGCCGTGTCCTACGACGTCTGGAACAGCGTGATCAAGCCCGGGCCCAAGCGTTACCTGATCCGCACCGCGAGCATGCTGTTCACCACCCTGGGCTTCTGGCTGGTGGTGTTCGACTTCCATGTGCGCATGCTGATCGCCGACCGTCGTCGCGGCGGCCACTGGCGCGGGTTGTGGCAGGTGGTCAAGTACCTCTACGGCCCCAAGGGGGTGTTCCCGCGGATCGCCCTGCCCTGGCTGCAGTTCTTCAAGCCGGGCTTTCACCCCTGGGACCACGACAACCGCGAGCAACTGCAACGCATCGACGGCCTGGTGCAGGACATCGAACGCACCCGCGCCGCCGCGGCCAAGTGACAAATGCCGGCACGGCGCAACAGCGGCGTGCCGGCATCCCCTGGCGGGCTGCTAACCTGCAACGCACCCTTAGGTGCTGCGAGCCCGCGCGATGATCCTGATTCTGCTGCCCCACGCCGACTACGACCCCAGCGAAAGCAGCCTGCCCTGGCAGGCTGCCCGGGACGCCGGTTTTGCCGCGCAGTTCGCCACCCCCCTGGGGATGCCGGCCTACGCCGATTCGCGCCTGGTGAGCCTGGGGTTCGGCCCGCTCAACCCGTTGTTGATGACCCCGGCGGCCGACCTGGCCCGCTACCACGCCATGACCCGCGACCCGGCCTTTTGCAGCCCTCTGCCCTATGCCGGGGTCGACCCGGCGGCCTACGAGGGCTTGCTGATTCCCGGCGGCCACGCCCGGGGCATGCGCAGCCTGTTGGAATCCGAGGAGGTGCGGCGGATCATCCTGGCCTTCTTCCAGGCCGACAAACCCGTGGCCGCGGTGTGCCACGGCCCCCTGGCCCTGGCACGCTGCATCGATCCGGCCAGCGGGCGCTCGGTGCTCCATGGGCGCAAGGTCACCGCCCTGCTGGCCGGGCCCATGGAGCTGGCGGCCTGGCTGGTCACCGCGCCGTGGCTGGGGCGCTACTACCGCACCTACGACCACAGCGTCGAGCAAGAGATCAAGGCGGCCCTGGCCAGCCCGGCGGATTTTCTGCCCGGGCCCTGGCTGCCCCGGCGGGATTCGGCAGAGCACCCCGAGCGCGGTTTTGTGGTCCGCGACCGCAATCTATTGACCGCGCGCTGGCCCGGGGACTGCCACCGCTTCGCCAATGAATGGGCGAGCCTGCTGCAACAGGCTCGCGACGCCCAACCTCAGGCGCAGCAGGCAGAGCGCTGACCCGGCTTGAAGGCATGGCTGCGCGCGCCCCAGACCAGCATCAGGCCCACCAGCGCCAGGGCGGCCATGGCCCAGGGAAAAGACGCCGCGCCATAGCGTTGCAAGAGCAGGCCGCCGACCATACCCCCGCAGGCAATGCCCAGGTTGAAGATGGTCACCAGCATCGATTGCGCGACATCCGCCCCCTCCCCGGCCACATCCGCCACGGCGGTCTGGAGCAAGGTCGGGGCGCCACCGAAGGTCAGGCCCCAGGCGCCAATGCCGAGCCAGGCCAGCCAGGGCTGGCTGGCAGCGATCCCCAGCAGCAGGCACGCCAGGGCGAAACCGGCGAGGCTGCACAGGGTCAGCCCGCGCAGCCAGCGGTCGACCCCGAGCCCGGTGAAC
Organism: Pseudomonas sp. UME65; assembly: GCF_014170225.1. Classification (NCBI taxonomy): domain Bacteria; kingdom Pseudomonadati; phylum Pseudomonadota; class Gammaproteobacteria; order Pseudomonadales; family Pseudomonadaceae; genus Pseudomonas; species Pseudomonas sp. UME65. Next base: position 342,247 of record NZ_LZZQ01000016.1, on the reverse strand, counting down.
CAGATCCCCACCAGGGAGGCCAGGCCGAACACCAGCAGCGCCCGGTCGAGAGAGGCCGCCAGGCCCAGGGACGCGAGGAACGGCGCGATATAGGTGTAGAGAATGTTGTGGGCCAGGATCCACACGAAGATCACCAGCAGCGCCTGGGGCAGGCCCCGGGTGAGAAAGATCCGCGCGATCGGCTGGCGCTGGTGGGCCGGCTGGCCGGGGTAGTCCGGCACTGCCAGGCGCACCCAGAACCACAGCAGCAGAGCCAGTAGCGACAGCCCCCAGAAGATCTGCGGCCAATCCATGCGGGTGCCCAGCCAGGCCCCCAGGGGCACCCCCAGGCACAGCGCGATCGGCTGGCCCACGCCCACCACCGCCAGGGCCCGGCCCTGCAACTCGGGCACCACCAGACGCCGGGCATAGCCGGCCAGCAGGCCCCAGACCAGCCCCGCCGCCATGCCCGCGGCAAAGCGCGCGGCCAGGGTCAGCAGATAGTGGGTCGACAACGCGGTCAGGCTGTTGAACAGCAACAGGCCGCCGATGGCCAGCAACAGCAAGGGCCTACGGCGCCAACTGCGAGTGGCGGCGATCAGCGGAATCGCCGCCGCCACCGAGCCCAGGGCATACAGGCTGATCAACTGCCCGGCCATGGCCTCGCTGATGCCCAGGCCCTGGCTGATCTGCGGCAACAGCCCGGCAGGCAGCGTCTCAGTGACGATGGCGATGAAACCGGCCAGGGTAAAGGCCAGCAGGCGCCAGACCGGCAACCTACTGGAGGCGGTCGGCAAAGGTACGCAAATGTTCATGAAAGAATGCTCACACAAGAAGACCAGAAATCACCGCAGGAACCGGCTTGCCGGCGAATGGGCCTCAGACCCTGCGCCCGACTCACGGGCGCCTTCGCTGGCAAGCCAGCTCCTACAACAGGCAGATACACCGCGCAGGCTCCCGCAGGAGCCGGCTTGCCGGCGAAGAGGCCCTCAGCCCCTGCGCCCGACTCACGGGCGCCTTCGCTGGCAAGCCAGCGCCTGCATCAGCGCTAGAAGAAAACGCTCAGCCGAGGTAGGAGGCCGCCATGTCCTTGTCGCCATGGCCCTGCTCCAGGGCGCGCTGGAAACGCTGGATTCCGGCCTCGGCCAGATCCAGCCGGACCCCGGCTCTGGCGGCCGCCGCTACCATCAATTCGGCGTCTTTCAGGGCGTTGGCCAGGGTAAAGCTCGGGCTGTAGTCGCCACTGAGCATGGCCCGGGTCTTGGCCTGGAAATAGCCGCTGTCCAGGGGCCCGCCGCTGACCAGTTCCACCACCAGCGCCGGGTCCAGCCCCAGCCCCTTGGCCAGGGCCAGGCTTTCCGCGGCGCCGTGGGTCAGGGCCAGCACCCAGCTGTTGAGGGCCAGCTTCAGGCGGCTGCCGGCTCCCGGCTGTTCGGCAACCCAGAGCACACGCTTGGCGATGGCCTCCAGCAGCGGCTGCAACGCCGGCCGATGAGCCTCGGGGCCCGCGCCCAATACCACCAACTGGCCCTGCTCCGCAGGCTGGCGCGTGCCCAGCACCGGGGCATCGTAGAAGACCAGCCCGCCATCCCGGGCAAAGCCTTGCAGTTCGTCGTTGGCCTCGATCCCCACGGTGGCCATCTGCAGCCAGAGCGCCCCAGGCTCGAAACCGTCCCGTGCCTGCTGCATGGCTTGCAGCACGGCGGCACCGTCCTTGCCCAGGGTGATGATCACTTGCGCCCCGCGTACCGCCTCGGCGGGCTCGGCAAATACCTGGATATCGTCCGCGATCAGCGCCTGGGCCCGTTGCAGCGTGCGGTTCCAGGCCCGTACCGCAAAGCCCTTGCGCCGCAGATTGCGCGCCACTGCGGCGCCCATGATGCCGATGCCTAATACCGCAATGGATCCTGGTTGCTTGGCCATCTGTGTCTCTCCCATGTTGAATTAATTATGGAATGATCATTCCAATAAAAGGCAAAAAAAAGCCCAGCCCTGTAGGAGCTGGCTTGCCAGCGAAGACGCCCTGGAACCTGATGCAGATTGTGAGGGGCCCTTCGCCGGCACGCCGGCTGCTACAGGCTGGCCAGGACCACCTCGACCACATCCAGCAGGCGCTGGCGTCGTTGCTCCGCCAGGCTGCCCTTGGCCAGCACCCGCAAGCCCTGCACGGTGCACACCACAAAGCTGGCCAGGGCCCGGGGATTCTTCTGCGGGTCGATCTCCCCCTGCTCCTGGCCGCGACGCAGCACCTGCTCCAGGGCCGCCTCGATACGCTGGAAATTCTGCGCCACGAGCTGAGCCACCGCCGCGTCCTGCCCGGCCATTTCCAGGGAAGCATTGGCCGCCAGGCAGCCCAGGCGCCGGGTGTCTTCCAGCTCGTTGTCGACGATGCGCATCAGCAATCGCCGGACCAGTTCCCTGGCGGGTGCGTCGGCGCCCAGCAGCTCGATATTGGCGCTGGTCATCTGCTGGTAGCGCTTGAGGGCACAGGTGTACAGGCCGTGCTTGCTGTCGAAGGCGTTGTACAGGCTGCTGCGGCTCAGGCCGGTGCCTTCCACCAGGTCCTGAATGGACGTGGCGGCGTAACCGCGCTGCCAGAACACCTGCATGGCCGCATCGGCAATCTGCTCGGGGTCGAACTCCTTGGGACGCACGGCTATTACCTTTCTGGAATGATCGTTCCAAAGACTAAAGATCAAGCCGGCAGGCGTCAACCGCCCCGGGCAAAAAAAGCCCCGGGCCGGTTCTCGGGTCCAGGAAGCGGATCTAGGAAGCGGAAGTCGCCAGGGGCTTGTTCAACTCGCCGATCTTTTCCAGCCGGGCGCGCACGATGTTGCGGCTGATGTTGAGCAGGCGCCCGGTCTGCAACTGGTTGCCATGGCAGTAGCGATAGGCCTCGCGAAAGATCGTTTCCTCGATGTGCTCGTACAGGTCGGGAATGTTCTGCTCGAACAGCGCCTGCAAAGCCCGGCCCAGGTCTGCCGGCGCCTGAGGCCCGGGGACGGCCAGGGGCGCCTGTTCCTGGCGGATGCCGGAGGAGCGCATGTCCACCAGGTGCAGATCCCCCGGTGCCACCCGTTGCTGGCGGCACACCAGCAAGGCGTGGTGGATGGCATTTTCCAGTTCGCGAATGTTGCCCGGCCAGCTGTGCTCCAGCAGCTTGCGTTCAGCTTCTTCGGTCAGCGAGGCACGGTTGTAGCCCAGGCGCTGGCAGTGTTCCTCAAGGAAGAATTCGGCCAGGGGCAGGATGTCCCCCGGGCGCTCGCGCAGCGGCGGCAGGCGGATGGTGGCCACGTGCAGGCGGTAGAACAGGTCTTCACGAAAATGCCCGGCCACCACCGCATCGGCGAGGTTGACGTTGGTGGCCGCCACCAGCCGCACATTGATCGGGATCGGCGTGCGCGAGCCCAGGCGCACCACTTCTCGCTCCTGCAGCACCCGCAGCAGCTTGACCTGCATGTTCAGCGGCAAGTCGCCGATCTCGTCGAGAAACAGCGTGCCGCCGTTGGCCGCTTCGAACCAGCCGGCCTTGTGGGTGGTGGCACCGGTAAAGGCGCCTTTCTCATGGCCGAAGAGTTCGCTTTCCACCAGGGTTTCGGCAAAGGCCCCGCAGTTCACCGCGACAAAGGGCTCGCGCCCGCGGCGGCTCAGGTGATGGATGTGGCGCGCCACCAGTTCCTTGCCGGTGCCGGTCTCGCCAATGATCAGGGTATTGGCCTCACTGGGGGCCAGGCGCTCGATGCGACTGAGCAATTCCTGGGAGCGCGGGTCCTTGAACACCAGAACGGTGGCCCGTACCGATTTGGTCAATTCACGGGCGTTTGGATGAGTGATCAGCGACATGGTGCATTCCTGGCAGTAAAAGCGCGGGCTCAATAGTGCACGAAGATATTTAGACTAAATAATTATTAATTAATCTTTAGATATTCCTTTTATGAATATATCTGAAGGGTGCTCCCCACCTGCTGCTGGAGCAGCAATCGGCCAGCACCTGCCTGTTCGCAGATCAGCAGCGGCGGCTTGGGCCAGGGCCTGTCGATCTGCCTGAAGCCCTTGCCGGGCAAGGCCTGCAGCGCTTTGTAGCGGCCCTGGCATGCAATCTGCTCTATCCCTTCCGACACCAGTACCCACCACCGACCCTCGTAGGAGCTGGCTTGCCAGCGAAGGCGTCCGCAAGGGCGAGGCAAGGCTCAAGGGCCCTCTTCGCCGGCAAGCCGGCTCCTACAGGAGAACACCGCGATATCTGTTGCAGGAGCTGGCTTGCCAGCGAAGGCGCTCGCAAGGGCGAGGCAAGGCTCAAGGGCCCTCTTCGCCGGCAAGCCGGCTCCTACAGGAAATACCGCGATATCCGGCGCAGGGCTGGCGGGGCTGAGGGCTTATTTTTTGAGGGAGAGTGCAATGCAAGGTTTATGGCGCAATACCCTGGCCGTTATGGCCGGGCTGCTGATCAGTGTCACGGCCCTGGCCAACCCGGCCCCCGAGTCGGTGAAGATTGCCATCGTCGCCTTCACCCAGGGCGGCAAGCCGGTGTTCGGCGGCATCGCCGGGCGGGTGATCGAGGATGGCTGGCTGGAACAGCAACTGAGCCAGCGCGGCATCAAGCTGCAGTGGATCGCCCTGCCCCACGCCGGCGCCGGGCCGCAGATCAACGAGGGCTTCAGCAACAACAGCATCGACTTCGCCGTGCGTGGCGACCTGCCGTCGGTGATCGCTGGCGCCGGCGGCGTGCCCGGCAAGCTGATCGTGCCCGGCGGCAGCGGCAACAATATCTACCTGGTGGTGCCCACCCAGTCCACGGCCAAGAGCATCGAGGACCTCAAGGGCCAGCGCCTGGCCCTGCATCGCGGCCGGCCCTGGGAGTTCGCCTTCAGCAACTTCCTGGCCAGCAAGGGCCTGAAGCTCGACGACTTCAAGATCGCCAACCTCAACCCCCAGGTCGGTGCGGCGGCGGTGTCCGCCGGCAAGGTCGACGCCGCGGTGCTGCTCAGCGAGGCCTATGCCCTGGAAGACAAGGGCGTGGGCCGGATCATCTGGTCCACCAAGCAAGGGGCCAATGACTGGCGCCTGGTCTCCGACCTCTGGGGCACCGACAGTTTCATCGAGCAGCACCCGGAGGTTACCCAACTGCTGGCCACCGCCTGGGTCAAGGCCGCCTGGTGGATTTCCCAGGAACAGAACCAGGACGCCTACTACCAACTGTCCTCCCGCGCCGGCACCGCCGAGAGCGTGCTGCGCCGCGACGACCAGGGCGACCCGGTGGCCTGGAAGGAGCGCTGGGCGCCCAAGAGCGACCAGCAGCTCAAGGCCCACTATCAGGCGCTGAGCGACTACGCCCTGGCCAACCAGCTGATCCGCACGCCCTACGACATCACCCCGGCCCTGGCCACCGGTTTCACCAACCAGGCGCTGATCGATCTGCACCTGAGTGATTACTGGCCCGCTCTGCGCGGCCAGGTCGCCACCCATCCCTGAACCCTGAGCACGAGTCTTCTTGATGAAACTGTCCGCAAAATTCACCTTTGGCCTGAGCCTCCTGGCGCTCTCCCTGTCGGCCCTGGCCGGCCCGACCTACGCGCCCAAGCCCGACCCGTTGCAGGGCGACGGCCGGGTCTCGGCCTTCTATACCTGGCAGGACGCGATCCCCCCGACCCCGGGCAAGCTGCTGCGCAGCGAACCCCTGGAAGCCACCCTGAGCCTGCCCAACGCTGCCAGCGCGCAACGGATTCTCTATAGCTCCACCGACGGCATCGACGGCAAGACCCCGGTGGTGGTCTCCGGCACCTTGTTCCTGCCCAAGGGCAAGGCCCCGGCCGGCGGCTGGCCGGTGGCCTCCTGGGGCCATGGCACGGTGGGCGTGGCGGATGTCTGCGCGCCGTCCTGGCAGGGCCGCTCCTACCGTGACGTGCAGTACCTGAGCCGCTGGCTGGACGAAGGCTTTGCCATTGTCGCCAGCGATTACCAGGGCCTGGGCGTGCCCGGCGGCCATCCGCTGCTGAACAACCGCATGGCCGCCTACGGCATTCTCGACGCCGCCAAAGCGGTGGTCGCCGGGGTGCCCGGGCTGGCCAACAAGGTGCTGATCGTCGGCCAGTCCCAGGGCGGTGCCGGCGCCTTCGCCTCGGCCGCCTACGCCTCCACCTACGCGCCGGACCTGGGGGTCAAGGGCAGCATCGGCACCGGGGTGATCTACACCATCGGCGCGAAAAATGTCGGCGAACAGGACCCGAACAAGGTTGATGCCTCCCTGGCCTACGGCTTCTACACCCTGCTGGCGGCCCAGCAGTACGACCCCAGCATCAACCCCAAGGACTTCTACACCGACAAGGCCCTGCCGCTGTTCGAGCAGGCCCGTACCAGTTGCCTCGCCGCCCTGGTCAGCGACGTGGTGGGGGTCGGCCTGACCCCGGCCAATGCCAAGAAGGACTACCAGGGCAGCCAACTGGCCGCCTGGCAGAAACAAGTGTCCTACCCGACCCTGAAAACCGCCCAGCCGGTGTTCATCGGCACCGGAGCCGAGGACAAGACCCCGGCCGCCGCCACCCAGGTGGCCCTGATGCAGGACGCCTGCAAGGCCGGATCGGTGGTCGAGGGCCACCTGTACAAGGGCCTGGGCCACAGCGAAACGGTCAACGCCTCCCTCAAGGACTCGGTGCCCTTCGCCCACAAGGTGATCAACGGCCAGGCCGTTACCCCCGTCTGCAGCCCCAGCGTGCAATAACCCGGAGCCCCTGCCATGAGCATCGAATTCTTTACCCGCCTGCCCCTGCACGGCGAAACCCAGTTCCTCCCCGGCGACCCGCGCAACCGCGGCGACTGGCACCGCGGCGGGCCCAGCACCGGTGCCGTCTCAGGCTTCAGCGTCGGCGACCACTTCACCTACATCGACTACCTGGGGCAGATCGCCCGGGCCGCGGAAATCAACGGCTTCGGCGGCGCGCTGATGGTCAACGCGCCCTCCGGCGAAGAGCCCTGGACCGTGTGCTCGCTGCTGGCCCGGGAAACCCGCACCCTGAAGTTCGTCACCGCTTTCCAGCCCTATCACTACACGCCCTGGGTTGCGGTGCAGCAGGCCGCCACCTACCAGCGCGCCACCGGCAATCGCCTGGTGTGGAACATCATCAACGGCGGCTCGGACGCCATTCAGCGCCAGGTCGGCGACTTCAGCGACCACGATGAGCGCTATGCCCGCGCCACCGAGTTCATGGACGTGGTCAAGGGCTACTGGCACAACGAGAACTTCCACTACCAGGGCCAGTTCTACCGCGCCGAAGGCGGCGGCCTGCGCGGCCCCTTGAAGAAGGCCGAGCTGCCGCTGATCTGCACCGCGGGATCGTCCATCGCCGCTCGGGAATTCGCCGCCAAGCATGCCGACTTCTACCTGATGCGCGCCGAGCACCCGGACGAGATCGCCGCGTTGATCGCCGATATTCGTGAGCGCGCCTTGCAGTACGGCCGCAGCGATATCCGCTTCGGCCTGTCGATCGACGTCATCACCCGGGAAACCGAGGAACTGGCGCGCACCGAGGCCAAGCGCTTCTTCGACGAGGGCATCGCCAAGGGCGCGGTCAAGGCCGTGGCCGCCCATGCCGGGCTGCGCACCGCGCGCAAGCTCAGCTACGAGAACGGCTTCGCACAGAAGAACGAGACCCAGGGCTTCGAGGATTTCTTCATCCACCCCAATGTCTGGACCGGCTTCGGCTACATCGGCATACCGCCGGGCTGCGCCCTGGTGGGCAGCTACGAAAACGTGGTGGCGCGGATCCGCGAGTACCACGCCATCGGTATCGACCTGTTCTTCCTCGCCGGCTACCCGCACCTGGAGGAAGCCTACCGCCTGGGTGAGCACATCCTGCCGCACTTTCGCGGCGAGCGCGCGGCCCTGAGCCGTCAGCCGCAAGCGCCGCTGGAGCTGCGCAGCGCCAACGGCCCAGCAGGAGCCTGACGCCATGAGCCAGGACTACTCGGGCTTGAGCCGCCGTCGTTTTCTCGGCCACAGCGCGCTGTTCGGCGGCGGCCTGCTGCTGGGCAGCAGCCTGCTGGCCGGCTGCGACGCGGACAATTCCAGCACCCCGGGCACGGTCGCCAGCGACCAGCCGCGCTACGGCGGGCGCCTGCGCCTGGGGATTCTCGACGGCAACCAGAGCGGCAACCTGGACGCCCACAAGCCCATCGGCAGCGGCATCGTCCGAGGCTTCGCGCTGTACAGCAAACTCTGGGAATGGGACGAGCAGATGCAACCGCGCCTGGCCCTGGCGGAGTTCGCCGAACCCAATGCCGATGCCAGCAGCTGGACCCTGCGCCTGCGCCAGGGCCTGGAATTCCACCACGGCAAGAGCATCGACGCCGATGACCTGATCTTCTCCATCCGCCGCCTCACCGACCCGCAACTGGCCTCGCCCTACGCGGCGCTGCTGCACTGGGTCGATCGCGACAACCTGCAAAAGCTCGATGAGCGCACTGTGCGCCTGAGCTTTCGCGAGGGCCGTAGCTACATGCCCCTGGCGGAAACCTGGGTCAACTTCGGTGGCATCGTCCCGGTGGACTATCACCCGGTGACCAACCCGGTGGGTGCCGGCCCCTACAAGCTGAAAAGCTTCACCCCCGGCCAGCGCTCGCTGTTCACCCGCTTCGACAACTACTACAAGGACGGCCAGCCCTACGCCGACGAACTGGAGATCATCGACTTCAAGGATCAGGTGGCGCGCCTGGCGGCCCTGCGTTCCGGGCAGATCGACATGGCCAACGTGATGCCCACCGAACAGTTGCAAGTCCTGCAGCGCGACCCGCGGGTGCGGCTGCTGAAATCGGTGACCGGCAACTGGCTGTCCTTCGACATGAACCTGGACAAGCCGCCGTTCAACGACCCAAGGGTGCGCCAGGCCTTCCGCCTGCTGGCGGATCGCGAGGAGCTGGTGCGCCGCGCCCTGAACGGCCAGGGCCGGGTGGCCAACGACCTCTATGCCCCCAGCGATCCGACCTTCAACCACAGCCTGGGGCCCCGCCCCCACGACCCGCAGCGTGCGGCGCAACTGCTCAAGGAGGCCGGCCAGGAAAACCTCGAGCTGGAACTGGTGACCACCCCGGGGCCGGCCCTGACCTCGGCCCTGGTGCTGGCCGAACAGGCCAAGCGCATCGGCGTGACCCTCAAGGTCCGCCAGGTGGACCTGGCGACCTTCCAGGGCCCGCAACGCAACGACTGGACCCTGAGCACCGGCGGCAGCATCGGCGCGCCGTTCCTGGCCAGCGCCATCCACACCGACGCGCCCTTTGCCGTGTCCAACAAGACCCACTTCAACGACCCGCAGTTCAGCGAGGTGTTTCTCGCGGCCATGGCCCAACCCGACCTGCAACGACGCACGGCCCTGGTGCACCAGGCCCAGCAGATCCAGTACGAACGGGGCGGCATGCTGATCTGGGGCTACGCCGACCTGCTGGACAGCGTCTCCACCCGCGTGGGCGGCGCCCGGGAAGAACAGTCGCTGTTCAGCACCTGGCGTTTCGAAAGGTTGTGGCTCAACAACAGCGCCTGACCCACCGCCCGACCGTAGGAGCTGGCTTGCCAGCGAAAGCGCCCGCAAGAGCACCGCGAGCCTCCAGGCCCCCTTCGCCGGCAAGCCGGCTCCTACAAGGAACCACCGCAACCGCGACACACCCCGTAGGAGCTGGCTTGCCAGCGAAGGCGCCCGCAAGAGCACCGCGAGCCTCCAGGCCCTCTTCGCCGGCAAGCCGGCTCCTACAGAACATTCATGCGATTCAATATGAGGCTCATGTGCCATGCCCTCCAACGCCTTCGCTCGCCCCGCATTCGGCCCGGCCCTGGCCGTAACGGTGTTTTCTTCCCTGGCGCCGCCGCTCTTCGCCGCCGATACCCAGTTGCAAACCGTCACCGTCCAGGCCAGCAGCCAGGCCGATGACGATGCCCTGCCCACCCGGCCACCGACCTCGGTGTATGGGGGCACCGAAACCAAGGTCCTGGACACCCCGCGCTCGATCACCCAGGTCAACGCCGAACAACTGACCAACGACCCGATCCGCAGCGCCGACGACCTGGTCAAGTACGCCCCGGGGATCACCCGCGGTGGCGGGCAGAACGCCGGTATCGCCCCGCAGTTCCGTGCCCAGGGCTCGGAAGTGTTCCAGGACGGCCAACGCGCCTATGGCGTACGCCATCCGGCCAACTTCAACGCCTACGAGGGCGCGGACATCGTCGCCGGGCCTTCTTCGGTGACCTACGGTTCGGTGTCCGGCAGCGGCGGCTACGTCAACTACCTGAGCAAGAAACCCGATTTCAGCGGGTTCAAGACCCGTCTGAGCGGCGAGCTCGGTGCCTGGGTGCCGGACGGCCAGTCCCGCGACTCGCGCAAGTTCAGCCTCGACAACACCGGCCCCCTGAGCGACCAGTTGGCCTACCGGGTGAGCATCACCCAGCAGCGCCAGCAGGACTACTACGACAACGTCGACAACAATTTCGATGCCTTCTACGGGGCCCTGGCCTGGCGCAACGACAACCTACGGGTGGACTGGAACGCCAGCTACGACAACTACTACGACTACAACATCACCCACGGCTGGAACCGCGCCACCCAGCAACTGGTGGACAGCGGCAAGTACTATGCCGGCCGCGCCACGCCGATCATCCAGAACGGCAATACCCTGTGGTCGCCGGTGCTGGCCTCCGGTGCCGCCAATGCCCCGACCCTGGGCTGGGTGCAGCGCCAGCGCAACGCCCAGGGCCAGTACAGCGTGGTGGATGGCAGCTTCCAGGCGGCCTCGCCCAACACCCAGGCCAGCCCCGGCACCCTGCGCGGCTGGGTCTATGACCCGAGCCTGGCGGGCAACGGCTTGACTTCCCTGTCGCCACAGGCCGGCCAGCGCGGCGAAGACCAGAGCAGTTCACGGCGCTTCACCACCCAACTGCGCATCGAGGGCGACCTGTCCCCCAGCGTGACCCTGGCCAACAGCACCTTCTACCAGCGCTCCCGGGACCTCACCGACGCGGTCGGGGCGTTCCAGGTGCAATCCCGGGACAACCTGCTGGACAACCGCTTCGAGCTGCGCTCGGGCAATGAAACCCGGATCGGCGACCTGACCCTGCGGGACGACAGCAACAGTGGATTGATCTACCGCCGCGAGTTCAACCAGTCGATCGCCGCCAACAATCATTTCGGCTCCACCATCAACGCCTACGACCTGACCCTGGACCCTTCGGGCAAGAACCCCGGCGACCTGCTGGGGCTCACCGGCAGCAACCCGGCCGGCGGCAACGGCGCCTGGATCGGCCAACCCGGGGTGCCGCAATACTCCAACTACTACGGCTGGCTCAACCTGGCGGCCATGTACCCCGCCGGCCACGGCCTGTACGCCGAATCCCTGGCGCCCTACACCGCCGAAAGCACCTGGACCACCAAGACCCTGTTCAGCCAGCACAACCTGCGCCTGGGCGAGCGGGTGGGCCTGAACATCGGTGCCAGCCGCAGCTGGATCGACGCCCGGATCGACAACCCCTTCGTCCTTGCAGGTGGCAGCGACCGGCGCGACAGCCACAACCACCGGCTGTTCGCGTTCCAGGTCAGCCCCTACGTCAAACCCACCGAGAACAGCACCCTGTACTACACCTTCGACCGCTCCCTGGCGGTCAACACCGGGTTCTTCTCCAACGGCCTGGGCTGGGGCAGCGGCAGTGGCGCCAACCAGCTCAACCCCCTGGCGTTCCAGAGCCTGAGCGTGCTGCATGAACTGGGGCTGAAGGTCGAAGCCATCCCCGACCAGCTGTTCATGACCCTGGCCACCTTCAAGCAGGCCCGGGACCAGTCCCCGGACAGCAACAACAACATCGCCCGGCTGATCATCAAGGGCACCGAGGCGACCTTGCGCTACCAGCCAGACCCGCACCTGCGCAGCGGCCTCAACCTGTCCCGGCTCAGCGCCTACAACGAATTCACCTCCCAGGCCGGCTTCGCCTCCGCCGGGTTCATCCCCGACAACGGCACCGTGTTCGGCGACAACAACAGCCTCAACCAGCGGCCCTCCGGGCGCTTCGACGCGGTGCAGATCCCCGAGTACACCGCCAGCGGCTACCTCGACTACCGCTTCGACTCGGGCTTTGGCGCCGAGCTCTCCGGCTGGTGGACCAGCAGCTGGTACCTGAACCTGAGCAAGACGGTGAAGGTCCCCGACGAATACAACCTCGACCTGGCCCTGTACTACCGCCAGCCCCAGTGGAGCACCACCCTGCGGGTGCTCAACCTGACCAACGAGTTGAACTTCGTCAGCGGCCTGGCCGGCTCCACCAACACCTTCCTGCAGCCCATGCCCGGACGCACCGTGCTGGCCCAGGTGGACTACCGCTTCTAGGCACTTTCCTTCTTCTGCGACCTCAGGACACTCCCCATGAGCATTGAATTCGTCGGCATGATCTTTCCCCGCCAATGGTCCGAAACCCGCGGCGTGCGCAGCCCGGACTTCGACCTGACATTCATCCGCGAGCACGCGCGCGCCCACGAACACGCGGGCTTTGACCGAGTGCTGATCGCCAGCGGCCCGGGCAGCGCCGACAGCCTGCAGATTGCCGCCTACGCCGCGGCCCACACCGAGCGCCTGGGCTTCATGATTGCCCACCGCCCGGCCCTCAGCGCCCCCACCGTGGCGGCCCGGGCCTTCGCCACCCTGGACCACACCACCGGCGGAGGGCGCATCCGCCTGCATGCTATTACCGGCATCACTGCCGAGCCCCAGGAAGGCGACACCCTGCTGGACAAGACCGAGCGCTATCGACGCACCGACGAGTACCTGGAGATCGTGCGCCGCACCTGGACCGCCGAAGAACCCTTCGACTTCGAAGGCCGCTACTTCAACCTCAAGGGCGCGTTTTCCCCGGTCAAGCCGCTGCAGCAGCCGCATATCCCCATCTCTTTTGGCGGCTCCTCGGACATCGCCTACCAGATCGCGGTCAAGCACGCCGACCTCTACGCCCTGTGGGGCGAGCCCCTGGAGGGGGTAGCCGAACAGATCGGCAAACTCAAGGCCGCGGCCAGCGCCGCGGGGGTGGCCGCGCCCCGGGTCAGCCTCTCGGTGCGGCTGATCCTGGGGGCCACCGAGGAATTGGCCTGGCAACGGGCCGAACAGATCCTGGCGCAGATCCGCGCCAACCCGCAGTTCGCCGCCGGCAGCCCCTGGCAGAAGCGCCTCAAGGGCACCGGCTCCGAACGCCTGCTGGCGGCCGCAGCCCGCGGCGACCGCCATGACCGCGCCCTGTGGATGCCCACCGCCAGCGCCGTTGGCGCCTACGGCGACACCACGGCCCTGGTGGGCACGCCGGAGACCGTGGCCCAGGCCCTGCTGGACTACGTCGACCTGGGCGTGACCACCTTCCTCAACCGTGGCTACGACCCTTATTACGACACCATCGACTATGGGCGCTGGATCATCCCCGCCGTCCGCGAAGCCGCCACCCGCCGCAAGCAACACCTGTAGAAGGCGTTTACGAGGCTGGCATCCGGCTTGGAGGCCCTTTCGCCGGCAAGCCGGCTCCTACAAGTGCGTTGACCTTTCCCACAACCCTGTAGGAGCTGGCTTGCCAGCGACGGCGGTTAAGAGGCTGACGCCCGGCTCAGGGGCCCTTTCGCCGGCAAGCCGGCTCCTACAAGCGCGTTGACCTTTCCCACAACCCTGTAGGAGCTGGCTTGCCAGCGACGGCGCTCGCAAGAGCACTGCCCGGTTCAGGGGCCCTTGGCCGCCTGCCAGCGCCTGCGCAAGCGGTGGCCGGGGAATCGGAATGCGAGTGATAGTCGATCATTTTCAACACTTTATCGGCGCCAGGCCGATGACCCAGATCACCACGAATACTCGCCAAAGCGTTAACATTCCACCCAGCCTTTGGCTTTGAACCTGTCATATCCACTTTATGCATCGCGCCCTTTGCTGCGCCATGACGGCATTTCCTCACCGGAGTCATGCACTTTGAAAACCTGGCACACACTTGTCGGCATCCTGCTGATCACCACGGCCACCCTGCTGCTGGAGATCCCTTCCGCCACCTGGCTGACCTCGGCCACCCTGAGCATGATCCTGGGCACCGCAGCCCTGGCCTACATGGCGATGTCCTGCCTGCTGGCCAGCCGCTGGGGCTGGGTCGAACGGCTGTTCGGCGGCCTTGACCGGGTCTACGAGGCGCACAAATGGCTGGGCATCTGGGCCCTGGCATTCGCCAGCTACCACCTGGTGTTCAAGGCCAACCTGGATGAATGGAACAGCGTGCCGATCCTCGAACTGTCCAAATACTGGACGCGCCTGGTCCGCCAGCTGAGCTACGTGGCCCTGGGCCTGATCGTGCTGCTGGCACTGAACCGCAACATTCCCTACAGCCAGTGGCGCTGGTGGCACAAGCTCTCCGGCCCGCTGTTCCTGATCGTCATCCTGCACTGGCTGAGCTTCAAATCGCCCATCACCCTGGATTCGCCCTCGGGTATCTGGCTGGCTCTGCTCTGCGTCCTCGGCGTGCTCGGCGCCCTATACAAGCTGCTGCTCTACCCCCTGGTGGCCAAGGCCGGCGAGTACCAGGTGACGGCGGTCCGGGTGGAGAAGAACTCCCTGCACCTGGAGCTGATTCCCCAGGGCCGGGGCTTTCCTTTCAAGGCCGGGCAGTTCGCCTTCCTCTCGATGCAGGAAAAAGGCCTGCGCGAACCCCATCCGTTCACCATCGCCAGCGCCCAGGCCCATGACGGGCGCATCGAATTCGTGATCCGCGCCCTGGGGGACTACACCCAACGCCTGCGCCGCCAGGTCAAGGTCGGCATGCGTGCGGACATCTACGCGCCCTATGGGCGTTTCAAGCGGCCGCAGGCGGCTGCCCGGGAAATCTGGATCGGCGGTGGCGTGGGCATCTCGCCGTTTATTTCCTGGCTGCAGGATGAAGCTGCCGGGCAGTTCGACAAGGCCACCCTGGTGTACTGCTACAACCCGTCCCGGGCCTTCCCCAGTGTCGACACCCTGCAGGGTATGGCCCAGGCCCGTGGAGTGAACTTCGTGGCCAACTGCGGCGGCACCGAGCCCCTGGCCCAGACCCTCAAGCGCACCGCGGCCGAAACCGATCCGCAGCAGATCCAGGTCAGCTTCTGCGGGCCCAAGGGCTTGCTGGGCCAGGTCCGGGAACTGATGAGCGAGTGCCGGATTCCCCAAGGCAACCTGCACTACGAATTCTTCGAGTTCCGCTGATCAAGCCGCTGGCGGCCCTGGCTGGCGCGGCTCGCGCAGCGTCACCCAGACCACCAGCGCCGCCAGCAGGGTCATCAGGGTCAGCACCTGCAACAACTGGCTGAAAGCCTGCCCGTACAGGGCCAGCACCCCCTCCCGGCCCAGCGCCGGCAACGCCGCCAGAGTACCGGGCAGGTCACCCCCGGCCAGTTGCCGGGCAGCCCCCATCAACGTCTCGGCGGGCAGCGCCTGATCCGCCAGGGCGTGCTGCAGCAGCCCCGCCAGCAGCGCCACCACCAGGGCCAGGGCAATGCCCTCGCCGGCCACCCGGGTGGTGCTGAAGATGCCGCTGGCCATGCCCGCGCGCTCCTTGGGCACCACGCTCACCGACAAGCCGTCCATCAGCCCCCAGGGCAGCCCGCTGCCGAGGCCGATCAGCAGCAGCGGCCAGATCCGATCGGCCGGCGCCTGGCCCGCAGCGATCCGGCTCAGCCACCACAGCCCGGCGGCAGCCAGCAACAGGCCCAGGCTCGACAGGTTGCCGGCGCTGCACCAGCGGCTGAGCCAGCCCGCAGCGAACGGCACCACCAGCATCGGCGCCGACAGGGCAAGCATCAGCAGCCCGGCATCGATGGCGCTGTAGCCTTCGACGCCGATAAAGCGGATCGGCAACAGGATCAGCAGCACCACGTAGCAATAGCAGGTGGCGATGGGCAGCACCTGCACCCCGACAAAACGCGGATAGCGAAACAGCGACAGATCCAGCATCGGCCGCGCTGCACGCCGCTCGACGACGATGAACAGCCACAGCGCCAGCAGCGCCCCCGCCAGCAACAGCAGAACCCAAGGGTTGCTCCAGCCGTTTTGCGGGGCCTGCAGGATGCCCCAGGTCAGCAGCACCAGCGCCAGGGTGAAACTCAGGGTGCCCGGCCAGTCCACGCCCTGGGCGTCGGGGTCGCGGGACTCTTGCATGCGCGGCACGCCAAAGGCCAGGGACAGGCCGCCGATCAGCGCCCCGGAGACAAAGATCCCGCGCCAGCCGGCCTGTTCCACCAGGATCCCGGCGAGGATCGGACCAAACGCCAGGCCGACACCAAAGGTGGTGCCCAGCAGGCTGAAGGCACGGGTTCGCGCCGGGCCGTCGAAGGCCTGGGCCAGGGCCGCCGAACCACCGGCCAGGGCGGCGGCACCGGCCAGCCCCTGGACCCCGCGCAAGAGGTTCAGCCACAGCAGCGACGGTACGAACACCAGGGCCAGGGAGCTCAGGCCGAACAGCGCCACGCCGAGGCTGAACAGGCGCTTGCGGCCAAATTCGTCGGCCAGGGTGCCGGCGGCCATCAGCACGCTGCCAAAAGTCAGCATGAAGGCATTGGTGGTCCAGCTCAGGGCCAGCGGGCTGCCCCCCAGTTCATGGCCGATGGCCGGGGTCGCCACCGCTACCCCGACAAAGGTCAGGGGCAGCATCAGGGCCGCCAGGCACACCGCGGCCAGCACGCCATGGGCGGACTGCCGGCGACTTTGGGCGGCCTGCCCCAGGGGTAATTCGAGTTGGGGATTCACACGGACCTCTCAAGCCCTGGCAACCAGGGGTGGGCTACGAAAAATCCATGGTAGGTATGCCGCAATCACTGAAAAACAGGGCATTCTTCCGCTCTTTACGGACAAAAACGCTGCAATCGAGGTGAACGATGGACAACCTAAACGGCTTGCAGGTGTTTGTCAGCGTGGTCCAGAGCGGTAGCCTGGTGGGCGCCGGCGAGCGCCTGGGGCTGTCTGCCTCGGCGGTGGGCAAGGCCCTGGCGCGCCTGGAGCAGCGCCTTGGCGTGCGCCTGCTGAACCGCAGCACCCGGCGCATCAGCCTGACCGATGAAGGCGCGCTGTTCTATGAGCGCGGCCAGCGCATCGTCGCCGAAGTCCAGGAGGCCGAGGCCGAACTGGCGCGGATCAGCGACAAGCCCCGGGGCCGGCTGCGGGTCAGCCTGCCGGCCATCGGCTATCGGATGCTGCTGCCGATCCTCCCGGAGTTTTCCGCGCGCTACCCGGACATCGAGCTGGACCTGGACTTCAACGACCGGCTGATCGACGTGATCGCCGAAGGCGTGGACGCGGTGATCCGCAGTGGCGAGCTGCCGGACTCGCAACTCAAGTCCAGGAACCTGGGGCCCTTCGGCTTCGTGCTGGTCGGCGCCCCCGGCTACTTCGCCCGGCGCGGCACCCCGCGCACGCCCCGGGACCTGGAGCAGCACGCCTGCCTGCGCTACAAGTTCCCCGGCGGCAGCTTGCTGCAGCAATGGAGCCTGCGCCTGCCCGACGGAGCCCCGCCGCTGGTGCTGGGCAGTGCCCTGACCAGCAACAACCTGGAATCGCTGATCCACGCCGCCACCCAGGGCCTGGGCATCGCCTACGTGCCCGAGTTCGTGGTCTGCGGGGCCCTGGCCGATGGCAGCCTGGTCGCGGTGCTGGACGACTACCAGCAAGAGCGCGGCAAGTTCTCCATCCTCTGGCCCAGCAGCCGTCACCTGCTGCCCAAGCTGCGGGTGTTCGTCGACTTTCTCGGTGAACGGCTGGAGCTGGGCAAGCACCACGCTTCCCGCTGATATCCCCTCGATGCCTGGCGCTGGCCGGGCAGTCGCCGGCCCCTGCAAAACATCAGCAAATGCAGATGCCAGCTTACCAATCCATGTATTCATCTTGATGTTTGCCCGCCGTAAGCTCGTCCTGGCCTGCTGCTGCAGGCCAGGCAATGTCGGTACGCCAAAAACAACAGCTAAAGGCCATCCCAATAACAATCTGATCTGCCGACTCCAGGAACCGCTATGTCAACTACCCCATCACGCCGCCCTTGCGTCGGCCTGCATCGTGGCGCCCGCCCCTTGAACGAGGTGCGCCATGACTGACTTCCTGCCCGCTCCGGGCACCGATGAACACTTGCTGCACCACCAGGGCTATCGCCAGGAGCTGCACCGCGGCCTGTCCCTGTGGTCGTCGTTCTCCGTGGGCTTTGCCACGGTCTCGCCAGTGGTGGGGATCTATTCGGTGATGGCCCTGGGCGCCATGAGCACCGGCCCGTCCTGGGTCTGGATCGTGCCCCTGTGCCTGGCCCTGCAGATGCTGGTGGCGCTGGTCTATGCCGAACTCGCCTCGCAGTACCCCCTGGCCGGCGGTTGCTATCAATGGGTCAAGCGCCTGGCTGGAGACCGCTGGGCCTGGTTCACCGGCTTCATGTACCTGGCCTCGGCCCTGGCTTCCCTGACCACCGTGGCCTACCTGGGCGGGTTCTGGCTGTGGCTGTTCGTCACCGGCACGCCGCCTTCGGCCAATGCCCAGGTGGCCAGCGGCGCCGTGCTGCTGGCGTTGGGGCTGGGGGTCAACCTGTTGGGGATCAACCCGCTGAAGTACTTCGTCAACGCCGGGATCATCGCCGAAGCCATCGCCTCCATCGGCATCGGCGTGCTGTTGCTGCTGTTCTTTCGCAACCACTCCTGGTCGCTGCTGCTGGAAGGCCTGGGCAACAGCGCCAGCGGCGATGGCACCTACCTGAGCGGCTTCGTCACCGCCATGGCAGTGGGCGGCTGGGCCTTTCTCGGCTTCGATGCCTGCTCCCAGGTGTCCGAGGAAACCGCCGATGCCCGCACCTCCACGCCGCGGGCCATCCTGCGCTCGATGCTGCTGGTGGGGCTGACGGTGATGCTCACCGCCTTTGCCGTGACCCTGTCGTTCACCGACACCGCGGGCCTGGTGGCCGGCCAGGTGGTGGACCCGGTCACCCCCGCGGTGGTGGATGCCTTTGGCGCCTGGGCCGAGCGGCCCTTCGTCGGCGTGGTGCTGGTGGCGTTCATTGCCTGCGTGGTCTCGGTACAGACCTATATCGGCCGCGCGGTATTCGGCATGGCCCGGGACTCCATCCTGCCCGCCTCGGCGTTCCTGCGCCGGGTGGATGGGCGCAAGGTGCCCTTCGCCGCCATGCTCGTTTGCACCCTGTTCGCCAGTTTCGGCCTGGCCCTGGGCCTGAACGCCACGGCCGTGGGCACCCTGATCGCCTTCGGCAGCGGGGGCTTCTTCATGGTGTTCCTGATTGTGATCGGTTGCGCCCTGGTCCATCGCCTGCGTGGCCGCTGGCGGCCCGACGCCGGGGTCTTCAACCTCGGCCGCTGGGGCCTGCCGGTGAACCTCGCGGCCTTTGTCTGGCTGCTGTTCGAGAGCGTCAACGTGGCCTGGCCCCGGGAATCCCTGGCGCCGCCCGGAGCGCCCTGGTTCCAGGTCTGGGCAGTGGTGCTGGTGTTCTCGACCCTGGCCGTGCTGGGCCTGACCTACATGGTCCTGGCCAAGCCCTACCTGCGCCGCGACAGCAGCGCATCCGACCGCGGCTGAATCCTCATGCGCTGTCAGCGACAGCGCATTCCCTGCCCGCTACTGGCCCGGCGCCTGCTGCGCCGGCCGCTTCACGCCTGATGTTTCTGGAGACCATCGATGCCCCCGTCCATCCATTACTGGAATTACCCCACCGAGATCTTCTGCGGCGCCGAGGCCCTGCACGGTCTGGCCCAGCGCTGCGCCCTGCTGGGCATGGCCAGGCCCTTGCTGGTCACCGACCCGGGCATGCTCGAACTGGAACCCTTTGGCCTGTTGACCGCGCACCTGGAGCAGAGCCGCCAGGGCTTTGCGGTATTTGCCGAACTGGCCAGCAACCCGAGCCTGGACGATGTGCAGCGCGGCGTCCAAGCCTTCAGGGCCGGCGGCCACGACTCGCTGATCGCCCTGGGCGGCGGCAGCGCCATGGACGCCGCCAAGGGCATCGCCCTGGCCACCGTGGACCCGCAAGGGCTGCAGCGTTTCGAGTGGTCCCGGGTGATCGAGCATTACCCGAGCCTCAGTGACTTTCCGCGCCTGGGCCTGCCGCCCCTGATCGCCCTGCCCACCACTGCCGGCACCGGCTCCGAACTGGGCCGCGAAGCGGTACTGACCGACAGCCAGCAGCAGGTCAAGCGGGTCATCAGCCACCCCGAACTGCTGCCCGCCTGCGTGATCCTCGACCCGCTGCTGACCCGCGGCCTGCCGCCCGCGCTGACCGCCGCCACCGGCATGGATGCCCTGACCCACCATATCGAGGCGTTCTGCTCGCCGCTGTACCATCCGATGTCCAGCGCGATTGCCGTGGAAGGCATGCGCCTGGTGCAGCAGCACCTGCGCCGGGCAGTGAGCCACGGCCAGGACCTGGACGCCCGGGAAGGCATGCTGGTGGCCTCGGCGATGGCTGCGGTGGCCTTCCAGAAGGGCCTGGGTGGCGTCCACGCCCTGGCCCACCCGCTGGGCGCCCGCTATCACCGTCACCACGGCCTGCTCAATGCCGTCCTCCTGCCCTATGTGCTGGTGGCCAACCAGCCGGTGATTGCCGAGGAGATCGGGCGCCTGGCCCGTTACCTGGACTTGCCCCGGGGGGATTTCCAGGGGTTCCTGGACTGGATCCTGGCCCTGCGCGCCGAGCTGGGCATCCCCCACTGCCTGGCGGATATCGGCCTGGACAGCCATGAAGCCGAGTGGGTCGGGGCCCAGGCCCTGGCGGATATTTCGTCCTCCGACACCAATGCCCGACCGCTGAGCGCCGCCGACTACAGCCAGATCTTCCGCAACGCCGTGCACGGCGTCCTGCCAGGAGCCCGCCCATGAAACCGGCCCTGTTTATCGACGGCCACTGGGTCGATGGCGACGGCGCGCCGATGCCGGTGCATGACCCGTCCCTGGGCCAAATCATGGCCCAGGTACCGGCGGCCAGCGCCCATCAGGTGAACCTCGCGGTGCAGGCCGCGCGCCGGGCCCTGCCCGGGTGGCGCAGCCTCAGCGGCGCCCGGCGTGCCGAGTACCTGCAAGGCTTCGCCCGGCACCTGCAGCAACGCCGCGAAGGGCTGATCGCCCTGCAGATGCGCAATAACGGCAAGCCGCGGCACGAAGCCGAACTGGACCTGGACGACGCCATCGCCACCTTCGACTACTACGCCGGCCTCGCTGCCCAGCTGGACGCCCGCCAGGATCAACCGGTGCCCTTGCAGGCTCCGGGCTTCAGTGCCCACTGCAGGTTCGAGGCCCTGGGCGTTGTGGGGCTGATCGTGCCCTGGAACTTCCCCCTGGTCACCAGTGCCTGGAAGCTGGCCCCGGCCCTGGCCGCGGGCTGCACGTTGGTGCTCAAGCCTTCGGAAGTGACGCCCCTGATCGAGCAGGTCTACGGCGAAATCGCCGACGCCCTGGGCTTGCCGGCGGGCGTGTTGAACCTGGTGGCCGGCGCCGGCGAAACCGGCGCAGCCCTGAGCCAGCATCCGGGGCTGGACAAGCTGTCGTTCACCGGCAGCACTGCCACCGGCCAGCGAGTGATGGCCAGCTCCGCCGCCTTCTGCCGGCCACTGACGCTGGAGCTGGGGGGCAAGTCGCCGATCCTGGTATTCGCCGACGCCGACCTGGACCAGGCAGTGCACTGGATCATCGGCGGCTTTTGCTGGAACGCCGGGCAGATGTGCTCGGCCACCTCGCGGCTGCTGGTCCACGAGTCGATTGCCGATGCTTTGCTGCAGCGGTTGCGCAGTGCCCTGCTGGCCCTGCGGGTCGGCAACCCCCTGGAGCAGGAAGTGGACATGGGCCCCCTGAGTTGCCAGGCCCAGTGGCGCACGGTGTGCACCTACCTGGAACAGGCCAGGAGCGAGGGCCTGGAATGCCTGGTGGGCGGCCATGCCCTGCCCGGGCCGGGCTGGTTCGTGGCGCCCACGGTGTACACCGATGTGCCCACCAGCAGCAGGTTGTGGCAAGAGGAGATCTTCGGCCCGGTGCTGTGCATGCGCCGTTTCAGTGACGAAGCACAGGCCCTGGCCCTGGCCAACGACAGCGCATTCGGCCTGGTGGCCACTGTGATCAGCGCCGATCTGCAGCGCGCCGAACGGGTCGCCGCCGCCCTGGACGTGGGCCACGTGTGGATCAATTCACTGCAGGCGGTGTTCGTCGAAACCTCCTGGGGCGGCACCAAGGGCAGCGGCATCGGGCGGGAACTGGGCCCCTGGGGGCTGGCTGCCTATCAGTCGATCAAGCACCTGACCCGCTGCCTGGGCTGAAGCGCAGGATCAGCCGCCATGCTCTGCCAGCAGGTCGGCGATGAAGGCCTTCAGCGCTTCGCCACGGGCATGCCCGGCGTGGGTGATCATGCTGTGCTGCACCTCGTAGCGCAGCGTCTCGGGGTGCAGCACGCGCATCTGCCCGGCCGCGACCCAGGGCTGGGCATAGTGGCTGGGCAGGTAGCCCAGGTGGGTGCCCGCCAGTACCCCGTGGACCACCGCCTCCATGTGGTAGGCGGTGGCCGAGGCGCGCTGGGGCGTTACCGGCAGCACCTGGCTGGCGGGCAGGAAACCGTGCTTGATCCAGTCACAGGCCTTGATGTGCGCAAGCTCTGGCTCCAGGACAGGAAACAGCGGGTGCGAGGCGCCGCAGAACAGGGCGATTTCCTCGGCGTACAGTGGCTGATAGTCGAGGGTCGGCAGGCTGCGGCTGAAATAGGAAATGGCCAGGTCCAACTGGCCGTCGATCACCGCCCGCTCAAGCTCGGTGGGCGAATTGATGAACACATGCAGGTGCAGGTCGTGCTCACGGCGATAGAAGCGCGCGATGGCCGCGTCGATGCGTGCCGCGGGCAAGGTGGCGATGTTGTCCGCCAGCCCCAGGTACAGATCCCCCACCAAACGCCCGGACAACTCCTGGGCTTCGCTCTTGAACGCCTCCACCGCGCCGAACAGCGCCTGGGCCGCCGCCAGGATCCGCTGGCCCTTCTCGGTCAGGCGAAAGCCGCCCTTGCCGCGCTCGCACAGCCGATAGCCGAGGCGTTTTTCCAGGCTGGAGATGTGCATGCTGATATTGGACTGGCTCATGTTCAGTTCGGCCTGGGCCGCGGTGAAACCGCCGCACTTGACCACTACGGAGAAAATCCGCAGCAGGCGCAGGTCCATGTCGGTGACGTTTCTAAGCACAGGGGGTTTCCAGGAGTCGCGGGGCTGAACCAGGGGGCTATTCAACGGCAGCGCCCGGGCCGCGTCAAATCCATCGCGGCTTGCGTGATCGATGACATTGCAGGGACTATGCAACGCCTTCTTGCCACCTTGGATCGCTTGCCAATGGACTCACACCCCACGCCCGCGCTGTGCACCGAACGCTTGCTGCTGCGCCCCCTGGAACTGGCGGACGCCGACGCCATCCAGCAGCTATTCCCCCAGTGGGAGGTGGTGCGCTACCTCAACGCCCTGGTGCCCTGGCCCTACCCGGCCGACGGCGCCCTGAGCTTCCTGCGGGACATGGCGCTGCCGGCGATGGCCCGGGGCACGGAATGGCACTGGACGCTGCGCCTGCGCAGCAACCCCGGGCAGATGATCGGCAGCATCAGCCTGATGGACGAAGCCGACAACAACCGCGGCTTCTGGCTGGCCCCGCCGTGGCAGGGCCAGGGCTACATGAGCGAGGCCTGCAAGGTGGTGGACCACTATTGGTTCGAGGTACTGCAACGGCCCTTGATGCGGGTGCCCAAGGCCGCGCCGAACCAGGGCTCGCGGCGGATTTCCGAACGCGCGGGCATGCGCCTGATCCGCTCCGAGGACGGTGAGTTCGTCAGTGGGCGATTCCCCGTGGACATCTGGGAAATCACCCGCGAGCAATGGCGCCGGCTCAGGTAAAGCGCACCCCGGGACGGGGGCGCTGGTCCACCGTCAGTTCGAACACATCCGGGCGGGCGTAATGGCCGACCACGTCGTAGTCATAGCGCGCCCGCACCAGGTCGGCGGTATCGATCTGCGCGCTGATCAGCCCGGCCCGGCCCACCAGGGGGCCGGCCAGTACGTCCCCCATGGGCCCGACGATCACGCTGCCGCCGGCAATCAACGGCCGTTGGGCCGGCCAGTTGGCAATCTCCAGCCCCAGCTCTTCGGGCGAGGCCTGCACCTGACAGGCGCTGACCACGAAGCAGCGCCCCTCGTGAGCAATATGGCGCATGCTCACCTGCCACATTTCCCGCTCGTCCACCGTGGGCGCACACCAGACTTCGATGCCCTGGGCGTACATCGCGGTACGCAGCAGCGGCATCATGTTTTCCCAGCAGATCACCGCGCCCACCCGGCCGACCTGGGTGTCCAGCACCGGCAGGGTCGAGCCGTCGCCCTTGCCCCAGATCAAGCGTTCGGTCCCGGTGGGCATCAGTTTGCGATGCTTGCCCGAAAGCCCCTGCTGCGGGTCGAAATACAGCGCCGTGCAGTACAGGGTGCTGCCACTGCGCTCGATGACACCCAGCACCAGGTTGGCTCCGGTACGGGCGGACAGCGCGGCCAGGGCATCGGTTTCCACCCCGGGGACCTCGATGGCATTGGCGAAGTAGCGGGCAAAGGCCTCGCGACCCTCCGGCAGGCGATAGCCCAGCTGGGTGCCGAAGCCTTCGCCCTTGGGGTAGCCCCCCAGCAGCGCTTCGGGCATCACCACCAACTGCGCGCCGGCTTCGATGATGGCGGCCTCGTACGAGAGGATCTGTTCCAGGGTGGCGGCCTTGCCTTCAGGCAAGGCCCCGATCTGCAGGGCAGCGACAACGGACTTGGGCATGGGATGACTCCTTGAGCAATCAGGTGTTGCCCATTCTGCTGCCGCCCCTGATCATCGATAAACCCCACTCCAGTGCTTAATGATATGAACCAGATGAATATCGCCAGTGTCGACCTCAACCTGCTCAAGGCTTTCGAGGCGCTGCATGACGAGTCCAGCGCCAGCCGCGCCGCCTTGCGCCTGGGGGTGACCCAGTCAGCCATGAGCGCTGCCCTGCGCCGGCTGCGCGAGCTGTATGGCGACCCGCTGTTCGTGCGTACCGGGCGCGGGCTGGCGCCGACCCTCAAGGCCAATCAGTTGAAGCCCGTGGTCAGCGAAGCCTTGAACAAATGCCGCCAGAGCCTGGCCATGGTCGCCCCCGACACCGCCGACTATCAGGGCCGCTCGGTAACGCTGGGGCTGTCGGATGATTTCGAGATTGCCTTTGGCCGGCAGATGATCGAGGCCGTGGCCCGGCGGGCGCCAAAGCTGCGGCTGATCTTTCGCCAGAGCCACAGCCAGATCGTCGCCGAGGCGCTGTTGCAGCGCAGCGTCGACCTGGCCATCAGTGCCGGCGGCTTTGCCGAACGCCTGCTCAGCCGCCAGGTGCTGGGGGAAGGCCATTACCTGTGCCTGGCAGACCCGGCCAGCCTGGCCCCCGGGCAACAGCAGATCAGTCTTGAGGAGTTTGTCGCACGGGAACACCTGCTGGTGTCGTCCCAGGGGTTTATCGGGATTACCGATGAAGGCTTGGCCAACCTGGGGCTAAGCCGCCAGGTGTGCGCCTCGACCACGCACTTTGCCGCCTTGCCCTTTCTGCTCAAGGGCAGCCAGGCGGTGGCGACCATTCCGGCCCATGCCGCCCGGCGCATCGCCGAACTCACCGGGCTGCAGTTGCTGCCCTGCCCCCTGGCCCTGCCGCGCTACCCGATCGAGCTGGGCTGGCGCACCAGCCCGCAGACCGACCCGCTGCTGGTGAAGGTACGCGAGGCGATTGTCGAGAGTTTTGCCCTTACTTGTTCGCCGCCATCAGGCGATTGACTTCACTGCGCACCATGTTCGAGTACTCCGGCGGCGACATGCCGTCGAGCTCGGCGCGGACCCACTCGGCCCACTTGCCCTTGCGCTTGCCACGCTCGCCGAACAGCCGCGCGGCCTCGCCCTTGGCCTTGCCCAGGTTGCTCTGCCACAGGTCGAACAGACGGGACTTCTCGTCCTCGATGGCGGCGCGCTCGGCCAGGGTCTTGTTAGCCAGATTGAAACTCATGGGAAATTCCTGCTGCGTAAAATAGGCGCCATCTTACACTGTAGGGGCTACGGGTTTTACCCCGGGGTCGCCAAGGGGGCGTAAAACAACTGCAACTTTTGCCCCCGCGCCGGACTCCATTGCTTGCTACCCATTCACCTGTAGCCGCTGGCGGATGCGTTGTGCACCAGCGGCGATATTTCCAAGGAAAAAACTTCATGGCTCGTAAATCTGCCGCGCAAGCGGAAAACGATCAAATCAAGGACCAGGCCTTCAGCGAACTGCAGGCGCTGATCGAAGAATCGGAAAAGCTGCTCAAGGGCAGCGCCAGCCTGGTGGGCGAAGAAGGTGAGAGCCTGCGCCAGCAAGTCAGCCTCAAGCTCAAGCAGGCGCTGGATTCGGTCAGCAATGTGCGCGAGCGCAGCAAGCCGGTGGTGGATGCCACCGAGCAGTACATCGGTGGCCACCCGTGGCAGACCGTGGCCATCTCCGCCGGTTTCGGCCTGGTGGTAGGCCTGTTGCTGGGCCGTCGTTCCTAAGCCCCCACGCAACGTTGAGGCCAGGTACGCCAATGGCGGCCTGGCCTTTTTCATGCCTTCAGTCCTGGGCCAGCGCCCGCAATTGCTGCAACTGCTCGGCGGGAATGGCGATGCCCGCGTGCTGCGAACGCTCGCGCTGCTGATGCCGGCGATCCCCCGGCAGGCGCTTGAGCCCCACCGCATGCATCTGCCGCACCAGCTCCTGGCTGCGCTCGGCAAAACTCTGCCCGGCAGCCTTGCTCGGGTCGATGACGATCAGCAACTGGCCAGTCCAGGGCGTCTTGGCCCCCGGGTGGCCGGACCAGTCGAATTCGAAGGAGAAGTTGCCCCCGGTCAGGGCTGCCGCCAGCAGCTCCACCATCATCGACAGAGCCGAGCCCTTGTGCCCGCCAAACGGCAGCAAGGCGCCACCTTCAAGAATCGCCCTGGGGTCCTGGGTCGGCTGGCCCAGGCTGTCGACACCGATGCCCGGCGGCAGGCGCTCGCCCTTGCGCGCGGCGATCTGCACGTCGCCATGGGCAATGGCGCTGGTGGCCAGATCGAAGACGATCGGCTGGCCCTGCGCCTGGGGTGCGGCGAAGGCGATCGGGTTGGTGCCGAATAATGGCCTGTCGGCGCCGTGAGGCACGACGCAGGTCATGCTGTTGACCACGCTCAGGGCCACCAATCCTTCCTCGGCGAAGGGTTCGACATCCGGCCAGAGTGCGGCGAAGTGGTGCGAATTGCGGATAGCCAGCACGGCGATACCGGCGCTGCGGGCCTTGCTCACCAGCAGCTCGCGGGCGGCAGCCAGGGCCGGCTGGGCAAAGCCGTTGCCGGCGTCGACCCGGACAAAGGCCGCCGCCACATCCTCCACCACCGGCACGGCCTGGCCGTCGACCCAGCCACTGGCCAGGGTCGAGACATAACCGGGAATGCGGAACACGCCATGGCTGTGGGCTCCGTCGCGCTCGGCGCCGGCACAGTTCTCGGCCAGGCAGCGGGCCACTTCGGCACGGCAGCCGTGGCGTTGGAAAATCGTTTCCAGCAACTGCACCAGGGCCGGTAAAGAAAGGTATTGGGGCGGTGTTTCAACAACCACGGACGATGCAGACATCTGAAGCTCCAGAGTAATTATTGGAGGGGGCGACAGCGTGTGAACCTGGCGATTAAACAACGCCGCACTCCAACCCTGTCAACCACTGCCGGCGCCTTGCAGGGAAGGTGCCAGGATGGCCGGAACAACCATCCCCCTGGAGCAAAAAAAAGGCCCCCTGTGCGCTGCCGTGGCAAGGCACAGGGGGCTGTATCAGCCTGGCTCAGTCCTTCTGGTCGCGCAGCACATTGCCCGAGGCGCCGTCGATGCGAAACTCATAGACACTGCCATCGGACTTGCGCCCTTCGCCTTCCCAATAGCCATCGTTGTCCGCTTCGATCTTGTAGATCTCCACGTAGCCGGCTTTGGTCTTTGCGGTTTCAATGGCTTTTTCAATGGTGATCCAACCGGCCCCCGGACGGTCGGCCAGGGCCGCTCCGGCGCCCAGCAGGCTGGCGGTGGCAAGCAATGCGGCAAGCGTCTTCTTCAACATGGTCCATCTCCTTGTGTATTCACTTTCGATACAGAGCCTGGTTTTAGGGCGTGCCAGATGAAAATAAGTTCACTTTGATGCTCATTAGCCATGACGGTTGTTCTCCAAGACTTGCCGCGGAGGGTAGAATGCGGGAAATCAGGAAGAGTCAATGAGCGAACAGATCCTCTCAGAAGCCGAATACGACGCCATCACCCAAGCGGCAGCCCAATGGTGCATGCGCCTGCATGAACCCGACTGCAGCGACGCGGAGCGTCTGGCCTTTCAGCAATGGCATGATGCCGACCCCCTGCACGCCTTCGAATACGAGGCGATGCGGGAAATATGGGAAGTGGCCGATCAACTGCCCCCCTCCACCCTCACTGCCGCACCAGCCCCCGCACCGGTCAAGCTCGTTCCCCGGCGCACCTGGCAGCAGTATGGCGTGGCGGCGGCCATCGCCCTGTGCGCCCTGCCCCTGGCCGCATACAGCGGCTGGGAACTGGGCTGGGTGCCGTCCTCCTACCAGCGATTCGAAGCCGGCGACAGCCTGCGCAGCGTGACCCTGGCCGATGGCAGCCAGGTGCAACTGAACCTGGGCAGCACCCTGACCTACAGCAACTACAAGGACCAGCGCCGGGTCACCCTGAAAAAAGGCGAAGCCTTCTTTAAGGTCAGCCACGACGCCAGCCACCCGTTCGTGGTCAAGGCCGCCAATGGCCAGGTCAAGGTCACCGGCACCCAGTTCAATGTGTGGATGTACGAGGACCAGGTGCGGGTCACCCTGCTCCAGGGCTCGGTCCTGGTGAGCAGCAACACCGCCCTGCCCGGCGAAGGTTTCCGCCTGGAGCCGGGCATGCAGGCCAGCTACAAGGCCGGAGACTACCAGCCGCAGATCAGCCAGACCTACAGCAACGACAGCTCCCTGGCCTGGCGCGAAGGCAAGCTGGTGCTGGACAACCTGGCCCTCACCGACGCCCTGCCGCTGATCAACCGCTACCTGGACACTCCGGTGCAGGTCGCCGACGCCAACACCGGCAAGATCCGCGTCGGCGGCATCTACAACACCCGGGAAATCAAGAGCCTGCTGACCTCGCTGCCCAAGGTGCTGCCGGTCTACCTGACGCGCAATCGCGATGGCAACCCGGTAATCAACTCACTGCCCCAGTCCCCGCCAAAAAGCTGAAGGCCGCCCCGTTGCCGGGGCGGCCTCCTCTTGATGCTCACGCTCAATCGTTACTGGCGCGCCAGTACCGCCCCCTTGCGCGGCTCTTCGATCACCTGCAACTGATACTGGCCATCGGCACGGATCTGCGCTTCGGTAAAGGGCAGCACGCTCCACTGGTTGCGGGCGAATGCAGCGGTCTGGTCGCGAAAATGCGCTGAGGCCGGGTCACTGGACAGGGAGAACGCCAGCAGCCCCAGGGCGCGCGGCCCCTGCTCGTCGAAGCTGACCACGTTCAGGTAGCTGGTACCGCTGACCACTTCACGCTTGCCATCGGCCGCCGGCACGCTCTGGATGGCGTTGTACACCCCCAGGCTTTCAGGGCCGCCGGGCACCGGGGTCGGCTGGCCGCCCTGGCTGACCTGCTGGATATCGCCCCAACGAACGTCACTCCCCAGCCCGGCCTCGGCGACCTGCTGCGCCGAAGCCAGCATCGACTCGCGCAGTGCCCGGGCCACCGCTGGCCGGCCAATGGCCAGGCCCCGTGGGGTGTGCTGGGGATCTTTCGGGTCAAAGGCCACGCGCCACACGCTGGGGTCCTGCAACAGCGGCTGCATGATGCCCTGGAAGTGCACGAAGCCCAGGCCGGCCTGCAACCCCGCGCTGCGGTCCCAGGCTTTCAGGCTGGCGCACACCGACCCCAGGCGCTGGGCATCCGCCCCCAGGTCCTGCTCACAGAACTGCAGCAGATCGGGCATCACCTGGCCGGCCAGGTACACCTGATCGTCCGTGACCAGGTGCTGCAGGTCACTGACCTGGGCCTTGTGCATCCGGCTCAGGCGATCCAGAGCAAAGCGCGCGCGCATCTTCAGCGGCACGTCCTGCTCGCTGATCACCGGCGAAAAGCCTTGCAGCGGCGCCGCCGGGTTGACCATCCAGGCCGAATCGTTGGAATGCTGCAAGTAGTCGTTGCGCGCCAGTTGCGGCAACTGGCTGGCGGCGAAGATCCCCGGTTGCGCCGCTGCCGGGTCGATATCCCAGGCGCAGGCACTGCGCGAGCCATCCAGAACGATGACCCGGGTGCCGGCCCGCGGATCACTGCACTGCGCCAGCTTGGCCTGGGTGACGTTGGGCACCACCGACTGGTTCATGTACAGCGCCCGGCCCTGGTCGTCCACCGCCAGGGTGTTGACCCAGGGAATGCCCTGCAACTGGTGCACGCTGTCTTGCAGGCCGGCCACGCTGCTGGCCTGGTTCATCGCGTACCACTGGGCCAGCACCCGGCTGTTGTCCAGGTTGGCGTCGCGCAGGCTGTAGGCATATTGATGATCCCAGTCCAGTTCCCCCGGCCACTGCACGATCGGGCCGAAGACCGAGCTGTAGAGCGTGCGCGTACGCGGCTGCAACTGGCCGTCCGGGCCCTTGCTCTGCACGGTCAGGGTCTGGCGCTCCAGGGGCAGCGAACGACCGTCCAGCAGGTAGCGGGTCGGGTCCTTGGGGTCCAGTTGCAAGCGGTACAGGGTGAAGTGCTTGGAGGCGTCCACGGTGTGGGTCCAGGCCAGGTGCTGGTTGAAGCCGATATTGATCAGCGGCAGGCCGGGCAAGGCCGCGCCCATCACATCCAGTTGCCCGGGAATGGTCAGGTGCATCTGGTAGAAGCGCATGCCGCCGACCCAGGGGAAATGCGGGTTGGCCAGCAGCAGCCCACGGCCGTTGAACGAACGCTCGCTACCGATGGCCACCGCGTTGCTGCCACGGTCCAGGGCGAAACGCTGCTGGCGTGCCGCGGCCAGTTGCCAGTGCTCGGCCGGCAGCCCGGCCTGGGCCGTGGCTCCAGGTGGCGTGGCCCCGGCAAGGGCCTCGGCGAACTGCCCGGCACCGCCTTCCACCAACAGGCGTCGGGTCAGTTTCACTAGGTCCGAGGTGGCCAGCGGCCGCACCCAGTCACCCCGGCATTGCTCGGGCAGGCCCTGGGCCTGGCGCTCCGCCAGCTGGCGGTTGTAGCCCTCCACGTAACCCTGCATGCGCTCGCGCATCGCCGGGGTCTGGGCCTGCCAGAAGGCCGCCACGGCCTGGGGAGTGTTGAGCCAGCTGAAGAACAGGTCGCTGCTGAGGTTGTCGCGCTGTTCCAGGGTCTGGCCCTCGGCGCCGAAGTATTGCGAGCGCTGGGCGTTGACCGTCAGCACCTCATTGGCCATCAGGCACAGGTTGTCCTGGGCGTAGGCGTAGCCGATGCCGTAGCCCAGGCCGCGCTCGTCGTCGGCACGGATGTGCGGCACACCAAAGCTGGTGCGGCGAATCTCGGCGCGGGTCTGCTCGGGCTGCGCCAAGGCATGGGCGCCACCGCTGAAGCTTAGAAACAGGGCTGCAAGGCAAAAACTCGGTAACTGCCTGGAAATGATCACGCCGACTCCTGATGCAAAAATACAGAACCAGGACTGGTGTGCAGGAGCGGTTGGCAACGCCGCCAGTCTGGGAATCCAGCCGCGCACGGATCACCCGACGCCTGCCTGCCCATAAAGACGAAATGCTTGAAAAAAATTTAATCCGCAAAGGCCAAAAGCCCCGCCATCACATGTCAGCGACCTGATACCGACAAATTTTCTACATTCAGGACTTCATGATTTGCCGTGCTCGTTCGTCTAGTTACTAGAGCATCCATCATTCTTTTCCTGATCAGGCTCTGATAAGGAGTTTTTGCATGTACAACCCGCAACTGCCAATGGACGGCAACACCGTGAACAGCACGCCTTCCCTGAATGCCGGCGCCGGTGTCTTCGGCAAGAACGCCGAGCGCAACAGTAATGAACGAATCAAGCACCTGCTCAAAAGCTTCGGCCTGCGTACCAGCCTGATTCGCCTGAAAGTCATCGACGCCCTGCTCACCGCGGCCCAGAGCGACCGCTCCCTGGGGGTGCGCGGCATCCACAGCCAACTGCTGGAACTGGACATTCCCCTGTCCTTTCTCAGTGTGCGGGAGGTGCTCAAGCGGCTGTGCAGCGAGGGTGTACTGACCCTCAATGCAGACAAGAGCTACAGCCTGCACCAGCAGGCCGCAGCGGTGCTCGACGGTCTCTCCTGAGGCCGTCGAGCCCGGGCTCAGGGCTTGACCTTGCGGCGCATCACGCCGTTGATCACCACCACGACCACCGCCACGCCAATGGCGATGTACTGGAACAGCTTCTCGCTGATGATGCCGTTGTTCTGCAGGTAGGAAAGGCCAAGCATGATTCCCAGTACCACCAGGGAAATCAGAATCGAGTAGATCAAGCGTTGTTTCTGAGTCATTGCCGGGTCCTGAAGCTGAAATTGTATCTGCCGTGTATCAAGATCGATGCCAAGCACATACCCGGATTCGGGGATGTGCCGGGCAAATCGGGGTCACATGGTACAGGCGCGAAGGAGTTTTTTCTTCCTTGTCGTCCTGCCGTGTTCCCCGAGCCCTTTGAGGATTGATCCATGTTTCGTCGAATCACGCTGCTGATTCCCCTGCTGGCCATGCTGACCCTGTCGGGCTGCATCATCATGCCCCACGATGGCGGGCACCACCGCTACTACGACGGCGGCCCGGGCTACTATCACCGCTGAGTCATCCGGCCAGCCCATCGGCCCCATGAGCCGCCCGATCTCGCCACCAGCGCCCGCCTTGTCGCGGGCGTTTTGCTGCCTGGCGCCCGACCATTCAGGGGCAAGAAATGTGATTGCCCGGGCGGGCGAACAGCTCCACCAGCCAATCGATGAATACCCGCAGGCGGGTCGACAGGTGCCGCTGGGGCGGGTACAGCGCGGTCAGCGGCAATGCAGGCAGCGGGTAGTCCTCCAGCACCCGCTGCAGGGTCGCGTCCTGCAACTGCCGGGCAACGTGGTAGTACGGGGTCTGGATCAGCCCGTAGCCGGCTTCGCAGGCCGCCAGGTAGCCATCGGCGCTGTTCACCGCCACCCGCTTGGGCAACTGCACCGGCTGCAACTGGCCGGCGAAGAAGAATTCCAGGCCATAACGCTTGCCGCTGACATTGGAGAAATACTCCACCATCTGATGCCCTTGCAGCTCTTGCGGAGTACGGGGAACCCCCCGCTGGCGCAGGTACCCGGGGCTGGCACAGGTGACTTGCTGCAACTGCGCCAGCGGCCGCGCCACCAGGCTCTCGTCCAGGGCGGGGCCGCCGCGCAGCGCACAGTCCACGCCCTCGCGGATCAGGTCCACCGGGCGGTCATTGAGGCCGATCTCCAGTTCGATCTGCGGATAGCGCGCGGAAAACTCCGGCAGCGCCGGTATCACCAGCAACCGGCCGATGCCCACCGGCATATCGACACGCAACAGTCCACGGGGGTTGTGCCGGGCCAGGGAGAACGCCGCCTCACTCTCCTCCAGGTCCGCCAGCAAGCGTACGCAACGCTGGTAATAGGCGGCTCCGTCCAGGGTCGGGCTGACCTGGCGGGTGGTGCGGTGCAACAACTGCACCCCCAGATGGGCCTCCAGTTGCTTGATCAGAATGGTCACCGAAGCCGGCGGCATCTGCAGACTGTCGGCAGCCTTGGCAAAGCCGCCCAGCTCGACGATACGGGTAAAGACGCGCATGGCGTTGAAACGATCCATGGAGCAAACCTGCCGATTATTTAGAATTCAATAATAGTGATAGCGCTTTTAGCCTGTTTATCGGTTTTTTGTCGAGTAGCACACTGCAGGCTCTTTCCCCTTACCGGAGCATTCATCGATGCGCACTCGACAACTGGGCCAGGACGGCCCGCAGGTTTCCGCCATTGGCCTGGGCTGCATGGGCATGAGCGATTTCTACACCACCGGCAACGATCCCCGGGAGGCCGTCGCCACCTTGCATCGGGCCCTGGAACTGGGCATCAACCTGCTCGATACCGCCGACATCTACGGCCCCCACAGCAACGAAGAGCTGATCGGCCGGGCCATTCGCGGCAAGCGCGAACAGGTGTTCCTGGCCAGCAAGTTCGGCATTGTCCGCGACCCGGCCAACCCGGCGGCCCGCGGGGTCGACGGCCGGCCGGAATACATCCGCGCCGCCATCGACGGCAGCCTGCGGCGCCTGGGGGTGGACACCCTGGACCTGTACTACCAGCACCGGGTCGACCCGGACGTGGCCATCGAGGAAACCGTCGGCGCCATGGCCGAGCTGGTCCAGGCCGGCAAGGTGCGCTACCTGGGCCTGAGCGAAGCCTCGGCGGCAACCCTGGAGCGGGCGCACAAGGTGCATCCGATCAGCGCCCTGCAAAGTGAATATTCGCTATGGAGCCGGGATCAGGAAGACAACGGCTGCCTCGCCGCCTGCCAGCGCCTGGGCATCGCCTTCGTGCCCTACAGCCCACTGGGCCGGGGTTTTCTCACCGGGGCCCTGAAAAGCCCGGAAGACTTCGCCGCCGACGACTACCGGCGTTTCAACCCACGTTTCCAGGGCGAAAACTTCCAGCACAACCTGCGCCTGGTGCAACAGGTGCAGCAGTTGGCGGCGGACAAGGGGGTGAGCAGCGGGCAACTGGCCCTGGCCTGGGTGCTGGCCCAGGGCGATTACCTGATTCCGATTCCCGGAACCAAGCAACGGCGGTATCTGGAGGAGAACGTGGCGGCGCTGGAGGTGAGGCTGAGCGCCGAGGAACTGGCGTCACTGGAGCAGATCTTCAGCCCGCAGACCACCGCCGGAACCCGGTACGCCGAAGAGGTAATGGGCTTGCTGGGGCGTTGAAAGCAGAGCTGTGGCGCGCACCGGCAGGCAGTGCGCGCCATGGGAATCAGGCCTTGGTGGAGACGTTCTTGTCGGTCACCGTGGTGCCGTTGCCCTTGCCATAGTTCTGCAGACCCTGAAGTACATAGATGGCTTTCTTGTACTCGGGGATCAGGTAGTTGGCGTACTTGTTGCCCTTGAGGTTGTTGTTCTGGATGTCATCGAGCTTCATGGCGAAATACTCGAGGGCATTGAACGGCTGATCGGGGTTCTTCGGAATCCCGAAACGGTCGAACTGATCGCCCGCGTTGATCAGGTTCAGCGCCGTGACATCGGAAATCAGGCCATTGTTCTTGAGAAAGGTACTCATGCCGCCCAGGGACTTGGCGGTGACGTTGGTCGGATCGAAACCCTTGATCTGCTTGTGCAGCTTCAACTGATCCATCTTGCGGATGTCGAGCACGGTAGGGTTCTGGCCTACCAGGCTGAGCATCTGCCGTACCTTGGCGCTTTGGGAAACCGGCTTGGACGAGCTGCCCGGGCTTTCCTGCACCAGCAGCCCAGCCTTGCTGGTCCATCCGCCGACGTATCCGATTGCCATGCTGTAACTCCTGTAGTCCGGCCTTCCAATCACCTTTTTCAGCACCATGAAACTTCTGACAAGGCGCCTGAACAAGGATGTAAGCCGTGTTGAAACATCTGAATGGGCGCAAGTATCAACGCCGTGGCAAGCACCAACAACGCTTTATTTCCTGAATTTACAATTTTTGTACAAACTCGACACAATTACCGCAAAGGCCCTGTTTAAAAGGCCCGGCAAGTTTTCCCGAACATCAAGGCGTCATCTTTTCATGCCTGGCCTTGCCCTTGACCGGGCGCCTTTGCCCTACCCCACCATCCCTGGGCGCAGTTTTTTTCCAGGGCATGCCTTTTTTTGGACGATCGTACTAAAGAGCGGAAAAACCGCGCCGACATCCTGTGGATGCCCTGACAAGGCATCGCATTCCCGAATAATAAAAATCGCTCGGTAAGGACAGGTCCCATGCCCGCTTTGCGCACGATTCAAGCCCGCTACACGCTGTTTCTGGTCCTGTTCATTGTCTTGATGCTGATACTCACGGTGGTGGGCATCAGCCAACTGGTAGCGCCCAAGCTGCGTCATACCGAAGAACAGGTAGCCCTCAACCGCATCGCCGAAGTGGCGCAGCGCATCCAGGGCGAACTGAACAAGGTCCAGGCCCAGCAACGCAGCATCACCCAGACCATTCCCCTGCTCGACAGCGACAGCATCGACAAGGTCCTGCCGGGCCTGGTGGACCAGTACGGTGAACAGAAAGTCTTCGGCGGCGGCATCTGGCCCCTGCCCGGCCAGCGCACCCCGGGGCGCAACAAACCCAGCACCTTCTGGCACCGTGACGCCTCCGGCAAACTGGTGGTCAACACCTTCTGGAACAGCGACCCGGCGCCCAACTACTACGAGCAGCCCTGGTACCTGGGCGGCATGCAGACCGCCCCCGGCCAGTGCGCCTGGGCTGCGGCCTACAAGGACGATGCCAGCGCCGAGCCGCGCACCAACTGCGCCATGGCCATCCGCCGCGACGGCCAGCCCTGGGGCGTGGCCACCATCGACGTGACCCTGGGTTTCTTCAACGACCTGGTGGCGCGCCAGGAACAGGCACTCAAGGCCGAGATGCTGATCGTCGAAGCCGACGGCAAGATCATCAGCAACAGCTCGCGGATCAACGGCCCGATCGTGCTCAAGAACATCCGCGACCTGAGCCCCGGCTCGCCCTTCGCCGCCCAGGTCCAGGCCGCCCTGCAGCAGCGTGACCAGGGGGCACGGCGCGTCGAGTTCGACAATGCCGGGGTGCCCAGCACCTTCTTCATGCGCGCCATCGAAGGCACGCCCTGGTTTCTCGCCAGTGCCCTGCCGACCCAGTTGATCACCGCCCAGCGCGACGACGTGCTGAGCACCCTGAGCCTGTTGCAGATCCCCATGGTGATCCTGCTGGTGTTGCTGCAGGTCTACGCGATCCGCCAACTGGTGCAGCGTATGAAGATCCTCAAGGGCAATATCGACGCCCTGGCCACCGGCGACGCCGACCTGACCCGGCGCATCGTGATCCGCGCCGAGGACGAACTGGGGGCCATCGGCCACTCGGTGAACCGCTTTATCCAGTACCTGCAGCAGATGATCGGCGAGGTCACCCAGGCCACCGAGGCCATGGCCGGGAGCCTGGGGCAGTTGCAGCAGAGCTCGGCCCACAGCCAGCAGATCCTGTTGCGCCATGCCTCGGAAACCGATCAGACGGTGACCGCCATTACCGAAATGAGCAGCACCGCCGACAGCGTTGCCGCCAACGCCGCCCAGACCGCAGACTTCACCCGCCGCGCCAACGAACACGCAGAACGTTCCCGGGTGGTGGTGGGCGAAGCTTCCGGCAGCGTCATCGCCTTGATCGACGAAGTCGCCGATGCCACCCACAAGGTCGAGGCCATGCAAGCCGACGCCCAGCGCATCACCGAGGTCCTCGGGGTGATCGGCGCCATCGCCGGGCAGACCAACCTGCTGGCCCTGAACGCCGCGATCGAGGCCGCCCGGGCCGGAGAACAGGGCCGCGGCTTCGCCGTGGTCGCCGATGAAGTGCGGGCCCTGGCCGCGCGGACCCAGGACAGCACCTCGCAGATCAACGAAATGCTCGCGCGCCTGACCCAGGGCGTGAGTTCCTCGGTCAGCGCCATGGAAAACACCCAGGCCAGTTGCCAGTCAGCGGCGGATGCCACGGCGCGGGTCAACAGCGGGCTCGACGAAATGGCCGACTCGGTGAGCCAGATCAACAGCCTGAGCACCCAGATCGCCACCGCCGCCGAACAGCAAAGCGCCGTGACCGAGGAGATCAACCGCAGCATGGTGAGCATCCGACACATGGTCGAGGAGCTGGTGGACAGCGCCCGGGCCGGGGAAAGCAACACCCAGAGCCTGTTGCAGGCCAATGCCCAGGTCAGCCACCTGATGAGCCGCTTCAAAGTCCGCTGAACGGTCTGCCCCCGCCCCTGGCAGCCCGCCGGGGCGGGGCTATATTTCAGGCTCCGGTCACAAGGACGTGAGGTGCCTCATGGGACAGCGCCAGACACATCTGTTGCATGAACAGATCAGCCACGAACTGTTTATCCAGGCCAGTATCGACACCGTCTACTACTACGTGACGCAGCCGGACCGCTGGCCGGAGTGGCACCCTTCCAGCCTGCGTGCCGACACCGGCCTGTGCGGTTCATTGCCCGCCGGCCACCGCTTCAGTGAAACCATGGACTTGCTGGGGGTGCAGCTGCCCATCAGCTACCGGGTGCTGGTGGCGGTGTTTCCCAAGGAGTTCAAGACCCTGTTCAGTTCCGCCGCGCTGGACGGTTCGATCCACTACCTGTTGAGCAAGCAGGGCGACGGCACACTGTTCCGGCGCACCCTGGAATACGCCACCGACCTGCAGCTCAGTGGCCTGCGAGCACGCATGGAGCAGCTTTCGAGCCAGGCCCTGGGCAACCTCAAGCAGCGTCTGGAACAGCCCGACGACTGACAAATCTGTAATGCCCACCTCAGTTTCCTGACAGCCAGCGCCGATTAGAGTCCGCTCCAATCCGCTGACTGACTGGAAGCCTCCGATGCCGCGCCCCTCCTCGTTCCACAGCCCCTCCCGCCGCACCTTCGTCAAGGCCCTGGCTGCCGGTGGTGTACTAGCCGGCTTCGGCCTGTGGCGCAACCCGGTCTGGGCCGTCAGCAGCCCGGGCCAGCCCGAGGTCCTGGCCGGCAGCGACTTCGACCTGTGCATCCAGCAGTTGCCGGTGAACTTCAGCGGCCGGCTACGCAAGGCCATGGCCATCAACGGCAGCCTGCCCGGGCCCCTGCTGCGCTGGCGCGAAGGCGACCGGGTGACTGTGCGGGTGCGCAACCGCCTGGACCAGCCCAGTTCCATCCACTGGCACGGGATCATCCTGCCGGCCGACATGGACGGCGTGCCCGGCCTGAGCTTCGAGGGCATCGAGCCCGGCGGGCTCTACCGCTACAGCTTCCCGGTCAAGCAGCACGGCACCTACTGGTACCACAGCCATTCCGGGCTGCAGGAGCAACTGGGGGTGTATGGCCCGCTGGTGATCGACGCCCGGGAACCAGAGCCCTTCAGCTACGAACGCGACTACGTGGTGCTGCTCTCGGACTGGAGCGACGAGGAGCCGGGGCAGATCCTGCGCACCCTGAAGAAACAGTCCGACTACTACAACCAGCACAAGCGCACCCTGGGCGACTTCATCGAGGACGTCGGCCGCGACGGCTGGGCGGCCACGCTGGCCGAACGCAGCATGTGGGCGCAGATGAACATGACCCCCACCGACCTCGCCGATGTCAGCGGCGCCACCTATACCTTCCTGCTCAACGGCCAGGCCCCGGGCCAGCCATGGTGCGGGCTGTTCCGCCCCGGCGAACGCCTGCGCCTGCGAGTGATCAATGCCTCGGCCATGAGCTATTTCGACCTGCGCATTCCCGGGGTGCAGATGACCGTGGTCGCCGCCGACGGCCAGCACGTGGTGCCCGTGACCGTGGATGAACTGCGCATTGCCGTGGCCGAAACCTTCGACGTGCTGGTGCAACCCGGTGCCGGAGCCCACGCCTTGTTCGCCCAGGCCATGGACCGCAGCGGCTATGCCCTGGGTACCCTGACCAGCGCCCCCGGGCTCGTGGCCGAGGCACCGGCCATGGACCCGCGACCGCTGCTGGGCATGACGGACATGGCCATGGGTGCCATGGATCATGGGGCAATGCCGGGCATGGACCATGGCGCCATGGATCACGGCGCGATGAATACCGCGATCAGCCACCCGACCTCGGAAAGCGCCAACCCCCTGGTGGACATGCAGGCGGTGAACCCCAGGCCGCGCCTGGACGATCCGGGCATCGGCCTGCGCGACAACGGCCGCCGGGTGCTGCGCTACGCCGACCTGAAAAGCACCTTCGCCGACCCCGACGGCCGCGAACCGAGCCGGACCCTGACCCTGCACCTGACCGGGCACATGGAAAAGTTCGCCTGGTCCTTCGACGGCATTCCCTTTGCCGAAGCCGAACCCCTGCGCCTGCGGTATGGCGAGCGGCTGCGCATCGAACTGGTGAACGACAGCATGATGGCCCACCCCATCCACCTGCACGGGCTATGGAGCGACCTGGAGGACGAACACGGCCGCTTCCAGGTGCGCAAGCACACCATCGACATGCCCCCGGGCACCCGCCGCAGCTACCGGGTCACCGCCGATGCCCTGGGGCGCTGGGCCTATCACTGCCACCTGCTGTACCACATGGAAAGCGGCATGTTCCGCGAAGTCCGGGTCGAGGAGGAACGCCACCATGAAGCTTGATTACCTCCGCTTCACCCGGCAGCCCGGCGTTGGCCTGGCCCTGCTCCTGTTGGCCTGGCCCTGGGCACCGGCACAGGGCGAATCGATGCCGGGCATGGACCATTCCAGCGTGCCCGGGACCGCCACGGGCGCCATGGACCACTCGCAGATGCCCGGCATGCAGGCGCCGACACAGGGCCAATCGACGCCCGGCGTGGCCCCCTCCACCATGCCCGGCCACGCCATGGGTGCCATGGACCACTCGCAGATGCCCAGCATGCAGGCGCCAGCCCCCACACGAAGCCGCACACCGATCCCGGTGCTGACCGATGCCGATCGGGCGGCGGTCTACCAGGGCCCCAGCGGCCACATCCACGGCCCGTCGCTGAACACTTTCCTGCTGGTGGACCAGTTGGAATGGCAGGACGCCGACCCGGGCGGCAGCGTCGCCTGGGAGGTCGAGGGCTGGGTCGGTGGCGACCGCGACCGGCTCTGGCTGCGCAGTGAAGGCGAACGCACCCGGTGCGTCACCGAGCACGCCGAGCTGCAAGCCCTGTGGGGCCATGCCATTGGCCCCTGGTGGGACCTGGTGGGCGGCCTGCGCCAGGACTTCAAGCCCGGCACGCCGCAGACCTGGGCCGCCCTGGGGCTGCAAGGCATGGCCCTGTACAACTTTGAAAGCCAGGTCACCGCCTACCTCGGCGAGGACGGCCAGGCCGCCCTGCGCCTCAAGGGTGACTACGACCTGCTGCTGACCCAACGCCTGATCCTCCAGCCCTCCGCCGAGGTCAACCTCTATAGCCGCAATGACCGGCAACGGGGCCTGGGCGCAGGCCTGGCGGACAGCGAGATCGGCCTGCGCCTGCGCTACGAGATCCGCCGCGAGTTCGCTCCTTATATAGGGGTGACCTGGAACCGCAGCTACGGCCGCAGCGCCGACTACGCCCGGGACGAGGCCGAGCTGGACAACGACCCGCGCCTGGTCCTGGGCCTGCGCCTGTGGTTCTGAAGGCCACAACCGCTGGCCGGCCTTGGTATCACCTTGAAACAAAAGCCAGCGGCGGCCAGCGAAAAAAACCGCAAAATGCACCACCCCGAGCGTGCAACCGCGGGTGGCCGGCCATGCCACCCTTCCTTATTGATCAGCGACAAAGAGACTTTCGATGAACACCTCACTGCGTCTGGCGGCCCTGTCCGCCCTGCTGATCGGCTCCCTGGCCCAGGCTGGAGAACTGATTCCCATCGACGTGCACCGCGACGCCAACTGCGGCTGCTGCAAAAAGTGGATCGAGCACCTGCAGGACAACGGCTTTGCCGTGACCGACCACGTGGAAAGCAACATGAGCGCGGTCAAGCAGCGGCTCGGCGTCGCCCCGCGCCTGGGCTCCTGCCATACCGCGGTGATCGACGGCAAGTTCGTCGAGGGCCACGTGCCGGCCGAACAGGTGCTGGCCCTGCGCAAGCGCGATGACCTGCTGGGCATCGCCGCCCCGGGCATGCCCATGGGCTCTCCCGGGATGGAAATGGACGGCATGGGCGCCGATGCCTTCCAGGTCATCGGCCTGACCCGCGAGGGCAAGGACGTGGTCGTCGCGGACTACCCGGCCCGTTGATCTTCGGCGCCTACTTCGGCCTGTTCCTGGCGGCGTTCGGCGCCGCCACCCTGCTGCCCCTGCAATCGGAAGCGCTGCTGGTGGGGTTGCTGCACAACAGCCAACTGGCAGTGCTCGGGCTGTGGCTGGTGGCGACCCTGGGCAATGTCCTGGGCTCGCTGGTCAACTGGTGGCTGGGCCAGCGCCTGGAACACTACAAGGAGCGCCGCTGGTTTCCGGTCAGCCCGCGTCACCTGGAGCGGGCCCGGGGGCCTTACCAACGCTATGGCCACTGGACGCTCCTGCTGAGCTGGATGCCGCTGATCGGCGATCCGCTGACCCTGGTGGCCGGCGTCATGGGCGAACCCCTCAAGCGCTTCCTGCTGCTGGTCACCCTGGCCAAGGGCGCGCGCTACGCCGTGCTGGCGTGGCTGACCCTGGGCTGGATCGGCTGAGCGCCCGCAGCTCCCCATCACCGCGCAGGAGCTGGCTTGCCAGCGAAAGTGCCCGCCCCCGCAACCACCTGCCTCAAGGCCTTCCTTGTCGGCAAGCCGACGCCCAGGGTTTGCCTGTGGCTTAACGTCGCCCTAATCCGGCGGCTACAGCATCGCCCGCAACCTTGCGGAGTCTCCTTATGCCCCTTGCTACCCCTCGCTGGCTCAGTGCCTTGCTGCTGCCCCTGGCCCTGCCTGCCCTCGCCGCCCAGGCGCCGGTCTACGGTCCCGAACTGCAGGGCTTCGACTACCCCTATCCCTTGCAGCATTTCAGCTTTGTGTCCCAGGGCCAGGCACTGCAGATGGGCTATATGGATGTACCGCCCCAGAGCCCGGCCAACGGGCGCAGCCTGGTACTGATGCATGGCAAGAACTTCTGCGGCGCCACCTGGGAGGGCTCGATCAAGGCCCTGAGCGCCGCAGGCTACCGGGTGATAGTCCCGGACCAGATCGGCTTCTGTACCTCCAGCAAGCCCGAACACTACCAGTACAGCTTCCAGCAACTGGCGCAGAACACCCATCAACTGCTGGCCAAACTTGGCGTCAGCCAGGCCAGCCTGCTGGGACATTCCACCGGTGGCATGCTGGCCACCCGCTACGCCCTGCAATACCCCGATCAGGTACGGCAACTGGCCCTGGTCAACCCCATCGGCCTGGAAGACTGGAAAGCCCTGGGCGTGCCCTGGCGCAGCGTCGACCAGTGGTACCAGCGCGAGCTGAAGCAGACCGCCGAGGGTATCCGCCGCTACGAGCAGCAGACCTATTACGCCGGCCGCTGGAAGGCCGAGTACCAGCGCTGGGTGGACATGCTCGCCGGCCTCAACCAGGGCCCCGGCAAGCGCCTGGTGGCGTGGAACTCGGCGCTGATCTACGACATGATCTTCAGCCAGCCGGTGTACTACGAATTCCAGGACCTGAAGATGCCGACCCTGCTGCTGATCGGCACCGCCGACACCACCGCCATCGGCAGCGATATCGCGCCGCCCGAGGTCAAGGCGCGCATCGGCCACTACCAGGACCTGGGCAGAAAGGTGGCGCAGCGCATCCCCCATTCGACCCTGGTGCAGTTCCCGGGGCTGGGCCACGCACCGCAAATGGAACAACCCGAGCCTTTCCACCAGGCCCTGCTGGGCTGGTTGAAGCAACCCTGAGCCAGGAGCCCGAACATGGCACTAGAGATTGCGGTAATCGATGATTGGCAGGACGTAGCGCGCGAGGTAGTGGACTGGTCGGTGCTCGATAGTATCGGCCGGGTCAGCTTCCTTCACGACTACCCGGCAGACCCCGCCACCCTGGCCCGGCGCCTGCAACCGTTCCAGGTGATCTGCGTGATGCGCGAGCGCACCCGGTTCGATGAAACCCTGCTACGCAGCCTGCCGCAGCTCAAGCTGCTGCTCACCGGCGGCATGCGCAACGCCGCCATCGACCTCAAGGCGGCCAGCGCCCTGGGGATCCAGGTGTGCGGCACCGACAGCTACAAGCATGCCGCGCCGGAGCTGACCTGGGCCCTGCTCATGGCCCTGAGCCGCAACCTGCTGAGCGAAGCCTGCGCCCTGCGCGCAGGCGATTGGCAACAGGGCCTGGGGGGTGATCTGCACGGCAAGACCCTGGGCATTCTCGGCCTGGGCAGCATCGGCCAACGGGTGGCGCAATTCGGCCAGGTGTTCGGCATGCGGGTGATTGCCTGGAGCGAGAACCTCACCGCTGAACGCGCGACCGCGGCCGGCGTGACCCATGTCGACAAGCAGCAACTGTTCGAACAAGCCGATGTGCTCTCGGTGCACCTGGTGCTCAGCGAGCGCAGCCGCGGCCTGGTGGACGCCCAGGCCCTGGCGTGGATGAAGCCCGGGGCGCTGCTGGTCAATACCGCCCGCGGGCCGATTGTCGATGAAGCCGCGCTGATTGCCGCCCTGGAACAGGGCCGGCTGGCGGGGGCCGCACTGGATGTATTCGAGCAGGAACCCTTGCCTGCCAACCACCCCTTGCGGCGCTTGCCCAATGTTCTGGCCACGCCCCATGTCGGCTATGTCAGCCGGCAGAACTACCAGCAGTTCTTCGGCCAGATGATCGAAGACCTGCAAGCCTGGCACGCCGGCCAGCCGATCCGCCTGCTCAACTGAAAGCCCCCCGTGGCGATCGCCAGGCAAGGTCCTGCGCAGCTTT
This sequence comes from Pseudomonas sp. UME65, assembly GCF_014170225.1. Taxonomy (NCBI): domain Bacteria; kingdom Pseudomonadati; phylum Pseudomonadota; class Gammaproteobacteria; order Pseudomonadales; family Pseudomonadaceae; genus Pseudomonas; species Pseudomonas sp. UME65. The sequence goes on along the minus strand of NZ_LZZQ01000016.1, from coordinate 297,676 downwards.
TCGCAGCCTCGCAGGCTCGGCGGCGACCAGGCTCGCAGGGACGCTGGGCGCAGGAGCCCGCCTGTGCCCGTTCTTTGGGCGGCGCCGCACCACAACGGCACCGGCCCCCGGCAGCCACTCCCCATTTTCGCCCCCGGGCCGCAACGGCCCCGCTCCCGGGCAGTGCATGGCCGACCTTTCGTCGGGACGCGTTCGCCGCCCGCCCTGCCAACCCCGGGAAACACCCACCTCCCCCGGCACCGCTCTAGGTTCTGTCCTAGACTGAATTTCGCACTGTGACCGGGCAGTCACATTCGCCGAGAAAAAGTCGAAACTTTTCGCTTCGGCCCAAGGTCAGGTTAAAGGTAGGGTCGCTGCCACTGGTGCATTCCTTGCAACGGCTCCTCCACCCTTTCTGCTTCCACGCTCGAGCAGCGCAGGCTGATCGACGTGTGGCGCGTTTGCGCCCGGCCATAGGAATTGGCCACGCGCGGCGCTCGAGACACCAGAACAGATCAATAAAACGGGAGAGACACATGATCAGCGCCGTATTGGACACTCAGGGAGATCACCCTCAACAGCAGGCCGGCGACCGCGCCGCCCCCTCGGTTCCGGTCCCTGGGAACAAGACGGTGCTGCCGCTGGCGCGGCCCAATCCCAACCGCAAGCGAGTGCTGTTCGTCACTTCGGAAATCGCCGACCTGGTGAAGACCGGCGGCCTGGGCGACGTCTCTGCCGCCCTGCCCAGGGCCATGGCCCACCTGCACGATGTGCGGGTACTGATCCCCGGCTACCCCCAGGTGCTGCATAGCGAAAACCCGATCCACATCATCGGGGAGCTGGGTGGCCACGCGGCACTGCCGGCCTGCAAGATCGGGCGTATGGACATGCCCGACGGCCTGGTGATCTACGTGCTGATCTGCCCGGAACTCTACGAGCGCGAAGGCACGCCCTACGGCGCCAACAACGGCCGCGACTGGCCGGACAACCATATCCGCTTCGCCCGCCTGGGGCTGGCCGCCGCCGACATCGCGGCCAACCTGGCGCAGATCCACTGGTGCCCCGACCTGGTGCACGCCCATGACTGGCCCGCCGGGCTGGCGCCGGCCTACATGCACTGGCGCGGGCAACGCACGCCGACCCTGTTCACCATTCATAACCTGGCCTATCAGGGCGTGGTCAGCCTGGCCTCGTGCCCGGAACTGGGCATCCCCGAGCATGCCCTGCAACAGGAAGGCATGGAGTTCTACGGCAAGCTGTCGTTCCTCAAGGCCGGCATGGCCTACGCCAGCCACATCACCACGGTGAGCGCCACCTATGCCCAGGAAATCACCACCCCGGCCTTCGGTTGCGGGCTCGACGGCTTCCTCGCCAGCAAGACCCAGCAGGGCCTGCTCAGCGGCATCCCCAACGGCATCGATGAAAGCTGGGACGCCGCCACCGACGCGCACCTGCTCACGCCTTTCAGCATCGGCGACTGGGACGGCAAGGCAGCCAACGCCGCCCATGTGCGGCAGATGTTCGGCCTCGACGCCTCCAGCGGCCCACTGTTTGCCGTGGTCTCGCGGCTGGTCTACCAGAAAGGCCTGGACCTGACCGAAGCGGTGGCCGAGTTCATCGTGCAGTCCGGCGGCCAGATCGCCATCATCGGCCGCGGCGAGCCGGAGGAAGAACAGTCCATGCGCGCCCTGGCCCGGCGCTTCCCCGGCCGCATCGGGGTGCACATCGGCTTCAACGAGACCGACGCCCGGCGCATGTTCGCCGGCAGCGATTTCCTGCTCATGCCCTCGCGCTACGAGCCCTGCGGCCTGAGCCAGATGTATGCCCAGCGCTTCGGCTCGCTGCCGGTGGCGCGCAACACCGGCGGCCTGGCAGACACCATCGAGAACGGCGTCACCGGTTTCCTCTTCGACGAATCCACCGTGGCCAGCTACCAGGAAGCCCTGACCCGGGCCTTCAAGGTGTTCGCCTACCCGGCGCTGCTCAATGCCATGCGCTGCCGGGCCATGGCCGCGCCCTTCAACTGGTGCAAGGCGGTGGAACCCTACGCCGAACTCTACGAGCAACTGGTGGCCAAGGCCCTGGGACAGGCCGCCCGACAGTAAGAGGCAAGGACCGATGCCCTCAAGCACGCTGCACACCTGGACTCATGGCGCGCGGCTGCTGGATGCCGAGCACACCCGGTTCGCCCTGTGGGCGCCGGATGCGCGCTGCGTCAGCGTCGAACTGGCGGACGGCCAGTCGCTGCCCATGCAGCCCCAGCCCGAAGGCTGGTTCATGACTCAGGCGCGCTGCCCCGCGGGCAGCGCTTACCGTTTCAATATCGACGAGCGGATCCAGGTCCCCGACCCGGCGTCCCGGGCCCAGCTCGGTGATGTCCACGGGCCAAGCCTGGTGGTGGACCCCGAGCGCTATCAATGGCAGCACCCGCAGTGGCGCGGCCGGCCCTGGCACGAGGCGGTGATCTACGAACTCCACGTGGGGGTCATGGGCGGTTATCAGGCGGTGCAGCAAGCCCTGCCGGCCCTGGTGGAACTGGGGGTGACCGCCATCGAGCTGATGCCCCTGGCGGAGTTTCCCGGCGAACGCAACTGGGGCTATGACGGCGTGCTGCCCTACGCCCCGGAAGCCTCCTATGGTTCGCCCGACGAACTGCGCGCGCTGATCGATGCCGCCCATGGCCTGGGCCTGGCAGTGATCCTCGATGTGGTCTACAACCACTTCGGCCCCGACGGCAACTACCTGCAGGAGTACGCCCAGGGCTTCTTTCGCCAGGACCTGCACACCCCCTGGGGCGCTGCCATCGACTTTCGCCGCCCGCAGGTCAGCGAGTTCTTTATCGACAACGCCCTGATGTGGCTGCTGGAGTACCGTTTCGACGGCCTGCGCCTGGACGCGGTGCACGCCATCGACGATCCGGATTTCCTGCGGCAACTGGCGCAGCGGGTCCGCCAGGCAGTGCCATCCGATCGCCATGTGTGGCTCAACCTGGAGAACGAGTTCAATCAGGCCAGCCTGCTGCAACAAGGCTTCGACGCACAGTGGAACGACGACGGCCACAACGCCCTGCATGTGCTGCTGACCGGCGAAACCGACGCCTACTACGCCGACTTCGCCGAGCAGCCCACTGAGCAACTGGCCCGCTGCCTGAGCCAGGGTTTCGCCTTCCAGGGCCATGCCAACCGCCATGGCGAGGCCCGCGGCGAACCCAGCGGGCACCTGCCGCCCAGCGCCTTTGTGCTGTTTCTGCAGAACCATGACCAGATCGGCAACCGGGCCTTTGGCGAACGCCTCAACCAACTGGCGCCGACCCAGGCCCTGCACGCGGCCACGGTGCTGTTGCTGCTGTCACCGATGATTCCGCTGCTGTTCATGGGCGACGAAGTGGCCGCCCAGGAACCATTCCTGTTCTTCACCAGCCACCAGGGCCAGTTGGCCGAAGCGGTGCGCGAGGGCCGGCGCAACGAATTCGCCGCCTTCAGTGCCTTCGCCGACGCCGGGCAGCGCCAGCGCATTCCCGACCCCAACGCCGCCTCGACCTTCCAGGCCTCACGCCCACGGGCCCAGTCCCGACAGGCCGAGGCCACCCGCGAGCTGTACCGCAGCCTGTTGCAGATCCGCCGCCGCGAGCTGGTTCCGCGCCTGCCCGGCGCCCGAGCCCTGGGCTGCCAGGTACTGGCCGAGGGCGCCCTGAGTGCGCGCTGGCGCCTGGGGGACGGCAGCCTGTTGCGCATCGACCTCAACCTCGGCCCGCATCAGGTCGAACTGGCCGCCGAGGCCGCACCGCAGCTGTGCTTCGAATATCCGCCGCACACCCTCAAGCACTGGTGCCAGGGCCAACTGCCTGCCTACAGCGTGCTGGTGCTGCTGGCCCCCACCTCTTCCCCGACCGACCCAGATGGAGAATGCCTATGAGCGATGCGCAACTGGAACTGCTTGCCAGCCGCGCCGGCCTGGCAGTGGACTGGATCGATGCCAACGGCCGTGCCCAGAAGGTCGAGGACCGGGTCCTGCGGGCTGTCCTGGCCGGCCTGGGACATCCGGCCGAAGACCCGCAGCAGGTCGAACAGAGCCTGCTGCAATTGCAAGGGGTGCAACAGAGCCGGCACCTGCCCCCGCTGTTGACCGCCGACCACGGCCAGAGCCTGGACCTGGCGCGCTACTTCCCCCCGCATACGGCCTGTGTCCTGCGGCTGGAGGATGGCAGCCCGCTGCACCTGGACCTGGATGCCGAGAGCCGGCTGCCGGGCTCGATTCCGGTGGGTTACCACGCCGTGAGTATCGACGACGAACACTTTGTCCTGGCAGTGGCCCCCGAACGCTGCTTCAGCGTGGCCGACGCCGTGCACCAGCCCACCCCCCGGGCCTGGGGCCTCAGCGTGCAGCTGTACGCCCTGCGCCGCCCCGGCGATGGCGGTTTCGGCGATACCCAGGCCCTTGAAGAACTGGCGCGCCAGGCCGCCGAACGCGGCGCCGATGCCCTGGCCATCAGCCCGCTGCACGCCATGTTCAGCAGCGACCCGCTGCGCTACAGCCCCTATTCGCCTTCCAGCCGGCTGTTCCTCAACAGCCTGTATGCCGCCCCTGGCGCGATCCTCGGCGACCGCGCCTGGCGCACCGCGATCGAAGCCTGTGGCCTGGGCGAACAACTGCAGGACCTGGAACAGTTGCCGCTGATCGACTGGCCCCTGGCGGCCCAGGCCAAGTTGCAGGCACTGCGGGCGCTATATGAAGGCTTCTGCCAGGGCGAGCACCCGCTGCACGAGGACTTCGCCAGCTACCGCCGGGCAGCCGGCGAAGCCCTGGAAAACCACTGCCGCTTCGAAGCCATCCAGGCCCAGCGCGCCGCCCGTGGCGAGGACCTGGACTGGCGTCACTGGCCGCCGCAGTGGCGTGATCCGGCCAGCCCGGCCCTGGCTCATTTCGCCGAGGAACAGGCCCACGAAATCGGCTTCCATGCCTTTTGCCAGTGGCTGATCGCCCGCAGCCTGGAGCGAGCGCAAAGCGCGGCCCGCAGCGGCGGCATGGGCATCGGCCTGATCGCCGACCTGGCGGTGGGCGCCGACGGCGGCGGCAGCCAGGCCTGGAGCCGGCAGGAGCAGTTACTGGCCAACCTGACGGTGGGCGCGCCACCGGACATCCTCAACCGCCAGGGCCAGAGCTGGGGGATATCGGCCTTTTCCCCGGAAGGCCTGCAACGCCACGGTTTCCGCGCCTTCATCGAAATGCTCAGGGCCAACTTCGCCCATGCCGGGGGCCTGCGCATCGACCATGTGATGGGCCTGCAACGGCTGTGGGTGATTCCCCTGGGCGCGCCTCCCAGCGATGGCGCCTACCTCTATTACCCGGTGGACGACCTGCTGCGCCTGCTGACCCTGGAATCCCATCGCCACCAGGCCATAGTGCTGGGCGAAGACCTGGGCACAGTGCCCGACGGGCTGCGGGAAAAACTTGCCGCCCGGGCCATGCTCGGCATGCGTGTGCTGTTGTTCGAACAGGACCACGGCTGCCACTTCAAGCCCATCCTCGACTGGCCGGACAATGCCCTGGCCACCACCAGCACCCATGACCTGCCGACCCTCAACGGCTGGTGGCATGGCCGCGATATCGACTGGAACCAGCGCCTGGGCCTGGTGGACGAAGCGGCGGCGCGGCACTGGCGCGAACATCGCCAGCACGAACGCAACGGCCTGCGCCACGCCCTGGCCCAGGACCCGCAGAACTTTCGCGAGGAAAGCCACGAGGCCGACCAGGTGGTAGACGCCAGCGTGCGTTTCCTCGGCCACACCCGGGCGCCCCTGGTGCTGCTGCCCCTGGAGGACGCCCTGGGCATCGACGAACAGGCCAACCTGCCCGGCACCCTCGACAGCCACCCCAACTGGCGCCGGCGCCTGGCCACTGCCAGCCGGCGCCTGCTGGACGACAGCGACGCGGCGCGGCGCCTGGAGCTGCTGGCCTGTGCTCGGCAGCAGGCCCTGGAGCGTGACCGATGAGCCCGCCAGCCACACCAATGCCACGGGCCACCCTGCGCCTGCAATTTCACCAGGGCTTCACCCTGGATCATGCGCTGCCCCTGGTGCCCTACTTCGCCGGCCTGGGCCTCAGCCACCTCTACGCCTCGCCACTGCTCTGCGCGCGGGCCGGTTCCATGCACGGCTACGACGTGGTGGACCCCACCCGGGTCAACCCCGAGCTGGGGGGCGAGGCGGCCCTGGTACGGCTGGTGGATGCCCTGCGCCAGCACGGCATGGGCCTGATCCTGGATATCGTCTCCAACCACATGGCGGTGGGCGGCAATGACAACCCCTGGTGGCTGGACCTGCTGCAATGGGGGCGCCTGAGCCCGTACGGTGAGTTCTTCGATATCCAGTGGCATTCCCCGGACCCGCTGATGGAAGGCCAGTTGTTGCTGCCCTTCCTCGGCAGCGACTATGGGCAGGCCTTGCAGGAAGGCAGCCTGCAACTGCAGCTGGACGACGATCGCTGCGGTTTCCATGTTCGCCACTATGAACACTGTTTCCCCATCTGCCCCGCCGACTTCGGGGAACTGCTGCGCCTCGCCGGCCCTTCGGATGCCGCCCAGGCCCTCAAGCCCCTGGCCGACAGCTTTGCCGCCCTGCGTTTCAGCGGCGACGCCCACGCCCAGGCACAACCGCTGCAGCAGGCCCTGGGCCAACTGTTGCAGCAACCGGCGCTGCACCAGGCCGTCACCGCCCACCTGCAAGGCTACGACTCACGCCACGACGAAGGTTTCCAGCGCCTGCACCATCTGCTGGAGCAGCAGAGCTATCGCCTGGCCAGTTGGCGTACCGCCGCCGACGACATCAACTGGCGACGCTTCTTCGACGTCAACGAGCTGGGTGGGCTGCGGGTCGAGCGCCCGGCGGTGTTCGAAGCCACCCACGGCAAGATCTTCGAGCTGATCCAGCGTGGGCTGGTGGACGGCCTGCGCATCGACCATATCGACGGCCTGGCCGACCCGCGCAGCTACTGCCGCAAGCTGCGGCGCCGGATCGACCGCCTGCGCCCGGGCCAGCACCTGCCGATCTACGTCGAGAAGATCCTCGGCGCCGGGGAAACCCTGCACCGCGACTGGGGCGTGGATGGCAGCACCGGCTATGAGTTCATGAACCAACTGTCGCTGCTGCAGCAGGCCCCTGCAGGCCAGCCGGTGCTGGCCGAACTGTGGAGCCGGCACAGCCAGCGCCCCGCGGCGTTCGCCGAAGAGGCACTGCTGGCCCGTCAGCAGATTCTCAACGGCTCCCTGGCCAGCGATTTTGAAAGCGTGGCCCAGGCCCTGTTGCAGGTGGCGCGCCTGGACCTGATGAGCCGCGACCTGACCCTGGGGGCCATCCGCCGCGCCTTGCAGGAACTGATCGTGCATTTCCCGGTGTACCGCACCTATATCAGCGCCTGTGGCCGCGGGCAGCAGGACCAGCAGTTGTTCCAGCAGGCCCTGGACGGCGCGCGACAGAGCCTGGGCGAGGCCGACAGGCCGGTGCTCGACTGCCTGGAGCGCTGGCTCGGCGGCCAGGGCTGGCGCCAGCAGCCACCGGGCCGTGGGCGCAAGCTGCTGCGCCACGCCTGCGTGCGTTTCCAGCAACTGACTTCGCCCGCCGCGGCCAAGGCCGTGGAAGACACCGCCTTCTACCGCTCGGCGGTACTGCTGGCGCGCAACGACGTGGGCTTCAACACCGAACAGTTCAGTGCGCCGATCGCCGCCTTCCACACGGCCTGCCAGCAACGCCTGGCCAGCTTCCCCGACAACCTGCTGACCAGCGCCACCCACGACCACAAACGGGGCGAGGACAGCCGCGCGCGCCTGGCAGTGCTCAGCGAACGGGCCCCCTGGTATGCCGCCCAGGTGGAGCACTGGCGCACCCTGGCCGCGCCCCTGCGCCAGCAGGCGGATGCGCCTTCGGCGGGGGACGAACTGATCCTTTACCAGACCCTGCTGGGCAGTTGGCCCCTGGAACTGGCTGCCGAGGATCAGGCGGCCCTGCAAGGCTATGGACAAAGGATCTGGCAATGGCAGCTCAAGGCCCTGCGCGAGGCCAAGCTGCAAAGCAGCTGGGCGGCGCCCAACGCAGAATACGAAGAGGCCGTGCAGGCCTTTGTCCAGGCCCTGCTGCTGGCGCCCCAGGGCCTGGCATTGCGCCAGTCGATTGCCGCGGCGGCCCGGGCCATTGCCCCGGCGGGCGCCCTCAACAGCCTGGCGCAAACCTTGCTGCGCATGACCGTGCCTGGGGTCCCCGACCTGTACCAGGGCAACGAGTTCTGGGATTTCAGCCTGGTGGACCCGGATAACCGCCGGCCGGTGGATTACCCGGCCCGGCAGGCGGCCCTGGAGCGCGGCGGCGAACCACGCCAGTGGCTGGCCCAGTGGCACGACGGACGCATCAAGCAGGCCGTGATCGCCCGCACCCTGAACCTGCGTGGCCAGTACCCGGAGCTGTTTCGCCGGGGCCGCTACCAGCCGCTGCCGGTGCTTGGCCAGCATGCCGGGCGGGTCCTGGCGTTCATGCGCGAGCACGGTGCACAACGGGCAGTGGTGATAGTGCCGGTGCAGGTCGCCGGCCTGCTGGGGGATCGCGCAATGCCCTTGATCGAGGCGCCGCTGTGGGGCGATACCCGGGTGCAGCTACCGTTCGACGCCTCGGGGCAAAAGCTGAATGGACTTTTTTCCACGGTGGCAGTCACACCCCACAGGGAGCTGATGCTTAGCGCCGCACTGCAAGACTTTGCGCTCAACCTTTTGATTCAACCTTGAATTCAGTCCAGGAGCATTGCGATGAGTACCGACGACAAACGCATTCGTGAATTCGCTTATCAGATCTGGGAGTCGGAAGGTAAGCCAGAGGGCCAGGAAGCCCGGCACTGGGACATGGCCCGCAAGCTCGCCGAGGCCGAAGCCCTGGCTCCAAGCACGCCACCCAAGGCCGGCAAGGCCAAGCCTGCCACCGGAAAGCCCGCCGCCAAGAGCGCGGCCAAGCCCAAGGCCAAGTCGGCCGCCGCCGTGGTAGTGCCCCCGGGAGAAAAACCCGCGGCGGCGAAGAAGCCCCGGGCGCCGCGCAAACCGCCGGCCAACTGACACCCGCCGGCCATCTCGTCCTCGTCAACCCGTGGCGCGCCCGCGCGCCATAAGGGTCGCGTTCGCCCTGAAGAAAGGGCCCGGCCCGTCACCGTCTCACTGCAGGAGCAACCATGAGCAGATCCAAGCAGCCCGCCGCCACTCCCGAGAGCGAACCCTCGCGCATTCGTGAAGGCCTGCCCTTCCCCCTCGGCGCCACCTGGGACGGCCTGGGGGTCAACTTCGCGCTGTTCTCGGCCAATGCCACCAAGGTCGAGCTCTGTGTGTTCGATGATGCCGGCGAAGTGGAACTCGAACGCATCGAACTTCCGGAATACACCGACGAAATCTTCCACGGCTACCTGCCCGACGCTCACCCGGGGCTGATCTACGGCTACCGCGTGCACGGCCCCTACGACCCGGCCAACGGGCACCGTTTCAACCCCAACAAACTGCTGATCGACCCCTATGCCAAGCAACTGGTGGGCGAGCTGAAATGGTCCGAGGCGCTGTTCGGCTACACCATCGGCCACCCGGATGCCGACCTCAGTTTCGACGAGCGCGACAGCGCGCCCTTCGTGCCCAAGTGCAAGGTCATCGACCCGGCCCACACCTGGGGCAACGACCAGCGGGTCAGCGTGCCCTGGGACAAGACCATCATCTACGAGACCCATGTGCGCGGCTTCACCATGCGCCACCCTTCGGTGCCCGAGAACCTGCGGGGCAGCTTCGCCGGGCTGATGGTGGACGACGTGCTGGAGCACATCCGCAAGCTCGGGGTGTCGTCGGTGGAGCTGCTGCCGATCCACGCCTTCGTCAACGACCAGCACCTGCTGCACAAGGGCATGACCAACTACTGGGGCTACAACAGCATCGCCTTCTTCGCCCCCGACCCGCGCTACCTGGCCAGCGGCAAGATCGCCGAATTCAAGGAAATGGTCGCCCACCTGCACGAAGCCGGGCTGGAGGTGATCCTGGACGTGGTCTACAACCACACCGCCGAAGGCAACGAGCAAGGCCCGACCCTGTCCATGCGCGGCATCGACAACGCCTCCTACTACCGCCTGATGCCTGACGACAAGCGCTTCTACATCAACGATTCGGGCACCGGCAACACCCTGGACCTGAGCCACCCCTGCGTGTTGCAGATGGTCACCGACTCGCTGCGCTACTGGGCCACGGAAATGCACGTGGACGGCTTCCGCTTCGACCTGGCGACCATTCTCGGCCGCTACCACGACGGTTTCGACGAGCGCCACAGCTTCCTCGTGGCCTGCCGCCAGGACCCGGTGCTGCGCCAGGTGAAGATGATCGCCGAGCCCTGGGACTGCGGCCCCGGTGGCTATCAGGTGGGCAACTTCCCGCCGGGCTGGGTGGAATGGAACGATCGTTTCCGCGACACCGTACGGGCCTTCTGGAAAGGCGACGACGGTCAACTGGCGGATTTTGCCGGGCGCATGACCGCCTCCGGCGAGATGTTCAACCAGCGCGGCCGCCGGCCCTACGCCTCGGTCAACTTCGTCACTGCCCACGACGGTTTCACCCTGCACGACCTGGTGTCCTACAACGACAAGCACAACGAAGCCAACGACGAGAACAACCAGGACGGCAGCAACAACAACCTGTCCTGGAACCACGGCGTCGAAGGCCCCAGCGACGACCCCGAGATCAACGCCCTGCGCCTGCGCCAGATGCGCAACTTCTTCGCCACCCTGCTACTGGCCCAGGGCACGCCGATGGTGGTGGCCGGCGACGAATTCGCCCGCACCCAGCACGGCAACAACAACGCCTACTGCCAGGACAGCGAGATCGGCTGGGTCAACTGGGAGCTGGATAACGACGGCAAGTCCCTGCTCAAGTTCGTCAAGCGCCTGATCAAGCTGCGCCTGAGCTACCCGATCCTGCGGCGCGGGCGCTTCCTGGTGGGCAGCTACAACGAGGACATCGGGGTCAAGGACGTCACCTGGCTGGCTCCCGACGGCAGCGAGATGACCACCGAGCACTGGCAGGACCCCCATGGTCGCTGCCTGGGCATGCTGCTGGACGGCCGCGCCCAGGAAACCGGGATCCGCCGCCCCGGGGCCGATGCCACGCTGCTGCTGGTGGTCAACGCCCACCACGACATCGTCAACTTCCGCCTGCCTGAGGTGCCCGCCGGAGAGTTCTGGACCTGCATGCTCGACACCAACCAGCCGGCGGTGCGCGGCCAGGAACGCTTTGCCTTCGGCCACGAGTATTCGGTGACCGGGCGCTCCTTGCTGCTGTTCGAACTGCAACATGAGGAAGAAGACTGAACATGGACCTGCAAGGCTTCCTGCATCACTCCCCCGACCTGGGGCATGCCGACACCCGCGCCCTGGGCCTGTGCCTGGACGCCCTGGTGGGCGCCGGGCTCGACCGCCTGCCACTGCCCGCCGGGGGCGCCACCCTGCAACGCTGGCAGGCCCTGGCCAGGGTCGCCGGCCATGACCTGGGCCTGTGCAAGCTCTACGAGGGGCACACCGACGCCCTGGCGATCATGGCGGAACTGGGCTGCCCCGTGCCCCCCGGCACCACCTGGGGCACCTGGGCCGCGGAGCCGCCCCAGGCCCGGGTGCACGCCGTTGCCGATGGCCCGCACTGCCGGCTCAGCGGCACCAAGGCCTGGTGCTCGGGGGCCGAGGTGCTCAGCCATGCCCTGCTCACCGCCTGGGACGCCGACGGCCACCAACGCCTGGTGGCGGTGGCCCTGGACCAGCCCGGGGTGCAGGTCGAGAGCGGCAGTTGGCAAGCGGTGGGCATGGCCAGTACCGGCAGCCAGCGGGTTGACTTCCACGAGGCTCGTGGCCAATGGGTCGGCGGGCCGGATGACTACCTGCAGCGCCCGGGCTTCTGGCAAGGCGCCATCGGCATCGCCGCCTGCTGGCTGGGAGCCGCCCAGGCCATCGCACACCCCCTGCGCGAACACTGCGCCAAACGCGACGAGCCCCATGCCCTGGCCCACCTGGGGGCAGTGGACAGCGCCCTGCATCAGGCCGCCTGCGTGCTGCGCCACAGTGCCCGGCAGTTGGATCAGGCGCCCCAGGCCAACTGCCAGTTGCTGGCCCGGCGCGCCCGGGCGGTGACCGAGGCCAGCGTCGACAGCGTGCTGCACCACGTCGGCCGGGCGCTGGGCGCCGGCCCCTATTGCCTGGACCGGCACTTCGCCCGGCTGCTGGCGGACCTGCCGGTGTTCATCCGCCAGAGCCATGCCGAGCGTGACCTGGCCATTCTCGGGCAACAGCTGGCCAACGCCGCCCACGCTGCAGCGGACACGGGAGGATGGCAACTGTGAAAGCCAATCCGATTGTCGGTCGCGGCACCTCGCTGCAGGCCTGGCAGGCTTCCTCGCAACTGCAGGCCATGGCCGCGGTGGATATTCGAACCCTGGTCCCGCAAGGAGCGCGGGCGGTGATTGTGGCCCCGCACCCGGACGATGAAATCCTCGGCTGTGGCGGCCTCCTGCAACTGCTGGCGGCGCAGGGGCGCGAGCTGCTGCTGATTTCGGTCACCGATGGTTGCGCCAGCCATCCCGGCTCCCGGCGCTGGCCGGTACAGCGCCTGAGCCAGGTACGGCCCCAGGAGTCCGCCGAAGGCTTGCGCCGCCTGGGCCTGCCGCTGCAGCGCATCACCTGGCTGCGCGCGGGCTTCGAGGACAGCCGCGTCGCCCGGGACGAAGCCGCCCTGACGCAGTTCATCCAGGGTTGCCTGCGCGCCGGTGACGTGCTGTTCAGCACCTGGTGCGAGGACGGCCACTGCGACCACGAAGCCGTGGGCCGGGCCAGCGCCCTGGCCGCCCGGGCCGCGGGCGCGAGCCTCAAGGAACTGCCGATCTGGACCTGGCACTGGGCCGATCCCGAGGGCCGGCAGCTGCCCTGGGAGCGGGCCCGCAAGGTGCTGCTCAGCCCTGCCCAGGTGGCCCGCAAGCGCCATGCCATCCACGCCTTTGCCAGCCAACTGGAGGGCGACCCGCAGATCGGCCTGGCGCCCGTGCTGGCACCGCACATCATCGAGCGTCTGCTGCAACCTTTTGAGGTGGTGTTCCTATGAGTGTCGACAGTCGCTATTTCGAAGGGCTGTTCGCCCGGGACCAGGACCCCTGGGCCTTTCGCCAGCGCTGGTATGAACAGCGCAAACGTGCAATCACCCTGGCCAGCCTGCCGCGCCGCCACTACCGGAGCATTTTCGAACCCGGCTGTGCCAACGGCGAACTCAGCGCCGAACTGGCCAGCCGCTGCGACAGCCTGCTGGCCTACGACACCGCGCGCAATGCGGTGGACCTGGCCCGGCAGCGCTTGCGCTCCTTCCCCCACGCCCGGGTGGAACACGGTCGCCTGCCCCAGGACTGGCCCAAGGGGCCCTTCGATCTGATCGTCATCAGCGAGATCGGCTATTACCTGGACGCCGCCGACCTGGCGCAACTGGTGGCACGGGCCCTGGGCTCCCTGGCCGCGGATGGCCAGCTACTGGCCTGCCACTGGCGCCCGCCCATTGCCGAGTGCCCCCTGGATGCCGGACAAGTGCACGAACTGCTCCATCGCCATTTGCAACTGCCACGCTTGCTGGAACACCAGGAAGCGGACTTTCTCCTCGACCTCTGGGGCCGCGAAGCGGATTCGGTCGCGACCCTGGAGGGCCTGCGATGATCGGAGTGGTGATACCCGCCCATAACGAGGAGCAACTGCTGGCCGACTGCCTGCGCTGCGCCCTGAAAGCCGCAAGCCACCCCGAGCTCAATGAAGACGTGGCGATCCTGGTGGTGCTCGACAGCTGCTCCGACGGTTCTCTGGACATTGCCCGCCAGTTCGCCGTGCAACACCTGCAATTGCAGGTGCGCAATGTCGGACGGGCACGGGCCGCGGGCGCGCAGTTGCTGCTGCAGGCCGGCGCCCGCTGGCTGTCCTGTACCGATGCCGACAGCCGCGTACCCGAGGACTGGCTGGTGGCCCAACTGGCCCTGGGCGCCGACGCCGTCTGCGGCACCGTCACCGTCGACCGCTGGAGCGAAGGCTTCGAACCCCAGGCCCGGATCCGCTATCACGACGCCTACCAGGACAGCGATGGCCACCGGCACATCCATGGCGCCAACCTCGGCATCAGCGCTGCAGCCTATGTCCGCGCCGGCGGCTTCGAGGCCCTGGCCTGCCACGAGGATGTGCAGCTGGTGCGGCAGTTGCAGCGCTGCGGCGCCAGCATCGCCTGGAGCCGGCATCCGCAAGTGATTACCAGCGGGCGCCTGGATTCGCGGGCCAAAGGTGGGTTCGGCGATTACCTCAAGGGCCTGAACGAACCTTGCGCAGGGCTGTGAAGTACAGCATGGCATTGGTCAGTGCGCCTCCCCGGGGGGAGAATTGCCGTCTACCCTGTGACGGGCTTGGTAATCAGCAAATAAGCCTGGGCTGGCACTGCGTGGAAAGCTCCAGGCTGTGTATGATTACCCCCGAATCGCGGTGCTCCAAAGGTATGGGGCACCGGTACTTCACGCTGAGGCAGGTGCCAAGGAATCAGCGTGCGTGCAAACCCAGGGTCGCGACTGAACGGAGGTTCAACCGCTCTTGCCGTGGCCCGAAAAACAGGGATGTGACACCCCATGAAAGCCATACCCGCAATCGACAGCAACTGGCCCAGCCAAATCTGGAACAGTGCCCGCAGCCTGGCCGAGGTGCCGGCCATCAATCTGGCCAACCTGGTTCCGGCCGGCTCCCGGGCAGTGATAGTCGCCCCTCACCCCGGTGACGAAGTGGTCGCCAGCGGCGGCCTGCTGCAAGTACTGGCCCACCACGGCCACCCTCTGCAACTGATTTCCATCAGCGACGGCAGCGCCAGCCATCCCGGGTCGGAGCTGTGGCCCAAGCGCCGCCTGAGCGTGTTCCGGCCCCAGGAAAGCGCCGAAGCCCTGCGTCGCCTGGGCCTGCCCCTGCACAGCCTGAAGTGGATCCGCGGCGGCTTTGCCGACAGCGCCTTGAGCGAACGGGAACAGCAGCTGGTGCCCTTCATCTGCCGCTACCTGCGCGACACCGACGTGGTGTTCAGCACCTGGCGCGCCGATGGCAACCTCGACCACGAAGCCGTGGGCAGGGCCACGGCCAAGGCCGCGAGCCTGGTGGGTGCGCGTTTTCATGAGATTCCGATCTGGGCCTGGCACTGGGCGGCCCGCGAGGAGCACCAGATCCCCTGGCAGCGTGCGCGCAAGCTGCGCCTGGACACCTGGACCGTGGCCCGCAAGCGCCACGCCGCCCACGCCTATGCCAGCCAGTTGCAGGGCGAGCCGGAGATCGGCCTGGAGCCGTCGCTGTCGCCGGTGCTGCTGGAGCGCCTGCGCCTGCCCTACGAGATCATCCTGATGTAGGCCTGCGCGGGTGGAAAATAAGCTGAACGCACGCACCGGTCGCCAGTCCCATCTGTAACCGCCACTGATTCCAAGGAGCCCGCGTGAGCAGCGATTCCACCCGCCAGCCCAACCCCGAGGCGGTCCAGCGGTTACGCGTTCTGACCGTCAACACCCATAAGGGCTTCACCGCCCTGAACCGCCGCTTCATTCTTCCGGAACTGCGCGAGGCCGTGCGCAGTACCCAGGCCGACCTGGTGTTTCTCCAGGAAGTGCTGGGCGAGCACGAGCGCCATGCCTCGCGCCTGGACAACTGGCCTCAGCAGTCACAGTACGAGTTTCTCGCCGACAGCATGTGGAGCGACTACGCCTACGGGCGCAACGCGGTGTACCCCGACGGCCATCACGGCAACGCCCTGTTGTCGAAGTTTCCGATCCGCCAGTACCGCAACCTCGATGTTTCGATCACCGGCCCCGAGCGCCGGGGCCTGCTGCACTGCGTGCTGGATGTGCCCGGCCACGCCGAGGTCCACGCCATCTGCGTGCACCTGAGCCTGCTGGAAAGCCATCGCCAGTTGCAGCTGGCGCTGCTGGGCCAGTTGCTCGAATCACTGCCCGAGGAGGCACCGGTGATCATCGCCGGCGACTTCAATGACTGGCAGATGCACGGCAACGCCACCCTGGGCCGGCGCAACGACCTGCACGAAGCCTTCGAACGCCATCATGGCCGCCCGGCCAAGACCTACCCGGCCCGCTGGCCACTGCTGCGCCTGGATCGGGTCTACCTGCGCAACGCCCACAGCCACCGCCCGCAGATCCTCGGCAACAAGCCCTGGACCCACCTCTCCGATCACCTGCCGCTGGCGGTGGAAGTGCACCTGCCGCCTGGGGCCGCACATCAGAATTCATGAATAAATAGCCGTATTCCCGCCAGAGTCGACCATGCTTTTCCCCGAACCCGAGCCTGGGGGCGCCCGCCTCCGGGCCAACCTTGAGCCCAGAGAAGGAATCAAGCGATGAGCGAGCAACCCACGATTGTCCTGGTCCACGGTTTCTGGGGCGGTGCCGCCCACTGGAACCGGGTCATCGTCGAACTGCTGAACCGCGGTTACGAGAAGATCCGCGCCGTGGAACTGCCCCTGACCTCCCTCGCCGAGGACGTCGAACGGACCCGCAAACTGGTGGCCCAGCAAGCGGGGCCGGTGCTGCTGGTGGGGCACTCCTACGGCGGCGCGGTGATCACCCAGGCCGGGCATGCGCCAAACGTCGCGGGCCTGGTGTACATCGCCGCCTTCGCCCCGGACCAGGGTGAAAGCCCCGGTGGCCTGACCCAGGAGTTCCCGCCCGAAGCCGCCGCCAATCTGGCGCCCGACAGCGACGGCTACCTCTGGGTGCGTCCGGAGCGTTTCCAGCAGAGCTTCTGCCAGGATCTCAGCCCCCAGGAAGGGCTGGTCATGGGCCTGACCCAGAAGGCGCCGCTGGCCAGCACCTTCGGCGACGCCCTCGGGGCCCCGGCATGGCGCGATAAACCTTCCTGGTACCAGGTGTCCCGTGCCGACCGCATGATCGCCCCGGCGAACCAGGAGCGCATGGCCGCCCGGCTCAACGCCCGCAAGGTCATTCACCTGGACGCCAGCCACGCCTCCCTCGCTTCCCAGCCCGGGCCCGTAGCCGCGCTGATCGCCGAGGCCGCCGACTCCCTGTAACCGGTTGACTGGGCGATCTTCAGACGAGCCGTTGGCGTCCTCGCAAACCCCACGCCCCAGCGACGGAGCGCCGCCCAGACCGTTCGCAACCTTCGGCAGCGGCTACAGGACGCCTGGGTCAACTGTCAGGGCGCAGGATCAGTACGGCCAGCGGCGGCAGGTTGAGCACCAGGGACAGGGCCTGGCCATGGCTGCTCTGCTCTTCGCTGAAGGCCTCGCCACCGTTGCCGTAGTTGGAGCCGGCATACAGTTGCGAATCGCTGTTGAGCAACTCGCTCCAGCGCCCCGCCACCGGTACGCCGACGCGATAGCCCTGGCGTGGCACCGGGGTGAAGTTGGCCACCACCAGCAGCGGTTCGCCGCTCTTGCTCCAGCGCAACCAGGCATAGACGCTGTTGATCGCATCGTCGCCGATCAGCCATTGGAAACCCTGGGGCACGTCGTCCTGGTCGTGCAGCGCCGGGTACTGGCGATACAGGCGGTTGAGGTCCCCCACCAGTTGCTGCACCCCGCGGTGCTCGGGGTATTGCAGCAGGTACCAGTCCAGTTGCTGGTCGTGGTTCCACTCGCGCCATTGGCCGAACTCGCAGCCCATGAACAGCAGCTTCTTGCCCGGATGGGCCCACATGAAGCTCAGGTAGGCCCGCAGGTTGGCGAACTTCTGCCAGCGATCGCCGGGCATCTTGTCGATCAGCGAGTGCTTGCCGTGCACCACTTCGTCGTGGGAGATCGGCAGGATGAAACGCTCGGACCAGGCGTACACCAGGCCAAAGCTCAGTTCGTTGTGATGGTGGGCGCGGTACACCGGGTCCTGCTGGATGTAATGCAGGGAATCATGCATCCAGCCCATGTTCCATTTATAGGCAAAGCCCAGGCCGCCCTGGTCGGTGCGCTGGCTGACCCCGGGCCAGGCGGTGGACTCTTCGGCGATCACCAGGGCGCCCGGGGCCTCCAGGGCCACGACGTCGTTGAGGTGGCGCAGAAAATCGATGGCTTCGAGGTTTTCCCGGCCGCCGTGGCGGTTCGGCACCCATTCCCCGGCCTTGCGCGAATAGTCGCGGTAGAGCATCGAGGCCACGGCATCCACCCGCAGGCCGTCGACGTGGAAATGCTTGAGCCAGTGCAGTGCCGAAGCCAGCATGAAACCGTGCACTTCGGTACGCCCCAGGTTGTAGATCAGGGTGTCCCAGTCCTGGTGGAAGCCTTCCAGGGGGTTGCCGTACTCATACAGTGCAGTGCCGTCGAACTGCGCCAGGCCGTGGGTATCGGTGGGAAAGTGCGCCGGCACCCAATCGAGAATCACCCCGATGCCTGCCTGGTGGCAGGCGTCGATGAAGGCTGCAAAATCCTGCGGGCTGCCGTAGCGGGCGCTGGGGGCGAACTGCGACAGCGGCTGGTAGCCCCAGGAGCCGCCAAACGGGTGCTCCATGATCGGCATCAGCTCGATATGGGTAAACCCCAGGTCCTTGACGTAGGGAATCAGCCGTTCGGCCAGTTCGGCCCAGCTGTACTGGCGGGCCACTTCTCCAAGGTCGTCCACTTCGCACTGCCAGGAACCGGCATGCAGCTCATAGATCGACAGCGGCGCGTCCACCCGCTGGCGCTCGCCACGGGCCAGCATCCACTCCTGGTCCTGCCAGTCGATGGTCAGGGGCGGCGCGACTCTGGAGGCGGTGTCCGGCGGTAACTGCGTGGCCAGGGCCATGGGGTCGGCCTTGAGCGGCAGGATGCCCTGGGGCCCGAGGATCTCGTATTTGTAGGCCTCGCCCGCCTGCAGGCGCGGGATGAACAGCTCCCAGACCCCGGAGGGATGGCGCAGGCGCATCGGGTGCCGGCGCCCGTCCCAGATATTGAAGTCGCCCACCACCGAGACCCGCCGGGCATTCGGTGCCCAGACCGCAAAACGCACGCCGTCGATGCCGTCCACGGTGGTCAGTTGCGCCCCCAGGCAGGAACTGAGGTCGCGGTGATTGCCTTCGGCAAACAGGTACAGGTCCATCTCCCCCAGCAGGGGGCCGAAGCTGTAGGGGTCTTCACTGACCTGTTCGCCCCCGGCCCATTGAATGCGCAAGAGATAGGGCCGGGCCTCGGGAAAGTGCCCGACAAACAGCCCCGGCACCTCACCGGCTTGCAGGCTGCCGAGCACCTGCTGCTGGTCGCGGTCCAGCACCTGCACACTCAGCGCCCCGGGCAGGAAAGCGCGGATGAATTGCCCGCCGGCGCCATCGCCGTGGGGCCCGAGAATGGCGAATGGATCGCGGTGTTCGGCCCGTACCAGGGCGTCGATGGACTTGGCCGAAGGAAGCAATGCCGGTTGCTGCTTTCCCTGTTCCTTGTTCGAGAAACTCATGACTGCTCTCCACCACTCTCAATATCGGAAAAGGGTTTCAGTTCACGTAACAGCCCCACCAGGCCGTGCAATGGCACAGGCAACCAGGCGGGACGGTTCTCCGCTTCATAGGCCAGCTCGTAGGCGGCCTTCTCCAGGCTGAACAGTGCCAGGGCGGCATCCGCGGCCGCCGGGTCCTGCCAGCCATGGGCAAGATTAGCCGTCGCCAGCCGATACGCCTGGACAAAGGCGTGGCGCGCCTCGGCCAGGTAGCGCGTGACCACTTTGCGCCGCCCCGCCGCCGCGCCTTGCGCGCCGTCCACCGCCGGTGCCTCCAGGGCCATGGCCGCCGCGTAGTCGAAGGAACGCAGGACCCCACTGACATCCTTGTACGGGCTGTGCTTGCCGCGGCGCTCGGCCAGGGGCCGGGCCGGCTCGCCCTCGAAGTCGATCAGGTAGGCATCGCCCTTGATCACCAGTACCTGCCCCAGGTGCAGGTCGCCGTGGACACGAATCCGCACGCCCCCCACCAACTGTTTGGCCAGTTGCTGGATGTGACCCAGGATCAGCGCCTTATGCTGCAACAATTTGCCGAGCAATTTCTGCTCCCCTGCCGCGAGTTCGGCCTGGTGCTGTTGAAGCAGTTGCAACCCGCGCTCCAGTTGCTCGGCAACCTGCTGGTTCCAGGCCTGGGCATCCTTGGCGGTGGCGTGCTCGGGAGCGAAATCCGGATTGTCGCTGGGGGCCGCCAGCAGCAGGTGCATTTCCCCCAGGCGCTGGCCCAGCAGGCCGGCGAAATCCTGGAGCTCGCCCAGGGCGTTGTAGTGCTGCTCCTGCTCGGACATGGTCTCGGCCAGCTCGTCGCGGATCGCCCGCTCGAGGTTGTTCTGGGTCCACTCCCAGGCATCGCCCTGATTGTTCAGGTAGCCCTGGGCGATCATCAGCAGATGGTCTTCGCCCTGGGCATCGCGACGCAGCACCGAGCCCAGCAGCGGCGAGATGTGGGCAAAGCCGGCAGCGGTGAGGAAGGCGCCCATTTCCAGTTCCGGGTGAATGCCCCCCGCCACCTTGCGGATCAGCTTGAGCACCAGGCTGCCGCCCACCACCACCGAGCTGTTGGATTGCTCCGCCGACAGGTAGCGCACCTCGGCGTCGGCCCCCAGGCCCAGCGCCGCCAGCTGCGCGGTGGCCTCGAAACGGATCTGGCCCTGCTCGCTGTCCAGGCAGGTGGCGCCCTGCAGCGCCAGCAGCACGTTGCGCACGAAACTGTCGAGGGCGAAGGCGTCGGTGATCAGCCCCACCTGGCGCCCGCGACGCACCCGGGCCATGGCCAGTTGCTGGGGCAAGGCGCTGTTGATCTGCTCTTCGGCCAACAGGCCGAACGGCAACTGGTAGCGCTCGCTGCGCCCGGCGCTGGTGACTTCGATCTCGCTGAGCAGCACCGGGTGCTGCGGGTCGCCAAAGCGCACGCCGTAGGCGATCCGCGCCTGGTCGATGGCGCTGTCCTTGCCGGCGAACCAGCGCCGCTTGGGCAGCCAGTTGGGCAGTACTTCCTGCTCCAGGGTGGTGCGCGATGGCGCTTCGAGCAATTCTTCGAGGCGTTTCTTCAGCACCAGGGTGGTGAAATCCGGCAGGCTCTGGGCCGGTTCCACGTGCCAGCTGGGCATCTGGTTTTCCGCCGCCAGGACGAACCAGTAGAAACCGTAGGGCGCCAGGGTCAGGAGGAAATTCAGCTGGCCGATGGGCGGAAAGGCATTCCCGCCGAGCATCTCCACCGGCACCATGCCCGCGAACGCCGAGAGGTCCAGCTCCGCGGCCTGGGCGCTGCGCGAGACGTTGGCCACGCACAGGATGATCTCCTGCTTGCCGTCAGGCCCGGTGTATTCCCGGGTATAGGCCAGGATCCGTCGGTTGCTCGGCGACAGCATCTTCAGGCTGCCACGGCCAAAGGCCTTGGACTGCTTGCGCACCGCCAGCATGCGCCGGGTCCAGTTGAGCAGCGAATGGGGATCGCCGGACTGGGTCTCGACGTTGACTGACGGGTAGCCGTACAGCGAATCCATGATCGGCGGCAGCACCAGGCTGGCCGGGTCGGCCCGGGAGAAACCGCCGTTGCGGTCGATGGACCATTGCATCGGCGTACGCACGCCATCCCGGTCCCCCAGGTAGATGTTGTCGCCCATGCCGATCTCGTCGCCGTAGTACAGGGTCGGGGTACCGGGCATCGACAGCAGCAGGCTGTTGAGCAGCTCGATGCGCCGCCGGTCACGCTCCATCAGCGGCGCCAGGCGCCGGCGGATCCCCAGGTTGATCCGCGCCCGGCGGTCGGCGGCGTAGTAGTTCCACAGGTAGTCGCGCTCGCGGTCGGTGACCATTTCCAGGGTCAGTTCATCGTGGTTGCGCAGGAAGATCGCCCACTGGCAGTTGGCCGGGATCTCCGGGGTCTGGCGCAGGATGTCGGTGATGGGGAAGCGATCCTCCTGGGCCAGGGCCATGTACATGCGCGGCATCAGCGGAAAGTGGAAGGCCATGTGGCACTCGTCGCCGTCGCTGCCTGTGACGTCACCAAAGTACAGCTGGGTGTCTTCCGGCCATTGGTTGGCCTCGGCCAGGAGCATGCGGTCCGGATAGTTGGCGTCGATTTCGGCGCGGATCTGCTTGAGCACCTGGTGGGTCTCCGGCAGGTTCTCGTTGTTGGTGCCATCGCGCTCGATCAGATAGGGAATGGCGTCCAGGCGCAGGCCGTCGATGCCCATGTCGAGCCAGTAGCGCATCACCGAGAGCACGGCCTTCATCACCTGGGGGTTGTCGAAGTTGAGGTCCGGCTGGTGAGAGTAGAAGCGGTGCCAGAAGTACTGGCCGGCCACCGGGTCCCAGGTCCAGTTGGACTTCTCGGTGTCGAGAAAGATGATCCGCGTGCCGTCGTATTTCTGGTCGTCGTCGGACCACACGTAGAAATTGCGCGCCGCCGAACCCGGCTTGGCCTTGCGTGCCCGCTGGAACCAGGGGTGCTGGTCGGAGGTGTGGTTGATCACCAGCTCGGTGATCACCCGCAGTTCGCGCTTGTGGGCCTCGGCGATAAAGCGCCGGGCGTCAGCCAGGGTGCCGTAGTCGGGGCTGACCCCGCGGTACTCGGCGATGTCGTAGCCGTCGTCACGCCGCGGCGAGGGGTAGAACGGCAACAGCCAGATGGTGTTGACCCCCAGGTCCTTGATGTAGTCGAGTTTGGCGATCAGCCCGGGAAAATCGCCGATTCCGTCGTTGTTGGAATCGAAGTAGGACTTCACATGCACCTGGTAGATCACCGCGTCCTTGTACCAGAGCGGGTCCTTGATAAAGGTCGTGGGGCGAGGTTTCTTGGCCATGTCGGGCTCCTGAAAAAATTGAATTCGCAGCTGCCACAAACCACGCCCCACCGTGGGAGCTGGCTTGCCAGCGAAGGCGTCGGCCGGGCCTGCACAAGGCCCATGGGCCCAAGCCGGCTCCTACGTGGCGGTGATGCGCCAGATGCCGAAGGGCTGCGCCGGTTCGATGCGCATGAACTGGGTCTTGCCGTACCAGGTCCAGCGGTGGCCGTTCATCAGGTCCTCGCCCTGGGTCTGGGCGTCATCGGCCAGGCCCATTTCCCACAGCGGCAATTCGAAATGCGCCTCCTGGGGGTTGAACGGGTCGAGGCTGACCGCCACCAGCACGAAGTTGTCGCCGCTGCGCTTGCCGAAATACAGGATGTGGTCATTCCAGGCGTTGTACAGCTTGAGCCCCAGGTGGCTGTGCAGCGCCGGGTTCTGCCGGCGGATGCGGTTGAGCTGGGCGATCTCGGCAATGATGTTGCCCGGCGCCGAGAAGTCCCGGGGGCGGATCTGGTATTTCTCCGAATCCAGGTACTCCTCCTTGCCCGGCACCGGCGCCGATTCGCACAGCTCGAACCCGGAATACATGCCCCACAGCCCGGATCCCATGGTGGCCAGCACCGCGCGGATCAGAAACCCAGGGCGCCCCGAGTCATGCAGGAACTGCGGGTTGATGTCCGGGGTGTTGACGAAGAAGTTGGGGCGGAAGCAGTCGCGCCACGGCGGCTGGTTGAGTTCGGCCAGGTAGCTGGACAACTCGCTCTTGGTGTTGCGCCAGGTGAAGTAGGTGTAGCTCTGGGTGTAACCGACCTTGCCCAGGCGGGCCATCATCGCCGGGGTGGTGAAGGCTTCGGCGAGGAAGATCACCTCCGGGTACTGGCGGCGCACTTCGCCGATCAGCCACTGCCAGAACGGCAGCGGCTTGGTGTGGGGGTTGTCCACGCGAAAGGTCTTGACCCCCTCCTCGACCCAGCCGATGACGATGTCCCGCAGCTCCAGCCACAGGCTGGGAATGGCCTCGGCGGCATAGAAGTCGACATTGACGATGTCCTGGTACTTCTTCGGCGGGTTCTCGGCGTATTTGATGGTGCCGTCCGGGCGCCAGTTGAACCAGCCCGGGTGCTGCTTGAGCCAGGGGTGGTCCTGGGAACACTGGATGGCGAAGTCCAGGGCGATCTCCAGGCCGTGGTCGGCGGCCGCCGCCAGCAGCCGGCGGAAGTCCTCCCGGCTGCCCAGTTGCGGGTGGATGGCCTCGTGGCCGCCCTCCTCGCTGCCGATTGCATAGGGGCTGCCGGGATCGTCCGGGCCTGCGCTCAGCGAGTTGTTGGGCCCCTTGCGGTGGCTGCGGCCGATGGGGTGGATCGGCGGGAAATACAGCACGTCAAAGCCCATGTCGTGAATCATCGGCAGCCGCGAATGAACGTCGTTGAACGTGCCGTGGCGGGCCGGATCGTCGGTGATCGAGCGGGGAAACAGCTCGTACCAACTGGCGAACTGCGCCTGTAGCCGCTCCACATCCAGCGGGTACTCGGGGCTCAGGCTCAGGTAGGGCCGGTGATCGGCCTCGGCCATCAGGCGCGCGCTGGACTCGCTGAGAAACAGCGCCACCTGCTCGGCCTCCAGCAACCCGGACAGCTCGCGCTGCAACGCCAGCAACTGCTCGCGCAGCGGCCCTTCGCTGCGCTCGGCGGCCTGTTGCACATGGCTGCGGCCCTCCTGCAGCTCCAGGCTGACCGCAACCCCGGCCAGGTGCTTTTTCTCCAGCTCGTAGCAGAAGCTGGCGAACTGATCGATCCAGGCTTCGATACAGAAGCGGTAGCGCCCCACTTCGGGCACCGTGAAACGCCCCAGCCAACCGTCGTTGCCCTGGTCTTCCAGGGCCTGGCTGGCCCAGCTGTCCTGCTGCTCGTTGTGCCAGCGCACCCGCACCGCCAGTTTGTCGTGGCCGTCGGCGAATACCTTGCACGCCACCTCTACCTCCTGGCCGGCCACCGCCTTGACCGCGAACTGGCCGCCGTCGAGCACCGGGCGGATGCTCTCGATGGCAATGCGCGGCAGCAGCAGGGCCTGGGACAACGGCAGGTGCGCCTGGTATTGCTGTTCGGTCGGTTTTTCTACAGTCATCGAGCATCACCCCTTTTTCACGTCTTCGACGCTCTGGTGGCGGGGCCGCGGCCCCGGTGAATCAATGCACTTAGGTTCCGAGCCAAAGCCTGCGGCGAAAGTTCACCGCGATTGGTCGGCCAAGCGGCGGGAATCAAATCCGCGCCGCTGCGGTCCACCAGAAGAGCCCGTGCATCTGCAAGCACAAAGGAGGCCAGCGCGATGAATATCCCGATCCCGGCAGAAACCCCCGATCCCAACATCGACCAACCGACCCTGCCCCCCAGCGAGCCTGAGCCGATCCCGGAGCAGGAACCGCCGGAAAGCACCCCGCCACCCAAGGGCGACCCGCCCACTACCATGCCGCCGGTGGTGGTCAGCGCCTGAGCCCGGGCGCCCGCCCAGCCAGCAAGCATAGACAGCCGCGTGGGGAGGCCCGGAGCATCAGCCGTCCTGGCGCTTTTCCAGGCGCCGGACAATCAGCGGGATCAGGCTGAAGACCATCAGCGCCAGCAAGGTACTGAGCACCGCCGTGGCCTCGCGGCCCATGCCGGCGGCCACACCGATGGCTGCGGTCATCCACAGCCCGGCGGCGGTGGTCAGGCCCTTGACGTGCTGGCCCTGGTCTTCTTCACGGCCCTTGAGGATGGTCCCGGCGCCGAGAAAACCGATCCCGGCGATGACCCCCTGGAGCACCCGGCTCATGGCATCGGCCTGGGCCCCGGACAGGCTCGGCACCAGCACGAACAGGGCCGCGCCCATGGCCACCAGCATATGGGTGCGAACCCCGGCGGCCTTGCCCTGGTGCTCGCGTTCGAAGCCCAGAATGCCCCCCAGCAGGGCCGCCACCAGCAGCCGCAGGGTGATCTGGGTCAGTTGCCGGGCATCGCCGATATCGGCGAATTCGTCTTGCAGGGTCAGCCAGACTTCTTGCCACCAGGTGTTCATGCGATCGCTCCTCGTCCCTTCGCGGGTTCCTGAGCGATGGACCGCGCCCGCCAGCAAAAGGTGCCGCCATCACCACCACCGCAGGAACCGGCTTGCCGGAGAAGAGGCCCCAAGCCGGCTGCCAACCCCACGGACGCCTTCGCTGGCCAGCCAGTTCCTGCACAAGCCTGCGCCAGCGCCTGCCAGCGCCTGCCCAGCCACCGTTGATCGCCGTGGTCGAACCCTGGCCAGCCCCTGCGCCCTAACCTGTACAGCCATTGCCTTGAGGTAACCGCCATGAGCCTGCGCATCGAAAACCAGACCTGCTATTTCGACACCGAAACCCTGCACCAGCACCTCCCGGCCAGCGCCGTGACCATCATCACCGACAGCGCCAAGTCGATGTCGGCGGTGGACCTGGGTGGCGAGCGGGTCTACATCACCGAAGCAGAAGCCGACGCATTGACCGTAGCAGGTGCCACCGACGGCCGGCGCCATCTGAAAGCCAGTGAAGGTGATTCGGTGATTTGACTGACCTGGATCAGGGCCCGCTCCGCGGCCCTGTGCCAGCACGGCCTGCAGCCCTCCCTGGTGGCACCTGAGGGGGTACGGCAAGTTGTCGCAGGGGCGCTGCAAAGGGCCATCTGATCCGGTTTTTTATCAAATACCTGAGTCTGTTATGCAAACAGATCCGTGGTCATAGTTGCCCGGCCTGATGGAGGCTGATGAGCGAACGACCATGAGCGAAAGAATCCCCGTCCGATTAGTAGAAACCTTCGAACCTTCACGCCCTACACAGATGAAGACGAAGACCACTGACAAACACGTATACACCCGCAGTTTCAGCGGCCTGTTCCGCACCCTGCGCATGAGCGGAGCAGGTTTCCTGTTCCTGCTGTTCTTCGGCACCGTGTGGCTCAACTGGGGTGGCCGCCAGGCCGTGCTCTGGGACCTGGCCGAAAGCAAGTTCCACATTTTCGGCGCAACCTTCTGGCCCCAGGACTTCATCCTCCTCTCGGCGCTGCTGATCATCTGCGCCTTCGGCCTGTTCGCCATCACCGTGTTCGCCGGCCGCGTCTGGTGCGGCTACACCTGCCCGCAAAGCTCGTGGACCTGGCTGTTCATGTGGTGCGAAAAGGTCACCGAGGGCGAGCGCAACCAGCGGATCAAGCTGCAGGCCGCGCCCTGGGGCCTGAACAAGCTGGCCCGCCGGGCCATGAAGCACACCCTGTGGCTGGGCATCAGCCTGCTCACCGGCCTGACCTTCGTCGGCTACTTCACCCCCATCCGCCCCCTGGCCCAGGAACTGCTGACCCTGCAGATCGGCGGCCTGAGCCTGTTCTGGGTGCTGTTCTTCGCCGCGGCCACCTACATCAACGCCGGCTGGCTGCGCGAGGCGGTGTGCATGCACATGTGCCCTTATGCGCGCTTCCAGAGCGTGATGTTCGACAAGGACACCCTGACCATTTCCTACAACCCGGTGCGCGGCGAAAGCCGTGGCCCGCGCAAGCGTGATGTGAAGCCTGCCGATGTCGGCCTGGGCGACTGCATCGACTGCCAGCTGTGCGTACAGGTCTGCCCTACCGGCATCGACATCCGCGACGGCCTGCAGATGGAGTGCATCGGCTGCGCTGCCTGCATCGACGCCTGCGACTCGATCATGGACAAGATGGGCTACGCCCGCGGCCTGATCGCCTACACCTCGGAACACGAGTTGCAAGGCGGCAAGACCCACCTGCTGCGTCCGCGCCTGGTGGGCTATAGCCTGGTGCTGCTGGTGATGATCGGCGCCCTGGCCCTGGCCCTGGTGCAGCGGCCGATGGTGTCCCTGGACGTGAGCAAGGACCGCGGCCTGTTCCGCGAGAACGCCCTGGGCCAGATCGAGAACATCTACAGCCTGAAGATCATCAACAAGACCCAGGAACGCCAGCAGTACCACCTGGCCCTGGTGGATGGCGAAGGCTTCGAGCTGCAGGGCAAGACCGAGCTGAGCCTGGCCCCCGGTGAAATCACCGACCTGCCGGTGTCCGTGGCGATGACCCAGGACAAGGCGCAGAGCAGCTCCCAGGCCATCAGTTTCAAGGTCAGCGACAGCGATGACCCGGGCGTCTACGCGGTGGCCAAGAGTCGTTTTGTCGCGCCGATGAACCGCTGAGCCTCTAGAATGCCCTGGCGAGGGAGCCGGCTCCCCCCGGGGCCGGCCCCGGAGCCAATGAACCGGACACCCGCCGCCAGCCCGCTGGCGGCGTTCGTCACTCCCTCGCCACCGCAGATATGTCGACCCGATGACCAGACTGGATCCTCAACCGCAGATGAAACGCTACGAAAAATTCGCCGATGACATCGCCGAACTGATCCGCTCCGGGGTCCTGGGGCCGGGCCAGCGTGTGCCTTCGGTGCGCTACGCCAGCCAGACCTACGGGGTCAGCCCGTCGACAGTGTTCCAGGCCTATTACCTGCTGGAGCGTCGCGGCCTGATCCGCGCCCGCCCGCGCTCCGGCTACTTCGTCAATGCCCACGCGCCGAGCCCGTTCTCGGAGCCGGTGATCAGCAGCGAAGTCAATGAATCCACCGAAGTCGATGTCAGCGAACTGGTGTTCTCGGTGCTCGATTCGATCAAGGACCCGAGCACCGTGCCTTTCGGCTCGGCGTTCCCCAGCCCGACCCTGTTCCCCCTGCAGCGCCTGTCGCGCTCCCTGGCCAGCGCCAGCCGCGAGATGGACCCGCGGGTGGTGGTCACCGACATGTCGCCGGGCAATCCGCAGCTGCGCCGGCAGATCGCCCTGCGCTACATGGTGGCCGGGCTGATGCTGCCCATGGAGGAGTTGCTGATCACCAACGGCGCCCTGGAGGCGCTGAACCTGTGCCTGCAAGCGGTGACCGAGCCCGGCGACCTGGTGGCCATCGAGGCTCCGGCCTTCTACGCCAGCCTGCAAGTGCTGGAGCGGCTCAAGCTCAAGGCGGTGGAAATCCCCGTGCACCCGCGCGATGGCATCGACCTCGGGGTTCTGGCCCAGACCCTGGAGCGGCACCCGATCAAGGCCTGCTGGTGCATGACCAATTTCCAGAACCCCATGGGCGCGAGCATGCCCGAGGCGAAGAAACAGGAGCTGGTGGAGCTGCTGCGCCAGCACCAGGTGCCGCTGATCGAAGACGACGTCTACGCCGAGCTGTACTACGGCCAGCAGGCGCCGAAACCGGCCAAGGCCTTCGACACCGAGGGCCTGGTGATGCACTGCGGCTCCTTCGCCAAGAGCCTGGCCCCGGGCTACCGCATCGGCTGGGTCGCGGCCGGGCGCTATGCGCAGAAGATCGAACGGCTGAAACTGATGACCTCGTTGTGTGCCTCGATGCCGGCCCAGGCGGCGATTGCCGACTACCTGCAGCACGGTGGCTACGACCGCCACCTGCGCAAGCTGCGCTATGCCCTGGAAGAACAGCAGAGCGCCATGCTGGCGGCGATCGCCCGTTACTTCCCGGCCCAGACCCGGGTCAGCCAGCCGGCCGGCGGCTACTTCCTGTGGCTGGAGCTGCCGCCGCAGATGGACTCGCTGAAACTGTTCCAGATGGCCCTGGCCCAAGGCATCAGCATCGCCCCGGGGCCGATCTTTTCCCCGACCCAGCGCTTTCGCAACTGCATCCGCCTGAACTATGGCAGCCCGTGGAACGAAGCCGCGGAAAAGGCCATGGAAACCCTGGGGCGGATCATTCGGTCCTTTTGAGCACAACCGCCCCACCAGCCCCCGCATTTGCGGCTGGCTTACCAGCGAAAGCGCCCGCAAGCCCTGCTCCGCCCGGGCCGACGCCTTCGCTGGCGAGCCAGCTCCTACAGCAGTCAGATACACCGTGCAGTTCCCCGTAGGAGCCGGCTTGCCGGCGAAGAGGCCTGTAAGTCATGCTCCGCCCGGGCCGACGCCTTCGCTGGCGAGCCAGCTCCTACAGCAGTCAGATACGCCGTGCAGTTCTCCGTAGGAGCCGGCTTGCCGGCGAAGAGGCCCGCAAGCCTTGCAGCGCCT
The DNA here is from genome assembly GCF_014170225.1 of Pseudomonas sp. UME65. Classification (NCBI taxonomy): domain Bacteria; kingdom Pseudomonadati; phylum Pseudomonadota; class Gammaproteobacteria; order Pseudomonadales; family Pseudomonadaceae; genus Pseudomonas; species Pseudomonas sp. UME65. The sequence continues at coordinate 267,850 of NZ_LZZQ01000016.1, read as the reverse complement.
GGGTCGACGTCTTCGCTGGCAAGCCAGCTCCTACATGGGGCGCTACACACCGCGCCAGCTTCAGGCAGGCCGCAAGGCCGCCGTCACGCTCTTGATCTGAGCGCCCCGTTAACCACGATGGCCGAACGCAGGCATTGAGCCGTGGGTAACCCGGCAGGGATGCCGGGTTAGCCGCCACCCGACCAGGGATGGCCGGTGGCGGCGGCCCACGGATCAATGCCGGAGTGAGGGCATGCCGAGCCCCAGCGAAGCACAGAGTGGAGGGGCAAGAGCCTTTGGTTAATTTGGGTTGGGCCGGCATTCCGGCTTTCCAAAGTGACTCGCTGTAAGAGCGAAACCACAAGCCGCCCCACCCGCAGCAACGGATATGCCCCCCTCACCACCCACACAAAACCAAACGCCCCCCCATAACCACAACAATGAACACCTCCCAACATAAAAAAACCGCCAAAGCACCTTGCCCCACCCCCTCAATTCATTCAGCATCCGCGCTCCAATTTTCCAGGGAAAGGAACACGTCATGGTCGAAGACCTGTATTACGACGACTACCCAGAGGCCAAGACCGAACTGATCAAGGCCATCGAGCGCGGCCGCCTGCCACTGCTGACCCAGGAACTCAACGCCTACGACTGCATCCAGGCGATCTTCGAGCTGGACGCCATCAACAACCCCAAGGACGAGGAAGATGCCTTCTTCGACCTGGCCCTGGCCCTGATCGGCTGGATTCCCGGCCCCGGGCAAGGCCTGAAGATCCTCCTGCGCCTGATCAACCGCGCCCCCCAGCGCCACGCCGAAAAACTCTTCGACCTGATCCGCTACGCCCTGCTGGCCTGCCGTCTGAAGACCAGCCCCGAACAGTTGCTGGAAAAGTGCCTGGACCCCGTGCGCCTGGCCGAGGAACTGCCCGAGATCATCCGCGGCGTGAGCGCCTCCAGCACCTTCAACAGCCTTACGCCCCAGCAGCAGCGCCTGGTGCTGCACAACCTCAACGAAGCCTGCGAACACACCGAGTTCCTCATGGTGTCGGTGCAAGAGCGCATCGCCCCCTGGATCGCCGAGCAACGCAACAACTCGGCCGCCGCCCACAGCCGCGGCCCGGCCCTGGCGCCCAAGCCGCAGTCGTCCCTGGAACCGCGCCCAACGACCCTCACCGCCGCGCCACAACCCGGGGCCCACGACGCCGCAAGCCTCGCCCAGGACATCAACCAGGGCCTGGAACACCTCACCGGTGAAGGCCACTGGCTGGAGCTGAACCTGCACTACCCCAACCTGGAACCGGTGCCCGGCGCCGCCTACCGAGCAGTGTTCAGTGATGGCTCGCAAGCCGAGGGCAACCTCGACGAAGAGGGTTTTGCCCGCCTGGAAGGCATCCCCGAGGGCCCGGTGAAGGTCTACTACGGCGAAGACCCGCGGCCCTACCTGCGCCTGCCGATCGTTGCCCTGCCCGCCGATGCGCAGCAACTGGAAGAAGAGCTGGAGCAGCTTGACCTGGAGCCCGCCGAAGTCGACCTGGCGACCCTGCTGCTGGAAGCCTCGCAGCGCAAGGCGCCCTTCACCCTGATTCCCGTGTACTGAGACAAGGCACCGACATGAACCGCAGACAAGTGTTTCTCAGCCACAAGCAGTACCACGACTTCCTCGAAAGCCTGGCCGGCGAAGAGGCCCACTGGCAGACCCACTCGATGATGGCCGACAGCCCCGAGCAGGAAGCCTCCCTCAAGGCTTCCAGTGTGCGCAGCGCGCGCCTGCACCACCTGATCCTGGGCTACACCGGCGGTGCGCCCATGGAGCAACTGGCCCGGGAGCTGGATGGGGTGATCGAAGGCTACGAAGATTACCAGCGCAAGATGGGGGTTTATGAAGAACGGCCGGATATCGCGCCGCTGAACATCGAAGACTACCCCGACGAGTACGAGGAATATGTCCAGGTCATCAGCCTGTGCATCCTGCTGCAGCGCAGCGACCTGCTGCCCCGCATGGCACTGCTGCAGGACCGCGCCGGCTTTAACGGCCAGGACACCCTGATCGAGGACCTGCTCAAGGCCTACCTGCCGGATCGTGAAGACGTTGATCAGTGGTTCCACGACGTCTCCACGCCCCTGATCCGGGCCATCTACACCGAAGATCCGGATGAACCCCGGGAACTGCTGGTGGAGTACTGCAACCAGTGGTACGAGGCGTTCGAACAGGCCCCATGGCACGACAGCCACCTGGACGGCGACGAGGGTTCCTACTTCGGCTACTGGGCCTTTGAAGCTGCGGCAGTGGCCTACCTGTTCGGCCTGGACGACAGCGCGGTAACACACATGGTCTTCCCCCGGGAGATGCTCGAATACGCCCGGCGCTTTACCCCGCCGCCGATGCCCTTCCACTGAGGCCGGATACTGACATGCAACGCAGGCAGGTGTTTCTCGACCCGAAGCAGTACCCCATCCTCCTGGAGTTCCTGGCGGGTACCGAAGCCCATTGGCAGACACACTCTATGGAAGAGGACTACCCCGGGCAGGAAGCCTCGCTCAAGGCCTGGGAGGTCAAGCGAGCACGCCTGGACCATCTGATCCTGGGCTACACCGGCGGCAAGGCCATGCCGGAGCTGGCCCAGGAGCTGGACGCACTGATCGCCAGCTACGAGGAGCATCAGCGCACCTTGGCCCTGTGCAACGAGGTGCCCGATATCGCGCCGCTGAACATCGAGGACTACCTCGACCAGTACGAGGAGTACGTGCAGGTCATCAGCCTGTGCATCCTGCTGCAACGCCGCGACCTGCTGCCGCGCATGGTGGCGCTGCAGGACCGCGCCGGCTACCACGCCGAGGACACCCTGATCGAGGACCTGCTCAAGCCCTGCCTGCCGGGCCGCGCAGACATCGATGAGTGGTACCACCCGGTCTATACGCCGCTGATCAGGGCCATCTACGCCGATCAAGCAGACGAGGCCCGGGAGCTGCTGGTGGAGTACTGCAACCAGTGGTATGAAGCGTTCGAACAGGCCCCATGGCACGACTCCCACCTGGACGGTGAATCCTACTTCGGCTACTGGGCCTTTGAAGCCGCGGCAGTGGCCTACCTGTACGGCCTGGACGACAGCGCGGTCAAGCACATGGTCTTCCCCCGGGACCTGCTCGACTACGCCCGGCGCTTTACCCCGCCGCCAATGCCCCAATAGCTGGCGCCGCACTGATAGACCCCGTTTACCGCCCCTTCTTAAAGGTTATGCATTGCCCATGAAATCCTGGATCAAGACCCTGCTGATCACCCTGCTCGCAGCCGCCCTGTGCCTGCTGTTCGCCCGCGTTGTGCTGCCCCCGCTGCTGGTGCAGTTGATACCGCCGAGCTGGGAAGGCGGCCCGTGGTTCTGGGTCAATCTGCTGCTGGCGGGTTTCCTGGCCGGGCTGGTGGTGGCGCCCCTGCTGCGGACCCGGCGTTATTACCCGGTGCCGCTGCTGCTTCTGCTGTCCGTCCTGGTGGTGGTCGGCAATTGGGCGCAGAACCGCTGCAACGACGCCCAGTTGCAGGCCATCGAGCAGCTGGAAAGGCGCAGCGCGAGCCATTCGAACCTGGGGTTCTCCAATGAGGAACCCGCACCATCGGCGCCTGTGGACGTGAGCGCCACTCCGGGCGTCTGGGCCCATGAACAAGGCGAAGGATATGGCTACAGCTGCAACCGCCCGGGGGAAACCCTGGGGTTCCTGATGCCACAGTTGATGAGCTTTGGCACCAGCGTACTGGGGCTATTGCTGGCCCTGCTGATCGGCCCCGGCCGCCGCCGCGCCCGCTGAGGAAACCGCAGGAGCTGGCTTGCCAGCGAAGGCGTCCGCAAGCGCGGCGCAAGACTCAAGGGCCTCTTCGCCGGCAAGCCGGCCCCTACGGGTTAGGCCACAAGATCGGAGAAACCGTAGGAGCTGGCTTGCCAGCGAAGGCGTCTGCAAGGTCGGCGCAAGGCTTGAGGGCCCCTTCGCCGGCAAGCCGGCCCCTACGGGATAGGCCGCGGACTTGCGGGGGCTCAGCGGCCGCCGCCCAGGTCGACGAAGGTGCCGGTGGCGTAGGAGGCCTTGTCCGACAGCAGCCAGACAATCGCCTCGGCCACTTCATCAGGACGCCCGCCACGACCCATGGGGATTGCCGATTCCAGCTTGCTGACCCGGTCGGCATCGCCGCTCAGGGCATGAAAGTCGGTGTAGATATAGCCCGGGCGCACCGCGTTGACGCGGATGCCCTCGCCCGCCACTTCCTTGGACAGGCCGATGGTGAAGGTGTCCAGGGCGCCCTTGGAGGCGGCGTAGTCGACGTATTCCCCCGGCGAACCCAGGCGCGCCGCCACAGAGGAGACGTTGACGATGCTGCCGCCCTGCCCGCCATGGCGCGGCGACATGCGCAGCACCGCATGCTTGGCGCAGAGGATCGGCCCCATGACATTGGTCTTCATGATCTTCTGGATGCGAAATTCGGACATTTCATCCAGCCGCGACTTGTGGCCCACGGTCCCGGCATTGTTGACCAGGGCCGTGACCCGCCCCAGTTCGCTGTCGACCCGCTGGAACAGACCGATCACTTCATCCTCGATACTGACGTCGGCGCGCACCGCGATGGCCTGCACGCCCAGGGCGCGAACCTGTTCGAGCACCTGCAGGGCGGACTGCTCGTCGGCCTGGTAGTTGATGCACACCTTGAATCCCTGCTGCGCGGCCAACACTGCCGTGGCGGCGCCTATACCCCGTCCGCCACCGGTGATGACGATGACTTTATCCATGCTGCCGACTCCCTCACTGAACATATCAACGCGAGCCATTAAACACCGCGCGGGCGGCGATGAAAACTGCGCAAATGTGCCACATCAAGCCAGTAGAAGTGCGCGGTAGCCCCGCGCACCGACGGCGCAAACCGGCTGGGGCCTGGGCGGCGGCCATATCCCTGCGAACTGCCGCCAGATCGCGACCGCAGCCGGCAAGGCGAGAGGCTCAGGCTTTTTCTTCGCCCCGGTGGATGCCCTGCATGAAACCTTCGGGCGGCAGCGGATGGCCAAGGAAATAGCCTTGCAGGGAATCACAGCCCAGTTGGGTGAGGAAGGTCTGCTGCACCCCGGTTTCCACGCCCTCGGCGACGATCCGCAGGCCCAGTGCCTGGCCCAGGGCGACAATGGCCGAGACGATGGCGGCATCGTCGCTGTCGTGCTCCAGGTCGCGGACGAAGCCGCGGTCGATCTTCAGCTCGTTGGCCGGCAGGCGCTTGAGGTACATCAGGCTGGAATAGCCGGTGCCGAAATCGTCGATGGACAGGTCCACCCCCATGTCCGCCAGCTGTTGCAGGACAAGCATGCTGACATCGGCGTCGTTCATCGCCGTGGTTTCGGTGATTTCCAGGGTCAGGTTGTTGGCCGGCAGGTGGTAGCGTTCCAGGGCATTGGCCACGCTCCTGACCAGCCCGGCATGGCAGAACTGCAAGGCCGAGAGATTCACCGCGATGCGCCAGTCGGTGTAGCCCTGGACGTACCACTCGCGCATCTGCCGGCAGGCCTCGTTGAGCACCCACTCGCCGATGGCAATGATCAGCCCGGTCTTCTCCGCCAGTTCGATGAACTTGTCCGGCAGCAACAGGCCATGCTGGGGATGCTCCCAGCGCAGCAGCGCCTCGGCCCCCACCGGCAGGCCATTGGCAGCGTCGAATTTGGGTTGGTAGTGCAAGCGGAACTGATGATGCTCCAGGGCATTGCGCAGATCCTGCAGCAATTGCAGCTGGCGCCGGGCATTGCTGTTCATCGAGGCATCGAAAAAGCTGTAGCCATTCTTGCCGGTGCCCTTGGCGTGGTACATCGCCGCATCGGCGTTCATCAGCAGTTCCTGGGCACTCAGGCCATTGCCCGGGTACACCGCAATGCCGATGCTGGCGGAAATCTGCAGGTCGTGCTCGGCCACCCGGAACGAGCGCGATACCAGCCCCACCTGGCGTGCCGCCAGGCGCAGGGCATCGTCCGGCTCGGCCAGTTGCACCAGCAGCACGAACTCATCGCCGCCGATCCGCGCCAGGGTGTCCTCGCTGCGCAAATCCTCGCGCAGGCGCTGGGCCACTTCGCGCAGCAACTGGTCGCCCATGTGGTGGCCAAAGGCGTCGTTGACCGGCTTGAAACCGTCCAGATCGATGAACATCAGCGCAAAACAGCCACCATGGGCAGTGACCCGGTGCATCGCCTGGTCAATGCGGTCGGCCAGCAGAATGCGGTTCGGCAGCCCGGTCAGGGTGTCGTGCAACGCCAGTTGGGTCAGTTCCTTGTTGGCTTCGGTCAACGATTGCGCCAGCACCGCGGTGCGGGCTTCCAGCCGCGCATCCAGCACCGAGGTCAGCAAGGCGATGATCAGCACCGCCAGGGTGGTGATCAGCACCAGGTTGTCCAGGCCCTTGCCGCTCAGGCCGTTGCCCAGGGCGCCGCAGAAACTGCCATCGGCGAAACGCGCCGCGGCCATGCCGGTGTAATGCATGCCGACGATGGCAAAGCCCATGACAATCGCCGCGCCGGTCCGGGCCAGACGTACGTAGGGGGTGTTCTGGCGCAGGCGAAAGGCAATCCACAGCGCCGCCAGCGACGCGCCGAAGGCAATCAGCAGCGAGGCGCCGAACAGGCTCGGGTCGTAGTCGATGCCCGGCTGCATGCGCATGGCCGCCATGCCGGTGTAGTGCATGCCACTGATGCCCGAGCCCATGATCAGCGCGCCGAACAGCAACTGCCACAGCGGCAGCCGCGGCTGGCTCACCAGCCACAGGGCAAAGCCGCAGGACAGGATCGAGATCAGCAGCGACAAGGCGGTGAGCTGGATGTCGTAGCCCAGGTCGATGGGCAGGCTGAAGGCCAGCATGCCGATAAAGTGCATGGACCACACACCGACGCCCATGGCCAGGGCTCCGCCCATCATCCATAGATAAGCGGCACGGCCGGTGGTGGTGGCAATGCGCCCGGTCAGGTCGAGGGCAGTATAGGAAGCGAGGATCGCCACGAAAATGGAGATCAGGACCAGTGCGGAGGAGTAGCTACCGATGAGCATGAGGCGTCTCTTGGCCGTTGTGCCGACATCCCTGCGCGGCGGGCAAAACCGCAGATTGTACTGATTGCGTGGAAGAACGCATCTACAAAGTTAGCAAAAAGCCATTAGTCGGACAGAACGCCGTTTTCGGCTGTCTCATACCCCTACAAGCCCTGTGGGCATGGGCTTTGCGGGAAGTCGCGAGCAGTTGCAAACGGCTCCGGATACGCCCTGCCTGCGGCTGTCGAGCAGGCCTTGCAGCCACCTTGCTGCAAGGCCTTCAAGGGCCTATTTCTGCTCGCTGGCCTGCAGCTGGCCATCCCAGCCACCGCCCATGGCGGCGATCAACTGCACGCTGGCGATCAGCCGGCTCTGCAACAGGCTGAGCACGCTACGCTCGTTGCTCAGGGCAGTGGTCTGGCTGGTGACCACATCCAGGTAGGCGATCAGCCCGGCCTTGTACTGGTTCTCGGTCAGGCGCAGGGCCTCGCGGGCCGAATCCAGGGCCTGCTGGCGCACCCCCGCCTCGTCCTCCATGACCTTGAGCTGGACCATGTAGTTCTCCACCTCGCGGAAACCGTCGAGCACGGTCTGCCGGTACTTGGCCACGGTCTGGTCGTACACCGCCTCGGTGCGGTCCACTTCCGCCGAACGCTGGCCGCCGTCGAACAGGGTCATGGCCAGTTTCGGCCCTACCGACCAGAAGCGGTTCGGCAGGCTGATCCAGTCGGCGTAGGTGCTGCTGCTGTAGCCGCCGGCCAGGCTCAGGGTCAGGTCCGGGTAATAGGCGGCCTTGGCCACGCCGATCTTGGCGTTGGCGGCAATCACCGAACGCTCCGCCGAGGCGATGTCCGGGCGCCGCTCCAGCAGTTGCGACGGCACGCCCAATGGCACCTGGGGCAGCACGGGGATGGTCTTGCTCTCGGCCAGGTTGAACTCTGCCGGCGGCACGCCGATCAGCACGGCGATGGCGTTCTCGAACTGCGCCCGCTGCCAGATCAGGTCGATCAGGTCGGCCTGGGTGCTTTTGAGCTGAGTCTGGGCCTGGGCCACCGCGTCCTTGCCGGAGACCCCGGCCTGGTACTGGTTCTGGGTCATGGTCAGGGAGCGCTGATAGGCCGCCACCGTGGCCTCCAGCAGGCGCTTCTGCTCATCGATCACCCGCAGTTGCAGGTAGTTCTGCGCCAGCTCGGACTGCTGGCTCAGGCGCATGGCCGCCAGGTCGGCGAAGCTGGCCTCGGCGCTGGCCTCGTTGGCTTCCAGGTCACGGCGCAACTTGCCCCACACGTCCGCTTCCCAGCTCACCCCCAACTGGGTGTTGTAGGTGTCGCGAATGCCGCTGCTGGAACTGCTCAGGGCCGAACTGCTGCTGCCGGTGCCCTGGCTGGCGCGGGTCTTGCCGGCGCTCAGGTCGACACTGGGAAAGAACGAACCCCGGGAGCTGCGCACCAGGGCCCGGGCCTGACGGAACTGCGCCTCGGCCTGGGCCACGCTCTGGTTGGAACTGTTGAGCTTGTCGATCAGGCCATTGAGCTGGGCATCGCCGTACAGCTCCCACCAGGCGCCACGGGCCAGGGCGTCGCTGGGGTTGGCCTGGCGCCAGCCTTCGGCTTCCTTGTAGTGCACCGGCTCGGCCACCTGCGGGCGCTGGTAGTCGGGACCGATGGCGCAGGCGCTGAGCAGCAGCACGCACAGGCCCAGGCTCAAGGCCCGCGAGCCCCGGGCCATGGCCAGGCGCTGGGCGGACAGCAGAGTAACGGGACGGGACGATTGGTCGGTCATAGCGGCGTTTCCAGAGCAGCATCGGTACGGACCCCACGCCAGTGGTTGAACTTGTGGCGCAGGCGATCGAGATAGAGGTAGACCACCGGGGTGGTGTAGAGGGTCAGGACCTGGCTGAAGACCAGGCCGCCAATGATGGTCAGGCCCAGGGGCTGGCGCATTTCCGAGCCTTCGGCCCCGCCCAGCAGCAACGGCAAGGCGCCGAGGATCGCCGCCAGGGTGGTCATCAGGATCGGCCGCAGGCGTTGCAGGCAGGCGCTGCGGATCGACTGCAGCGGGTCCAGGCCCTGGTGCCGCTCCAGTTGCAGCGCCAGGTCGATCATCAGGATCGCGTTCTTCTTCACCACCCCGATCAACAGGAACAGCCCCAGCAGCGAGATCAGGCTGAACTCACCGCCCAGCACATAGATCGAGAGCAAGGCGCCAACCCCGGCCGAGGGCAAGGTGGAGAGGATGGTCAGCGGGTGGATGTAGCTTTCATAGAGCACCCCGAGCACCAGGTACACCGCCAGCAGCGCGCCGAGGATCATGAACGGCTGGCTCTTCTGGGTGGCGGCGAAGGCATCGGCGGTGCCGGCCATCTTGACGATCACGTCTTCGGGCATGCCCAGCTTGGCGATCGCCCGTTCGATGGCGGCGGTGCCCTGCTCCACCGTCACGCCCTCGGCCATGTCGAAGGAAATGCTTTCCGAGGCGAACTGCCCTTCATGGCTGACCCGGTCGTCTTCCAGGCTGTTCTCATAGTGGGCGATGGCCGACAGCGGAATCCGCGCGCCGTCGGCGGTGATCACCTGCACTTGATTCAGGGTAATCGGGTCCTGGGCGTATTTCGGATTGACCTCCATCACCACCTGATACTGGTTGAGGCTGTCGTAGATGGTGGAAATCTGCCGCTGGCTGTAGGCGTTGTTGAGCACCGCAGTGACCATGTCCATGTCCACCCCCAGACGCTTGGCCTGGTCGCGGTCCACCATCAGGGTCACTTGCTGGGCGCCACGGCCTTCCCGGGCGTCGATGGCGGTGAGCTCGGGCAAGGCGCGCAGCGCCGTCACCACTTTCGGGTACCACTGGCGCAACTCGCCCAGGTCACCGCTTTGCAGGATGTAGGAATACTGCGAGGTGGTCTGCTCGCGGCCGCCGCCGAACTGCAGGTCCTGGTCGGCCATCAGCATCAGTTGCGCGCCGGGCACCTTGGGCATTTCCTTGCGCAGGCGCTCGATGACCTTCTGCGCCGAGATATTGCGTTCCTTGATCGGCTTCAGGCGTACCAGCATGAAGGCGTTGTTGGTGCCGTTGTTGCCACCGATGAAGCCGGCCACGCTCTCCACTGCCGCATCCTTGAGCACGGCGCGGCGGAATATTTCCATCTTCGGCTGCATCACGCTGAAGGACAGGCCGTCGTCGCCGCGGACAAAACCGATCAACTGGCCGGTGTCCTGCTGGGGCATGAAGGTCTTGGGCACCACCACGTACAGGGCCACGGTGACGCCGATGGTCAGCAGCAGGCTGAGCAGGGTCAGGCGCCTGTGCCGCAGCACCCAGTCCAGGCTGGTGGCGTACTTGCCCATCATCCAGTCGTTGCTGCGCCGGCTCCAGCGTTGCAGGCGGTTCTCCTGGCCCGGGGTGTGGGGCTTGAGCCAGCGCGCGCAGAGCATCGGGGTCAGGGTCAGGGACACCACCAGCGATACCACGATGGCCGCGGCCAGGGTGATGGAGAACTCGCGGAACAGGCTCTCGATGATCCCGCCCATGAACAGGATCGAGAGAAACACCGCCACCAGCGACACGTTCATCGACAGCAGGGTGAAGCCCACCTCCTTGGCCCCCAGGTACGCCGCTTTCATCGGCGCGATGCCTTCGTCGATGTGCCGGGAGATGTTCTCCAGCACCACGATGGCATCGTCCACCACCAGCCCGGTGGCAAGGATCAGCGCCATCAGCGACAGGTTGTTCAGGGAAAAACCGTAGAGGTACATGATGGCAAAAGTGCCCACCAGGGATACCGGTACCGCCAGGGTCGGTATCAGCGAGGCGCGGAAATTGCCGAGGAACAAGTACACCACCAGGATCACCAGGGCCACGGCGATCAGCAGGGTCATCTCGGCCTCGTGCAGGGTAGCCTTGATCACCGGTGAGCGGTCCATGGCCAGGTTGAGCTTGACGCTGGCCGGCAGCATCGCCTGCAACGCCGGCAACTGAGCCTTGATCTCGTTCACCGTCTCGATGATGTTGGCCCCGGCCTGGCGGTTGATCACCAGCAGCACCGCCGCGTCGTCGTTGAAGAAGCCGCTGTTGTAGCGGTCCTCGACGCCGTCGCTGACCTTGGCCACGTCCTTCAGGCGCAGGGCCGCGCCGTTGTTGTAGTGGATGATCAGCGGCTCGTAGTCACGGGCCTTTTCCAACTGGTCGTTGGCCTGGATCTGCCACAGCCGCTGCTCATCCTCCACCGAGCCCTTGGGCCGGCGCTGGTTGGCATTGGCGATGGCATTGCGCACGTCGTCCAGGGCCACGCCGTACTGGTTGAGCAGTTGCGGCTCCAGTTCGATGCGCACCGCCGGCAAGGAGCTGCCACCGACCTGCACTTCGCCCACGCCCTGCACCTGGGACAGGCTCTGGGACAGGATGGTCGAGGCCAGGTCGTAGAGCTGGCCTTTCTCCAGTACATCGGAAGTCAGCGACAGCACCATGATCGGCGCCTGGGACGGGTTGACCTTCTTGTAGGTAGGCATGCTGCGCATGCCGCTGGGCAGCAGGTTGCGCGAGGCGTTGATGGCTGCCTGCACCTCCCGTGCCGCGCCGTTGATGTCGCGGTCCAGGTCGAACTGCAGGATCACCCGGGTCGAGCCCTGGCTGGAACGGCTGCTCATGGTGTTGACCCCGGCGATGGCGCCGAAGGAACGCTCCAGGGGCGTGGCCACGGTGGAGGCCATGACCTCGGGGCTGGCCCCGGGCAGGCTGGCCTGGACCACGATCACCGGGAAGTCCATCTGCGGCAGCGGCGCCACCGGCAGCAGGCCGAAGCTGACGCCGCCCAGCAGCATGATCGCCAGCGACAACAGCATGGTCGCCACCGGGCGCTTGATGAAGGGGCCGGAGAGGTTCATGCCGACACGCTCCAGGCTTGAGGCAGGCTGCGGCCCTTCATGCCTCCACCTCTTGGGCGTCTTCACGCTTGCCGAAGCGCCGGCCCAGGCGGTCGAAGTACAGGTAGATCACGGGCGTGGTGAACAGGGTCAGCACCTGGCTCACCAGCAGGCCGCCCACCATCACCAGGCCCAGGGGCTGGCGCAGCTCGGCGCCGGAACCGGTGGCCAGCATCAGTGGCACGGCGCCGAACAGCGCCGCCAGGGTGGTCATCAGGATCGGCCGGAAACGCAGCAGCGCCGCCTGGTAGATAGCCTGTTCCGGGGCCATGCCCTGGTGGCGTTCGGCGTCGAGGGCGAAGTCGATCATCATGATCGCGTTCTTCTTGACGATGCCGATCAGCAGGATGATGCCGATGATGGCGATCATGCCCAGGTCGTTGCCGCTGAGAATCAGCGCCAGCAAGGCCCCCACCGCCGCCGAGGGCAAGGTGGAGAGGATGGTGATCGGGTGGATGTAGCTCTCATAGAGCACCCCGAGGACGATGTACATGGTCACCACCGCCGCCAGGATCAGCAGCAAAGTGCTCGACAGCGAGGCCTGGAAGGCCTCCGCCGCGCCCTGGAAGCGGGTCTGCACCCCTACCGGCATGCCGATCTCCTGCTGCACCTGCTCGATGACATTCACCGCCTCCCCCAGGGCTACACCGGGCGCCAGGTTGAAGGACATCATCACCGCCGGGAACTGGCCGATATGGGCGATGGCCAGTTGCGCCTGGCGCTCCTCGACATGGGCCAGGCTCGACAGCCGCACTTGGCCGCCATCGGTGGTCTTGACGTGGATCTGCTCCAGGGCCTGGGGCCCGATGCGCTCGCCGGCCTGGGCCTGGAGCACCACCCGGTACTGGCTGGCCTGGGTGTAGATGGTGGAGATCTGGCGCTGGCCGAAGGCGTCGTACAGGGCGTCGGTGATGTTCGCCACCGAAACCCCGACCCGGGACGCGGCGTCACGGTCGATCACCATGAACACCTGCAGGCCCTTGTCCTGCAGGTCGCTGGCCACGTCGGTGAGCTCCGGGCGCTGGGCCAGGGCCTGCACCAGGCGATTGCTCCACAGGCTCAGCAGCTCGGCATCTGGCGACGACAGGCTGAACTGGTACTGGGTGCGGCTGACCCGGTCCTCGATGGTCAGGTCCTGTACCGGCTGCATGAACAGGCGGATGCCCAGCAGCTTGTCCACCTCGGGCTGGATCCGCGCGATCACCTGGGCTGCGCTCAGGTCGCGCTCGCTGTGGGGCTTGAGGTTGATCAGCAGGCGGCCGCTGTTGAGGGTGGCGTTGTCGCCGTCCACCCCGATGTAGGACGACAGGCTTTGCACCGCCGGGTCCTGCAGGATGATCTTGGCCAGGTCCTGCTGGCGCTGGCTCATGGCGGCGAAGGACACCGACTGCGGCGCCTCGGAAATGCCCTGGATGACCCCGGTGTCCTGCACCGGGAAGAAGCCCTTGGGCACCACCATATAAAGGAACACGGTCAGGCCCAGGGTACCGATGGCCACCATCAGGGTCAGGAACTGGTGCTTGAGTACCCACTGCAACTTGCGCCCGTAGCTTTCGATCAGCCAGTCGATCCAGGCCCCGCTGGCGCGGTAGAAGCGCCCCTGCTCTTCAGGCTTGGGCTCACGCTTGAGCAGCCGCGCGCACATCATCGGGGTCAGGGTCAGGGACACCACCAGGGAAATCAGGATCGCCACCGCCAGGGTGATGGCGAACTCGCGGAACAGCCGCCCCACCACATCTGCCATGAACAGCAGCGGGATCAGCACCGCGATCAGCGACAGGGTCAGGGAGATCAGGGTGAAGCCGATCTGCCTGGCGCCCTTGAGCGCTGCCTGCATCGGGCTGTCGCCCTCCTCGATGAAGCGCGAGATGTTCTCCAGCATGACGATGGCATCGTCCACCACGAAGCCGGTGGCGATGGTCAAGGCCATCAGGGTCAGGTTGTTCACCGAGAAGCCGGCCAGGTACATCACCCCGAAGGTGCCGATCAGCGACAGCGGCACGGCAATCGAAGGAATGATGGTGGCACTGGCCCGGCGCAGGAACAGGAAGGTCACCATCACCACCAGCGCGATGGCGATCAACAGCTCGTGCTGCACATCCTTGACCGAAGCGCGGATGGTCTGGGTACGGTCGGTGAGCACGGTGACGTCCAGGCCCGCCGGCAGGTTGTCGGTGATGCTCGGCAGCAGCGCCTTGATCCGGTCCACCACCTCGATCACGTTGGCCCCGGGCTGGCGCTGGATATTGAGCAGCACCGCCTGGTTCTCGTTGGCCCAGGCCGCCAGGCGCTCGTTCTCGGCGCCATCGACGATCTCGGCCACATCCTTCAGGCGCAGCGGCGCGCCATTGTTGTAGGCCAGGATCAGCTCGGCGTAGTCCTTGGGCGAGGTCAACTGGTCGTTGGCGTCGAGCATCGAGACCCGGGTCGGGCCGTCGAAGTTGCCCTTGGGCTGGTTGACGTTGGAGGCGCCGATCAGGGCGCGCACGTCCGCCAGGTTCAGGCCGTTGGCCGCCAGGGCCTCGGGGTTGACCTTGATCCGCACCGCCTGGCGCTGGCCGCCGGCAATGCTGACCATGCCCACGCCGCTGATCTGGGCGATCTTCTGCGCCATGCGCGTATCCACCAGGTCATTGAGCTTGGGCAGCAGCATGGTCTTGGAGGTAATGGCCAGGGTCAGCACCGGGGTGTCCGCCGGGTTGACCTTGTTGTACACCGGCGGCGCCGGCAGGTCCTTGGGCAACAGGTTGGTGGCAGCGTTGATCGCCGCCTGCACCTGCTGCTCGGCCACGTCCATATTGATATCGAGGCTGAAGCGCAGGGTCAGCACCGAGGCCCCGCCGGAACTGGTGGAGGCCATCTGGGTCAGGCCGGGCATCTGCCCGAACTGGCGTTCCAGGGGCGCGGTGACCGCGCTGGTCATCACTTCCGGGCTGGCCCCGGGGTACAGGGTCATGACCCGGATGGTCGGGTAGTCCACCTGGGGCAAGGCCGACACCGGCAGCAGGCGATAGGCGATCAGGCCGGCCAGGACAATGGCCAGCATGCTCAGGGTGGTGGCTACCGGACGGAGGATGAACAGCCGCGAGAAATTCATGCGCCGACCTTTTTCGCCTTGCCATCAACCGGCTTGCCGTCTGCGGCCGGTGCCCCGGCGGGCTGCCCTTGCAGGTGTTCGGTGGGGGTGGTGGGCACGTCGATGCTGTCGTTGACCACTTCCACTTCGCTGCCGTCCTTGAGGCGGTCGGTGCCTTCCATCACCACCCGGTCACCGGCCTTGAGGCCGTCCTGGATCACCGTCGAGTCGCCGTTGCTGGCGCCCACCTTGAGCTGGCGGATCTTCACCTTGTTGTCGCCATCCAGGGCGTAGACGAAGGTGCCGTTGGTGCCGAGCTGGATCGCCGCCGAGGGCGCCAGCACCACGTTCTTCAGGGTATCGGCCAGCAGCCGCACATTGACGAACTGGTTGGGGAACAGGCCCTGGTCGCGGTTATCGAAGCGCGCCTTGAACTTCAGGGTGCCGGTGGTGGTGTCGATCTGGTTGTCCAGGCTCTGCAGCACGCCTGTGGCCTGCAGCTTCACGTCACCGCGGTCCCAGGCTTCCACCGCCAGCCTGGCGCCGCTGTGGTAGCGGGCGAGCACGGTTTCCAGGCTGTTTTCCGGCAGGGTGAAGGCCACGCTGATGGGCTGGGTCTGGGTGATGATCACCAGCGCGGTGGTGTCGTTGGCCGCCACCAGGTTGCCCACGTCCAGCTGGCGCAGGCCCAGGCGGCCGGCGATCGGCGCGCGGATGTTGGTGAATTCCAGGTTGAGCTTGGCGTCGTTGACCGCCGCCTGGTTGGTCTTGACCGTACCCTGGTACTGCCCCACCAGCGCCGCGGCGGTATCCAGGGTCTGTTTGGCGATGCTGTCCTGGGCGTACAGGCCGCGGTAACGCTCAAGGTCGACCTGGGCGTTCTTCAACTGGGCCTGGTTCTGCAGCAAGGTGCCTTCGGCCTGGAGCAAGGCGTTCTGGTACGGACGCGGATCGATCTGTGCCAGCAGGTCGCCGGCCTTGACCATCTGCCCTTCCTCGAAATTGACCTTGACCAGTTCCCCCGCCACCCGGCTGCGCACGTTGATGGTGTTCAGTGCCGTCACCGTGCCCAGGGCCTTGTAGTACACCGCGAAATCCCCCTGGGTCACCGGTGACACCCGCACCGGGATCGGCCCGCTGGCGCCGCCGAAACCGGGGCGCATGCTACCGCTGCGCCCGGTATGCCCGGCCGCGGCTTTCTGCCCGGCGGCCTCCTGGTGGGTACTGGCCGGCCAGAATTTCCAGCACAGGCCAACGACCAGCAGCAGGACGAACAGGCCGAACAGCCAGCGACGGGAGTTGCGGGAGACAGAGGATTGCATGGAGTGATCAACCATTGGGCGCGTGGGAGGCTTCTTTGAGAAGGCTGAAAGATAAGCACTGGAACCGTTTTAGCAAAGCGCCTTTACCGGCAATTTACCTTTGACTGACGTTTCAAGGAGCGGTGCTAAGCCACTGAAGCACAAATAAAAACGGCCTGGACAGAGCCAGGCCGTGAATAATTGTAAAACCTGTTACTTGAGCACGGCCAGGGCCGCGTCGTAGTTCGGCTCTTCGGCGATTTCCTTGACCAGCTCGCTGTGCAGCACCTTGTCGTTTTCATCCAGCACCACCACGGCGCGGGCAGTCAGGCCGGCCAGCAGGCCGTCGGCGATGGCCACGCCGTAGTTCTCGATGAACTCGCGGCCACGCAGGGTCGACAGGTTCTGCACGTTTTCCAGGCCTTCTGCGCCGCAGAAGCGTGCCTGGGCGAATGGCAGGTCGGCAGAGATGCACAGCACCACGGTGTTGGCCAGCTCGTTGGCCTGGGCGTTGAACTTGCGCACCGAGGTGGCGCAGGTCGGGGTGTCGACGCTTGGGAAGATGTTCAGCACCTTGCGCTTGCCGGCGAGGCTGCTCAGGGAAACATCGGCCAGGCCTGCGCCCACCAGGGTGAACGCTGGGGCTTTGGAACCGACTTGCGGCAGTTGGCCATTAACCTGCACCGGGTTGCCTTTGAGAGTGACTTGAGCCATGAACGGAGTCCTTATTGAACAGTGATGATGGAACAGCAATGAGAAATTCCTGAGAGGCCGAAGTTAAGCATGAAAAGGCCCGGGCACCTATGCCCCACGGGCAAATTGTCCAACAACCCACCCCGACACCGGCATTACCGGTTGTAGGAGCTGGCTTGCCAGCGAAGGCGCTTTCAAACCTTGCGCAAGCCTCAAGGGCCCCTTCGCCGGCAAGCCGGCTCCTACAGGGGCGAATTTGGGTGTTTCGGTGTAGGAGCTGGCTTGCCAGCGAAAGCGATTTCGAGACTTGCGCAAGCCTCAAGGCCGCCTTCGCCGGCAAGCCGGCTCCTACAGGGGCGAATTTGGGTGTTTCGGTGTAGGAGCTGGCTTGCCAGCGAAAGCGATTTCGAGACTTGCGCAAGCCTCAAGGCCGCCTTCGCCGGCAAGCCGGCTCCTACAGGGGTGAATCTGGGTGTTTCGGTGTAGGAGCTGGCTTGCCAGCGAAAGCGATTTCTAGCCGTGCACAAGCCTTAACGGCCTCTTCGCCGGCAAGCCGGCTCCTACGGTTATTTGTTGAGGTGCGCCAGGAGCAGATCGGCCACCGGGCCGCCGGACGCCGGGTTCTGCCCGGTGATCACCCGCTGATCCTCCACCGCGAACGGCGCCCAGGGTGCAGCGGCCTTCTGGTAAAGGGCACCGCGCTTGACCAGTTCGGTTTCCGTCAGGTAGGGCACGTACTGGTCCAGTTCGGCGAGTTTCTCCTCTTCATTGGAGAAACCGGTGACCTGCTTGCCGGCGATCAGCAGCCTACCGTCGCCCAGCTTGATGTTGAGCAAGCCCACCGCGCCATGGCACACCGAGCTGACATAGCCCCCCTGCTCATAGATCTCCCGGCTCAGGGCCTGCAGCTCCGGGTTATCGGGAAAATCCCAGACCACGCCGTGGCCACCGGCGTAATAGATCGCCACATAGTCCCCAGCCCTGACCTGGGAAGGCTTGAGGGTCGAGCCCAGGCGGCTCATGAAGGCGCTGTCCTGGTACCACTGCCAGTCAGTGTCGTCTGCCATGGCCAGGCTATGGGGGTCGATGGGTACGTAGCCCCCCTTGGGGCTGACGTAGTCCACCTCGAAGCCCGCCGCCTCGACCTTCTTCACGAAATGCACCGCCTCACCCAGCCACAGGCCAGTGGCGCGGGCCAGGTTGGGGTATTTGGCCACGCTGGTCAGGACCACCAGTATCTTCTTGCTCATGGGCATGCTCCTTGGCATTGGAAAACAGGGCAAGGCACGGCAATCAACTGAGCAACCGCAGCATGTTGCGGTGCCGGGCATCGAAAATCCGCGCCATGTAGGCATTGACCATCAACCACTCCAAAGGTGCACCACCGATGGCCCTGTAGGTCACCCGGTCGGTGTACAGGGTGCCCCCTTCGGCGGCCTCGACCCGGTGCTCATGACGAAAGGCCCGCAGCGGCCCCTTGAGCATCTCGTCGACAAAATGCCGATCGCCGACCTCACGTATAACCACCGTCCATTTCGCCGGTATGACACCGAACATCCAGTGCAGGAAGCTGAACTGGCGCCCGACACTGATGCGCAGGTCATTGATATCGAGGCCCCCCAAGGGCGTGACACGCTCGGGGAAAATCTTCGGAAAGTTGGCGCCTTCGAGGCAGAAATCCAGCACCTGCTGCGGGCTGTATCCGGCCAGGAAAGTCGTGCGTTCGACCACGGGCATTCTGGTTCATCCTTGCTGATTCTGTTGAGAAGGCACCCACACAAACCTACAAACCACTTCACTAAAAACAAATAACTCATTGTTTTTAATGGTTTTTATACACATAAAAAATTAATCACTATAACCATACAAATTACATTGAAATGATCACAAAACACTTTAAGAGAGATTCGCCGGCGCTCACCTTCAAAGGGCCGCCCGCCACGCACTGCCTGTCCACAGCCCGGCAGTGATCCTGTGCACAAAAACCAACGAATTAATCCTTTCGACTGGCTAAGCGAAGGTTAGCTGCTAGCGTCATCAGACAATTCCTACGGGTATTAGAGAGAAACACTATCAGTTGACCCACGGCTCAAGAAGTGCCGCTCGGTGACCGTTCGCAAAAGGATTGAACCTGCATGTCCAGAGCATTTTTTGCGCCCGCCGTCTGGGCCGTAGTCGCCCTGAGCTCATCGCTGCCGGCCCTGGCCGACAACGCGGAAACCGCCAACAAAAGCAACAACCCGCTGAACCTTGCACCCGGCCTCAACCTGCAGGATTACTACACCCCGCGCCTGTACGACAGCAACGCCCACACCAACGACACCCTGCTGCGGGGCACCCTGCCCATCGCCCCCTCGGATTTCATCGGCGTCCCCCAGCTGCTGCGTGCCACCCTGCCGGTCAGTACCCGCCCCGATCCGCACCACGGCTACAGCACCGGCATCGGCGACCTCAACCTGTTCGATATCTTTCTGCTCAAGACCGACGGCGTGCAGCTGGGCATCGGCCCGCAGATCACCGCACCCACCGCCGAACAGGACGAACTGGGCACCGGAAAATGGCAGGCCGGGCTGGCCGCAGTGGCCATCGATGCCTCGCCCCGGGGCCTGCTGGGGGCCCTGGTGCAGTACCAGAGTTCATTCGCCGGCGACCATGACCGCGCCCATGTCGAAAGCGCCACCCTGCAGCCCTTCATCATCCACAACCTGCCCCGGGGCTGGTACCTGCGCTCCACCGGCACCTGGACCTTCGACCTGAAGAACAACACCCATTACATCCCCATCGGCCTGGGGGTGGGCAAGGCCTGGAAAGCCGGTGACAACATTCTCAACGCCTTCGTCGAGCCGCAGTGGACCGTGGAGCGCAAAGGCGACGGCTTGCCCCAGTTCACCCTGTTCGCCGGGATCAATGTCACTTTCGGAAAATAAGGACGCGCCATGCAGCCACTACTGCGCACTGCCGGTTTCAGCCTGTTGCTCCTGGCCGCCAGTTGCGGGGTCGGCGCCCAGCCCGAGCCGCAGAACAGCCGCCTGACGGCGATCAAGATGGATGGCGAACTGCCGGCCCGGGCCGCCATTGCCGGGCTGTTTGCCGAGCTGGACTTCCAGCAGGCCACGCAAAGCTACCTGTGGGCCTTGCCGCTGGTGTCCTACGCCCAGTGGCAGGGGGAATTTCGCGACAAGCTGCACGCCGGCAATGGCGACCTGATGGTCCTGGAAAGCTACGAAGACAAGCTCGGGGTGATCACCGCCAACGCCACCACGCCCTACATCCTGGGTTTTGTCGACCTCAACCAGACCGGGCCGATGGTCGTCGAGCTGCCCCCCGGCCCCACCGCCGGTGGAGTCGGCGACTTCTGGCAACGGGCGATCACCGACATGGGCCAGACCGGCCCGGACCAGGGCAAGGGCGGCAAGTACCTGGTGCTGCCGCCGGGCCATCCGGAACCTTCCGACGCCGACCAGTACTACCTGGCCAAGTCGCAAACCATGAACGTGCTGGTGGGCTTTCGCGTGCTCGACCCGGACCCGGCCAAGGGCAAGGCGCTGGTGCAGCAATTCAAGATGTACCCCTACGCCCAGCGCGCGACGCCGCCGGCGACCCGCCTGCTGTCCCCCGGCGGCAAGCCCTGGTCCGGCACCCAGCCGCGGGGCATGGCCTACTGGGAGCGCCTGCACCAGATCATCCAGCAGGAGCCGGTCAACGAGCGCGACCGCTTCTACATGGCCATGCTCGCCAGCCTCGGCATCGAGAAGGACAAGCCCTTCAACCCCAACGAGCACCAGCGCCAGGCCCTGGAACAGGGCGCGCGCATGGGTGAGCTGATCGCCCAGGCCAATACCTTCGCCAAGCGCTTCGCCGATGCCCAGTACTGGCCAGACCGGCAATGGGACAAGGTGCTGAACATCGCCGACCCGTCCCAGCGCGTGGCCTATTACGACCAGTTGTGGGAACGCAGCGCCTGGTTCTACGAGGCGGTCACCAACACCAAGGGCATGGTGTCCAAGACCCCGGGCCTGGGCCAGACCTACCTCGGCGCCTACACCGACCACAACGGCCAGTGGCTGGACGGCGGCAAGCACTATCGCCTGCACCTGGGCAGCAACCCGCCGGCCAGGCAGTTCTGGTCGCTGACCGTCTACGACAGTGCCAGCCGCTGCCTGATCGACAACCCGCAGCGCAAGGCCGATCTGTCATCGCGCCAGGACCTGAAGAAAAACCCCGACGGCTCCCTGGACCTGTATTTCGGCCCCAGCGCCCCCAAGGGCCTGGAAAGCAACTGGGTGCAGACCCTGCCGGGCAAGCACTGGTTCAGCTACTTCCGGCTCTACGCCCCCACCGAGGCCTACTTCGACAAGCGCTGGAAACTCGATGACATCACTCTGGTGCAGTAACGCCTGCCCCCCTGACTTTGGCGCAAGGATTCGAACGATGATCATCAAGGTTGTGATGCCCAGCTTGCTCGGGGTCTTGACGCTGGCCCTCAGCGGCCCGTCCCTGGGCGCCTTCAGCGCGACCGCGGAGCAGGCCCGGGGTATCGCCAAGCAGGCCTACCTCTATGGCTTTCCGGTGGTGGAGATGTACAAGACCCTCTACACCCAGGCCGTTGATCAGGGGGGGCCCAACTTCAAGGCACCGTTCAACCGTATCGGCGGTACCGCCCAGGTCTTCAGCCCCAAGGACACGGCCTTCGTCACCCCCAACTCGGACACCCCCTACTCCTTCGCCTGGCTCGACCTGCGGGCCGAACCCCAGGTACTGAGCCTGCCGGCCATCGATGCCCAGCGCTACTACTCGGTGCAGTTGATCGACCTCTACACCCAGAACTTCGACTACCTGGGCACCCGCAGCACCGGCAACCAGGGCGGCCACTACCTGATCGCCGGGCCTGACTGGCAAGGCCCCACGCCAGCCGGTATCGACAAGGTGCTGCACAGTGAAAGCAACATCGTCTACGCCCTGTACCGCACCCAATTGTTCGATGAAAAAGACCTGGAGCAGGTGCAGAAGATCCAGCAGAGCTACCAGGTCCAGGCGCTGAGCCAGTTCCTCGGCCGGCCGCCGCCCCCGGCACCGGCAGCGATCCACTGGCCCCCGCCCACCGCCACCATGAGCGACAGCCCGGAACTGTTCGGCTACCTGAACTTCATGCTGGCCTTCGCCCAGCCCCAGCCCGAGGAAAAGGACCTGCTGGCACGCCTGGCCAGCATCGGCATCATTCCCGGCCAGCCCTTCCCCCTCAAAGAGCTGGGCAGCGCGCAAAAGCAGGCCCTGGAAGACGGCATCAGCGACGGCAAGGCCGAATTCGCCGCCTTCAAGAAAGAACAGGTCGATACCCACAAGATCACCAGTGGCGACCTGTTCGGCAGCCGCCAGCACCTGCAGGACAACTACCTGTACCGCTACGCCGGGGCCAACATGGGGATCTTCGGCAACTCCGCCGAAGAGGCCAGCTATATCGGCTACTTCGTCGATGACCAGGGCCAGCCGCTCAACGCCGGCCAGCATCGCTACCGCCTGCACTTCGCCAAGGGCCAGTTGCCCCCGGCCAATGCCTTCTGGTCGCTGACGATGTACGACGGCAAGAGCAAGCTGCTGGTGGCCAACCCGCTGCAACGCTACCTGATCAACTCACGCATGCTGCCCTCGCTGAAAACCGACGCCGACGGCGGCCTGACCCTCCATGTGCAGCACCAGCCGCCGGCCAAGGAGCTGCAAAGCAACTGGTTGCCGGCCCCCGACGGCCCCTTCTACGGGGTGCTGCGGATCTACCTGCCCAAACCCGACGTCAGCAACGGCCAGTGGAAGATGCCGCCGCTGACGCCGGTCGCCCCTGAACAACAATAAGCGGAGCCCGTCATGCCCAGCCCTTCGCCCCTGCGTTCATCCCTGGCCCTTTGCCTGCTGGCGGCCAGCCCCTTGCTGCATGCCGCCGAAGGCGGGGTCGGCCGGCCCATCACCGGCCAGCAGATCTACTCCAATGCCGGGATCATCCCCCCGGAACCGGGCTGGGTGATGTCCCTGACCAGCATCTACTACGACGGCGAGCTCAAGGGCAGCGGCCAGGTGCCGATCATCGGCGATCTCAGCTCGGGGCTGAAAATGAAGGTGTCCTACACCATGGGCAACTTCACCCGGGTCTGGGACACCGGCAAGGGCCGCTGGAACTACGCCTCGGCCATCGGCGTGCCGGTGCAGTACACCGACATCCAGGCCAGCCTCACCGGCCCCCGCGGGCGCACGGTGGGTACCCAGGACAGCGGCACCCAGTTCGCCGACCTGCTGGTCACGCCGATCGCCGCCGGCTACCACATCAACGAGCGCGACCATATCGCCCTGTCGCTGCCGATCTACGTGCCCACCGGGGCCTACAACGACAACCGCCTGGCCAACCCCGGGCAGAACAACTACACCTTCATGCCGACCATCGCCTTCACCCATCTGGACGGCAAGGGCGGCGAATTCAGCCTGATGGGCGCCCTGGAGTTCTACACCCGCAACGACGCCGCCGACTACCGCAACGGCGACATCCTGCGCCTCGATGGCTTGTGGACCCACGGCTTCGGCAGCGGCTGGAACGCCGGGCTGGTGGTCGGTTACATCCAGCAGATCAGCGACGACCAGGGCCCCACCGCAGACAGACTCAACGGCTATCGCGGGCGCTCCGTGGGCGCCGGGCCGACCCTGGGCTGGAGCGGCAAGTTCGCCGATGCCCAGGCCAACATCAGCGCGCGCTGGATCCCCGAGTTCGACACCAAGAACCGCCCCGAGGGCAACGGCGTCAGCGTCAACCTGACCCTGGCCTTTTTCTGACAGGAGTGCGCCATGCCGCCTTATCCAAGGGTCCTTGTCGCCCTGCTCGGCCTGCTCTGGGCCGGTGCCCCGCTGCACGCCGCCGATGAGCTGGAACCTCGTGCCCTCGGCGCCCTGCAGCAGATGGGCAGCTACCTGCGCAGCCTGCGCGAGTTCGCGATCCAGGCCGACAGCGTCACCGACCAGTTGCTGGAAAGCGGCCAGGCCGTGGAGTTTCGCCACCACACCGAACTGCTGGCCCAGCGACCCGACAGGCTGCGGGTCAGTGTCGAAAGCCAGGGCGCGCGACGCAGCCTGTACTACGACGGCGAAGCCTTCACCCTCTACGACAGCCGCGGCCCCTACTATGCCCGAGCCCCGGCGCCCGCCAGCATCGACGCTCTGGTACAGCGCCTGAGCGACAGCTACGGCATCGAACTGCCCCTGGCGGACCTGTTCCGCTGGGACGCCGACACCGCGCAGAAGGTCGGCCTGACGTCGGCGCTGTACATCGCCAGCGAGACCCTGGGCGACCAGCGTTGCGCCCACTACGCCTTCCGCCAGAGCGACATCGACTGGCAGCTGTGGCTGCGCGAAGGGCCCCGGCCCTTGCCCTGCCGCCTGGTCATCAGCCGCCGCGACAGCCCCGAGCAGCCGCGCCACAGTGTCGATTACCGCTGGCAACTCAAGTCGGCGCCAAGTGCCGCAAGCTTCGCCTTCAAGCCCCCGGCCGGCGCCACGCAGGTGCCATTGCGGCGCCTGGAGCGCAGCGCAGCACAGGGGGAGGTACAGCCATGAAGCGCAATCACTGGTTGCTGTACAGCGTCCTGACCCTTGGCCTGCTGCAAGTGTCCGCGGCCCAGGCCTGGCAATTGCGCGGCGGTGGCGGCGGTGCCCGCACCTTCGTCGTGCCCCACGGTGGGGGTGGGGGCGGCCCGGCGGCGAGGCCCATGCCCCAGCCGCGGCCGATGCCGCACCCCATGCCCCAGCCACCGCAACCGGGGCCGCATCCCGAGCCCCATCCCTATCCGCAGCCCCATCCCGGGCCAGGACCAGGGCCCGGCCCGCATCCTTATCCCGGCCCGGGCCCTGAGCCACACCCCTATCCAGGGCCAGGGCCCCAGCCTTATCCGGGGCCGCCCGGGCCACCGCCACCACCCCCCGATCACGGCGACGACTGGTACCACCCCTGGGCCGCAGCGGCGGTGGTCGGCGCCACCACCGCCGCGGCATTCGCCATCGGCACCCAGGTCGACAGCGTGCCGCCGGACTGCGTTTCGGTGGTGGCCAGCGGCGTGGCCTACCAACACTGCGGCAACACCTGGTACCAGCCGCAATACATCGGCGGCAGCCTGCGCTACGTGGTCGTGGCGGCCCCCTGGTAATGGCTATGCACAAGGAACCGAGCATGAGCGCACGTAACGATATACAGGCCCTGCAAGCCAGCATCAGCGAAGCGGTGCTGGGCCAGGAAGCGGTGATCCGGCAGATCGTCATCGGCCTGCTGGGCAACGGCCACCTGCTGCTGGAAAGCCTGCCCGGGCTGGCCAAGACCCGCACGGTCAAGGCCCTGGCCCGGCACCTGGAAGCCAGCATGCGGCGCATCCAGTTCACCCCCGACCTGCTGCCCTCGGACATCACCGGCGCCGAAGTGCTGCACCAGGAACAGGGGCAGAACCAGATCCGCTTCCAGCCCGGGCCGCTGTTCGGCAATCTGATCCTGGCGGACGAGATCAACCGCGCTCCGGCCAAGGTCCAGGCAGCGCTGCTGGAAGCCATGGAGGAACGGCAGATCACCGTGGCCGGCACCAGCCATGCCCTGCCCGAGCTGTTCATCGTCCTGGCGACCCAGAACCCCATCGAGCAGGAAGGCACCTACCCCCTGCCGGAAGCGCAGATGGACCGCTTCCTGATGAAGGTGCTGCTGGACTACCCCCAGCCCGAGGACGAAAGCCAGGTGCTGCGCCTGCTGCGCGCCGAGGAACAGGCCCTGGGCAGCGCCACGCCCGGGGTACCGGGCTTTGCCTTGTCCCAGCAGGTGATCTTCGATGCCCGCCGCGAAGTCGGCGCGGTGGCCGTGGCCCCGGCCATCGACCGCTACCTGATCGACCTGGTCAACGCCACCCGCCACCCCGCCGACTATCACCCGGACCTGGGGCGCTGGATCGCCATCGGCGCCAGCCCCCGGGGCGGCATCGGCCTGGACCGCTGCGCCCGCGCCGATGCCTGGCTGCAGGGCGAGGATTTCGTCAGCCCGGACAACGTGCGCAGGGTGCTGCACCCGGTGCTGCGCCACCGCCTGCAACTGAGCTACGACGCGGTGGCCGACGGCGTCGGCGCCGACCAGGTGCTGGACCTGCTGCTGGACAGCGTGGCCATCCCGGCCTGAGGAGAACCGCCATGGCAACGCCACTGCACGAAGCCGACGGGCAGGTCTATGTCGCCCTGAGCCAGCTGATGGCCCTGGAGTTCCAGGCCCGTTCCCTGAGTTTTGTCGCCCGCCAGCCACAAGCCAGCATCCTCGCCGGCAACCACGCCTCGCGCCTGCGCGGGCGCGGCCTGAACTTCGACGAACTGCGCCGCTACCAGCCCGGCGACGATCTGCGTCACCTGGACTGGCGCGCCACCTTGCGCACCGGCAAGGCGGTGGTGCGTACCTTCACCGAAGAGCGCGACCGCCCGGCACTGATCCTGGTGGACCAGCGCATGTCGATGTTCTTCGGCTCGCGGCGGGCCTTCAAGTCGGCCCTGGCCGCAGAACTGGCGGCGCTGGCGGCGTGGATGGTGTTCCAGGCCGGTGACCGGGTCGGCGGCCTGGTGTTCAACGACCAGGGCATCGACAGCCTCGCCCCGCTGCGTAGCCGCAAGCGGGTGGAAGCCCTGTGCAGCCGGATCGTCCAGCACAACCAGCAACTGCACGCCGGCAACCCCGACCATGAGGGCGACGCGCAGTTGGACCGGGGGCTGCAGCAATGCCTGAACCTCGCCGCCCACGACCATCTGGTCTGTATCGTCAGCGACTTCGCCGGCACCAGCCCGCGCACCCTGCAGTACCTGCGCCAACTGGCCCGGCACAACGACGTGATCGCCCTGCAGGTCTATGACCCCCTGGCCCTGGAACTGCCGCACAACGGCCGGCTGCTGGTGACCCAGGGCCAACTGCAAGTGGAACTGGCGGTGGAGCAGCGCCAGGTGCACCGGCCCCTGGGGGACTTCCTCAGTGGCCGGCTCAAGGACGTGGCCAGCCTGCTGCGCCGCAGCCAGGTACCGCTGATGATGTTCAGCACGGCCCAGGAGGCCCTGGGACAACTGCGCAGCGAGCTGGGCAGGCTGGGAACGCCGCGGCGATGAACCCGACCCTCCCCAGCATCGACCAGTTGCAGGAAATGCCCCTGCCACCACCGCCCGCCTACCTGCCGCAGACCTGGGGCTGGGCCGTGCTGCTGGCCCTGCTGCTGCTCGGCGCCCTGGCCTGGGGCGCCCGGCGCTACTGGCGCTGGCGCCGGGATGCCTATCGGCGCGAAGCGCTGGCGCAACTGGCCCGGCTGCAAGCCAGCGACGAGCGCATCCATGCCCTGCGCGCCTTGCCCGAACTGCTCAAGCGCGTGGCCCTGTCCATGCCCCCCGCCCCCCACACATCCCGTGGGCGCCGGCTTGCCGGGGAAGCCCTTGCCACAGCCACCCGCGCTTTCACGGGCAAGCCAGCGCCTGCAGGCCCGCGGGGGGTGGCGGGGCTGCGAGGGGCGGATTGGCAGGCCTTTCTGCAACAGCATTGCCCGCTACCGCTGCCCGATGATTTCAGCCAGCAACTGGCCCTGCTGGCCTACGCGCCCCAGGCGCAATTGCAGGCCCTGTCGCCCGCCCAGCAACAACAGCTGTTCGAGCAGTGCCGCACCTGGGTGGAGCAGCATCATGTGGCAGCTTGACTCTCCCTGGCTGTTGCTCCTGCTGCCGCTGCCCTGGTTCGGCTACCGCTGGCTGCCCGCCTACCGCGAGGCCCGCAGCGCGGTGCGGGTGCCGTTCTTCGCCGCCATGAGCCGCGCGGTCGGCCAGGCGCCGCAACTGTCCGGCAGCCGCCGCAACCGCGGGCAGTTGCTGCTCAACCTGCTGGTCTGGGCCCTGCTGGTGCTGGCGGTGGCGCGGCCGGTGTGGGTCGAGCCTCCCCTCGAACAGCAGCGGCCGGTACGCGACCTGATGCTCGCCATCGACCTCTCGCAATCGATGCAGACCCAGGATTTCAACGACGCCAACGGCCAGCGGGTCGACCGTCTGAGCGCAGTGAAAGAAGTGGTCCAGGGCTTTATCCAGCGGCGCAAGGACGATCGCCTGGGGCTGATCGTGTTCGGCAGCGGCGCCTTTGCCCAGGCGCCCCTGACCCTGGACCACGCCAGCCTGAGCCTGCTGCTCGAAGACAGCGGGATCGGCATGGCCGGGCCCAACACCGCGATTGGCGACGCCATCGGCCTGGCGCTCAAGCTGCTGGAACAGGCCCATGAGCCAGAAAAAGTGCTGATCCTGCTCACCGACGGCAACGACACCAGCAGCGCCATCACCCCACAACACGCCGCCGCCATGGCCGCAGCCAGAGGCGTAGTGATCCATACCATCGGCATCGGGGACCCCAGCGCCGAAGGTGAAGCCAAGGTCGACCTGTCGGCCCTGGAGCAGATCGCCCGGACCACCGGTGGCCGCTACTTCCGCGCCGAGGACCGCAGCGCCCTGGACCAGGTCTACGCCACCCTCGACCGCCTCACCCCCCATCAAGTGCAGACCCTGCGCCACCAGCCCAAGCGCGATTTGTTCCATTGGCCCCTGGGCGCGGCCCTGGGCCTGCTGGTGCTGTATCACCTGCTGGCCTGGCTGGCGCCGCGCCTGCGCCCGAACCGGGTTCGCCCGCCGCAGGAGGCCTGAAATGCAGATCAACCTCAGCGACCTGCACCTCCTGCGCCCACTGTGGCTGCTGCTGATCATTCCCGGGGCCTTGCTGCCCTGGCTCTGGCAGCGCCGGCATGACCTGCAGGCCCGCCTGCGGGGCACCATTGCCCCACACCTGCTGACGCACCTGCTGGTCACCCCGCAGGACTCCCAGCGCCTGCGGCCGGTGCATCTGCTCAGCGCGCTGCTGGTGCTGGGCGCCCTGGCCGCTGCCGGCCCCACCTGGGAACAGGACCGCCCGGATTTCCTGCACAACCGCGCACCGCTGATCATCGCCCTCGACCTGTCCCCCTCGATGAACGCCAGCGACCTACCGCCCAGCCGCCTGGAGGCCGCCAAGCACAAGCTGCAGCAACTGGTGCAGCAACGCCGTGGCGCCCGCACCGGGCTGATCGCCTACGCCGGCGGCGCCCACCTGGTACTGCCGGCCAGCGACGACCCGGCCTTGCTCGACAGCTTCATCCAGGCCCTGGGCAGCGATCTGATCCAGCGCCCGGGCAAGGATGTGCTGGGGGTGATCCGGCAAGCCCAGCGCCTGCTCCAGGCCGAGCACAGCCCCGGCAGCCTGCTGCTGATCAGCGACGGCGCCGACACCTCGCAATTGGCGGCGATCAAACAGCAACTGGCCGACAGCCCCTTGCAGGTACTGATCCTCGCGGCCGGCAGCAGCGACGGCGGGATCATCCGCGACGCCAACGGCCAGCCGCTCACCGACAGTGACGGCCGCCCGCAACTGGGGCGTTTCGACAGCGCCGCGCTCAAGCAACTGGCCGCCGCCAGCGACGCGCCCCTGGGCAGCCTGACCCTGAATGACGACGACCTGGACTGGGTGCAGTTGCATGCCCAGCAGCATTTCACCGCGGCCAGCGCCCCCGACCGGCAACTGCAATGGAAAGACGCCGGCTACTGGCTGTGCTGGCCACTGCTGCTGTTGGCGTTCTGCTGCGTGCGCCGCGGCTGGAGCCTGAACTGGCTGGGTGCCCTGCTGCTGGGCCTGGGCTTGAGCCTGCAAGCGCCGACGGCCCGGGCCAATACCTTGGCCGACGCCTTCTTCAGCGCCGACCAGCAAGGCCGCTGGGCCTTCGAACACGGCCACTACCCGGCCGCCGCCGCGCTGTTCACCGACCCCTACTGGAAAGGCATCGCGGCTTATAAAGCGGCGGACTTCGATCTGGCCCTGGCCAGCTTCGCCCGCCTGGACAGCGCCGCGGCGTATTTCTACCTGGGCAATATCCATGTGCGGCGCTTCAAGTTCGACGAGGCCATCGCCGCCTATCAGCAAGCCCTGAAGTTGCAGCCCCGGTTTGCCGAGGCCCGCGCCAACCTGGCCCTGGCCCAGGCGCTGAAAAAAGACACCGAGAGCGCGCAGCAGAACGCCCCCGAGGTCAAGCCCGATGCCATCAAGTTCGACAAGCCTGCGGGCAAGGGCCAGAGCAAGAAGGTCGAGACCCAGCAGGCCGCCAGCGACGAGCTTTGGCTGCAGAACCTCAGCACCTCCCCGGCGGCGTTCCTGCGGCAGAAGTTCAGCCTGCAGGACCTCGACAACACCACGCCGCAGGTGACGCCATGAACCCTGTAGCGTTGAGAGGTCTGTGGGCAGTGGCGCTTGGGTTGATGCTCTGGGGCTGGCAGGCGCTGGCGGCAGAGCCGCAGTTGCGGGTGCAGGCCCAGTTGCAGCCCGATACCTCGGTGATGGTCGGGCAAACCCTGCAGTTGCAGGTCGATGTGCTGACCAATACCTGGTTCACCCAGGCCGTGACCCTGCCGGAGCTGCAACTGCCCGGGGCCCTGGTGCTGGCACCCGACGGCGAAGCCGAGCACTTGAACCAGACCCTCGACGGGCAGCCGTTCTTCGGCATGCGCTACCGCTACCGGATCACCCCGCAACAGGCCCGCTCGTTCCAGATCCCGCCCCTGGTGGTGCGCGCCACCCCGGCCCAGGCCAGCGCCGAACAGTCGGCGCAGACCCCGCCCCTGGCCTTCAGCGCCAGCCAGCCGCCGGGCTTCGCCCCGGGGGAAACGGTGCTGGTGGCCGATGATCTGCGCCTGACCCAGACCCTGCGCTTGTCCGCGACACCAGCGGCGGTGGGCGACACCCTGGTCCGCGAACTGACTCTGCAGGCCGACGGCCCGCCGGGGTTGTCCCTGCCGCCGCCGCAAACGGCCGCCGTGGCCGGCCTGGAGGCCTACCCGGTGGCCCCGCGCATCAGCAACCTGGATGACGGTCGCGGGCATATCAGCGGTGGCCAGCGCATCGATCGCCTGAGTTACAGGATCCAGCGCCCCGGGCACTACCAACTGCCGGCGCTGCGGATCAAATGGTGGAACAGCCAGGCGCATCGGGCCCAGGTCAGCGAGTTGCCGGCCTTGAGTTTCGAGGCCACGGCCGCCAGCCGCTATCAACCGGTGTTTTCCATCCGCGACGATCTCCAGGCCCTGGGCCGGCAAAACCCCTGGCGCATTTCCCAGTACCTGGTCGGCCTGGCCCTGCTGCTGGCGCTGGGCGTTGTGGCGCTGTACCTGGGCCGCCCCTGGTGGCAACGCGGGCAGCAGGCCTGGCAACACTGGCGGGCCGCCCGCCAGGCCGCCTGGGAGCGCTCCGCCGCCTGGGCCTGGGAACAGGTGCCGGGCCAGCTCAAGCAGCAGCCGCCGCAACTGGGTGCCCTGTACCTGTGGTGTCGGCGCAGCAGCGGCCGCCTCGATCTGGCCAGCCTGGGCCCGCGCCTGCGCGCCCTGCTGCAGGCCTGCTATGGCCCGGCGCCCCACGCCGGTGCGGCGCTGGAGCAACTGCGCCAGGCGCTGCCGGCGCTGCACGCCGAAGGTACGCCGCAAGCCCCTCCTCAAGGCCACGGCCTGCGCCCCCTCAACCCCCGTCACGAGAAGGATTTCCCATGACACTTCCAGCCCCCTGGCGCGTGCGCCACCTGCCCCTCCTTCTGCTGTTGCTGGCCGCCCCGCTGCTGGCCCTGGCCAACAGCGACCCCTTGCCCTCGTGGAAGGACGGCCCGAGCAAGCAGGGCATTCTCGCCTTCGTCCAGGCCGTGACCACCCAGGGCGGCCCGGACTACGTGAAACCCGCCGAGCGCATTGCCGTGTTCGACAACGACGGCACCCTGTGGAGCGAGCAGCCGGCCTATTTCGAGGTGCTGTTCGCCTTCGACGAAATCAAGCGCCTGGCGCCCCAGCACCCCGAGTGGAAGACCCGCCAGCCGTTCCAGGCCGTGCTCGAAGGTGATCACCAGGCCCTGGCCGCCAGCGGCATGCACGGCCTGCTGCAGATCATCGGCGCCACCCATACCGGCATCAGCAGCGAGGCCCTTATCGACAATGCCCGGCGCTGGCTGGCCGAGGCCCGCCACCCGAAGACCGGGCGGCCGTTCAACCAGATGATCTACCAGCCCATGCTGGAAATGCTCGACTACCTGCGCAGCCAGGATTTCAAGACCTACATCGTCTCCGGCGGCGACACCGCCTTCATGCGCGCCTTCGCCGAAAGCGCCTACGGCATCCCGCCGGAACAGGTGATCGGCAGCAACTTCGTCACCCAGTGGCAGTTCCAGGACGGCCAGCCGTCGATCCTGCGCACCGCCAAGCTGGCCCACAACGACGACGGCCCGGGTAAGCCGGAAAGCATCGACGGGATCATCGGCCGGCGCCCGCTGCTGGCTTTCGGCAACTCCGACGGCGACCTGCAGATGCTGCAGTGGACCGCCGCAGGCAGTGGCAAGCGGTTCATGGCCCTGGTGCACCACACCGACGCAGCGCGCGAGTGGGCCTACGACCGCAAGTCCCAGGTCGGGCGCCTGGACCAGGCCCTGGATCAAGCACAGCAGCACGGCTGGACGCTGGTGGACATGGCCGCC
This sequence comes from Pseudomonas sp. UME65, assembly GCF_014170225.1. Classification (NCBI taxonomy): domain Bacteria; kingdom Pseudomonadati; phylum Pseudomonadota; class Gammaproteobacteria; order Pseudomonadales; family Pseudomonadaceae; genus Pseudomonas; species Pseudomonas sp. UME65. The sequence continues at coordinate 235,251 of NZ_LZZQ01000016.1, read as the reverse complement.
GAATGGCGGCGGATCTACCCCTTCGAGCCCCTGGCACCCGAGCAAGCGCAATGACCACAGGAGAAGCAACAACAGACGCAAGGCAGGACAGCACTCAACGTGGCTCGCCCCAGGCGAGCGAACCCGAAAAAGGAGCAAGTCAGATGACTCGCATACGCAAGTGGCTACCCAAGGCCGCCCTGGTGGCGACCGCGGTGATGGCGTTCTCGGCAACTGCCGGGGCGGCAGAGAAACCCAATATCCTGGTGATCTTCGGCGACGATATCGGCCAGACCAATATCAGCGCCTATTCCATGGGCGTGGTCGGCTACAAGACACCGAACATCGACCGCATCGCCAAGGAAGGCATGCTGTTCACCGACTACTACGCGGAGAACAGCTGCACCGCCGGGCGCTCTTCCTTTATTACCGGGCAGACGCCGCTGCGCACCGGGCTGTCCAAGGTGGGCATCCCCGGGGCCCCGGTGGGCCTGCAAAAACGCGACATCACCATCGCCCAGGCGCTGAAATCCCAGGGCTACGCCACCGGCCAGTTCGGCAAGAACCACCTGGGCGACCGGGATGAGTACCTGCCCACCGCCCACGGTTTCGACGAGTTCTTCGGCAACCTCTACCACCTCAACGCCGAAGAGGAGCCCGAGCGCCCCTACTGGCCCAAGGACGACCCGGACTTCGTCAAGGCCAACTCGCCACGCGGGGTGATCCACAGTTTTGCCGACGGCAAGATCGAGGACACCGGCGCCCTGACCAAGAAACGCATGGAGACCATCGACGACGAAACCACCGCCGCCGCCCAGGCCTTCATCGAGAAGCAGGCCAAGGCCGACAAGCCGTTCTTCGTCTGGATGAACACCACGCGCATGCACGTGTTCACCCATGTGCGCGAGTCCATGGCGGGCCAGAGCGGCATGCCCGGCAACGAATACGCCGACGGCATGGTCGAGCACGACAACGATGTGGGCAAACTGCTCAAGACCCTCGACGACCTGAAGATCGCCGACAACACCATCGTCGTCTACACCACCGACAACGGGCCCAACCAGTTCTCCTGGCCGGATGCAGCGACCACGCCATTTCGCAACGAGAAGAACTCCAACTGGGAAGGCGCCTACCGGGTGCCGGCGATGGTTCGCTGGCCGGGCAAGGTCAAGGCCGGGGAAGTCTCCAACGAGATGTTCTCGGGGCTCGACTGGTTCCCCACCCTGCTGGCGGCGGCCGGCGACAGCGGGGTCAAGGACAAGCTGCTCAAGGGCTGGGCCCCCACCACCGGTGGCGCCAGCTTCAAGGTGCACCTGGACGGCTTCAACCAGCTGCCCTACCTGACCGGCCAGCAGCCCAAGGGGGAACGCCACGAGTTCTACTACTTCAACGATGACGGGGTGCTGGTGTCGATGCGCTTCGACAACTGGAAAGTGGTGTTCTGCGAGCAGCGCCAGCCCGGCGGGTTCAGGGTCTGGAGCGAGCCGTTCGTATGCCTACGGGTACCGAAGATCCTCAACTTGCGGATGGACCCCTACGAGCGGGCGGACGTGGTGTCCGACCAGTTCTATGACTGGAACACCAAGAACGTCTACCTGGCCGGGATGGCGGTGACCAAGTCGGCGAAGTTCCTCGAGACCTTCATCGAATACCCACCGAGCCAGAAACCGGCGAGCTTCAGCATCGACCAGATCCGCGCCGCGGTGGATGCCAAGATCGCCGAGAAAATGAAGGCTCAACCGGCCCAATGACCCGACGCCGCCCGGCCCACCGGGCGGCCTCTCCCCCCCCACACAGCAGGCGTCGGCTTGCCGACGAAGAGGCCCGCAAGCCCTGCGTCATCCTCGCCAACGACTTCGCTGGCAAGCCAGCTCCTACGGGCGGGTACGCATATTCCCTGTAGGAGTCGGCTTGCCGACGAAGACGTCCGCCAGTCTTGTACTACGCTTGAGTCCGCATTCGCCGGGACTCCGGCACCTGCCCATCCGTAGGGCATTTCGATTTCTGCATAAGGCCATGGAACATGAGTTCTCCCCTCTCGCGGCCACACCTTGCCAGCCACAGCCTCGATACCCGCGCGCAGTGGTTTCCGGCACTGCTGTTATTTGTCTCCGGCGCTGCGGCGCTGATCTTCCAGGTGCTGTGGATCAAGCAACTGTCCCTGGTGGTGGGGGTCGAGGTCTATGCCATCACCACTGGTATCAGCGCCTTCTTCGCCGGGCTGGCCCTTGGCGGCTGGCTGTTCGGCCGCCTGGCCGACCGGGTGGCCAATCCCTGGCGCCTGTACGCGCTGCTGGAATTGCTGGTGGCGCTGACGGCCGTGGGCGCGACCCTGGCCCTGGCCGGCGCCGCCGCACCCTTCGCTGAACTGGCCCTGCACCTGGGCCTGCTGGCCTGGGGCCTGCCACTGCTGCTGGTGGGCGCCCCGGCGGTGCTGATGGGCGGCACCCTGCCGGTGCTGGTGCGAGCCCTGGCGGCCGACCCGGGGCAACTGGGCCGCGCCGGTGGCAGGCTGTACGCAGCCAACACCGCCGGGGCAATTGCCGGCACCCTGCTCAGCGCCTTTGTGCTGATTGCCACCCTCGGCGTGCGCGGCAGCGCCCTGGCCGCCGCGCTGCTGAACCTGCTGGCGGCCCTCGGTGCCCTGGCCCTGCAACAACAGCAGGCCCTGCCCGCCAGCGCGCCGGCAAAGCTGGCCCGCAACCCGCGGCCGGCACGCCTGGCCCTGCTGCTGTACAGCCTCGCCGGCGGCGTGGCCCTGGGCTACGAGGTGGTCTGGTCGCAGTCCATCGTGCCGTTCATGAGCACCCGCACCTACGCCTTTGCGGTAGTCCTGGCCACCTACCTGGGCGGGCTGTTCCTGGGCAGTAGCCTGATGGCCCCGCGGGCCGACCGGGTACGTGACCCCTGGGGCCTGTTCGGCCTGCTGATTGCCGGTGCCGGGCTGCTGGCCCTGCTGGAAATGGCGCTGCTGGGGCGCTGGCTGATCCTCGCCCAGACCCAGGTCGAAGCCCTCATCCTCAGCCTGGGGGGCAGCCCGCTGCTGGGCATGAGCGGGCGCTTTGCCGTGGCCGCGCTGTGCATCGTGTTCGTGCCCACCCTGCTGCTGGGGGCGGCCTTCCCCCTGGCCCTGCGCCTGTGCTGTGACGGCCGCGCAGTGGGCCGCGACGTTGGCGCCGTGCTGGCCTGCAACACCCTGGGCGGGATCATTGGCGTGGCCCTGTGCGGCTTCGTGCTGATCCCCTGGCTGGGGCTGGTGCGCACCCTGGGGCTGCTGGCGCTGATCGCAGCGCTGGTGGGCCTGCTTGCCGTGCGCCAGGGCCCCGGGGTGAACAAGGGCCGGCGCCAGGGGGTGGTTGCCCTGGGGCTGCTGTCCCTGGCCGTGGCCCTGCTGACCCCGCCCCAGCGCCTGGCGCAACTCCTGCCCGGGGCCCGCCACGCCGAACTGAGTTTCTACCAGGAAGGCCGCGGCGCCACGGTGGCGGTGGTGACCCAGGGCCAGCCCGAGCGGCGCTTCCATCGCCTGTATATCCAGGGCGTGTCGAACACCGGCGATGCCATGCCGTCACTGCGCTACATGCGCATCCAGGCCCTGCTGCCGCTGCTGATCCACAACGGCGAGCCGCGCTCGGCGCTGGTGATCGGCTTCGGCACCGGGATCACCGCCGGGGCCCTGCTGCGCTACCCGGGGCTGGAACAGCGGGTGGTGGCGGAATTGCTACCGGCGGTACTGGACGCCGCGCCGCTGTTCCAGGGCAACTTCAATGCCGCCAGCGACCCGGGCATTCAGATCCGCCTGCAGGACGGGCGCCAGGAACTGCTGCGCAGCCCGCAGAACTATGACCTGATCACCCTGGAACCGCCGCCGCCCTCCGCTGCCGGGGTGGTCAACCTGTACTCCCGGGACTTCTACCAACTGGCCGCGCGGCGCCTCAACACCCAGGGCCTGGTGGCCCAGTGGCTGCCCCTGCCGACCCAGAACACCGAAGACTCCCGCGCCCTGGTGCAGAGCTTCCTCGAGGTCTTCCCCTACGCCACCCTGTGGACCAGCGAGTTCCACGAGATGCTGCTGGTGGGTTCCCCGGACCCCATCGAGCTGGATGCGGCCAGGATCGAGCGGCGCTTTGCCCAGGACAACGTGCGCAGCGCCCTGGGGGAAGTCGGGGTCAATTCCGCCCAGGCGCTGCTGGCCACCTGGGTCAGCGACCGCGACGGCCTGCAGCGCTTTGCCGGCGATGCCCCGGCGGTCACCGATGACCGGCCGCGCATCGAGTACGCACCCTGGGTGCGGTCACGGGAGATCAACCGGGTTCTGCCGGAGCTGCTGAACCTGCGCCATCCACCGGTGCTGGTGAATGTCAGCCCCGAGTTTCGCCAGCGGATGAACCAGGAAAGCCGCAACCTGATGCAGTTCTACCGCGCCAGCCTGCACGCCTATGAGGGCGACCGCGAAGCCTGGGCCCGGGAGATCCGCGAACTGCTCCAGGTCGATGGCGGCAACCCCTACTACCGCTGGTTCGTCGGCCAGTGAGCTGAAGCGCCCATCCCGGGCCGTTGCATGCGGCCTGGGACTTTTTTTCAGGAAACCGGTAGGGTGCGCAGTTTCAGCGCGCCACTGCCCGGGCGCGGCGGTCTTTCATGGAGTCGTACCGCCCAATGAGTTGCTGGACCCTGCTCGGCCTGCCGGCCACCGCCGATACCCGCACCATCAAACGCCACTACGCCAGGCTGCTCAAGCAGACTCGCCCGGATGAAGACCCGGTGGCGTTCCAGCGCCTGCGCGAAGCCTATGAATCGGCGCTGGAGCAAGCCCGGTGGCTGGGCATGCAGGAGCAGGATCCACATTCGGACGAAGACCCGATGCCGCTGGCCGGGCAGGCGCCGCAGGGCCCAAAGCCGCTGTCGCCGGCGCAGCGAGTCGCCCCCTTGCTGGAGGGCATCCGCATCGAGCAACTGGACCTGCGCTATCAGCAGGCGATCCAGAGCGACTGCCTGCTGGAGTTCGAGCTGGGCCTGTTGCGCCACTGCGTGGAACGCCCGGACCAGTCGCAACAGCTGCTGGCCTGGGCCTTTGCCACGTTCCACTGGCTCAGCGCCTGGCAGCGCCTGGAACTGCCGGAGTACCTGATCGATGCATTGCTGGAACAGTGCCAGGAAAAGCTCTTGCAGCCCCTGCAGGACGCCCTGGCCCAGCGCGACGACCAGGCTCTGCTCCAGGCCTACGCGCAACGCCAGCAGCAGCCCTGGCTGAACAGCCTGGACCAGGGCCAGTGGTTCAACCTGCAACTGGTGGAGCTGCTGCTCAACAGCCCCTACTGGTCCAGCCCGGGGTTCGCCGCGGTGTGTGCCGGCCAGGGCTGGCACAACGGTGCGGACAACGCCTGTCCGGCGCTGGAATGGGAGCGCCTCAAAGCCCGTGACGAAGCACCGGTATTCATTGCCCGCCAGCAGGCCCTGGCCACCCAGGCGCCGGCCAGCCCGCAACAGCGCGCCGCCTACCTGCTGCTGGCGCCCATCAGTTTCACCCGCCGGCGCAACTTCGCCCGGCGCCTGCGCCCCGATGACTGGGCCTGCTGCCGCCAACTGAGCTCGCGGCTGCACGCCAATCACCCCGAGGTATCGGCCGGCATGCCCGGCGGCACGCCGTTCTTCTGGCGCGACTGGGAGTTCGCCTTCAACGCCTGGCCCATGTACCTGGGCATTGTCCTCGCCTGTCTGGCGGGGGCCGTGGCCCGCTATGCGCCGCAAGCCGGCAGCCTGGGGGAAATCATCGGCGTGACGCTGTTCTGGAGCACCTGTTTTGCCGGCGCCGGGGCCCTGCTGGGGTGGCTCTGGCAGCCTCTGGCTCACCGCCTCTGGGTACGCGACCAGGCACTCGGCGCACGCCTGCCGCACTGGCTCGACCCGGACCGTGAGGTGCTGGTCCTGCGCGACCTGCTGCCGGCCCTGCTGATCAGCGGTGCCCTGGGATATTTCTGCGGCCCGGTCAGCGCCGCCACTTACCTGGCCGTGCTGCTGGGGGTGGCGAGCCTGCGGCGCCGCGAACTCAAGGCCCAGGCTTCCTGGGAAAAACCCGCTCCCTGGCGCCGGCGGCTGTTGATCGGCCTGGGCTGCATGGTGCTGGTGGCAGGCCTGGGCAGCCTCCAGCTGTTCACCAGCCAGCGCACGCTCAACCCCAACCAGGGCCTGCAGCAATGGAGCGAACGCCTGTGCGCGCGCATGCCCGCCAATGCCGAGGGCTGCGCGGCCCCGGCCACCGCCCGCCAGTGGTACGGCCAGGAGGGGCAGCCATGAACCCCAATTGGTTGCTGCCCATCGGCCTGGTTCTGGGGTTGACGCTGGTCGGCCTGGCCGGGGCCAGCAAGCCCCTGGGGCGCCTCGACCTGTGGCTGGACCACCAGGACAGCCCGAGCACCGCCCAGGCCAATGCCCTGGCACCGATCGTCAATTGCATGAACCAGGTGGATGTGCCCTGGCGCCTGGCCCACCAGGCCTTCATGGCCGAGGGTGCGCCCCGGGCCAAGGCGCCCGAAGCCTACGACCTGTATGCCTACAGCCACCAGGACATCGACGCGCTGTACCGCCTCAACTGCCCCGGCAGGATCACCGATAAATTGCAGGTCCTGGCCCCGGACAGCCCTTTGCTCCCCGCCACCGTGCGCTATCTGCAAGTGCTCGGGCCCTTCGCGGCCCTGACCAAGGATTCCTTCATGCGCAAAATGGGCATCGGGCGGCCCCTGACCGAGGCGCAACTGGATGAGTTTGCCCGCCAACTGGCGCAACAGAGCGAGGCTTACCTGGAAGCTTCCAATGCCGTGCGCCAGTTGCTCCCGGCCCTGGATATCGAACCGCGCAGCCAGCAACTGCTGCGCCTGGAGCAACGCCTGGGGCGCAATGCCCACTGGGCATTGCTCGATTACATGATCCAGGCCCGCAGCACCGTGGAATTTGTCGAGGCAGGCGTACGCCAGCAAAGCCTGACCCCGGACCAACTGGCGCAGGTCACCCGGCAGTTGCGCCAGACCTGGGACGCTCGGCAGCAGTACCTGAAAACAGGCCAGCCGGACAAGAACACCGAGCAGGTGCTGTACCTCTGGCAACTGATCGCCCAGCCCGGCGAACAGTACCTCAAGGCGCTGGACACCCTGCACCGCGACTGGCAGCAACATGCCGAGCCGCAACGCCTGAGCGACGACTACCACGCAGTGACCCAGGGTTACGACCAGATGCTCTACCACTACAACAAACTGGCGCGCAGCCAGTACTGAAACCGAACGATGGCCGCGGCACCTTTCAAGATGCCGCGGCCATCAACGGTCGGTCACTTGTTCTTCAGTTGCAGGTAGGACTGGTGCATGTCATAGGCCCAGCCGTCGATGACGTTCTTCACGTCGCTGGCCTGCATCACCTGGGTGTCGTTTTCCAGGGGCTTGCCGGTGCCTTTGCGAACCACTTCGGCAATCACCGCGTGGGTGCTGCCATCCAGGAACGCCGCCTCGGTGGCCAGGGTGGTTTCCTGGTCGCGGATGCCACTGGCGGTGCTCACCGCCGCCGCCACCAGGGCCACGGGAATGATTTCATAGGGCTTCAGGCCCTCGGTCTTGCTGGTGACTGCGGTAATCGCCGCGCGCACCACGATCACCCCCGGGCCCGGGCCGGTGGCCAGTGGCAGGGATTTGCTCACCTCGCGCTGCAGTGCCTGGTCGTAGTAACGGGTGATGGCGGTCAGGGTGCTCTGGGGGATCTTCGCCGTCGGCTGCGGCTGCGGGTAGAACTGGGTCGGTTCGATGTACACGCTGCTGTAGTTGCTCAGCTTGAGCTTGGGATCGATCCAGCGCATCACCTCCACGCCGGAGGGCGACTTGGCTTCCTTGAGCTGGCTGTAGTCGCTGAGAAACCCGGAGTACTCGTCAGGCTGGGGCACTTTGCTGGAACAGCCCACCATCCCGAGGGTGGCAAGGCACAGCGTGCTGAGGGTCAGAGCAAGCTTCATGTGTAACTCCTGTAGGTGCAGCAGCCAGGGACTGGCTAGGGGAAATTAAGGTATAGCCAAAAGCCGGCGCTTTGCCCCGCCGGCGCGGGTTGTTTGTCACGGCTTGCGGGCTGATTCACAGCCCGGATTTGACAGACCGGCAGCTGCCGTCAAAGCTCCATCGAGCCTGAGAGTGCCGATCAAGGCACCGCATTCTGGATACGGACGTCGCAATGCCCAAGCCGAAGAAGAATAACCCACGCTCGACACCCCCTGCTTCAACTGCACCTTCGCCCCACCGCTACCTGTTCCCCTTCGGCGCCCTGCTGTTGCTGCTGGTGCTCGGCGGGCTCGTCTGGTTCCTGCTGGCCGAACCGCCCCGGCTGGCGGCGCCGCAGGTGGCTGCGGCCCAGCCCAAGGCCGTGCCGGCGCTACCGGCCGCCCAGTACGTCGATGAACAGGCCTGCCAGGGCTGCCACCAGGCCCAGGCCAGGGACTGGCAAGGCTCGCACCATCAACTGGCGATGCAGGAGGCCAACCCGCAGACGGTGCTGGGCAATTTCAATGAACAGCGTTTCAAGGCCGAAGGCGAAAGCACCCGGTTGTTTCGCCGCGGGGCCGAGTTCTGGGTCAACACCCCCGGCGCCGACGGCAGGCCCGCGGACTTCAAGGTGGCCTACACCTTCGGCATCGAGCCCTTGCAGCAATACCTGATCGAGGTCGGCCAGGGACGCCTGCAAGCCCTGGGCGTGGCCTGGGATACCCGCAAGCAGCAGTGGTTCCACCTGTATCCGGGCCAGGGCGTTAACTTCAAGAACCCGCTGCACTGGAGCAAGCCCAGCCAGAACGCCAACTTCATGTGTGTGGAATGCCACACCACCGGCTACCAGCGTAATTTCAGCGCCAGCCAGGAGCGCTTCGACAGCCGCTGGAACAGCCTCGGCGTTGGCTGCCAGGCCTGTCACGGCCCGGCCTCCAACCATCTGCAGGCCACGGCCAGCAAGACCACCCTGGCCAACGCCGGCTTCGCCGTGGACCTCAAGGCCGCAAGCGCCACCCAGGAGATCGAGACCTGCGCCCGCTGCCACGCGCGGCGTGCGCCCCTGGGCGACGGCTACCACGTCGGCCAGCGCCTGATGGATGACTACCTGCCCAGCGCCCTGACCCGGGAGCTGTACGCCCTGGACGGCAAGATCAAGGACGAGGTGTTCGAATACGGCTCCTTCGCCCAGAGCAAGATGTTCGACAAGGGGGTGCGCTGCAGCAATTGCCACAACCCCCACAGCACCCAGCTCAAGGCCCCGGGCAACGCCGTATGCCTGCAATGCCACAACCCCGCCGGCAAGAGCGCGGCAGCCGGCATCGACGGACGCGGGTTGCAGGCCAAGGATTACGATTCCCCCGAGCATCACCGGCACACCCCCGGCCAGCCCGGTGCGCAATGCGTGGACTGCCATATGCCGGGCAAGGTCTACATGGGCAATGACTATCGCCATGACCACAGCTTCAGCCTGCCCAACCCGCTGCGGGCGCAGAAGCTTGGCACGGCCGATGCCTGCCTGAGCTGCCACCAGGGGCAACAGGCCGGCGAACGCATCAGCCGGCAGTTCCGGTTATGGACCGCCAACAGCCCACCCCAGCCACCGCGCTACGACGACAGCCTGTGGTTGATCCGCGGCGGCCACCCAGGGGCAGCCCAGGCGTTGCAGGAACAACTGCAGCGCAGCGATCTGCCACCGATCCGGCGTGCCACCCTGCTGGCCGAGCTGGCCAACTACCCCAGCGCCCAGGCACTGCAACTGGCTACCCAGGCCCTCGGGCATGCGGAGCCCCAGGTGCGAGAAAGCGCGGTGCGAGCCACCAGCGCCCTGGTGCCGCCGGCCGAACGTGGCCCGCTGCTGGTGCCCCTGCTGCAAGACCCGGTCAAGGCCGTGCGGATCACCGCGGCTCGCGATCTGCTGGGCGCCGCGCGCAGTGGCCTGGGCCCGGCTCAAGGGACCTGGGACAAAGCCCTTGGCGAATATGAAGCGGTGCAGTTGAGCCTCGTGGAGCGGGCCGAAGCCAACCTCAACCTGGCCATGCTCTACCAGGCCAGCGGGCGCGGTGCCGAGGTCGAACCCTACCTGCGCGCAGCCTTGCGCCGCGACAGCGACTTCTTCCCGGCCCTGGTGACCCTGGGGCAGTGGCTGGAAGCCAATGGCCGCAGCCAGGAGGCGCAGCAACTGCTGGCCCAGGCCCTGCAACAGCACCCGGAGTCGGCGCTGCTGCAGCACACCCGGGGCCTGAGCCTGATTCGTGGGGGCGACACTGCCCGGGCCATGGCCGCCTTGAAAAAGGCCGCCGAGCTGGAACCGCAGAATGCTCAGTACGCCTATGTGCTGGCAGTGGCCCTGCACGACAGTGGCCAGCAGGACGCTGCCAACCGTCAGTTGCAAGCCCTGCTGCAGCGCCAGCCGACCCAGCGCAATGCGCGCCTGAGCCTGATCCAGTACTACCTGGAGAGCGGCCAGGAACCCAAGGCCCAGGCACTGATGCAGCAATGGAAGCAGCTCAACCCCGGGGACCCGGCGTTGCAATAGGCAGGGTGGCAAGGAGGGCTCGGTTACCCGAGCCCCACTAAAACCAATCAAACAGGATTAACTATCAACTTTAATATATTGATTTTAAACGACTATTTATTCTAGAAATTACATTAACCAGCGCAACCGCGCGCCACCTTCAGCGCCGACGAAACAGCGGCCGCGGCTCGATCACCGAGCGGCCATACAGCACGCTCATCCCCGCCAACCCTTTGAGTGCGTCCAGCGCGCACTTGTCTTCACGCACGGCAAAGCTGTCGAAACCGCATTGGCGCATATGGCTCAACTGGTCGCGCAGCACATCGCCAATCGCTCGCAATTCGCCCATCCAGCCCAGGCGAGTGCGCAGCAGGTAGGCCTGGCTGTAACCCCGGCCATCACGAAAGCTGGGGAAGTCCACGGCGATCAGCGGGATCAGCTTGAGCCAGGGCTTGAGGCTTTCCACTTCGTCATCCGGGCCTATCCATACGCCGTCCCGGGCCGGGTGATGCTCGATGCGGCGCATCAGCCACAGGGCCAGGGGCAGAATCAGCGGCCCGTCCGGCAATGCGTCGTCGACCCCGCGCACCAGGCTCCAGGCATCGTCTTCCACCCGTTGGGCTTCGCCTTCGTGCAAACGCAGCAGGTTGTTCATGCCAGCGCCTCCACGGCCTTGGGATAGACCCGCTCCTTGAACGGCTCCAGGCCGATGCGCTGCAGGGTCTCCACGAAGGGCTCGTCGCTTTCCCGGTAGCGTACGAAGGTGGCGATGATGCGTTCGATCACCTCGGGGATTTCCTCGGCGCTGAAGGACGGGCCTATCACCTTGCCCAGGGCGCTGTCACGGCCCTTGGCCCCGCCCAGGGTGACCTGGAACCACTCGCTGCCGTTCTTGTCGACGCCGAGGATGCCGATATTGCCGATGTGGTGATGGCCGCAGGCGTTCATGCAGCCGGAAATGTTCAGGCTGATGTCCCCCAGGTCGTGGAGGTAGTCCAGGTCGTCGAAGCGCTGCTGGATGGCCAGGGTAATCGGCAGCGACCGGGCGTTGGCCAGGGCGCAGAAGTCACCGCCCGGGCAGGCGATGATGTCGGTCAGCAAGCCCGCGTTGGCGGTGCCCAGACCGTGTTCGCTGGCACACTGCCAAAGCTCGAACAGCTGCGACTTGGGCACATCCGGCAGGACGATGTTCTGTTCATGGGCAATACGGATTTCGCCAAAGCCGAAGCGCTCGGACCAGTCGGCCACCGCGTCCATCTGCTGACCGGTGACGTCCCCCGGCGGCGAGCTTGGCCCCGGTTTGGTGGACAGCACCACGCAGGTATAACCCGGCACCTTGTGCGGGTGCACATTGCGCGCCACCCAGCGGGCGAAGGCCGGGGACTCGGCCAGGTGGCTGCCGTACTCCAGGTCGGTGTCCGCCAGGCGCTCGTAGATCGGCGGCACAAAGGCGCTGGCCACCCGCTGGAATTCGTCCTCGGTGAGCTGCGCCGGGCCATCCTTGAGGTGCTGCCACTCCTCCTCCACTTCCCTGGCGAAGGCCTCGATGCCCAGGGCCTTGACCAGGATCTTGATCCGCGCCTTGTACTTGTTGTCCCGCCGGCCGTAGCGGTTGTAGACCCGCAGCACCGCTTCGACATAGGACAGCAAGTGCTGCCAGGGCAGCCCGTCGCGGATCTGCAGGCCGAGGATCGGCGTGCGCCCCAGGCCGCCGCCGACTATCACCCGCAGGAGCATCTCGCCGTTGCGGGCACGGTAAAGATAGAGGCCGATGTCATGCATCATGATCGCCGCGCGGTCCTGCTTGGCCGAGCAGATGGCGATCTTGAACTTGCGCGGCAGGAACAGGAATTCCGGGTTGATGGTGGACCACTGGCGCAGGATCTCCGCCAGGGGGCGCGGGTCCAGGTATTCGTCGCCGGCCACCCCGGCAAAGGCTTCGGTGGTGATGTTGCGCACACAGTTGCCGGAAGTCTGGATGGCGTGCATCTCCACTTCGGCCAGGCGCTGCAGGATGTCCGGCACCTGGGCCAGCTCGATCCAGTTGAACTGCAGGTTCTGCCGGGTGGTGAAGTGGCCGTAGCCGCGGTCGAAGTCCCGGGCGATGCTGGCCAGGGTACGCATCTGCCGGGCGCTGAGGGTGCCGTAGGGAATCGCCACCCGCAGCATGTAGGCGTGCTTCTGCATATACAGGCCGTTCTGCAGGCGCAGGGGCAGGAACTCCTCCTCGCTCAGTTGGCCGCCCATGAAGCGCTCGACCTGGTCGCGAAACTGCGCCACCCGCTCAAGCACCAGGGCCCGGTCATAGTCGTCGTACTGATACATGTCCCTACCTCATCGAAGCTGATCGTGCTCTAAACGGCGCGTGTTGTGAGGGGGCGACTATGCGCGTACGGCGCAGAGCGTTACAGATTCAGGTAAAAACTAAAAAACCATATCAGCCAAGGCTGCACCACCGTAGGCATGAGGAAAATCTGATCCGTATTAATGTGGTTTTTCTGAGCCTGTTTTGTTTCCCCGCTGATTCCTACAGTGCACCCCGTGCCAGACCGGGTGGCCTGGCAAGACTTTGCAACCGTGGAAGCATTGACCATGAACTCAGCAACAATCGGACAGGCCTACAACTACAAGGTGGTTCGCCAATTCGTCGTCGCAACAGTGGTATGGGGCGTGATCGGCATGGCCATGGGGGTGTGGATTGCCTCGCAGCTGGTGTGGCCGGAGATGAACCTCGACCTGCCCTGGAGCACCTTCGGCCGGCTGCGGCCGCTGCACACCAGCCTGGTGATCTTCGGTTTCGCCGGCAGCGCGCAGTTCGCCGCCAGCTACTACGCGGTCCAGCGCACCTGCCAGGTGCGGCTGTACTCCGACACCCTGGCCGCCTTCACCTTCTGGGGCTGGCAGTCGGTGATCGTGATCATGCTGATCACCCTGCCCCTGGGCTACACCACCACCAAGGAATACGCCGAGATCGAATTCGCCGGCGCGGTGTGGATGGCGGTGGTCTGGGTCGCCTACGCGATTGTGTTCTTCACCACCGTGGTGCGGCGCAAGAGCCAGCACATCTACGTCGGCAACTGGTTCTTCGGCGCCTTCATCCTGGTGATCGCCATGCTCCACGTGGTCAACCACCTGTCGATTCCGGTGGACTGGTTCAAGTCCTACCCGGTGTATTCCGGGGCCACCGACGCCATGGTCCAGTGGTGGTACGGGCACAACGCCGTAGGCTTTTTCCTGACCACGGGCTTTCTCGGGATGATGTACTACTTCGTGCCCAAGCAAGTCGGGCGCCCGGTGTACTCCTATCGCCTGTCCATCGTGCACTTCTGGGCGCTGATCACCCTGTACATCTGGGCCGGCCCGCACCACCTGCACTACACCGCGCTGCCGGACTGGGCCCAGTCCCTGGGCATGGCCATGTCGCTGATCCTCCTGGCCCCCAGCTGGGGCGGCATGATCAACGGCATGATGACCCTCTCCGGGGCCTGGCATAAGCTGCGCACCGACCCGATCCTGCGCTTCCTGGTGCTGTCCCTGGCGTTCTACGGCATGTCCACCTTCGAGGGCCCGATGATGGCGATCAAGACCGTCAACGCCCTGTCCCACTACACCGACTGGACCATCGGCCACGTACACGCCGGTGCCCTGGGCTGGGTGGCGATGATCACCTTCGGGGCCATCTACCACATGGTGCCCAAGGTCTTCGGCCGCGAGCAGATGTACAGCGTGCCGCTGATCAACCTGCACTTCTGGCTCGCCACCATCGGCACCGTACTGTACATCGCCTCGATGTGGGTCAATGGCATCACCCAGGGCCTGATGTGGCGCGCGGTGAACGAAGACGGCACCCTCACCTACTCCTTCGTCGAGGCCCTGGTGGCCAGCCATCCGGGGTTCGTGGTGCGTTTCGCCGGCGGCGTGTTCTTCCTCAGCGGCATGCTGCTGATGGCCTACAACACCTGGCGCACCGTGCGCGTTGCCGATGAGCGCCTGGCGCTGAGCGACGCCCGGATCGCCTGACCCACCTGCCCCACGCCGGCCCCCGTGGCCGGCGTGGGGCGTTTCAGGGAGCCTGAAAACCCATGGATATACTGCTCAACCTGCTGGGGGTGGCGTTTCTCTACCTCTGCATCGAGTACTGCCTGCGTCACCAGAGTGCCAAGAGCCTGGACGACGCCAGCCTGATCCCCTTCGCCGACGACCCCGACGTAGCCCGGCGGGTGGAGCTGGCCACGGGCAAGAAAATCAACGCCGTGGCGCCGGAGGAAGCCAAGCCGGGTTGGATCAACCTGGACATGTAACCCGCTTTCTCCTGCAGGCTGCCACCGGTAGGAACCGGCTTGCCGGCGAAGAAGCCCGCACGCTTTGCCCCCCCTCAACCAACGCCGACGCTGGCCAGCCAGCGCCGGCCCCGGAGCCATGCCGGGTCAGGCGCGCTCGCGGGGGATCAGGCTCTGCAACTGAGCGGCGAGGAAATTGCCATCAAAGGCAAAGACGTCAGGGTCCTTCAAGCCATTGGTCTTGCGCCATTGCCAGCCGCCCGAAGCCTCGCCGACCAGGGACACGCTGCCCAGCCGCGCCGCAGTCAGGCCGATCACCGCCAGGGAAATCTGCCCTTGGGGGCCCATCACATCCGGCACGAACTCCACCGGTTTGCCGGCGATATGGATGGTCAGCTTCTCGCTCTTGAAGGTCGAGACCTCCAGCGGCACCGCCGGGCTGAAGGCCACATAGGGCTCGCGTTGCAACGCCAGCAGGTCCGGCAGCAATACCGGCGCCAGCCAGTCTTCGATCTGCCCGAACAATTGATGAATGCGACGCGCCCAGACCACCGACTGGCTGTCGAACAGCTGCTTCTTGTGGGCTTCACTGGCCGCGTAGTGGCGCAGCATCTCGCCCAGTTGCTGGATATCGTCCATTGTGCTGTGTCCCTGGCTTCGACCTTTGAGAACAGCAGGTCGCCGGCCCTGAGCATGGCAGATGCCGGTGTCGGGCGTTGAGTTGTTTGCCCGCCGGCTCGCCGAGCCCTGTAGCTGCGCCCACCGATGATGATCCTGCGGGCCGCTGGCGACGATCACTGGCAAGGCATTACCAGGCAAAATCTACAGCGCAGTATCCGCCGCTCGGCACTGAAACTGCAGCCGGTACTGACGCGGCGTCAGGCCGGTGGCTTGGCGCAAGGCGCTGCCCAGGTGGGACTGATGGGCAAAACCACAGTCCTGGGCAACCGCCGCCAGGGGCAGGTCCGTGTGCTCCAGCAGCCGCCGGGCCGCTTGCAGCCGCACCTCGGTGATCCAGGCATGGGGCGTGATGCCTACAGCACGACGAAAGTCGCGCAGCAGGCGCAGTTCGTTGTGGCCGTAGGTCAGGGCCAGTTGCGCCAGTGACAGGGCCCGGGCGTATTCATCGGCCATCTGTTGCAGCACCTGCCCCAAATCCGGGGCCGGGGCTGGCGCCGCACGACCGGGCTGGGCCAGCCCCAGAAACGCCAGCGCGCATTGCTCCAGGGCCAGCTCATCGGCCTCGGGCGCCAGCAGCAGGCGCCTGGCTTCGCGCCCCAGGGCCAGGGCGCGGGCATGCCCCGGGCTCTGCATCCGGCGCTGGCCAGGAACCAGCGGCGTCGCGCCCTGCCAGCGCAGCAGCAGGTATTCGCCGCCCATGGCGGATTCGGAAAACACCTCAATGCCTGCGGGCGTCAGGGCCAGGGTGCCGGGCCAGGTATCGAAATCCTCGCGGCGGTCGGAGTCGATGGCATGCACCCCGCGCTGGCGTTCCAGGGTCACCCCCAAGGTCTGCCACTGGGCCGGATCGCGGGCGCTGTAGGCCGCGGCCGGCAGCAGTTGCAGCAGCAGGCGGCCGTCCAGCAGGCGATGTTCGAGCACCTGGGGCATGTGAAATTTCCTGATAGATCGCCACCCGTGGCGGCGTGAAACTGAGGCTTACCCAACCGCACCACAGAGGAGTTGCCCATGCGCACCATCGGCCTGATCGGCGGCATGAGCTGGGAGTCCAGCGCCGAATACTATCGCCTGATCAATCAGCAGGTTCGCGATCGACTGGGGCCGCTACGTTCAGCGCGGCTGTTAATGTACAGCGTCGACTTCGGGCCTGTCGAACAGGCCCAGCATGCCGGGCGCTGGGACGACGCGGCGGCGATCCTGGTGGAGGCAGCCCGGCGCCTGGAAGCCGGCGGCGCCGAATGCGTGGTGCTCTGCACCAACACCATGCACAAGGTCGCCGGGCAGATAGAGGCCGCCATTGGAGTGCCCTTTGTGCATATTGCCGACCCCGTGGTGCAGGCCGCCCAGGCAGCCGGCACCCTGAGCGTGGGGCTGCTGGGCACAGCCTTCACCATGGAGCAGGCGTTCCTCAAAGGCCGCCTGGAAGACCAGGGCCTGAAGGTGCTGGTGCCCGATGCAGCGCAGCGCCAGGCGGTGCACCGCATCATCTATGAGGAGCTGTGCGTGGGCGTTGTCAGCGAGAGCTCGCGGCGGCTGTACCAACACGTGATCGACGGGCTCCAGGCCCGTGGTGCCGAGGCGATCATCCTCGGCTGCACGGAAATCGGCCTGCTGCTCAAGCCCGAGCACAGCGCCCTGCCCCTGTTGGACACCACCGAATTGCATGCCCGGGCGGCGGTGGATTTCGCTTTGCTGGAGTGAACGTCAAGGCCCGCAGGGCCTTGCATGGCGATCGCCTGGATCCCTGCCTCTGCTGCGGAGCCGATCGTCCGAACGCGGCCCGAGCCTGCGGCAGCGGCTACACGAACCCGGTCTCAACGACGCAAGCGCGCCATGCTCAGCACATCGACATAACCGCCGTCGCGTACGGCGTAGTCGCGCAACTGGCCTTCGGTTTCGAAGCCGAACTTGAGGTACAGGCCGATGGCGGCCTGGTTGTCGGCATACACCGTCAACTCCACCCGGCGCAGGTTCATCCAGTTGTCGGCCACCTCCAGCACGGCCGCCAGCAGGCGGCTGCCGATGCCCTGGCGTTGCCAGGCCGGGGATACGCCCATGCCGATATCGGCGCAATGGGCCCGGCGCACCCGCGCCACCTGCAGCAGGCTGCAACTGCCGATCACCGCACCCTGGTGCAGGGCAACCAGGGGCACCAGCCCCTCGTTTTCCTGCCCCAGCCCGACGCGCTTGCGCCACAACTCGCGGGACTGGTAAGGCAGTTGCAGGGTCTGGGCCGCCACACTGGGTTCGCTGTACAGCGCCGTCAGGCCGTCGATATGAGCTTCGTTGCACCGCTCGATGACGATGGTGGGATGGGCGTTGGGCATGGCGAGGTCATCCTTGAAGTCGAAGTGGCCATCGAGTGTACGGGCATGCGCCTCTGGATGACGAGGGCAATGGTGCTCGTTCGCCGCCAAGGAACCGTCGCGCAGGCACACCCGTAGGAGCTGGCTTGCCAGCGAAGGCGTATCTGAAACCGGCGCAGGGTTTGCGGGCCCCTTCGCCGGCAAGCCGGCTCCTACATGAAATAGCGGTGGGTGCCCCTGGTAGGAGCTGGCTTGCCAGCGAAGGCGTTTCCGGAACCGGCGCAGGGCTTGCGGGCCCTTTCGCCGGCAAGCCGGCTCCTACATGGAATAGCGGTGGGTGCCCCTGGTAGGAGCTGGCTTGCCAGCGAAGGCGTTTCCGGAACCGGCGCAGGGCTTGCGGGCCCTTTCGCCGGCAAGCCGGCTCCTGCATGGAGTCGCGGTGGGTGCCCGCTCGTGGGCGCGGGGGTGAATCTCTGCAAGAGCGGGCGGGTCCGTTCAGACGAACCAGTCCTGGCGTTCGCTGAAGGTGTTGAGGATCAGTTCCACCAGTTGCTGTACCTGCTCTTCATGCTCCACCTGGGCATTGACCGCCAGCCAGGCGCGGCGTTGCATGCTTTCCTCGAACAGGCCCGGCAAGGCGGTGAGGCCGCGGTCGAAGCGGCTCATGTACTGCGGCAGCAGGCCAATGCAGGCGCTGCAGCGGATCATCTCCAGCATCAGTTCATAGGAATGCACCTGCACCACCCCGGCCAGGCGCTGTTCCACCAGGTTGTTCCAGGGCCGGAACGGCTCGATATGACGGTCGTGCTGCCACTGCACCAGCATGTAGTCCGCCAGGTCGTCCAGGCTGTCGGGGCGGGCCGCGACCCGGGAGTAGCGCTTGGCGATGTGCGGCAGGTAGTCGATGCGCGCCAGGGGCATGGGTTCGCGCGTGGCGAAGCTGGGGCCCGGCAGGGGTGAATCCTCGGCCGCCAGCCACAGCACCAGGTCGGCGCTCAGGGCCTGCAGGGACAGGTCGCTGTCGATGGAGATGATTTCCAGCCGGGCGCTGGCGTTGCGCCGCAGCAAGGCGATCAGGTCACGGCCAAGGATGTCGTGGAGGATGGTTTCCGCCACGGCCACGCGGATCAGGGGTTGCTCGATCACCGGCAGCCGCCGCTGGTGGGCCAGGGCAATCAGCTGGGCCTGCAGTTGCAGGCCTTCGCGGCTCAGGCTCAAGGCATTGCCCTGGTAGCAGAACAGCGAACGACGCAGGTGCTCCTCCAACTGCGCCAGTTGCTTGCGCAGCAGCGTGGCCTTGATGTTCAGGCTGCGGGCCGCCTGCATGAAGCAGCCGCAACGGGCGCTGACCAGAAAATACTGGGCCACCGCAGGTTCGATGCCGGCGGCCAGGGCCAGCCAGGCTTCCCGGGGTTCCTGGGGCGCGGTGTATGGCGCAAAGCCCTGGAGTGGAGCGGGTTCGAGAAATGACATCGGTGACTCCCTGTCTTGTTGAATGTTGCTTCCTTGGCGGGCGGACGGCGGGGCCGTGGGATCGCCTTCGCGGGCAAGCCAGCTCCTACAGTTGCCGGTGCTATGTATTGCCTCGTAGGAGCCAGCTTGCCGGCGAAGGGGCCTGTGAGATCGCCTTCGCTGGCAAGCCAGCTCCTACAGCTTGTCCTCCAGTACCTGGTTCAACACCGCGCCATCGATGCTCAGGGTCGCAGTGTTGAGCATGCCTTCCAGGTAGGCCTTGGCGATCTGCTCCTGGCGCTGGGCGCGCAGGGCCTGGGTCAGGCGATCACGCAGTTCGTCCAGGCTGGCGGTCCGTGCCGGCTGCTGTTCGGTGAGCTTGAGCACGTGGAAACCCGCCGCGCTCTGCACCACCTCGGACACCCCGCCCACCTTGAGCCGGGCCACCGCGCTGCGCACCTCCGGCAGCAGTTGCTGCAAGGGCTGCAGGCCGGAGTCGCCACCGCGCTGGGCGCTGTCCCGGTCCTGGGAGTACTGCGCCGCCAAGGCGGCAAACTCCCCCGGCGCGGCCTGGGCCTTGCGGCTCAGCTCCTGCGCCTGGCGGCGTACCTGCTCGGCCGCCTGGGGCTCGGCGACCCCGAGGAAGATCTGGCTGACCCGGTACAACGGCGGTGTCATCCACGCCGACTTGCCGCTGTCATAGGCCTGCTGCAACTCCGCCGGGCTGGGGTAGTCCGCCGGCACCTGGCTGACCGACTGCAGATAGTCGCGAAACACGATCTGTTCGGTGGCGGCGCGGGTCTGCTGCTCCACCTCCGGCCGCTGGCGCCAGCCCTGGGCATCGGCCTGCTCCAGCACGGCCTTTTCCGCCAGCCGTGAACGAATCCAGGCTTCCAGCGCCGGGCGATTGCCGCGCAATTGCCCCCGGGATTCCTCGGGCAGGCTGGCGAACAGGCGCTTGAGCTCCTCGGCCGCCACCTGCTGATTGCCCAGGCGCGCCACAGCGGGCGTAGACGCCACTTGTTGTTGCAGCAGGGTCGGGGCCGGCTGCTGCGCCGCCACCGGGTCGTTGCCCGGGCGCAGGGCCAGGCCCAACGCCAGGCCGAGCAAGGTCAGTGCCCCGGCACCGACCACCAGGGTGGGCTTTTTCACAGGGTGGCCGCCTCTTCCCGGGGTTGGCTTTGCGCCGCCTGGGGCGCTTCGGCCTGGGCCTGCAACTGGGCCGCCTGCTGGCTGTATTCGCGCAGGTAGACGATGAACTCCTGCAGCAACCGATCCCACAGCTCCAGCTGGCTGCGCAGGTGGGTCTCGCCGACGCCGGCCACCACCACGTCCATCTCCATCACCAGGAATTCGCCCTGCAGCGACAGCCGGGCAAAGCGCCGTGAGGCGTTCCACAGTTCCGCCAGCCCGGCCGGCAATTCGCCCTGCACCCGCAGCGCGCAGCTGTAGGTGAAGTCCACGTAGTGCCCGGCTTCGCTGCCCGGGTTACCGAAGCGCACGGCGTAGCCGATGCCCTGGCTGGCGCTGAGCAGTTGCACGATGCCGTTCTGTTCGGTCTGGTTGACCCGGTAGCCGGCGCCTTGCAGCAGGTCGGTGAGGCTTTCGGTGGTGACGCTGTTAATCAAGGTCATGGTCATCTCTTCCCTGGTGATCAGTGGGTGCTCGCCGCCCGCGGGGCGTCGAACTGGGTCTGGTAAAGCTCGTCGCCAAAGCCCTGGGCCAGTTCCTCGAACTTGACCCGGGCGCTGCCGGCGAAGGGCTGGCGGATTTTCACCACCTCGGCCACGTCGATGTTTTCGTAGGCCGCCAGGATCTGCTTGGCGATGCCGTACATCTGCTGATTCTTGACCGCACATTGCTGCACTTGTGTGTCACGCTCGCTCAATTGCGCCTGCAACCTGGCCCGTTCGGCTTCCTTGCCCCGGGCCAGCACCAGCAGGTCCTCATAGGCCTTCTTGAACTTGCCCAGTTGCTCGCTGCTGGCGGCCGCCTGGGCCTGGGCCTGGTTGTGCAGGTTCTGCTGCTGGCCGGCCAACTGCTCTGCCACACCGCGGGTCTTGGCCAGCTCGGCCGTCAGTTGCTTGACCTGGGCCTGGGCCTCCCTGGCCGCGTTCTCGGCGGCAACCCGCGCCGCCGCGGCCTGGGCCTGTTCGCTTTGCAGGGCCTGCAGCTGCTGGGTGGTGCTGCGCAACTGGGTGCGCAGGCGCTCCTCCATGCCTTCGGCACTGGCGCCGACACTGGCCAGCACGCCCCAGACCAGCAACAGGCTCGCCGCCCCTGCCCTCGCTCGGCTGTTCATAACCTTCCTCCTGACGCTTAGAAGCGCGTGTTGAGTTCAAGCTGCATCACGTCCACCTCGTAGCGCGGCCCGTAGACTTCCGAGGCGCTCATGTAGCGGGCCGTGGCGTAGATGTTCTTGTCGATACCGTAGTTGCCGCCCAGGAAATAGCCCTTGGCGTTGGTGCCCCCCAGGTGGAACGAGGAGTCGTTGAAGCCGTCGGGCAAGGCGTCGGGCTGGATGTACTTGTAGCCGGCCAGCAGGTTCCAGTCCCCGGCCTTCTTCATTTCCAGGGCATTGCCTAGGGTGAACTGCACCATCAGCGCGTTGCCGCCGCTTTCGAACTGGCCCTGGCTGTTGATGTTGTTGACGATCTCGCCTTCGCTGCGCTTGAGCATCTCGCCCTTGTCGTAGGCCAGGTTGCGAATGAAGTTGGTCTGGCTGCGCAGGCGCAGGTCGTCCGGCAATTCGGTGTCCCAGGCCAGGTTCAGGTCGAGCACGTCGAACTTGGAGGCCAGGCCGACGAACTGCGGCTGCGGGGTCAGGCCCGGCGTGGCCGGGTTGGGGGTGATGTCGCGCAGCAGGAACACGCTGTTGCCCTTCTGCATGAAGGCGACCCGCGAGCCATCGGTGTCGCAGCCCGGGGCCCCGGCCCAGGGCGCGCAGGGGCTGGAGCGCTGGCCCTCGATGTCATCGAAGCGGTAGTAGGCCAGGGCGCCCTTGAGGCTGTTGCTGCGGTTGATCTTCCAGTTGGCGCCGACCTGCCCGCCGAACAGCCACTTGGTGTCGCTCTCGTTCTTGTCGAAGCCGTTGCTGGTGGCGGTGTCGTTGGTGTACTCCACCGGGAAGGCGCCGAGGGTGCCGAACAGGCCCCAGTCGCTGCTCAGCTTGTGGTTGAAGATCGCCGCCACGCCGTCGAAATTGAGGTCGTTGGAGTACAGCATGTCGGTGGAATAGAACGGGTTGGCGATCCGCCCGCCGGTCAGGGTCAGGTCCTGGGTGGCCTTCCAGGTCAGGTAGCCCTGGTCGAGCCAGATGTCCTTCTTGCCGAAGCCGCCGCCCAGGGTCTGGGTGGTGGACACCGGATTGTTGTCCGAGCCGGTGCCGATGCGGATGCCGGCGGTCCATTCCGGCGAGATCACCGCCTTCATCCCCAGGCGTGCCCGCAGGCGGAACAGGTTGTCACGGTCCTCGCGGGTGTTGAGCAGCGGCGGCAGCTTGCTGTTGGTGTCCTTGTTGACGTCGTAGGGCCCACTGTCGTTGAGCTTGGCGTAGTCGACGATCTCGTTGCTGTTGTTGTCGGCGAAGAACCGCGACTCGTCGCGCAGGCGGATGTCGCCGTCGAAGCTGATGCGCGAGATCCAGTCCGGGAAGGTGTTGGGCTGGGCCCAGTTTTCCTGCTTGGCGGTGGCCATGACCTCGGCCTTGACCTGATCGCGGATCTGGTCGCGGACGATGGCCGGCACGTATTGCACCCGCACATCACCGGGCGCCGCAGCCGGGCCGGTTGCCGCCACAGCGGTGGCCGCGCGGGCCTGCTGGGCTTCTTTCTCGGCCTGGGCGATCAGCCCGTCGGCCTGCTCCTGCTTCAATACCCCCTGCTGCACCAACAGACGGATCAGGTTGATCGTGGCGTTCTCCGAGGGCGCGGCCGCGGCGGCCGTGGCCTGGCCGGCCAAGGTCAGGGCGACCATGCCGAGCGCCAGAGTCAATCGATTCACGGTGGAAATCATCTGCACACAACTCCTGTAGAAACTGCAAATAGGGGTTCGCTCATTCCGGTCGCCGGCCCTTAAGGGACAGGCGTACCGGCAAAGTCAGGGAGGCCGGCATGCGCTCTTTCAGGCGCGGCGTGGCCCGCAGCGCCGCCAGCACTTGCTGGTCGGTCTCGGGGTTGCCACTGGAGCCGGCCAGCTCGGCGCGGGTCACCTGCCCGTCGGCGCCCAGCCACAGGTCCACCTGCAAGGCATAGGCTTTCTTGCGCAACTCCGGGTCTTCGCGCAGCGCGCGCTGGAAGGTCGCCGCCAGGTACTGCTTGTATGTGCCGGTGCCCAGCCCGCCGCCACCGGCGCCGGCCATGCCGCCGCCCTTGCCGGCACCGACGTTGAAGCCGTCGTTGCCGGACTGGGCGTCGCCATCGATCTGCATTGGGTTGGCCAGATCGTCCGCCGGCGATGGCGGTGCTTCCTCCTCCGGCTTGACCTCCTCGGGGGTGGGCGTGGGCTCGGGCTCCGGGATCTTTTCTTCCACCGGCTCCGGCTCCTTGGGTTTCTCCGGCGGCGGTGGGGGTGGCGGCGGCGGAGGCGGCCGCGGGATGATGGTCGGCACCTTCGGCGCTTCCCGGCGCACCCCGGCCATGTCATTGGCCCACTGCCACAGCAGCCAGGCCGCCACGGCACCCAGCAGCAGCCCCGCGCCCCACTTGAGCAGGCGCAGGGCGCGCGGCTTGTTCTGTACCGGCGGCAGCTCGAACGGTTGATGTGCGCTCATGGCTCAGCCCTGGCTCGGTTTGCCGGTGACCAGGCCGACCTGGGACAACTCCAGGCGGCGCAGCAGGTCGAGGACTTCGATGACCTTCTGGTACTGCACCGTGGCATCGCCGCGGACGATGATCGGGAAGTCCGGGTTCTGCGCCTTCTCGATGCGCAGGCGCTCTTCCAGCTCGCCCAGGGTCACCGGGTAGGCGTCGAGGAACACCTGGCCGCCATCGTTCACCGAAATGGCCTTGGTCTTGGCCTCGGAGAGCGACACCGAGGCGCTGGCCTTGGGCAAGTGGATCTGGATGCCCGAGACCTGGGCGGTGGCGGTGAGGATGAACATCACCAGCACCACCATCAGCACGTCCACCAGGGGCGTGATGTTGATGCTGTCGACGGCGGCATCGTCTTCGTCGTCATGGGAGGCGTTCACGGAAGCCATGGCAGTTCTCCTCAGGCCGGAACCGACGCGTTGCTGTGACTGACCCGCCAGTGGGCGTTTTCGCTGTGCTGGCTTTCGCCATGCAGCTCCGCCAGCCGGGTGATGAACTCGTCGACGAACACCCGCATGTCGGCGCCGACTTCCTTGTTGCGGGTGATCAGGCGGTTGTAGCCAAACAGCGCCGGAATCGCGACGAACAGGCCCATGGCGGTGGCCAGCAAGGCCGCGGCCATGCCCGGGGCGATGGCGTTGATGTTGACGTCACCGGCCATGGCGGTGCCGAGGAACACCACCATGATCCCCAGCACCGTGCCCAACAGGCCGATGTAGGGGCCGCCGGCGATGGCGTTGGACAGGGTCGAGAGCTTGGAACTCAGTTGCTGGTTTTCCCGGGTGCGCACGCCATCCATGGAGCAGCGGATGGCCTCGATGGTGGCCGCCGACACCGAGGAGGTATCGGCGCCCTGCTCGCGGCGGGTGCGGATCTCTTTCACCGCCACCAGGTACAGGCGCCACAGCGAGGAATGCTCCAGGCGGCTGGCCAGGACCTGATCGTCGGCGAACATCTCCAGGCGGGTGCCGACCTTGGCGAACTGCTCGCGGAACAGCGCATTGGCAGCGCTGACCCGGCTGACCATGCGGTTCTTGCGCAGCATGATCACCCAGGACTGGATCATCATCCCCACCAGCACCAGGATGATCACCCAGGCATCCACCGGCACCGCCTTGAGCAGGAAGCCCAGGCTGCCGAAACCAAAACCCGACTGTTCTTCATCGACGCCATAGGCCACCAGCTTCGACTCCGCGCCCTGGGCGCTGGCATCGGCCAGGATCAGCGCCGCCGGACGCGCCACCTTGGACAGGCGCAGCTCGTCCAGGGCCCCGGTGAAGGGCTGGAAGTGGCTGGCCTCGGCCCCGGCGGCCGGCGGCAAGTCGGCACCGATGGCCAACGGCGAATTGAAGGTGGGAATGGCCTGGGCCAGGCTCGCGGTTTCGCGGCCGTTGACGTACAGCGCCAGCCGGCTGCCCTCGCCGCTCAGGGCCAGGTGCTGCCACTGCCCCGGGTTCAGCGGCTGGGTGGAGGCGGCGCGCTGGCCGTCCACTTCGACGAAGGGCATGCCCTGGTTGATGCCGATCAGCAGGCTGCCGGCGCCTTCGCGGCGGGCCAGCAGCAATTGTTCGCCGCTGGCCTGGTCCAGGCGCACCCAGGCACTGAAGGTGAAGGCGCCGCCGGCGTTGTGCTGCAGCGACGGGCTGGCCGGCAGCAGCAGCGGCTGGCCGCTGAACTGCAGGGCCCGGCCGATCACCCCGTCGATCGCCGCACCGGTGGCGTTCTGCGCGGTGTTGCCGTAGGCGGTGGTGTCTTTGGCCGGCGTGCCGTTGCTGCCGTCGAAGTGGTAGATCGCGGTGTAGCTGGGGTCGAAGGTCAGTTGGCCATTGGCCGTGCTCGGGGCCTTCTGGTTGCCGTAGTACATCCAGATGTCCTGGCGCTGGCCGCCCTCGACCTTGGGCACATCGACCCAGATCAGCGCCATGCCCATCAGCGGGTCGAAGCTTTCGATCTGGTGGTTGAGCACGGTCTTGTCATCGGCGGCGACAAAGCGCAGGTCGGCGCCGTCTTCCTTGACCCCGTCGAAGGTGAAGTTGCCAGTGTGCAGGCGCACCAGCAGCGCGGTGCGGCCCAGGGCCTCGTTGATGGCCGCGCCTTGCGGGGTGGTGTCCACGCTGATCTGCTTGCGGTAATGCCAGTCGTCCTGCCACCAGGCATGGGCCGTGGCCGGGAGCACGAAGCCCAGGCAGATCAACAGGCTCAGGAATAAGCGTTGCATGTGAAGGGTCTCCGTAAAGTCAGAACGTCGCTTGCACACTGAAGTGCAGGCGCGGGTCGTATTTCTGGGTGTTGGGGCCGTCTTTGAGCGGGTAGCCCCAGTCGAGGCTGCCGGACAGCCACTTGCTCAAACTGGCGCGGGTGCCCAGGCCGACGCTGGCCAGGCTGTATTCGTCCTCCTGCTCGGGCAGCGGGTCGTGCAGCGACAGGTGCGCGCCTTCAGCAAAGGCATAGAAACGCCACTCCTGCACGTAGCTGCCGAGGAACTTGGCCAAAGACGGCGTGCGCAGCTCCTGGGAGAACAGGTAGCCCTCATCCCCGGTGCGCTCGGCGGCCAGATAGCCGCGCACCGAAGTAGCGCCACCAGCGGAATACTGCTCGTTGGACACCAGCGGCCCCGAGGCCAGCTGGAACGCCGCCTTGGACGCCGACTGCCAATCGTTGGCGAAGGTGTAGGTGAAATTCAGGTCGCCCTTGAGCACCGAGAAACTGGCGCTGGCTTCGTCGCGCTTGTAGTGGAACTCCTCGGCGTCGCTGCCGTAGCCGAAGAAGCGCCGGGTGCCGACGATCAGGTTCAGGCCCAGGCCCAGCTGGGCTTTCTCGCTGTAGCGATAGCCGTTGTAGCCAAAGGTCATGGGGGCGTACTTCAGCGGAATCTGGTCGCTGCTGCGGCCAAAGCGCATCTCTTCGTCGAAGTCCTTGAAGTCCACCCCCACCGACAGCGAGTTGGCCCAGTTGCCCGCGGCGGGCAAGGTGTAGATCGCCGAAACCCCGTAGGAATGGCCCTTGCCCAGCACGTTGCTGCCGCCGATGGTGGCGATGTTGCTGTCGGACTGGTAGCCGGAGAACTGCAGGGCCCAGCGATCGCTCAGCGGCGCGGTGTAGGAACCAGACCAGACCTTGGCGTTGTCGGTGTCCTGGGGCGCGGTGAAATAGGTCAGGGAAATGCTGTGGCCCAACTGCCAGAGGTTGTCGTAGCCGACGTTGACCACCGTGCGCAGCTTCTCGGTGTCGGCGCTGTAGTCGTTGTTCAGGCCGACGCTGGCGTGCCAGGGGTTCTGGTCTTCCACTTGCAGGTCCACGTCCATGGTCCCCGGGCGCTGGCCTTCACGCACCAGCGGCATGACCTGGCGCCCGGCGCCGCGATTGAGCCCGGCCAGCTGGCTTTGCACCGTGGCAAAGTCCGGTACCTCGCCTTCTTTGAGCGCCGGCACCTGGTCGCGGATCTCCACCGGCGAGTAATGCTTGGCCCCCACCACCCGCACCCGACCGACCTTGGTTTCACTGACCTGCAGGTAGACGATTCCGTCCTCGACCTTCTGCTCCGGCAGCTCGACGAACACCGACTGGTAGCCGCGCTCCTGATAGACCTTCTGCAGCGCATCCCGGGCGCCTTCGATATCGGCCAGAGCTTTCTGCGGCCCGAGGAACGGGTACACCGCCTCCTCGATGGCCCGGGCATCGAGCACCGTATTGCCACGCACGAAGTACTCATTGACGTCCACCAACCGCGCCGCGGCCGAGGCTTCGACCGGGGCCGGCTCGCCCTCCTCGGCCTGCACCGCCGGCACCAGCGCCGCCAGTGCCAACCAACCGCACAACGGCCACCAGCGCCCGCCACTGCCCGGTCGCCCTGATTTGCCCAGATGCTCCACACCGCCCCCTAGAAGTCTGAAAATTGGCGCGCACGCGCGCATTGCCGTCGCCGTCTGCACAGCGTTTGGCCGATTCAATTGCTGGTGATCGAGGTGTTTTCGTGGCGAGCCAGCCAGGTGTGCAACAGCGCGAAGTTCAACGAGAACTCAGGCATTTGCAGCAAGGCACCGCAGAACACTTCACCGATGATTTTCTGGATCAACTGCACCGCCCGCGGGTTGTTCAACAGCGTGGCGATATCGCGACTGAGGACACTGAAGCTCCAGACCTTCTGGTTCAGATCGAGACCGACGAACCAACGGAACAACAGGTTGTAACTGAGCTGTTCATAGAGCTGCTGCTCGCTGGGCACCGAATACAGCAACTGCAACAACAGAATGTGCATCACCGTGCGCGGCGCAATCAGCATCCCCGGCTCGGCGTTGAGGCCCTGGAGCAGGTCGCGGTGCTGATCCAGCAACTCATCGATCTGCGGGCGCAGCAGCACCAGCGAATGCCCCGGCGGGATATAGCTGGCCACCTCCTTCAAGGCGCCCTGCCAGTCATCCTGGGAGACGATCCAGACCCACGGCGCGCCGTAGCGATAGACCGACACCGGCTTCTTGCGCGCCGCCTCGACGATCTTCGACAGCCGTTGATCCAGCTCCTGCATGCCCACTTTCGAGTAGCGTTCCATAGTCCCCATAGCCTCACTCCCGGCGTCCCGCCTCGGCTTAAAAAAGTGGCCTGGCGGCCCCCTCAAGCGCGTTACATACCCAAGACGCGCGTGGCCATGTGCTACCGAACTTTTGTCATAAAAGCTTCATTCACAAAGGCCAGTGGAAGACGGAACAACGACATACAGGAACCTCGTAGGAGCCGGCTTGCCGGCGAAAACCGCCGCCAGGACAGCGCTGACCTGTCTTTATTCCGCGCACGACCAGACCGCCCTCTTCGCCGGCAAGCCGGCTCCTTCGGGAAGGAATTGTTGAGCTGAAGAAGGCTGAAAAATGCGCCGCCCGGACGGGCGCGCCGTTTGCCGTGGCTCTGGCTTTGGCTCTGGCTTTGGCTTTGGCTTTTGATCTTGATCTTCAAGCCCCTTCCCAGCCGGCCGAGCGTAGGCGTTGCGTAGGGGGCAGCTCGGCAAGGATGCCGAGCTAGCCGCCACCCGGCCATGGATGGCCGGTTGGCGGCGGCCCCCGGAGCAATGCCGGAGAGAGGGCACCCCGAGCCCTAGCGAGGGGCCCATGGAGGGGCAAGCCCTTTTGGTTACTTTTACGGCGTTTGGTAAAAGTGACTCGCTGTAAGAGCGAAACCGCCAGCGGCCGCACCCGCAGGAATGGATATGTACCCCCAACAACCCAGAAAGACTGGCCGGCTCGCAGGCCGCCAAGTCCCCCTCAGCAATCCTACAAAACTTGCAGACGCGTCTGACTTGTCCCCCCAAGACCCACCGTCCATAGTCCCCACTCGCCCCAATGGCGACCGGGTTTGGCGACCTGGAAATCAACCAACAGGCAGTCACGCTTGCAGCGCTAGCCGTCGAACATTTATGGTCACGGCTGCCTTTCTATGGTGGCTGTGCGCGGGAGACCTTCAGGGTCTGCCGGTTTTCTGTTGGTTAATCCGGTTCGCCAACCTGCGTACAGCTGCCACCCTTTCGTTTGGCGACGATCTGAGCAGCTCCCTTAACCAACAGCGGAGTGATCCTCATGAACCAACGATTTATTCCCATCACCGGCATCGACTGCCTGATTCCCTGCCTGTTTATCGACAAGACCGCCCCATTGGACGTGCTGCATGCCAACGGCGCCGCACGTTTACTGGCAGTGACTCAACTGCTGGAAAGCCTCTCCCGCGCAGAGCTGAGGAATACTGACGATACCGATCTGCAACATATCTCTAACGTTGCTGCGATTCTGCTGCGTGACAGCTGCGACCTGTTGGGAGTGATGGGCTGGCGCCTTCAAGCCTGACGCCTGAGCGCTCCGCGCTGCTTGGTAGCGCGGAGCGTTTCAAATGGGGTCTTGGATTTTTTAGGGGGGAAGTCTTTTAAAAGTGGCTGCAATCGGCCAGAAGTGGTCGGTCGACGCACTAGCTTTAGAACTACCTCATCTCTTGCTCGGAGTTGATGCACACTTCCACAACTCCTTCGGATCAGGCAAGCACCCCCGCAGAGCCGGCAACCTCTCCCTTCTCCCGCTTCCCATACCCCCTCCCATCAGTCGCGGCTACTCAGTTATCGGAGTTGCAATCCGCGAACACCTCGCAGCCAATACCTACAAACAGAAACTGCAACGGTTGTTCACCTACCGCCCAGCGCTCGCCTGGCTTCTTGGCTATTTGTGTCTGATGCGTCCGGCATTAGCCAGATGATGGATGTAGGGCGTAAGACTCTCTACATAAGCTTCAATAAACTCCTGAGGGTCTACGTGGTCGCTACCCGCGAAACGGCGCTCCATCGCTTTCCTCGAGTTGGCAAAAACCTCTTCTAGATGCTGCTCCTGCTGCCGCTGGATCTCATGAGGAAGGACAGCGTGCAGGCAGTCCAAAGCTACCTGCGAATCGTAGAACTCATATTCATAGATTTTTCTAACCTTTGACTCGTCAAAATCCAAGTCGAAATCGACAGAAAATTCCTTACCTTTTGTTGGGTCTATAGCATACGAATGCTTAAAATCATCACCCTCGTAATCTGCGCTCAGCGAGATAACGATTCGGACGATGCCAAAATACTCCAGATACGCTTGAACCGTCCGCGCGGCCTTGTTGCCCTTCACGCAGACGCAGTGGAGGGGCACACCGACTGGCCGGTTGATGAGCAGGTCATGGTGGTAGTAGTAGCCGAAGCACGGTTCACCATCATTGAAGATATAAGCGTTCGCCCGCTCGCAGATCTTGGGGTTGATACCGTTCGCAGACAACAGAGCTAGAGCCGTTTTCACTAACGACTTGCCAACGCTCAGGCCGCCAAAGCTGAATTCGAAGTGGAAATATCCATCAGGGTATTTGGACTGTGCTATCGCGCTGGCTAAAGTCTTCTCGACATCCAGCGTGGGATAGGTGCGTTTCAAGCCAGTCACGATCTGACGGGCCTGCTTCATGTCATTGGCACTGATTTGAAAATGAACGCCATCCTCCTTCACTTCCTTCTTGATCTCTGGAGCGAAGAATTTCAACGAATTCTTATCGTAGATCAGCTTTTCGCCAGCTGTCGTCTCAATGACCTCAGCGCGGTTCTCGCCTCTGTCACGCACGACACGGAAGAACAAGGCCAGTTGGTTTAGTTGCGTGGCTAGATCTGTGTCCCAAGTCTCTCCGGCCTTACCATTGCACGCACGACAGATGAAGCCTTTAACCTCACGTATGCCGCCAATTGAGTTAGGGATGATGTGTTCACCAGAATCGTTTTGAGGCGTCAGAGTCTCACTGCACAGGTAGCAATCCATACTTCCTACTCCTAACGGCTCACCGGACTTTCCAAGCCTTCGAAGCCTTCTTCAGTTGAACGTTATACTCATGCTATCTGCAATCTCGTTCGTCGTGGCATAAAGCACGCATAAACGGTCTAGGTTACGAAACGGCCAGAAGCAAACCTTCGGACGTGTCGACTAAAATAGAGCCTGCAACTCGCTGGGTATTCCAGCTCAATAATCGCGTCACGCGAATTGAGTTTCGGCCTCCGGCGGCCATGCTCGACCCGTCGCTATATCCGGATGCCGCGGCTCGTCATTAATCCGACCCTTTTCGTCTCGGTACTCTTCAATTGCCAGCAAGCACTGTTTGGCCAGCCATGAGCGTGCATCATTGGCAGGTAACATTGCGAATAGTCGCGCACGCATCCCTGTCAGTGGCAATCCAAACTCCTCAAAAGCGCCCCGCCACTGCTCCGAGGGTCGCCGGGAAATAGCTAGGCTTCTTAGCGCCCCACCCAGGTTTTGAAAAGGATGAGTAGCTTCGACATTACCGTCAAAAAGCGCCATGAAGTTGTCCTCACCAGGTAAGTCATCCATTGCCATTTCGAGAACTCGGCGAGTACTTCCAGGGGGTAGTGCAAGGTAGCGCTTGATCAGACTCCTATGAAAGTCAGGGAGCAAATTGGCAAGCCTGGTTAACTCAGACGACAAGTGAAAACCATTCCCTGCTGGGATTCTGCCCTCGCCAAGATGCTCGAGCACAGCAACAGCCGCCTCTTGAGTGTTCAAACTCAACATCGCGCTTGTCCATTGGGAATCACGCAAAAACTCGGGGATGTCAGCGGCCAGACGTTCTAGCATGACAAACGCAGTATCGGCGGGGCTTTGGGGAATGGTCTCCAACAGACGCCGCAACGCGTTCGGGCTACGGTGCTGATCCGACAACATGAAAATGGCATCGTGTACCCGTTCTGGACTGTCGGAAAAAGGGAATAGATCAATCCAGCCCATCAACTCCCCGCGATTCTCGTCAAGTCGCCATCTTTGCTCCTGGGCTTCGGAGAGTAGCGCCTGGACACCTTCCATCAGTATCGCAGAGGGAATAACTTCGCCTGCGCGAGCGGCATTTACCAGTAAGCGATGCTTGCACGGTGTCGGTTGAGGAAGCGACAGAAGCAAATCTATTTCTTGGCGCTTTGCTCCGTGCGGTAAAGCAAGACATGTCCCAGCAAGCGCGAGAGCATGCTTCTGTTCAGCATCGGGCTTTGAAGCGACTCCGAAACCCATCACCACAGCAAAAATCGACTCAGCAAAATGCGACGTTGCAGGGCGTTGCGTAGCACGTTCTGCTCTCCGAATCAGATGATTCGAATAGTCGGTCGACCGATTGAAATTCGGTTTATGTGAAGGGGAATGACCGGCCTGCCAGATCTCCAGCAACGCCCCGGCTGCCTCCTTGCCCCAACGTAAATCACCCAATCCACGAATGAGAACCGCGACGGCAGGTGCGTCATGCATAGCTGCTAAGGCCCGGGTGTACATCAACGTATACCCCATTGGGACCACCCCTCCACGTCCCGCTGCCTGAAGCCAACTAGAGCGTGCAGACTCATACTCAACCAAGTCTCGTTCGAGGAGGTTGAACAAAGGCTCGGCCAGCGTTGCATCCGCAACTCTTTCAGCGGCGCGAGCTAATTCAGAAGCAACGTTACGAGCTAATACTGGAGCAGCTTGTAGTGTGTCCATCCAAGTTTCGACGACACGAGACAAACTTGAGCGATGTGCTTCATCAAACGGAGGCTTCGTATCACCTCCATCCCGACCATGGCGGGCGAGCACATCAGCTAACAAACCGATACGACGATAGCCAGGCTCTTCAGATATGGAAATAAGCACCTGTGCAAAGACGTTTTGCCGTGTACCAGATAACGCACCTACCAATCGATAATGGGCTTTCGACAATTGCTCATCGTATCGCCCCAGCGCCTCCAGTTGACTATCTACTACAAATAACTGGTCGAAGAGCGCAGCGATGGTGACCGGGCCAATGACGGCCGCAGCTGCATTTAAACGTTGATCCGGGGTGAGAGGGTCAATAGCAGCCTCAGCTACTGGTCCTGAATCGATCAGTGGAGTCTGATTGAGATAGTCCTCGACGTGATCAGGAAGTGATAGATCAGCGGCGATTCTGGCAACAAGTCCAGCAGCAACGGCGAGAGGATACTTTGAGAATGAAGTCATCACTGCATTCTCGATCCCCCTACCATTAGGTTCGAACTCGGCCGTGCCAATCAGCTGCGTAATTTGGTATTCCGTATCTTCAGGACTCTCCTGCAACATCCATTCAAGCAGTCGCCCTGGCCCAGCATCCGCAATTCGTACCGTTTCTCGCTCATTCAAAAGGCGAGCGTTGAGTTGCTCGTCAGTGAGGTGGTCTGGGAAACCCTCCTCCGCTATTGCTCTCCAAACAGCATCCGAAGCTGTCTCCAAAATTAGTTTCACATGTCGGTCAGCGCGGCGGAATGCAAGAGCCGTTACCACAGCAACAACGACCTCGGGATCAGGTTCGGAAGCAGCCAGTTCAGCCGCTAACTCCAAACCATCGAATCCACTATTGCTTGCGATCTCAGGGAAGGCTATTAGTCGCTGGGCCGCAGGTAACGTACGCAAACGGATCGCGCTATCGACGCCGAGGACACCAGGGTTAAAACGATCACTTACTCTAAATAGTGCGAACTGAATTTGATCGTTTGTATTTGACACAAACGGCCAAATTGTCTGCGCGAAATCGGGTTTACCCGTGGCGACCATGAATCGCACCGCTCTATCGATTTCACCGGGACTGTGCCAGCGCTCGATAAAAATAAGCACTCGATCGCGCACTTTCTGCCATACCAAATCATCGGCCCGTTCGAGCATGACGGCAGCCAAAATCGGGTCAATACTCAGTGCATCATTAATCGCAACTGCGACCGTCTGCACTCCCTCCTCGCCTTCACGTGAAACTCTGTCGCATGCGAAGAGGATCGAATCCTCCCAGCTAGACCAATTGAGCATCTGTTCGCGCAGCCTGCTAAGCGCATCGGCATCCCCTGCTGACGCCTCAAGCATCACACGCTCTACTTCCAAAGACGCGTACCAGTCTTGGAACAACTGATGTTGGAAACTCACTGCTCCGTCGGTGCCAGCCGAGCGAACCAATAAGTGCGCGGCAACTAACCCGTCAACAATTGCACGGGGTTGCGGCGCTGAGCCAATTTGCCCTGACGCGATAAGATACTTCGTGACTTCTGAAATGATGCGATTAGCGCTGGTGCTGGAGACTATAGTATTCGCGCCACGGGATGCTTCGACTGCGAGCCCAATCAAAAAAGCGTTATGTTCACCAAGAGTATCTCGCTGCAAACGCTCGACTTTCTCAGGTGCGCTCTCATTCTGCTGCACAAACATGCGCAACACCGCTTCCTTTGTCACCGGGAACTCCGCACCTATCGGCAACGTCAGCAAAGCATTTAGATAAAGAGGATTACTCACTAGCTCGCGCACACCACGCGTTCGCCATGCCCTATCCACAAAACCAACTCCTTCATCCCCCCTAACCGCTTGGGCGATCTCTAGCTGTTGCTCATCGGAAAGGGGATCGATCACGATAATCGGCCGAACATCCGGTAGAGCCTGACGTCTTGAGCTGATGACAATACCGAGTTGCGGGTAGTCACGCTGTAACGCCTTCAGGTCACGAGTTGCACGCAACCGAGCATCAGCTGGCAGTTCATTCCAGCCATCTAAAAGCAGAGCAAGATTCCCGTGGTAGGCCAGTTGCATCAGGTGTTCTCGCCTAATGCCATAGAAAGCGTTACGACGCAGGACGAAATCGTAAAAGTCTTCCTGTCGGTCAGACCACTCACCGAGGGGGACAAGCAAAGGAATCAAACCTTCCTGATTGCCCATGCATTCTGCTAGCTGTAAAAGCGTGGTCGATTTCCCCGCGCCGCCTACCGAGACAACGCCAACCGGCTCAGCAAGCGATACAAGTCGTGCAAAGCTTTCAAATGTCACTTGAGGTGTGGAACTACCTTCAAGTCTCAGTGTTAGCGCGATGGTTCGCGCAAGTTGACCAGATGCAGCTCGAAATCCTTGAATGTCTCTCAATGTCGCCGTACGAAGTCTTCCTCCAACCGCACCGATCGCTTCAACAGTTGGAAGATTGAGCCCGCGGAGAAAATCCTGGTCTGCATCATCGAGTAAATCATTAGGTCTAATAGAACCTAACGGTTCGCCACCCGCGATCGCGTCGAGGGCCCGTTGTATCGCCTTGTTTTTCCATTCGTGCAGCAGTGCGACCGTAAAGCGCGAATCGTCGGAATCGATGAGTTTTGAACAACTCTGGCACATCCAGATGCCGTTCAAGGGGCTGCTGCGCTCGGCCGAACTCATATTGGGATCGTAGCGTTTCCCTCCTGGCGCCGCTGCTGCTATGTGCGCGCCGACACCGATGTTGACCGTCCCCTCCTCAGCTAATGCTGGGCCGGAAGTCGAGCGCATACAGGATGGATTCGAGCAGTGGTAGCCCACACGAGCGGCAAGACCGCGAATCGTTTTGGCCCGAAAATCGTCACGTATAGACATTCAAAACCCAGAATTAATAATTCACACCTCTATTAAATGAGGTGTAGCTAATGATCATGAGATCGTAGAGCCTGAGTGTGTTCCGAGTTGCTTTCAGTTTCAACGAGCAAACTGAAAGGCGAAAACTGGCCAATTGGGAGTCGCTCCCAATGGGCAGCAATCGGCCATAAGCGGACGCTCAAGACCGGTCAGCTTTCGGCCAGAAACGGACGCTCGGCCCCAAAGGAATACGATGAAGAGAAAAGCAAGAATGGCTGCACTTTTGGCTAGCAAAACCAGGACCCTGTCTGAGCCTGGCTGGACGTTCGACCCTGATCGCATGACCCGAATATCCGATTGCCATTCGATCATTGAAGTACTTCGACGCATCAAACACGGTGAACCTGAATGGGCCCACCGTAACGTCACCCTGTGGTTTCCCGGCCCATCGAATGCCTGGGTTCTGGTGTACTCGCTTCGGGATGCCAGGGCTTCGTGCTTTGATTTCATGTACGCCGACGAAAAGCCACCTCAGAAAGCGTTGTCTGACCTGCTAGAAAAGTACCCAGAATGCACGGTTATCGATTGGTCGGCGGGACGCTTGGCCTGCATCGAGGCCGAGGGTGTGGATGTTGAGACGCTAGCGGAAATCATCCAGGACGTTGCTGAAACTGTTTGGGGTGAGCACAGCTCGGTCGTCGATGCTTCGTATGAGGAAATGAGCAGAGCGTGATCCGAAGCGCTTATGCATGGCCCTGGCCTTGAGCAACAATCGGCCAAGAGCGCGTGGTCCGCAGCTCACCGTAATCGAAGGAATATTTGTAATGAATCACCCTAACAACGACTTGAGGGCCGATTTCATAGAGGTGCTCAAGGAAATCAGCGCGCTGATGTCCATTGCATACGAACAAACCGGCCCAGTACCGGATGACCATCCGTTAGCTCAGGCAGGTTTAGAGAATGGTGGTGAAATCGTTCTGGACTATGTCGATCACAACGAGGCTGGAATAGCGTTCGAACACCTGCTTTATATGATTAATGAGCCACCGCTCATTATTTCTGAAGAATGCACAAAGATCTTGGCCCAAATCGCAAAGACTCTGGAGATGCCGTTTACAGGGGACGAAAGCTGCCGCCTACGAAGGGCTACTTTTGGCCGATAGCTGTCCTCAACCAAAGTTCGCTTTGGGTTGAGGATTCAACCGGTCGACGCAACAGATTGGCTAAATGGCCCTGCGGCGCTTCGTATTTCAGTTTTTTGCGACCTCATTACGGATCAAAACCGAGTCGATGAGCACGTGCATTTTCGCGGACAAAAACAAGCGAAGTGCAATCTGCCAGACCGTCTTACTTTTTAAACTCCACCCTATATATGTTCCAAATATTCCAAGAAAACCTCGCCACCGAGGTAAGGGCCGTCATCACTGCAATCCATTGCCGGCTCGTCAAAATCAATCCATACACTGGTCATAATCCTGTCTTTTCCGGCCATAGTTCGTTGAGTGCTAGATAACTCCACTTCACCCCCCAAGGCTTCCTTTACATATTCTGGAGGTAACGCAACCACTCCAACCCCGCCATTCGGCCACCACACGTGGGGCTTAACTTTTACCCTGTCACCGTCATTGAATTTCATTTATTTACTGACCCGTTCTCAAACCGCCAAGCCCCATATTGCAATCCTACAAAACTTACAGACGCGTCTGACTTGTCCCCTCCGGGACCCAACGCCCATAGTCTCTCTCGGTTCGCCAACCCGCGTTTCGAGCGCATCTCGCGCACCGAAAAAATGCTGACAACACCAACCGGCAGCACATCACCAAGGTCGCTGAAATGACTCTGCGCGACGGTCGCAACTTGCTGGAGGAATAGCCCGAATGGCCCCCTCGCAAGGAGGAACCATTAAGTCTCAAGCTGTCGACAAACCGCAGTTGTGAAAAAACACAACCAGAGTAGCATTGGCTCGAAGACAGGGAAGCCTATGGACATTCTCACGCCATCACGTTTTACCGATGCTGCGATTTTGTATCCGAACGACAAGGCCGGGCTCGATCGTTGCCTGCGGATTTTGAGGATGGCACGCCCAAAAGGATTCGCAGACCTGCAAAAGCTTTTCGGTACGCAAGGGATCGACTTGTTCAAACCGAGAGCCGCAGCGAACTGGGTCGTGATCGACGTAGGCGGAAACAATCTCAGGGTGATCGGCGGCGTCAACTACACCCGACAGAAGTTTTACGTCAAACACATCTACACACATGCTGACTACGACCTTGCCAACGCCTGGTATGCAAGCAACCAAGGGGTAAAACGATGAGCGAAGCCCGAAACGAACTTCAAACCGTGATCGCAACGCTTGGCGAACTACACGCGGTACTGGAGCGCCTGCGTGGTGAGTTTGTGCACGGCATCAAGACCCCCGCCGACTATGAGCGTGCGACCAACCTGCTCGATGAACTCACTGACGGGCGCGAGCTGAGCAAGGTCGAAGAGAAAGTTCTTGTCGAACTCGAGGATGAAATCCTGGCCTACCAGCGCCACTCCGAGCAGTTTCGCGAATCGAACGCTGCATTTGAGGCGACCTGCCCCCCCGTGCAGTTGATCAAGGATCTGATGGAAACGCTCGGGCTCACGGGCTCTGACCTCCCTGAAATTGGCGATAAAACAGCGGTATCCAAGGTACTCAGTGGAGATCGCCCCATCAGTCACAAGATGGCATACGCGCTGGCAGAGCGATTTTCGATGGAGCCTAGGGCGTTCGTATCGGCAGCCTCGGGAAAGGCGGCGCCACTCGAAACCGTTCGGACGAAGGCTAAACAGACTTCAGCTTATTACCGCACTAGCAACATCTCCCGGAACTTACTCCCAGTGAAAGGTGCCGACGCAGGTGAATCCAAACGGGTAGCGTCCAAGAGCCGCAGACACTTGGGTAAAGCTCCGACCAAGGGATAGCGCGTTTCCATCCTGCCGTTCTGAGTTCCGTACGCTAACGCCATCACCCCTACCCCAACTGCAAAAAGAACCGACCAATCCCCGCGCCTATCCGCTCTGAAAAATCCTCATCCAGAAACAGATACCCCATGCCATCCGAAAGCACGCCTTTGTACTCAGGCAGCGCTCTATCCAGATCGCCCCCATAAATGGATACCCTTCTGCGCCCTGCCTCCGCTGAAACAGGCGCCTGCAGCCAAGCGTCCACGCCATCCAACTTCGAGGCCAGGTTCTCGTCATCGTCCACGTCGCGGTTCACCCCCAGCCGTACCGCCCCGCGATCTGAAATCGGCTGAACAGCCTCATTCCGCTCGGAACCGGCTCGAACATAGCCCATGACAACCGCTTGCGAGCGTCCCTGGACGGCACGCAACTTTCGATAGTGGCCGACCTCGCCCGGCAAGTACGGTACAAAAACCGAAACCCAATAACTCCTGTCGATCAGGGCCTCTGAAAACCAATGTCCAGGAAAGGCCATCAGGTGTGTCAGCGGTACTCCATCAGGCGAACAGGGCCAAGCCAGCTCTGTGGGCAGGCAGGCCCCACCACCGACATAGGCATCCTCTTTTGCAGGCGTTTCACCGGTAAATATCAGCTCGTCAAACATCCGTTTCTCTCCACTCCATCACAGGTTGCCGCATTCGTTAACAGCCTCTGGCCAATACTTGGGTCAAGACTTCACGCCACGCACCGCACGTCCACAATCCACCATCAGTTCCTCCAGAAAGGGGCGCAACTGCGCCTCGCCCACCGCCAGCACCCGCTTGTACTCATCCTGCCCGTACCATTCCCAGACAGTGGTGGAAAACCCCATGTTTTCGGCTCCGAAATTTGTCCGGGCGAATATACCGATATCAACGTACTGGCGCGCATCCAGCACACTCGCCGCTTGTATCGCGCCGCAATCTCTGAAATCTTCTGCCCCCTTGCCCACGATGCCAATGCCCATGAACCCGCACCTCGCCCATCTTGTTTCCGACTACCAAGCCAGCATCCGCACGGCTGTCGAACTGATGCAACAATCCGCCATTCCCCTCCCTGCCAGCAACGCCGATTGGGTGGGAACCGATATCCCGGATCAAGGAGAACTGGCTGGCGGTATTCGCTACTTCAAGCACGGCTATGGCTGCGCCGTTCACCTGCCAACGGCAACGGTGAGCTTTGACTTTGGCGAGCAGGGCGAAATCGACGGAATAACCCTATCGAGGCTGGCCGGCTTTGCCGAGAATAGACTCGTGGAATACGGCTTTACGGATGAGGATGAACTAAAGCAGTGCTTCGACCAAGAAGTGGCAGCAGGCTCGCTGGTGTATTCGGGCTATATCCTTTATTACGTCGCAACCGTTAGATCCCAAGCGCGCACGCTCGAAGATAGCGACAGTCCTTCACCCCCCGAGCACCCCGGAAGCCCATCATGAAGTTCACCTCAGCCGGCCAAATCATCGACCCACGAACCGTCGGCTATCGCAGCCTGGGCTTCGGCGAGGCACTGACGATCCCGGTAACGCCCTATGAACTGCGCATCCACCACGGCGATCTGCCGCAACACTTTCTTGACTGCGCGGACACCTTTGCCGCCGAATGCAAAACCGACGATATCGACCAGGGTTTTGTCGACATCCCGGAACTTGCAGAGCTGGGCTACCCAAGCTTCAGGACGCTGTTGAAGGACCATCCCGATCAGGCCGCGCGCCTGGTCCAGGACTACCTGTATTTCGAGTTGCTGTTTTCGCTGTTCCCGCATTCAAGCGGCCTTAAAGTCGTGATCAACAGCATCACCCGCGTCTGCTCAAAAGAAGGTGTCATCCTGCTGACGGGCCAGACCTACGCGGCCAGACACTCATGAGAAAGCCCTGGCGTCAGGACCGAGGCCTGGGATCAGGCCACTGATGGCAACCGACGATTCACTATCGAGTGTGGTCCGGGCCTTCTCCCTGGCGGCTTGATGCGCGTTCAGGGCAATGGCGTATCAGCCGCAACACAGGCAACCGCTGATCAGCGGTTGATCGGGGTCGTTTTCAAGAAATGCGACTTTGACCTCCACACCGGGTCGCAGCGGCGTCACTTCACAACGCCAATTGGCAGTACCGGCCAGCCAACAACTGCTCTTGTCGTCGAACCGGCCTTCGCGGTCCCAGGGAAACTTGACCTTGACCCTTTCGAAGCGCTGACCACGCGAGTTCGCCTGGTCTTCCAGGGCGATGACCAGCGCCGTCTGGTTGCCTGGCGCCAGAGGCTTCTCATGAGCCAAAGGCGGGCGATAGCAAAGGTCCAACGCAAGCGCGGTGAAACGGTTGCGATAACCCTGGCGCAGTTGATCCTGGTTGTCAGTGTGGCCATTGGCGACGCTCTCACCCGCAACCTGTGGTTGCTTGCCCTCATGAATGACCTGAGTCAGTAGCCAGAGGTCGCTGCCCTGGCCCGAGGTTTCCAGGACATGACCACTGAGCAGCCCGCTCTGCGTACCTTGCCCTTCAACCTGGCGCGACTCCCTGGCACGCAGGCTTGTCGGCGTGCCGTGACCGATCGGTAACAGGGTGGTGAGCCCATCGTGCCCGGGGGCAAAAGCCGTGGTCGGCCCGATCGCGGGGAATACTGCCTGCTGATCGCCAAAGACCAGCACGTGGCCTTGAGCGCTGTGCTGGAAGTGGAAGTGAATTCCCTCTTCCTCGCACAGGCGCTGAATAAAATGCAGATCGGTTTCATCGTACTGGGTGCAGCAGTCACGCTCGGGGTAGCTCGCCCCGAGCTCAAAGCGGTAGGCATCCCCCAGAATCCCATGCTCCTCCAGGACCAGGGCGACGATAGCAGGCACCGAGAACTGCTGATAGATCCTCTTGTTGATACGGTGACGCAAGTAGGACAGGTGCGGCACCAGGGCCAGGTTGTAGTGCGTCAAGCCTTGAGCGTCCGGGCCTCGCGCAATGTGATAGATGCGCCCATGAATGCCATTGCCCCAAGTGTCGAATGCCAGAAAAGCCGACACATCGAAGAGGCATTGCAGATCCAGATCCGGTCGCTCGCTCACACACTCCACATTGAAGAAATAGGGCTTGCTGATCGCCTCTTCTCCGGTGAACGCGCG
Organism: Pseudomonas sp. UME65; assembly: GCF_014170225.1. Taxonomy (NCBI): domain Bacteria; kingdom Pseudomonadati; phylum Pseudomonadota; class Gammaproteobacteria; order Pseudomonadales; family Pseudomonadaceae; genus Pseudomonas; species Pseudomonas sp. UME65. The sequence goes on along the minus strand of NZ_LZZQ01000016.1, from coordinate 193,263 downwards.
CACCTTGAAGTCGTGCGCAAAACCGTCGATTGTCAGGCTGAACCGGGGTGCATTGGCTGGGCTTAACATCCACTGTTCTCTTATTGCATAACCTGTTGAATGGGCACGGTCGTGCAGCGCCTTGCGCAAAAGTTCATCTTGCACAAGACGCGTACATGTCTCCGAGTGTTTGAACAATGCGCTCACACACAATGAAGATGTGCATGAAGCAGCAAGCGAAGAGTCAACTCAGATCAGATACTGCTCTTCACCTTGGTCCAGACCCGAGTACGGATTCTTTCCAGTTTCAAAGGCAGCGGCTCAAGCGGAACCAATGTGGCGATGGTTTGCTTGTCCGGATAAATCCAGGGGTTATCGCGCAACTTCTGCTCGACGAACTCGGTGGCATCTTTATTGCCATTAGGATAAAGCGTGTGATTCGAGGTCTTGGCAATCACTTCCGGGCGCAACATATAGTTGATGAAGGCCAGCCCTTCCTTGGGGTGAGGAGCATCTTTCAACAGCACCAGGTTTTCCGACCAGACCAGCGCACCTTCACGAGGAAGGCTGTAGTTGATCCTGCGCCCGGTATTGGCACTTTCATTGGCGGCCTGCGCAGCCAGGGCGCCATTGGCCCAGCCCACAACGACACAGATGTTGCCGCCCGCCAAGTCGGTGTCGATTCTGGAGGAGTCGAAATAAAGGATATAGGGGCGAATCTTCAACAGCAGCGCTTGAGCTTTCTGGTAATCATCCGGGTTCTTGCTATTGCTGGGCAGCCCGAGGTAATTCAAGGCAATCGAGATGATCTCGCTGGGAGAGTCGAGCATGGCCACACCACAAGACTGCAGCTTGCTGATGTTCTCTTCCTTGAAGATCAGGTCCCAACTGTTGACCGGGGCATTGTCGCCCAGGGCTGCCTTGACTTTATCGACGTCATAACCAATGCCGGTGGTACCCCACAAGTAGGGCACGGCGTAGCGATTGCCCGGGTCATTGACCGCCAGTTGCGCCAGGATGGCGGGATCGACATGGGACAGGTTACTTAGTTGACCTGAATCAAGTGGCTGCAGGACTCCGGCCTGGATCAGGCTGGGCAGTACATTGGAGGTCGCCACCACCACGTCATACCCCGTGCGCCCGGCCATGACCTTGCTCTGCATGATATCGGCGCTGTCGAAGGCATCCATGTGGATACGGGTGCCGGTGGCCTGTTCGAACTCCTTTGGAGTCTCTGGTGCGAGCAGCCCGAACCAGTTGTAGAGGTACATGGCAGGCTCTGCGGCACCCGCCGTTGTGCTTATTCCGGCATAGAGAAACGCAGCCGAAAAAATGGTTCGCAAACGTGACTTTCTCATGCAACATCCTTGTCCAGACGACGTGCCCTCATGGCGGTCGTAAACCTGTGCCAGCGAATATACCGGGCATCAGCCAATAGTAAATACCTACGATTACTTAGCTCCGGCCGACCATTCCCTAACCCTAAAGGGGTAGAAAATGCCACTCGATCTTCATAGCCTGGCCTGGCACCGTTCGATTGGAAAACTGATTCTGCAGTTGAATCGCCCAGAGTTCTGGAGCTCACTTATCCGCACACTCAATGAATATGTGCAGATTGATAACTGGGTGGTTTTGATCTTCAGCAATCAACAAGTGCAAGTTGTCAGCCTGCCCGAGGTGGCAGATGCAGAAGAAGTGGATGCGTTCATTCACCTCTATGTAAAAGGCCTGTATTTGCTGGACCCCTTCTATATCGCCAATCGAGAAAACCCGCAGAGCGGCTTCTTTCATCTACTGGATATAGCGCCGGAGTACTTTGTTGAAACCGAGTACTACCACAAGTACTTTGCACAATATATTTGCGTAGATGAAGTGCAATACAACATCCAGCTCGATGCTGACAGAACACTGTGCATTTCCATTGGCAGCAACGCCCATTTCAGCCAGGAACACATCACCATGCTGGACATCATCAAGCCGTGGGTCACGGCACTCATGCATCAACGCATGTGCTTCGAAGTCGATGTGGAAAAAAGCCTCAGCGAACCGCCGCAATGGCCGGAGACGATCACCCAGTTTGGTACCCAGATAACCACGCGGGAAAGTGATGTGCTCAGGCTGCTGCTCAGTGGCTTTTCCAACAAGGAAATCGCAGGAAAGCTCTCCCTCTCCACAGAGACGATCAAAGTGCACCGCCGCAACATCTACGCCAAGTTGAACATCAAGTCACAGTCCGAACTCTTTGCACGCTTCTTCATGCCCAGGCAGGATGTGCTCTCTTTAAGCTAGGCCCCGGGCCTGGAATGAACTCACAGGCCTGGCACGAACAGCGAGAGCACCAGCAGGCTCACGTACGTTCGACCAAGCGTTGCTCATTCGCCTGAACACCCACATGGAGCCGGTAGCCATTCGATGGATATCCAATTTCGCGGTAACGCAATGCCTGGCAACCCCGCCGCTGGCACCTGCGATGAATACAGCCTGAGCGCCATTTCCAGCCTGGATGAGCTGATCGACGCCTACCGCAAGATCGCGGGCGACCACCCGGGTTTCCAGCCCCTTCTCTCGCTGGATGATCTGCCCCAGGCCCGCTACACCTCCGGGCATGCCCGCAACAACCTGGGGCTGGACGATGCCTCGGAGCAGGAGATCGCCCTGCTACCTGCAGAGTGCTTCGAACAGGGTGAATACCTGGGCTACCCCACCACCAAGGCCGAGTTCGCGATCTGCTTGCGCAACTTCACTGACCTGGTGGCAGGCAGCTCGTTCGAAGACGCTTGCGCCCACGGCCTGACCCTTGATGCGCCAGCCCTGCGCGAATGGGTGGACTATCAGCAAAACCCTGTATCACTGCTCGACCAGCCCCTCTCGGCACTCCTGGTGCCCGTCGAGCAGTCCTATCAGGCGCTCGCCGCTTTTCCCAACGGCTACTTCAGTTGCGACCTGGGCCCCGCGCAAAACTTTGCGGTGGCCCGCCACTTCGCCCAGGCCCATGGCTATGAGTTGATCGGGGTGGGCGCGTCCTACCTCGGCTTCCTGCGGGCAGAGCCTGCCGACCTTTGCGTAGCCAGCGCGGTGGCGAGCGATTTTTGTGCGCTCTACAACACCCCCGAGGAGGACCGACAAGCCGTGGTTTCAACGGTTGTCGAGGCTGTTCGCGGTCGCACCCATTTGTGGCTGCGCTACGTGGAATGACGCTCGGAGAAAAGACGATTGAGGTTGGCTGAGCAAGGATCTAGGCATGTCAGACATGTGCGGTATATGTGGTCGAAAACTGGGCCTCAAAGACGATCCGCTTTCGGTCGATTGTGGCGGTGACTGTTGGGGTTGCATTGGCCCCATTGAGGCTGATCTTGGAAATGCCGAATCGTCAGTCAAGGTGAAGGAAGAATTTGACACGGGTGTGCGCCCAGGCAGATCCGAGACACGTTTCAAATCATAATTGACGCCGACGTGCGCTCAACGACCGCAAGCGCACAACCCTGGCATGCCCCCCTTTATGCCGGCTTGCCTTTATCAACCGGCAACGACGCAAACATCTCAGCGCGGCACACCTCAAGAATCTCATTCGCCAGGGCGGAATCATCCGGGCAGGCACGCGACAACATGATCGCACCCACCGCACGGGACAGCAGGTCGATCATTTTCTTTCTACCCTCGCCCGCCAGCGCGTCAGGCCGGGTCGGGTATTTGTCCCCCAGGGTTTGCAGGGTGTGCTCGACCCCTTCGGCAAACGTCGCTTTCACATCATCCGATTGACGCGCCGCATCGCCACACAACGCGGCCATGGTGCAACCGCTGCCACGTCCGTCGCGATGTTCCCTGGTCACATAGACGTCGATGAAGCCAGGCACATCCAGCGCCTGCACGCCTGCCAGCGACTTGGCAAGGCTGCAGGCCGAGGCCTCGGCCATGAGGTCGGCCTTCGAGCCGAAATGCTTGTAGAAGCCGCCGTGGGTGAAACCGGCCGCCGCCATGAGATCCGACACACCCACACCGTCGAAGCCGCGCTCACGGAACAACTCTGAGGCCGTTTCAACGATGTGCTCTCGATTGGCCTGCGCCTGGGCCTTGCTCACTCTCACGTGCAATACCTCATGTTCATTGGGAAATCATGGGCCCAATCATACATAGATGTCGATCATAATCAAAACCGTTGACAGTTTAGATTTCGATCATCATCCTAATTGCACACACCACCGACCTCCACCCACGGGCACGGAAGAGACACCAGATGACCGATCAGAATCTGTTCACCCCTTACACCCTTGGCGCCCTCGCGCTGGCGAACCGCATCGTCCTCGCGCCACTGACCCGCAACCGCGCGGGCGCAGGCTTTGTTCCCAGTGAATTCGCGGCCACCTATTACAGCCAACGCGCTAGCGCGGGCTTGCTGATCAGCGAAGCCACGCAGATTTCCCAACAGGGCCAGGGCTATCAGGACACCCCCGGGATCTACACCCAGGCGCAGATTGATGGCTGGCGCACGGTGACCGACGCCGTCCACGCCAAGGGCGCAAAGATCTTTGTGCAACTGTGGCATGTCGGCCGCGTGTCCCACGTTGATCTGCAAGAAAACGGCGCCGCCCCCGTGGCCCCTTCCGCGCTGCGTGCGGCCACCAAGGTGTTCGTCAACAACCGCTTTGAAGACGCCAGCGAGCCCCGCGCACTGGACATCAGCGAGCTGCCGGGGATCGTCGCCGATTTCCGTCAGGCCGCGGCAAACGCTATCGCTGCCGGGTTCGACGGTGTGGAAATTCACGGCGCGAACGGCTATTTGCTGGATCAGTTCCTCAAGGACAGCGCCAACGTGCGCACCGATGCTTACGGCGGCTCGATTGAAAATCGTGCGCGTCTGTTGCTCGAAGTCACCGCTGCCGTGGTCAATGAAATCGGCGCGGATCGCACCGGGGTGCGCTTGTCGCCGGTGTCGCCGGCCAACGGTGTCTCCAGCAGCAATCCGCAGGCGCAATTCAATTACGTCGTCGATCAACTCGACGCCCTCGACGTCGTTTACCTGCACATGGTCGAAGGCGCGACCGGTGGCCCGCGTGACGTGGCGCCATTGGATTTCACCGCCCTGCGCCAGCGCTTCAAAAACACCTACATCGCCAACAACGGCTATGACCTGGAGCTGGCGACCTCACGGCTCGCCGAAGACCAGGCCGATCTGATCGCGTTCGGTCGCCCGTTCATCGGCAACCCGGATCTGGTGGAGCGTCTCAAGACCGGCGCCGCCTTGTCCGCATTCAATCCCGCCACCCTCTACGGCGGCGGCGCGGCAGGCTACATCGACTACCCGACGCTGGTTGATTCGAGCGCCAGCGCAAGCTGAGCAAGCAGAAACCGAGCTGTCCGTTTTCACCCATTCTGAAAGAGAGATGACCCCATGAACACTCGCCCTACCGTTCTCATCACTGGCGCCTCCACTGGCATCGGCGCCATCTACGCCGAGCGCTTCGCGCAACGTGGCCATGATCTGGTCCTGGTCGCCCGCGACCGGGCACGCCTGGACGCACTTGCAGCCCGACTGCGCGGCGAACACGGGGTCGCCGTCGAGGTGATGAAAGCGGATTTGACCCAACTCAGCGATCTGACAACCGTTGAAAGCCGCCTGCGCGACGACGCCCGTATCGGCATCCTGGTCAATAACGCCGGCGCGGCGCTGTCCGGCAACTTCATCGAGCAAAGCACCGACAGCGTTGCGCAACTGGTTGCCCTCAACACCACGGCACTGGTGCGGCTGGCCAGTGCCATTGCCCCGCGCCTGGCCAAAGCCGGTGACGGCGCGATCATCAACATCGGTTCGGTGGTGGGCCTGGCGCCGGAGTTCGGCATGACGGTCTATGGTGCAACCAAGGCTTTCGTGCTGTTCCTGTCCCAGGGCCTGAGCCTGGAACTGTCGCCCCGGGGCGTGTACGTGCAGGCCGTGCTGCCGGCCGCCACCCGCACGGAAATCTGGGACCGCTCCGGCGTCGACATCAATACCCTGGACGAAATCATGGAAGTGGGCGATCTGGTGGATGCCGCACTGGTCGGTTTCGATCGGCGCGAACCGGTGACCATCCCGCCACTGCAACAGGCTGAACCCTGGGATGACCTGCAGAGCGCACGTCAGGGCCTGCTGGGGCACATCCGTCAATCCGAGGTTGCCCAGCGTTACCAGACCCAAGAGTGATCTTCAGGTAGCGAGCATTGGCGGCGGATTCGCGGCAGGCACTGCGACGAATCCGGTCCGCTGTTCGGAGTAGCAATGAATCCAACGCAGACAACCTTCCCCCCGGCTTTGCAGACGTCGTTCATCAACGCGGCGAACCAGTCGATCATGGTCAGGGGCATTCCCTTCGCCTATCGCGATACCGGTCCCGCGGGCGGCGTGCCCCTGGTGCTGTTTAACCACTGGGGCGCGGTGCTGGACCACTTCGACCCGGCAATAATCGATGGGCTGGCACAGACCCGGCGAGTCATCACCACCGACTATCGCGGCATCGGCGGCTCGGGTGGAACCGCTCCCCTGACGGTCGGCGACATGGCGCAAGACGCCATTGAGCTGATACAGGCCCTGGGGTTCAAGAGCGTCGATATCCTGGGCTTCTCACTCGGCGGTTTCGTCGCTCAGGACATCGCCCTGCAAGCCCCCCAGTTGGTGCGCCGCTTGATTCTCACCGGCACCGGACCGGCCGGCGGCACCGGTATCGACAAGGTCGGCTCGGTGACCTGGCCCTTGATGCTCAAAGGCTTGCTGACCTTGCGCGATCCCAAGTACTACCTGTTCTTTACCTCGACGCCCAATGGTCGTCGAGCCGCCTCGGAATATCTGCAACGCCTGAAAGCCCGCAGCAAGCATCGCGACAAGGGCCCAACGCCCGGCGCCTTCCTGCGCCAGTTGCAAGCCATCACCGCGTGGGGCAGACAGGCACCGCAGAATCTTGGGCGCTTGCGGGCGCCGACGCTGATCGTCAATGGCGACAACGACATCATGGTGCCCAGCATCAACTCTCATGCCCTGGCCAAGCGTGTCCCCAACGCACAGCTAGTGATGTATGAGGACGCCGGGCACGGCGGCATTTTCCAGTACCACGCGGACTTCGTGGCCAAGGTCCGGGCGTTCCTTGAGGACAGAGCCCCATGACAGCAACCCCACCCAAGCACCGCCCACACCTATTCCAACCGACAAGAGCCGCACCACGATGAAAGCCTTTCTAATTGATCGCTATGGCAAGAACAGTGGGCGCATGGGCGAAGCGCCCACGCCCACGCTGGGTGCCCACGACGTGTTGATCGAGGTCCACGCCAGCAGCGTCAACGTGCTGGACTCGAAGATCCGCAACGGCGAATTCAAGCTGATCCTGCCCTATGCATTGCCGCTCGTACTGGGCAACGACCTGGCGGGCGTCGTGGTTGAGGTTGGCCCCCAAGTGCAACGCTTCAAGCCGGGAGACGAAGTCTACGCGCGCCCGCCTGAAACACGGATCGGGACGTTCGCCCAGTGGATCGCCGTGAACGAAAACGCAATCGCCCTGAAACCTGCCAACACCAGCATGACCGAGGCCGCGTCGATCCCCTTGGTCGCACTCACCGCCTGGCAAGTGCTGGTGGAAACCGCCCAACTGAAAAAGGGCCAGAAAGTGCTGATCCACGCAGGCGCAGGCGGTGTCGGCACCCTTGCCATCCAGCTGGCCAAACACCTCGGCGCTTTCGTCGCGACCACCACCAGCACGGCGAATGTCGAATGGGTCAAAGCCCTGGGCGCCGATCAGGTGATCGACTACAAGCAGCAGAACTTCGAAAGCGTCCTGCATGACTACGACCTGGTGTTGAACAGCCTGGGCAGCGACGTACTGGAAAAGTCCCTCAAGGTCCTCAAGCCCGGCGGACAGCTGATTTCCATCTCCGGGCCACCCACGGTGCAATTCGCCCAGGAGCAAGGGCTGGCCTGGCCGTTGCAGCAGGTCATGCGCCTCTTGAGCTTCGGTATCCGGCGCAAGGCGCGCCAGCGGGACGTCCGCTACGCCTTTGTGTTCATGCGGGCCGACGGCGCCCAGCTGCAACAGATCACCGCGCTGATCGAGGCCGGAATCATCAAGCCTGTGGTTGATCGCAGCTTCAGTTTCGAATCGACGGCAGAGGCCTTGCAGTACGTCGAGCAGGGACGAACCAAGGGCAAGGTGGTGGTCAGGATCAAATGACCCCATCGCCGACCGATGACCCGACCGAGTCGACAAGAGCGCCTGGGCCCCGCGAGGCAACGTCAGCCCAGGCGCCGGAGAGGCCGGAGCCGCAAGCGCCAGCCGATGCTGTCGCGCTGCCACAGATCCTTTGGCGCCGCTTGATGCTGGAGCCGTAGCGAAACCGCGTGAGTTCGCCGGCGGTTCTGGCCGCGACCCAGGCCGGCTAAACCTCGGCCGACGCCCCCTCATCGGCTTCGCGCAGAATCCGTTCAAGCGCCGGCCGCGTCCACTTTTCCCAAGGCAACTCATCCTGCCCATCCCCCGGGTGACGATACTCTCCCGCATCAAACGCGAGGTAGATGGAAAAGGCCGGCTCGGGCATGTCAGCGTTCAAGGACACATCAACAATGTCACTGAACAAGGTATTCATGACCGCATCGCCGTAATGAAAGTCGCGCTGCCCCTCGATAAAGAGCCGGGCCACCGCCATGGCGACTTGATTGAAAAGAGCACACCGGTCTATCTGCATCCCGTCATACAGACGATTCAGGTCATGGCAGGAGTCGCTTTGAATCGCTTCCAGCACCTTGTGAAGCTCGGCTTCACTCAACATCCTCTGCATCCACTGGCCCACCGTTTGTCCGGAAGGCGCAGATTAGCATCCGCCAAACGCCCTGTTCATCGGATCAACGCCACCGCTCAGCGCCCGTGGGTGCGCGCCGTCCCAAAAACCGCCCCACTGGCGAGCAAAATCCCGGATGAAGGGGGTTGGCGCGTCTTACCTTGGCTTCCTGCGTGCAGGGCCTGCCGACCTTTGCGTAGCCAGCGCGGTGGCGAGCGATTTTTGTGCGCTCTACAACACCCCCGAGGAAGACCGGCAAGCCGTGGTTTCAACGGTTGTCGAGGCTGTTAGCGGTCGCACCCATGTGTGGCTGCGCTACGTGGAATGAGCCCCCGGGTGCTGGCGACAACAGAGCGGTGCTGGAACACGGGGGGTACAAGGGCCTCTCTCAACAGCGCCATTGCCCTAGCCTCACTTGGGCGCTGAAAGCCGCGGCAAAAACACCTACACCGCACGAACCACGGTGTAAGTGAGGGTGGCGGAAAACAGCGCCAGAACGACGGCGGTGCCCCGGGAAAACAGCGGTCCAGAAACCCGCCCCAGGTATTGGGCTCGAATGCCCGCCCCCAGCGAGACCCAGAGCAAGGCTATTGGCGCCAGTGCCAGGAAGAAAGCGCTCAATGACGGCAGGAAATCCCCCAGGCTGGCGAATGAGCTGGCCGGGAAGATCACACTGGCGAAGATCAGCCCCTTGGGGTTGAGCAAGGTCGCAATCAACAGGTGCCGTGGCCAGCTCTCAAAGCGCTCGGTGTGCTGGGCTCCGGTGGTAGAGGTCTTCCAGGTCTTCAAGGCCAGCGCCGCTATGTACAAGGCGCACAGCAGCTTGATCAGGTGGATCAGCCACGGGTAGTCGTGGGACAGCAGCACAAGCCCCCAGCCCCAGGTGCAGATCGAAACGGTGTAGCCGAGCATTTCGATCAACACCAGTGGCAGCGAGCGCAACACGCCGAACTTGAAGCCCGAGGCCAGCAGCAAGGTGTTTGAGGGCCCCGGCACTACCAGTATCAGGGACGAAAAAAGCGCGATCTTGTAGAGGTCATCCATTTGCATGGCTTCCTATTCCGTTAGGAAAGTGGGTCTGGGGGGAGTGCTGCCAGAGGCAGCGTTTCAGGGGCTCAGGTGGAATGCCCACCCATGGATTTGTAAATGCTGATCAGGTGAGTACGCAGTTGACTGTCGCTATTGACCAGGTCGCGCTGCGCCTCCAGCACGGTGCGCTGCGCTTCCAGTTCCTCCAGGTAGCTGGCCTCCCCGGCCGCGTACCGGACGCGGGTCCACTCATAGGTGCGGACCTTGCTGTCATAGCTGTCCTTGAGGTGCGCGGCACGCTGGTATTCGTTGTGGTAGCGGCTCATCGCATCGTCCACTTCCTGCCAGGCTGCCAGTACGGTCTGGTGAAATGCCACGGCCGCCTCTTGCTGTTCGAGTGTGCGCAGGACCACGGTCTTGCTGCGCCGCCCACGGTCGAACAGCGGCAGGTCCAGGCGCGGCCCTACCGACCAGGTGCGGCTGCTCCAGTCGGCAAACTGGCCGCTCTTGTAGGATTCGAAGCCGAAGTCGGCCCCCAGCATCACGCTCGGGTACAGTTCGGCCTCGGCCACTCCGATGCCCGCCGTCGCCCGGTGCAAGCGGGCCTGGGCCGCGCGGATGTCCGGACGCTCCCGGGCCAGGTCGCCAGGCAGGCCCAACTGCAGGTTGGGCAGCGGGCGGCTCAAGGCATTATCAGGCCGCTCCGCGAGCAAGGTTTCCAGGGCTCCGGGATGCTCCCCCAGCAACAGCGCAATACGGTTGCCCGCCTGGGTGTGCAGCGCCTTCCAACCCGGTATCTGTGCATGCAGCGAGGCCAGCCGTGCCTCTTGGCGTTCCACCGCGAACCCATCTTCCTCGCCCTCCCGGGCCTGGACGGCAACCACTTGCAGGTGCGCGGCCAGGATCTGTGCCTCCTGCTCCAGAAGACGGATCTGGCGCTGTGCGGTACGCACTTCGAAGTAGTTTCGCGCCAGCTCGCTGGAGACACTGAGCAACACGTCGTCCAGGGTCGCGGCCGCACCATCGACCTCGGCCTGGGCGGCTTCACCCAGGCGTGACACCCGCCCCCAGAGATCCAGCTCCCATGAAACGTCGAACCCGGCCTGGTACAGGCTATAAGGGTCGGTAAGCACCTTTTCCAGGGCATCACTGTCGCTGCCCAAGGCTTCAAGCATTCGATTGTTCGGCGCATACCGGCTTTGCCGGTTTCGCGAAGCCGCCGCGGAAAAGGACACTTCGGGCGTTTCCAGGGAAGCGACTATCTGGCGTTGCAACCGCACCTGGGCAAACCGCAGCAAGGCCGTGTGCAGGTCCGGGCTGCCTTCGCGCACCTGGGCCTGCAGCTGGTCCAGCACCGGGTCGCCAAACACCTGCCACCAGTTGCCGTCTGCGGTTTGCGAGGTGGTCGCCGGGGCTTTGCCCGGCACCGAAGACGCTGGCGGGCCACTGTGCCAATCCGTCCAGCGTTCCGGGCTGGGAACTGCCGGGGCCTTGAAATCGGGCCCGACGGTGCAGGCGGTGATGGCCAGCAGCATGGCCAGCGTCAGCCCATTACGCAGGTATCCAGAGTGAGTAGTTTTCATGACGTTCCTTATCACACCAATCGATTGCGAAACAGCCACGCAGCCAGCGGCAGGGTCACCAGCGCAACGGCAAACATGGGCACCAGGTTCCAGGACACATCCGCCAGCGTTGCCCCCTCCAGGTAGATCCTCCTGACCAGGTCGATGGCAAAGCGCAGCGGATCGAGATAGGTCAGCAGTTGCAGGGCCTCGGGCATGCTGTGCACCGGGGTGATCAGGCCGGAGAGCAGGATCAGCGGCATCATCAGCACGAAGGTGTACACCATGGCCTGCTGCATGTTGGCCGACAGCGCCGAGATCGACAGCCCGATGCCCACGCAGGCGCTGGTGAAGACGAACAGCCCCAGGTACAGGTCCAGCACGGAGCCGATCATGGGGATCTTGAACCAGAACAGGCCGATGAGGAGGATCAGGCTGGACTGCAAAAGACCGATCAGTACCGACGGCAGGGCCTTGCCCAGCAGGATCACGAAAGGCGTCAGCGGAGTCACCAGCAGTTGGTCGAAGGTGCCCTGCTCGCGCTCCCTGGCTACCGACAACGCCGCCAGCATCAGGGTCTGGATCATGCTCAGCGCGGCGATCAGGCCCGGCACTATGTTCCAGCGGGTTTGCAGGTTGGGGTTGAACCAGGCACGGGTCTCCAGGCGTACCGGCGCGTTGTCCACCGCCAGGAACTGCTGGTTGAAGTCAGCCACCAGGTTGGCGATATGCCCGGCCGCCATTCCCGCGGTCGTCGAGTTGCGCCCATCCAGGATCAACTGCAAGCCGGCGTTTTCATGCCGGCTCAGGCGCTCGTCGAAGTCTGCGGCGATATGCAGCACCAGCAAGGCACTGCCCCGGTCGATCACCGGGGCGATCTCATCGACGCTGGTCAGGGTCGACACTCGGGCAAATACCCCGGAGGCATCGAAGCGTGCCAAAAGCTCTGTCGAAGCGCGCCCCTGGCTCTGATCCAGCACGGCATAGGGCACGTAGTTCAGGTCGTAGGTGGCGCCGTAGCCGAACAGCAATGACTGGACGATCGCCGGGGCAATCAGGATCACCCGGTTGGCCGGGTCCTTGACGATGGCCAGGAACTCCTTCTGAAACAGGAACAGCAACTCGCGTAGGAAATTCATCAGCTTGTCCATGGCTTCAATCCAGCTTCTTGCGGGTGCACAGGCGTGCAGCGTTCAACAGGAACACGGCGTAGGCCGCGAGGATTGCGAGGTTCTTGGCGATCAATGGCCAGTTGTTGCCAGCCAGGAACAGGGTCTTGACCAGTTCCATGAAGTAAGTCGCCGGCAGGATCGAGCCCACCACGCGGATGAACGTCGGCACATTGCGCAGATCGAAGAGGAACCCCGAGAGCATCAGCGCCGGCAGGAAGCTGAAGATGATCGCGATCTGGCTGGCCAGGAACTGGTTGCGTGTCTTCGCCGAAATCAGCAGGCCAATGCCCAGGGTGACCAGCAGGTAGAGCATGGAGCTCAACAGCAGGAGCACCAGCGAACCCTGGATCGGTACCTCGAACAGCAACCGCGCCGAAACCAGGCACATCACCAGGCCCAGCAGGCCCACCAGGAAATAGGGAATGATCTTGGCCAGGAGTATTTCGATCGACCTGACCGGGGTGACGAACAGTGATTCGAGCGTGCCCCGCTCCCACTCCCGGGCCAGTACCAGAGAGGTCAGGAAGGCACCCACCAGGGTCATGATCAGGGCGATGAGCCCGGGCACCAGGTACCAGGTACTGCTGTTGGCGGCGTTGAACCACATGCGTTCGACGACCAGCACCCGACCGGCCGACTGGGGCTGCCGGGAGCGGTCGAACTGCTGCTGTTGCCAGACATTCAGCGCGCCCCTGACATAGCGTCCAAGGGTCGCCGCGCTGTTGGCATCGGCGCCATGCAGGAGCAATTGCAAGCGCGCATCCTGCTGTTCGAGGCGCCTGGAAAAATCCGCCGGCACGCGCACGATGCCGTCGACCCGACGCTTGTCCATCAGCGCTTGGGCCTCGGCCATGCTGGTCACCTGGACCACCGAGAAGTAGTCCGAACTCGCAAGCTTCGCCACCACGCTGCGGGCGCTGGGGGAGCTGTCTTCCAGGACCACGGCCAGCGGCGTGTTGCGAATGTCCAGGGACAGGCCGTAGCCAAATATCAGGATCAGTACGATGGGCAGGACAATGCCTATCGCCAGGTTGCTCTTGTCACGCATCAATTGGCGCAACTCCTTTCGGGTGAGCGCAATGAGCCTGCGCCTGAACCCTGAGGCGGATCGATTGGAGTCAGTCATGGTCATTCCTCACTGCACCGGGGCGCTGGCCTGGGCCCGAGCACGCTCGACCACGGCAATGAAGGCGCTGTTCATGTCGGCAAGCGACTCGCTGCCCTGGTGGCGTACCTGTTCCGGAGTGCCCAGGGCCAGCAGCCGTCCGGCATCCTGGATGACGATACGGTCGCAGTACTCGGCCTCTTCCATGAAGTGGGTGGTGATCACGATCGTCGTGCCGCTTTGCGCCAGGGCGGTGATACGGCGCCAGAATGCCCGGCGGGCCAAGGGGTCGATACCGCTGGTGGGTTCGTCGAGAAACAGGATCTGCGGCTCGTGCAGCAGCGCGACCGCCATGGCCAGGCGCTGCTTGTAGCCACCGGGCAGCTCGCCGCTGCGCAGGTGCTTGTGTTCGTCGAGGTCGAACTGTTCGAGCATCAACGCCACCCGCGCTTTCAGCTTCGCGCCGTGCAGGCCATAGGCGCCGCCGAAGAAGCGCAGGTTCTCCAGGGCCGACAGGTTCGCGTACAGGGCGAACTTCTGCGAGACGTAGCCGATCTTGCGCCGCGCCGCCGCCCGTGCGGTGCGCAGGTTGACGCCAGCCACCTCAAGGTGCCCGCTGGAGGCGGGAAGCAAACCGCAAAGCATGCGAAACGTGGTGGTCTTGCCGGCTCCGTTGGGGCCCAGCAAGCCGAATATCTCGCCCTTCAACACCTCGAACGAGGTGCTGGCAACCGCGGTGAAGTCCCCGAACTTGCGCACCAGGTCGCGGACCTCGATGACCACCGCACGCCCAGAGGCAGCGTCGCCCTGGCCGTCGCTGGCGGGCGCCTGCGCCGGCTCGTCCAGGCTTGCAACGCTGCCAACCTGTTGCCGGAGCAACACCATGAAGCCATCTTCGAGGCGGGCCTCCAGCGCCTGGGGAGAGGCCTGGCCAGCCAGGGATGGAATGGCCTGCAGAGGCACCTGGGCGCTGCGGATAAAGCGAACCATGCCGCCTTCGGGCACGGCATCGATGATGTGTTCATTGTCGTCAAGCAAGCGCGCCTGCAACAGCCTGGCCGGGGTGCCGGCCTCGGGGCCGACGCCATAGCACAGGCCCTGCGCCAGATGGCACAACTGCGCCGGTGGCCCCTGGGCGATCAGCCGCCCCTGGTACAGCACAAAGACCTGGGCGCAACGCTGGGCCTCGTCCATGTAGGCAGTGCTGATCAGCACCGTGAGGTTTTCCTGCTCGATCAGTTGTTCGATGATGCTCCACAGTTCCCGCCGCGACAGCGGATCCACCCCCACGGTGGGCTCGTCCAGCAGCAACAGTTGCGGTGAACGGACCAGGGTACAGGCCAGCCCCAGTTTCTGTTTCATGCCGCCGGAAAGCTGTCCGGCCAGCCGGTCGCGAAAACGCGTCAGGTCCATCATCTGCAGCAACCGGGAAAAGCGCTCCTCGCGCTGCTGGGCGCGCACGCCATGCAGGTCGGCGTAGAGTTCGAGGTTTTCCTGGATCGTCAGGTCTTCGTACAGGCCGAACTTCTGGGGCATGTAGCTGATGAGGTCCTGCACCTGCTGCGGATCTGCGGCGACGTCCAGCCCCAACACCTTCAACAGCCCTTCGTCGGCCTTGAGCAAGCCGGCAATCATCCGCAACAGGGTGGTTTTTCCGGCCCCGTCCGGCCCCACCAGGGCACTCAACTTGCCACTGGGCACCTCCAGAGAAACCTGCTCCAGAGCCAACTGTTCTCGCGTTCCACTGCGAAAGCGCTTGACCAGTTCAACAGCCTGAACCGTTACCGCTGGCGCGCTCATGGCGTGGCCCCGGCCACCGGTGCCTGGTCAAGGTAGACAGTCGCCGGCATACCAAGCCGCAGGCGATCGTCAGGGTCCTTGACCAGCACCCGGATCTCGTAGACCAGGCTGGTGCGCAGGTCTTCCGTTTCCACCGACTTGGGGGTGAATTCGGCAACCGAGGAGATGTAGCCGACTTTGCCGTCGATGGCCTGGTCGGGAAAGCTGTCGGTGTAGACCCGCGCCATCTGGTCCGCACGTATGTGGCCCAACTGGCGTTCGTTGACATAGGCCCGTACCCACTTGGGGT
Organism: Pseudomonas sp. UME65; assembly: GCF_014170225.1. Taxonomy (NCBI): domain Bacteria; kingdom Pseudomonadati; phylum Pseudomonadota; class Gammaproteobacteria; order Pseudomonadales; family Pseudomonadaceae; genus Pseudomonas; species Pseudomonas sp. UME65. The sequence continues at coordinate 177,534 of NZ_LZZQ01000016.1, read as the reverse complement.
CGGTCAGGGCCAGGGCAAACACCGGGCGCTGGGGCGAGGCCATATCCCCCGGCTCCAGCAGGCGCGTGCGGATCCTGGCCTGGGTCGGTGCCTTGAGCTGAGCGCGCGCCAGGTAATGTTCCAGCAGGTCCAGGTCGGCCCTGGAGGCTTGCAGGTCGGCCGTGGCCTGGGCGATGTCTTCATTGCGTGGGCCGATCTTGGCCAGGGTCCAGGATTCGCGCTGCTCCTGCGACTGGGCCTTGGCCACTTGCAAGCGGGCGGCTGCCTGGTCCAGGCGTTGCTGGCTGACGCCCTTGCCCTGGGTGTCGTCGGCGATCCTGCGCAGGCGCTGCATGTGCAGTTGAGCCAGTTGCATTTGCGCCTGGGCGGCATCAAAACGTGCCTTGGACTGCTCGACCTCTTGAGGCCGTGTGCCATTTTTCAAGCGCAGCAGCGCCTGTTCCTGGGCGCCGATCCTGGCCTTGGAGCGATTTATTTCCAGGCGCAGTGTGCGTGTGTCGAGTTCCGCCAGGACCTGGCCTGGCTGCACCAGGTCGCCCTCTTCGGCATACAGCGCGGCGATTCGCTCACTGCCGTCGAACGCCAGGGACACCTGGCGAATGTCGACGTTGCCATGGAGCTTGAGGTGGTCGTTCTGCTTCTCGGGGCGAAGGAGAAACCAGGAAACACTCGCTGTGGCCACCAGCAGTACGGCAACCCCTACAATCAACTGCTTCTTCATCCATGAGTCCTTTGTTTGCCAAGGCCTAATTAAAATTCAATTTGAATTTAAATTAGAAAATAACAGATACTGGCCATGAAGCAACCCCCCGCTCAGACCACGAGGAACATCATGAACACGCGACGCAGAACCAGCAGAAGCGACGGCGAACACACTAAAATCCGCATTCTCGAAGTGGCTGCCCGCCTGTTTGCCCAGCATGGCTATGCCAACACCGCGAGCAAGCTCATCTGTGAAGAAGCCGGCGCCGACCTCGCCGCCATCAACTACCACTTCGGTAGTCGGGAAGCCCTGTACAAGGCGGTGCTGATCGAGGGACACAAGCAGCTGGTGAGCTTCGAAGCCCTGTCGCAGTTGGCGCAAAGCGAAGAGCCGGCGCTGATCAAGCTCGATAGCTTCATCGATGCCATCGTCACCCGGGTGCTCGATGAGCAGAGCTGGCAAAGCAAAGTCTGTGCACGGGAAATACTGGCGCCCACTGTCCATTTCACCAGCCTTGTGCAAGAAGAAGTGATGCCCAAATTCCGTCTGCTGGAAGCGCTCATCAGCGAGATCACCAGCTTTCCGATCGGTGACCCGGCGCTGGCGCGTTGCACCATCAGCATCATCGCGCCCTGCCTGATGCTGGCGGTGATAGATCGCCAGCAGCCCAGCCCGCTGCAAGCCGTCCTGCAACACGACGCCAACGCCCTGAAAGCCCACTTCAAGCTGTTCGCCAGGTCCGGCCTCGCGGCCATTGCCCAATAGTCGGCTCACACCGCCAGACTGCCAGGCTGATTGTGCAGGGCGCTGCCCAGCACTGTTTTGACCCGCGACATGACCTGGGCGTCGAGAAAGAAATGGCCACCGGCAAACACGAACTGCTCGAAGCCGCCCAGGGTGTAGCGCCGCCACTGCTGCATCTGCGCAGGCGGCGCAATCAGGTCCTGGGCGCCGCTCAGGCAGATCATGCGGGTGTCCAGCGGCTGCGGCTGGGCACCGGCGTAGGAGTAGACCATCTGTATGTCGGCCTGAATGATGGGCAGGTACATCTGCATCAGGTCCTCCTCGGCCAGCACCACCGCCGGCACGCCCCCCATGGCCTGCAGCGCGGCGATGGCCTGCTCTGCCGGCAGCTGGTGCAGCGGTGCTACCCGTTGCCGCACATGGGGCGCAACCATGCCCGAGAGCATCAGTTGCTGCGGCATCGGCAACCGCCGCTCCTGCAGCACGCCGGCGACAGCAAAGGCCAGCAAGGCGCCCATGCTGTGGCCGAAGAAACAGCAGGGGATATCATCGCCAAACTGCTCCAGGCAGTCGGCCACGTCATTGGCCGCCGCCTGCATGTCGCTGTAGCAGGCCTCCTGGCTGCGACCCTCGCGGCCCGGCAACTGCAAGGCATACAGGTCGACCTGGTCGTACAGGGGCAGGAACCAGCGATGAAAGACCGAGGCCCCGCTCCCGGCATAGGGAAAGGTGAACAGGCGCATCTTGCCCCGAGGCCGGCTGGCATAGGGAAACCAGGCGTCCTTGGCCACGCGTGATGGAGTTCCCATGGGTCAGCCCTCCACCTGCCTGGCCAGGGCGAAGCGATCGACCTTGCCATTGGCGTTGCGTGGCAGTGCGTCCAGGCACAGCACCTTGTCGATGATCATGTAGCGAGGCAGGCGCTGGGCGCAGTGGCGCTTGAGGTCGATCAGCGAAAGAGCGCCCCGGGTGTGAGCGACCAGCACGCCCCACAACTGCGCGTTCATCCCCTCCCCGACCACCAGCACGGCGGCCTCGCTGACCTGGGGATGGGCCAGCAGCGCGGCTTCGACTTCCCCGCGCTCGATCCGGTTGCCACGCACCTTGAGCATGTCGTCACGACGCCCCAGGTATTCGTAGTTGCCGTCAGGCCGCTGCCTGACCATATCGCCGGTCTTGTAGGGCCCCTCCTGAGCCGGCTTGGCGAAATAGCCCAGCATGACCGTAGGCCCCTGCACCACCAGCTCACCTTCTTCACCCACTGCGCAGCGGCTGCCATCAGGCTTTTGCGCCCACACCTGGTTGCCGGAGGCGGCCGTGCCGATGGGCACCGGGAGCACGCGCTCGGGATCGATGGCGCCGACCTCGAATGCGGTGCACACATTGGTTTCCGTGGGGCCGAAGAGATTGGCCAGACGCACATCGGCATAGGCCGCGCGCAGGTCACGCAGGTGCTTGATCGGAAAAGGCTCGCCGGCGAACAACAGTACCCGCAGGGTGTCCTGGATATCGCTGAGCAAGTCGCCGTCTTGCATCATCATCATGAGTACCGAGGGCACCGAGTACCAAATGCTGATTTCGTGCTGGCGGATGAAGTCGGTCAGCAGCCGCGGCGAGAACGCGATCGACTCGGGAACCAGGCACACCGTCGCGCCCACATTGAGCGCGCAGTAGATGTCCAGGACCGACAGGTCGAAATGCAGTGGGGCATGGTTGGCGAAACGCTCGCCAGGCTGGAAGCAATAGCGCTCGCACGCCCAGTCGACGAAAGCCAGGGCATTGCCGTGGCTGAGCGCAACCCCTTTGGGCACGCCGGTGGACCCGGAGGTGTAGAGGATGTAGGCCAGATCGTCCGGCTGGATGTCCAGCGTCGGCACTACGCTGGAGCCGGTATCGATGTTGCGCCAGTAGCCGGCGCTGGCCGGGTCGTCCAGGACCACGCTGCGCACCTGGGCAAGCGCGGAGCCGGCAAGTTCTTCCTGGCGTGCCGCGGTGCAGAGGACCAGCACGGCCTGGGAATCCCCGGCGATCTTTTCCAGGCGCGACACCGGGCTCAGAGGGTCCACCGGCACATACACCACCCCCAGCCGCAGGGCCGCCTGCATGACCGCCACCAGGTCCACCGACTTGTGCGCCCAGAGCAGTATCCGCTGCCCCTGGCCGACCCCCAGGGCACAGAGCATCGCCACGAATTCCCGGGTCCTGAGCTCCAGCGCCTCGTAGCTCAAGGCATCCTGCTCAACCACCACCGCCGTCTGCCGCGGGTAGCGGGCAAGGCTGTGCATCATCCGTTCATGGAGCAGCTTCATAGCTTCAGCTCCCGGGCAATGATCTCGTGCTGCATGTCGCTGGTGCCGGAAAAGATCGTAGTGCCGATGGAGTCGCGCAGCATCGCCTCGATCCCGAAAGACTCCAGGCAGCCCCGGCCGCCGAAAATCCTCACCGCATCGATGCTCGATGCCAGCGCCCCTTCACTGATGGCCAGTTTCGACAGGGCAATGTTGAGCTGCCCCGGATCGCCCTGGTCCATGCCCCAGCACGCCCGGAACAGCAGCAACCGCGCCGACTCCAGGCGCAGCTTCATTTGCGCGATACGGTGCGAAACCGCCTGGTTGTCGCCAATCGGCTTGCCAAACTGGCGCCGGGTGCGCGCATGCTCGATGGTCTGTTCCAGTTGCCGCTCCATCATCCCCAGGAACGCTGCGAACAGGCAGGCACGCTCCCAGCCCATGGAGCTCTGGAACACCTGCCGGCCCTGCCCCTCCTCACCCAGGCGGTTGACCTCAGGAACCCTGCAATCGTCAAAGAACACTTCACCCGCGGGGCAGCTTCTCAGGCATACCTTGTCCAGGGGCTCACTGACCCTGAGCCCCGCACTGCTGCGGTGGACGATAAAACCGCTGACCCCCAGGGCACCGTACTCGGGCTGGGTGGTGGCATAAGTCACGAAGATGTCGGCAATCGGCGCATTGCCGGCAAAGCTCTTGTGGCCGTCAAGGCGATAACTGCCATCGGCCTGGGGCCAGGCACGGCTCTTCAAATTGCTGGAGTCGGAGCCGGCCTCGGGTTCGGTGATCGCGTTGGAGCCGATGAATTCACCGCTGGCAAGTTTGGGCAACACATCGCGTTTGGTTTCCGCTGTTGCGAACTCGACGATCGGCATCGCACAGGCAAACTGGTGGGCCGCCGCCGCGAACACCAGGCCCATGTCTGTGCAACCCAGGCCAAAGGCGTGCATGGCAATGGCCGTCGACAGTGCACCCAGGCCCTGGCCACCGTATTCCCGGGGAATCGACAGCCCCAGCAATCCGGCCTCGCCGCAGATCGCCCATTGCCGGGCAGTGAAATACCGCGAGTGTTCATTGCCACAGGCCGCCAGTTGCTCGGCACACACCTGGGCGATCATGGCCGCATGTTTTTTCTGGGTATCGTCGTAGTTGAAGTCCATTTCAACTCTCCTTGCGCAGGGAAGGTTTTCTGAAGGATCGATAGAAAATCAGCCGTCCGACCTCTGAGGGCACTTGCATCAGGCCCCACCAGAGCGCCTTGAGCTTTCTCAAGGTGGTCAGTTGATAGACACGAGCGTGAGGATTAGCAAAATCAAAAATAGGCGGAACAAAACTGGCGTTGGCAAGCTCCGCAAAGATGCTGCTCGCCGCGTGCGCAGCAGAGACCTTGGCGCTTTTGACGTCATCACAAAGGCCCAGCGTAGTGTTGAGAATATCCTTGTACCCCTGATACAGAGGCATCCAGAAACCGTCCTCTGCGAGCTGGTCGATTTCATCGAACACTTGCGGGTCCAGGTCCTTGGCAAAGGCATCGTTGATCTTGCGCGCGGTGATGGTGGCGGCAATCGACTGCAGCAGCCAGACACGGGCGAAGGCATTCCACAACTCGGGGTCGCGAAACGACACATAGGCCGCCGAGGCGATCCGGTCACTCAAGCTGATGATGCTGTCCTGGGTCAGGACAAAATCATTCAGGGCCGGGCTGCGATAGTCACCGCTGTGCGCCGCCTTGATCAGCCGGTGCGCCAGGGCCAGAACCAGTTCCGCAGCATTGGACAGCTTGCGCGAGAACAACAGATCGTTGCTCGCGGCGCCCTCGTCGAACATCAGGCAGCGGCGTTCGAGCGCCGTGCGATAGACCTGCCGGGGCGGCTGGCGCAGCACCCACTCGCGCACCCGCCGGGCGCCGGACAGGTGCCGCCCCAGGCCGGGGTACAGCTCGATCAGGCCGGCCAGGACCTGGTCGCCGTCCATGCTCGGGCAGAGGTCCTCACGCAGTGAAACCAGCACGCTGACCAAAGGGTTGCGCGAGTGCTGATGGTTGTTGAACGGGATGACCCCCACCCAGCCCCCATCGAACACGTGATGCAGAGTGCCGCCATGCCACTGGCCGGGAAAATCGCCCTGCACGCACTCATCGAACGGCACCACCCCGAGCATATGAGTGGAGAATTCCAGGGTCCGGGTCTTCTGCGTCGAAGCCTGGCTGACCAGGCCAGCCTGCCGCGCCAGCACCTGGCCGCCCTGGCTGCCATCAACCATGAAATCGGCAGTGACCCAGCGCCCCAGTGCCGTAGCTACCTTGACCCCGCTGTCCTCGACCAGCACCTCTGGGCTGTTATCGATCTCCACCAGCTGCGCGCCATAACCGATGGCCGCCGCCAGCAGATAGGCATCGATATCGGGCCTGAACAGATGGTTCTCGCCATGCTCGGAGGGCACGTTGAATTGCAGCGCCTGGCCCAGGTCCACCGCCCGGCTGCGCTGGTGATAGATGAACCCGAGGTTCTTCTTGACCCCGGAAGACGGCATCACCTTCTGCTGGATATCCCGGGTGCGGGCGATATTCTTTATTTCCGGCACGCCATAGCGGTCGGCAATCAGCTCGAAAATCATCGAGGTATAGGGAATCGTCGCCTCACCGGTAAGGTCGGGGGGCATCTGCCGGTTGCGCAACAAACCGACCCGGACCTTGTTCCGGGCCAGGCAGGCGGCGAGCATGATCACGCTGATGCTGTTGCCCGCCAAGAGAATGTCGTAATGCTCTGGCGCCTTGCCAGACTGCACATCGTTCATAACCACCTCAATCACAGATCATGGGTCTGGGTTGCACTGCCCGCGGCCCGTCAGGCCTCGGCCACGCAGCCCTGTTCCTTTATCGAACGGGCCAGGAAGTCCGGCCACATCAGGCCCGGACACTCAAGAAACTCGCGGGCCTTGATCTCCAGCTTCAGATCGCGCCGGCAGCGGGCGACCATGTCCATCACCAGCAGCGAGTCCAGGCCGTAGTCCATCAGGCTGCCGCCATCCTCGAGCTTGGCCCGCACCTGTTCGGTCTTGACCCCGAGCAACTGCGCGTACTGCTCCCACACGTAGTCATCCAGCAATGCCAGGGCAGCGGCTTCGTCGGCGCCCGCCAGTTGCTGCAGGATCTCCACGTTGCTGCTGTCGCCGGCCCTGGCGGTCGGAGCCTGGCTGCGGATGTACTGCAGCAGCGGTTGCGGGCCGCGGGATTCGAGCAGTGGCTTGAAGCGATTCCAGTCCACCCCTGACACCACCATCTGGGGCAGCTCGCTGGCCAGAATCCGCGACAGCAGGCCGACGTTCTGTACCGGGGCGATCTGTTTCAAGCCAACGCTGGTGAGGAAATTCAGCACCTGCTCGTCGAACAGGTGACTGCCGCCGGCCCACAGCCCCCAGTCGATCACCAGGGCACTCAGGCCCATGGCCCGACGCTGCCACGCCAGGCTGTCGAGGAACTGATTGGCGGCTGCGTAGCTGGCGACATGCTGCGAACCCCAGACACTGGCGATGCTCGAACACAGGACAAAGAAGTCCAGGTCCAGCCCCAGGGACAGTTCGTGCAACAACCAGGTGCCCTCGACCTTGGGCCGCATCACCTGGTCGAAACTGTCACGGTCGACGTCCTTGAGATCCTGCGGAATTGAAATTCCGGCGGCATGGAAGATGCCCTTCAGGCTCGCGCCCGACGCCTCCAGACCGCAGAACAGCCGCTGCATGTCCTGGGGCGAGGTGATGTCGGCCTGGACGTAACTCACCCGCGATGCCGCAGCGCCGAAGCGCTCCAGGCCCGTGGCGACATCCTCCAGTGGCCGCCGGCCGGTGATCAGCACAGCGCCCGCGCCTTTATCCAGAAGCCACTGGGCCATGGCCAGGCCAATTCCACCCATGCCGCCGGTAATCAGGTAACTGCCCTGCGGGCAAGGTGCATAGGCCTGTGCTGGCAACTGCGTAGCGCTGAAATGGTTCAGGCGCTGGACATAACGCTTGCCCGGGCGCAGGCAGATCTTGTCCTCGCCATCGGGGTCGCTGACTTCTTCGGCCAGCGCCCTTGCCCAGTGAGGATCGTCGGGGGCCAGGTCGATCAGCCCGCGCCAGTGTTCGGGGTGCTCCAGGGCGAGCGTCTTGCCCAGCCCCCACAACGGCCCGGTCGCCACTTGCAGGGGCTGGTCGCGATCCAGGCCAACAGGGTTTGCCCCTTGGGTCACCAGCCACAACCGGCCACCGCGCGGGCCCAGTTCGATGAGCGCCTGGACCATCTCCAGCAACGGGTGGAACAGTGTCGCCTGCAGGCTCGACAGGCTCTGCAGCGTGGTCGAGCCGGCATCCTCGATGTCTTTGCCATCGAGCACGATGATATCGGCGGCCAAGGCCTCGCCTTCATCGGTCAATGCCTGGCTCGGGTCCTGGGCCAGCACCCTCCGCGCGCTATCGAGCAACTGCTGCGGGCACAGGACCCGGGCACGATGCCCGCCACGCTGCAGGTGTTCGACCAGGGGAGCGGCGGTCTCCGGCGAGCGGCTGACCAGGGTGAACAAGCGGCCCTGCTGCGGCACTTCGGCGCGCTGGCGAGGGCGTTCGAGCCAATCCAGGCTGTAGAGCACGTCGGGCTGGTAAAGCATGCCACGCAGCGCCTCCTCACTCGGGGCGGCAGCCAGGGTCAGCCCTTCCAGGCTGCCTACACACTGGCCGTGCGCATCGTACAAGGCGCAGTCGAACTGCTGCGGATGTGCCTGGCTCGTGGCAATCACCAGGCTTTGTGCCCGGGGCGAAGCGGACCGGCTGGCGACCCAGCGGCGGATGCCGCTTATCGAGCCCGGCGCATCGCCCGGCACCGCCTGCCCCAGGTACTCGAGGACCTGCCCAAGGTGATTGCCGTGCGGATCGGGTTCTGCCGGCAACTGCATGTGGTAGACAAAGCCTGCGTCCTGGGTGGCGGCATGGCCCGGGTCCGGCAGGCCGCCCCGGACAGCCGCCGGCAGGCCTTCCAGGGTCAGCGACAGGACCGGCTGCCAATCGGCACCGGCAACCTTGGCCGCTGCGCTCAGGGCCGAACAGTTGACCTCCCAGGCCGCCCCGGACAGCGGCTTGAGTTCGGTGAACAGATGCAACTGGTCATCGACATGGAACGCCAGGGCCGGGGTGATGCTGGCGAGGCTCACCCCATAGGTGTCCAGCTGCAAGTGGCCGGCCAGCTCATCGCTCAGGGCTGCCAGCAACCGGTCAGGACGCAGCAGCGCCAGGTCATCGCGGATCTCGCCGCCCACGGCCTGCAGGAGCCCGCTATCGAGCGTCGACTCGAATGCCGGAGTGGGTGCATTGACCGAATGCCCCAGCAGCCGGCCGACCGCTCCCGCAGTGACCTGTTGCAGGGGCGAGCCGCTGGCGTTGTCGAACCAGTAGCGCTGGCGCTGAAACGCATACCCGGGCAAGGCCTGGCGCAAGGCCCCGTCATGCTCGTGCAGCCGGGCCCAGTCGAGGTTATGGCCGCCCACGTAGAGCTGCGCGGCGGCCAGGCGCAGGTCCCTGGACGGATCGCCGGCCCGGCGCAGGCTGGCCAGGACCAGGCTGTCGTCCGCCAGGGGGTGATGGCCGATCAGCGGCGTCAACACAGCATCGGAGGCCACTTCAAGGAAGGTTTTCACCCCCAGCTCTGCGATCAGGGTGTTGACCCCTTCGCTGAACCTCACGGCCTGGCGGGTGTGCGTACACCAGTAATCGGGCGAGCTCAGGCTGGAGAGCGTATGCACCCGGCCAGTGACACTGCTGATGACCGGCAAGCGCGGCTCGCTGAAGGTGATCTGCGCCACCGTCTGGCGGAACGCTTCAAGCATCGGCTCGGTGGCTGCGGTATGGAAGGCATGGGAAACCGCAAGCTTCTTGACCTTGCAACCGCTGGCGAGCGCCGCTTCGGCCAGCGCCTGGACCTCGGCTTGGGGCCCGGCCACCACCACGTCCTGCGGGCTGTTGACTGCCGCCAGTTCGATCGCGCTGCCGGGCCGGTCCTTGAGCAGCTCCAGCAGTTGCGCCTCGCTCATGCCCAGTGCGTACATCGCGCCGCCGGCCGTCATCAGTTGCTGGGCGAGGCGCCCACGCGCCTCCACCATACGCAGCGCGTCAGCCAGGGATACCGCCCCGGCCACACAGATTGCACCGATCTCGCCGAAACTGTGTCCGAACAGCGCATCGGCAGCGACCCCCCAATGCATCCACAACCGCGCCAGGGCATATTCGACCGCGAATATCGCCGGCTGGGCATAGCGGGTCTGTTGCAGGTAGCTGTCACTGGCCGCACCCGCGTCCAGCACCAGGGTCAGCAGGTCCACGTCCATCAGCGGCTGCAACAGGGCGCGGCATTCATCGATCTGCGCCTTGAAGAATGGTTCGCTGTCATACAGTGCCTGGGCCATTGCCCGGTACTGGCAGCCCTGCCCCGGAAAGAGCATCACCAGCGGCGCCGCCGCTCCCTGGCAGCGCCCTTCGAATACATGCCCCACCACCTTGCGTGACGCATAGGCTGCCAGTTGCTCGCGCAGCCCCTCACGGCTATCGGCCACGGCCGCGAAACGATGGCCAAAGTGCGCCCGCCCGACGTTCGCCGTGTAGCACAGGTCCTTGAGTTCGAGCTGGCTGTTGTCGGCGATAAAACGTTCATAGCGTCCGGCAATCTGGCGCCGGGGCGTCTCGCCCTTGGCCGACAGAGTGATCAGCTGCCAGGGGTTGTCGCGCCCCTGGGCACGTTCGCGCAGCGGCGCGTCGCCCACTAGCACATGGGCGTTGGTGCCGGTGACACCAAACGAACTGACACCGGCGTGCCGCGCCTTGCCCTGGCGTGGCCAGGGCGTGGATTCGGTGACCACCTTCAGGGCCAGGCGATCCCATTCGATCCGCGGGTTGGGCGTGTTGAAGTGCACCTGGGGCACCAGGGCCTCTTGTTGCAGGCACAGCAGGACCTTGGCCAGCCCGGTCACCCCGGCGACCGGTTCGAGATGCCCCATGTTGGCCTTGATCGAGCCCACCAGCAGCGGTGCATCCACGGGCCGCTGCTTGCCCAGTACCGCATGCAGGGCGTGCAGTTCGATCGGGTCGCCCAGCGCGGTGCCGGTGCCATGGGCCTCGACATAGTCGACCTCGCTGCCCTGGAGCCCGGCCTGGCCGAGCGCCAGCCTGATCACCTCTTCCTGGGCGTGGATGTTGGGCACGGTGATGCCGCTGCTGGCGCCGTCGTTGTTGACCGCACTACCCTCGATCACGGCCAGCACCGGGTCCTGGTCGCGTACCGCATCGCTCAGCCGCTTGAGCGCAAGGATCACGCAGCCTTCGGCGCGCCCGTAGCCATCGGCCGCCGCGTCGAAGGTCTTGCAGCGGCCATCGGGGGCCACGGCCCGCAGCTTGCTGACCAGGATGAAACCGTAGGGCGACAGGATCAGGTTGACCCCACCGGCCAGCGCCAGCTCGCTCTCGCGGCTGCGCAGGCTGTTGCAGGCCTGGTGCAGGGCCACCAGGGATGAGGAGCAGGAGGTGTCGAGCACCACCGCCGGGCCCCTGGAGCCCAGGGTGTAGGCAATGCGCCCGGCCACGAAGCTGGTTTCGCCATAGAACTGGTAGGCGTTGACGTCCTCGACCGCGCCCAACTGCTGGCGCAGGCGCACGTAATCATTGGTACTGACCCCCATGAACACGCCGAGCTTCTTGCCATGCAGGCTGTCGGGGGCGATCGCGGCGCTCTCCAGGGCCTCCCAGGCAACCTCCAGGGCCAGGCGCTGCTGGGGGTCCATGCCTTCGGCTTCCTTGGGCGAAATGCCGAAGAAGCCCGGGTCGAACTGATCCACCCCCTCGATGAAGCCACCGCGCATGACGTAGGCCTTGCCGGGTGCCTGGGGATCAGGATGGTAATAGTCGGTGCCGTACAGACGATCGCTGGGCATGTCGCCCACCGCATCGGTGGCATTTTTCAGCAGGCTCCACAGCCGCTTCGGTGTGTCGGCACTGCCCGGCAGCCGGCACCCCAGGCCCACTACGGCGATCGGTTCGACAGGCGCCGAGCTCTTGCCGGCCACCTTTTCCTTGAGCGCACGGATGGTGGTGATTGCCTGAGCAAGACTCTCTTGCAGCTGTTCCTTGCTTACATCGCGGACATCGTTATCCATAAAGGCCTCGATCAGTGATTCTCTGGCAGTTGTCATCCAGCCCCAGGGCTAGTAATTGGCGATATCGCGCAGCTCGTCTTCGAGAGCACCAATCAGCTCGGCCCGTGACAGTTCATGCAGGTCCTGATGCCGCGACGCTGGCGACACAGGTTCGGGCGCCGCCACCGGCTCCCGGGTTTCAGGCGCCAGGAGCTGGCCCATGAGGTAGTCCGTGACCTGTTCGATGGAGGTGTATTCGAAGCCGAAGGTCGAAGGCAGGTCGATGCTCAACGCCCGGCCCAGCCGTGAGCGCAGGTCCAGCGACATGACCGAGGACATGCCCATGTCGAAGAAGCCCTTCCTGACATCGAGCTCCAGGCCATCGGCAACGCCGAACACCTGCCCCACTACCTCGCAGACCAGCGCCTGCATGGCCCGGCGCTGCTGCAGCGGTGGCAGGCCAATCAGCTCGGCCAGACGCTGATCCGCTGCGCTATCCGCTGCACCCAGGTGTTCGAGCAAGGGCCAGGGCAGCACGCTCAGGTACAGCCCTTTGAGTTGTTGCCAGTCGACATTGAGCAGCCCGCACTGGCCCTGGCCACCCAGCACGCGGGCTATGGCCTGCACTATCTGCGAGCGCTGCAAAGGCTGCAGGCCGCTGCCTTGCATGGCCGTGCGGGCTGCGGCGTCCTGCTCAAGCTCCTGTTCGCTCTGCGTCAGGTGCAGCAGCTGGCAGTTCAACCCCTGGCGCCGGCGCTGTGCATGCACCCACAAGGCATATGCATCGGCAATCGCCGAGCGGGCGAAGCCGGCCCCGCCAAGCAGGGAAGACACGCTGCCCAGGATCAGGAAGAACGCTTCAGGGTCATCGATCAGCTGGTGAACCTGCTGCAAGACCTCAAGCGGCCGAACGCCTTCCTGCATTCGCACGACAAATTCCGGCTCCTTGAGCGCAACCGTGCGCCAGTCAAGATCGAGGTGGATAAAGCCGGCGATGCGGTCTTGCGCTCGCAGCGTCGCGAAGGTGTCAGCCAGGTTTTCCCGGCTCAGGTCCGAGAGGCTGCTGATCGCCATCGCTTCGGGCATCCGCTCAGGCATGTGCAGTTGCCCGGGGGCCTCGCAGAGCAGCAGCACACGCTGCACACCCCGCTGCCCGAGCGCCGTCAGCACAGGCTCCAGGTCAGATCCCGGGACGGCATGCAGCACAACGGTTCCGTTCAGCGCCGGCGGCTCCAGGCGCTGTAGCGGGTCGGCTTGATCCTCCACCAGGTATTGCACCTCGACCCGGGCGCCGCTGATCGCAAAGTGATCATGGCCAGGTTGGCCGTGCAACAGCCGGCAGAGGCTGGCGTAGCTTCTTCTGTCGCTGCCCTGCAAAGTCACCAGACCGCCCCACCAGGCAGGCTGCTCCAGGGCGAAGATATGTGCGGCGCCCTGCCAGGTGGCCTGGACAGCGGCCATGGCCGGCGACGCAGCATCACTGGCATGAAGGGCGAACCAGACCGGCTTTGCCGGTGTTCCGACGCTGGCAATCGCACCGGCGAAGGCCTGTACCAGCGCCGCAGAGGCCACCAGGGATATACCGAGGCCGTCGGCCTCCTGAGCCTCAACGCCGGCAACGATCACCCCCAGGCAGGACGGATCGGCCACTGCCCCGCGCAACGCCGAGGACAGCTTGCGGGCCAGAGGTTGTTGCCCGGCGTGCAGCTCGATGACTTCGACCGGACGCTGTTCAGCCGCAAACGCCGCAGCCAGTGGCTGGACCTCGGCAGTGCTCCAGGCCAGCACCATCCAGTAGCCCTCGCGTTGCCGAGCGCCCTCGCCCGGCATCGGATAGTCCTGCCATTGGCGAGCGATCATCGGCAGGTCGAGGGGTGCGGTCTGGAGGTCGGGCAAGTACCACGAACCAGGATGGCCAAACTGCGGACCTTCGAACAGCGCCAGCTGGCAACCCCGGGCATCCACTACCTGCAGGCTGTCGGGTTTGTCGGCGTCATGGCCGGCCAGCACAATCCATACCTGCGCCGGCAGGTCTGCCCATACCTGGAGCCCGGAGAACCCGACCAGCGCGGCGGCGTGGGCGCCTTCAAACAGCTCGACCACACTGGCCAGCAACTGGGTCTGGCGCTCGGCCGCCGTCAGGGAGTGGGCAAAGCGGTACAAGGCCCGCTGCCCGCCCGTGGCCGCACACCCGGACCATGGGCACAGGCCAACGTCCGGCGCCGGCGGTGAAGGCTCATCGAGCATCGACACCCCGCACAGGGTTTCCTCCTGCAACTGCGCTGCACAGTCAACCAGGGTTCCGCTCATGCAGACCTGGCGGCGCTCGTCGCCGGCCCCTTGCAAGGCCAGTTCGAAGCAGGCGTCAGGCGCCTGGGTGAGGTGGATGCTCAGGTGCGAAGTGAGGTGCTGTTCGCCGCGCAGACGCAGCTGGGCAATCTGCAAGTCGCGGATCTGCTGCACGCCCCGTGGTGTTTCCCGCACCGCCTGGAGCACGGCATCCAGCAACAGGTGAGTCTTGACCCTGTACCCCTGTTCGCCCAGCGGGTCGTAATGCCCGGCCTGGGGAGCGAGAGCCCCCGACCAGTACCAGAGCTGCCCGGCCGGCCGTACCAGCCCCTGCAGGCAAGGATGGCCCGAGGCTGCCCGGGCGGGCTGCACCGCCGTAGCCGGCTGGCCAGCATCGATCCAGTAGTCGTTGAGCTGCCAGGGATAGGTGGGCAACCCGATGGCCTGACAGCCGTCCGGCAAGCGCTCGGGGCCCGGCGGCTGGGCGCCGCGGCCAAAGGCCTCGGCCAGGGTCGCCCAGGGTTCGCCGGCCGCGGGTTTGCGGTCATTGGCGATGGGGCTGCCGGCCAGCCAGGCCTGTAGTGCCTGAGCCAGCTCGCGGCAATCCTGGCCGTGGACGACCAGGCGTTCCTTGAACGCCGTGCGCCGCATCAGCGCGTTGTAGCAGATGGTCTGTGGGCAGTGCTCGGTAGCGCCCAGGAAGGACACATAGCGCTGGGCCAGCTCCGCCAATGCCGCCGGGGTGGCCGCGGACAGGCACAAGGCTACTGGTGCTGTGGCAGGTGGCAAAGGCGCTGTCGCGGGCGCCGTATAGCCCTTGAGCAGCACATGCACGTTGGTCCCGGTGAAACCAAAGGCACTGACCCCGGCCACCCGCGACTCCGGCCGGCCCGGCCAGTCCATGGCCTGATGCGCCAGCTTGAGGTTCATGGCCGCCCAGTCGACACGGGTGTTGGCCCGCTGCAGATGGGCTTGCGGGGCAATCCGGCCGTGCTCCACCACCAGGCAGGCCTTGATCAGCGAAGCGATGCCCGCTGCCGCCTCGAGGTGCCCGATATTGGCCTTGACCGAGGCCACCGTCAGCGGCGGACTGTCGGGGCTGGCCTGGCGATAGGCGTTGTGCAGGGCGTTGAGCTCGATGGGGTCACCCAGCACCGTGCCGGTGCCATGGGCCTCGACGTAGCTGACTTGCCCCGGATGCACGCCGGCGTTGGCCAGTGCTTCGCTGATCAGCGCCTCTTGCGCCGGACCATTGGGCACTGTCAGCCCGGCACAGGCACCGTCGTGATTGACCGCCGAACCGAGAATCGTCGCGACAATCGGGTCACGCTCCCGCTCGGCCTGGGCCTGGCGCTTGAGAATGACCACGCCGCAGCCCTCCCCTCGACCGTAACCGTCGGCACTGTCGTCGAAGGCCTTGCTGATGCCGTCCGGGGCCAATGCGCCGGCCTGCCCCATGGATTGAAAGATCGACGCCGAGGCGATGACATTCACCCCACCCACAATCGCGATGTCGCACTCCGCGGCACGCAAGCTGTTGCACGCCAGATGGATGGCCGTGAGCGATGACGAGCATGCGGTGTCCACCGTCAGGCTCGGCCCACGCACGCCGAGAAAATGCGAGAGGCGCCCGCAGATCGCCGAAAACGAACTGCCAGTGCCGTAGTGGGCATCCACGCCTTGCGCGCTACCCAGGACCCGGGTTTCGTAGTCGTGGGAGTTGGCCCCGACAAACACCCCGACCCTCTGTTCCAGCAGCTTCTCCTGAGGGATACCGGCCCGTTCCAGAGCCTCCCAGGCCACCATCAGCAACAGCCGTTGCTGGGGGTCCATGCTCCGGGCTTCCTTGGGGGAAATGCGGAAGAACGCTTCGTCGAACCCTTCGGGGCGCTGGATAAGGCTGGCAAACCGCGGGAAGGTTTCCTCCGGCTTGGCGCCGGCGAGCCGGGACGGCGGTACCGGCCCCACGGTGTCCGTCTGTTCCAGCATCAGCTTCCAGAGTGCCTCGGGGCTGTCGGCCTGGGGAAACCGGCACGCCATGGCCACCACGGCGACGCTCCCCGCGGCGTCGGTCGCCCCGGCATCGACCGTTATCGGGGTGCTGGCCGGCTCCCGGGACAGCAGCCCTTCCAGGTACTGGCCCAGCCGGTTGATGGTGGGATAGTCGAAGCCCACGGTCGCCGACAGCTTGAGGGCGAACTGGCGCTCCAGCATGCGCTTGAATTCAACCAGGGAAATCGAGCTCAGGCCCAGTTCGAAGAAGCCTCGATCCGGGTCCGGGTCGGCACAGGCCACGCCGATGATCTGCGTCAGCAGTGCACCAATCTGCGCCCGCACATCCCCCACCGGCTGCGCCGCTGCGGGCACCTTGGCCGGTGCCGGCACAGCGGCCTGTGCCAGCTGCGGCACGCTCAGCGCCACATCGTTGGCCTGGGCGCAGAGATTGCCCTGGGCGTCATACACCAGTACCTGCGCCCGCAGCTGGGACACGAGCCCTGCCGGCTGCGGCCGCGGCGCCGGGGCAAACCAGAAACGCTCCTGCTGCCAGGGATAGGCCGGCAGCTCCAGCGCCGCCTCCCTGGGTTGGAAGGCTTGCCAGTCGGGACCTGCGCCCCACTCATACAGGCGGGCAACAATACTGGCCAGCTCCAGGGCGGCGTCGCCCTGCTTGTGCAAGGCGCCGCACACCAGTCCCTGGGTTCCCTTGTCGGCCAGGGCCTGGTTGATCGACGCCGCCAGCACGGTGTGCGGGCCGATCTCGACGAACAGCCGGTGCCCCTGCTCGATCAACTGTTCGATGGCGCGATCGAAGCGCACGATGCCACGGGCATTCCTCGCCCAGTAGTCGGCATCTGCCAGGATCGGCTCCTCGGGCATCGCACTGGTGGAAATCCAGGGCGTGTGCGCGGCAAACACCGGCAAATCCTCCAGCCCCGCGCGGATCTGCGTCAGGCACTCATCCATCTGGCGGGAGTGGAAGGCATATTCCGCCGGCATCAGGTAAGTGAAGATGCCTTCGTCACGCAGTTGCTGATCCAGAGCCTGTACAGCCTGCGGGCTGCCGGACACCACACAGCTGTTTCGACTGTTGACCACCGACAGTTCCAGTTGCGGGTTGTTCGCCAGACGCGACTGGAGCGTCGGCGCGGGCAAGCCCACCACCAGCATCCGCCCCTGCCCCAGGGTGTCCTTCATGGCCTGGGCCCGATGGTGGATGACCCGCACCGCCGACTCCAGGTCCAGTGCTCCGGCGCAATAGGCCGCGGCCACTTCCCCCATGGAGTGGCCGACCACCGCCGCCGGGATCACACCCCACTGGCGCAGGCATTCACTGATCGCCACCTGGATGGCAAAGATGCAGGGCTGGGCAAATTCGGTCAGGTGCAGGCGGGACCCACTGGCGTCGCTGCGCAGCTCGGCCTCCACCGACCAGCTTGCCCACTGGGCCAGCGCCTGGTCGCAACGCCGGATCATCGCCAGGAAGGCCGGCTCCCGTTCAAGCAGGTCGCGACCCATTCCCACCCACTGGGCGCCCTGCCCGGTAAACACCAGCACGGGCCCGCGCCGATCCTCTTCGTCCGTCGTGCAGGCCAAGGTCGGGGCCGGCAACTGCTCCAGCTGGCTCTTCAATTGCGCGGCGTTCGCACCCACCACGGCCGACCGGTAGGGAAAGTGATCACGACGATGAATGGCGCTGGCGACAAAGGCTTGCAATTGCCCATCGTCCTGCTGCGGCAGATGAACGGCATAGGCCCTGGCCTGCTCCACCACGGCCTGCGCGGACCTGGCCGATACCGGCAGGACCCAGGGCCGGCCCTGTGCCGATCGTTCCTGCTGCGGCTGTGCCTGCCGATAGGCGCTGGCATCTTCGAGAATCATGTGGACGTTGGTGCCACTGAGCCCGAAACCACTGATTCCAGCCAGGCGCGGCCGGTCGGGCAACGACTCGATCGCCGTGGGCACCGCCAGCCGGGAACGCTTCCAGTCCACCAGTGGGTTCAACTGTGCGAGATGCAGTTGCGCAGGCACCTCGGCGTGCTTGAGAACCATCATGGTCTTGATCACGCTGGCCATTCCGGCGGCCGCATCCAGATGGCCCATGTTGGCCTTGACCGAGCCCACCCACAGCGGCCGCTCACGCCCCTGGAAGGCA
Organism: Pseudomonas sp. UME65; assembly: GCF_014170225.1. Lineage (NCBI taxonomy): Bacteria > Pseudomonadati > Pseudomonadota > Gammaproteobacteria > Pseudomonadales > Pseudomonadaceae > Pseudomonas > Pseudomonas sp. UME65. The sequence continues at coordinate 159,207 of NZ_LZZQ01000016.1, read as the reverse complement.
CTGTCCAGCGAAGAGAGTTCGATCGGATCGCCCAGGGGCGTACCGGTGCCGTGGGCCTCGACATAGTCGATGTCGTCCACGCTCAAGCCGGCCACTTTCAGGGCCTGGCTGATCACCGCAGCCTGGGCATTGGCGTTGGGCACGGTCTGGCCGGCACTGGCGCCATCCTGGTTGATCGCCGAGCCCCTGATCACCGCCTGGATCGGGTCGCCATCGCGCAGGGCATCTGCCAAGCGCTTGAGCACCGTGACCCCGCAGCCCTCGCCCCGGACGATCCCGTCGGCCGCCGCATCGAATACCCGGCAGCGGCCACTGGGCGAGATCGCCCTGATCTGGCTCATGTAGATCGTCAGGTCCGGCGCCAGCATCAGGTTCACCCCTCCGGCCAGGGCCATGTCCGCCTCCCCTGCCTGCAAGGCGCGACAGGCCAGGTGCATGGCCACCAGGGAAGAAGAGCATGCAGTGGTCACGGTCATTGCCGGCCCATGAACACCCAGGTGGTAGGCAATACGCCCGGCGGCGAAGCTGAATTCCTTGCCGGCGGCATAGTAGGGGTTGATCTGTTCGATGCCGGCCTCGCGGGAGTGCAGTGCCAGGTAATCCATGCCCAGCATGCCGACATAGACCGCGGTCCTGCTGCCTTTGAGCTGCTCGCGGGTCAGGCCGGCACGGGCCACGCTTTCACAGGCGACCTCCAGCAGCAGGCGCTGCTGGGGGTCCATTTCCTTGGCTTCAGAGGCCGAGATGCCAAAGTAATGCGCATCGAAGCGGTCGATGTGCTCGAGGAACGCCCCCACCTTGCTGTAGGTCGTACCGGTTTCAGCAGCGCTCTCATCGTAGATCGCCGCTGTGTCCCAGCGCTCTGCGGGAACCGGTCCGACAAAATCGGTCCCAGCACGAAGGAGCTCCCAGAATGCCTCGGGGGTCGATGCACCTTTGGCAAAGCGGCATCCACTCCCGATGATTGCAATGGGTTCAAAATCCATGGGCGCACGAGCATCCATTCAGTCATCTCCTTCGACTGGGTGTTTAGTGTTTAGAACGCGGGTTTGGCGGTAGGAACCTGCATGTCGCCCAGGTACTTGTGCCAGAGGTGTTCCGGGTCGCTTTCAACCGCAGCGATGATTTCGCGCATCTTGTCCAGCACTTCCAGGCGCTTGCCGCTGTAGACGTCCCCTTGCAGCAATTGCAGGATGTCCAGGCGGTAGCGTGGGTCTTGAACGAACGCGGTGAAGAGGATGTTCAGGCGGTAATAGAGCGTGATGAACTCATACCAGTTCTTGATGCCATTCCTGATCATGCCTTCGTAGTGAGTGAAACTGGACTTGCTAAAGTCGTTGTTCTTCACCGCCTCGATGATGTCGCCGCTGGCGATGCGCGCACTGTTGAGTGCAACGCTGACGCCGCTGGAGAAGATCGGGTCGACGAACCGTGCGGCATCGCCGATCAGCACGAAGCTGTCGCCACAGACTTCTTTCATGCCGTAGCTGTAGTCCGCCTCTTTCTTGAACGGGCGGACCTGCTCCGATGCCTTCAGCGCGTCATGCAGGTTTTCCCGGGTCTTCACCGCTTCCCAGAAGAACTCTTCATAGGTGAGGTCGGAGTTGGTGTAGTTCTGCTTCTGCGTAACCACGCCCACGCTGGTTATGGTTTCGGTGATCGGGATCTGCCAGACCCAGGTATTGGTCATCGGCAGGAAGTGAATGAAGATGTAGTCGACCTTGTCCGGGCTTTGCGTCGCCGACTTGCGGTCGAAGTTGTCGAACCAGGAGTGAATCGCGAACTGGTTGAAGACCGGGTCCTTTTCTCGCAAGCCCAGCCGGCGGCCCAGCAGCACGTTGCGACCGCTGGCATCCACCACCATCTTGGCCTTGATCTCCACGCTGCGCTTGCCCAGCTTGGCATTGACAATGACATTGCCCGGGCTGAGAAACTCGACGTCAGCGATCTCCACGCCCTGGAAGACCTTGGCCCCCAGCGAACCTGCGTGCTCCAGAAGAATGCGGTCGAACTTGCCGCGGTCGACGTGGAACGTGAAGTCGCGATCGACCCCTTCCTGCTTGCGCTCGTTGAAGAGGATTTCCGCCGAACGGAAATCGTGGTCCAGGCCCTGGAAGCCCATCTTGTCTTCGGGGCCGGAATCTGCCGAGGTCCAGGCAGCGCCGAACTTCTTCGGGAAGTTGGCTTTCTCGATCTTTTCCATCACCCCGATTTCCAGCAGCACCGGAGTGGTGGCCGGTACCAGCGACTCGCCAACATGCTCGCGCTCGAACAGTTCTTTTTCGAACACCGCGCATTTGACACCGGCTTTTGCCAGGTAGGAGGCCATGGTCGAACCCGCCGGCCCGCCACCGATAATCACTACATCATAATCATGATCGCTCATTGCCCACTCCCTGTTAGGCGCACTCGGCCTTTAGTTGCTCGACAGTCCTGGATATTGCATTCAGGTCTTTAAAATATTTGCCGGTGATATGGGTACTTGGAATCGAGACACCCATTTCATCCCTGATGTAGACCATGAGCTTGACGATATTCATCGAGTTGAGAATGCCCCACTCCAGTAGTGGAGTCTGGTCATCAAGCTCATCTTCCTTTGCACTTGGCCCGATCAAATCTTCCATGATGTAGCGACGAATCTTTTCTTTAACTTCCTCTCCGTCCATAGACGTACGCTCCTGCATTCGACAATCGTGGGTTGGGAAAACCCGTCTACAATCCTCAATAAGAATGCACTTGTGAATAGCCGTTTTTGCAAAAGGCCTTTGCATATCCGCAAAGGCAAAACAGCCCCGACAACATCGAAGCCAACACAACTTAACGATGTTCCACAGGCCTATATGACAGCCTTCAGAAAGTCATCTTCGAGCGCCCAAGCATAGTTTTGGCGATCTGCGCAATTAGCCACTAGAACTATTTTTGTATCCAGATAGTGCAAACCAAGCCTTGCACTTGGACGGTGTTCCGCTCTGCGCCGGGTAGAGCTGTGGCGTCTGAAATGTTATGAATCAATTTTCCCAAAGCCAACTAATCATGGCCCCAGCACTGCTTGACAAACAAAAAGCCTAGCCGTACTAAGGAGGCTGTCATGATCTATTTGTAATTTGCCTTTACAAAAATAAGACACTAAAAATTCTAAAAGGATTTAGGAATGAAGGCGCTAGGCGTTGTCAATGACATAGACCTTTATATATCCGTAACTAAAACGGGTAGTTTCTCCGAAACAGGAAGACTACTTGGCATCCCACCTTCTTCGGTGATGCGCAGAATCAATAGCCTCGAAAAAGAACTTGAAACCTGTCTATTCAATCGATCGACAAAATGCTTGATACTTACCGAAACAGGCCTGCTCTTTCTCGAACATGCAAAGAACATCTCGAGATGCATTGGGCATGCTAGATCAGAAGTAAAAGAACACACTGCATCGACCCTAGGCGTTCTCAAGGTTTCAGCACCCGTGGCCTTTGGACGGCGCCATGTAGCGCCTTTATTGAGCAGAATACTGAACCATCATCCCGGTTTGAAAATTGAATTCTCGCTTAACGACAAAGCTCTCGACCCCAGCATCGATAACGTCGATATCTGTATCAAGCTGGGCATATTGCCGGACAGTAATCTGATTCCAACGAAACTTGCGGATATGCGGCGCGTGCTCTGCGCAAGCCCGGAATACATCCGGCAACATGGCTGTCCGCAAACTCTTGAAGACCTGTACCAACATGCCTGCCTGATCCACAGCACCTGCAGCAACTTCTCACTGACCTGGCAATTCAAGGTCGATGGCCTGCTCAAGAAGCTCATGCCCAGCAGCCGGCTATCGGTCAACAGTTCCGAGTTGCTGGTGGACGGCGCCCTTCAGGGCATAGGAATCATCCACGCGCCCACCTGGCTGGTGCATGAACAGATCGCCAGCGGCCAACTGGTGTCGCTGCTCGACGAATATTGCGAGGCCGATCCGCAACAGGGAGCGATCTACGCACTGAGGGCACGCAGCAGCGTTGTCCCGGCCAAGACCCGCCTGTTCATCAATGAGTTGAAACGCTCGATCGGCAGCACGCCTTACTGGGACTTGCCGTTTGAAAAGGAAATACCGCAGACCCTGGCCACCCTGCATTTCGATACCGCAATGCATTCAGCGCTTTCCAGAGCGACCACCTTGCAAGACAAGAGCCAGACATCATGAATCAGTACGACGTCATTATCATCGGTAGTGGTATCGCCGGCGCGCTGACCGGCGCCGTCCTCGCGAAGTCCGGGCTGAACGTTCTGATCCTCGACTCGGCCCAGCACCCACGATTCTCCGTCGGCGAAGCGGCGACACCGGAAAGCGGTTTTCTGCTGCGTTTGCTCTCAAAGCGCTTCGACATCCCTGAAATCGCCTACCTCTCGCACCCCGACAAGATCATCCAGCACGTCGGTTCGAGCGCCTGCGGGATCAAGTTGGGCTTCAGTTTTGCCTGGCATCAAGAGAACGCGCCGTCGTCCCCCGACCACCTTGTGGCCCCGCCGCTAAAGGTGCCGGAAGCCCATCTTTTCCGGCAGGACATCGACTATTTCGCCCTGATGATTGCCCTGAAACACGGCGCCGAATCCAGACAGAACATCAAGATCGAGTCGATCAGCCTCAACGACGACGGGGTCGAGGTGGCATTGTCCAACGCCGCCCCCGTCAAGGCCGCGTTCATCATTGACGCTGCTGCCCAGGGCTCTCCGCTTTCTCGCCAACTGGGCTTGCGCACCACCGAAGGGCTGGCGACCGACACCTGCTCATTCTTCACCCACATGCTCAATGTGAAGAGCTACGAAGATGCCCTGGCTCCGTTGTCCCGCACTCGTTCCCCCATCGAACTGTTCAAGAGCACCTTGCACCACATCTTCGAAGAGGGCTGGTTGTGGGTCATCCCCTTCAACAACCACCCGCAGGGCACCAATCAGTTGTGCAGCATCGGCTTCCAGTTCAACAACGCCAAGTACCGTCCCACCGAGGCGCCGGAGATCGAGTTTCGCAAACTGCTGAAAAAGTACCCGGCCATCGGCGAACACTTCAAGGATGCGGTCAATGCCCGGGAGTGGATCTACGCGCCGCGCATCAACTACCGCAGCGTGCAAAATGTCGGGGATCGCTTCTGCCTGCTGCCGCAAGCCACAGGGTTTATCGACCCGCTGTTCTCCAGGGGGTTGATCACCACCTTCGAGTCCATCCTCAGGCTGGCCCCCAAGGTGCTGGACGCCGCCCGCAGCAACCGCTGGCAACGGGAACAGTTCATCGAAGTCGAGCGCCATTGCCTGAACGCGGTGGCGACCAATGACCAGTTGGTCTCCTGCTCCTATGAAGCCTTCAGCGACTTTCACCTGTGGAACGTGTGGCATCGGGTCTGGCTCAGCGGCTCCAACCTGGGCAGTGCCTTTCTGCAAAAGCTGCTGCACGACCTGGAACACAGTGGCGACGCCCGCCAGTTCGATGCAGCGCTTGAGGCGGTGCGCTTCCCTGGCTGCCTGTCCCTGGACTCGCCCGCCTACGAAAGCCTGTTCAGGCAGTCGTGCCAGGTCATGCAACAGGCCAGGGAGCAAGCCAGGCCGGTGGCCGAAACCGCCAACGCGCTGCATGAGCTGATCAAGGAGCACGAAGCCCAGTTGTTGCCCCTGGGCTATTCGCGGATATCCAATCGTTTCATCCTCAAAGTCTGAATGCCTGAGTGATGCCCGGGGCCGGGTGCCGGTGTCTGTGACCGGCAGCCAGCCCTGGCGATCCACCCGTCCGCCGAAAACCACAACACTTCCCACGCAAAAACCCGGATAATGCCCGCCATTTTTTGCTTTGTGATGCCGGTGCCCCCCATGGAAATCAAGGTCAACTTTCTCGACAACCTTCGACTTGAAGCCAAGTTCGACGACTTCACGGTGGTGGCCGACCAACCTATCCGCTACAAGGGCGATGGTTCGGCGCCGGGGCCGTTCGATTATTTCCTGGCTTCTTCGGCGCTGTGCGCGGCGTACTTCGTGAAGCTGTATTGCCAGACCCGCAATATCCCCACCGACAATATCCGCCTGTCGCAGAACAACATTGTCGATCCGGAAAACCGCTACAACCAGATCTTCAAGATCCAGGTCGAGCTGCCGGCGGACATCAGCGACAAGGACCGCCAGGGCATCCTGCGTTCCATCGACCGTTGCACGGTGAAGAAGGTGGTGCAGACCGGCCCCGAATTCATCATCGAGGAAGTGGAAAACCTCGACGCCGATGCCCAGGCGCTGTTGATGCCGCAATCGGGCTCCAGCGAAGGCACCTACATTGCCGGCAAGGACCTGCCCCTGGAGCAGACCATCGCCAACATGTCCGGGATCCTCGCGGGCCTGGGGATGAAGATCGAAATCGCTTCGTGGCGCAATATCGTGCCCAACGTCTGGTCGCTGCATATCCGTGATGCGCAGTCGCCGATGTGCTTCACCAACGGCAAGGGCGCCACCAAGGAAAGCGCCCTGGCCTCGGCCCTGGGCGAGTTCATCGAGCGCCTGAACTGCAACTTCTTCTACAACGATCAGTTCTGGGGCGAAGAGATCGCCAACGCCGAGTTCGTGCATTACCCGGACGAGCGCTGGTTCCAGCCGGGGCGCAAGGATGAGCTGCCCAAGGAGATCCTCGACGAGCACTGCCTGGCCATCTACAACCCGGATGGCGAGCTGCGCGGCTCGCATCTGTACGACACCAACTCGGGCAATATCGAGCGCGGTATCTGCTGCCTGCCCTATGTGCGCCAGTCCGACGGCGAGGTGGTGTATTTCCCCTCCAACCTGATCGAGAACCTGTACCTGAGCAACGGCATGAGCGCCGGCAACACCCTGGCCGAAGCCCAGGTGCAGTGCCTGTCGGAGATCTTCGAGCGGGCGGTCAAGCGCCAGATTCTCGAAGGCGAGATGGCCCTGCCGGATGTGCCTCAGGAAGTGCTGGCCAAGTACCCGAGCATTCTGGCCGGCATCCAGGGCCTGGAAGAACAAGGCTTTCCGGTGCTGGTCAAGGATGCGTCCCTGGGCGGTGAGTTCCCGGTGATGTGCGTGACCCTGATGAACCCGCGCACCGGCGGCGTGTTCGCCTCGTTCGGCGCCCACCCGAGCTTCGAGGTGGCGCTGGAGCGCAGCCTCACCGAACTGCTCCAGGGCCGCAGTTTCGAAGGCTTGAACGACCTGCCGCAGCCGACCTTCGAAAGCCAGGCGCTGATGGAGCCGAACAACTTCGTCGAGCACTTCATCGACTCCAGCGGCGTGGTGTCGTGGCGTTTCTTCAGTGCCAAGGCGGATTTCGAATTCGTCGAGTGGGACTTCACCAGCCAGGGCAGCAGCGGTGAAAGAGCGGCGGCCAACGCCGAGGAGGCCGCGACCCTGTTCGGCATCCTCGAGGGCCTGGGCAAGGAAGTCTACATGGCGGTGTACGAACACCTGGGGGCCACGGCCTGCCGCATCCTGGTGCCGGACTACTCGGAAATCTACCCGGTGGACGACCTGATCTGGGACAACACCAACAAGGCGCTGTTCTTCCGTGAAGACATCCTCAACCTGCACAGCCTGGACGAAGACGGCCTGCGCTCGCTGGTGGAGCGCCTGGAAGAAAGCGAACTGGACGACTACACCGACATCACCACCCTGATCGGCATCGAGTTCGACGACAACACCGCCTGGGGCCAGTTGACCATCCTGGAGCTGAAGCTACTGATCCACGTGGCCCTGGGGCAGTTCGACCCGGCCAAGGAGCTGGTGGAGATGTTCCTGCAATACAACGACAACACCGTCGAGCGCGGGCTGTTCTACCAGGCCCTGAACGCGGTGCTGGAAGTGGAGCTGGACGACGAGCTGGAGCTGGGCGACTACGAGGCCAACTTGCGGCGCATGTTCGGCAACGAACGGACGGACGCGGTGATCGGCTCAGTGCAAGGCAGCGTGCGCTTCTACGGCCTGACCCCGACCAACCTGCAGCTCGAAGGCCTGGACCGCCACCTGCGGCTGATCGACAGCTACAAGAAGCTGCACGCAGCGCGAGCCAAGTGGAGCGCAGCAAACCGCTGATCAACAGCCCCTTGTAGGAGCGAGCCTGCTCGCGAAGCACTCAAGCACGCCGCGCTCCCCCAGTGAACGCGGCGTTTTTCGTTCACGAGCATCGCGAGCAAGCTCGCTCCTACAATTAACCAGACGCCCGGATTGATCGCACCACCAGACACCGTAGGAGCGAGCTTGCTCGCGAAGCCCTCAAGAACGCCGCGTTCCGCCAGTGAGTGCGGCGTTTTCGTTAGAGACCATCGCGAGCAAGCTCGCTCCTACAATTGGCCAGCCAGTATCCGGGCAAGCTGCTGGCGCAATGGGCCGTGCTCGGCCTCGACATAGGGCGGCGCGGTCTTCCAGTCGTAGAACCACACCGGCATCCGGCGCTTGCCTTCCGGCTCCGAGGCGTAGCGGGGAAAGATATGGCAATGCAACTCAGGCTCCGAGTTGCCGAGGATTTCATAGTTGATGCGCAGCGCTCCGGTGGCCTCGAGCAGCGCATCGCCGATGCGGGCCATGTCCAGCAGGTAGGTGGCCCGGGCCTGGGCATCCAGGTCGTTCAAGCTGGCCACCACCGGGTCCGGCAACAACAGGCAATAGCCCTCAAGAAACTGCACATCGCCCATCACCGCCCAGCCCGAAGCCATGCGGCAAATCACCTTGTCGTTGGCACCCTGGCGGGCCAGTTCTACACGTTGCGAAATCAGCGACATTCATAATCCTTGATGAGGGGGTTCGTCGTGTCGAAGCCATAGTGCCCGAGGCTTGTATCCAGCCGTCGAAAAACCTAGGCCACGCCGGCTGGCCAGGGCTTGCTGTCGTCCCGGTCGGGCGGGCCGTACAGCTCCTGCTCCCAGTCCTCGAACGCCGGCCGTGCCTGGTAGCCCGGATCGCAATACTGGCGGATGTACTGCGCCGCCCGGTGCTCGGCGTACTTGGCATTCACCGGTACGCCCTGCTCGTCCAGCTCCAGCACATTGGCAAAAATGGCATAGGCCATCTCCAGCATGCTCGGCTCGTCCCCGAGGCAACTGCGGTAGTCGACGCCTTCCAGCAACGGATAGCCCAAGGTGCCATTGGCGACCCAGAAACTGAAGGTTCTCAGTGCCCCGGAAAACTCCGGACTTAGCTTCTTCGGGTAAGACATGCTGATCACTTTCCTTGATAGCGGACCGGGGCGGATTCTCGGGCAGCCACACCGGCAAGGCAAGGCTTCGTGCAACTTGCATCCGTCGGTTTCCATGGGCACGGCAAACCCGTCACAATGTGCCCTCTCTCTACCCCTGTGCTGTGCGCCTTGTGCAACGCACCTGCCCCGCAAGGATCGCCCGATGAATTTCCTGGAAAAACTGCTCAGCGTCTTCAAAAAGCCGGCGCCACAAAAGGCCGAGCCCTCCCTGCCCGCCGGCGAACCAGCCGCCGCAGAAGAGCCCTACGCCCAGTACCAGCCAACCCAAGCAGAGCTGGCCGGCATTGCCCTGATGGAGGCCGGTGCCGCCTGCCTCGATCGCCACTGGCAAGCGGTCGGCCACTGTGAGCAAGACGTCCTGGGCTTCGCCATCAGCCCCAGTTTCATGGGCGGCTCGCACTGGCCCTCCACGCGCCAGGCCTATCGCATCGTGCGTCGCAACAACGGCATCATTCTCGCCACCGAGGGCCTGTCCGACCCGTTCGATGGGGTCACAGGTGATGATCTGGGCAATGGTTTCGAGATGGAACTGTTCGTCGAAACCCCGGACATCCCACCCCATGCCCAGGGTGCGGTGGGTGATGTCTATCCGTTCGCCGATAGCTGGGCTTTTGAACTGCTGCGCTGCGTGGCCAACACCACGGCCGATGCCGGTGGCCTCACTGCACGCCTGCAGCGCTACGGGGTGCTGTCCCTGGAACTGCCCGGCGTCAGCCAGTCCCGCGCCATGAGTGAGCAACTGCCAGCGCATTTCATCAGCGCCGACGACTGCGCCGGGGTACTGGTGGGCGGCCCGGCCCCGGACTTCCCGACACGCCTGGAAGACATGCCGCTGTCCCCCGTGACCCTGGTGCCGGTGGTGCTGATCACCGCCGCGGAGCTGGAGTACGTGCGCAGCGGCGGGGCCCAGGCCCGGGAAGACCTGGCCGTGCGCTTGAGCGCCGCCGGCCATGGTCATGTCAGCCATTTGCAGCGCGCCAGCCTGATCTGAACCAAGGAGCCTAGCCGTCCATGTCAGAAGCCGATGCCTACTTTCCTTTCTACCTGTTCGCTGCCCGGTTCCCGGACCAGGCAGAGGCCGAACGGTTTGCCTTCGAACAGTGGGAGCCCGAACCCGCGGCTGATGTCAGCGACGCCGAGTTCAGCGCTTGGGAAGCACGCAACCCCAGCTGGCGCCTCAAACAGGAGCTGGGGTACTACATGGACTCCGATTTCGTCGAGCTGATCGGCAGTGAAGACGGCCCGCAATACCTGGAATCGCTGATCCGCAGCGACGCCGGAAAACAGCAGCTGCGCACGCGCGTCGACTCCGGCTACAGCCATTTCATCATCGTTGGCTGCGAGTCGATTTACGGTGACCACAAATCGATCTCCGGCGGCGCCAATCAACGCCAGCCCGCAAGCACGGCAACCCTGGACTACCTTGGCGAGTTCAACGTGGAGCCCGCATGAGCGAGCTCTTGCAATCAGCGATTGCATTCAGCAGCCCGTAAGGAAGGTGGCTAGATGGACCTCGATTTTGACGATGAAGAAGCGCAGTTCAACGAGTACTACGCTGACTGCACCCCTGCCCTGTATGCCTGGCTCTATATCGCCATCGACATCCGCGACATGGGCCTGACAAAGATCGGGCTGACCACCAAGCGAACTCCGCAGCAACGGATTGCCGAAGGCAAGACCTACAATCCTTTCCTTACCCTGTTCACGGTCTATGAACTGTCCAAGTGCTCCAACGGGACTTCGCGCCGGGAGCTGTCCGACATCGAGCGTTACATCCATTCAAGATCGGTCTTTGGAGAGCCGATCAAGCACTTGGACACCGGCCGTGACTCTGAATGGTTCCCCATACATCCCGAGGAGGCAGAGGCTCAAGTCGACTGGATTCTGGCTCGCCGCGGGTTCTCGGTCGGTGGAAAGAATCTCTACAGCCACTATGAGCGAGATCAAAAATTCAACGGCATCGATGTGCAGCGAATGCGCCAGATCAAGAAAATCTTTCGTCCCAATCCACGGGATCTCCACGATCGGGCTGACAAGGCCGGCATGGACTTCCATGACTATCGTGACTACCACGCTTTCCTGCAGCAGTTTCACGCAAGGGACGCCGAGGGAAAGATCTACCTCTAGCCCGCAGGCCCTGGCGCAGCTGGCCTGAAGCAATAATCCATCAAGCCGATTCCTCTGCCCGGCACTAGATGCTAAAAAGGCCCCCAGCGTTCCCATGCCACCCTTGTCGTGCCAGCCGTACCACGAGAATCACCATGCACAGCCAATACCCCAACACACGCGCCCCGTTGCGCCCTCTGCACCTCATCACCCACCAGCCAACGGCGGTAGCAGCATGATCGAAGTCACCGAAGTCTCCATTGCCCACCTGCGCGCTGCCCTGGAATCCGGGCAGACCACCTCGGTGGAACTGGTCCAGGCCTATCTGGCGCGGATCGAGGCCTATGACGGCCCGAACACCGCCACCGCCCTCAACGCCGTGGTGGTGCGCAACCCCGAGGCGCTGAACGAGGCGCGGGCCGCCGATGAGCGCCGCGCCAAGGGCCAGACCCTGGGCCCGCTGGACGGCATTCCCTACACCGCCAAGGACAGCTACCTGGTCAAGGGCCTGACGGCTGCTTCCGGCAGCCCGGCCTTCGCCGAGCTGGTGGCCTACCGCGACGCCTTCACCATCGAGCGCCTGCGGGCTGCCGGGGCCATCTGCCTGGGCAAGACCAACATGCCGCCCATGGCCAACGGCGGCATGCAGCGTGGCGTGTATGGCCGCGCCGAAAGCCCCTATAACGCCGCTTACCTGACCGCGCCCTTCGCCTCGGGCTCGTCCAATGGCGCCGGCACCGCCACCGCCGCCAGCTTCGCCGCCTTCGGCCTGGCCGAGGAAACCTGGTCCAGCGGCCGTGGCCCAGCCTCCAACAACGGGCTGTGCGCCTACACCCCGTCGCGCGGGGTGATCTCGGTGCGCGGCAACTGGCCGCTGACCCCGACCATGGACGTGGTGGTGCCTTTTGCCCGGACCATGGCCGACCTCCTGGAAGTGCTGGACGTGGTGGTGGCCGAAGACCCGGACACCCGCGGCGACCTGTGGCGCCTGCAGCCCTGGGTGCCAATCCCCAGCGTCGCTTCGGTGCGCCCGGCCTCCTACCCGCAACTGGCGGCCGGCGCCGCGGCGCTCAAGGGCAAGCGCCTTGGCGTGCCGCGCATGTACATCAATGCCGACCCTGAGGCCGGCACCAGCGAGAAACCGGGCATCGGCGGCCCCACCGGCCAGCGCATCCATACCCGGCCCTCGGTGATCAGCCTCTGGGAACAGGCGCGCCAGGCCCTGGAGGCCGCTGGCGCGCAAGTGCTGGAAGTGGACTTCCCCCTGGTGTCCAACTGCGAGGGCGACCGCCCCGGCGCGCCGACCGTGTACAACCGCGGCCTGGTCAGCAAGGAGTTCCTCCACGACGAGCTGTGGGAGCTCTCGGGCTGGGCCTTCGACGACTTCCTGCGGGCCAACGACGACCCCAAGCTCAACCGCCTGGCGGATGTCGACGGGCCGCAGATCTTCCCCCACGACCCCGGCACCCTGCCCAACCGCGAAGACGACCTGGCCGCCGGCATGGACGAATACGTGAACATGGCCAAGCGCGGGCTCAAGACCTGGGACCAGATCGCCACCCTGGCCGACGGCCTGCGTGGCCTGGAGCAGACCCGGCGCATCGACCTGGAAGACTGGATGGACCGCCTGGGTCTGGACGCCGTGCTGTTCCCCACCGTGGCCGACGTTGGCCCGGCCGATGCCGATATCAATCCCGAGTCGGCAGACATCGCCTGGAGCAATGGCGTGTGGGTGGCCAACGGCAACCTCGCCATCCGCCACCTGGGGGTGCCCACCGTTACCGTGCCCATGGGGGTGATGGCGGACATCGGCATGCCGGTGGGGCTGACCTTCGCCGGGCGCGCCTATGACGACTCGAGCCTGCTGCGCCTGGCTTCGGCCTTTGAGGCCACCGGCAGCAAGCGCCTGATACCACCGCGCACGCCGGCCTTGCACTGCGGCCAGTGACAAACCGGGACCGGGGCCGCAACGGCCCCGATTCACGCCGCGGGTAATCCACTTGCCATTTGACTTGCCTGCACCTGGCTCAGACAACCACCTGGCTCTCAACGGCCACCTGGAGCCTATGGAACAGCTCTTCCAGCGCTGCATCGGCCAGCCGATTCAAGCCTGATCCGGGCGTTTCCCCCCTCATGCCGGCTCCGGCCCTGGGTCTTCAAGCCCTGGACTTAACCTCACTCCCTCACTGCTCATCCTCTGACCGCAATGGCGAGTGCTGCCAATCGAAGTGGGTGAGCAACTGCCGGCACAGGTCATCCAGCTGCGGGTGGTAGTGGTGGGTATGGGGCACGGGCAACTGCGGCTCGCCATGGCCGAAGCCCAGTGCGCGCAGGGCCGTGGCGTAATCTTCCAGCGGCCCGTAGCCATAGATCAGGTTGTGCCGGTCCCAGACCACGGTGGCCTGTTGCTCGGGCGAGTGGACCCACAGGTCGAAACGGCTGTCGCCACAGAGCAGTGGCTTGAAGTCGTAGATGAAATCCTGAACGTCTTCACGCGACAGCTGCGGGCTCCAGTAGCGTCCGGCTTGCGATTCGTCCCGGGGCGTGTGCAACACGAACAACAGCACCAGCGGTTCGGCCAGGCAGCCCAGCAGGCTGAGCAGGACCTGCGGGTCCGAGCCTGGAACGCCCGCCACCACGCGCTGCCCCTCGCCAATGGGGGCCACCACGAATACCGGCGGATAACTGTGCTCGACCCACTGGTTGTCTATCATGTGCCCAAGTCTGTACATAGCCAGCCTGATCCTCCTGATCAATTCCTAGGTTTAGCCAAAACGGCCGCGCATTATGCCGTACCCTGCAGGGCCGCTCACGGCCTGATTGACCCAACAGCCCGCGGCAACACAGCCCATCAAGGACATCCCCTCCGTGCTTCATGCCCTGATCCACAACGGCCAACCACTGGCCCCACAGCAACCCCAGCCACTGGTGCCCTGGTGGAGCTTCACCAAGACTGTGCTTAGCGCAGCGGCCCTGACCCTGGTGCGCGACGGCCTGCTGGGGCTGGATGAGCCGCTGCCCCAGGGCCCCTTCACCCTGCGCCAGTTGCTGCGGCATCAGGCCGGGCTGGCGGACTACAGCGAGCTGAGCGACTACCACGACGCGGTTTTGCGCAACGAGGATGCATGGCCCGGTGCACAGATGCTGCAGCGCCTGGACGCCAGCCGCCTGCGCTACGCCCCCGGCAGCCAGTGGCGCTACTCCAATGTGGGCTACCTGTTCGTGGCGCAGCTGATCCAGCAGGCGACGGACCTGCCCCTGCACCTTGCCCTGCAACAACGGGTACTGGCGCCCCTGGGCTTGTCTCGCACGCGCCTCGCCGTGACCCGCGAAGACCTGCGGGATGTGGACCTGGGCCAGTTGGGCGACTACCACCCCGGCTGGGTCTACCACGGCCTGCTGGTGGGGCCCCTGGCGGAGGCGGTGCTGCTGCTGGATCGGCTGTTGAGCGGCGCGCTATTGCCCCCGGCACTGCTGGCAGGCATGCAGCAGGCCCAGGTTCTGGGCGGGCCGATGGCCGGCCGGCCCTGGGTCGCTCCCGGCTATGCCATGGGCCTGATGGTGGGCACTGTCGAGTCTGGCCTGACGCTCTACGGCCACACCGGCAGCGGCCCCGGCAGCACGCTGGCGGTCTATCGCGCCAACGTCGCCGGCACCAGCGCCTGCTGCGCGGTCTTCAATCCGGGGAGCGACCAGGGCCAGGTCGAAACCCGGGCCCTGGCGCATCTGCGCCACGCACTGGCGAACTAGCCACAGGGCACGGCCACAGTCACAGTCACAGGACAGCTCGCATGCTGGCATGACTGACCGGGCGCCACGGGCCCTGCCGTTTCGCACAGCGGCTGACGTACAATCCCCAGCCTTCAGGGACAGCCATCACCAGGACGACAATGACCACACACCGCATTAGCCTTGCCAACGGCTGGACTGCCGAATTCACCGAGCAGGGCGAGTTCCGCATGGGCGCCGTCGGCTGGAACCTGCAGTTGCGCGGCCCCGAGCAACAGGCCATCCGCTACTTCGAAAGCCAGATCGTGCTGGTCAACGATGAGGATGGGGTACAGGCACGAAAAGCCATCAGCCTCTCCGAGGATGGGGTCTACGGCTACCTGGGCAGCGACATGAGCCATGGCTGGGTGATCGACTTCTCCCGCTGCATGATCGCGCCCCATCGGGTGACGATTTCCCACTACCACTACGCCTATGACGAATACATCTCGCTGCTGGAACAGCCGGCGTACAAGCGGGTGCGGGAGTACATCAGTGTCAGAGGTCGGACTTACTACCTGACCTTCCCCCTGACCCGGGACGAGGATTTCCCCAAGGTCTGGGAGGAGTACCTGGTGATACGCCGGCGGCAGCTGGACGAGCTGTATTTTCGCAACTGAGCCTGGGCCGGGCGGCACAGTGATGCGCATGGGCCATTAGCACATTCGGGCTAATAGTGCCGGGGGCAGCACGGGCCTATAGTCCGCAGCAGCCCCCCCTTCAGGACGGCGCCTACAAGAACGTGCGGATTCATAACAAGGAGTTTTCCCATGTCGCTCAAGAAAATCGTCTATGCCTCGGCCATCGCCCTGGCCCTCACCGCCTCCAACGCCCACGCCTTTGCCAGCGACTGCGGCGACTCGCTGTGGAAGTTCAGCGCCATCGAAGCGCTGACCTGCGTGTTCTCGGGCCAGTGGTAAATCACTGCCGCCCGGGCTGACACCGCCCGGCATGAACCAGGTGCCCGCTGCTGCGGGCACTTTCATTGGCGGGTGTCGGCTCGCTAGCGGCCCTGCTTTCAGCGCAGGCTCCAGGACACCCCCAGGTACACCCCCAACCCTTCCCCCGGCGTTGAACGCGCCGCGTCCAGCCCCTTGTCGTCATAACCCGGGGTCACGGTGGCGGCGTAGCGCTTGTCGGTCAGGTTGCGCACATCGACCCAGGTCTGCCAGTCGTTCTTCGGCGCGTTGTAGCCCAGGGTGGCGCCGAACAGCGCATAGGGATCGGCGTAGTAGCTGTTGGCGTAATCCACCGCCACCTTGGACACCAGCTGGGTATTGACCGCGGCGAAGAAGCCCAGGGGCCAGTCGTAGCGCAGCTCGCCCTGGTAGTAGTGCATGGGCAGGCCCGGCAGGCGGTTGTCGGCGAAACGCTGATCGTCGCGGTAGTGGAAATCACTGAAGGTATAGGCCTGGCGCAGGCTCAGGCGGCCGACGCCCGGGCGCGACCACAGCTCGCTCTGCAGGCTGGCTTCCACGCCCTGGTGCACGGTGGGGCTGGCGTTGAGTTCGTAAGGCGTGGTGGCGTTGGCATCCGGCAGCACCGAAAGCAGTTCGTGGCGCACCTGGGCGTAGTACCAGGCCAGGCTCCACTGGCCCAGGCTGCTGTCGCCGCGCCCGCCCAGTTCCAGGGTGGTAGCGGTCTGATTGCGCAGCTTGACCGGGTCGCGCTGGGCGCCGGTGGCGACGCCGCTGCCGGCCGGAAAACGCTGATTGGCGCTGTAGATCAGCGACCAGGGGTGTGGCGCTTCCACCGAGCGGCTGAGGTTGGCGAACAGTTGCAGATCCGGGTTCAGTTGGTAGCGCAGGCCCAGGCGCGGCGCGTAGTCCCAGTCGCCAAGGCTGGTCTTGCCGCCGCCCTCGGGGTAGGTCACCGCGCTTTCGCGGCGGGTGTAGATGGCCGCCAGCCCGGTGGTCAGCCACAGGTCGTCGGCGATCTCCAGGTCATTGCCAACGTGCAGGACGGTGTCCGAGCCCTGGTAAGTGAAGTTGCGGATCCGCGTGCCCGGCGCGTAGTTCGCGGTATTGCCGGTGGGAATCCGCACGAACTCGCTGGCACCGTCATTGGGCAGGTGCTTGGTCACCCGC
The DNA here is from genome assembly GCF_014170225.1 of Pseudomonas sp. UME65. NCBI lineage: Bacteria > Pseudomonadati > Pseudomonadota > Gammaproteobacteria > Pseudomonadales > Pseudomonadaceae > Pseudomonas > Pseudomonas sp. UME65. Next base: position 142,026 of record NZ_LZZQ01000016.1, on the reverse strand, counting down.
AGGCCCAGGGTGCTGCGGCTTTCCAGGCCCCAGAGGCTGTCGCGGCGCTTGTAGTCCAGGGTGCCGCTGACGTCGCTGTAGGCCACCTTCAGACGGTTGGGGCCTTCGCGCAGGTCCATGGGGTAGTCGTGGTACACCAGCCCGGCCTGGATACTCGAATCGTCGTCCAGGTAATAGGTGGTCTTGTTGCCGACAAAGGTACTGCCCGGCTGCTTGCGCCGGTCGTCGCGGCTGACGTAGGCCGGGTTGGCCGCCCGCGGGTCGTGTTCGATGGAGCGCTTGGTCACGCGCCCGGCCAGATCGTTGTCGGTCTCGCGGTAGCGCAGGTAGAAGCGGGTTTCCAGGTTCGGGTTGAAGCGGTAGCCGAAGTTGCCGATCAGCCCCTTGCTCTGGCTGCGGGTGTGATCCTGGTAGCCGTCGGCATTGGAGTCGGTCAATGACACGTAATAATCGAAATCCCCCAACACTTGCCCGGAACTGACCTGACGCTGCTGATAACCGTGGCTGCCAGTGGCGTAGCGCACCTGCAACAGCGGTGCGTCATAGCCGGTATGGCTGACGTAGTCGATGGCCCCGCCCAGGGCCAGGGCGCCACGGTCGAACCCGTTGGCGCCGCGCAGCACTTCCACGTGGTCGACCCACAGGGGCTCCAGCAACTCATAGGGGGTGCCGCCAGGGCCGGTCAGGGGCAGGCCGTCGAGCATCGTATACAGCCCCGAGGCATGGGCACCCGGCGCGCGGTTGATGCCCGAGCCGCGGATCGAGATCTTCACCCCTTCGTTGCCCGCCGACTGGGCATAGACCCCGGGCTGGTAGGCCAGCACATCCTGGTTGCTGGCCACCCGGCCCTGCAGCGGGCGGCGCATGTCCACCACATTGGTGCCGCCGGGCACCTGGGCCAGCCGCGCCGCGGCCTCCTGCGCCGGCTGCCCCTCACCGCCCTGTTCCTGGCCTAGGACCTGCGCCGGAGCCAGCTCCACGGCACGGGTTTCGGCAAATGCCGGGCAGGCCAGGGCCAGGCCCAACAGGGCCGTGGGCAAGGATTTTGGCGAAGACATCGAGAAAACTCCGACAGGCAGAAAGAGGGCAATGCAAGGTGCGACGTAGGAAAGAACGAAGAGAACACAGGGGAATTTGGCTTTTTTCGCCAGGAAAGCGGATGTCGGCAGTCAGGCTTTCACTGGCGAAGAATGGCGCACCGGGGGACTAGCGGCCCTTGCTGGCCGCCAGGAAGTGCGCCACCAGGGCATTGGCGTGGCCATGGCCCATGCCGTGTTCGGTCTTGAGCCAGGCCACCAGCTCCATATGCTTTTTGCCGTCGACCGTTGCCAGCAGCTCCAGCCAGTGCCCGATGGGCTGGCCGTAGTGCCTTTCAATGGAGGGGAAGTACGACGCCGGCCCTTTGCTCTGTTCACTCATGGCTGATTCTCCGTCTTCTGGCTGCCCTTGATGTTGTCGATCAGGTCCACCACGTAGTTCTGGTTGAACCCCGCGACAAAGGACCAGAACAATAGCTTGGCGTAGGCGGCATAGCCACCGGCGTGCTGGCAGAAGATCACATAGAAGCTGTTCTCGCTGTAGCGACAGGTTTCATCGGCGACGATCTTTGGAAACAGCTCCCCTTGCACCACCCCGGAAATGAACAGGATATACAGCAGCCCCGCGAGGATGCCGCCGATGAACGACGGCAGCACCAGGCTGAACCAGGAACTGCACAGGCCGATGATTTCCTCCTCGCTGAGGCTGGAAAGCTGGCGGTGAAAACCAACATAGCCGCCGATGTTGCCGGCAATGAACACCACCGAGGGAATGGTGTAGCCATCGGCCATGGCCACCGATACCAGGGATGCCGCCAATAGCAACACAAAGATGAGGAACAGTCGCTTCCACAGGATGTTCAGCGCTTCCTGGCGGTTCATGCTCGTCTCGCAGGCGTGGGGGTCGAAGGGGCCCTGCCCCTTGATCACGATAGATCAGCCCTGGCGCCTGGAAGAACTTTTTACCCCGCAGAGGTTCGCCCCCCCTGCCGGCCGCTGGCCGGCGCTTTCGCTAAGCCGGGTAACCGGTAATCTCGCGAATGCTCTGGTACAGCGGCTTGAGCTGGCGGTACATGCGCAGGTAGACCTCGCTGTACAGCCGCTGGTACATCTGCTGCGCCTGGGGCTGGGGCTCGAACACTGCGCCAACCCGGGTCATGGCGCTGATGGCCGTGGCGAAGTCCGGGTATAGCCCCAGGCCCACTGCGCAGGCGATCACCGCACCCAGCCCCGAGGCTTCATAGACATGGGGCCGCTCCACCGGCAGGCCGAAGATGTCCGCCGTCAGTTGCATGGCCGCGTCGCTCTGGGAGCCGCCGCCGGCCACCCGCAGGCGGCTGATCTTCAGCCTGGAGCGCTTTTCGATGCGCTCCATGCCCTGGCGCAGGGCATAGGCCAGGCCTTCGAGAATGGCCCGGTAGATGTGCGCCCGGGTGTGCACGTCGCCAAAGCCGATCATCGCCCCCTTGGCTTCCATGCCCGGCTCGCGGATGCCCGGCGACCAGTAGGGTTGCAGGGTCAGGCCCATGGACCCCGGCGGCACCGCCTGGACCAGGGCGTCGAACAGCTGCTCCGGCTCCAGCCCCTGCTCCGCCGCCTGCTGCACTTCGCGCAGGCCGAACTGCTGCTTGAACCAGCTGACCATCCAGTAGCCGCGAAAGATCATCACCTCGCAGTTGTAGTGGTCCGGCACCGCCGCCGGGTACGGCGGTATCAAAGGCACTACCTCCAGGTAGCGCGAACGGGTGGTGGTGATGGTGGCCGTGGTGCCGTAGGACAGGCAGGCGGTGGTGGAGTCCTGGACGCCCGAGCCCAGCACTTCGCAGGCCTTGTCGGCACCCGCGGCAATCAGCGGCAAGCCTTCGGGTATGCCGGTATGGCGGCTGGCCTCGGCGGTGATCCGGCCCAGGGTTTCCCCGGGCTTGAGCAGGGTCGGCAACTGCTCCTGGCGCACCGCCAGGGCCTGCCACTTCCAGTCACTGGGGGCGGCCCAGCGCAGGCGTTTGTAGTCGAACGGCAGGTAGGCCACGCAGCAGCCCACCGAGTCGACGAAATTGCCGGTCAGGCGATGGGTGAGAAAGCCCGAGAGCAACAGGAACTTGTCGGTGGCGGCCCACACCTCGGGCTGTTCCTGAGCCACCCAGTTGGCCTCGGCCTGGGCGCGAAAATAATCCACCGTGGCCTCGGCGCCGATCAACTTGAACAACCAGCCCCAGGGCCCCTTGATCTTGCCTTCGACCTCGGCCTGGCGCTGGTCGAGCCAGAGGATCGCCGGGCGCAGCGCGCGGCCCTGGGCATCGACGTTGATCAGGGTGCCGCGCTGGGTGGTCAGGGACACGCCGCGGATCTGCGAACGGTCGATGCCGGTCTGCTGCCAGAGCAGTTGGCAGGCTTCGCCGAGCTTGGCCCAGTAGTAGTCCGGGTGCTGTTCGGCCCAGCCGGGCCGGCTGGAAAAATAGGCTTCAAGCTCCACCTTGCCCTTGCCCAGCAGGTTGCCTTTGAGGTCGAACAGCAGCGCACGAACGCTCTGGGTGCCGTTATCGATGGCCAGCAGGTAGTCCTGCTTATTGTTGTTGTGGTTATCCATGGGGCTCTCTTGGTTGAGCATCGTTAGGCGAGTGGCGGCAGGCTGTGATGGCGTTGCCACAGGGCCCGGTAGCGCTGTTCCTCGGCCTGCCAGCGCTCGTCGTCCCAGCCCAGCTGCGGCTGGCACAGGCGGCGGATGGCCGGCAGGTACTGGGCGGCGCCCTCGGCCAGCAGCAGGCCGATGCGGGTACGGCGCAGCAGCAGGTCGTCCAGGTGCAGGACCATTTCCGCCTCGGCGGCAAACGCCAGCTCGGCCCACAGGGTGTCGCTGGCGCCGACGCAATCGCCGCCCAGGGTCGCCACCCACTGCGCCAGCCGCGGCAGATGGCGGCCGTGGCGGCCAGCCAGGCGCCGCACCTGGGCGCCGCTCAGGCCGGGGATCTCCAGGGGCGCCACAGGCGTGAAGACCGGGGCGCCGTCGTCCACCACTTCACGCCCGAGCATCGCTCCGCAGGCCTGCAGCACTTCGATGGCCTGGGGCCGGAAGGTGGTGAGCTTGCCGCCGGCCAGGGTCACGCAGCCGGGTTCCTGCCACAGCACATGCTCGCGGGTTTCATTGGAAGGCTTGCCCTGCTGGCCGTCGCTGCTGGCCACCACCGGGCGCACCCCGGCCCAGGTCGACAGCACGTCGCCGGCAGTGATCAGGGCCTGGGGAAACTGCTGGGCACAGGCGGCCAGCAGGTACTCAAGCTCTTCCTGGCTGATGCTGGCGCTCTGGTCCAGGTCATCGCGGTGATCCAGGTCGGTGGTGCCGACCACGGTGGCGCCCTCCCAGGGGAAGACGAACACCGGCCGGCCATCCTCGGCATGCATGAAGCTGAAGGCCTGGGCCACCGGCAAGCGCCAGCCCGGCAGCAGCAGATGGCTGCCGCGCAAGGGCCGCAGCTGGCGCACGCGGTCAGCCGGGCGCAAGCGCTCGGCCCAGGCGCCGGTAGCGACCGCCAGGGCCGCGCAGCGCACCTGCTGCGGCTGCCCGCCTTCGCTGTCCTCGATCTGCACCCCGCAGACCCGCCCTTTCTCGCGCAAAAGGCGGGTGACCCGAACGCCGTTGAACACTTGGGCGCCATCGGCCCGGGCCTCGGCCAGCACGCGCATCACCAGCCGCGCATCGTCGGTCAGGGCGTCGAGAAAACTGGTCCCCCCCAACAGCCCCGGCTCCTTGACCCCGGGGGCCAGGAAAGCCAGCTGCCGGGCATCGTGGAAGCGATGGTTGCGCCGCCCGGCCAGGGCGTCATACACACTCAGCAGGCCGCCGAACACCCTGGGCCCGGGAAACTTGCCGCGGTAATGGGGCATCAGGAAGCTCATGGGCTCCACCAGCCCCGGGGCCTCCTGCAACAGGCGCTGGCGCTCGCGCACCGAATCCCGGGTCAGGCGCCACTGGCCCTTGGCGATATAGCGCAAGCCGCCATGGACCATCTTCGAGGAGCGGCTGGAGGTGCCCCAGGCAAAGTCTCGCTGTTCCAGCAGCAGGCAGCGCCAGCCGCGCCGCGCCGCTTCGCGCAGGATGCCGGCGCCGCTGATGCCGCCGCCGATCACGATCAGGTCCCAGGCTTGCGCCGCCAGCCCGGGCAGCGCCTGTTGGCGCCATTGGGCATTCCAGTCCTGGCTCATGGTTCACGGGGCTCCAAAAGGGTGCCGGGGTTGAGGCGCCCGGCCGGGTCGAAGTGGCGGCTCAGGGCCTGCAGCGCATCGATGGCCAGCGGGCCCTTCTCCCGCAGCAGGTACGGCGCATGGTCCTTGCCCACGCCGTGCTGGTGGCTGATGGTGCCGCGGTGGTTGACGATGGTCTGGCTGGCAGCGTGCTTGAGCGCCTGCCAACGGGCCAGGGTCGCCGGGTACTGGGCATCCGGGCGGAACACGTAGGTGGTGTAGATGCTCGACCCTTCGCCATAGACATGGGACAGGTGGGTGAACACATGCACCTGCTCGCCCTCGGCGGCCAGGCCGTCACGCAGGCTCTGCTCGATGCGTTGCAGCAGGCGGTCGACATTGCTCCAGTCAGTGGCGGTCTCCAGGGTGTCCACCAGGTAGCCGGCGTTCCACAGGCTTTCGCGCAGGTAGGGAAAGCGAAAGCGGTTCTGCGCCCATTTCTTGCCCAGCAGGGTGCCGGTGAACACCCCGCCGAAAGCCTTCAGGTGCTGGCGCGCCTGGCGCAGGGACAGGGCATTCTGCCGGCGGTTGCCGGTCACGCCGAAGGTCAACAGGCACTTGCCCGCCCCGGCGCCGCGCAAGGCCAGGTACTTTTCCAGCCAGGCGATCTGCGTCGGGTGGCCGGCCAGGGCCAGCTGGGTTTCGGTCTCCAGGGCATTGGACAGGCGTAGCATCGACAGCGGCACCCGGGCCTGGGCCAGGGCGCGCACCGCTTGCAGGGCCTGCTGCCAGTCGGGTAGGAACACCCCGTAGAAACGTTCGTCATCGGGCAGGCGGCTGACCCGCACCTTGACCTCGGAAATGATCCCGAAGCGCCCTTCGCTGCCCAGCACCACCTCGCGCAGGTCCGGCCCGGCGGCGGACGCCGGAAAGGTGGCGATGGGCATTGGCCCGGCAAAGGTTTCCAGGGTGCCGCCGGCGAACAGCTGCTCGATGCGCCCGTAGCGCAACGACTGCTGGCCGCTGGAACGGCTGGCGACCCAGCCGCCCAGTGTCGACAGCTCCCAGGACTGGGGAAAGTGCCCCAGGGTGTAGCCCCGGGCCCGCAGCTGGCTTTCCACCTGAGGGCCGCTGGCCCCGGGACCGAAGGTCGCCAGCAGGCTGTCTTCGTCCAGGTCCAGCAGGCGGCTCATGCGCGCCAGGGACACCGTCAGCACCGGCCGCTCGGACCAGCCGGGGTTGATGTGCCCGGCCACCGAAGTGCCCCCGCCGTAGGGAATCAGGCACAGGTCGCGGTCCTCGGCCAGGGCCAGCAACTGGCGGATCTGTTCGGCGGTTTCCGGGAACGCCACGGCGTCCGGGTAGGCCCCCAGCTCGCCCTCGCGCAGCGCCAGCCAGTCCGCCAGGCTCTGGCCGCGGGCGTGCAGCAGCCGGTCCTCGGCGCTGATGCTGTACAAGTCATGGGCTTGCAGGCGCGATGCCGGCACCCGGGCCAGGGCCTGCTCCAGGGTCGCCTCCGGCAACCTGCGTCCCGGCCCCAGGCGCTCGGCGAGAAACCCCGCGCCCTGGGCCGGCAATTCGACCACCGTGGATGCATCCCCCCAGCCGTTCCAGCGTCGCATGCGTGTGTGTCCTTCTGCTGTTCTTATAGGTCTTGCCCAAGGCTCCCTATACTAGTGCGCGGCAGCGGGCTGTCACGGTCACATTGAGCCAGCGGATGTAGCCGATTGAGTCAGACAGAGGTGACATCCGGCGCCAGTTACCGAAGAATCCTCCCCCTCCCCATCACAGGCTCCCGTCCATGCCGGCAACCCTGAGAACCTGCCCCCCCCTGTTCTGGTCCACCGACCTTGGCATCGACTACGGCGCGCCGACCTTGCAGCTGCGCGATCTGCTGCCAGTGGTGGGCGAGCAAAGCTCAGCCTTCTTCCAACGCCAGGACGGCATCGTGCTCGGTGAAACCCTGCAACTGATCTGGTGCCCGCCGCTGGCGGACCTCAATGGCTGGAACGAGCAACCTTCGGAAATCGCCCTGAGCCACCTGCTGCACGTGCGGATCACCGGCCCGGCCGCCGAGCCGCCCGCGCCACGGCATGCCAACCACCACGGCAGGCTCAGGTACCGCTTCCAGGTGCTGTCCTGCCAGCCGCTACCGGAGGCCCTGCGCGCCCAACTGCTCGCACCGAACGCCTGGCACCTGCCGCTGATCAGTGGCGAACAGGGCAGTTGCCTGACCTGGGATGACATTCACGAGTGCGAGCGCGCCGAGGTCCAGGGGCTGATCTACCTGTGCGCCTACGGCCGTTACGAAAGCTATATGGAAATGTTCATCGAAGCAGTGGGCGAGCAGCTGTTCGGGCTGCTTTCGGTGCACCTGGGCCCGGGGGGCGACGACTATCAATTTGGCCGGCGCGCCCTTGAAGGGGCGGAGTTGCGGGCCATCCGCCGCGCACTGGACATGGCCCGGCCGCTGAAGGATTCACAGCCCGGCTACCTGGTCCCTTGAACCCCGGGACGGATAAAATCGCCCTGAAAAAGACTAAGCAGCTGTTTTCAAACTCATTTTTTTGCATGGGGGGCTTCACAGCCGGCACATAAGTTGATAAATTTGCGCCCGTTCTTGCAGCGGCCCTCCCCGGGCCGGCAGTTCAGGCAAGTAACGTCGCAACAGCTACAGGGGCGTCGCCAAGCGGTAAGGCAGCAGGTTTTGATCCTGCCATGCGTTGGTTCGAATCCAGCCGCCCCTGCCATTTTTTCTCATCGTTATCCCCGCAGATTCCGTTCCAGCATCTCCAGCAATGCACTGACCTTGGGCAACCCCTGCCGGCTTTTCAGCCACAGCAGATGGATCGCCTGCCCTTCGCTGGCCCATTGCGGCAGCACCTCCACCAGACTTCCGTCCTCCAACTGGCGCTTGACCAGCCAGGAAGGCAGTTGCGCAATGCCATAGCCTTGCTGCACCGCCATCAACAGCCCCTCGCCATCGCCCACCACGCAACTGGCGGACATCACCCGGCGCTCACTCTCGCCCGGGCGGCCGCTGGCGAAGTTCCAGGGGCTGACCCGGCCATCCACCCAGCCATAGGCAATGCACTGATGGCGCTCAAGGTCCTGGTCGGTCAGCGGCACGCCATGGCTGCGCAGGTAGTCGGGCGAGGCGCAGAACAGGTGCCATTCGCGGCCCAGGCAGCGGTGCCCCAGCGCCGCCGGCCACTGCCCCGAGCCGCCAAGGCGCACGGCGATGTCCGCACCGGCTTCAAGCGGCTCGACACCGGGATCGGAAAAGGTGATGTGCGGCTGCAAGCCCGGATGCTCCCGGGCAAAGCGCAGGACGGCGCCCAGCACCTGGGAGCGGCCGAAGGTCCCGGGCAGGTCGATGCGCACCCGCCCCCGCAGCTCGGAATTTTCCGCGTTCAGCGCCAGCTCGGCCTCTTCCAGGTCTGCCAGCACCCCGCTGCAGGTGCGGTAGAAGGCCGTGCCCGCGTCGGTCAGCGCCAGGCTGCGGGTGGTGCGCTGGAACAGCCGCGCCTGCAGGCGCCCTTCCAGCCGGGCGATGGCCTTGCTGACGGCGGAAGCCGTAAGGTTGAGCCGTTCGGCGGCGGCCTTGAAGCTGCCGCAGTCGGCCACGCAGACAAATACATCGATCCCCTTCAAGCGTTCGGAAGAAAACATCGGCGCCTCTTATTCATGAATCTGATTCCATTCACTGGGTAAAAAACATCATAAAACAGAACCAGATTCCCCAGTAAGCTGGCTGCCATTCTCAAAAACGCCGTTACAGACCGATGAGGCACGGATGCTGCGCACCCTGAAAAGCTACCCGAAAGCAATCAACCTGCTGCTGGCCGGCACCCTGGTGCTGACCCTGGCCCGGGCAATCACCCTGCCCTACCTGGTGATCTACCTGAGCAGTGCTTTCGGCCTGCAAGTGAGCGACATCGGCCTGGTGATCGGCAGCAGCATGATCCTCGGCTCGCTGCTGAGCCTCTACGGTGGTTTCCTGGTGGACCGCACGCCCAGCTACCGGCTGATCCTGGCCTGCTGCGCGCTGTTCACCCTGGGCTTCATCGGCGCCTTCGGTGCACACCAGCTGTGGCTGTTCTACCTGTGCCTGGTGCTGGTCAACCTGGCCTATGCGGTGATCGACATCGCGATCAAGGCCGGCTTTGCCCAGCGCCTGTCGGTGGAACAGCGCAGCGAAGCCTTCTCGATCAAATACACCCTGACCAATATCGGCTACGCCGTGGGCCCGTTCCTCGGCGCCGGGCTGGCGCGCCTGGACATCAGCCTGCCGTTCCTGATCTCCGCCGCCCTGGGCGCCGGGTTCCTGGCGATCCATATGCGCTGGGGCGACAGACAGCTGAACGCCGCCGGCCCGACGCCAGCGCCGCTATCCTTCGCGGCCCTGGGCAAACAGCTGCTAAGGGATTACCGCCTGGTGTGCTTCACCCTGGGCGGCCTGCTCAGCGCCGTGGTCTTTGGCCAGTTCTCGGCGTACCTGTCGCAGTACCTGGTGGTCACCACCTCGGCCCAGGCCACCTATCGCATCATCAGCACCCTGGTGGCGACCAATGCGCTGCTGGTGATCGCCCTGCAATACGCCATCGGCCGCAGGATTACCCAGCGCCACCTGAGCCGCTGGCTGGCGCTGGGGCTGGGCCTGTTCCTGCTGGGGGTCAGCGGCTTCGGCCTGGCCACCAGCCTGGCGCTGTGGGTGCTGTCGATGGTGGTGTTCACCCTGGGGGAAATCATCGTATTTCCCGCCGAGTACATGTTCATCGACCTGATCGCCCCCGAACACCTGCGAGGCCTGTATTACGGCGCGCAGAACCTCTCCAACCTCGGCGGCGCACTGGGCCCGATACTCTGCGGCATGCTCCTGGCCAGCCACCCGGCGCACTGGATCTTCTACATGCTGGGAGCGTTCATAGTCGCCGGCGGGCTGTTCTACTGGCTGGGCGCGGCCAACCTGGAACAGGCCAGGAGCAGGACCGGCGCGTGATCATTGATGCCCAGGCGCGCGGCAATCTGCGCCTGGGCTGCCCGACAGGGGGGCGAGGCCGCCAGTGGCGGCACATTGCTCATGCACAGCAGATGCTCAAAGGCGATACCGGCCTCGCGGGCTGGCCCGGCATGCGGCGACACTCCATGAGTGATGACCTTGTGGAACTTGCCGGCCTGAAGGCGTGCCAGGCATGTTCGAGCGGCCCCTCAGCGACTCTTGCGGCTCAGCCAGGCGCCCCAGAACAGGCTGCTGAAGAAACGTGTTCCCGCGCTGAAACCGCCCTCTTCGAGCAACCGTTGCACCGCCGCCTCGGAATGGGGCGGGTCGGCGCCCTGAAGGATTTTCCCCAGTTTGGCGTGTACCTCATCCGCCGTCGCGCCCTGCTGGCGCCAGCGTTGCCCCCAGGCCGCCAGCAGCAGGGGCTGGCTGGCGTAGGCGTAGTGATTGCCGGCGACGATCAGCGGTGCGCCGGGCTTGAGGCGCCGGGCGATGGCCCGCAGCAGTTGCCGCTTGGCTTCATCACCGGGCAGATGGTGCAGCACGCCGATCAGCGTGGCCCCGTCGAAGGGTTCGTCCGCCGCCAGTTCGTCCACCGTGGCCAGACGCACTTCGGTCCTCTCCAGCAAACCCTGCGCCTGCAACTGCTGGCGCGCTGTCTCCAGCATCGGTGCCGAGGGGTCTACAGCGGTAAAGCGCCAGCCCGGTTCCAGGGAAGCCATGGCGATAATCTCCTGGGCCGTGCCACCGGCCCCCACGGCCAGGATGTGAGCCGCACGCCCCTCGCCCAGGCTGGCCGCCAATATGCAGGCGGCAAGGTCATGGCAGGCGTCGTATCCCGCCAGGGCGATACGGCTCTGGCGGGCGTATTCGTCGGCTCGCGAGCGGTCGAATTTTTCAGCCGGGTTTACCGAAGATGAGGTCATGGCAGGGCTCCATTCAAAGGATCGGGACAGGCTAGGCCCTGCGGTTTGATAATTAAAATTCATTGTTTTTATTCATTGCATTCCTTCCTGGAATAGCACCTCCCCTGCTCCCAAAAAAAAAGGGGGCGATCGACGATCGCCCCCCAAGCCTTGCTACCACGAGAGAACCTACAGCGTCAGTTGCCCGCGCTCCTCATCGGTCAGGCGCGCCCGGGCCTGGTCGCTCAAGGGCCCGGCGCCCAGCACCTGCACCGGGCTGTCGGGGTTGTAGCCCGGGGCGCGGCTGGCGTCTTCACGGGGGCGTTGCACCGGTTCGCTACCAAAGCCCAGCACTTCCACGGTGACGATGGACGCCCGGCCCTGCTTGGCCGCCGCCTGCTGGTTGCGGGCGGCATCTTCCGCGGCCTGGGACGCGGCGGAGCCGGCGGCGCTGGCCGAGGTCATGGCGCCGGTGTTGACCGCCGCCGTGACCGGCACCCCGCTGGACTTGCCCTGGGTCTGGATGTTCGCCGCGTTGACCACCCGCAAAGCGGCGATGTTGACGTTGCCCGAGACCCGGATCCCCGCCTCGCCGGCATCGATGGTGCCCAGGGGCGCGATCAGGTCGATGTCGCCGGCCGCCACTTCCGGTATCGGGTTGAGAGTGGCGATCCCCGCCCCGGTGCTGGGCACCGACGGCGACAGGCTGACGTTGCCCCAGTTGTCGTAGACCCGCTTGGGCGGTGTATAGACCACGGTGGTCTTGGAACCGCGGCCGGCGTTGATGTCGCCCGCCGCCGACCAGCCCATGATCGAGCCGCCGAAGGTGGTCATGATCCGGCTCTGGCCCAGCAGGATGCTGCCCAGGGAGTACAGTTGGATGTCCCCCGCGCCCTGGGTGATGATCCCCGCCGAGGCCGGTGGCGCCGTGCCTTCGATGCCGAAGGTCTGGTTGCCGCCCGGGGTCAGCATCTGGATGTTGCCGCCAAAGTCGGTGTGCACCCCGGCACCGCCGAACAGGGTGATATCGCCCTGGTAGGTGATCGGGTTGCCCGCCACGTCGGTGCTCGGGAACAGCCCGGCAATCGCCGCACGGCCACGGGCATAGCTGCCCTGGCGCATGCCGCCTTCCTCGGTGTACTCGCGGCCGGCGGCCTTGAGCTCGGCAAAATACACATTCCGGGCAAACACCCGCTGTTGTTCCGCGGGCAGGGCCGCGTAATAGGCCCGGGCCTGGGCGCTGTCGCCGACAAAGCCGAAGCGCTCGGCCAGCCAGTCCAGCAGTTCGCCCTCGTAGGTCTTGGCCACCCGGGCGCCCGACAGGCTTTCGCCCGGCTGGGCGAGGTTGGCCGGGTCCAGGTAAGCCTCGACGAAGCGCCGGTAGTCCGGGCCGTTGGGGCCGAACCCGGCCTGCATCACGATGCTCGCCCCGGGCCGGCGGTCCCCCGGCGCCACGGCACCGATGCTGGTGACGCTGACCTTGTCCTCCATGAGGATGTTGCGCCCCGCGGTCAGTTCCAGGGTGCCGGGGCCGGCGACGTTGAAGTTGCTGTAGAGGATGTCGCGCCCGGCGCTGACGACGGAGATGTCGCTGGGGTTGTTGTGCACGAACAGGTTGCCCTGGGAGGTCGAGCCATTGACCGGGTCCTCGACGCCGAAGGTCCGGCCACTGCTGACGATATCGCGCCCGGCCATCATCCACACCGGGCGGCTGCCCTCGTACCAGGTCTGCCCCGAGTGCAACTGTGAGGCCGCCTGGCCGAAGGTGATGATCCGGCCGCTGTTTACCCCCATCAGGTCGCCGTTCACCGCATAGAAACGCGCCGGATCGGCCGGGCCGGCAACCAGCCCGGAGACGCTGCCGGAACCGAAGGCGAACAACGGCAGGATCGAGCCGATGACCGGGTTGCCGTTGACCGACAGGTTGCTGGCCACCACCTCACCCTCGATGCTGCCGACAAATGCCGGACGCCAGGGCGTGGCCACCGAAGCGGCCGCGGCGCCCGACTGGCTGACGGTGAAACCGCCCGCGTAGATCGAGTCCTGGGCCAGGAACTGCAACTGCCCTGCGGCGCCCGGCGCCAGGAACAGCGGCACCCGGTAGTTGAGGTCGCCGACTTGCGCGCTGGCGGCCTTGCCATAGTAAAGGCTGCCGCTGGCTGCCACGGCCCTGAGGATCGACGGATAGACCACCGCCAGATCGGTGCTGCCAGGGCTGGTGAGCGGGGTCAGGTTGCCGCCCAGGGACATCAGGTCGATGGCGGTACGCTCGGTCCACAGGGTGAACCAGCTCCGGCCGCTGCCTTGCTGGCTGCCACGGCTGAAGAGCGCGGTGTTGAACTGGCGGACCCGGCCCGGGTCCTCGACGTTCTGCACCACCAGGTCGCCGCGGCTCTGCAGGTTGAAGGTGGCATCGCCGGGCACCAGGGTCAGGCCGCCCTGGGCCAGGCCACGGGTGGCGCGCAACGGGTCGAAGGCCCGGGCTTCGCTGGGGTTGTGGTCAACGGCGGTGCCGCCATAGTGCAGGTCGATGCTGCCCAGGGAGGCACTCTGCAAATGGCTGCTGCCACGCAGGTTGACCACCACCCCGTTGCGATGCTCGATGACCAGGTTGCTGGCCGGGTTCAAGGCGCCCGCAATGTTCACCCGCAGGTCGCCACCGCCGGTCAGTTGCAGGCTGCCATCGCTGGCGACCCGGCCGGTACTGCCCACGGCCAGCACCAGCCCCTGGCTGCGGGGCGCCACGGTGGAGGCGCCGGCGCTGTCCGTCAGGCGCTGGAGGATGCCCGCGTCACCGCCGACATTCAGCTCCAGGTTGCCGCCGCCCAGGGTGCCGAACCCGGTAAAGCCCAGCATCCGGTCGGCGCTGCCGTTGGCCGCATAGGTGCCGAAGTTGATCCACCAGGCAACGGGTTGCGCCGAACCGCCGGTGGCGACATCGCCGCTGCCCTGACGCCACAGCCAGTTGCCCACTTCGGCCGAGTCCTGGCCGTTGTCCTTGGGGTTGGGCCAGGCACGGCTGTCGTTGGCGGTACTGCTGATATTGCCGGTCAGGTCGCCACCGGCACTGACCCGCAGGTTGCCCCCCGCCTCCGGGTACCAGGCGCGGTACAGGCTGGTGCCGCTGCCATTGACGAACTGTTCGAAGTAACTGCCCGGGTCATTGAGCACCGTGGCTCCCGTTCCCAGGGCCCGTGGCTGGTTGTAGGGATCGCCGGCCGTCGTCGCCGTGGAGGAAGTACCGGCGGTGTAGACCCCGTACAGCGAGTCCATGCTCAGGTTGCCGGCGCTGAGCAGTTCAAGGTCGCCGGTGCCGGTGCGGATCACGCTGAAGCGACTGCTGGACGGCGTTGCGCCATAGGTCTTGCTGTCCAGGGCCATGCAGAAGGCGGGCGACTCTTCACAGAAGGCCGCGACGGACGACTGCCCCAGGTCCAGCAGGAGTTGCTCATCGATCGGATCGCCGGCCTTGACCACCACCCCGGCGCCCGCCAGCTCGTCCACCGCCAGCTGGGTCCAGGCGTAGCTGGCCTTGATCGCGCAATAGGCCGGGCTGTCGGCACAGAACTGCTCGATCGAGGTCTGCCCCAGATCCACCAGCAGTTGTTCGTCGATCGGATCACCGGCCTTGACCACTATCCCTACGCCGGCCAGGTCATCCACCGCCACCTGGGTCCAGGTCCGCACCACCTGGCTGGGCAGTTCCTTGGCGAACATCCCGTAATGGCTGTCCGCCAGATGCAAGTCACCGCTGCGTGGGTTGGCCTGCACGATGCGGCTGTCAGCTGCGCTGGTATCGGCCCCGGCCACCAGGCGCAGGGACCAGGATTGCGAGCCTTCGGCAAGCATCGGCGCAATGGCCCAGAGCTTGCCCTGGCGCCCGACGTCTTCGGGCCGCAACTGCACCGAGTCGACGCCGCTCGGCAGCTTGACGTTGGTGCCGGCCGGGATCAGCCCGCCCTTGGGCAGGGTCTTGCTGCCGTCGAGCATGACGATGTTGTTGTTCACATTGGCCAGGTGTACTTGCGGCAGCGGCACGCCCTTGGGCCAGGTCATGGACCGCAGCTGGGTGCCCTGGGTCAACAGCGTCCCGGCCTCCAGACGGGTGCCGGCGACCAGGGTCCGGGGCTCGGCGAGCAGGGTGCCGGCGGCGAACAGCAGGTTGCCCGAGGCATCGCGAATCGCCGCCGCCAGTACCGTACCCGCCGGCAGTACCAGGGTCTGGTCCAGGGTCGCCGTGACCGGCAGGCGCGTGCCCGCGGCCACGGTCAGCCCCTTGATCGGCAGGTCGTAGTTGAGGGTGCTGCCCGCCGGGAAGGCGGTGCCGTCGGCCAGGGTCACGCCGTTGCCCGGCACGATGATAGTGCCGCCGGTGAAGTCCACGCCCGGCAGCAGCACCCAGCCCTTGTCGTCCACGGTGGCAGGCGGCGGCGCGAAGCCGTCGTTGATGCTGCCATAGACATTCAGGTCGCCCCCGGCGCGCAGGGTCAGGCTGCCGACCTCGCCGGAACCGTAGACCGAGGTCTTCTGGCTGTGGGGGTTGAGGCTGGCATAGCGATAGCCCGACAGGTCCAGGTCGCCCTGCACCACCAGGTCGCCGTCTGCGCTCTTGCTGACGATCTCGACCCCGGGCCGCAGATGGAAGGCGTCGGCATAGCCGGCGTTGTTCAGGCCGGCCAGCTTGTTCTGCAGCAGGTCGCTGTTTTGCAGGGCCGCGTTGATAAAGGCCGTGCTCTGGGCATGCTTGGCATCCAGGTAGGCCTGGGTGATTTCCTGGTAAGGGCGGCCGCTGGCGGTGGCGTCGGTTTTTTCCGGAGCATCGTCGTAGCGCAGCATGCCGTTGACCGCAATCGAGCGCGCGCCCTGGATATCCAGCGGGCCGCGGGCATCGATGTCGATGTCGTTGCTGCTCTGGTCCGCCTGGACGAGGCGCGGCGCGTTCAGCTCCAGGGTGCCGCGGCTGCGACCGTCGTTCTGCCCCGCCGCGCTGCCCACAGCTACGTCGGTGCCGTGGCGCAGGTCGATACGCGCACCGTCGGCCAGGGTCAGGCGGCCCTGGCCCGAGCTGAGCACCACGCTGGCGCGGTTCGGTGAGTCGATGATCTTGCCGTAGCTGTCCACCCGCAGCTTGCTGCCGTGGGCATCGAGCACCGCGCTGCCGTCCAGGGTCAGGCCCTTGCCGGCCGCCAGGTTGATACTGCCGACCCGTTCGCCGCTGGCGTCCACTCGCCCGGTAACCCGCAGGCTGCCGTTGTCCACCGAGACGTTGACGGTGCTGGCCCTGACCCCGTCGCCGATGGTCAGGTCGCCCTGCTTGAGCTGGAAGCTGCGTGCGCCAAAGACCTGGCCCTGGTTCAGGCGCTGGTTGAGGGCGGCGAACTGCTCGTCCAGGGTGCCGCTGCTGCCCAGGTGCTGGGCCTGGATTTCCACCGTGGCGCCGAGGAACGGCACCAGGGTGCCGCCGGCATCGTAGTAGCCGCTGCTGCCGCCAAGGACCTTGCCCGCCAGGTCTACCCGTCCGGCCGCACTGTCCAGCGCCACCGCCCGCAGCTTGCCGGCCTGGTTATGGGTGGCCGAAAGGTCGATGGTCGAGCCCATGGCCTGCAGCACATTGCCGGTAGCGCTCTGCAGCAGCACTTCGCCGCCGGCGCCGTATTTGCTCAGGTCATTGAAGGCGATGGTGCGGCCGGCCACATCGATCAGCGCCGCATCGGTCAGGCTGACATCACCCCGGGCCCCCAGGGTTACCTTGCCGCTGGGCAGCACCACGGCACTGGCCAGGCGGATGCTGTCGCCCTGCAGAGACAGTTCCGCGCCCTGGCCATTGGCCTGGCCACGAGGGCCGGCCGAGGCGCCGATATCCATGGCGCCGCCAGCGGTGATGCGGTTCACCGAGCCGGCCTCGCCGGTCATCAGTGGGGTGAGGATATTCAGGTTGCCGCCGCTGTAGGCAAACCCCTTGAGCGGATCGAAGGCGCCCTGGCTCTGGTAGACCGACAGGCTGCCCTTGTGGTTGGCGGTAATGCGCTGGCTGGCATTGAGGTCGACGTTGGCAAAACCCAGGGCCAGGCGGTCGAAACTCTTGGTGGTGCTGGGCTGGGCAAAGGCCCCGTAGCCGAACTCGATGCGTTCGGCATTGATTTGCAGGCGGCCGCTGCCGGTTCCGGCACCGCCGGCCACCACCGCGCCTGCCGGGGTCTCGGAACCCTGCCAGATCAGGTTGGCGGTGTGGATGCTGGCCACATCATTGGCGCCCCCGGCACCGTAGATCGCCGGGGTGGAGAGCATCAGGTTGCTCAGCAGCGACTTGCCGGTCGCCGGGTCGTAGGTGTCCAGGCTGGCGCTGCCGTAGAAGTTGAAGCCGTCCCGGGCCGAGAGCTGCAAGGTCTCCAGGGCCGGGGCGCCGAACTGGGTATCGCCGCGCAGCAGGCGGTCGAGCAGTTGCTGGGTCAGGGTCATGCCGCTGGGCAGGCGATTGCCCGCCGCCGCTGCCGCCAGCGCCTCCGGGCTGCCGACGTTGATGTTGTTCAGGCCCAGGTTCAGGTGGCGGGTGCCGTAGCGCACCTGGTCACCCAGCTCGAAGGCGTTGTCGGTCAAGGCAACGAGGCTGCCATCGGAATACAGTGCGGTCTGCCCGCTGCACGGCGCGCTGGCGCACACCCCAAGCCGGATGCCACCGCTGGTCTGTCCGCCGGCCTGGGCCTTGCTGATCACGTTGAGCAGGCCGTTGGACACCGCCAGCATATTGGCCACCTGGTAGGTGAAACCGTCACGGGCGTCATAGCTGGCCTTGCCTCGGCCCAGGGTATTGATCGAGGCGCCCTGCTCCAGGACGATCTCGCCGGTGTTGCTCACCAGGAACACTTCCGGCGCGGCCAGGGTGGCGCCCTCGCGCAAGGTGATCGAGCCCTTGGGCGTGTTCACGCCTTCGGCCACGGTGATGTAGTTGCCGCCCTGGCCGTACTTGACCAGCGTCAGGCCGCCCAGCATCAGGCGCGCTGCGCCCATGGCGTTGAGGCTGTCGGCATCCAGGGTAACGCCGTTGAAACCCTGGGTGGCCGACTTGCCGGCCGCCACCACTTCGATGTTGCCACTGCCCATGTTCAACACCGCGACGGTGCCGCCATAGCCCCCCGCAGCGGCATCGAAACGGCCAATGCCCTTGAACGAGAAGGCATCCGCACCGGCCCCCGGCTCCAGGGCCAGCTTCAGGGTCTTGGCGTCCACCGGCAGCATCGGCCGTGGCACCCCGAGCTTGGCGGCATCGGCCAGGGCGAACTGGGCATAGCCGGTTTCGTTGTACTGGGAATAGCGGCGCAGGGTGTCGGCCGAGGTCAGGATCAACTGGCTGGCGACGCTGTTGCTGATCCCGGTATGGGCGATCGACAGGCGCCCGGCGGTGGACCAGGAGCCATTGCGCAACGGCTGGGTCGCGCCTTCGGTGCCGAGCCCGGCCAGGCCGTTGATCTCGACGCGAAAGGCCCCCGGCATCAGCGCATAGGTGGACGGCATCAGGGTGTAGGTGCCCGCCGCCAGCCCCGGAACCCCGGCGCCGATGGTGATCTGCTGGCCGATCAGCGGGTCCACCGCGCCGCCCTCCGGTGCCACCGGCGCATAGCCCGGCTGCACCCCGGGCACGATGGCGTAGATCGGGTTGCTGCCCAGGCCCGGGAGGATGAAGCTGCCGTTGGCGCCGATCTGCACCAGCGGGCTGTAGCGCGCATCGGTGGAGCCGCCGCGCCCGGAAATGAACCCGGCGCCCAGCAGTTCGCCACCGCCGGACAGGTCCACAGTGGCATCGGGCTGTACCTGCACCGACTTGCCGCCCAGGATCACCCCGACGCTCAGGTCGCTGTTCTCATTCACCAGGGCGCCCTGGCCGAGGAAGGTCACGGTCTTGCCGTTGTACTTGTAGACCTGGCCATCGACGGTGCCGCCGTAAGGCAGTACCAGGCCCTTGCCGCTGACCGAAGTCAGGCTGCCGGGCAGCAGCTCGACCTTGCTCGCGCCCAGGTTGCCGATCTCGATCAGCCCCAGGGGTGCACGGACCACCCCGCCCTGCTGGATGTTGGCCGCGCCCAGCTGCAAGCGGCCGAAGGCCGAGTACGGCACAGGCGCCTCGCCATGGCCGGTGCGGCCGATGGTCAGGGTGCGCGTGGGGTCGAAGTTGATGCTGGTGCCGGAAATATCGTTGAGGTAGCCGGCAATCACCCGGGCCCCGACCTCGGTGCCCGGGTACAACTGCGCGGCCCGCAGGGTCATGTCGCCCTGGGTCAGCAACTGGGTGCTGATGCCCTTGGCGATCACATCGGCCCCGGCCCCGGCGAGAAAGCGCAGGTCGCCCTGGCTGGTCAGTTGCACATGGTCGAACCCGCGGCGCTCGACGCTCAGCAGGCTGTTGTCGGCCTGGCGCAACGTGCCCTTGCTGCCGAACACCACGTTGCCACGCACATCGATCAGGTTGCCGCTGGCATTGAACTGCGCCTGGGTGGCCTGTTGCGACGGCGTGCCGGTGGAGACCGGACGCACGTACTGGTCCTTGGCTTCCAGCGGCGCGAGGATGCCCGCCAGCAGCAGGTAGGGTGCCGACAGGTCGACCCGGCTATTGGCCGCGGCGCTGTCGCTGAGGTTCAGGGCGCCGCTGTACAGGCGCAGGCTCTGGCCCATGTTCAGCGACACATCGCCATCGAAGCTCAACAGGCCGTTGCTCAGCAGTGCCAGGTTGTCGAAGCCGCCGGCGGTGACTTGATCCACCCCGAGGCGGCCGTGGCCATACTCCAGGCTGGCGGCTGCGGCGTCGGCGCTCGCGGGCAGCGCACTGCCCTGGTGGGTCTGGCTGAGCACCAGTTCCCGGGCCTTGAGCACCCGGTCACTGACCGCGTTCTTGATGTAGTACGGGCTTTCCAGGGCCAGGGACAAAGTACCCCCTGCAGCGCCAGCGCCTCCGGCCCGGGCGACGAAGCTGCCGTCCAGGTACAGGCCGTTGTTGGACGCGAAGCTGATGCTGCCACCGTTGCTGGCCACCTGCACCCGGCCCTGGCCGGGAATGTCCAGGGCCGCCTGGGCGCCGGAAGCGTCGAGACGCGCCCCCTCGCGCACCACCACAAACAGGTCGCTGGCCTTGGCGATACCGGTGGCCAGGTCGATCTCGCCGCCGATGGCGATCTTGCCGCCATTGCGCACCTGGCCGTAACGGCGGCCACGGTTGTCCACGGCGCTCACCGCCCGCGCCGCCACATCAATCACCGCCTGCTCGCCGACCCAGATCGAGCGCCCGTGACCGGCGGCATTGGCGGCCTCGGAACTGGCCACCGTCAGGCCGCCCAGACTGACGCTGCCGCCCCAGGCATTGAGCGTGCCGTTCAGGGTCAACTGGCCGACGCTGCGCAGGTTGATGGCCTGCCCCGGGTCGACACTGATCACCGCGCCCTGCCCCACGCTCAGCGCCGTGGTGGCCAACTGGGCGGCCGTGGAGTACTGATTGCCGGCGCTCAGGGTCAGGCCGGCGCCACGGCGCTGGGTCAGCACGCCCCTGGTTGCATCCTGCTGGTACAGCTGCGGCAACCAGCGCTCCAGCACCGTGGCCGGGTCGCTGCCAGTGGCACTGCTGCTGGCCTGGGCCCCGAAGCGGTAGACCGGCATGTTGACCTCGACCTGGGCGCCCTCGGCCACGGTCAGCCCTTCGTTGCCGGTGATGTCATAGGCACCGAAGCCCTTGTTGAAGAAATCCCCGGCCAGTTGCAGGGTGCCGGCCTCGGGGGCCGGATCATGGGCGCCAATCAGCACCTTGTGCGCCTGCAGGGCCAGGGTGCCGCCGCCGTTGACCCCATACCCGCGCAGCTCGCCATCGAGGTCGAGCTTGCCGTCGGCGGCCAGTGTCACGTCGCCGCCCTTGCCACCGCTGGTCTTGCCGTCATAGGCAATGCTGGCGCCGGAGCTGGCATCCACCAGGGTGCCGTTGGCCAGGTTGAGGTCGCCGCTGCTGCGCAGCGACACCTTGCCCCCGTTGATAAAGGCCAGGCCGCTGCTGTCCGAGGGGTCCAGGGCCAGGTTGTTCCAGCGCCCGCTGGCATCCAGCTTGACCCCGCTGGCCACATCGACTCGGGCCTGGGCGCCGCCGGTGGGCGCGAGGATCACATCGCCGACCACGAAGTTGCGGTTCACATCCACCTGGTTCAGCACGTTGCCGGCGTTGATGCTGCCACCGTGGGCGGTGAGGTTGGCGTTGATCTTGACCTCTGGCCCGAACAGGGTGATGTCGCCGCCATCGGCCACCTTCAGCGCGCCGTTGACCTGGACCTGCTGCCTGGCGCCGACCTTGATCGCCCCCAGCTGGAAGCCGTTGAGCTGGTCGCTGTCCAGCACCAGCTGGCCCTGGCGGTTGGCCGGCAGGGCTGTGGCGAGGTCCAGGCCGTCGGCGATCTTCTGCTGGTTGGCCTCGATCAGCACCTTGTCCACGCTGGGGCTCAGGGCGTAGCGCAGGGTGCCGCTGGCCTTGTTGTAGATCGGCGTGTAGTTGCCAATGATCAGTTGCGCGCGCTGGGCCGCGGCCTTGTGCGATTGCTGGTAGCCGTCGAGGTTGATGTTCGGCGCCTGGGTCTGGCGGTCGCCCTTGAACACTTCGCTCACCAGCTGGCCTTCGAGCACGGCGTTGCTGGTGCCGATCACCAGCTTGCCGGCGTCGCGGCCGACGCTGTAGCCGGCCTCGTAGCGGCGCTGCTGGGCGATCAGCGGGTTGTAGTAGTAATCGGTGCGGCCCCAGCGCGGGCTGCTGTCCACATAGCCCTTGTAGATGCCGGTGTAGAGCAGGTCCCCCGGCGCCCTGGAGAGCTCGTACAAGCGCCCGTCGGCGCCCTTGAGCCAGGTCTGCTGGATGTAGCCGCCCTGCACATCGACGGTGCCGCCGGAGAGGTTCAACTGGGCGCCGGACTGGGTCACCACGTCCTTGCCGGTGAAGGTCAGGGTACCGCCCTGGGCCATCCACTCGCCGATGTTGTGGCCCTGGGTGCCCAGGTAGCCGCCCACTTCCAGCAGGCCGCCGGCGGTGTACCAGCGATCGGTGGCGTAGCCGTTGGTGCCCGCCGGGACGAACACCAGCTCGCGCAGGTCGACCCAGACGTCGTTGTTGATCAACTGGCCGCTGTCGCGGTTGCCCGCCGAATCGCGCTGCTCGTTGCCCTGGACGTTGATCTTGATGTTGTTGGACTCCATCGCCACCTTGACCCCGACGGCGCCGGCCACATCGATCACCGCGCCATCGCGCACCAGGCTGCGCTGCCCGGCACTGACCGCCACCTGGCCACCGGTGGCCAGGGTGATGGAGCCGTCCTGGAAATCCACGGTGCCGCCGCTGACGATCTCCACCCGGGACTGGTCGCTGCGGTCGGCCACGCTGCTGAGGTTGTTGAACTGGCCGGTGATCAGGTTGGTCGGGGTGCCGTCGAGGTTGATCAGGCCGTTGTTGCGCTGGCTGTCCAGAGCGCTGCTGCCACTGCTGTCCAGAAGGATTGCGGTGGTGCTGCCCTGCCCCAGGGTCACGCTGCCGGTGCTGTCGCTGGCGGAGTTGAGCAAATGGATGGTGCCGCGGGTGTCCACCGAAGTGCTGGCCAGGGCCACGCCGTTCTGCGCCACCTGGTGCCCGGTGAGGGTGATGTCGCCCGTGGAGGCCATGATCAGGCCGCTGTTGCTGACCTTGCCGGCGCTGCTGCCGGCCTTCAGCGAAGTGGCAACTTCATTGCCCCGGGTGGTGGAGTGCTGGTTGCCGCTGGTGCCGACCCCGCGGCGGATGTAGAAGCTGTCGCCGGCCGCCAGGGTGGTCTGGCCCTTGGCAGTGACGATGGTGCCGGCGTTCTCCACTTCCGAGCCCAGCAGCAAGGCATAGCCGCCGGATTCGGTGGAGGTGGCCGCCGGGTGGGTCTGGATCAGCGCGCCACGCTGCACCTGGACCTTGCCCAGGGCATCGCTGAAGGTCGGCTGGGTGCCGTTGGCGTCCACATAGAGCCCGCGCTGGGTGAACTGCTCGTCGCTGATGGTGGCTGCGGCCGCCACCAGGTTGCGCACATTGACCTGGCTGGTGCCGGTAAAGATCACCCCGTTGCGGTTCATGATCATCACCGTACCGGCGCCCTTGATCTGGCCCTGGATTTCACTGGGCCGTCCATTGGGGTCGTTGACCTTGTTCAACAGCGCCCAGTTGGACTGCTGCTGGAAGTCGACGGTGGTGTTGCGCCCGACGTTGAAGGTCTCCCAGTTGAGAATGGCCTTGTCGGCGGTCTGCTCGATGGTCACCGTGGTCTTGCCGCCGGACTGGCTCTGCACCGGCCCTTTGGCATTGAGCCAACCCTGGGTCAGGCTGTTGTCGACCTTCAGCCCGCCTTCGCCGAGGCCATCGGGAATGGTGCTCACCGTGCCGAATGCGGCCTGGCGTGCGGCAGCCTGGGCCGCTTGCTGGGCGGCGATGGCGGCAACGCTGGAATTGAGGTTGCTCAGGGAGCGCTGCAACTGCTGGTTGGCGCGGGTCTGCTGGGACAGCGGCGGGATCCCCGGAACCTGGCCGTTGGTGCGCGCGGCGGTGGCGGCCTGGGACGCGCCCTTGTCGGCGAACCAGCCGGAACTGAAGGCCGTGGCGCCATGGGCACTGCCCGCCACCATCAGCAGGGCGATGGCCTGGGCCAGGGGCTTGAGCCGCAGGATCGGCAACTCGCCATCAGGGCGCAGCGCGGGGGATTTGACCGGTGGTTTGCAGCGAACCATTACTACTCATCCTTTGTTATGACGCCCACGGGAGCGCGACGCTTGTAGGGCCCAGGGCGCGCGTCACTGCTTTAGGGGATAGGCCGTTGGCGCGAGGCGCGACCGAACGGATGTCACGGAAAATTCATCTTTGGGGTGCAGGGTGTCGCCCCTGCCCCTGCGTGCCACGGCGGCAGGCAGGGGCAAGCGGCGCTGGCCGGCTAGAAAGGTCGGCCAATGGCGTTGCAGATATTGGGGTTGCCGATACTACGCAGGCTGGCGGGCGTCACGAAGGCGTTCCGTATCGCGGCCTTCCAGATCGCCGGCAAGGGTTGCAGGTTGTTGTTGAGCAGTGCCGCATCGTTAGTGACCAGCGAACCGTACTGGCGGGCAAAGAACGCCCGCACCTGGGCGGTTTGCGCCGCATCGGCGTAGCACTGGCTGAAAATCGCGGTGCTAAAGCCCAGGATCGGATAACCGACGCTGGGAAATGGCACCACCGAGGGGTCATTGCCATCGAACGAAGCGGCGAACACCGGTACCCACCTGATGGGGTCGCTGAACGGGCCGGTCGATAGGTTCGCCGTCGGCGGGCTGATCAGGCTGATGGCGTTGACGATGTTCGCCGGTGTCGGGGCTATCCCCCCTACCCGCGCTACCTTGCTGCCATCTTCCAGCCCGGCAAGGGTGCTGGATGCGTGGCTCGAACCGATGAAGGTCACACTCCCCGGGGTTGCATTGAGCACTTCCATGATCTGGGGGCTGCCCTGCGCGCTCTTGGCGGTCTGTGGCACCGAGGCTGGATAAGCGT
Source organism: Pseudomonas sp. UME65 (assembly GCF_014170225.1). Lineage (NCBI taxonomy): Bacteria > Pseudomonadati > Pseudomonadota > Gammaproteobacteria > Pseudomonadales > Pseudomonadaceae > Pseudomonas > Pseudomonas sp. UME65. The sequence goes on along the minus strand of NZ_LZZQ01000016.1, from coordinate 117,360 downwards.
TGGCGAAGAACCGGGTCACCGCGAAAGGCCCGGCCGGTTCAGAGCACTTGGCATTGAGAAAACGGGTAAACAGCTCGGTGGTGCCACTGGGCCCTTGCGGGTAGACCACCGTCAGTGGTCCGTAAGTGCCTGCACCGCTCGACAGGTACTCCCAACGGTCCAGCCGGCCCGAGAAGATCCCGCACACGTCATTGACGCTCAGGTCCAGGTTGCCAATGCCGGCCTTGTTGAAGCGGATCGCCACCGCCGTGGCGGCGACGGGCACCTGGATCAACGGCCCCCAGCTCGCGCCATGGGCCATGGAGTAGCCGTCGAGCTCGCTGCCTCTCAACTTCGATTCAGTGGCCACCCAGTGCACGTTCCGGGTAGGGGCGCCCGGAATCAGGCGGTTGTAGTCGTTGTTCAGAAAGGCTTCCTTGTCCCCGAGATCAGAGCCGATGTAGGGCGCAAAACCCGCCGTCAGTACGCCGGGCGCCAGGTAGTACGACTGCGGCAGCGTCGACCCGCCACCGTTGATATCCGCCAGGGCCAACTGGGCACATAGGGCGCTGCCCACCAGTGACGTGGCTAACCAATGCATTTTGAACATGACATGACTCCTGTCGTATCAGGACGGGCGAGCACTCGTGCCGGACCGTTGTGCCGAGCATGAAAAAAATCAGCAACGGTCGAAACCGTTGCTGATCCGGGTGCTGCAGGTATCGGACGCGAGAGTTACAGCGGACGGCCGATGGCGTTGCAGACGCTGGCGTTACCGATGCTCAGGCCGCTGGAGGCAGTGACGAACGAGTCACGTACTGCGGTTTTCCAGGCAGCTGGCAGAGGCACGAAGCGGTTGTTGTTGATGGCGGTGTCGTTGTTCACCAGGGCACCGTAGTGACGGCTGAAGAAAGCCCGTACTTGCGAAGTCTGGTTAGCGTCGGCGTAGCACTGGCTGAAGATCAGGTTGGTGAAGCCCAGGATTGGGTAACCGCTGGTTGGGTACAGGCGCAGGCTCTTGTCGCTTGGGTTGGCGTCGATGTTGGCCTGGGAAGTGAAGACAGGAACCCACAGGTTCTGGTCGCCACGAACAGTGGTATCAGGCACGGCAACCGCGGCGATAGCCGAGGAAACGTTGGCAGGCGCCGGGGAAACGCCAGCCACCTTGGCCACCTTGGTAGCGTCGTCCAGGCCGGCCAGGGTCGGCGCGGCGTAGTCCGGGCTCATGTAGGTGATGCGACCGTCGCCAGCGTTCAGCGCGTCCATGACGCCTTGGCTGGTAACAGCGGCAACCGCACCGGCAGGCAGGCCGCCCGAGTAGCTGGAAGCGAAGTTGGTGGTCACGGCGAAGGTGCCGGTCTCGGCGCACTTGGCGTTCAGGAAGCGGGTGAACAGCTCGGTGGTGCCGCTGCTTTCATTGCGGTAAACCACGGTGATGGCGCCGGTACGGCCCGAAGTCGGAAGCTGCTCCCACTTGGAAACGCGCCCCGAGAACACGCCGCACAGGTCATTGACGCTCAGGTCAACGGCAGCAGTGCCGGCCTTGTTGAATGGAACGGCAACCGAAGTGGCCACCGAAGGCACCTGGATCAGCTTGCCCCAGGCCGCTTGGTGATTGTCTTCATAACCTTTGAGCTCTGCTGCGCTGAGCTTGGAATCGCTACCGGCCCAGTGCACGTTCTTGCCGGTGGTGCCGGCCACGAACTTGGTGTAGTCGTTGTTCAGGAAGGCAGCCTTGCCGTTGCCGCTGCCTACGCCGATGTAGGGAGCGAAGCCGGCGGTCAGTACGCCAGCGGTCTGGTACAGCGGTTGTGGCAGGGTTGCGCCACCGCCGTTGATATCAGCCATTGCAGCCTGTGCCGAGCACAGGGCAGCCAGGGTCAGGGATGCCGCGAGAACGTTGCGCTTAAACATGAAGAATCTCCTTTCGTCGTGTTCGTACGTTGGGTGAATAGCTCTTGCATGACGCCATGGCACTCGGGCCAGAAGCCTTGATCCAGACGGCTTGATGGGTGAGGCCATGGGGAGAGAAGTTCGCAGTTTCCGGTGACAGATAAAGGAAAAAACCTCGGGAGAAAGCGGCTGTTTTTGCAAAAGATTCTCGGGTGTTTGTCCGAGGTTTTCGCGCCTTTTCCGGGAAAATGACCGCCAGGTTGCCGGGGCTGGAAGCGGCATTGCCCTGCAAGCGCCGAGGGGGCTGGCCACCGGGTCTGAACATGACAGAACGAGGAACCCGAGGTTGGCCCGTTGCCCGGTCGGGAGTGAGGCACGCGGCGCGAAATTTTATGGCTGCCCTGCCCTGTGCTTCGCACCACCGCTTCGCTCTCGTAGGAGCCGGCTTGCCAGCGAAGAGGCCCGCCAGCCCTGCATCGCCGCTGCCGACGCCTTCGCTGGCAAGCCAGCGCCTACGGACCGGGCCGGGCCGGACGGGGTCAGGTCGGGCGGGGTTGTGCGGTTCAGGTGACCAGCTGGTTGATCTCGATGATCGGCAGCAGTACCGCCATCACGATCACCAGCACCACACCGCCCATCACCACGATCATCAAGGGTTCGAGCAAGGCGGTCATGCCCATGGCCCGGCGCTCGATATCCCGCGACAGGGTCTGCGCCGCCCGTTCCAGCATCGGCGGCAAGGCGCCGGTCTTCTCGCCGCTGGCGATCAGGTGGATCAGCACCGGCGGAAAGACTTTTTCCACCCGCAGCGCCGCCGCCAGGTTGGCGCCTTCGCGCACCTTGGCCGTGGCCTCGCTCACGCTCTGGCTCAGGCGGTCGTTGGACAGGGTCTGGCGCGCCGCTTCCAGGGCCCGCAACAAAGGCACCCCGGCGCTGCCGAGGATCGCCAGGGTCGAGGCAAAACGCGCGGTGTTCAGCCCCAGGACAAAGCGCCCGATCAGCGGCAGGCGCAGGATCCGGCTGTGCCAGTTCAAGCGCGCCCGGGGGTTGCGCAGGTACACCCGCCAGCCCCAGAACCCGGCGACCATGGCGGCAAAGCACAGGCCGCCCCAGGCACGGATGAAATCACTGGCATTGAGCATGGCCAGGGTCAGCCCCGGCAGGTCCTGGCGCGCCTGGGAGAAGGCACTGACCACCTGAGGCACCACATAGCTGAGCAGGAAGATCACGATGCCTATGGACACCAGCCCCACCACCCCCGGGTAGATAAAGGCGGTGAGGATCTTGCCCCGCAGGCCGTTGCGCTCTTCGATGTAGTCCGCCAGCCGCTCCATGACCTGGGCCAGGTCGCCGGACTCTTCGCCGGCGGCAATCAGCGCCCGGTAGATCTCCGGAAAATCCCTGGGCCGCGCCGCCAGGGCCTCGGCCAGGCGCATGCCGCTGCGCACATCCGCGCGCACCGCGCTCAGGGTCTGGGCGATGTGCTTGCGCTCGGCCTGCTCCACCGTGGCGCTCAGCGCGGCCTCCAGCGGCAGGCTGGCCCCCAGCAGGCTGGCCAGCTGGCGGGTGGCCCAGGCCAGGTCGTTGTCCGAGAGCCTGGGGCGCAGCAGCCCCCCTGCTCCGCCGTCGCCGCCGTTGCCATCGAGCTGTACCAGCAAGGCGGTCAGGCCGCGGCTGCGCAGGCTGGCGAAGGCCGCACCCTGGCTGTCGGCTTCCAGGTGCCCGGATTCGATCTTGCCGAGGGCGTCGGCGGCTTCATAGCGATAGCGATTCATCAGGCGTCCCGTGTCACACGCAGGATTTCTTCCGGCGCGGTGGCGCCGCTGCGCACCCAGCGTTCGCCGTCCTCGCGCATGCTGAACATCCCGGCCCGGCGCGCGGCGGCACGCAGGGCCTGCTCCTCCGCGCCCTGGTGGATCAGGCTGCGCACATCGTCATCGATGCAGAACAGCTCATGGATCCCGGTTCGCCCGCTGTAGCCGATGTGGTTGCAGGCCGGGCAGCCCACCGGGCGCCAGGTGCCGGGGTTGGCCGGGTCCTGCTCCTTGCACTGGCTGCACAGGCGCCGCACCAGGCGCTGGGCCAGCACCCCGAGCATCGACGAGGCCAGGAGAAACGGCTCCACCCCCATGTCGATCAGGCGGTTGACCGCCGATACCGCGTCGTTGGTGTGCAGGGTCGCCAGCACCAGGTGCCCGGTGAGCGAGGCCTGGACCGCGATCTGCGCGGTCTCCAGGTCGCGGATCTCGCCGATCATGATGATGTCCGGGTCCTGGCGCAGGATCGCCCGCAGGGCCAGAGCGAAGGTCATGTCGATCTTGGCGTTGACCTGGATCTGGCTGATGCCCGGCAGGTCGTATTCCACCGGGTCCTCGACGGTGAGGATATTGCTGGTGCTGGCATCCAGCCGGGCCAGGGCCGCGTAGAGGCTGGTGGTCTTGCCGCTGCCGGTGGGCCCGGTGACCAGGACGATGCCGTGGGGCTGGCGGATCAGGGTATCCAGGCGCGCCAGCAGGTCCGGGTCCATGCCCAGGGTCTCCAGTTGCAGGCGCCCGGCCTGCTTGTCCAGCAGGCGCATCACCACCCGCTCGCCATGCCCGGTGGGCACCGTGGACACACGGATATCGATGGGCCGCCCGGCCACCCGCAGGGCGATGCGCCCGTCCTGGGGCAGGCGTTTTTCGGCGATGTCCAGCTGGGCCATGATCTTGATCCGCGACACCAGCGCGCCGTGCAGCGCCTTGCGTGGCGACACCACGTCGCGCAGGGTGCCGTCGACCCGGTAGCGCACCACCGAATGGGTCTCGAAGGGTTCGATATGGATATCGCTGGCCTCGTCCCGCGCGGCCTGGGTGAGCAAGGCGTTGATCATGCGGATTACCGGAGCGCCGTCCTGGGTGTCCAGCAGGTCGGTGATTTCCGGCATGTCCTGCATCAGGCGGTCCAGGTCCACCTCGTTCTCCGCTGCCCCGACCACCGCTGCTGCGCTGCCGGTGTCGGCGTAGGCGGTGGCCAGCAGGCCGTCGAGTTCCTCGTCGCGAATCCGCTCCAGGCGCGCCGGGCCGAACTGGCGGCGGGCTTCGCTGATGGACCAGCCAGGCGTCGAGGGGCACACCAGCAGCACCGCGCCCTGCTCGGTGTGGCGCAGGAGGATGCGCTGGGACTTGGCCCAGGCGTAGGGCAACTGGGTGGTCATGGCTGTGGCTCCTTGTGGGGTGCGGCGCCATTGCGTGGGCTGCCACGGTGAAACCCGCGATGCCCGCCGGCCTGGAAATGAATGGGGGCATCCCCCATAAGGCGCCGGCTTGCCAGCGCAGGCGCCAGCAAGATCAGCGCCCGATCCACGGGCCGCTTCGCCGGCAAGCCGGCGCCTACGAGGGGCTTGGCAGCCCGGATTTGGGGCCCCTTTGCCCCGTTCATTGCACCGGCACCGCGCGAATCGGCGCCCGCGGCGTCTGCGGTACGCCCTGCAGGGACACCGGCACTGCCCCGGGGATCGCCTTGCTCGCCGCCGGCAGTTGCGGCGCCTGGATATCCGGCATCACCCAACTGCGCTCCGGCTGCAACTGGCCCTGTACCCGGCGCATGAAGTCATAGCGATTGAGGGTAATGCTGCGCCCCGCGCCACTGTCGCGAATGATGTAGGGCCGCAGGAACACCATCAGGTTGGTCTTGGTCACGCTGCGCTTGTCGTTGCGAAACAGCACCCCGAGCCCGGGGATGTTCGACAGCCACGGCACTGCGTCGTTGCTCTGGCTGTAGCCGTCCTGCAGCAGGCCGCCGAGCACCATGATCTGCCCGTCATCCAGCAGGATGCTGGTGTCGATCGCCCGCTTGTTGGTCACGGTGCCGGCGTCCACCGAAGCCCGCTGGTCGACGCTGCTGACCTCCTGGTAGATATCCAGCTTCACCGTGCCGCCTTCGGAGATCTGCGGCCGCACATTGAGCTTCAGGCCCACTTCTTCACGCTGCACGGTCTGGAACGGGTTGTTGCTGGTGCCGCCACCGCCGGTCACATAGCTGCCGGTGACAAAGGGAATGGTCTGGCCGACGAAGATGCTCGCCGCCTCGTTGTCCAGGGTCAACAGGTTGGGCGTCGACAACACGTTGGTGCCGCCCTTGCTCTTCAATGCCCGGGCCAGGACCTTGAGGTCCAGCACCTTGCCGATCCCCGGGATGTCCACCGTGCCGTTGACCACGCCGACGTTCAGGCCCTTGGGCAACACGTCGATGCTGGTCTTGCTCGCCGGCGTGCCCACCAGCCCGCTGCCGCCGAGGTTGACCCCGCCAAAGCCGCCGCGCCCGGCGAGATTGCCGGCCTGCCACTGCACGCCGAACTCGCTGGCATCGTCTTCGCTGACTTCGACGATCAGGCTCTCGATCACCACCTGGGCGCGACGCTGGTCGAGCTGGTCGATGACCTCCCGCAGGTTGCGGTACAGCGGGTCCGGCGCCGAGATCAGCAAGGTGTTGGTGGTGGCATCGGCCTGGATGGTCACGCCACCGGCACTGAAGGCGGTGTTCTGGTCATTCTGCTGGCCCGTGCCGCCCTGGCCGGCGCTGCTGCCCTGGCCGTAGGCACCACTGCCGCTGCTGCTGTTGTTGAGGTTGCCACTGGCGGTGGGCGTGCCGCTGCTGTTCTGGCTCGCTCCCTGGGCGCCCTGGCTGTTGCCGCCCATGCCGCTGAGCATGGCCCGGGCGCCGTCGCTGCCGGCGCTGTCGCTTTCCCCGGTGAGCAGCCCGCGTAGGGCCTGGGCCAGCTTGCCGGCCTGGGCGTTGCGCAGGTACACCACGTGCAGGTTGCTGGGGTTGCTCTGGGCGTTGTCCAGTTTGTAGATCAGGTTGCGCGCCAGTTCGGTGCGCTCCGGGCTGCCGGCGCGGATGATGATGGAGTTGGAGCGCGGGTCGCCGATCACGCTGATCTTCTGGGTCTGGTCGGCGCCCTGGGTTTCCAGCAGTTCGGCGACCATGGTGGCGATGTCCACGGCGATGCCGTTCTGCACCGCCACCACATCGGTGTCGATGGCGCTCGGGGTGTCGATGCCGTTGATGATCTGCGCCACCCGCTGCAGGTTCTCCGCGTAGTCGGTGACCACGATGGTGTTGTTGCCCGGGTAGGCATTGATCGGGTTGTTCGGCGAGACGATGGGCCGCAGCACCGGAATCAGGTTCACCGCATTTTCATATTGCAGGCGGAAGGTGCGGGTCAGCATGCCGTTGCCCGCCGGCTTGTCGGCGCTGTAGATCGGCCCGCCCAGCAGCTTGGCGTCGGCTTCGGGCACCACCTGGGCCACCCCGCCCACGTCCACCACGGAGAAACCCTGCATGCGCAGGGCCGCCAGCAGCATGTCGTAGGCCTGGTGCGCCGGCACCTGGCCTTCGCTGACCAGGGTCAGGTTGCCCTTGACCCGTGGGTCCACCAGGAACTGCTGGCCGGTGGAACGGGACAGCGCGCGCACCACCGCCTGGATATCGGCGTCGACGAAGTTCAACTGCACCGGCTGATCCCCCAGAGGATTGCGCGGCACGCTGGTGCTGCGCGACGTGCCCTGGGCGCGGCTGCTGCTGGTCACCGGGTGCAGGACTTTCGGCCGTTGCGCCTGTTGCGCCTGCAAGCGCTCGCGGTCCGCCAGCAGATCGCCGCTGCGCCGGGTGTCGGCCAGGGGCTGGCCCAGCTCGCTGTCCACCAGCAAGGGCGGCGGCGTGGTGGAGGTGGTGTTGCTGCAAGCCCCCAGCGCCAGCAGCAGAAAAGGTGCGGCCTTGCGACACTGGCGCACGTAGTTGGAACCTGACCACTTCATGAAGCTTCCTTAGCGCCCTGCGCCTGATCCATGCGAACGGTCCCGGACAGTGTGCCTGCCGAGTCTTGGGCGGCGGCCGCGTCTGCGCGTTGCAGACGAGCCTCCACCACCTGCAGTGAAAACTGCCGGGGAGCCCCCAGCAGCCAGCCGACCACGGCATCCGCCGGGGCCTGCTCAAAGGTCAACCGCCAGCTCTCGGGGCCGGCTTGATCCGCGTGTTGCAACTGGTAGCGGCCCTGGAGCCCGGCCGCATCCAGGGCCTGGCGCAGGGCCTGTTCCAGGCTTTCGCCCGGGGCATTGCGAGGGCCTGCCGCGACCTCGTGCAGCAGCACTTCCAGGGCCTCGGCCTGGGAGCGCAGCTTGGGTGTCTCGGCTTGCCAGTAGTCGATCTTCTTCAGCGGCGGCTGGATCAGCAGCAACCACAGCAACAGCCCCAGCAACCCCAGGGCAGTGGCCCCCAGCAAGCGCTTTTCCCGCAGGGCCAGGCCGTTCCAGTGGCCCAGGGCCTGGGCCCGCAGGCGCGACCAGCGCGCCCGATACGGCGCCAGCATGGCCTTATTCATTGTCTTCTCCCGTTGCCTCGGCTGTGCTCTCTTCGGCTGGAGCCTGCCCCGGGGCCAGGCTCCAGCCATTGCCCTGGGCCTGGACGCTGTAGCCGGCCTGGATCAGGGCCCCCTGCCAGGCGCTGTCGGCGGTTTTCGGGGTGTCTGGCAACAATTGGAGCTGCAAGCGCTGCCCGGAAAACTCCAGGCTTTGCACGCTGCCCACCATGAACGGCATGGCCAGCCCCGCCTGGGCCAGCAGGTGGGCGAAGCCCTGGCTCGGGTCCGCCGCAGCGCCGCTCTGGCGCGCCGCCAGTTGCTGGCGAGCCTGTTGCAACGGATTGAGCACCACCGGCAATTCGGGGAATACCTGCTTCACCCGCTGGCTCATCTGCGCCTTGAGCCGCTGCCCCTGCTCTGCCTCGCGGGCGGCGTACAGGTTCAGGCCCAGCACCCAGACCGCCACCGCCAGGGCGCAGCAGCCCAGGGCCCGGCCCCAGCCCTGGGGGGCGCGGGTGCCGGCCAGCGCGCCGCTGTGCAGGCCCCAGGAAGGCGGCGTGCCGCTCCAGCACAATTGCGCTGGCAGGGGTTCTGGCGCTGGCAATGGTTGCCCCGGCAGCGCTGGCACTTCACCGATCCAGCACAGCTCGCTGGCGCTGGCGCGCAACTGCTCCAGGGTCTCGGCCACCAGGGGCTGCACGCTGCCCTGAGTGGCGCTCTGGCGCACCAGCAACTGCTCGTCCAGCAGGCACAGGTTGATCTGCCCAGGGGGCGGCACCGGCAAGGCGTAGGGCGCCGGGTACAGGCCGGCGAGCTTCAACCCGGCCTGCTCCAGCAGCCGCCCCAGGGCCTGCAGGCGTTCCCGGGGCAGCCAGCTCAGCGCCACCTGGCCCTCTGCATCCCGGGGGCCGTGGGCCACATGCATCTGTTCACTGGGGCCGAGGATCAGCGCCTGGGCAGCGCAAGCCACCGCGGCCTTGATCCGCGCAGCGGGCAATTGCGGCAATGGGATCTGGGTCAGCAGGCTGTCCAGTGGATGCAGGAAACACTCCACTGCGGGCGGCTTGTCCCCCTTGCCCGGCAACCCCAGTTGGCCCAGGGCACAGCAACCGGTATCCGTGACCCGCCCGCCGCGATCGAACCTTGCAAAATCCACCCGGCACTGCTGCGGCTGCTCGGTGCCGAGCAACAAGTCCAGGGGCGGCAGGCCGATGCGCAGGCGGCTCATGCGCCCACCCGCGACCAGATCACCTGGGGCATGCGGTCCTCGGGACGGTGCAGCAGCGCTTGCAGGCTGACCCGGCGCCGATCACGGCGGGCCTGGCCCTGAAGCAGGAACCACTCGCTGGTGATGCCGACCTTGATCTGGTCCACCTGCAACTGCGGCAGGCGCAGGCGATTGACGAAGTCGCCACGGTTGATGAACCAGTGCCCGGCGTCACGCTCGGCCACCAGGGCCCGGGCCCGGGACAGATCCAGGCCCGGCACCGCCGCCACCAGCACCTCGGCGCTGGCGGTGTTGCCGTTGATCCAGGTATTGCCCGGCAGGATGCTCACGTACGGCTCCAGGCGCGCCAGCAGTTCCGGGGTCACGCCCTCAAGGCCCAGCAAGTCGTCCAGGCTGCGCAGCATCGGCTGCCTGGGCGCCAGGGTCTGCGCCGCAGCGCCTGCCGAGGTCTGGCGACCGCTGTTGAAACTGCCATGGCTGCTGGTGGCGGCTGGCGCCTGCAGGCGCTGGGGGTAGGAAGCGATCACCCGCTGGCTGATGCGCCGGCCCAGGGCGCCGTCGATGCCGATCAGTTGGCACAACTGCTGGAAGCTCTGCAGTTGCCCCGCATCCACCTGCTGGTTGAACACCAGGTTGCGCAGGTTGAACTTGCCCTGCAGGTCTTGCAGGTGGCCCTGGAACCCGGCGTTGAATCCACCCAGGGCCTGGTCGCCGATGGGCCGCGCCCAGGCCTGGTCGAGGCGTGTCAACACATCACGCTGGCGCGTGTCCCAGAGCAGTTGCCGGCTGTATTCCAGGCCGCCCTGAAGCACCCCGGCAGCGACGATCCGCGCCTGTTCGGCTTCCACCGCACGGGTGAAAGAGGTTTGCCGGGTAAGCATGCCCCCGGCGATCACCGCCACCACCGCGGCGATCAGCAAGGCGCTGATGATGGCCATGCCACGCTGCTTCGCCGCACTGGGCGAATGGGCTTTCACGACCGGCCCTATAGTTGCCAGGAGCCGATATCGGCATTCACGCCGTCGCCGTCGGGCTGGCCATCGGCGCCGAGGGAAAACACATCCACTTCGCCGTTGGCACCGGGGTTGAGGTAGTGATACGGGCGGCCCCAGGGGTCATTGGGCAGACGTTCCAGGTAGGAGCGCCAGTTGCTGTCCTTGGCATTGGCCGGGCGCTCCACCAGCACCTTCAGGCCCTGGTTCATGTTCGGGTAGCTGCCGTGGTCCAGGCGATAGAGCTTGAGGGCCTGCATGAGCCCGGCGATGTCCTGCCTGGCCGCCGTGGCCCGTGCCTGGTCCGGGCGATCCAGGACCTTGGGCACCACCATGGCTGCCAGGATCCCGAGGATCACCACCACGACCATGATCTCGATCAGGGTGAAGCCACGCTGGCCGCGCAGGCCTCGGGGCGGGGATGTTACAGGCGCGATATCCATCTCGACATTCCTTGGCGTAAGTTCGATTCGTCGCGCAGTGTTGCAAGAAGATATGTCAGTGGTATTGAAAAACCTCGGGAGTTTCGGTCGCCATTCGGTCAAGCCCGCAGGCTAGTCTGCGAGGCTGTTTCCCGGTCTCGAGCGGCCCATGCAAGCCCTGCGCAAACAAGCTGGTTTCACCCTGATCGAAGTGCTGGTGGCCCTGGCCATCATTGCCGTGGCGATGGCTGCGGCGGTACGCGTGGCGGGCCTGATGACCCAGAGCAATGGCCTGCTGCGGGACAAATCCCTGGCCTTGCTGGCGGCCCAGAGCCGGGTCGCCGAAGTGCGCCTGGAAGGCCGCCTGAACAGCGGCGTGAAGAACCTCGACTGCGACCAGGGACGGCTCAAGCTGCGCTGCGAAACCCGCATCGCCCCGGGCAGTGCGCCGGGGCTGGTGCGGGTGCAGGTGCAAGTCAGCGACCGCAGCCGCGAGGCGCCGCCACTTGCGCGCCTGGAAACCCTGGTCAGCCGGCCGCAGGTACAACGCCAGTGAGGCCTAGCGGGTCAACCGCGGCAGCTCCGGCGAGTCCGGCAGCTTGCTGACCTTGATCCGCGACTGCTCGGCGCCGCGCTCGATCAGCACGCCGTCGGCCTCGATCGCAGCCAGGCGCACACCCTGGGTCAGGGTTTCCCCGGCCAGGAAGCTGCGCGGCGGGCCATCGTTCAGATGCAGGATCGCCACTGCGCCACGGGCCCCGGCCATGACCCCGGACACCTTGATCTGCACCTGGGCCGGCTGGTTGGCAAACCACTGCAGGGCCGGGTTGTCGGAACGCGCGGCCAGCACCTGGGGCGCCACCGCCGGGGTCTGGGATTCGGCCGGGGTCAGCAGCAGCGACGACCAGGTGGCGACCCCACCCAGGGCCGCCAGCAAGGCCGCGTACTGCAGCAGTCGAGGGGCATCAAGGCGCGGGGCGAATGACATGGCACGTAGCATCGGGGGGACCTCCTGTTTGTCCGTGCCCCCAGCCTACCGCTCAATTCTCACGGTTTTATTTCACCGGACGATCATCTGCGTCTGGCAGGCTGGTCCGAGGGCCAAGGAGTGCAATCCGATGCAGGCAGGCAAGCAACAAGGCTTCACCCTGATCGAGCTGATGGTGGTGCTGGTGATCATCGGCATTGCCAGCGCGGCCGTGGGCCTGAGCATCAAGCCCGACCCGCTGCAACTGCTGCGCAAGGACGCCGAGCGCCTGGCGCAACTGCTGCAAGTGGCCCAGGCCGAAGCCCGCGCCGATGGTCGGCCGATCACCTGGCGAGCCACGGCCAAGGGCTTTGCCTTCAGCCGCCACAGCGAATCCGGAGGCGGCATCGATGACTTGCGTGGCGACCCCCAACTGCGCCCCCGGGCCTGGGAAACCCCGGCGCTGCAAGTGCGCATCGAACCCAGGCAGCGCCTGGTATTGAACGCCGAATGGATCAACCCGCCGCTGCGCCTGGTGTTGTCCGACGGCCAGCACAGCCTGAGCCTGGAACGCAGCGCCGCCGGCCAACTGCGGGTGGTGACCCAGCCATGAAGCGTCGGCAGCAGGGGTTCACCCTGATCGAAGTGATGGTGGCGATCATGCTGATGGCGGTGGTCAGCCTGATTGCCTGGCGCGGCCTGGACAGCGTCACCCGGGCCGACAGCCATCTCAAGGCCAGCACCGAACAGACCGAAGAACTGCTGCGCACCCTCAACCAGCTGGAACGTGACGTGGCCCTGCGTGCCGGCACCCAGCTGCGCGAGCCGGCCCTGGGCGACAGCGAAGAAGCCGAGCCCGACAGCCCGGCCCCACTGAGCGTGCGCAGCTCCGACAGCAAGGGCTTTCGCCTGGAGGTGATACGCAGCGCCGCCACCCCGGGGGAAGGCTTGCAACGGGTGCGCTGGTGGCTCAAGGGCGACACCCTGTACCGCGCCGTGGCCGAGCCCCGCGACCGCTACCCTTTGCCCGCGCCGCGCGACGGCGTGGCGGTGCTGAACCGGGTCAGCGACCTGCAAGTACGGGTCTGGGATGCCGACAAAGGCTGGCGCCAGCTCAGCGGCAACCGCCAGGACAGCCCCCTGGGCCTGGAGATCCGCCTGGTGCGCCAGACGCCCCAGGGCGAAGAGCGCTACCGGCAAGTGCTGGGGCCGTTGCAATAACCCTCTCCCGTAGGAGCCGGCTTGCCGGCGAACCGCGTAGCGGCCAGGCCCTGAGAATTCGGCAAATAGCGCCGGCCCCTTCGCTGGCAAGCCAGCTCCTACAGGGGGCTGTTGGTGTTTCGCGGATCAGCTCAGGAGCACCACGCCGCCAGGCAGTTCGGTGCACTTGGCGCCGTAGGCGTCGCGGATCAGCAAGGCCACGCCAGCCAGCTGGTTGAGGTTGAAACGCGCCTGGACCTTGCGCTTGCCCAGTTCGGCATTGAGCAGCACCAGCATTCCCGGGCGGTAGCGGTTGATCTCGCTGATCACCGTGTTGAGGCTGGCGTTGTCGAACACCAGGACCTGCTCGCGCCAGGCGATCACGCTGTGGATGTCCACCACCTGGGGTTCGCCGATGCTGCGCGGGTCGTAGGTCAGCTGGCGGCCGCTGTCCAGGCCAATGCTGCGCCCGGCCACGTCCACTTGCAGGCTGCCTTCGATGCAGGTGACGCACACCTGGTGGTCGGTGTTGCGCAGGTTGAAGCGCGCCTGGCGCGCGCTGAGCCAGCCCTCGCCGGCCTGGACCTTGAGCGGCTGCAGGCGCTGGCTGAAGACTTCCACTTCGCCTTCCAGCAGTTCGATGCCCTGCTCGCCCGCGCCCAGGTCACGCCGGCTGATGCGGGTCTGGGTGTTGAGCTCCAGGCTCACGCCCTCGGCCAGATCCACCCGGCGCTGTTCGCCGACTTCGGTGGCAAAGTCGGCGGTCAATCCGGCAAAGCCGCCCGGCACCGTGAGCCGCACCATGAACAGCGCCGCCGAGGCCGCCAGCGCGCCGCCAAGAAAGGCCCGACGGCCAAAGTGCCGCGGCCGCGCTTGCTGTTCCAGCAGCGCCGCGGCCGGTTGCAGGCAATGCCACAGGGCCTTGGTCTGCTCGAAGGCGGCCGCGTGCTGCGGGCTTTGCCCGCACCATTGGCGCAGCGCCCAGGCATCGGCGGCGGTGGCCCGCCCCGACGTCAGAAGGACCAGCCAGTCCCGGGCTTCGCTCAGCAACTGCTGGTCCGCCGAGGCCTGGGGTGTGGAGATGCTAAAAATGTTCAAGCGCGCAGGTACTCACGGATTGATCAGGGCTCTTTGTCTAGGACGGTTTTCCGGCCCCGGGACCGAACCGCTGAATGACTTTTCTTTCCAGGCGCAGGGCGCAATGGCCGAGGGCCGCCTTGAGTTCCTTCTCCACCATCCGTGTGGAAATGCCGAAGCGCTGGGAAATTTCCAGGTGCGGCGCCTCTTCCAGGCGCGCGGCAATGAAGATCTTGCGGCGCCGCGCCGGGAGTTCGTAGAGGGCCTTGAGCAGGGTCTGGATTTCCTTCTGGCCACCCACCACCCGCGAGGGGTCCTGGGCTTCGTCGGCGATCTGCAACAGCTCCTCGACCTCATCGCCGGTGAGCAGGCGGGCATCGGACTGGCGCCGGTCGGCGGCAATGTTCAGCGCCATGCGGTACAGGTAGGCATTGGGTTGCGCCAGGTTCGGCGGCTCTTCCATGCGGTCGACCCGCAGGTAGGTTTCGTGCAGGACGTCGTTGGCCAGGTCCTCGGACCCCAGGCGCCTGCGCAAGCGCACCCGAAAATCCTCGTAGGACGTCAGGAACAGCCTGACCATCGCACTGTGTCCGGTATTTTTCATACCCCGGAAGCTCCTTCCCATTCCTTGCAGTCCATGCGTTTCCCTGTCGTGTCCGGTATCAAGAGTAAGGTCAGCGGCTGGCGCAACGAGCTCGGTGCCTGGCGCTCGACCCGGGTCTGGGCCAGGCGCTGCACCAGCGCCTCATCCCGTTGCAGGTCGCCGGTGGAACTCACCAGGCGGCTGTGTTGCACCGCTCCGTCGCCGCCGATCCACAGTTGCAGCAAGGCGCGAAAGCTCCCCGGCCGAGTCAGCGCCGAGCCGCACAGGCTGCGTTCCACCGCCCGTTGCAGGGCGCTGGCGTAGCTGCTGTTGAGCCGCGCCGCACGACTGCCCGCCGCGCCGGGCTGCACGGCCGGCTGTGTGGCCTGCGGCACCTGCAGGGTGAAAGCATCGCTGCGGGCGTAGCGGGCCATCAGGCCACTGCCGGCCAACAACCGGCTCAGGCCTTCCCGGGCGCTGTAGTGACCGTTGATCCCCACCGAGCGCCGGCCCCGGGTCAGCTCCCGGTCCACCAGCACCGCCATCCCGGTGGCGCGGCTGAACAGCTCCAGGGCATCCGCCAGGTTCTGCGCCGGTATATCCAGTGCCAGCAGGGCCTGTGAATCCACCCGCGGCGGCCCGCCGGGAGGGCCCTGGGCCCAGCCCGCCGGCATCCACAGCAGCAGCCCGAGCGCCACCACACAGGTCGCCAAGCCCCCGTGCAATGAAGTCCATCGCCCGACCTGCGCTCTGCGTCGCTGCACTGCGGTCCAATCCCTGAAAAGCGTCATCCTGAGGCCAGTTTATGAATCTGGTGTTACGGCCACGGCAAAAAAACCATCACTTTTTCAGGCCGGGCTTTGCACTACACTCGGCCGGCATCGAAGCCCGATTCCCCGGGCCAGCCAGGAGGCCAGGATGAAACGATTAAGCCGATACAGCGCAGCCCTGTGGCTGCTCAGCGCCCTGCCCTGGACGCTGCATGCCGAAGAAGCCAGCGAGGGCTGCGTGGAAGTCAGCGTCGGCGGCTACAAGGCCCCCGACTACAACTGCCTGAGCAAACAGATGGGCAACAACCCGGACGCAGTGAAGGCGGCCCAGGCCAACCAGCAGGCCCTGGAGGACCCGGTGAACAAGCGCCCACCGAATCAGGTCGGGCTCTCGACGCCGGCGGCCACCGGCGTGCGCATGGGCAACACCTTCGGCACCTCGGTCAAGCCGCAACGGCCCTGAACGGCGCCGCGGGCGGCCGATTGCCGGGCCGCTACCCGCCACCGGGCCCGTCCCAGGGCCCGCCTGGACAGCGGCGAAGGCAGCGGGCGACGGTCGCCCCGTGGCCAATCGCGCACTGCGCCGCGCCCCCTTGATCAGCCCTGCCCGTATACCGGGCGTTAACCCCGGGCGCGCTAGATTGCCGAGCCTTGAACCCCGGTGCCGGCAACGGCCCCGAACACGGCGCGTGGATGGCGTTCGCCTGCCGGCCACCCTATCATTGGTGTTTTTTTGCGTGTTGGACGCATGGAAGACTATAAAAAGCTGATCCTGCAGCGCCCCTGCCAAAGCATTTTCCTGATTGCCCTCGCGCTGTTCATGGCGCTGCAGTACAAACCGGCAGTCCTCAACTACACCACGCGCTTCGTCGACTTTGCCGACTACATGCTGCAGCACGGCATGACGCTGTTCCCCATTGCCGACGATCTGCAGCCCTACCCCGACTACACCATTGCCAACACGGTGCTGGTCTATCTGGCGTCGCTGCCCTTCGGCCAGCTGTCCGTGCTGTCGATGGGCCTGCCCTTCTGCATCGCTGCGTCGCTGATGCTGGTGTTCATCTACAAGCTGGGGGCCCTGCATGAGCGCAAATGGGGCCTGTGCGGCGTGCTCTTTGCGCTGTTCACCTGGGCCTTCGTGGATAGCGTCAACTCCCTGGCCCTGGACATCTACCCCGCCCTGATCACCGCGGGCTGCTTCTACCTGGCCTACTCCGCCGACCTCAAGCAGCAGCGCGGACGCCTGGCGCTGGTGTTCCTCGGCCTGATCCTGGGCTTTGCCCTGCGCGGGCCGATCGGCATGATCGGCCCGGCACTGGTGGTCGGCAGCTATTACCTGCTGAGCCGGCAGTGGCGAACCCTGGTCGGGTTCTCGCTGGTGAGCGGCCTGCTGTTCGCCGCCGGGGTCGCGCTACTGGCCTGGGCCGCCCACGTGCAGGGCGGCGATGCCTTCATGCAGCAAGTGCTGGAGATGCAGGGCCTGGGCCGGATCGCCAGCGATCACTCGCCGCGCTACTACTTCTACTTCAGCGCCGGGCTGATCACCTACAGCTTCACGGCGTTCTACGCCCTCTGCGTGATGGCCAGGAGCGGCCGCCAGTGGCTCGGCGCCCCATCGCTGTCGGCGCCGCGCCTGCTGCTGCACCTGGGCGCCTGGTTCGTGGTGCTGATTGTGTTCTTCACCATCCCCAACTCGAAGAAGGCGCGTTACGTGCTGTCCATCACCCCGGCCATTTCCCTGCTGGCGGCCTACATCTTCATCGACCCCAACGGCCTGTTCAGCGCCACCCGCAGACGCCTGCTGCGCCTGTGCCTGAACCTGCCGGCCATCGGCGCGTTCCTGGCGCTGCTGGTGCTGGGCTACAACAGCTTTGCCGCCCGCCCCCTGCAGCCCGACTTCGCCGGGGTGTTTTCAAGCTTTGCCCTGCTCAGCGGCGTGCGCTACTGGATCGGCCGGCAGTACACCGGGCACCGGCATTACGAGGTCATCGTCCTGGCATTCGGCGTGGCGGCCTTTCTCTTGCTGGATGGGTTCTTCTTCAACGCCATCACCTATCATCTGGAACTGGCCAAAGAACCCACTCCCAAATTCCTGCCTTACTGGTTCTGGTAAGGCGGGCGTCCACACCTGGCCCGCAGCGCCCGGCCGGAAGCAGGCAACGGCGCTCACCGGCAGTGTGCAAGATTTGGTAACACTCCCGGGCACCCCCGGCGATGAAACCGAACTGGCACAGTGCTGTCACATCGCAATCGGTAACGGCGGAGGTCGCCCTGCGGCGGCTTGCGGCCCACGCAGCACTGGCCCGACGACCTCACTGCCACAGGTTACCGGCCTGGGCCTGCCCCCCATGCGGCAGGCCATACTCCATCAAGGCTGAAAGAGCGAACCATGAAGCAAAACATCCTCCTCGTATCCGTCTGTGCCGCCCTGCTCCAGGCCTGCACCCCGGCTTCCACCACCCCTGAAGGATCTTCTTCCATGCCCGCCAGCACTGCCTCCGTCAGCGCCCAGCCTGCGCTGTCCGCCTACTACTGGCAGCTGGTTGCGGCCCGCGATGCGGCGGGCAAGCCCGTCGCCGCCCTGGACAAGGGCATCGAGCGCCAGCTGCGCCTGACCTTCGCCGGGCAGAACCTGAGCATCAGCGGCGGCTGCAACCGCCAGTTCGGCGGCTTCCAGCATGAAAATGGCGTGCTCAAGGTACAGCCACTGGCCGCCACCCTGATGGCCTGCGAGCCGAAACTGATGGCCCTGGACGCACAAATCGCCAACCTGCTCAAGGGCGACCTGCGCACCACCTTCGGCGGCGACCAGTCGACCCCGACCCTGCAACTGGCCACCCAGGACGGCACCCTGCTCACGTTCGAAGGCCAGCCCACCCCGCAAACCCGCTACGGCAGCCAGGGCCAGACCCGCTTCCTGGAAGTGGCGGCCAAGACCGTCAAGTGCAGCCACCCGCTGATCCCCGACTTCCAGTGCCTGCAAGTGCGTGAGCGCCGCTACGACGACGCCGGCCTGCAACTGCCGACCCAGGACACCTGGCACCCGCTGTACCAGTCCATCGAGGGCTACGAGCACCAGGACGGCGTGCGCAATGTGCTGCGGGTCAAGCAGTACGAGTGGAAGAATGCACCCGCCGATGCCCCGTCCAGCGTCTATGTGCTGGACATGGTGGTCGAGCAGGACGCCTCGGCGGCCCACTGAGCCGAGCCACCCGCCAGCCGACACAAACCGGCAGGCAATAAAAAAGCCCCGTATCGCAAGATACGGGGCTTTTTTGGTTCTGGGCGGGGTCAGGCCGTTACAGCACCGACTGACCGCTCATGGCCAGGTCCAGCAACTCGCGGTTGGCCACCGCATACATGGCGTAGTCGGTGCCGCTGGCGGCACGGATTTCCACCATCATGGCGCGCCAGCGATCGGCCATGCTCGCGTTCTGCTCCAGCCACAGAGCCACGCGGGCCTCCATGTCATCCGGCGCATCGGCCATCTGCAGGACCTTGATGGTGATCGCCCGCTGCTGCCAGTCCACGTCATCGCGGAAGGCTTCGCGCGCCGCCGCCTGCCAGTTGTTGGCCACCGGCAGATCGCTGATCTGCTGCAGGTACCACGGCAGGTCGAGGGCACTGCCCACGGCGAAGTAGGCCTTGGCCACTTCCGCCGCATCGTGGCCGGTCACATCAGCGGCCTCGATGATCGGCAGCAGGGTGTACAGGTGGGTAGTGCCTGCAACCATGCGCGCCAGCAACTCCGGCACACCGGCTTCGACATAGGCGGTGTAACGGGCTTGCCAGCCCTCGCGGGTCGGGCCTTCGAGCAGCTCGTCGAGCTTAAGGCCCAGCGCCGCCAGGTGCGGACCAAAGTGCGCAACGTCACGCGCCGCATCCTGCTCGTTGCGCCGGCTGCGCAGGAACCAGCGGGTGGCACGACGGCCCAGGCGCATCAGCTCGTCCATCAACGCCAGTTGCACTTCAGCCGAAACCTGGTGGTCCAGGGCTTCGATCTGACGGAACCAGTGCGGGAGGTGGAAGATGTCCCGCACGATCACATAGGCACCGGCGACGTTCGCCGGGCTCATGCCGGTGGACTCCTTCAGGCGCTGCACGAAGGTGATGCCCATGTGGTTGACCAGGTCGTTGGCGATCTGGGTGCTGACGATCTCGCGCTTGAGACGATGGCGACGCATGGCCTCGGAGAACTTGGCCACCAGGCTTGGCGGGAACGCGGTCTCCATGTCGCGGGTCAGGTAGTCGTCATCCGGTACCAGGGACTTGAGCAGGGCTTCCTTGAGGTCGATCTTGCTGTAGGAAATCAGCACCGACAGTTCCGGACGGGTCAGGCCCTTGCCGGTGGCGGCGCGCTCGGTGAGCTGCTCCTCGGTCGGCAGGTACTCGATGGCGCGGTCCAGCTTGCCACGGCCTTCCAGGTCGCTCATCAGGCGCTTGTACTCGGCGGCACGCTCGTAGGCACGGCGCGCAGCCAAGGACAGGGCCTGGGTCTGCTTGTAGTTGTTGCCCAACACCAGGCCACCGACTTCGTCGGTCATGCTCGCCAGCAGCTGGTTGCGCTGCTTGTCGGTCATGTCACCGGCCTGCACCACTTCGTTGAGCAGGATCTTGATGTTCACTTCGTGGTCGGAGCAGTCCACGCCACCGGCGTTGTCGATGAAGTCGGTGTTGGAACCGCCGCCATTGAGGCCGAACTCCACACGACCCAGCTGGGTCATGCCCAGGTTGCCGCCCTCGCCCACCACTTTGCAGCGCAGCTCGTTGCCGTTGACCCGCAGAGCGTCGTTGGCCTTGTCGCCGACGTCGGCGTGGCTCTCGGTGCTGGCCTTGACGTAGGTGCCGATACCGCCGTTCCACAACAGGTCCACCGGCGCCTTGAGCAAGGCGTTGAGCAGCTCGGTCGGGGTCAGCTTGTCGGCCTGGATGTCGAAGCGCTCTTTCATCTGCGGCGAGATGGCGATGCTCTTGGCGCTACGCGAGAAGATACCGCCGCCTTCGGACATGATGCTGGTGTCGTAGTCGCTCCAGGCCGAACGCGGCAGCGCGAACATGCGCTGGCGCTCGACGAAGCTGGTGGCCGGATCCGGGTTCGGGTCGATGAAGATGTGCAGGTGGTTGAACGCCGCCACCAGTTGCAGCTTGTCGGACATCAGCAAGCCGTTGCCGAACACGTCGCCGGCCATGTCGCCGACACCGACCACGGTGATGCTGTCTTCCTGGACATTGATGCCGCGCTCGCGGAAGTGGCGCTGTACGCCAACCCACGCGCCCTTGGCGGTGATGCCCATCTTCTTATGGTCGTAACCGGCCGAACCACCGGAGGCGAATGCATCACCCAGCCAGAAGCCGTAGTCGATGGCAATGCCGTTGGCGATGTCGGAGAAGGTCGCAGTGCCCTTGTCCGCCGCGACCACCAGGTAGGGGTCATCGTCGTCATGGCGCACGACGTTGGCCGGCGGCACCAGGGCGCCGTCCTTCAGGTTGTCGGTGATGTCCAGCAGGCCGGAGATGAAGATGCGGTAGCAGGCGATGCCCTCGGCCGCGATCTCGTCCCGGCTGCCGCCCAGTGGCAGGCGACGCGGCAGGAAGCCGCCCTTCGCACCGACTGGCACGATCACCGAGTTCTTCACTTGCTGGGCTTTGACCAGGCCCAGGACTTCGGTGCGGAAGTCTTCTTCACGGTCGGACCAGCGCAGGCCGCCACGGGCAACGTTGCCGAAGCGCAGGTGCACGCCTTCGACACGCGGCGAGTAGACGAAGATTTCGAACTTGGGCACCGGCTTGGGCAGCTCGGGGATCAGGTGCGGGTTGAACTTGAAGCTGAAGTAGGACTTGTTCTGGCCGTTGGCGTCGGTCTGGTAGAAGTTGGTGCGCAGGGTGGCCTTGATCAGGTCCAGGTAGCGCCGCAGGATGCGGTCTTCGTTGAGCACCTGGACGTCGTCCAGGGCGGTGAGGATCGCCTGCTCCAGACGCTGCTGCTTGTCTTCCAGGTCGTCGCTGGTGAGCTTGCGCGCCAGGTAGAAGCGGGTCTTGAACAACCGGGTCAACTCGCGGGCGATGTCGGTGTGGTTGTTCAGGGTGCTGGCGATGTAGCCCAGGTCGAAGCCCAGGCGGATCTGCTTCAGGTAGCGGGCGTAGGCACGCAGCAGCGCCACGTCGCGCCATGGCAGGCCGGCGGTCAGCACCAGGCGGTTGAAGGCATCGTTCTCGGCATCGCCACGGACGATGTGGACGAAGGCGTCCTGCAGCGTGTCGTTGAGCTGCTGGATGTCCAGGTCCAGGCCTTCGGCGGCGGTGAAGGCGAAGTCGTGGATCCAGAACTCACGGCCATTGTTGTGACGCAGGCGGTACGGGAATTCGCCCAGCACGCGCAGGCCGAGGTTTTCCAGGATCGGCAGCACGTCGGACAGCGCCAGCGGGGTGTCGGCGTGGTACAGCTTGCAGTGCAGCTCACGCTGGCCGGAGACCTGGCCCAGGGGCTGGTAGAAGCTCATTACCAGCGGGTTGGCTTCGGTGAGGCTCAGCAGGTGCTGCATGTCCACCACCGCCGAATGGGCAGCGAAACGCTCGCGGTAGCCGGCCGGGAAGCCTTTGGGGAAGTCCGCCAGCACATTGGTGCCGTGGGCTTCGCCGAAGCTTTCCACCACCAGGCTGGCGTAGTCGTCCTGCCAGCTGCGGCAGGCCTGCACCACTTCTTTTTCCAGCAGCAGCGGGTCGATGTCGATGCGCTGTTTCGGGTCCACCCGCAGGATCAACTGCACACGGGCCAGCACCGACTCGGAGAAGAAGGTCCAGAACTCGCAGTCGGTGGCTTGCAGGCGATCCATCAGCACTTGCTGGATCTTCTGCCGCACTTCGGTGGAATAGATGTCGCGCGGCACGTAGGCCAGGCAGTAGCAGAAACGACCGTAGGGGTCTTTGCGCAGGAACACGCGGATCTTGTTGCGTTCCTGGATCTGCACGATGGACATCACGGTGCTGAACAGCTCGTCCACCGGGGTCTGGAACAGATCATCGCGGGGCAGCACTTCCAGGACCTGGGCCAGTTCCTTGCCCAGGTGCGCCTTGGCCTGGAAGCCCGAGCGCTGCTCGATGGCTTCGACCTTGCGGCGGATGTAAGGGATCACCCGCACGCTTTCGCCGTACACCGAAGAGGTGTACAGGCCCATGAAGCGGCATTCCTTGATGACCTTGCCGTCGGCATCGATCTGGCGGATCGAGACGAAATCCGGGTAGGCCGGACGGTGCACGCGGCTCGGGTGCGCAGCCTTGGCGAAGGACAGCGGCGTCGGTTCGCGCAGGTAGTTGACGGCGTAGTCTTCGATGCGCAGGTCATCGCTGGTCAGGCCGGCGCGCAGCAGCTTGGCCAGGCCGAGGAAGGAGTTCGGGTCATATTCGATATGCCCGCCGTCCTGGTCGGCGCCGACCACGAATTCTTCATAGCCGAGGAAGGTGAAGTGGTTGCCCACCAGCCATTCGAGGAAGCTCTTGATCTCGGTCTTTTCTTCGGCGGCGATCGGGAACTGGCTGTTGTCGATGCTCTGGATCAGTTCCTGGACCTTGGCCTTCATCGGCTCGAAGTCGGCCACGGCGACCCGCACTTCGCCCAGTACCTGTTCCAGTTCCTTGCCCAGCACGCTGAGTTCGGCGGCGTTGGCGCAACGGTCGATCTCCAGGTACATCAGCGACTCTTGCTGGATGCCTTCGCCCTGGGTGCCCTTGGGCAGGATTTCCAGCAGCTCGCCCTTGCTGCCACGACGTACGCTGAGCACGGTGGTCTGCAGGGTGTGGATGCTGTAGCCGCGACGGTTGAGCTCGGTGCGTACCGAGTCCACCAAAAACGGCAGGTCGTGGTGCAGGACTTCCACAGCGGTGTGGGTCGACTGCCAGCCATGGCGTTCGTAATCGGGGTTGTAGACGCGGACCTGCGGTTGCCCGTGGTCGAAGCGCTCAAGCAGGCGCCAGGCAGAAAGGGTGCAGCCCGCCAGGTCGGACATGCGACGCTGGGTGAGTTCGTCCAGGGAAATGATGCCGAAGAATTGTTCAGCGAACAGCGCCACTTGTGGCAGTGCCTGTTCACTGATGTGCTGCGCCAGTGCCGCTTGCAGTTGGTGCTGGAAGTCGGCTTTGCTGGCTGCGGTGAAGAACGCCATCTGTGGTACTCCGCTTGGGCTTGTTATTGATGGAAGCGTCGCGTGCAAACCCCTCGCGGGGCGGTGCTGCATCCTGCTCCTGGTCTCGGGCAGAGGTAGCAGGATGACAGGTGGGTGAAGCTGGACGAGACGCACAGGTCACATTCACCTTCCGGGGATGGGCATCTGCAAAAACGACTGACGCTAGCCGGGAAACCGAGCGCAATGCCTTTACAGGTGACCATCACAAATCAGACGCAACCTATTGCACTAAGAACAAATTGTCCGCTGCGCAGCTTAACGAGTGCGATGTGACAGCTGCTTGCGATGCTGCGACATATTCGGTCAACGGCACGCAGCAGAACGCTCACGCTTTGAGCAACACTAGCAGCCGCGGTGGAAAAACCGGTTTTTTTCCCCGGATTCACGGTACTTGCGTACCAAAAGTGACTGCCGCAGCGATTGTGTTCACGACCTGTTCTCTGACAGACAAGCCAGCAGAAATTCCATCGGGCTGGCAGAATTGTTTCCTTTCTGCCCGCCCGGCCACTCTCTCAGGAATGCCCCCATGCACATGACCACCGCCCACCTGATCGCCAACCCCTGCGACGACGAAGAAGACAACATGGCCATGCTCTGCTGCCACAGCACCCAGGGCGAGATGTTCCTGATGAGCCGCTACCCGGACGAAGACGAACTGGAGATCACCCTCGACGGCGAGCCCTCGACCCTCGATGGCGTCAAGGTGACCCTGAGCCCCACCACCCTGCTGATCGAAATCGCCGCGGCCGACGCCGACGCCCTGAACGGCGCCGACCACCTGGAGATCCGCCACAGCACCGCTGCCTCGGACCTGGCCGAAGTGGAGGAAACCCTGCAGAACATCCTCAAGGGCACCGGCACCTACATCAGCCAGTTGTCCTGACCCGCCGCCCTTCCCGGTAGGAGCTGGCTTGCCAGCGAAGGCGTCTTCGGCTCCGCCGCAAACCTTGCCGGCCTCTTCGCCGGCAAGCCGGCTCCTACCAGAACCCCAGCACCGCGCCCGAGCGTAGGAGCTGGCTTGCCAGCGAAGGCGTCTTCGGCCCCTCCGCAAACCTTGCCGGCCTCTTCGCCGGCAAGCCGGCTCCTACCAGAGCCCCAACACCGCGCCCGAGCGTAGGAGCTGGCTTGCCAGCGAAGGCGTCTTCGGCGCCACCGCAAACCTTGCCGGCCTCTACCGGGGGTGCGCGTGGTGCTGAATAAAACACGGATTTTTTTCGACTAATTCGCCAAATCAGGTTTTCCCCGTTAGTCGCCGACCCCCGCTATGGATTAAAGTATCGCCCCCAGCCCCGACGTTCCCTCAACGCCCGGGGCGCACCCTCTCCAGGAACAGTCACCGATGGAACATCGTGAAGCGCTTTTGGCGCTGCGAACCTTTCTTTCAACGCAGATTCTCGGCCAGGAAAAACTCATCGAGCGCTTGCTCATCGCCCTGCTCGCCGACGGCCACATGCTGGTCGAGGGCGCTCCGGGGCTGGCCAAGACCAAGGCCATCAAGGAGTTGGCCGAAGGCATTGAAGCGCAATTCCATCGGATCCAGTTCACCCCCGACCTGCTGCCCGCCGACATCACCGGCACCGAGATTTATCGCCCGGAAACCGGCAGCTTCGTGTTCCAGCAAGGCCCGATCTTCCACAACCTGGTGCTTGCGGACGAAATCAACCGCGCTCCGGCCAAGGTCCAGTCGGCCCTGCTCGAAGCCATGGCCGAGCGCCAGGTCAGCGTCGGGCGCAGCACCTATGAACTATCGCCGCTGTTCCTGGTGATGGCGACCCAGAACCCCATCGAGCAGGAAGGCACCTACCCGCTGCCCGAAGCCCAGCTCGACCGCTTCCTGATGCACGTCAAGATCGGCTTCCCGGACGCCGCCGTGGAGCGGCGGATCCTCCAGCAGGCCCGCGGCGAAGCCCTGAACGGCGAGACCAAGCCCGAGCGCCGGGTCAGCCAGCAGGCGATCTTCGCCGCACGCAAGGAAATCCTCGGCCTGTACATGGCCGATGCGGTGGAGGAATACCTGGTGCAACTGGTGATGGCCACCCGCACCCCGGCCAAGTTCGACCCGGAGATGGCCGAGTGGATCGCCTACGGCGCCAGCCCCCGCGGCTCCATCGCCCTGGACCGCTGCGCCCGGGCCCACGCCTGGCTCGCCGGCCGCGACTTCGTCAGCCCCGAAGACATCCAGGCCGTGCTGTTCGACGTACTGCGCCACCGCATCATCCTGTCCTTCGAGGCTGAAGCGGCCGGTATCGACCAGGACCGTGTGGTACAGCGCATCCTCGACGTCGTTGCCGTCGCCTGAAGCCCATGACCCAGCCCGTTGCCGAACCCGGCATTCGCATCACCCTCGGCGAGCTGATCGAGATGCGCCATCGCGTGCGCGAGGTGCAGCTGTTCTCCACCCCCAGCCAGCGCAGCCCGCTGATCGGCCTGCACCACTCCAAGCTGCGCGGGCGCGGCGTGGACTTCGACCAGGTGCGGGTCTACCAGGCCGGCGACGACGTGCGCACCATCGACTGGCGGGTTACCGCGCGCACCCAGGAACCGCACACCAAGCTGTTCCACGAAGAGCGCGAGCGGCCGATCTTCATCATGGTGGAACAGAGCCGCCAGCTGTTCTTCGGCTCGGGGCTGATGTTCAAGTCGGTGCTCGCCGCCCAGGCCGCGAGCCTGATCGGCTGGGCCGCCCTGGGCCATAACGACCGGGTCGGCGGGCTGGTCTACGGCGACGACGAGCACTACGAGATCAAGCCGCGGCGCAGCAAGCAGAGCCTGTTGCAGTTGCTCAACCGCCTGGTGCGGGTCAACCAGTCGCTGCACAGCGAAGCCCGGCCCCAGCGCGACGCCCTGGGCACCGCGCTGCTGCGCGGGCGCGAAGTCCTGCGCCCCGGCAGCCTGGTGATCGTGATCTGCGACGAACGCGCCCTGAGCGACGCCGCCGAGCAGCAACTGAGCCTGCTGTCGCGCCATTGCGACCTGCTGTTGATGCCCCTTTCCGACCCTCTGGACCACGCCCTGCCCGCCGCCGGCCTGCTGCGCTTTGCCGAACGCGGCGCCCAGCTGGAGCTGGACACCCTGAACTACGACCTGCGCCAGGCCTACCGCGCCATGAGCGAAGCGCGCATCGCCCGCTGGGAACGCCTGGCGCAAAAGCTGCGGGTGCTGCTGATGCCCCTGAGCACCCAGAGCGAGATGGTCGAGCAGCTGCGCGAGTACCTCAACCCGCAGCGCCCCGGAGCCGGCCGATGAGCAGCCTGGAACAACTGCAACCGCTGCTGCCGCCGCCCGCGGTCAGCCTGTGGCCGCCGGCCCCGGGCTGGTGGCTGCTGGCGATCCTGCTGCCGCTGCTGGGCCTGGCCCTCTGGCACTGGCGCCACCTGTGGCCGCGCAAGGCCGTGCGCGCCCGCAGCGAGCAGCCCCTGGACCCGGTGCGCCTGGCCGCCCTGGCAGAACTGGCGCTGCTGCCCAAGCCCTATGACGGTGCCCCCGCCGGCGCCTGGCTGCAGGCCTTGAATGCCCTGCTCAAGCGCCTGTGCCGCAACCATTACCCCTACAGCCAGAGCCACACCCTGAACGGGCGCAAATGGCTGGCGTTCCTCGACAACCGTTGCCCGGCCGCCGGCCTGACCCGCTGGATGGTGCTGGTGGAAGGCGCCTACAAGCCCGAATGCAAGCTCGACGACAAAGCCATCGCCGGCCTGACCCAGGCGGTGGACACCTGGATTCGCAAGCATGTTTGAGTTCGCCTGGCCCTGGGTCTTCGTCCTGCTGCCGCTGCCCTGGCTGCTGCGCCTGGTGCTGCCGGTGGCCGACAGCGGCGAGCCGGCGCTGAAAGTGAGTTTTCTCAGTGACCTGGAAGGCCTGTCCAAGCGCCGGGCCCGCGCCCACCTCCCGGCCTGGCGCCAGCAGGTGCGTTTCATCCTGCTCTGGCTCCTGCTGCTGTTGGCCGCCGCGCGCCCGCAATGGCTGGGCGACCCCTTGCCGGTGGCCGCCAGCGGCCGCGACCTGCTGGTGGCGGTGGACGTTTCCGGCTCCATGGATTTCCCCGACATGCAATGGCAGGACGAGGACGTCAGCCGCCTGAACCTGGTCAAGCACCTGCTGGGGGACTTTCTCGAACACCGCGAAGGCGATCGGGTGGGCCTGATCCTGTTCGGCAGCAAGGCCTACCTGCAGGCGCCCCTGACCTTCGACCGGCACACGGTGCGGGTCTGGCTGGATGAAGCGAAGATCGGCATCGCCGGCAAGAACACCGCCATCGGCGATGCCATCGGCCTGGCCCTCAAGCGCCTGCGCCAGCGCCCGGCCCAGAGCCGGGTGCTGATCCTGGTCACCGACGGCGCCAACAACGGCGGCGAGATCGCCCCCATCACCGCCGCCCGGCTGGCCGCCGAGGAAGGGGTGAAGATCTACCCCATCGGCATCGGCGCCGACCCGGAACAGAGCGCCACCCTCGGCGTGCTGGGCATCAACCCGAGCCTGGACCTGGACGAACCGGCCCTCAAGGAGCTGGCGCAAGTCACTGGCGGGCGCTATTTCCGCGCCCGGGACGGCCAGGAGCTGCAAGCGATCAAGCAAACCCTCGACCAACTGGAACCGGTGGCCCAGCAACCGACCCAGGCACGCCCGGCCCAGGCCCTGTACCACTGGCCCCTGGCCACGGCGTTGCTGCTCAGCGTGCTGCTGGTGCTGCGCGAGCGCTGGCCGCAGAACCCGCTGCAACGCTTCTTCACCCAGTCGAACTTCCTGCTGCCTGCCCATGACTGGCGCCAGCGGCTCAAGCGCCTGCGCTTGCGGAGGCGTCGATGATCAGCCTCTGGCCCCATTGGTTCCGCCCCGGCTGGTTGCTGGTACTGCCCCTGCTGGCGCTGCTGCTGTGGAAGCTCTGGCACCGGCAGAAACGCGCCGGGCGCTGGCAGATGATCCTGCCCCCGGCCTTTCACGCCGCCCTGCTCAGCGGCGGCAATGGCCGCGAAAGCAAGCTGCCCTGGGTGGCCCTGGGCCTGGCCTGGCTGCTGGCGGTGCTGGCCCTGCTGGGCCCCAGCTGGCAGCGGGTGGAACAGACCAGCCAGAAACCCGCCGACCCGCTGGTGGTGCTGCTGGAGCTGACCCCGCAGATGCTCGCCAACGACGTGCCGCCCGATCGCCTGGAGCAGGCCCGGCACAAGCTGCTGGACCTGTTGCAACTGCGCAGCGACGCGCAGACCGCCATCGTGGTCTACGCCGGCAGCGCCCACACCCTGGTGCCGCTGTCCGATGACCTGGCCACCAGCCGCAACCTGCTGGACGCCCTCAAGCCGTCGATCATGCCCCAGGCCGGCCAGCGCGCCGACCTGGCCCTGCTCAAGGCCCTGAAGCTGCTGGACCAGGGGGCCCTGGGCCAGGGCCGGGTGCTACTGATGGCCTCCTCCCTCAACGAAGAGGAACGCCAGGGCATCCGCCAGGCGCTCAAGGGCGACGCCCCGCAGTTGCTGATGCTCGGCTTCGGCAGCCGCGACGGCGCCCCGGTGGCCCTGGAAGACGGCAGCTACCTCAAGGACGACCAGGGCGCGATCCTGGTATCGCGCCTGGACAGCCCGGACCTCAAGCACTTCATCGGCGACGTGGGCGGGCGCTACCGCCAGGCGCGCCTGGACGACAGCGACCTGCGCGGCCTGGGCCTGCTCGGCGGCCCGCAAGGCCTGCGCAGCGACGGCCAGACCCTGCGCCTGGATACCTGGGCCGACCAGGGCTACTGGCTGCTGCTGCCGCTGTTGCTGCTGGCCGCCTGCGCCGGGCGCCGGGGCTGGCTGTTCTGCCTGCCCCTGCTGCTGTTCGCCGTGCCGCAACCGAGCTACGCCTTCGACTTCAATGACCTGTGGCTGCGCCCCGACCAGCAGGGCCAGCGGCTTCTGCAACAGCAGCGCCCGGCGGAGGCCGCGCGGCATTTCCAGGACCCGCAATGGCAAGGCGTGGCCTTGTACGAAGCCGGCAACTACACTGCCGCCGCCGAGCGTTTCGCCGAGGGCAACGACGCCCGCGCCCACTACAATCGCGGTAACGCCCTGGCCCGCAGCGGCGAGCTGGAAGCCGCCATCGACGCCTACGAGCAGGCCCTGGAACGCCAGCCGGACCTGCAACCGGCGTTGCAGAACAAGGCCCTGGTGGAAAGCCTGCTGCAACAGCAACAGGCCCAGGCGCAAACACCGCCACCGGCGAAGAAGCCGGACACCCCCGAAGGCGACGACACCCGCCCGGGCCCCAGCGGCGCGGCCACCCAGCCACCACCGGGCAGCGATGGCCCGCAGGACCCGGCACAGGCGCCGGCCAACGAAGGCGACACGCCGCCGCCGGATCCACAAACCGCCGGCCACAGTGAAGTGCCCGGCAGCGAGCTGGACGACCAGCACACCACCACCCCGCTGCGCCCGGTGGAGGACAGCCTGGACGCTGAACACCAGCAGGCGCTGGAACAATGGCTGCGCAAGATCCCCGACGACCCGGGTGAATTGCTCAGGCGCAAATTCTGGTACGAACAGCAACAACATCAGGATCAGGGAAAAACTCGATGACCCGCTGCACCGCCCTACTGCTTGCCCTCGCGTTCTGCACTGGCCAGTCCCAGGCTGCCGGCCTGCTCGCCAGCCTGGACCGCAGCCAGGTCAATTCCGGGGAAACCGTCGAGCTGACCCTGGAGTCCACCGATGTCACCCAGTTCGGCAAGCCGGACCTGGCGCCCCTGGAGGCCCAGTTCGAGGTGCGCGGCACACGCCAGGTCAACCAGCTCAACGGCCTGGGGGACAACCACGCCAGTACCCGCTGGATCGTCACCCTGCTGCCGCGCCATACCGGCACCCTGGAAATCGCCCCGCTGCAACTGGGCAGCCTGCAGAGCCAGCCCCTGAGCCTGCAGGTCAACACCAGCCCGGCCCAGGACCAGAACGCCCGCCTGGAACCGGTGTTCATCGAAGCCGAGCTCGACCAGCCCAGCGTCTATGTCCAGGCCCAGGCCCTGCTGACCCTGCACATCTACCACTCGGTGCCGCTGTTCGACGACAGCAGCCTGAGCCCGCTGCTGCTGAGCGACACCCGGGTGGAACAGCTGGGCGAGCCGCGCACCTACGAAAAGCTCATCAATGGCGTTCGCCACGGGGTGATCGAGATGCGCTACGCGCTCTATCCCCAGCGCAGCGGGCCGTTGCAGATTCCCGCGCTGACCTTCAGCGCCACCCTGGCCAACCCGGACCCGGGTCAGGAAACCAGCTCGCAGACGCCCCGGGCCGGCAAGCTGATCCACGTCAGCTCCAGTGACATCAGCCTGCAGGTCAAGGCCAAGCCCGCCACCTACCCGGCCGACGCGCCCTGGCTGCCGGCCCGCAGCCTGAGCCTGAGCGAAAGCTGGAACCCGGAGCCCGAGCACCCTCAGGTCGGAGACTCCCTGACCCGCAGCCTGACCCTGCGCGCCGAAGGCCTGTCCAGCGCCCAGTTGCCGCCGCTGCCCCTGGCCGACGTCAATGGCCTGCGCAGCTACCCGGACCAGCCGCAGTTGAGCAACCAGCACGTTGAACAGGGCCTTCTGGGCATTCGCGAAGACCGCCAGGCGCTGGTGCCCACCCGCCCCGGCAACGTCGAACTGCCCGCCATTGAAGTGACCTGGTGGAACACCGTCGAAGACCGCCTGGAAAGCACCAGCCTGCCGGCGCGGGCCCTGCAGGTGGCGAACAACCCGAGCCTGGTGGTGGACACCCCGGCAGGCAACGCCCCGGCCGGGCCCGACAGCGGCAACCTGTGGCTGTGGCAACTGAGCACCCTGCTGCTGGCTTGCACCACCCTGCTGGGCTTCGGCCTGTGGTGGCGCGCCCGCTGGCAGCCGGCGGTGCTGCGCGCCACCCAGACCGGCCCCAGCCCGCGCTCGCTGCTGGACGACCTCAAGCGTGCCTGCCAGGCCAACGACCCCCAGGCCACCCGCCAGGCCCTGGACGCCTGGGCCCGGCAACAGCCCGAAACCCTGGCCGAAATGGCCGCGCGCTTCGTGCCGCTGTCCGACGCCCTGGACGGCCTCAACGGCGCGCTCTACAGCGAGACCGGCCAGTACTGGCAGGGCGAGGAATTGTGGCGAGCGATACGCGCCATCCCGATCGACGAACGGGTCCAGGACCCGGTGGCGGACACCACCAGCCTGCCGCCGCTGTACCCCAAGTAGCCGGCGCTTCGCGCAGCCCCCCGTAGGAGCCGGCTTGCCGGCGACCTCCCGCGCAGGAGCCGGCTTGCCGGCGAAAAGCCCCGTAAGCCATGCCGCGCCTGGGCGGGCCTGTTCGCTGGGGAGCCAGCTCCTGCAGCGCGTGCCCCCCACATTCAGCAGTGGCAACAGTGCACCAGAACGCAAAAAGCCCTGCACCCGACGACAAGCCAGGTGCGCCTGGCTGCGCGTAGCTTAAGGCCGTGGGCGCAACAGCCGTCGCGCCCCACCCCGAGAACAACAAGAACTCAGGTGAGCCATGAGCACAGTAGATCCGATCACCCTCGCCGTGGTGCGAGGGGCGCTGGAAACCGCCCAGCGTGAAATGACCCTGACCCTGGAGAAAACCGGCCGCTCCAGCGTCTTCAACCTGGCCCACGACTACTCCAATGCCTTGTTCGACCACCTCCCGGAAATGGTCCTCCAGGGCCAGGACATCCCGATCCACCTCGGCTCGCTGATCCCGGCGATGAAATGCGTGGCCGGATTCTTCGGCGACGACATCCATGAAGGGGACGTGATCTACCACAACGACCCGGCCTACCAGGGCAGCCATATCCTCGACTGCTGCATGTACAAACCGGTGTTCTACCGGGGCGAGCTGGTGTTCTGGGCGGTGTGCAAGGGCCACCTCACCGACATCGGCGGCCCGGTGCCCGCCGGCTACAACCCGGACGCCAGGGAGATCTATGCCGAGGGCCTGCGGATTCCGCCGGTCAAGCTCTGGTCCCGGGGCCAGCGCCGCGAGGATGTGATCAACCTGCTGCTGACCAACATGCGCGCCCGGGTCTACCAGGAAGGCGACCTGAATGCCCAGTACGGCGCCTGCAGCGTCGGCGAGCGGCACCTGCTGCAACTCCTGGAGCGCTACGGCGTGGAACAGGTGCGCGCCTGCATCGGCGAGCTCAAGGACATGGCTGACCGGCACATGCGCGCCCTGCTGCGCGAGGTGCCGGATGGCCTCTACCACGGCAGCGCGGTGCTGGAGGATTCGGGCCACGGCCTGGGCCAGCTGACCATCACCGCCCAGGTGCAGATCAGCGGCGATCAGGCCCGGGTGCGCATCGACAGCCCGCCCCAGGTGCCCTACTTCATCAATTCCTACGCCGGCAACTCGGTGTCCGGGGTGTACCTGGGGCTGATGATGTTCGCCCAGGTGCCGCCGCCCTATAACGAGGGCCTGTACCGCTGCATCAGCGTCGACCTGGGGGAGCCCGGAACCCTGTGCAACGCCAGCGAACCCGCGCCCCACGTCAACAGCACCACCACCCCCATGGAAACCCTCGCCGACGCGGTGCGCCAGGCCCTGGAGCAGGCCGCGCCGGAACGGGTCACCGCGTCCTGGGGCCATGCCAGCGGGATCAACATCGCCGGCCACGACCCGCGCAACGACAACGCCGAATACGTGACCATGGTCCTGGCCTCGATCATCTCCGGGGCCGGGGCCAACCAGGCCATGGACGGCTGGCCGGCCTGCGGCCCGTTGTGCTGCTTCGGCGCGCTGATGTCCGGCGACATCGAACTGCTGGAATACGCCTACCCGATCCTCATCCACCGCTACAGCCTGATCACCGACAGCGGCGGCGCCGGGCAGTTTCGCGGCGGCTCGGGCACCTGCATCGAGATCGAACCCTTGCAGCACCCGATGACCGTGGTGGGTTTCGGCGAGGGCCGGCAACTGCCCACCGCCGGCGCCGCTGGGGCGCACAACGGCCTGCTGGCGCCCAAGCTCGGGCGCCTGACCCATCGCCGTGCCGACGGCCAGGAACACACCTACCAGCACAACGCCCAGTTGACCGCACAACCCGGAGAGCGGGTGATCAACCTCAACCCCGGCGGTGGCGGCTATGGCGACCCCTTCCTGCGGCCCCTGGAGCGAGTGGCCGAAGACCTGCGCAATGGCCTGGTCTCCCTCGAAGGCGCGCGCCTGGACTACGGCGTGGTGTTCGACGCCGAGCAGCGCCTGGACCACGACGCCACCCGCGCCCTGCGCGCCCGCCCCTGAACCCACGGAGCATCCCCCCATGAGCAAACACTATCGCCTGGGCATCGACGCCGGCGGCACCTTCACCGATTTCATCCTCGCCGACCAGCTCGGCAACGTGCAGCTGTTCAAGGCCCCCTCGACACCGCAGGACGGCACCCTGGCCATCCGCAACGGCCTGGCACAGATGGCCGACGCCCTGGGGCGCAGCCCGGCGCAGATCATCGGCGACTGCGACCTGTGCATCAACGGCACCACCGTGGCCCTCAACGCCCTGATCGAGAAGACCGGGGCCAAGGTCGGCCTGCTGTGTACCGACGGCCACGAAGACAGCCTGGAAATCCGCCTGGGGCACAAGGAAGACGGCCACCGCTACGACGCCAGCTACCCCCAGGCCCACATGCTGGTGCCGCGCCACCTGCGCCGGCCCATCGGCGGGCGCATGCGCAGCGACGGCCAGGAGCACGCGCCCCTGGACGAAACGGCGATCCTGCGGGCCATCGAGTACTTTCGCGAGCAGGAGGTGCAGGCGGTGGCCATCTCCTTTGTCTGGTCGGTGCGCAACCCGGCCCACGAGCAGCGCGCCGCACAGCTGGTGCGCGCGGCCCTGCCCGGGGTCTTCGTCTGCACCGGCAATGAAGTGTTCCCGCAGATCCGCGAATACACCCGTACCTCCAGCACCGTGGTCAACGCCTACCTGAGCCCGGTGATGCAACGCTACGTGGAGCGCATCGACAGCCTGTTCGAAGAACTGGGCGCACAGCAGCCGACCCGCTACTTCCAGTCCAACGGCGGCCTGGCCCCCGGCGCGATCATGAGCACCCGGGCTGTCAATGCGATCAATTCCGGCCCGGCCTCGGCGCCCCAGGCCGGGCTGTGCGTGGCCCGGCCATTCGGTATCGACAACGTGATCACCGTGGACATGGGCGGCACCTCCTTCGACATCACCCTGAGCCAGGGTGGGCGCACCAACTTCAGCAAGGACAGCGACTTTCTGCGCTACCGCATCGGCGTGCCGATGATCCAGGTGGAAACCCTCGGCGCCGGTGGTGGCTCCATCGCCCACCTGGACCCCTTCGGCATGCTCCAGGTCGGCCCGCGCAGCGCCGGAGCCAACCCCGGGCCGGTGTGCTACGGCAAGGGCGGCAGCGAGCCAACGGTGACCGACGCCAACCTGGCACTGGGCTACCTGGCGGACGGCGCCTTGCTCGGCGGCAGCATCCGCCTGTCACGCCAGGCGGCGCTGCAGGCCATCGCCAGCCGGATCGCCGAGCCCCTGGGCATCAGCATCGAGCGCGCGGCGCTGGGAATCATCACCCTGGTCAACCTGAACATGGTCAGCGGCATCCGCCGGGTATCGGTGGAGCGCGGCTACGATCCGCGCCAGTTCGCCCTGATCGGCGCCGGCGGCGCGGCGGGCATGCACGTGATCCGCCTGGCCGAGGAAATCGGCAGCCAGGTGGTGCTGATTCCCAAGGTGGCCTCGGGGCTGTGCGCCTTCGGGCAGATCCTCTCGGACATCCGCTACGACCAGCTGACCACCCTACCTATGCGCCTGGACGACCAGCACGTGGACCTGGCGCTGCTCAACCGGACCCTGGCCCGGCTGCGCGAACAGGGCCTGGAGAACCTGCGCCAGGACGGCTTCAGCAACGGCAACCGGGTCGATACCCAGTACCACCTGGAAATCCGCTACCTGGGGCAGATCCACGAATTCAGCGTCGAGCTGGCCAGCAACGAGCTGGACCCGGCCGGCCTCGGCGCCCTGCGCGAGGCCTTCCACAGCCGGCACAAGGCGCTGTTCTCCTACAGCGAGCCGCAGAGCCCGATCGAGCTGGTGAACCTTGAATGCTCGGTGATCGCCAGGCTGCAGCACCCACCGATGCCGGAGTTGCCGATCCCCGAGCAGCAGGTGCCGGCAACGCCTCGGAAACAGCGCTCGATGCTGTTCGA
This sequence comes from Pseudomonas sp. UME65, assembly GCF_014170225.1. Lineage (NCBI taxonomy): Bacteria > Pseudomonadati > Pseudomonadota > Gammaproteobacteria > Pseudomonadales > Pseudomonadaceae > Pseudomonas > Pseudomonas sp. UME65. The sequence goes on along the minus strand of NZ_LZZQ01000016.1, from coordinate 81,574 downwards.
CGAAGCCGGCGGCTGGCAACCGACGCCGGTCTACCAGGGCGAACAGCTGCAGGCCGGGCAGACCCTCACCGGCCCCTGCGTGATCGAGGAAGCCACCACCAACATCGTGGTGCCGCCGGGCTGGCAGGCGACGCTCGCGCCCTCGGCCTGCTACCGACTGACGCCTGCCGATTGACCGACCCGCGCTTTTGCCCAAAGATCACCGGCACCGTGGCTGACCACCCGGTGCTGTCCTGACTAAAAAACACAAGAAAGCAGGAGTGATGATGGTTCAGCAGCTTTCCACCCGTTACTGGCCCGAGCACCAATGCCAGCCCCGCTGGGCCGAAGCCATTGGCAACGCCTACTTTCCCCTGTCCCTTGAATTCAGCAGCGACCGCCCCTTCCAGGGCAACCTGCGGATCTGGGAAACCCCCAGCAGTGCCCTGGCCCTGTCGCGCCTGCGTTCCAGCCGCCTGGGCTATTCCCGGAGCAAGGCCCAGGTCAGCAACGACACCCAGGCCTGCTACCTGGTGACCATCCCCCGGCGCCACGAGGTGCTGTTCGAACAGGACGGCCGCGAGCTGCATTGCCGCCCCGGCAGCTTCATCTTCGAACGGGGCGATGCGCCCTACCGCTTCCGCTACGCCAGCGACAACGACCTCTGGGTGTTCAAGCTGCCGGAGCAGGCCCTGCACGGCCAGTTGCGCGGCGCCGAGCGCTACACCCGTTTCTGTTTCGATGCCCGGCGCGGCCTGGGGCGGATCTTCGCCGACCAGTTGGCCATGTGCGCCGCGCGCTTCGACGAATGCGCCCCGGCGGCGCGGCATATGCTGCTGGAACAGGCCCTGGCGACCCTGCTGCTGACCCTGCGCCAGGACGAACGGGTGCTCAGCAGTGAAAGCTCCAGCCTCGCCGCCCTGCACCTGCAACGCATCGAAAGCTACGTGGAGCAGCACCTGGGCTCGGCGGAGCTCAACCCCAGGCAGATCGCCAGCGCCTGTGGCATTTCCCTGCGCTACCTGCACAAGCTCTTTGCCGACAGCCCCTTCAGCCTGGGCGAATGGATTCGTCAGCAGCGCCTTTGCGCCGTGCACCGCCAACTGCGCGACGCCCACTGCCGCCTGTCGATCGGCGAGCTGGCCGCGCGCTGGGGGTTTGCCGACCAGGCCCAGTTCGCCCGGCACTTTCGCCAGCGGTTCGGCTGCACCGCCAGCGAAGTGCGCGCCGGCCAGGGCACTGCCGTACCGCGTCACTGAACGCCGGCCCCACTTGGCGGCGCCGGGGCATTTGCCACGGCTCGGGCATGAACACGCATTTGCCAGTAAACTCTCTGCCCTTTCGCCGCGGTCACCCTTATGTGCGGCCAAGCCTTTTGCATGCGGAGCCTGCCTTGCGTCTGTTTCACACCTCCGACTGGCACCTGGGCCAGAACCTCCACGGCCAGGAACGCGACTTCGAACACGCCTGTTTCCTGGAGTGGCTGCTGCGCCAGCTCAAGCACGAACAGCCCGATGTGCTGCTGATCGCCGGCGATATCTTCGACACCGTCAACCCGCCGGTCAGCGCCCAGGAGCGGCTCTACGACTTCATCGTCAGCGCCCACGAGCAGCAGCCGGCCCTGACCGTCGTGATGATCGCCGGCAACCACGACTCCGGCTCGCGCATCGAGCTGCCGGCGCCCTTGATGCGCCGCCTGCGCACCCACGCCCTGGGCCGGGTGCTGTGGCTGGACGACGGCCAGCTGGACGCCGAGCGCCTGCTGCTGCCGCTGCCCGACGCCAGCGGCCAGGTCGCCGCCTGGTGCCTGGCCCTGCCGTTCCTGCGGCCGGCGGAAGTCACCGGCCGCCAGCTGGGCGACGACTACCTCAAGGGCATTGCCCAGGTCCACGAATGGCTGATCGCCGCGGCCAACGCCAAGCGCCAGCCGGGCCAGGCCCTGGTCGCCGTCAGCCATGCGCACATGGCCGGCGGTTCGGTCTCGGAAGATTCCGAACGCAGCCTGATCATCGGCAACGCCGAGGCCCTGCCCGCCAGCCTGTTCGGCCCGGACATCAGCTACGTGGCCCTGGGCCACCTGCACAAGCCGCAGAAGGTCAACGGCGAGGAGCGCATCCGCTACAGCGGCTCGCCGATCCCGCTGTCGTTTTCCGAGATCGGCTATCAGCACCAGGTCCTCGACGTGCGCCTGGACGGCGAGACCCTGGTCAGCGTCGAACCGCGGCTGATTCCCCGCGCGGTGAACCTGCAACGCCTGGGCCCGGCGCCCCTGGGGGAACTCCTGACCCAGCTCGGCGAGCTGCCGGACATCGACCTATTGGCCGAGGAGCAGCGCCAGCCCTGGCTGGAAGTGCGGGTGCGCCTGGACGAGCCCCAGCCGGACCTGCGCCAGCAAGTGGAAAGCGCCCTGCAAGGCAAGGCCGTGCGCCTGGTGCGGATCGCCGCCGAATACGCCGGCAAGGGCGCAGGTGACGGTGAAGAGGCCAGTGCCGAGCTGATCGAGCTGGACCAGCTGACCCCCGAAGAGCTGTTCCGCCGCGCCTGGCGCGACGCTTACGCCAACGAGGTGGACGAAGCCACCCTCAAGGATTTCGCCCTGCTGTTGCAGGACGTCCAGCAAGAAGGTGAACAGCCATGAAGATCCTGGCCATCCGCCTGAAGAACCTGGCCTCCCTGGCCGGCCCCTTCGAGATCGACTTCACCGCCGAGCCCCTGGCCAGCGCCGGGCTGTTCGCCATTACCGGGCCCACCGGCGCCGGCAAGAGCACCCTGCTGGATGCCCTGTGCCTGGCGCTGTTCGGCGCGGTGCCGCGGCTGAACAACATCGGCCGCGAGACCAAGGTCCCCGAGGTCGACAGCGAGATCCTCACCAGCGACCCGCGCACCCTGCTGCGCCGCGGTACCGGCAGCGGCTATGCCGAGGTGGATTTTGTCGGCATCGACGGCCGTCGCTACCGCGCCCGCTGGGAAACCAACCGCGCCCGCGACAAAGCCACCGGCAAGCTGCAAGGCAGCCGGCAGAACCTCACTGACCTTGACAGCGAACAGCTGCTGAGCAACCAGAGCAAGAGCGAATACAAGCAACTGATCGAGGCCCGCCTGGGGCTCAACTTCGAACAGTTCACCCGGGCGGTGATGCTGGCCCAGAGCGAGTTCAGCGCCTTTCTCAAGGCCGACGACAAGGAACGCAGCGAGCTGCTGGAAAAGCTCACCAACACTGCGGTCTACAGCCAGTTGGGGCGCCGCGCCTACAGCAAGAGCAAGGAGGCCGAAGACGCCCACAAGGAGCTCAAGGCCCAGGCCAGCGGCATCAGCCCGCTGGAGCCCGAGGCCCGGGCCGAGCTTGAACAGCAGTTGAGCCAGGCCCAGCAACAGCTCAAGGAGCAACAGGCCCAGCTCAGGCAGTTGGAAGCCCAGCACGTCTGGCTCAAGGAACTGCGCCAATGGCAGGAAGCCCGGCAGAGCGCCGCCGAACAACTGCAAGCGGCCGAACAGGACGCCCAGGCCCTGGCCCCGGAGCGCCTGCGCCTGCAACGCCTGGAGCAACTGGCGCCGCAGCGGCACCAGTTCCTGCGCCAGGCAGAGCTGGGCGCCAGCCTGCTGCCGTTGCGCCAGCAGATCCAACAGCAGGTCGAACAGCAAGGCGCCCTGCAACAACAGCAGGAACGCCTGCAACAGCAACTGCAGGACGCCGGCACGGCCCTGTCCCAGGCCCAGGAACAGCACAGCACCAGCGCCCCGTTGCTGCGCGAAGCCTTTGCCGAACAGGCCAACCTGGAGCGCCTGGGGCAGAGCCTGGCCCAGGCCGAGGCCCAACGCAGCCGCGCCGAGCAGGCCAGCACCGAGGGCCAGCAAGGCATCCAGCAACTGCTGGAAAAACAGCGCCTGGTGGGCGAACGCCTGGAGCGGATCGCCGGGCAACTGGCCCACAGCGTCGCCCTCGCCCCCTTGAGCGACGCCTGGAACGCCTACCGCGAACGCCTGCAACAGCTGATGCTGATCGGCAATCGCCTGCACCAGGGCCAGGCCGAACTGCCGGCCCTGGAACAGCGCGCCAGCAGCGCCGCCCAGCAACTGAGCGAGCAACGCACGCAGCTCGAACTGCTCTACAGCGAAGCCGGGGCCGAGCCCCAGGCGGTGGCCGAGCAGATCCAGTTGCTCGGCACCCTGCTCCAGGACAACCGCAAGCAGCAGCGCGCCGTCGAAGAGCTGGCCCGGCTCTGGGCCCAGCAACGCGAACTGGACCAGCGCGGCCAGGCCCTGCAGGACAGGCAGCAGGCGGTGGCCGCCCAGCGCGAGGAACTGAACAAGGTCGGCCTGCAGGCCAAGGCCGAGCTGGTGGTGGCCGAGCAGACCCTGAGCGTCACCCAGGCCCTGCTGGAGCGCCAGCGGCTGGCCCGCAGCGCCAGCGTCGAGGAATTGCGCGGGCAATTGCAGAGCGACCAGCCGTGCCCGGTGTGCGGCAGCGTCGAGCACCCCTACCACCAGCCTGAAGCCTTGCTGCAGAGCCTCGGGCGCCACGACGAGAACGAGGAAGCCAGCGCCCGCAAGACGGTGGACAGCCTCAAGGAACAGCTCAACGAACTGCGGGCCCAGGTCCAGGGGCTGATCGCCCAGCAGAAGGAATTCCTCCAGCAGCAGGAACAGCTGGCGAGCCAGCAGCAGGCCCTGGCCCCGAGCCTGCAAGCCCACCCCTTGAGCGCCAGCCTCCTGGACCAGGACCCGCCCAAGCGCGATGCCTGGCTGCAACAGCAACTCGACCAGCTGCAGCAGAGCATCACCCAGGACGAAAACCGCCAGGGCGCCCTGCTGACCCTGCAAAAAGATGCCGCGCGCCTGCAAAACCAGCTGCAGGCAGCAATCGACGCCAGCCAGCAGGCCGCCCAGCACCTGGACAAGCAACAGCAGCAACTGAGCGCCGACCGCCAGCGCCTGGACGAGGAACTGGCCAGCTTCAGCCACCTGCTGCCGGCAGAGGTCCTCGACGGCCTGCGTCGCGACCCGGCCAGCACCTTCATGCAGCTCGACCAGCAGGTGCTGCAACGCATCGAGCAACTGCGCGAGCAGCAGGAAGAGGCCGAAGAACAGCAACAACGCCAGCTGACCCTGGAAAAGGAACAGGACCGCCAACTGACCCGCCAGCAACAACTGGCCGAGGCCCAACAGCAGTTCGACACCCTGCACCAGCAGCAACAGGCCTGCCAGCACAGGCTCGCCGAACTGCTGGGCCAGCAGCCCAGCGCCGAGCACTGGCAGCAGCACCTGGAGCAAGCCGTGGACCAGGCCCGCAGCGCCCAGGCCCTGGCCCAGCAACAGCAGCAGGCACTGCACCAGCAAGCGATCGAGTTGGGCGCCGAGCTCAAGGCCCGGGAAGAACGCCTGCAAGCCCTGGAAAACGAGCAGCAGCAGCTGGCCGCCAGCATCGAGCAGTGGCGCGCCGGGCACCCGGAACTGGATGACGCCGGCCTGCAACAGCTGCTGGAGCTGGACGAAGAACAGGTGCAGCAACTGCGCCAGCGCCTGCAAGACAACGACAAGGCCATCGAGCAGGCCAAGGTCCTGCTGCAGGAACGCCAGCAGCGCCTGGAACAGCATCAGGCCCAGCACAACGGCAACCTGGAGACCGAGCAACTGGCCCAGGCCCTGGAACAGCTGCAGCAACAGGCCCAGGCCAGCGAACAACAGGTGGCGGACCTGCGTGCACGGCAAAGCGAGGACCAGCGCCGCCAGGCCGCCAACCAGGCCCTCAACCAACGCCTTGAACAGGCCTACGCCCAGTGGCAGCGCTGGGCCCGGCTCAGCGCCCTGATCGGCTCGGCCGAAGGCGACAAGTTCCGCAAGATCGCCCAGGCTTACAACCTCGACCTGCTGGTGCACCACGCCAATGCCCAACTGCGCCAACTGGTGCGCCGCTACCGCCTCAAGCGCGGTGGCAGCATGCTCGGCCTGCTGGTGCTGGACACCGAAATGGGCGACGAACTGCGCTCGGTGCACTCGCTGTCCGGCGGCGAAACCTTCCTGGTGTCCCTGGCCCTGGCCCTGGGGCTGGCCTCCATGGCTTCCAGCACCCTGAAGATCGAATCGCTGTTCATCGACGAAGGCTTCGGCAGCCTCGACCCCGAGTCCCTGCAACTGGCCATGGATGCCCTCGACGGCCTGCAGGCCCAGGGCCGCAAGGTGGCGGTGATCTCCCACGTACAGGAAATGCACGAACGGATTCCGGTACAGATCAAGGTCAGCCGCCAGGGCAATGGCCTGAGCACCCTGGAGGTGAAATGAGCACGCTGCAAACGCCGGGGGCGACCCTCTACTCCTTCCGCCGCTGCCCCTACGCCATGCGTGCGCGGCTGGCCCTGCGCTATGCCGGGGTGCCAATGCGGATTGTCGAAGTCAGCCTCAAGGCCAAGCCGGCCGAGATGCTCGCGCTGTCGGCCAAGGGCACGGTGCCGGTGCTGGCACTGGAGGATCGGGTGATCGATGAAAGCCTGGAGATCATGCACTGGGCCCTGGCCCAGCATGACCCCGAGGATTGGCGGCTCACGGCGGACCCGACGGCCCAGGCGCAGATGGCGGCACTGATTGCCGAGAATGACCAGGTGTTCAAGGTGCACCTCAATCGCTACAAGTACGCCGAGCGCTACCCCGAGGCGCCCATGGAGCACTACCGGGCCCAGGGCGAGGCGTTTCTGGCGCGCCTCGATAGCCTGTTGCAGCAGCGCCGCTATCTGCTGGCGGCGCATCCGAGCCTGGCGGACATGGCGCTGCTGCCGTTTGTTCGCCAGTTTGCCCATGTGGACCGGGAGTGGTTTGCCCAGACGCCTTATCGCTCCTTGCAGGAGTGGTTGCAGGAGCAACTCGAATCAGAGTTGTTCCTGGCAGTCATGGCCAAACAATAACTTTCACAAGATGCGCGCATCGGCAGCCTCAAATAGATTGAGCTGCCGAAATAACCGGCTTTCAGAATTTTCCTAAAGACTTCATCCGCAACTAATAACTAAACTAATTCGACACACAAAGTTCATATCCAACACAACGATTAGTTAAACACCCAGTTACTACCCGCATGTAAGCAAGACAACTTCGACTCACGCCATCGCGCCCCGCCCGGCCCCAAACCCCAAGCCATCCGGGCTTCACGCCCTCATCACTGCGTAAACCAAGCCTTTACCTCGGCAGTAGCCTGCTCGCCCATAAAAAACTTCCATTACTCAGGCCGCTGTAATCATTTCCTTTTTCGCCAGGTTCATTACATTGAAATCGCCTTTTGCAACAGCCGCACTAACACTGATCTATGGAATGATTTATTCAGCACAGTCCTGTGCCGACACTACTATCGACCTGAGTTCTTTGGGCGCTGATGGCTCGGTAGCCTATGGCGTATCGGCTGACGGCCATTTCATCGTCGGCACTGCGTTCGCGAACGGCAATCAATATGCGTTCAAGTACAGCGATGCGACCGGCATGGTCAATCTGGGCACACTGGGTGGCGTTCAATCCTATGCCAAGGCCGCATCCGCTGATGGCAAGGTGGTCGTGGGGTTCGCCGGCGTCTCCAGTAACAACGCTCACGCCTTCAAGCACACCGACGCCACCGGCATGATCGACCTGGGCACCTTGGGAGGACTTACCTCACAGGCCACGGGCGTGTCCGCTGACGGCTCCGTTGTCGTAGGCGATTCGACTACCACCAATGGCGACTATCGTGCGTTCAAGCACACCGATGCGATGGGCATGATCGATCTGGGCACCCTGGATGCGGGCAACAGCGGCTACTCCTTTGCCACCGCCGTGTCCGCGGACGGCAGCATCGTCGTGGGATACGCTGATATCGATGCCAGCACAGACACGCAACACGCCTTCAAGCACACCGACGCGAACGGCATGATCGATCTGGGCACCCTGGGAGGGCAGACCTCACAGGCATTCGGCATCTCCGCTGACGGCCATGTTGTCGTGGGAATGGCCCAGACAGCTACAGGCGGCACTCAAGCGTTCAAGCACACTGACACTGCCGGCATGGTCGGCCTGGACTCCTGGGGTGGCGATTCCTTCGCTTATGGCACTTCCTCCGACGGTAGCGTCATCGTAGGTGTAGCCGCGACGGCCACTGGCTATGTCCATGCATTCCGGCACACCGATGCCAGCGGCATGGTCGACCTGGGCACCCTGGGCGGTGAAACGTCAGCGGCGACCGGCGTCTCCGCTGACGGCAATGTTGTCGTGGGCCTCAGCCTTACGGGTGAAGGAGCCATGCACGCCGCGCTATGGAAAATCACCGAAACAGGTTCCCACCTTGTCGACCTGGACAACACCCGCACCGCCATGGCCAAGAACGCCAATCGGGTCTGGGGGATGCTCGATTTGCGCAGCGAACAACTGGCTCGATTGATGAGCCAGGAATGCCAAATCGACAGTGGCTCGTTCTGTATCGGTGTGGGCCCAAGCTACAGCCGCAACGGCGTGGCCAGGCAGACCAGCATGAGCCTGACCCTGGGGGTTCGTCCCACCGAGCATCTGCGCCTTGGCGTCACCCTGGATCAGGACCTCGATCGGCAACTGCCGGACAACTACGCCAAGGCAGGGTCGGCAGCACCGGCGGTCGCCCTCTTCGCCGCCGTTGATGAAACAGGCCACGGGCTGGGTTGGCAGGGCCGTGTGGCCGCAGCCTATGTGTCTTCCAAGGTCGACATTACACGCGAACAACTGGCTTACACCGAGGCCGGCCAAGGACGTTCGAGCCTGCGCGGCAAGTCCTTGAGCATCGAAGGCGCCTACGGCGTGATGCTCAATGCAATGACCCTGACGCCGTATCTGGGCCTCAGCCAGACTCAGGTCAGCCGCCAGGGCTATCGTGAAAACAGCGGCGCGGTGTTTGCGGCCAGCTACGCGAAAATGGGCCGCACGACCACCAGCCTGAACCTCGGTGTACGGGGCGCCAAAAAGCTCACCCGGCAGCTGGAACTCAGTGCCAACCTGGAGCTGACCCAGGACCTGCGCAACAAGCGCGATGCCTTTCAAGCCCAAATGGAGTACCTGGGGCGCTACACCTACCAGGCCGGAAAACAGCACGACGCTCGCCTGGGGGCCGGCACGGGAGTGAGCTATGCCCTGAACGAACACAGCGCCGTGCATACGGGCGTGTTCTGGGCGCAGCAGCCAGGTGGCAGTGATGTGACCGGTATTCAGACAGCCTTCACTTACCAGTTCTGATAGCAGCCTGCCCCGCCGGCCTGAGTTCGAGGCCGGCCGGGGATGCGGGTGCACGTTCGCCATTGGGCGGCCCCGGGAGCCAGGCGCCATGCTAAGGTTTGGCCACTTCCACTCTCGCGAAAATGCCCATGTCCGTCGTCATCCGCACCCACCCCCGCTTGACCATCGGCGTCCTGATCGGCTGCGCCATTGGTCTGCTCGCTCCTGCCCAGACCCTGACCGGCAAGATCCTCATTGGCTGGAACGCCGCTGTCTGGAGCTACCTGGCACTGATGTTCTGGCTCACCGTTCGGGCTCGCGCCGATGAGGTCAGGCGTATCGCCGAAGCCGAGGATGAAAACGCCGGCCTGGTGCTGTTGATCGTCTGTGTGGCGGCCATTGCCAGCCTGGTGGCGATCACCCTGGAGCTGGTGGGCAGCAAGGACCTGGACAGCACCCAGCGCCTGGTCCACTACGGCTTCACCGGGCTGACGGTGATCGGCTCGTGGCTGCTGGTGGGGGTGATCTTCAGCCTGCACTACGCGCGCCTGTACTACACCTGGGACGGCAAGGAACCGGCGCTGCGCTTTGCCGAAGGCCCGACCAACCCGGACTACTGGGACTTCCTGTATTTCTCCTTCACCATCGGCGTGGCGGTGCAAACCTCGGACGTCGGCGTGGCCACCCGCGAGCTGCGCAAGATCGTCCTCGCCCAGTCGCTGATCGGTTTTCTGTTCAACACCGCAATCCTCGGTTTCTCGATCAATATCGCCGCCGGGCTGTTCAGTTGAGGCTGCACAAAACTTCTAGACCCCAGCCCTGGCACCGGCGTTAACTGCCAGGGTTGCCGCCACGCCCCACGGACCGCCCCATGACCACGCCCAACTGGATCGACCTGGCCCAGGATGCCGACACCGGCATTGAGACCCTGCGGGCCCACTTCACCGGCCACGCCTATGACCCGCACTGGCACGACAGCTACCTGGTGGGCGTCACCGAGCAAGGGGTGCAGCAGTTCAACTGCCGCCGGGCCCGGCACCAGAGCACACCGGGCAAGGTGTTCCTGCTGGAACCGGGGGAGATCCACGACGGCGAGGCCCCCACCGAGGGCGGCTTTACCTACCGCATGCTGTACCTCGACCCGCAGTGGCTGGAGCGCGAACTGGGGGCGCTGTTCGCCGAGGCGCCGGCCAATGCCCAACTGGCATTCGGCAGTACCCTGGCCAGCGATCCGCGCCTGGCCCGGGCCACCAGCGCGGCCTTTCACAGCCTGCACCATGGCGAGTTGCGCATCGTCCGCCAGAGCGCCCTGGACCAGTTGCTGGAACAACTGACCGGGCACTTGCACTGGCGCCGGCGCTACGCCCAGGACCCGCGCCTGCCGCTGGTGGCGCAACGGGCCCGGGACTACCTGCATGCACACCTGGCCCAGGACCTGAGCCTGGAAGCCCTGAGCCAGGCCTGCGGGGTCGACCGCTTTCGCCTCAGCCGCGCCTTCAAGGCCGCCTTCGGCCTGCCACCCCATGCCTACCTGGTGCAACTGCGCCTGAGCCGGGCACGCCGCCTGCTGGCCGGCGGCGCGGCGCCGGCCGAGGTCGCCACGGCCCTGGGCTTTGCCGACCAGAGCCACCTGGGGCGCTGGTTCATGCGTGCCTACGGGCTGAGCCCGGCCCTGTATCGCAAGCGCTGCACAAAGCTTCCAGACGCCTGAAAGCACCTGGGCCAGGATCAACTGCCGATCACTTCCCAAAGTTGCCCGCCATGCCCCTGTCTCTCTCGACCCTGTTGCCCTTTGTGCTGTTTGCCTTCGTCGCCTCCATCACCCCGGGGCCGACCAATATCCTGGTGCTGAACAACAGCGCCCGCCATGGCCTGCGGGCGGCGCCGCCGATCATCCTCGGCGCGGCGCTGGCTGCGGCCGGGATCGTGCTGCTGGTGGGCGCCGGCCTGGGCGACTGGCTCGCCGGCAGGCCCAAGGTGCAGCAGGCCATGCAGTGGCTCGGGCTGCTGTGGCTCAGCTACCTGGCCTGGCAGATCTGGCAGGCCCCGGCCAGCGCCCTGGATGCCAGTGCCGGGCAGCCGCGCCGCCTCGGGCTGGCCGGCGCCGCCGCGTTGCAACTGGTGAACCCCAAGACCTGGATGATGGCCCTGGCGGTGGTCAGCGTGTTCGCCGGTACCGAGGCCGACCGACAGTGGCGGGCGCTGTGGCTGTCCCTGGTGTTTTTCCTCATCGCCCTGCCGTGCCTGGGCGCCTGGGCACTGCTGGGGGCCGGTTCGGCGCACTGGCTGCGCTCGCCGCGGGCGCTGTAGGGTGGCGCACACGGCGCAACAAGACGCCGCCCCGAACAAAAACCACTGCCCCACGAGAGCCTCCGATGAAAACACCGTTCAAGCGTTGTTTCCTGGCCTGTTGCGCCAGCGCCCTGCTGAGTGCCCCGACCTGGGCCGCCGAGCCCGCCGCCTGCAAGACCGTGCGCATGGGCGTGGTCAACTGGACCGACGTGATTGCCACCAGCGCCATGGCCGACGTGCTGCTCGGCGGCCTGGGCTACGACAGCAAGCAGACCAGCGCGGTGCAGCAGATCATCTTCGCCGGCATTCGCGACCGGCGCCTGGACATCTTCCTCGGCTACTGGAAACCGGCCATGGACCAGAACATCGCGCCCTTCCTGGCCGCCGGGCAGGTCAGGGTCATGGCCCAGCCCAGCCTGGCCGATGCCCAGGCGACCCTGGCAGTGCCGGACTACGTGGCGCAAGCGGGCCTGAAGACCTTCGCCGACATCGCCCGCTTCAAGGAGCAGCTGGGGGGCAAGATCTATGGCATCGAACCCGGCAGCGGCGCCAATACCACGATCAAGACCATGATCGACACCGACCATTTCGGCCTCAAGGGCTTCAAGCTGATCGAGTCCGGCGAGGCCGGGATGCTGGCGGCGGTGCAGCGGGCGATCAACCGCAAGGAGTTCGTGGTGTTCGTCGGCTGGACCCCGCACCCGATGAACATCAACCTGGCCATCACCTACCTCACCGGCAGCGAGGACGTGTACGGGCCCAACGAAGGCGCGGCCACGGTGTCCACGGTGACCGCCCCGGACTATGCCGAGCGCTGCCCCAACGTCGACCGGCTGCTGAAGAACCTGAGCTTCACCGCAGCCCAGGAAAGCCAGCTGATGGTGCCCATCATGCAGCGCCAATCGCCCCAGGAGGTGGCCCGGCAATGGTTGCGCGAGCATCCCGAGGACCTGCAGCGCTGGCTGGCGGGGGTGACCACCTTCGACGGCCGCGATGGCGTGGCAGCGGTCAAAGCGAGCCTGTAGCCACCCTCCAGGACTGTCCATGAACCATTACCCGCTTTCTGCCGAGCTGGCGGCCTTTGTCCAGCGAACCCTGAGCTACACCAGCGCCGACAGCAGCTTCCAGGGCCTGCGCGACAGCTACGAGCGCATGTGCCGGGCCTTCACCCCGCCTCGCCCGGCCGGGCTGGCGGTACAGGAGCTGCAACTTTCCGGGGTGCCACTGCGCCTGTATCACCCCGAGCGCCCCGCTGCGCCTTCGGGCTGGCCCTGGCTGTTGTACCTGCACGGCGGCGGCTGGGTGCTGGGGGGCCTGGACTCCCACGAGTTCATCACCGCCCGCTTGGCCAGCGAGCTGGGAATACTGGTGATCGCCGTGGACTACCGGCTGGCCCCGGAGCACCCGTTCCCCGCCGCCTTCGACGATTGCCTGGGGGTCTGGCGGGCCCTGGAACAAGGGCTGCTGCCCCTGCCACTGGACCCGCAGCGCCGGGTGCTGATGGGCGACAGCGCCGGCGGCAACCTGGCGGCGGCGCTGTGCCTGGCCCTGCGCGATGCCGGCGAACCCGGGCCGGCGGCCCAGGTGCTGGTCTACCCCGGCCTGGGTGGCGCCGCCAACCTGCCCTCGCGCAGCCAGTGCGCCGACGCGCCCTTGCTCAGCAGCAGCGACCTGGACTGTTTCCAGGCCCTGTACCTGCCCGGCCCGCAGCAGCGCTCGGCCTATGCCCGGCCGCTACTGGCGCAACAGTTCGCCGGCTTGCCCGCGGCCTTTATCGCCCTGGCACAGTTCGACCCGCTGCGCGATGACGGCGAGCGTTATCACCAGCACTTGCTCGCAGCCGGTGGGCAAAGCCAGCTGTACCCGGGCCTGGGGCTGGTGCACGGCTGCCTGCGTGCCAGAGGCCTGGCCCCTGAAGTGGATGCCCTGTACAACGCCCTGCTGGCCTACCTGGAACAGCACCTGGGCCGCCCCTGAACGCGACCGTTGGTCAGCCACCGACCTGCGTGGATGCTATTTCCTGCCTCTGCACTATTGACGGCCGAAGCGCTTTTGCGGTTTCCTGAAACCGGTTTCAGCGCAACTGGAACCCATAATTCCAAAAACAAGGTCGTCGCCCGTGAATCAGTTTTCCGCCGCCCAGCGCAGCCGCGTCACCATGCTCGATGTCGCCCGCCGCGCCGGGGTCTCCAAGGCCAGCGTGTCGCGCTTTATCGGCGAGGACCGGGCCCTGCTCTCCGATGCCATTGCCCTGCGCATCGATCAGGCCATCAGCGAACTGGGCTACCGCCCGAACCAGATGGCCCGCGGCCTCAAGCGCGGGCGCACCCGCCTGATCGGCATGCTGGTGGCCGATATCCGCAACCCCTATTCGATTGCCGTGATGCATGGCGTGGAAACCGCCTGCCGCCAGCACGGCTACAGTCTGGTGGTGTGCAACACCGACCGCGACGACGAACAGGAAGCCAGGCACCTGGCCAACCTGCGGGCCTACAACATCGAAGGCCTGATCGTGAACACCCTGGGCCACCACCTGGAACAGTTGCAGCAATTGCAGGAAGAGATGCCCATGGTCCTGGTGGACCGCAAGCTCTCGCAGTTGCAGGCCGACCTGGTGGGCCTGGACAACCCGGCGGCGGTGCGCAGCGCCCTCGACCACCTGCAGCAGCAGGGCTATCGCGACCTGCTGCTGGTCAGCGAACCCCATGACGGCACCAGCTCGCGGCTGGAGCGCAGCGCCAGTTTCCAGGCCGAGATCGAGCGCCGTCCGGCCTTGCGCGGCCAACTGCTGGAAACCGGCAGCCACCTGACCAGCCAGCTGCAAGCCTTTCTCGCCGCCCCCGGCCCCGGGCCCAAGGCGCTGTTCTGCGCCAACGGCGTGGCGACCCTGGCAGCCACCCGCGCCCTGCGTGAGCTGGAGTGCCCGCTGTTCGAAGGCGTGGGCCTGATCGCCCTCGACGACCTGGACTGGTACCCCCTGGTGGGCAATGGCATCACGGCCCTGGCCCAGCCCACCGAAGCCATAGGCACCAGTGCCTTCGAATGCCTGCTCAAGCGCCTGCGGGGCGACGATGCCCCGGCGCGGGTGGTGGATTTTCCGGCGCAGTTGATCGTGCGCGGCTCCACCCGGTTGTAACAGTGGGGGCAAGACCCACCACTTTTTTCTCGAACAAAAATGAAACCGGTTTCAGAGGTCAGGAACATGCAGCAATCCCCCGTCTCCATCAGTTTGTCCAGCTACGGCGCAGACCTTGTGCGCGCACAAGGTCAGGCGCATTTCATTCCCCTGGTGGCCGCCGCCGGCGCGTCCTGCATCGAATGGCGCGAAGAACTGCTGACCCATGAGCAGCCCGCCGAGCTGGCCCGCAGCGCTGCGGAGCACGGCCTGGAAAGCGTGTTTTCCTCGCCCCTGGAGCTGTGGCAGGCCGAGCGCAGCGAGCCCAACCCGCAACTGAGCGCCACCTTGCAACGGGCCCGAGAGTTCGGCGCCAAGCGGCTCAAGGTGTCCCTCGGGCACTTTCGCGAACACCACGACCTGCGCAGCCTGGCCAGCCTGCTGTTTCGCCAGCCCCTGGCCCTGCTGGTGGAGAACGACCAGACCGTCCACGGCGGGCGCATCGAGCCGTTCCAGCGCTTTTTCAGCGCGGTAGAGGCGCTGAACCTGCCGCTGCGCATGACCTTCGACATCGGCAACTGGCAATGGCAGGAGCAATCGGCGCTCAACGCCGCGCGCCTGCTGGGCCGGCACGTGGCCTACGTGCACTGCAAGGCGGTGCGCCTGCGGGTCGACGGCAAGCGGGTGGCCATACCGCCCGGCGCCCCGGAGCTGCATCAATGGGAACAACTGCTGCGGCACATGACTCAAGGTATTACCCGGGCCGTGGAATACCCCTTGCAAGGCACCGACCTGCTGCAAGTGACCACCGAGCAGGTCAGCCTGCTGGCCCACCTTGGCCAATCGCGCCTGGAGAATGCAGATGCCTGATATCGATATCCTCTCGTTCGGCGAAACCATGGCGATGTTCGTTGCCGAACACGGCGGCGACCTGGCCCAGGTCCAGCACTTCCACAAGCGCATCGCCGGGGCCGACAGCAACGTGGCCATCGGCCTGGCACGCCTGGGCTTCAAGGTGGCCTGGCTGAGCCGGGTAGGCAACGACTCCCTGGGGCGCTTCGTGCTCGACACCCTGCGCGCCGAAGGCCTGGACTGCCGTTTCGTGCGCTGCGACCCAATCCATCCCACCGGCTTTCAGCTCAAGTCCCGGGAAGACGGCGGCGACGACCCGCGGGTCGAGTATTTCCGCCGCGGTTCGGCGGCCAGCCACCTGGCCATCGGCGACCTCGACCCGGCCCTGCTGCGGGCCCGCCACTTGCACGCCACCGGCATTCCCCCGGCGCTCTCGGACTCGGCCCGAGAGCTGTCCGGCCACCTGATGCACACCCAGCGCAGCGCCGGGCACAGCGTGTCGTTCGACCCCAACCTGCGCCCCGCCCTGTGGCCCAGCGAAGCGCTGATGATCCGCGAGATCAACCGCCTGGCGGCGCTGGCCCATTGGGTACTGCCGGGGCTCGCCGAAGGCCGCCTGCTCACCGGCCGTGACGACCCGGCGGACATCGCCGCCTTCTACCTGGACCAGGGCGCCGAAGCCGTGGTGATCAAGCTCGGCGCCCACGGCGCCTACTACCGCACCCAGCTGGATGCCGGCTTCGTCGAGGGCGTGCCGGTGGCCCAGGTGGTGGACACCGTAGGCGCCGGCGACGGCTTTGCCGTGGGCCTGATCAGCGCCCTGCTGGAAAGCCGCGGCATCCTCGAAGCGGTGCAGCGGGCCAACTGGATCGGCAGCCGCGCGGTGCAGAGCCGTGGCGACATGGAAGGCCTGCCCCTGCGCCACGAACTACCGGAGCACACACCCAGCCTGAAAACCGCCAGCGCCCTGTAGGCGCTGGCTTGCCAGCGAAGACGCCCGCCCGGCGACACATGCCCCGAGGGCCCCTTCGCCGGCCAGCCGGCTCCTGCAGTGACCGAACACCACGAACCACCTGCTGCGACAAAAACAACAAGCTCAGGAGAACTTTCATGGACACGCTCAAACTCGCCACCCGCCGCTGGTGGTACATCATGCCCATCGTCTTCATCACCTACAGCCTGGCCTACCTGGACCGCGCCAACTACGGTTTCGCCGCGGCCTCGGGCATGGCCGACGACCTGCAGATCACCCCCGGCCTGTCCTCGCTGCTGGGGGCGCTGTTCTTCCTCGGCTATTTCTTCTTCCAGGTGCCCGGGGCGATCTACGCGCAAAAGCGCAGCGTGAAGAAGCTGATCTTCGTTAGCCTGATCCTCTGGGGCGGCCTGGCCACCCTCACCGGGATAGTCGCCAACGCCTACATGCTGATCGGCATCCGCTTCCTGCTGGGGGTGGTAGAGGCCGCGGTGATGCCGGCGATGCTGGTGTACCTGTGCCACTGGTTCACCCGCGCCGAACGCTCCCGGGCCAACACCTTCCTGATCCTCGGCAACCCGGTGACCATGCTCTGGATGTCGGTGGTCTCCGGCTACCTGGTGCAGCACTTCAGCTGGCGCTGGATGTTCATCATCGAAGGCCTGCCGGCGGTGATCTGGGCCTTTATCTGGTGGCGCCTGGCCGATGACCGGCCCAGCCAGGCGCAGTGGCTGAGCCAGGACGAAAAACGTGACCTGGAAAGTGCCCTGGCCGCCGAACAGCAAGGGATCAAGGCGGTGAAGAACTACGCCGAGGCGTTCCGCTCGCCCAAGGTGATCATCCTCGCCCTGCAATTCTTCTGCTGGAGCATCGGGGTCTACGGCTTTGTCCTGTGGCTGCCGTCGATCCTCAAGCACGGCGCGCAGATGGACATGGTGGAAGCCGGCTGGCTCTCGGCCCTGCCTTACCTGGCGGCGGTGATCGCCATGCTGGTGGTGTCCTGGGGCTCGGACCGCACCCAGAAGCGCAAGCGCTTCGTCTGGCCGCCGCTGCTGGTGGCGGCCATCGCTTTCTACGGTTCCTACCTGCTGGGGGCCGAGCACTTCTGGTGGTCCTACAGCCTGCTGGTGATCGCTGGCGCCTGCATGTACGCGCCCTACGGGCCATTCTTCGCCATCGTCCCGGAGATCCTTCCGGCCAACGTCGCCGGTGGCGCCATGGCCCTGATCAACAGCATGGGCGCCCTGGGCTCCTTCGGCGGCTCCTACCTGGTGGGCTACCTGAACAGCGCCACCGGCTCCCCCGGCGCCTCCTACCTGCTGATGAGCGGCGCGCTGCTGCTCTCGGTACTGCTGACCCTGTTGCTCAAACCCGGTGCCGACCAGCCGCAGGCCAAGGCCCTGCCCCTGCGCCGGCGCCTGGCCCACCCTTGAAACGGTCTAGAGAACCCCATGAAAAAACACCTGGTGCTGTACAAGAAACTCTCCCCAACGCTGATGGCCCGCCTGCAGGAGCAGGCGCAGGTGACCCTGATCGAAACCCTCGACGCGGCGGGGCTGAATGCCCTGCGCCAGGCGCTGCCGAGCGCCGATGGGCTGCTGGGTGCCAGCCTGCGCCTGGACGCCGAACTGCTGGACCTGGCGCCCCGGTTGCGGGCGGTGGCCAGCGTTTCGGTGGGGGTCGACAACTATGACATCGACTACCTGACCCAGCGCCGCATCCTGCTCAGCAACACCCCCGACGTGCTCACCGAGACCACCGCCGACACCGGCTTCGCGCTGATCCTGGCGACCGCCCGGCGGGTGGTGGAACTGGCCAACCTGGTGCGCGCCGGGCAATGGCAGCGCAACATCGGGCCGGCGCACTTTGGCACGGATGTCCACGGCAAGACCCTGGGCATCATCGGCATGGGGCGCATCGGCGAAGCCTTGGCCCAGCGCGGGCATTTCGGCTTCGGCATGCCGCTGATCTACCACAGCACCCGGCCCAAGCCCGCGGTGGAGCAACGCTTCAATGCCCAGTACCGGAGCCTGGAGCAACTGCTTGAGGAAGCCGACTTCATCTGCCTGACCCTGCCCCTGACCGAACGCACCCAGGGCCTGATCGGCGCCCGGGAGTTCGCCCTGATGCGCCCCGAAAGCATCTTCATCAATATTTCCCGGGGCAAGGTGGTGGATGAAGCGGCGCTGATAGAAGCCCTGCAACAACGGCGGATTCGCGGCGCCGGGCTGGACGTCTTCGAACGCGAGCCGCTGGACCACGACTCCCCGCTGCTGCAACTGCCCAACGTCGTGGCCACCCCGCACATCGGCTCGGCCACCCACGAAACCCGCGAAGCCATGGCCCGCTGCGCGGTGGACAACCTGCTGGCGGCCCTGGCCGGCCAGCGCCCACCGAACCTGGTCAACCCCGCGGCGTGGACCGGCCCGCGCCCCTAACGGCCAGCCCGCGCAGCGCCCCCGAAGAACTCCCTATCGCCGGGAATGCTCATGTAGGAGCTGGCTTGCCAGCGAAGGCGGCCGCAAGAGCAGCGCAAGGCTCAAGGGCCTGTTCGCCGGCAAGCCGGCTCCTACGGAGGAAGACGTATCGCCGCGGACGCTCGTGTAGGAGCTGGCTTGCCAGCGAAGGCGGCCGCAAGAGCAGCACAAGGCTCAAGGGCCTCTTCGCCGGCAAGCCGGCTCCTACGGAGGAAGGCGTATCGCCGCGGGTGCTCGTGTAGGAGCTGGCTTGCCAGCGAAGGCGGCCGCAAGAGCAGCACAAGGCTCAAGGGCCTCTTCGCCGGCAAGCCGGCTCCTACGGAGGAAGGCGTATCGGCGGTGGGGATTTCAGACCGGCAAGGGGTACAGGGCTTCATCGAACTGGTCCAGGCGCGGGAAGACCAGGGGCTGGTCGTCCGCCAGGTGCTGCAGGCGCTGGCGGTAGCTGTGCAGGAAGGCTTCACGAGCCTCCTGGCTGATGTAGGGCACGTGCCAGGCCACGAAGGGTTCCAGCACGTCATAGCCGACATAGGCCAAAGTGCCGCGCAGCAGCGGGCGCAGCATGTCCTGCAGCGGGCCGTGAATCGCGCCTTCGCCGAACATGTGCTCGCGCCCGCCCAGGGTCAGGGTCACCAGGGCTTTCTTGCCCGCCAGCCCGCCCTGGTCATAGAAACGCTTGCCGCCATAACACACCCCCGACACCAGCACCCGGTCGATCCAGCCCTTGAGCATGGCCGGCACCGAGAACCAGAACACCGGGAAGTTGAGGATCAACAGGTCGGCCCACAGCAGCTTGTCCAGTTCGGCCTGGATATCCGCGGCAATGCTCTGGTTCTTCACCCCCAGGCGCTGTTCCAGGGCATACACCAGGTAGTCCGGGTTGTCCCGGGAGGCAAAATCCGCGGCGCTGGCCACCGGGTTCCAGTTCATCGCGTACAGGTCGCTGACCTGTACCTGGTGCCCCTGGGCCTCCAGGGTGCTGCGGGCCTGGTCACGCAAGGCGGCGGTGAAGGACTGCGGTTCGGGGTGGGCGTGGACGATCAACACATTCATGAAGCTTCCTCAGACAGGTTGCACAGTAACAGGGGCATCGCGTTCGGCCAGGCACTGCCGGGCGCACAAGGCGATGCGCCGGCAGGCTTCGCGCAGGTCATCCGCTTGCAGCACCAGCCCCAGGCGGATATGCCCGGCGGCGCTGGGGCCGAAGGCTTCGCCAGCCAGCACCGAGACGCCCTGCTCATCCAGCAGGCGCTCGCTGAAGGCCTGGGCGCTGAGCCCGGTGGCGCGGATATCGACCATGACGAACATGCCGCCATCGGGTTTCAACGGCCGGGCACCGGGGCAATCGGCCAGGCAGTCGCACACCAGGTCCCGCCGCTGGCGATAGGCCTGGGCCATCTCTTGCAGTTGCGGCAAGGGCTGTTCCAGGGCCACCACGGCGGCGTCCTGAATGAATTCCGGTGAGCCGTAGAGCATGCACAGGGCTAGATTTTCCAGGTGCGCGGCCAGGGCCGTCGGTGCCACCACCCAGCCCAGGCGCCAGCCGGTCATGGCATGGGACTTGGACAGGCTGTTGAGGGTCGCGGTGCGCTCGGCCATGCCCGGCAGGCTGGCCGGGCTGACATGCTCGCCCTCGTACAGCAGTTCGCTGTAGACCTCGTCGCAGATCAGCCACAGGTCATGTTCGATGCACAGCGCCGCCAGGGCCTCCCAGGTGGCTCGGGGAATGCTCGCGCCGGTGGGGTTGTGCGGGCTGTTGAGCACCAGGGCCCGGGTCTTGCCGGTGATGCGCGCGGCCACCGCCTCGGGCTGCACCCGAAAGCCGTCTTCGGCCCGCACCGGCAGCGGCACCACCCGGGCGTTGCAGGCACCGAACACTGCTTCATAGGTGACGTACATCGGCTCGGCCACTATCACTTCGTCCCCCGGGTCCAGCAGGCACTGGGCCACGCTGTACAGGGCGCACTGGGCACCGGCCAGCACCACCACCTGCTCGGCATCCACCACTTGCCCGCTGCGCTGCTGATGGCGGCGGGCGATGGCCTCGCGCAAGGCGCGCTTGCCGCGCACATCGGCGTAATGGGTGTGGCCGGCCTGCAGGCTGTCGATGGCCGCCTGGACGATGGGTTGCGGGGTGTCGAAATCCGGGTCGCCCACCGACAGCAACCAGACTTCCTCGCCACGTTCGCGCTTGGCCAGGGCCCGGTAATGAATGTCCCAGGCGGCGGCGCCGTCTCCGGCAATACGTTGGGTCAGTCGAGAAAAGCGCATGCACAAGCTCCAGGGAAAAGGGATGGTCAGCGCGCGCAGGCGTGCTTGAGTTCGATCAGGGTCACGCCGTTGCGGGCAAAGCCCTCGCGCAGTGCCTGTTGCAACTCATCGAGGCTGGCGGGCTGGCTGACGCTGCAACCAAAGGCCCGGGCCAGGGCGGCAAAATCCGGATTGCGCGGCAGCACGCCAATGGGTTCGATGTTCAGGTCCAGCATGTCATCGCGGATCTGCCCCAGGGCATCGTTGTTCCACAGCAGCACCACCAGCGGGCTGCGCAGTTCCTCCACCGCCGTGGCCAGCTCCTGCACCGTGTAGAGAAAACCGCCGTCGCCCACCAGCACCAGCCCCGGGCGCTCGGGGGCACCGAGCTTGGCGCCGATGCCCGCCGGCAAGCCGTAGCCCAGGGTGCCGTAGCCGGTGGGATGCAGCCAACTGCGGGTCGCCCGGCTCGGGTACAGGTAGTTGCCGCTGTAAGCCAGCTGGGTCATGTCGCTGGCGATAAAGCCCTGCTCTGGCAACTCGGCGGCAATACGTTGCAGGATCGAGCGGTGAATCTGCTGCAAGGGCCCCTGCCCGTTCTGCACCGCCTGGCGCAGATCGGCCACCGCGTGAATCGCCGCCCCCGCTTCGGCCGGTGTGGGTGGCAAGGCCTGGAGCAAGGCGTCCAGGGTGGCGCGGGCATCGCCGTGCAAAGCCACCGCACACGGGTAAAAGTCATTGAACTTGCGTGGGTCGATATCCAGGCGCAGCAGCTCGCCGTTCAGCGGCAGGCGCTCGCGCCAATAGTCGGTGTCGGCCATCTCGGTGCCCACCGCCAGCACCACGTCGGCCTGACTGATCAACTGCCAGCCGGGCTCGACACACAAGGTCGCCCCGGCGTTCAGTGGCGCCTCGTCCGGCAGCAGGCCCTTGCCCGCCACGCTGCTGAAAAACACCGCGCCCAACCGGGTGCTCAAGGCCCGCAACTGCTCGGCGGCGTGCAGCGCGCCACCACCGGCAATGATCATCGGCCGCTTGGCGTTGCGCAGTGTGTCCGCCGCTAGCTGGATATCCGCCGCCGCAGCCGGGCCGCGAGCCGGGCGCCGCCGCACTTCACCGGTCCAGTCCCGGGCGACCTTGGCCGCCAGCACATCCAGGGGCACGCTGATGTGCACCGGGCGCGGGCGCTCGCTGTCGAACACGGCAAAGGCCCGGGCCACCAGTTCCGGCAGGTCTTCCGGGCTCAGGGCCAGGGCCGAGAAAGCAGTGATGGGCGCGGTAATCGCCCGCTGGTCCTGGGTTTCGTGCAGCGAGCCGCAGCCCTTGCCCAGGCTGGCGCTGTGGTTGACGCTGGAAATCACCAGCAGCGGGATCGAGTCGGCATAAGCCTGGCCAATCGGCGTGGCGACGTTGGTCACCCCCGGGCCGCTGATGACAAAACACACCCCGGGCTTGCCGCTGACCCGGGCGTAACCGTCGGCCATGAAGCCCGCGCCCTGCTCGTGGCGGGTCAGCACATGGCGGATGCCGCTGCCGGGCAGCCCGCGGTACAGCTCCAGGGTGTGCACCCCGGGAATGCCGAACACCGTGTCGACGCCGTAGCCGGCCAGCAGGCGCACCAGGGCCTGGCCACCGGTCAAGGTCTGATCGTGCATGTCTCTCTCCTCAAGCCTGGCCAAGGCGAATCAACGCATCGACCGCGACGGTGCCTTGGGCACCGACCAACAATGGGTTCACATCCAGTTCCAGCAGTTGCCCGGCATGTTCGCAGGCGTAGTCCGCCACCGCGCCGATGGCCGCCACCAGGGCCTCAAGATCGGCCTCGGGGCGCCCGCGAAAGCCTTGCAGCAAGGTAGCGCTGCGCAGGCTGAGCAAGGCCTGGCGGATCGCCCCTTCGGTGGTCGGCAGCAGCAGGCTGCGGCTGTCCTTGAGCAGTTCCACCAGCACCCCGCCGGCACCGATCACCAGGGCCAGAGCGAAGTCGTTCTCACGCTTGATGCCGACAATCAGCTCCGCCAGGGGCGCCGCGGCCATGGGCTCCAGCAGGATCTGTTCAAAGGCCAGCCCCGGCGCATGCTCGGCAATCCGCGTGCGCATCAGCCGCAATGCGGCGCTCAGGGCTTCAGGGTCCTTGAGATTGAGGGCCACCGCCCCGGCCTCGGTCTTGTGCGGCAGCTCGGCGCTCACCGCCTTGAGCACCAGCGGGTAGCCAATGCCCGCCGCCGCGCTCAGGGCCTGCCCGGGGGTGGTCAACACACCATCGGGGGTACAAAGGCCAAAGGCGCGCAAGGCCTGCTTGGACTGCCACTCGTCCAGCAGCACAGCGCTACCGTCCAGAGCCTGCGGGCACAGCGGCACCAGGGCCGACTCCCCCAGGGCCAGCAACACCTGGCGCCGCTGTTGATAGGCGACGATCCGGCCCCAGGCCGCCAGGCCGTCCTCCACCCCTTGCAAGGCGGGAATGCCGTGGCCGTGCAAACGCTCGCGGGCACTGGCCGGCAGCAGCTCGGGAAAGGCCGAAGTGACAAAACCGCGCTTGCCATGGCGCTGCAACGCGGCGCAGAACAGCTCCAGCAGCAGGTCGCATTCCTTGCGCTCGCCGGTAAATTCGGCCGGGTAATCCAGCACCAGCATGGCGCTGTCGGCCTCGGTACGCAGGGCCGTGTCGAGCATGGCTTGCAGGGCCGTAGCGTCGCCCCAGATGGCGGTGGTGAAATCCAGCGGGTTCACCAGGTTGGCGTAGCCCGGCAGCACCTGGGCCAGCTCGGCGCATTGCCCGGCATCCAGCTTGGGCAGCTGCAGGCCGTTGCGCTCGGCGTAGTCGGCGATCAGCCCGGCATCGCCCCCGGAACAGGCCAGGGCCATCAGCTGCGGGCCAGCTGGCAACTGCCCGCAGGAGGCGGCTTTCAAAGTTTCGACAAAACTCACCGGGCCGCTGACCCGGATCACCCCCAGGCGCTGGAACAGCGCGTCGTACAGCGCGTCCGATCCCGACAGCGAACTGGTGTGACTCAAGGCCAGCTCGGCGCCGATCTGCGACACCCCGGTCTTCAGGGCGATGATGGGTATGCCCTTCTCCAGGGCCTTGTGCGCCGCCCGGGCAAAACCCGGCACGTTCTTCAGGCCTTCCAGGTGCAGGCCGATGGCGGTCACCCGTGGTTCGTCCAGCAGCACGTCCATCAGCTCGGCAATGCCCAGCTGCGCCTGATTGCCCACCGACGCCATGTAGGCCACCGGCAGCGAGCGATCGCTCATGGACAGGTTGTAGGCAAAGTTGCCGCTCTGGGTCAGCACTGCCACCCCGCGTTCCACGGGCTGGCCGCCATGGGCCACCGGCCACAGCGCGGCGCTGTGCAGGTAGTCCAGCAGGCCGTAGCAGTTGGGGCCCAACAGCGCCATGTCGCCGGCGGCCTGCAGCAGTTGCTGTTGCAGGGCCTGGCCCTCGGCGCCGGTTTCGGCAAAGCCCGAGGCGTAACAGATCGCCCCGCCGGCGCCCTTGGCCGCCAGCGCCGCGACGCAGGTCAGGGTCAGCTCGCGGTTGGTGGCGACGAACACCGCATCCGGGCCGCAGGGCAGCTGTTCGATGCTGGCCACGCACGGCACGCCATCGAGCTCGGCATGCTGCGGGTTGACCAACCACATGGGCCCGGCAAACCCGCCTTCGGCGCAGCGCCTGAGGGCCCGGGCCATGCTACGCCCGCCCACGAAAGCCAGGTGCCGCGGGGCCAGCAGGCGCTTGAGATTGTCACGCAAAGTCTGGGACATGACGGCAATTCTCCAGGGCGCTCAGCGCATCAGCGGCCGCAGCAGTTCACGGGAAATAATGTGGCGCTGGATCTCCGAAGTGCCTTCCCAGATCCGCTCGATCCGCGCGTTGCGCCAGATGCGCTCCACCGGGCCTTCGTCCATCAGGCCCATGCCGCCGTAGATCTGCACCGCCTCGTCGGCCACCCGGCCCAGCACTTCACTGGCGAACAGCTTGGCCATGCCGGCCTCGCCATCGGTCATGCTGCCCTGGTCCATCTTCCAGGCGGTATGCAGGGTCAACAGCTCGGCGGCGCGGATCTGCGTGGCCATGTCCGCCAGCTTGAACGACACCCCCTGGTAACTGCCGATGGCCTGGCCGAACTGCTTGCGGTCCGCGGCCCATTGCAAGGAGGCATCCAGGGCGCGCTGGGCCTGCCCCACGCAGTTGGCGGCGACCATCACCCGCCCGGCGGTGAGCCAGGCGTTGGCCACTTCCCAGCCCTTGCCCACCTCCCCCAGCACCTTGGAAGCCGGTACCCGGCAGTCATCGAAGAACATCTCGAAGGTGTGGTAGCCGCGGTTGCTCACGCACTTGGGGCCACGGCGGATGGTCAGGCCCGGGGTGTCGCGATCCACCAGGAACGAAGTCACCGCGTTGCGCTGGCGGCCGTTGTGCTCATAGGTGCCGGTGACCGCAAAGACAATGGCGAAATCCGCATGCCCGGCGTGGCTGATGAAGTGCTTGCTGCCGTTGAGCACGAAGTCGCCGCCGTCGCGCACGGCGCGGGTCTTGATCGCATTGGCGTCGGAGCCGGCCCCGGGTTCGGTCAGGGCGAAGCAGTCGACCTTGCGCCCCTGCACGCAGGGCAGCAGGTAGTCGCCGATCTGCGAGCCGGTGCAGGCCATGAGGATTTTCGACGGCCGGGCAACGAACACATGCAGGGCCCAGGAACACTTGGCCAGCTCGCGCTCGATCAGCGCCTGGGACAGGTAGTCCAGGCCGCCACCACCCACTTCTTCCGGCATGTTGAAGGCATAGAAGCCAGCGGCGATGGCCTTGCTGCGGATCTCCCCGGCGAGGTCGGCGCTGACCTCATCGGCGCGGTCCACCGCCTCTTCGTGGGGCAGCAACTCCTTGCTGACAAAACTGCGAACCGCGTCCACCAACATTTCTTGTTCTTGGCTGAGTTGGAAATTCATGGCGCTACCTGTGAGTGATTGACGGTGCAAAAAAAACGAGTGATCTGGCAGGACGATCTGGCGAAAAACACCGTCCCGTAGGAGCCAGCTTGCTGGCGAAGAGGCCCTTGAATAAGGCGCTGTTCTTGCGGGCGCCTTCGCCGGCAAGCCGGCTCCTACAAAATGGGCGCATGGCCCAGGGGCTCTTTCGCCGGCAAACCGAGCGCTGCCCGACCGCTCCTACAACCCTTGGAAACGTGGGGGGCGTTTTTCCGTGGCGGCGCGCAGGGCTTCGGCGCCGTCGGCGCTGCGCCCGCACAGCAGGCCGGCGGCCAGCTCGGCCGCCAACTGCTGCGGCAAACTGCGCTCGGCACCCTGGCGGATCAGCTTCTTGGTCTGGGCAAAGGCGAAGGTCGGGCCCGCTGCCAAGCGCGCGGCCAGCTCACTGACGCTGGCGATCAACTGATCGTCGGCGCACACCTCGCCCACCAAGCCGGCGGCCAGGGCCCGTTCGGCGCTCCACAATTCGTCGAGAAACAGCAGGCGCTTGGCCTGTTCGCTGCCAATCAAGCGCGGCAGGTGCCAGCTGGCGCCGGCATCCGGCGAGTAAGCCATGCTGGTGTAGCCGGCCTTGAACCGCGCCGACTGCGCCGCCACCCGCAGGTCGCAGCACAGAGTCAGGTCCATGCCCGCGCCCACGGCGGTGCCGTTGATGGCGGCGATGGTGGGTTTGTCCAGGCTCTGCAGCCGGGTCATCAAGGCGTGGGCGGTTTCGGTCCAGCCGTAGCTTTCCAGAGCGCCCCGGGCTTCGGCTTCGGCCCACTCCGCCAGGTCGGCACCGGCGCAGAAACTGCGGCCGCTACCAGTGAGTACCACGGCTCGGACGCTGGGGTCGCTGTTGCAGGTGTCCAGCAGGCTGTGCAGCGCTTTGAGGGTCGGGATGTCCAGGGCGTTGCGTTGCGCCGGGCGGTTGAGGGTGATCCAGGCTACGCCGGCTTCGATCCGGCTGAGCAGCGACGATGAAAGGGTCATGGGCGTCCTCGAATTATTGTGGTTGGCGTGAGGGGGTGGCTTGAGGGTGATACTAAACGAGTGTTCAACAAGGCGGCAATTGGGGGGATTGGGGGGAGTTTTGGTCGACTTTTTGAGATATCCCTTTGTTTTTATTGGGTAAAAATCTGGGCATTGGGAGTTGTTGCGTGGGGGTTGTTACAACTTCGAACAAGCCTCGACAAAAGTGCGGGTGGGGGAGTTTTTTGTGGCCAGGGCGCGCGGCGGTCGTAAAACATGAGGGGGCGGTCTGATTGGTGGGCATATCCGTTGCTGCGGGTGCGGCGGCTTATGGTTCCGCTTTTACAGCGGGGGTTGGGTACATATCCGTTCCTGCAGGTGCGGCCGCTTACGGTTCCGCTCTTACAGCGGCTCACTTTTGAAAAGCGCAAAAGTAAGCAAAACGCTTCTGCCCCTCCACTCGGTGCCTCGCCTAGGCTCGGCATGCCCTCACTCCGGCATTGATCCGTGGGCCGCCGCCACCGGCCATCCATGGCCGGGTGGCGGCTAACCCGGCATCCCTGCCGGGTTACCCACGGATCAATGCCTGCGTTCGGCCATCGTGGTTAACGGGGCGTTCAGATCAAGATCAAAAGCCAGAGCAAGATCAAAATCTGACGGCGGCCTGCCGGCCGGCCTGTTTCATTGCCGTTCGCGTTACATGTAGCCGCTGCCGAAGGCTGCGAACGCTCTGGGCGGCACTCCGTCGCAGGAGACGCTAAACCTGCCTCCCCGATATTCCTGACATATTGCGTCGCCTGGTTTCGCAGCCTTCGGCAGCGGCTACAAAGAGCCAGCCTGCGCACCTTGGCTTTGGCTTTTGATCTTGCTCTTGATCTTGATCTTCAAGCCCCTTCCCAGCCGGCCGAGCGTAGGCGTTGCGTAGGGGGCAGCTCGGCAGGGATGCCGAGCTAGCCGCCACCCGGCCATGGATGGCCGGTTGGCGGCGGCCCCCGGAGCAATGCCGGAGTGAGGGAACCCCGAGCCTTAGCGAGGGGCCCATGGAGGGGCAAGCGTTTTTGGTTCCTTTTTAGGCGTTTGTAAAAAGGGACTCGCCGTAAGGGCGAAACCATAAGTAGCCGCCCCCGCAGAAATGGATATGTACCCCCTCTAGCCGCAAAGGCAGCAAAGTCAGCGAAGACATCCGCCCAGGCGCTGCATCTCTCCCGGGCCCCTTCGCCGGCAAGCCGGCTCCTACACAGCGGCTGCAGGTTGCAGTTGGCGTTTGCGCTGCATCAGGTAGTAGGCGCCGTAGCACAGGGCGATAAAGCCCGAGCCCCAGTACAGCGACGGACGCTGGGTTTCATCCAGGGCCAGGAACACGAACAGCGAACTGCACAGGACGATGCACATCAGCGGCACCAGAGGGAACCAGGGCGCGCGGTACTTGAGCTGCTCCAGTTGCCCGCCTTCGCGCAGGAACTGGCGGCGGAAGCGGTACTGGGCCAGGGCAATGACGATCCAGGTCACGGTGCCGGCCATGCCGCTCACGGCCATCAGCACCATGAACAGGGTGTCGGCAGCGATGAAGCTGGTCATCAGCGAGATCAGGGCAAAGCACAGGGTGATGGCCAAAGCCCGCAGGGGCACGCCCTGTTTGCTCAGGGGCGACAGGGCCTTGGGCGCCATGCCGGATTTGGACATGGCCCAGAGGATGCGCGTGGAGGCATACAGCCCGGAGTTGCCCACCGAAAGAATCGCCGTGAGGATCACGAAGTTCATCAGGTCGGCGGCGTAGGGAATGCCCACCATGTCGAACACCTGGACGAAGGGGCTTTCCACCAGCCCGGCCTGCTGCCAGGGAATGATCGCCGCCAGCACCATCACCGCCAGCACGTAGAAGATCAGCACGCGAAACACCACGTTGCGCACGGCGCGGGGGATGCTTTTTTCCGGCTGGTCGGTTTCACCGGCGGCCACGCCCATGATCTCGCAGCCCTGGAAGGCGTAGACCACGGTCATCATCACCGCGAACACCGCCGGCAGGCCGTTGGGGAACAGGGAGTCACCCTTGAGGTTGTCGAACATCGGCGCCGGGGCGCCGCTGGGCAGGTCGATGACGCCGAAGATCACCAGCGCGCCCACCACGATAAAGCTCAGGATCGCCAGCACCTTGATCCCGGCGAACCAGTATTCGGCCTCGCCAAAGGCCCGGGTGGCCAGGGCGTTGATGCCGAACAGCAAGGCCACGAACAGCGCCGACCAGTACCAGATCGGCACCCCGGGAAACCAGCGCTGCATCAACATGCCGGCGGCGGTGAACTCCAGGCCCACGGTGGTGGCCCAGCTCATCCAGTAGACCCAGCCGATCATGAAGCCGGTGGCCGGGCCGATGTACTTGGTGGCGTGGGCCTGGAACGAGCCGGACACCGGCATCTGCACCGACAGCTCGCCCAGGCAGACCATTACCAGGTACATCAGGAAGCCGGCCACCAGGTAGGAGAGGATCGCCCCCCAGGGCCCGCCCTGGTTGATGGTGACCCCGGAGCCCATGAACAGCCCGGTGCCGATCACGCCGCCCAGGGACAGCATGAAAATGTGCCGGCTCTTCAGCGAGCGCGTCAGTTGGATGCCTTTGCGTTCAGTACTGGTCGTCATGGTGCACCTCAGCAGTCGGTGAGGCGCAGGGCGCGGGGCGATGGGACGGGGCGTGGGGTACAAGCAGCTTGCAGGCAGTTCATTATTATTATCTCCAATAAGCTTCGAAGGCCGCGGCGGGCGCGGCTCAAGCGATTATTGGAAAGCCATGTAAGTTCGGGTTGAAGCAAAAGATCGAAGATGTAAAAAGTCGTAAGGATTTTGTACGTCAGGCCGCCAGCAAGCGCTGCAGCAAGGCCCGAGACTCTTGCCAGGGCCTCTGCAGCCTCGCCGCCAGGGACGCCAGAGCCGGGCGATCCGCCTGCTGCGCCGCCTCCTCCAACTCCCGCAGCACCCGGGCCAGCGCGCAAAACCCCAGGGAGTCGGCACTGCCCGCCAGCCGATGGGCCAGGTGCAGGACCTCGGTGCAGTCTTCGGCGGCCAGGGCGTCGGCCAACAGTGGTTGTTGCTGATCCAGGGCATCGGCCAGGATCCGGAGCAGGTCCTGCAACTTCTGCTCGCCCAACAGACTGCGATGAGTGTCCAGCAAGCCCTGGTCGAGCAAACCCTCCTCAGTGTCGGCCTGCGGCATCTGCACCTGCCTGGCCAGCACCTGACGCAGGCTCTCCAGCTGCAACGGCTTGCCAAGAATGCCCTGCATCCCGGCCTGCAGATAACCACGCACCACGGACGGCTGGACGCTGGCGGTGAGAGCGACAATGCGCACCTGACGGTTGGGCCCGGGACGCTGGCGGATCTCGCGGCACAGTTCGACCCCGCTGATGCCCGGCAAGTGCACATCCAGCAGCAACAGGTCGAAGGCTTGCTGCTGACACAAGGCCAGAGCCGACTCGCCGTCTTCAGCCAGCCACACTTGATGGCCGTCACGCTGCAGCAGGCCGCTGGCCACTTCGCGGTTCAGGGCCACGTCTTCGACCACCAGGATCTTCAAAGCCTGCGTCGGCAACTCAAGCGCGGGCACCGACAAGGGCTCCTGGCCGATGCCCAACGCCAGCTCGAACCAGAAACAACTGCCCTGCCCCAGCTCACTGTCGACGCCGATGCGTCCGTCCAGTTGCTGCAGCAGGTGCTTGCAGATGGCCAATCCCAGGCCAGTGCCGCCATAGCGGCGGCTGACTTCATCACTGGCCTGGACGAAACGCTCGAAGATCTTTTCGCGCATCGACGCAGCAATGCCGATGCCGTTGTCGCGCACGCAGCAGCGCAGGCGCTGGCCCTCGGCGGCGCTGTGCAGCACCTGCACCTCGACCCGCACCCAGCCGTCTTCGGTAAAACGAATGGCGTTGGCCAGCAGGTTGCTCAGCACCTGGCGCAGGTACTGCTCGGCGCCCTGCTGGCGCGGTGCCAGTTGTTCGTCGATGTGCAATTCCAGGCGGGTGCGGTTGGCCTCGGCCCGGGGCTGCAACAAGGTGGTGACTTCTTCCAGCAACTGACGCAGGGAGAAGTCCCGCACTTCCGGGCGGCTTTCGCCCTCCTCCAACCGGGCAAAGGACAGCACTTCGTTGAGGATGCTCAGTAGGCCCTCCCCGGCTTGATGCAAGGCCTGCAAGCGCTGGCGATCCTGGCTGCCCAGGGGCGCCGAACGCAGCAGTTCGGCCATGCCGAGGATGCCGTTCAAGGGGGTGCGCAGTTCATGGCTCATGGTCGCCAGAAAGCGCGACTTGGCGAGGTTCGCGGCTTCGGCCTCGTCCTTGGCGTGCATCAGGCTGGCGGTGCGGCGCTGGACCATTTTCTGCAATTCATCGCGCTTGTCCTGCAGGGCCAGGCGGTCGGCTTCGCGGCGCTGCACATCATCGAGCACCGCCCGGCGCATGTCGTCCAGGGCCCGGGCTACGGTGTCGATCTCGTCGCCATCCGGGCGCTGGCGCTTGTCCAGGTGCAGGGGCTCGTGCAGCTCGCCGGCCGCCACGCGCCGGGCAAAATCGGCCATCACTTGCAGGTGCCGGGTCACCAGGCGGTAGAACAGCCCGGACAAGGCCACCGCCAACCCGCAGAGAAACACGCTCATCCACAACAGGCTGGCCAGCCCGGTGGCGTACAGGCGCCGATACACCGCCCCCAGATCGGTGCTGACCTGCAACTCGCCCAACTGGCGCAAGGGCCCGGACGGCGGTTGATAGCTCAAGGGAAAACGCTCCACCCGCAGCGGCCCGATCAGCTCGGCGCTGCCCTGCTGCAAGTCGAAATCGTTGCTGATCAAGTGCACCCGGGCCACATCGGAAAAGTCCACCAGCCCCTGCAACTGCACGGTCAGTTGCTCCTGGTTGAGGTCCCACAGGTTGCGTTCCAGGCTGCCCAGGTAACCGGCGCGAATCAGCTCCATGCGGCTGTCGATCTCGCGCATTTCCCGGCGGTATTCGAAGTACAGCTGCACGCTGCTGGCGAGCACGGTGAAGCACAGGCTGAACAGCAGGATAAACAGCAGCAGGCGGCGCAACAGGCCGCCGGAACGCAGGGGGATCATGGCGCCGTCTCCCGTTGCGCCTTGAGCATGGCGCGGTAGTCGTCCTGGCTTTGCCAAAGCCAGCGCTGCACCGCGCCGCTGTCCACCTGGCGCTGCAACTGCGCGTCGATCTCGGCCATGCGCGGCGCCACGGGCGAGTGGCGCGACACCGCCAGGCGCAGGTAGTCGACGCTCACCGCCTGGGGCAAGGCGATGATGTCCTCGGCCCCCGGTAGCTGCTCGATAAACAGCTGCCCGGTGCGGCGTTCATGGGGGATGAAATCGATGCGCTGGCGGATCAGCTTGCCGAAGTTCTGCTGGCTGCTGGAGACCCATTCGATGTTGCCGTGCTGCACCACTTCGCGGTCGAAATCCTGGCCGTAGCTCTCGCCGAACAGCAGGCCGCCGCGATAGGCCCGCAAGTCCTGCAAGTGCGCAAAGCGCGGCAGGCTGCGGCGGTTGACGAACAGCGCGACTTCTTCGCGCAGCACCGGCACCTGGGAAAACAGCAGGTCCTGCTGGCGCTGGCTGGTGCTGTAGGCCAGCACCACATCCACCCGGCCCGCAGCGGCGTCCAGCAGGCAGCGCTTCCAGTTGCCCAGCACCACCACCTGCACCTGATAACCCAGGTCCCCCAGCACCTGACGCACCAGGGTCGGCGCCAGCCCGCGCACTTGCTGGCCGTCGCTCCAGGAAATCGGCGGGTACACCGGGTAGTCGCAATAACGCAGCACGGGCCGGGGTTCAGCGAACGTCGGGCCGGCCAGCAGGATCAAGCACAGGCTCAGGCACAGGCCCAGTGCGCGGCGCAGCAATTCAGGCGGCCACGCTGGCGGTGAACAGGTAACCGGCACCGTGGATGGTGATGATCAGCTCCGGCTCGGCCGGATCGTCGTGCAGCTTACGCCGCAGGCGGCCCACCAGCACGTCGATGGAACGGTCGCTGGGCACCCATTCGCGGTTGCGGATCTGGTCCATCAACTGGTCGCGGCTCAGGGTATGGCCGCTGTTGCGCAGGAACACGCTGAGTAATTGGTATTCGCCGTGGGTCAGCAAGGTTTCAGCGCCCCGCGGGTCGATCAGCCGGCGGCGGTCGGTGTCCAGGGCCCAGTCGGCGAACTGCTTGACCGGGCTCGGGCTGTTGGCCGGGACCTGGGGCGGGCAGGCCTGGCGCACCCGACGGATCAGGTTCTTGGCCCGGGACACCAGCTCGCGGGGGTTGAGGGGTTTGATCACGTAGTCGTCGGCGCCGCATTCCAGGCCGACGATGCGGTCGATGTCATCGTTGCGCCCGGTGATCAGGATGATCCCCACTTCCGAGCGCACCCGCAGCTCCCGGGTCAGGGTCAGGCCGTCCTTGCCCGGCAGGCGGATATCCAGCATCAGCAGGTCCACCGTGTGCTGGCCGAGAAAGCTCTCCGCCTGCTCCGCGGTGGCGGCGCAATGCACGTCGTAGCCTTCCTGAGAGAGATAAGCCTGAAGCAGCTCGCGAATCAGCGGATCGTCGTCGACGATCAATACCCGAGGAGTCATCGCCTGTGTTCCTGATTATTTTTATTAGAGAAACCACCTACAGCGCAGCAGCCTAGCCATTACTGAACAACCGATCAACAGCCCTATGTCGGCACAGCGAAACCTCGCCCGCCGCTGGCCAGCAGCCCCTCGACCCAGGCCTCGCAGATCTGCACGCCCTGCTGCGGGCTGAAGGTCCCCGGGTTGAGCCCGGATTCCAGCCACAGGCCGTCGAGCAAGGCGCTGAGGCTGATGGCCGCCAGATCGGCGTCGAAGCCTTTCCAGCCCTGAAGGCCGGCCAACTGGCCCAGCAGGCCGGCCAGCTCGTTACGGTATTCACCATAGGAATGTTCGTGGGCCAGGTTGATCGCGTCGGCGGTCTTCACCGCGCCCCAGAAGGCCAGCCAGGCATCCAGCAGCCGCGGGTCCAGCAGTTCGGCGCAGAACGAGGCGCGAAAGAACGCCGACAGCCGCTGCCGGGGGTCGGGCGCGGCCTGCTCCATGGCCTCGCGCAGCAGGGTCATGACCCGCCCGGTGATGGCGCGATAGGCCTCGGCCACCAGCTCGTCCTTGCCGGAGTAGTGATGGCTGATCAGCCCCACCGAAACCCCGGCCTCGGCGGAGATCTTGCGGATCGACGCGCCCTGGAAACCGTGGAGCTTGAGGCAGGTCAGCGTCGCCTCGATCAGCTCGGCCTTGCGCAGGTCGGGTTCCAGGCGGGAAAAGCGCGCTTCCTGGCTCATGGGGCGGGTTCCTTGGGCGGTGGCGGGAAATTGAAACTGAACGACTGTACAACAGGCCTTCCGTGGCTATCCAGCGTTTGTGTGGCCGCCCAAGCCGCACCGAGTCCTGTAGCCGCTGCCGCAGGCTGCGAACGGTCTGGGCGGCATTCCGTCGCAGGGACGCAACGATCTTCAAGGCGACACAGGTTCGGCGGCAGATCGTCAAGCAAGGCCCTGCGGGCCTTTTCGCAGCCTCGCCATGGCTCGGCAGCGGCTACATGTGGTCAGGCGCGGTAGTCGGGGGCGATGCGCTCCAGCAAGCGCAACAGCGCCGCCCAAGCCAGCTGCATGGCGTCCGGGTCGTTGAGCTCACCTTCCTGCAGCGGCCGCCCCGGGTCGTTGAACTGGCGTTCGGTGTGGGCGCAGACCGCGTCCGGCGGTAGCACGATCTCCCCTGCTGCCTGGGCCGCCAGCTGGATCTCGCAGGCCTTCTCCAGGTAGTACATGCGCAGAAACGCCTGGCTCACGGTTTCGCCCACGGTGAGCAGGCCATGGTTGCGCAGCATCAGCACGCTCTTGTCGCCCAGGTCGGCCACCAGACGTTGCTGCTCGCTCAGGTCCAGGGCCACGCCTTCGTAGTCGTGGTAGGCCACGCGGCCATAGAACTCCATGGAAATCTGGTTCACCGGCAGCAAGCCGCATTTGAGCGCCGCCACCGCGCAACCGGCCTTGGTGTGGGTGTGCAGCACGCACTGGGCGTCTTCCCGGGCGCCGTGAATGGCGCTGTGGATCACGAACCCCGCCGGGTTCACCGGGTACGGCGACGGCTCCACGGCTTCGCCATTGAGGTCGATCTTTACCAGGTTGGAGGCGGTGATTTCATCGAACATCAGGCCGTAGGGGTTGATCAGAAAATGATGCTCGGGCCCGGGCAGGCGCACCGAGATATGGGTGAAGATCAGGTCGGTCATGCGAAAGTGCGCGATCAGGCGGTAGCAGGCCGCCAGCTCTTCGCGCAGGCGCTGTTCGGTGGCGCTGCGCTCGGTCAGGGAGTGGGGGCTGGGAGCGATATTGTTCATTGTTGGAGTCCTCCAGGCAGGTGGGCGGGCAAACGGGGCCGGTAAAAAGAGCCCGCAAACAATAGGACCGGACGCCCGCAGGCGTCCAGCCCGTTGCGCTTACTTGCTGGCCCAGGCGTTGAAGCGCTCTTCCAGCTCTTCGCCATGATCAACCCAGAACCCGACGTCCATCGCCAGTGCACCCTTGAGGTTCTGTTCCGAGGTCGGCACCCACTGCGCCAGCGCCGGGTCGAGCTTGGCTGCGGCCAGGGTGTTGGTGGGGCCATAGGGGATCTGCTTGACGTAGTTGACCTGGGCTTCAGGGGTGTTGGCAAACGCGATGAAACGCTTGGCCTGATCCACGTGTTTCGAGCCCTTGATGATCGCCCAGTAGTCCATGCCGTACAGGCTGCCGGGCCACACCACCGCCAGCGGCGCGCCGGCCTGGGCGGCCACGGCGATGCGGCCGCTGTAGGTGGAAGTCATTACCACATCACCGGCGGCCAGCCACTGCCCCGGCTGGGCCCCGGCCTCCCACCACTGGATGTAGGGCTTGAGTTCGCTGAGCTTGGCAAAGGCCCGGTCCACTCCCTCGGGCGTGGCCAGGACCTTGTACACGTCCTCGACCTTGACCCCGTCGGCCATCAGGGCGAATTCCAGGTTGTACACCGCGCGCTTGCGCAGGCCGCGCTTGCCGGGGAACTGCTTGACGTCCCAGAAATCCGCCCAGGATGTCGGGGCCTTGGCCAGCTTGTTGCGGTCGTAGGCAATGGCCACGCTCCACACCAGCACCGCCGAGCCGCAGGGCTGGGCGGCATCGGGAATCAGCTGCTCGGCACGGCCCAGGGCCTTCCAGTCCAGGGGCTCGTACATGCCTTCGTCGCAGCCGCGCATCAGGTCCGGGCCTTCGATCTGCACCACGTCCCAGTCGACGTTGCCGGTGTCGACCATGACCTTGATGCGGGCCATTTCGCCGTTGTATTCGCTCTGGATCAGCTTGCTGCCATCGGCCTTGCTGAAGGGTTGGAACAACGCCACATCCTGGGCTTTTTGTCCGGCTCCGCCGTACGCCACGACCACCATGTCGGGGGCTGCCTGGGCCTTGTTCTGAATCAGCGGCTGGCCCAGGGTCAGACCCAGGGCGAGGCTCAGGGCCAGGAAAGAACAACCGTGCTTGCGGGTGAGCGCTTTCATCTGTGAATCCTCGTCGCGGTGCCACACCGGCAGGCGCCGGCACGGCCCTTTTTTATTGTTGTGAGGTTCGCGCCAAAAGCGGGCGCAGGCCAAAGCTACGGCAAGCCTTAGTAAAAAAACAAGTTGATTTTTTACTGGCGGTAAATTTTGATAGGCCCACAATAACAACGCCAAGGCTGCGCTCCCCTGCCCTTGGCCCGCCTGGAGTCACCGCAATGACCAGCGCCTTCCCGCACCTGTTCGCACCCTTGCAGATCCGTGGCAAACGCCTGAAGAACCGCATCATGTCCAGCGGCCACGACACCTCGATGCCCACCGACAACCTGGTCAACGAACAGCTGATCGCCTACCACCGCGCCCGGGCCGAAGGCGGCGTCGGCCTGATCGTGCTGCAGGTGGCCGGGGTCCACGACAGCGCGCGCTACACCAGCCACGTGCTGATGGCCACCGACGACGCCTGCATCGACGGCTACCGGCGTCTGGCGGAAACCTGCCACGCCCACGGCACGGTGGTGCTGTCGCAGATCTTCCACCCGGGGCGGGAAATCATGGAGTCCGCCGACGGCCTGCTGGCCGTGGCCTACGCCCCTTCGGCGGTGCCCAACGAACGCTTCCGGGTCATGCCCCGGGCCCTGGATCAGGACATGATCGACGAGATCATCCAGGGCTACGCCGACGCCGCCCGACGCCTGCATCAGGCCGGGCTGGACGGCGTGGAACTGGTGGCCAGCCACGGCTACCTGCCGGCGCAGTTCATCAACCCGCGGGTCAACCGCCGCAGCGACGGCTACAACGGCGAGCTGGAACAACGCCTGCGCTTTATCCGGGAAATCCTCGGTGCCATGCGCGCCAGCACCGATGCCGAGTTCATCATCGGCCTGCGGATTTCCGCCGACGAACGCGACCCCGAAGGCCTCACCGAAGACGAATCCCTGGCCGCCGTGCAATTGCTGCAAGGGCAACTGGACTACGTGCACATCGTCGCCGGCACCTCCGCCTCCCTCGGCGGCGCCGTGCACATAGTCCCGCCCATGGCGGTGGAAGCGGCTTATCTGGCCCGGGAAGCCGGTACCTTCAAGGCCCGGCTGTCGATCCCGCTGTTCGTCACCGGGCGCATCAACCAGCCCCAGGAAGCCGAGGCGATCATCGCCAAGGGCCAGGCCGACGTGTGCGGCATGACCCGCGCGCTGATCTGCGACCCGCAGATGCCCAACAAGAGCGACAGCGGCCATGCCGAAGACGTGCGCGCCTGCATCGCCTGCAACCAGGCGTGCATCGGCCACTTCCACAAGGGCCTGCCGATCTCCTGCATCCAGCACCCGGAAACCGGCCGCGAACTACTCTACGGCCAGCCCAAGCCCAGCGCCCGCGGCAAACGCATCCTGGTGGTGGGCGGCGGCCCGGCCGGGATGAAAGCCGCCGCCGTCGCCGCGCAACGCGGCCACCACGTCACCCTCTACG
This sequence comes from Pseudomonas sp. UME65, assembly GCF_014170225.1. NCBI lineage: Bacteria > Pseudomonadati > Pseudomonadota > Gammaproteobacteria > Pseudomonadales > Pseudomonadaceae > Pseudomonas > Pseudomonas sp. UME65. The sequence goes on along the minus strand of NZ_LZZQ01000016.1, from coordinate 43,483 downwards.
AAGCCAGCGCGCAACTGGGTGGCCAGATCCAACTGGCGCAACTGCTGCCCCGGCGCAGCGAATTCGGCGGCGCCAGCACCAACCTGCAACGGGAAATGCAACTGGCCGGCGTCGAAGTGGTGCGCAACACCCGAGTCGACCGCGCCCTGATCGAGCGCGAAAACCCCGACCACGTAATCATCGCCACCGGCGCCCAACCCTACTGGCCGAACTTCGAACGCGGCGGCGACCTGCAAGTGGTGGACGCCTGGCAAGTACTGCGGGACGAAGTGCAACTGGGCCGCAGCGTCGTGGTGGCCGACTGGCGCTGCGACTGGATCGGCCCCGGCATCGCCGAGCGCCTGGTACGCGCCGGGCACCAAGTGCAACTGGCGGTCAACGGCACCCACTGCGGCGAAAGCCTGCCGCTGTACGTGCGCGACCAGATGGCCGGCGAACTGCACAAACTGGCGATCCCGATCATCCCCTACGCCCGCCTCTACGGCTGCGACGACAGCACCGTGTACCTGCAACACACCGCCAGCGGCGAACCCATGCTCCTGGAAAACGTCGACAGCCTGGTGCTGTGCCAAGGCCACCAATCCGTGGACGACCTCGGCCAACAACTCAAAGGCCTGGTGCCCTTCCAACGCATCGGCGACTGCCTGGCACCGCGCACCGTGGAAGAAGCCATCCATGAAGGCTTGAAAGTCGCCTGGGCGCTTTGAGGCTGCTTTATACTCCAGGGCTTTTGCAGGACGGGTGCCCGGACGCGCCCGCCTTCCAGGCCTGGAGCCCGCCATGAATCAAAGCAGCAAGACGCCGCCCGAGCCCGGCAGCGACAACCAAGCCCCCGGCGGCCCACAGTTTCTTGGCACCCGCATCCGCGGCCTGCGCAAACGTCGCGGCCTGACCCTGAGCGAACTGGCGCAACAGAGCGAACTCACCGCCGGCTACATCAGCCAACTGGAACGCAACCTCGCCTACCCCTCCATCCCCGCCCTGTTCAACATCGCCCGCAGCCTGGGCGTGACCATCCAATGGTTCTTCGCCAGCGAAACCCAGACCGCGCCCGAAGATCAGGGCTATGTAGTGCGCAAGAAACAGCGGCTGCAAGTGAATTACGAGAACGGGATTATCGATCAGCTGTTGACCCCACAACCGACCCGGCAGCTGGAGTTTTTGCACTCGCGGTTTCCGCCGGGGACGTACAGCAAGGAGAGTTACAGCCATGAGGGCGAGGAAGCCGGGTATGTGCTGTCGGGGAGCTTTGAGCTGTGGGTGGGGGAACGGTATTTCCAGTTGAGTGAGGGGGATAGCTTTAGTTTTTCCAGCCAGGAGCCGCATAAGTATGGGAATCCTGGGGAGGAGGATGCGGTGGTGTTGTGGGTGATTACGCCGCCGACGTTTTGAGCGAGCTACTGAGCGGAAGCGCAATGCACCGCTCTTTCGTTTACTGAAAACTAGCAGTCACGGGTTGGGAAGTAGAACTGTTGCCGCAACCATTCACTGAACTGGGCCTCGGTCAGCGGAGCGGGTTGCTCGCCCATTTCATTCCAGGCGCGGTTAATCATGTGTTCCCAGTCTTGAGTTACTTCCATTAGTGGCGCTGAAGCTCCCCAGAAATGTCCGGCCTCCAATGTTGCGCTGACTCGACCGTTCAGTTCAGCGAGCGTGGCAGCACCGTCCAGATAGCGCCGCCCGGCTTCTAGCAATTTTTTGAATTCGGTGATTTCGACGGTCATGTCTGGGCCCTTAAACAGAGCGTTTGGATAAGCAGCCTTTGGATTGATTCAGAGAATATCTGTTCTTATGTTGTCACTTCACCTAGGACTAGCCTAGTCGTATGCAGTACCAGCGTCTGCTTACGGCCAAGAACGGACGCTGGGCACCTTGATAAGGGCTGCCCAAACCTCGTCGATGCCGTTTGTATTCTCTCTCAAGCTTTTTTTGCTTCTGGCGCACTACTCGATCTGCTTATAAAATCATCTGGCATTGAGGATGCTCTGCCCTTGAGCGGTGCGTCGTTTATTAGGTCCAGGCAGTCGAGCTGGGAAGGTTGACGATTTTACTCTATCCCGTTGAGGTATTTAAAGTTGAGATACTATGATGAAGACGACGATTTAGAGATTGTTTCCGGCAAGAGTTGGATATACATTGGTTGTGATGTAAACAAGTTAAACTGGTCGAAAGTTGGCAAAACTACCGAAGGACTGCATACTCGACATAGATCTTCTCAGAATCCAGACTATTGCATTTACACTGCCTTTGAAATCATTCGTGGCGATGTTCATGACATTGAGAAAAAACTACTAAAGCATCTTGAGAGTGAGTGTAGCCTTCAGAGACTGCCTCACATGAGCACCAGTAACGATAGTGAGTGTTTTAGGCTGAATCCAGACAATATGACTTGGCTTGTCGAGCAGTTTATTAACAAGAACTTCTGGTCGTGTGTCACTTATGAGAATAGTCTTCATGGAGAGATGAGTCGCTATCGTTGTGATGATATAATTTATCAGCACTTCCAGACTTTAAATGATCCAAAGTCACAACCACTGACACTGCAACCTCTGTCACTGGGAAAGGGAAGTTACTTTACAGGAAATCAAGAAGTTTATGAGATTGATCTCGGTGATGGCTATTATATCGATGCAGCGAGTGGTATGACTATGCACCGAGACGATGAACTTTGAATCAAGCCATAGCGCAGCGGCAGAGCTGTTGGCTGGACGGTTTTTTAACTTTAAAGTCCTGCAAATACACGGGGCCAACCGGATCTGCTCGACTCCTACAAGCTGCGATCTAACGCGAAAGACTGCTAGTGGCAGCTAGCAGGCCGTAATGAAGGTCTATTCTGTGTCCCGACTGCAATCAACCCAAAGCTGCCTTTAGTAAAGAGGAGTTAACGGCCAAAAGGATCCAGTCGAAGACGTCCAAGGAATCAGGGGCGATCCAGTTTTTTACTTCGAATGCCCCGCAGGCGACTGCTATTTAATCGAAGTCTGGGTCGTAGCTGTCTTCATTGTATTCCTGAATGAGTGACTGAGAGGGCCTCACACCAACCTCAACGTTAGCCCAATCTTTTACGCTTTTCGCCACACCATGAAAGCCGGGAAAAAGTGTAGAACCATCAACACCAAGTCTTGAGCAAAGTTCTAGTAAAGCGGGGGCCTCCTCGATCGGCAAGGTCATTTTGACAAGTGGCGTCTGGCTCCCTGTCACGCTGTAAATCTCTTCAACATCCTCTAGCGCCTCTACCTGATACAAGTCATCGGGATTATATCCTTTAACCTCATGCGTGGTGAATAAACCAGACTGAGCCGCCTGATTCTTACTCGTTCCCCCTGGCGTCCTAATCACCTTCACTGTCTTCCAATGCATCGCATAAGTGGTGTCCAAAGCCCAGATAGCTAGCCTCGGCATCCTCCTGCTATCAATCTCAAAGTTTGCTGATGATGCAGCGAAGTAACAGGCGACAAAGCTTCTCTCAGTCCAGTCTAGGAGGCGAGTGGGTACATCGTAGTGTTGAGCTACCGCCATGATTTCGTATAGTTCAGTGGCCGGCCAGGGGATATGCGGACTTTGGAGTAAACCCCAGCCATCGGCAAGTGTTCCGCTCAACTGCTCGGTGTAACCCGGAACATTTAGCCCTGAGCGATCACAGCCAGTCAGAAATCTCCTCAATATTTCCAGCTCGAAGGCCACTTGCCCAGCCGTTGAGGCATCAAATATCCTCCTTGGCGAGCCATAGGCGAATGAACCTGCTCCACGCCTGCACACAGATGGCGTCAGCTTGTACTCATCACTTGGCTGACCTCTAAAGATAAATCTTCCAACATCCCAAATAGGATTTAGAGGGGACAAGTGGTCTATCAGTTGGCGTGCAGTGTGGAAAGTTATCTCCGTTGGATTTGCCATCGTTCCTTGACTCCGCTTCCGTTTGACGATTTGCAGTCTAATGACCTTTTGACGAGCAGGCTTTTGTAGCTCACTCAGGCCTAAGGCCGCCCTAGAACGGACCTTAACAGCGGTAAAGCACGTATGCCTATCCGCTCAAAGTCGATTGCAGCCCTTTTATGCGCTACGGACAGAATAAACCTACAAGCCTCGACGAAGAACTGCTGCTAGGCCATTGCTGAACGGTCCGCTATTGGCCGATGTTTGCCGATGCCGAGTGGCCGCAATGGGTCGGAAGCTGCCGATCGTGAAGTCTGGCTTGATCATTCACGGCCTTCTCTGAAGAGCTTCTGGTTCACCCTAAAAGACTCGAAAGCAATCGTTCCAAAAACCGGCCGCTGAGCTATTATTCGGCCAGTAACAAATTAATAAATTCGTACTAAATGGTTAGCCAACTCTGCTACGCCCCTCGTAGCGTACGCAAGGCCATAAGAACTAATGGCTAGGACTTTTCTGGAGCAGCCTGGCGAGGCGGCTGGATGATTAGGGAGGATAGGAGTGCTCGTGAAGCCATTTTCCGAAAGACGAGTCGTCGCCACACACTATCGCTTCGGATGGACCAACATCCCCGGCCCGCCCCAAAAATCTCGTATAGGCATTGAAAGGCTCTTAGCTTGTTCCCCAAGTCACTTGGTTGGCGCAGTGCCTAGTGTTCTCCCAGAAGTCCCGTGGTGACGCTGCTGATCTCCCAATCGTTTTAACAATCACGATACGCCTTCTTGTCTCAGAAAATTTAGCGCTGCGTATCAAAAAGAATCGGACGAGTTTAGCTAAATGGCAAATAAACGAAACAAGTACCATGCTAATCAGCACAGCATTCTCTACGCCGAAACCGGAGGCGCTTGCCCTCTCTGCGCGCTCCCCATGATGTTCCAGAAAGCGAGTTCGAAACATCCAACCATAGGTTATGAAATTGCTCATATCTACCCGCTAAATCCAAATACTTCGCAAGAAGAAGCTCTGAAAGGGCATGCAACCCCATGTGATTTAAACGCTCTTGAAAATGTAATTCTCCTATGCCCCTCTTGTCACACCAAATACGACAAAGATTTTAAAATTAAAGAATATCTGAACCTACTAGCGATTAAGAAGGCCTATCTCAGCGAAACAAGTGCAAAACTTACTGCGTCTCAGCATACGCTTCAGGAAGAGGTTCACGAAATTTTAGACTTTATCGTTAATAACAATGGTGACAATGGTGAACTGACGTCGACAAAACTAGATGTTAGTTCGCTGGACAAGAAACTCAAGACTGGTATAAGCCCGCTACAGAAGAGGGAAATCCGCTCGGATGCCATAGACTTTTTTGTGCCAATCAGGAACCAGATCCGCCTAATCGAGCAGCGGGACCAAGCAGCGATAAGAATTCTGCAAAACCAGATCAATAGCTACTACCTGCTCATGGATAAGCAGAATCCTGAAAATAAAGACATAGTTTTTAATCATATCGCAAAATGGATAAGCTTAAGAACCGGAAAATCCATCATGGCTTCTAAAATTCTTACCTCATTTTTTGTTCAAAACTGTGAGGTCTTCGATGCTGGTTCCAACTAAATTCACGACACTCGAAGAGTCCACTATCTTCAAAATGCGCGCAATCTTGGAAGATAAGCAAGACAGTGAGACTATCTTGGACTTGCTAGCCAGAACCAAAGATAGCTTTCAAGATGTATCAGAATTTCTGCACGCGATAGACATACTCTATGTCCTAGGGGTACTTAATGTCGAAACATCGACTGGAGTGATCGAATATGCTAAGTAAAATCGCCTGCCCACTGTTTAACCATGGTGAAATTTCATTTCATCTAGGCTTGAACATAATTCTTGGGGATGACGACGCCAAGAACTCCATCGGAAAATCATCGGCCCTAATGGTGATCGACTTCGTCATGGGCGGAAAGTCTCTACTGGAAGATAAGGCTGGCGCCATCAAATCCCTTGGACACCACACTTATAATATCGAGTTCGTATTTGATAATCTTCCCTACTTTTTCAAACGTTCCACGGCCATATCTGATGTTGTTCAAGTTTGCAATAATGACTATGTAACAACAAACGAAATCAGTATTGAAGAGTACCGAGCCAAGCTCAAGACCCTCTATGGCCTAGCTCACTTGAACAATAGTTTCCGCTCTATTGTCAGTCCATTTAGTCGAATCTGGAACAAGGGTGGCCTTGATCCGGATCAGCCTTTTACAGGCGACACCAGAGAGTCTGCAGGAATCGCAATTGGACGACTTATTGACCTTTTCGAGCGTACTGACGACATTGCGGAAGAGAAAGCTGTTCTAGACGCTCACAACGACAGAAGAAAGCTCATAACAAAATCAATGAGTGCAGAAATCATTCCCAAGATTAACAAAACACAATACAAAACGAACCAGAAGACAATTTCTGATAACTCGATTGTAATTGAGGGCTTGAAACAGGGTTTTACTGGTGCTCTCAGTGCTTACGAAGCCCTCTTTGATGAAGGCTTGCGAGCACTGCATCACCAGAAAAACGATTTGATTGCCACAAAGAACGAACTACTGACAAAAATAGATCGAATTAAACACGACCTCTCAGGAGTGACACCAAGGCTGACAGCTAATATCGCTCTCATTACGGAGTTTTTCCCTGATGTCAACATTGAACGGCTTGAGCAGGTCGAAGCCTTTCATCAGAAAATAGGAAAAGTTGTTAACAAAGAGCTTAAGAAAGACCTCGAAATATATTCAGAACTCGAAAAAAAACTCGGTATTGAGTTAAATGATCTGGATAGCAAAATACACGCAAGCTTAGCAGCCAAGGGAACACCTGACGATTTATTTGCACGAGTTTTTGAACTCAAAGAGATCACTGACAAAGCCGCTGAAGAGAATCGGTTCTATGATCAAAAAGCGGCTATTGAAACAGAAGCTTCGCTATCAAAAAAACGCTTGGAGACTATTTACACTGGAGTCTTCTTAGACATTGAAACTGCGCTAAACTTAAAACTGAAACGCTTCAACAAAGTTGTATATGGCCCGAATCGAAACGCTTCGCAACTTAGAATCGAGAGCGCAAACTCGTATAATTTCATTTCCCCTAAAGATACTGGAACCGGAAAATCCTATGCTGGCTTGGTTGGTTTTGATCTTGCCTTACTCTCCCTGACGCACCTTCCATTCATTATTCATGACTCGGTGATCTACAAAAACATTGAGGTGCCTGCGACGAGAAATATCCTTAGAATCCTGGCTGCCGTTAAACGCAAACAAATTTTTCTTGCCTTTGACGAAGCAGCTAAATTCGGCACCACAGCAGAGCAATTGCTGCGCAGTCATACTGTTCTCAAGCTAAGCCATAACGACCTTCTATACAACAAAGACTGGAGGGAACAGCAATAGTGAATAGCGGTAAGATGTCTACGTCGAATGGCCATATCCTCCACCACCAAATACTTAAAGATGCGAAGATTATGCTTGGGCACCCAATACATCGATGACACGATGTGTCTTTCGCCAACCTCAGTCATATCTATGCCAAAAACATAAGGATCAGTGCGCATGCCAGACCAACAAATCACACAAGAAGTTGCACTAAAAATAGCAAGTGACGCGCAGTTTTGGGCGGCAGTAATTGGATTTTTTGGCGTATTATTTGGTTCTGCCCTGTCAATAATAGGAAATCTTATATTCCATTGGTACCAGAATCGCAGAGCCAACTCCTTGGATAACCTAAGAAAAACCTTATTACGACAAATGCTTGACAACTCCAAGTTCCCCGAAGGGCGCTCACTTGAGACTCTCTCTAGAGTCTCAGGTGCTGAGCCTGAAAAATGTAGGCGTCTATTAATCGAGATTGGGGCTCGAGGCTTCACCCTCGCACGCGGGGGCGAGGGTTGGACATATGTTAAAAATCGCCAATGGTCAGAGCAATAGACTAAGTTTTGTAAACGGGGTTGATCGTCAGTAAAGGGTTTATTTCCCCCTGTCGCGGCCGGTAACTTTAAAGTCGATAGCAACCCCTTCAAATCCTATGCCGCTTATCAGCCACCACCAAGCGGCGTATCTATCTACTCTCTACAATGCGGCACTAACTCAGAATTACTCCCGCACTCTCTATATCCCACAACCCCAAACACACATCATCTATCACCGCCTTCCCCATCTCAGCCAAAAAGTACGCAGCCCACGCATACCGCTCCCCCTGCTCTTCCATAGCCGCATCCAACGCTAACTTCTTGGCGTAGTACAACAACGTCGAAGCCTGCTCCAACGCCTGCTGCAAAGGCACATCCGCATTGACGCGAAACAACGTTAGTTCAGGATCGGCACATTGGCCAAAGGTGACAAAACCTTGGGTTTTGATTGAGTTTGAATGGCTCATCGTGCACCTCCCGCCAGGGTCTGGCAGCAGAGGCTATTGAGCGAAGAAAGCGGAAAGGAACAGCAGCAAACTTCAGACAGATTACCGGCAGACATGATTGAAACTCCCTGATCAACAATGTGCCTGCATCTGATCGGGTTCTCAGGCCCGGTCGCTGATTTTGCAGCGACCGCAGCAGACTAGGCGGTCTTCTCACGCTGGGGCAACCGCTAAACCGTAGCCGGTTATGTCGCTCGGATTAGCGAGCCGTTATGCTCTCCCCCACCCCGGATAAGGACATCTGCCCCCTCATGATCGACCGCGAACAACTCCATCAAAACGGTTACCAGTTGCTGCGTCAGGCGGTGCCCGCCGACTGGCTGGATGAGCTGCGGGCCACGTTCGAGGCGGGGGTGATTGGGCCCGAGCAATGGCCGGTGCCTCGGGGGCCGGACTGGCGGCATGCGCTGGTGGATCTGGATGCACGGGTGCAGGCGGTGTGTCGCTTGCCGGCGGTGTTGGCGGTGGCCGGGGAGTTGATCGGGGAAGGCTTTTTTCTGGCGCAGGTGGAGAGCCGCGAGCCGTTGGCGGGGGGCGGTCATCAGGTGTTGCACCGGGATCTGTCGGATCAGCGCCTCGGTGACCGGGTCACGGCGCTGGTCTATCTCGATGACTATGGGCCGGCCAATGGCGCGACGCGCATCGTGCCCGGCAGTCATCGCCCCGGGGAGCGGTTGGCGCCCTTTGATTTCAGTGATGAATCCCGGGTGGTGCAGTTGGCGGGTAAGGCTGGGGACGTGCTGCTGTTCGATGCCGATCTGGTGCATGGGGCCAGTCTGAACCCCAGCGGTGCACGCCGTCGCAGCTTGCTGATCAGTTACTGCGCCCTGGGGCTGTATGAGTCCCATCTGCAGACGCTGGGCCTGCGTGCTATCCGCATGGACACCAGCGAGCGCTTCGAACCCGCGGATTTTGTCTGAGTGGGCTCGGGCGCCAGGGGTGCGTCAGCCGCAGCGTGGCGCTCATTCAGTCGGCCAGGCGGCGGGCCAAACGTTGCAGTGCCTGGGCCAGTTCCAGGGCCTGTTCTGCCGTCAGTTCCACGGGGTCGTTGTGCGGGCTGATGGCCTTGAGATGAATGGCACTGCCCTGCTCTATCCATAGGCGCACGGCGCCCTCGCTGCTCTCGAAATAATCCGTTGTGCTGTCAACCGACATGTTCATTGACCTTGTGCGTGGGCGGTGGCCAGTTCCAGCAGCCGAGTGAAGTGGGCGATGGCGAAATACAGGTCATCGCGGGTGTCGCCGTCCCAGTCTTCGACGGCTTCCCTGGCGGCCTTGAGTGAGGCGATGCGGGTTTTGATCTCGGCGATTTCCGCCGCGCCGCACTGGGTGGCGATGGCCTCCCAGCGTTCCTGGGGAATGTTTTGCTGGACCGAAAGCCCGGCTTTGGCTTGGGCGATCAGCGTGGTGAGTTGGCTCATGGGGTATTCGTCCTGAAAATGCAGCCTTTGAATCGGGGCGCGATCGCGGGCTGGAATGTGCAGAGGCGCAGCTTGTGCGTCAGGCGCTTTGAGGCGGGTCACTTTATCGGTAAGCGTCTGGGCAACACACCTTCCTGACCCCGACGCCAAAGGCGATGGTGTACACCTCAATTTAAGTGGACACCCTCTCTAGCCTTTTAAGCGGGTCTTTCCATGCAGCCACAACGCCGTTCCTATTCCAAATCCTTCAAATGCGCCCAGCCCGGCGCTTCGATTGCCAGCGTCGCGCAGAAGCACAGTATGCGTCTGGCCGTCCCATCCTGATGGCATTGTCAAGGCATGAACAACCTTCAGAGAGCTGTGGGACACCTCAATTGGCTCTGTAGAATATGGTGCATTGGGTGGGGGGAATTTTTAACATGCTTTTACTTTTAAGTCTTCGTGACGTTATCGAAGCCCTGGCGACCTGTGATAGCAATAACGATGTCTGGAGCCGCTATTCATGGGTCTATGTCAAGGACGGAGCACCGCTGATCGAAGCTCGCTTTTACCTTTCTTCGCCCGAGGAAGAATCGAATAGCGTACCCGGCGAGAACGGTGAGGAAATGCCGGCCTTTGCCGTAGCGCACGGCCTTTCGTATTGCCTTGAAGCTGCCGACTTTGTAGATGTACTGAGCGTACAGAAGCGTCAGCAGCCGCTCTCACAACTTGAGGACTATGCCGCTGCGCTTGAACACTACGTCGAGCGAGACGCCTTTCTAGATCGGGGCGAGTTCTACAGTGGTCGGTGCGTGGATCAACAGCCGTTGCCAGGCATTTCACGCGACTTTTTTCCCGAATACGATCTTCAGCTGGGTACGTGTCCGGCTGATCGCATCCGAGATGCTGCGCGCGTCATCGCTCAATTGCTGCACATAAGTGTGGCTGATGCTCTCGCGCGTTGCAGGAGGCTGCCGGTGATTCTAGGGGAACGCACCGACTCACAGGGGCGCGTGCGGATTGAGACACAATTCATCGCTCTTTCGTTGCCGCTGCAAATAACGACACACTGGCCGCTTGCCTGGCTTCCCGGAGTTGATCCGTAAGAAGTCGATGAACGCGCACCGCCACTGCCCATGCGTTGCCAGGGTAAACCCAACACCACGGCCTGAAGTTGCTCGGTATTCAACTCGAGTTCAGGGCCTTGGCGAATGCCTGGCCAGTGGAACTTGCCTTGGTTCAATCGGCGAGCAGCCAGCCAGATGCCAAACCCATCATGCACCAGCACTTTCATGCGATTGGCGCGGCGGTTAGCAAACAGATAAGCACAGTGCGGTTGCGCCGCACCGAACACGGCAACTACCCGGGCCAGCGCAGTTTCAGTTCCGGCGCGCATGTCCATGGGCTCGATAGCCGGGCAGTGCTGAACGGCTATGGGCGGATAGAAAACCTCAACGGCTCGCTTTCAGCGTTTCAAGCATCGCCTCGGCGGCCAGGCTGTGGACTTTGCGGGTCGGGTGCCATTCATCCCAGTAGTAATGGCTATCCGGATCCGCACACACGGGTTTGACGTCCGGGTAGGTGGCTTGGCACGGGGTATCCAGATCCTTCAGGCCCGCCACCTCGGGTGCCGCACGAAGCTTGTTGCTGAAGGCCAGGTGGTCGAAGTAGCCAATGCTCACGTGATGGGCGTTAGCCAGTGTTGCCAGCACGGCGGGCAGTTTTTGTTCGAGTATCTGCTGGTAGTGCGTTGCGTTCTTGACTTGATTGCCCTGCACCACAGCCGGCACATGGCTCAAATCCGTGGTTCCCACCACCATCAGGTGCTTCGCCCCTGCGGCGATCAGCGTCTCGGTGCTCTTCTGTATGTTCGCCACGCTGTTCTGGCCAAGCACGTCGATCGTTTCTGGGTGCGAGAAGTCGGCCCATTCAAAAAAGTCGTTGGCTGAGATGAAAATGAAATACAGCGCATCCGGATCCGCCTTGTGTGTTTTAGCGGCTTTCAGGTGATCGGCAATTTGCCCGAAAACCCCAGTGTCGCGAGAGGGCTGCATCCAGGCGTAGTAGTTGCCGTTGCCGCTTTTGGCGCCGCCAATGGCGTAGTCGGTCAAGGGGATTTTCAAGGCCTGCGCCAAGTGCTCGACGGCGGTGGGGCCATTGCTCCAGCGTCCCTGCCAATACAACGAACCGGGTAGCGCCTGTGCATCTTTGACCTTCTGCGCGGCCATGGTTCGGGTGAAGGTTTCACCCGCACCGTTGTCGGAGTAGCTGTCACCGAAAGCATAGAGATGATCGTAGCCAGGGCCGCCAAAGGCGGTTGATGCCGTCATTGTCATTAAAGCGACCAAGCACGCGCGTCGAATCATCGAAAGTCTCCCAGGTAGTGGTCCTAGACTACCGCTGGCGAGGTTTTGCCTTGCCACGGTTGCGACCTGTACTTAGCCGGGGGCGCAAAGAGTGTGCACGCAGGCTTTTTTTATCCCGCCTGTTGCCTTGGGTGCTTGGCAGCGCCGCACGGGTCGGCTTCAATGAGCGCCCCTTTTTATGTTCAGGAGCTAGAAGGATGCAGCTTTATTACCGTTGGGCGGCCGCATGGGTCATGGCGTGGGTACTGGGAACCGGGCTGGCCCAGGCCGAGGAACGGCCACAGGTGGCGGACAAGATCCTGGCCTACACCGGGCCGCACGGGGTGAAGGTCTGGACCCTGCGCATCGGTGAGCGCAGCGCCAACCAGGCGCTGGTGCAGGTGGAAGACGCCGACCACGACTGGAACATGCGCATTCAGAAAATGAACGTGGAGCAAACCGATCGCGACACCCGTTACTTCACTCAGGTGGACGGGCAGAAGTTCGTGGTGCTGCTGCTTCAGGAAGGCTATGGCGAGTTGCATCTGCCGGGTGAGGCCAAGCCGCTGAAGGTGGGTTATGACAGCAACCTGTCCAGCTATGGCGATGCCCAGGCGTTTCTTAATGAGTACCTCAAGGCCAAGTAAAGCGTCTGGCGGCCGCGACCGCTCTGCAACAACGCCTCCCTAGGGAGGCGTTGTCGTTTTACTCGGTGTGCCCCCCTCTCAACGCAGATCAAACTGGTCCAGGCTCATGACGCTGAGGACCCGCCCCCCTTTCTTATGAACTCTGGATGATCAGGGCCCCGGCCATCAGGTCTTCGTCATCAATGCCTTGCTTCAATAGCAGATAGCCGGCTCCGCCGACCAGAATGCCCTTGTGCCCTGGAGCGGCCCTGTTCAGCCGGGAGTTGTTGATCTGCAGCACATAGTTCAAGCCTGGGCGTGTCTCTTGACCCTGAATCCAGGCGGGTATTCCGGCGATCTTGGCCAGGCCGTTTTCGTCGCTGTCCTGCCGCGGATTCTCAACCACTTCGATTCGCCGCGCCGGGGTGATGGGCTGTCCGTAACCATCCACCTGTCGCGCCGCGGGCCTGTAGGCCAGCACCTTGCCGCCCTCTTGCATGGCCTGCTCTATGTAGGCATCGCTGACGCTTGAGTAAGGCGTAAACAGCGAAACCACCAGCTCTTCATTCAATTGCATGCCGGCAAGGTATCGATTGATAAAGCTGGCCGGCAGGCTGGCAAGGTGCAGCAAGGGGGCGCCCATCGAGTCGGTGGGCCACGGGATGGACTCAGGCAGGTAGGGGTTGCCGCCGAGGTAGGCGGAGCCCTGGTCGGGGCCTTCGGGCAAAAACACTAGTTCGTTAAACAGGGGCTGTTCCTCTCAGGTGTGCCGTTGCCCAGATGGTTGCGTGGGCGCACGGCGCCCTCGCTGCTCTCGACATAATCCGTTGTGCGCTCAGCCAGCAGGTTCATTCACCTTGTGCGTGGGCGGTGGCCAGTTCCAGCAGGCGGGTAAAATTAGCGATGGAGAAGTACAGGTCATCCCGGGTGTCGTCGTCCCAGTCTTCCACCGCTTCGCGGGCGGCCTTGAGTGAGGCGATGCGGGTTTTGATCTCGGCGATTTCCTCGGCGCCGCACTGGGTGGCAATGGCCTCCCAGCGTTCCTGGGGAATGTCTTGCTGGACCGATAGCCCGGCTTTGGCTTGGGCAATCAGTGCTGTCAATTGGCTCATGGGGGTTGTTCCTCAAAGGGCTGGGGTGCGCCTGCGCTAGCCTTCCGCGCCGGGCGGATGGCCAAAGTGGGCCTTGTAGGCGTGGTTGAAATTGGCCGGGTTGGCGTAGCCCAGGCGGTAGGCGATCTGCGCCACCTGCCATTTGCGCTGGCGCAACAGGGTGCGCGCCAGCTCCATGCGTTGGCGCCGCACATACTGCAGCATCGACTGGCCGAATACCTGGGCAAAGGCGCGGCGCAGGGTGGTCTCCCCTACCCCCAGTTGCTGGGCCAACGCCTGGCTGCCGGGCGGGTCCAGCAGGTGGGCATCGAGCTGGCGGCGGGCTTCGTGCGCCAGGTCCAGTTGCCCGCGCACCGTGGGCGCCGCAGGGCGCTGGCCCTGGAGGTGCACCGCCAGTTCCACCAGCACCGCCAGGCTCAGGCTTTCCTGGTGCAGGCGTTGCAGGGCGCCCTGGTACGGCGCTTGGTAGAGCCGCTCCAGCAAGCTGCCCAGCGCCCGGCAGCGTTGAAACTGGCGAAAGCGGATGCCGTCGTCCAGCAGGCCAAACAAGGGTTGCAGCGTCGGGTCTTCCTCGGCCAGTTCCCGCAAATAGCTGCCGGCGATGCGCAGGCCGGCCATGCGGGCGTGGCTGCCGGCGGGCATCTGGTCCAGCGCTTCCATGGTCTCGCTCAGGCCCAGGGCCTGAGGCGCGCCGGGGGTGTAGTGGTGGAGCTGGCCGTCGATCCGGTGCTGCCATTTCCCGGCCAGCACCTGGACGATGCACAGGCTGTCGGGCAACACCTTGTGGATGTGCAGCGGATCGGGGAATTGCAGGTTGCAGTCGAAGTACTGCAAGTGCGGGCGCACGGTACGGGCGCGGTAGTGGCCGACGGCGCTGCCCATCACCCGCCGGGCACTGGGGTCGAACACCCCGGCGCGGGCCAGGCCAACCGGCCGGTCGAAGCAGAATTGTGTATCGAGGTAGGGGTTCCAGCATTCCATCGGCAAAGCGGGTCCATGGGTGGGGTTGCTACGGCGGCCAATGGTAACTCACTCACACTTTGCGCAGCGGTGGTTGTGAGCGTCGGAATTTTTCTTGTGAATGACGGCCAACGCGCTTGGCAGGGCCGCAGGTGCCGACTTCAATGAACGGCTTTTTCAGATGTCAGGAGTGTGAACAATGCAGCTTTATTGCAGATGGGCGGCCGTGTGGGCCATGGCGCTGGCCTTGGGAACCGGCCTGGCCCAAGCCGATGAACGGCCCCCGGTGGCGGATAAACTGGCGGCCTATGTCGGCCAGCAGGGGGTGAAGGTCTGGACCTTGCGCATCGGTGAGCGCAGTGAGCATCAGGCCCTGGTGCAGGTGGCGGACGTGGATCACGACTGGAACCTGCGCATCCAGAAAATGGCCGTGGAAAAGACCGCAAAGGATACCCGCTACGCCACGACCGTCGACGGGCAGAAATTCGTGGTGCTGGTGCTCCAGGAGGGTTGGGGCGAGCTGTACCTGCCGGGTGAAGCCGCGCCAGTGCGGGTGCGCTATGACGAGAACCTGTCGAGCCAGGGCGATGCCCAGGCGTTCCTTACCGACTACCTCAAGGCCCGGTAAGCCCTGGGGGAGCGCCGGCACCCAGGCGCTCGACCGCTTTGTTTTCTGTGAATCAAGGACTTGTTTATGACTTCATCGCTGCAACCCGATGCATCCCGCGACGCTCAGCGCGAACAGGTGATCGCCCAGCTCCAGCAGGTGATCCAGCGTGTGCCCGAGCAGAGCGAATTCACCAACACGCGCCGCTATCAACTGCTGGGGCCGCTGTTCACACTGATTTCGCTGGGCATGCTGGCCTGGGGTATCCAGCAGGGCAAGACCGGCATGTTGCTCTGCGGGCTGTTTCTGTCCGCGTTGTTCGCCCTGGTGACCTGGCAGCATCGCCACGCCGGCCAGCATGCCTTCATGCGTTTGACCCGGCGCCAGCTGTTCGTGGATTCCCTGAGTGCCCCGGTCAACCTGACGGACGTGGTGGATGTCCATGTCAAGGATGAGGGGCTGCTGACCCTGCAGCAGCTAACCCTGCGCCCGGGCAGCCCGCTGCCGACCCACAGGCCCGTGCGCCAGGTGTTCGGCAACCAGGCCATGGCGCTCAAGAGCCCCGAACCTCACATTCGCATTCATTCCGCCGGGTTGATGAGCGGGGGGCGCAAACTGGCCATCGATGACATCGCCGCGCTGTTGGACGCCTACTGCCAGGCGGCCAATGCACAGCAACAGCTGGATGAGTTGCAAGGCCGTGGATAACGCCGAAAAAGAAGCCTTGTTGCTGCAACTGCAGGCCGATGCCGACGGCCCCCGGCACCGCTGCGAGATTCGTGAGCGCGCCCTTGGGCAAGCGGTCATGCTGGCCCTGCTCTCGCTGCTACTGGTGCTGTTGGGCGGCTGGCTGGCCAGCCTGCCTTCGGCCTGGCAGTTGCGCTCTGCCCAGCTGTGGTTCTGGCTGCCCGGGGCGCTGATGCTGGGCGCCGGGCTTGTGGGCCTGGCGGCGGCCGAAGCCCTGCGTCGGCGGCATGGCCAGCAGGTGCTGGCGCTGACCCCCGACACCCTGCAGTTCGCCAATGCGCCCGAACCCACTCCCTGGGTATGTTTCGATGGTTTCGAACTGGAGCAGCGCCACCTGAGCCTGGGGCTGGTGTTCTCGGTGATGGCCGGCAGCCGTGCACCGACCCTGGCGCCGGCCTGCTTCAAATCCCTGGCCGCGCCCCACGCCTGGCCGGTGGCCGCCGGCATGCGCGTGCGCTTGTGGCTGTTCAACCCGATGCTCGATGGCCAGCGCCTGGATTTCCAAGCCCTGACCGACCTGCTCTACGCCTACCTGAATGCGGCCCAGGCCCGCAGCACCCTGGGCCAGCTGTTCCCGGAGGTGCAACGGGTGGGTGCCGGGCAGTAGCCGGGCCATGAAAAACGCCTCCCTAGGGAGGCGTTGTCGTATTACCCGGTTTGCTCCTCTTTTAGCGCAGATCGAACCGATCCAGGTTCATCACCTTGTCCCAGGCCGCGACAAAGTCGCGCACGAACTTCTCACCCGCATCCGCCGCTGCATACACCTCGGCCAGGGCCCGCAGTTGCGAGTTGGAGCCCAGCAGCAGGTCGACCCGAGTACCGCTCCATTTGTACTGGCCCGTGGCGCGGTCGCTGCCTTCGTACAGGTCGCGGGCCTCGGACTGGGGTTTCCATTGGGTGCCCATGTCCAGCAGGTTGACGAAGAAGTCGTTGCTCAGGGTGCCCGGGCGCGCGGTGAATACGCCGTGGGGCGATTGCCCGACGTTGGCCCCCAGCACTCGCAGGCCGCCCAGCAGCACGGTCAGTTGCGGGGCGGTCAGGGTCAGCAGTTGTGCTCTGTCCACCAGCAGGGCTTCGGCGGTGACGCCGGAAACCGGCTTGAGGTAGTTACGGAAGCCGTCGGCCACGGGTTCAAGGACGGCGAAGGATTCGACGTCGGTCTGTTCCTGGCTGGCGTCCATGCGCCCCGGGGCGAAGGGCACGCTGATGCTGTAGCCGGCATTTTTCGCCGCCAGTTCCACCGCCGCGCAACCGCCGAGGACGATCAGGTCCGCCAGGGATACGCGCTTGCCACCCGTCTGCGAGCTGTTGAAGGCGCTCTGTACCCCTTCCAGGGCGCGCAGCACCTGGGCCAGTTGCTGCGGTTGGTTGACCTCCCAGTCCTTCTGCGGGGCCAGGCGAATCCGCGCGCCGTTGGCGCCGCCGCGCTTGTCCGAGCCGCGGAAGGTCGAGGCCGAAGCCCAGGTGGTGGACACCAGTTGCGCCACGGACAGGCCGGAATTGAGGAGCTGGCCCTTGAGCTGCTGGATGTCCTGGGCGTCGATCAGCGGGTGGTTCACGGCCGGAATCGGGTCTTGCCAGATCAGTTCCTCGGCCGGCACTTCCGGGCCCAGGTAGCGGGCGCGCGGGCCCATGTCACGATGGGTGAGTTTGAACCAGGCGCGGGAGAAGGCTTCGGCCAGTTGCTCGGGGTGCTCATGGAAGCGCCGGGAGATGGCCTCGTAGGCCGGGTCGAAGCGCAGCGACAGGTCGGTGGTGAGCATCGACGGCGTGCGGCGTTTGTTCGGGTCGTGGGGGTCGGGCACGCTACCGGCGCCGGCACCGCCCTTGGGTTGCCATTGGTGGGCGCCGGCGGGGCTGGTGGTCAGCTCCCATTCGAAGCCGAACAGATGGTCGAAGAAGTCGTTGCTCCAGCGAGTCGGGGTGGTGGTCCAGATCACTTCCAGGCCGCTGGTGATGGCGTCGCCACCAACGCCTGTGCCGAAGCTGCTTTTCCAGCCCAGGCCCTGTTCTTCCAAACCGGCGGCTTCCGGTTCCGGGCCGACGTGGGTTGCGGGGCCGGCGCCGTGGGTCTTGCCGAAGGTGTGGCCGCCGGCGATCAGGGCCACGGTTTCTTCGTCGTCCATGGCCATGCGGGCGAAGGTTTCGCGGATGTCCCGGGCCGCCGCCAGCGGGTCGGGGTTGCCGTTGGGGCCTTCCGGGTTGACGTAGATCAGGCCCATCTGCACCGCCCCCAGGGGGTTCTCCAGCTCGCGGTCGCCGCTGTAGCGCTGGTCGTCGAGCCAGGTGGTTTCGCTGCCCCAGTAGACGTTGTCTTCCGGCTCCCAGACGTCCTGGCGGCCACCGGCAAAGCCGAAGGTTTTAAAACCCATGGATTCCAGGGCGACGTTGCCGGTGAGGATGATCAGGTCGGCCCAGGAAATCTTGCGCCCGTATTTCTGCTTGATCGGCCAGATCAGCCGCCGCGCCTTGTCCAGGCTGACGTTGTCCGGCCAGCTGTTGAGTGGGGCGAAGCGCTGCTGTCCGCCCCCGGCGCCGCCACGGCCATCGGCGATGCGGTAGGTGCCGGCGCTGTGCCAGGCCATGCGGATGAACAGCGGGCCGTAGTGGCCAAAATCCGCCGGCCACCAGGGTTGGGAGTCGGTCATCAAGGCCAGCAGGTCGCGCTTCACCGCGGCCAGGTCCAGGCTGTTGAATTCGGCGGCGTAGTCGAAGCCCTCGGCCATCGGGTCGGACAGGTGCGAGTGCTGGTGGAGGATCTTCAGGTTCAGTTGGCCGGGCCACCAGTCACGGTTGCTGGTGCCTTCGCCGGCGGTGTGTTTGAACGGACACTTGGATTCGTTGGACATGGGACTCTCCTTCGGTCATCCCTACCCGGCTGCTCGATATGGGCCCGAGGCTGGACGTGCGTATGAAAAGCGTAGTGAACGGCAAGCGAAGGTAAAAATAGACCCGCTTGATGA
The DNA here is from genome assembly GCF_014170225.1 of Pseudomonas sp. UME65. Classification (NCBI taxonomy): domain Bacteria; kingdom Pseudomonadati; phylum Pseudomonadota; class Gammaproteobacteria; order Pseudomonadales; family Pseudomonadaceae; genus Pseudomonas; species Pseudomonas sp. UME65. The sequence goes on along the minus strand of NZ_LZZQ01000016.1, from coordinate 24,395 downwards.
CCCTGGCAGAAAAAAACCATGACGCCTGCAAGGTTTCTGCGCGGGGCGCCCTGCCCCCTGGGAACCTCCCTGGATCTGGTGAGCGGCGCCCGGGCTTGTTTAGCGCAGCCGATGCTGAACCGCGGCCTGAGCCTGGGCGTCCAGGCGGCGCTGGGTATCGACGTCGATCTGCTGGCGCAGGGCCTGGAACAGTGGGCTGGCGTCGGTGTAGCGGCGGCCGTAGCCGAGGTTGAAGCGGTAGTCGAAACCCGCCGGGTTCTGGCCCTGGGTGTGTTGCAGCAGGGTTTCCAGCTTGTCCAGGGCCTTGACCGCGCGCGCCTCGTTGCTGGCGGCGCCTTCGTATTCGTCCCACAGCTCCAGCAGGTGCTCGCGGGCCGGGGCGTCCAGGGCTCGGGCCAGCAGTTGCAGGTCCGCGCGCTCCTGCTGGCTCTTGTCCGGGTGGGCGGCCTGGACCACCGCCGGGATGTCGCCGTGAATGGCCTCCCCCAGGTCGTGGACGATGCACAGCTTCAGCACCCGCAGCAGGTCCAGGTCCCCCAGTTGGTCTTCGAACAGCAGCGCCATCAGGCACAGGCGCCAGCTGTGCTCGGCCGTGCTTTCCTGGCGGCCGCTGGAGGTGTGGGCGCTGCGCAGCACGTCCTTGAGTTTTTCCGCTTCACGGAGAAAGTCGAGGCGGCCACTGAGAAGTTCACTGTTCATGGAAAGACCTGCGCGGGTGGGCAAAACACAGCCGGCACTGAAAGGCGGCGAGCGATGGCTAACCAGACTAGCCAAGGGGTGCTGCCGGGGCCACGGATAAAATATCCGTGGCGCCGTTTCAGAGGGTTTCCACCAGCCGCACGGCGTTGCCGTCAGAGAGGTTGAGGCGGGTCCAGCGGCACTGGCTGGGGGCGATGGGCACGATGGCCGAATCGTTGTGGCCGCTGAAGAATTCCAGGGACGGCGGCGCCAGTACTTCGCGCCAGCCCAGGTCATCCAGGGCGGCTTCCTTGCGCACGATTTCCTCGGTGCAGAAGCCCCACAGGGATTGCCCCAGCAGCTCGCTCAAGGGCACGCCGAACTGCCCGGCGCGGGTCGCTGAACAGGCCAGCAGGCGGTGGGTCAGGTCGCACACCAGGTGCACGGCGCGCGGGCTGTCGTTCACCAGCCGCGCCAGGGCCTGATCGGCGGCGGCGCTGAGGTTGGCCGCCAGCAGTTGTTCCAGGCGCACACGCTCGGCCGGCTCCATGGTCTGCCGGCCGTTTTCCCAACGGGAAATGCTCGACTGCGCCACACCGAACAGCTCGGCGGCGTGCTGCTGCTTGACCCGGTGCAACAAGCGCCAGCGCCTGAGGGCCAGGCCCAGATGGGGTGAGGTGAACAGAGCTACGGACATGGCCTGGGCGATGCGAGTAAAGGGGCCGGCAGTTTCGCAGCCTCGGCGCTTGGCGGGCAACTGGCGCCGACCAATGCAATTGGTCCGGCCCGCCACAAGTTGCTGGACAGTGCAGTAAAAGCCCCGAAAAATCAGCGTCTTTGCCCTGCCCTCTACGGGCCGGGCGTCTGTGCCAAGGAGTTCGGCCCAATGCTCAATGTCCTGTTTGTCTGCAGCCAGAACAAGCTGCGCAGCCCCACCGCCGAGCAGCTGTTCGCCGACTGGCCGGGGATCGAAACCGCTTCGGCGGGCCTCAACCACGATGCCGAAGTGCCCCTGGGCCCGGAGCTGGTGCAATGGGCCGAGCTGATTGTGGTGATGGAAGCCCGGCACCGGGAAAAACTGCGCAAGCGCTTCAAGGCGCAGCTGCGCGAGCAGCAGATTGTCTGCCTGAACATTCCCGATGATTACGAGTTCATGGACCCGGAACTGATCCAGTTGCTGCGGCAGAAGGTGCCGCAGTTTCTTCCCGATGGCGGCGAGGCTCGCTGATATGCCCCTGATATTCAGGGCCCCACCTGAGCTGCGGGTGGAGCTGGACATCCTTGGCTACCAGTTCCCCGGCAGCCACGATCACCTGGACGCCAACTGGCTGATGGTGCAGGGCCGCATCGAGCATCCCCAGGGCGACTGGCGTTTCAAGGATGCCTGCCTGAGGACTCATGAGCTCGATCAGTTGGCCCAATGGCTACAGGCCCTGGATCAGCCCGAAGGCCCTCCCCGGCCCTGCTGGTTCACCGAGCCTTGCCTGGCGTTTCACTACCTGGGCGGCCCCGAGCCGCAGATCCAGATCCACTTTTGCCTTGAAGCCGCACCGCCCTGGCTGAACCCGGAGCAACGGCTGGACGGCTGCCAAGTGACGCTGCCCCTGGCCTGCAATGCCGTGCCTCGGCTGCTGGCAGGGGTGGATGCCCTGCGCCGGGATTTCCCCCAGCGCTGAACCTCAGCCGCCCGTCTGTAGCCGCTGCCGCAGGCTGCGATAGGCACCGAAGGGGCCTAGGCGCCAGGGGGATCGCCAGCGAGCCTGCGGCTCGTGCGCAGCCTTCGGCAGCGGCTACAAGAAGCGGGGCACGCGCAGGGTTGGACTCTGTGTGGCCGCGAAGGAGCCTCGGTGGTGGTTAGACGGAGCCGAGGGCGGCGATCAACGCTGGGGAGGCGTTGTACAGCGGTGTACTGCCCTGCAGCAGGATCTGCGCGCTGCGCCGGTAGGCAGCGCCATCGATCAGCAGCTCTCCACCGGCCAGCCGGGCGTTGATCAGGGTCTCCAGCACCCCGGCGGGGTTTTCAATTGCCAGCGGGTACTCGCCCGGCTCCTCGCCTAGCACCGGCGCCCGCGCCAACAAGGCATGGGCCACGGTGCCCTCGGCCAGGCAGGCCGCCGCCAGGCAGCAACCGCCGGACACCGCCAGGGACGGGTGGGCGTTCTGCGGGGTGAAGTAGCGGGTGGCAATATCCCCACCCTCCCGCGCCGGGCTGACGATGCAGATCTTCGGGATGGTTTCGCTGCGCCGCAGCTCGTCGGCGCTCATCAGGCTGCCGTCGCGCTTGCGCAGGCCCATGCGCAACCCGCCCAGCACCATCAGTTCCAGCAGGCGCGCCTTGAATTGCGGGTCGGCGTCCAGCTGGGCCGGGGTTTCCTCGCCGGTCTTGCCCAGGTCCGCCGCACGCAGGATGACCATGGGCACCGCCACGTCGATGCAGGTGGCGGCGATGCCGTCCAGCAGGTCCACCCGTTTGCCGGTGGGGAACAGCGCGCCGGTCTTGGCCCCCACCGGCTTGTCGAGAAACAGGTCGACCCCGGGAAACACCCCGTTGACCCCGGGAATCCGCGTGTCGCTCAGCAGCCGGCCATTGGCGAAGCCCAGGCGCGCATACATCGTGGTCTGGGTGTTGCTGTTGTAGATCTCGATCTGCCCACCGCCCTCCCCGGGCTCCAGCCAGCCGCGCTGCAGGGCATACAGCGGCAACGCCGCGGACATGTTGCCGCAGTTGACGCTCCAGTCGATGGCGCTCTTGCCCGCCGCCAGTTGCGCCAGGGTGCTGACCATGCGCGTCTCGCCGGGGCGGCGCTCGACGATGAACACCTTGTTGCTGGTGGGCCCGCCGCGCCCCAGGCCGGTGATCTGGCTGTTGCCCGGCCACTCGCCATGCAGCGGCACGCCCATCAGGTGGCGCAGCAACTCTTCCACCAGGGCTTCGTCCCGGGGCAGCGCTTCGCGGGCCAGGATCAGCCCGGTGGAGGTGCCGCCACGGGCGTGGCACACGGGGAATTCAGGGATGGCAGCAGGCTTGGGCAGATCAGGCATGGCGGGCGCCTCCAGGGTGGGCGAATGGAGCAGCCCCTTGTCGCACGGGCAACGGGCGGCAGCGCAGCATGATAAACCGTCGCGGCCGATCCCGGGGCCTGCCGCTTGGCGATCCGGGGTCGCCCGATTGCGCATCGTGCCCGGGGCCGATCACGACCTGGGCCTGAGCCATGCCGCCCAGGCGGCGCTATGGGCCGATCAGCACCTGGGCCTTGGCACGGGTGCTACAGGCCTGTAGCCCGAAGCGGCCGGGACGCCCTCGCGGCGCTTTTTTGACCGGCCCATTTGACTAACAGTCTTGAGCTTCTAGATTCCACTGGCGACCTCATGGAAGTGCATTTCGCCCGGTGCCCGACAGCTGTTGCGCCGCGCCCGGATGCTCGGTGGCCGCACGCTGCACAGCCGATGACACCCGGGCCTGGATCGCCAGGCCCATAGCGCGACAACAGGGAGCCGGACATGAACGAAAACATCGTGGATATCCTTGTCACCATTGACGTGGACACCATTCTGGAAAGCAACGGCAAGACCTTCGACGGCGGCAACACGCTGACCTTGAGCCAGCACAGCGCCACCCCCACCCAGCTCTACAACTACTACAGCAACGGCCAGCGCCTGTCCGACCAGGTGGTCTACATGGTGGCCCGCCGCGACAACACCGACGGGCCGGACGGCGGCTCCGAACTGGCGGTCAACCTGCGTCAGGGGGACATTGTCCGCTGGCGCGCCACCAGCCTGTCCAAGGGCATGTACAACGCGGTGCTGCTGTACCAGTACACCCAGACCAACCCGGTACCGAGTGCCGGCAATCCGCCCTATCTGACCGACGTCACACCAATCGTCCTGGACAGCACGCCGCTGCCCATCATCGACAAGGACAACCCGGCCGGGCAGCCCATCGCGCAAAGCGTGCAGAACTACTACTGGCAGGCCAACGCCACCCGGGTCGGCTCGCGCATTACCTACACCTGGGCCTTCATGATCCTGGACAGCAACAACAAGGTGATCGCCTACTGCTCCTGGGACCCGTACTTCTCCATCCACTGATGGCCATGGCCTCTCCCCGTTGCGGGGAGAGGCTTGCTCCAGGCTTCAGGCGCGCCGGGCCAGCAACAGCACCGAGGCCGCCGCCGACAGCAACGCCGCGCAGCAGCGATTGAACAGGCGCTTGCCCGCAGGCTCGCTGAACCAGCGGCGCATGTGCAGGCCCATCAGCGCATAAGCGCTGATGGCGATCCACTCCAGCAGCAGGAACAACAGCCCCAGCACCAGGAACTGCGAACCCACTGGCGCCCCGGGCTCGACGAACTGCGGCAGAAACGCGGTGAAGATCAGGATCGCCTTGGGATTGCCGATGGCCACCAGAAATTCCTGCCGGCTGAGGGCCAGCAGCCCGGACACCCGGCTGCGCTCCGCACTCTGCACCTGGGGGGCCGCGGTCCACAGCTGATAGGCCAGGTACAGCAGGTAGCCCGCGCCGAGAATCTTGATCCCGTAGAACAACAGCTCCGAGGCTTGCAGCACCACCGCCAGGCCGGCGGCGGCCAGGGCGATCATCAGGGCGAACGCTGCCAGGCGGCCGATGCCCGCCAGGCACGAGGTGCGAAAACCGTAGGTGCTGGCATTGCGCACCGACAGCAGGTTGTTCGGCCCGGGGGCCATGTTCAGGGCGAAACAGGCCGGGAGAAATAGCGCCAGGGTGGCGAGGTTCATAGGCACTCCAGAATCGGCAAGGCGTCGTTGTTGACCGGCAGGGAACATAAAACGCCTGGGCCCCGGGACACAAGCCAGCCCCGGCGATTACGCCCCGGCCAGGCGCAAGGCATAGGCACGGATGTCCTGCGGCCAGTCCTCGATGCACTGCTGCAGGCGCGCCAGGTCCGCGACGAACAGCGCCCGGGTGGCTTCTTCATAACCGGGAAGATCGCCGCCCATGGCCAGCATGAACTGGTAGGCCGCCTCTTGCGCGGCCCGCTGGCGCTGCGGTTCGGCGCCATGTCGCCGGGCTTCGTCCACCAGCCGGCGCAGCACCGCCGAGGCGCCACCGGGCTGCTCGGCCAGCCAGTCCCACTGGCGCGGCAACAGGGTCACTTCCCGGGCGATGACCCCCAGCTTGGGTCGCCCCCGCCCCCGGGGCGCAGCCTCTTCGCCCTCGACCGGCGCAGCAGCAGGCTGGCGCGGGCGATAGCGCCCGTTGCCCGGCGCCGGCGTGGCGGCCAGGCGCTGGCGCACTTCGTCCGGGGTGCCCCGCAGGTCGAGGTCGATGACCCGGCCGCTGGCATCGTCGAACACCAGCAACGGCTGCGGCGCCGCCTCTTCGCTGGCACGCTTGACCGCCAGCGCGACCTCCAGCAACGGGCCGGCCGCCAGCACCTGCTGGGCCTGAAACGCAGTGACGGGTTGGGCAAGTGAGTCGGACATGGTTATGGCCTCAAGGAAACGAGGCTGCATATTACCCGGGTATTAATAAGACAATCAATAATACCCGGGTAATATTTAAACGGCGGTCGGCCCTCGTGACTGCCGCTGTGGGGCCGGCTCGCTGTCGGCGGGCATCTCGATGCCCCAGTCGCCGTCCAGGTACCAGTCCTCCCCGAGCATTTCCGCCGGGTGCATGGTGCGATCGGAACCATTGCCGCAGGCCAGGGCATTGGCCGCGCAGTAGCGGTCGCAGCCCCAGCAGATCCGCTCGGGGTGTTTGGGGCGCAGGGGAAAGGGCTTGGCCATGGCGGCTCCCGGAACCTGGATGAAGGAGCCTGCACCTTAGAACCTGCGGGGCCTTCGAGCCTTGATCCCGATCACAATGGCAGAGTGCGGTCCTGGATCACCTGCTTCATCACCAGGGTCGAGGTCAGGCGCTGGACGTTGGGCAAGGTCGACAGGCGTTCGTCATACAACCGCTGGAACGCCGGCAGGTCGCGGGTGATCACCTGCAGCAGGTAATCGGGTTCGCCAAACAGCCGCTGCGCCTCGACGATCTGGACAATGCCCTGCAAGGCAGTTTCGAAGGCCGCCACGGCCTGGTGATCGCCCTCGCGCAGGGTGACGAACACCATGGCCGAGAAATTCAGCCCCAGGGCGCTGGGCGCCAATTGTGCGCGATAGCCCAGGATCACCCCGGACTGCTCCAGCGCCCGTACCCGGCGATGGCAAGGGGACAGGCTGAGACCGACCCGCTCGGCCAGGTCGGTGACCGACAGGCGGCCGTCGGCTTGCAGCTCGGCAAGAATCTTCTGATCAATCCGATCCATTTGAATAATTCTCCCCATTCGAAGGTTTGTACTTGGAATATTAGAGAAAAAATCCCCCTCGATCTTCACTATTCTTTCTTCACACCTTGAAGCCCCTGCTCACCGCAGCTGTGCGGCGGTCGAGCCCCTGATGCCCGTGAGAAAGCCCCATGCCCTACCCCCTTGCCAAGCCGCACCCTGCGCTGCCTAACGCGACTGCCTGCCCCGCCCACGCTACCTGCAGCCAGCCGAGGTAAGCCAACATGGAACCGAGCATGTTGGCCGCGTTCTGGGCAGTGTCGCTGCTGTTCGTGATCACCCCCGGCGCCGACTGGGCCTATGCCATCTCTGCCGGGCTCAACGGCCGGGTGGTGATTCCCGCGGTATCCGGGCTGCTGAGCGGGCACCTGCTGGCGACCCTGGTGGTGGCCGCCGGGGTCGGCGGGCTGGTGGCGCGTTACCCCCTGGCCCTTGCGGGCCTGACCGTGGCCGGTGCCGGCTACCTGCTGTGGCTGGGCGTCGGCCTGCTGCGCCACCCGTCCACGCCCCAGGCCGGCGCAGGCCAGGCCGATGCTTCCTGGGCGCGCTGGTCGTTCAAGGGCCTGTGTGTCAGCGGCCTCAATCCCAAGGTATTCCTGCTGTTCCTGGCCCTGCTGCCACAGTTCACCAGCCCCGCGGCCGCCTGGCCGGTGTCGCTGCAGATCCTCGCCCTGGGGCTGCTGCATGCCTTCAGTTGCGCGGTGATCTACCTGTTGGTGGGCTTCGGCTCGCGCACTGTTCTGCAGGCGCGGCCGGTGGCGGCGCTGTGGGTCAGTCGCCTGTCGGGCGGGTTGATGGTCCTGATTGCGCTAGTGTTGCTGGCGGAACAACTCCTGGCTTGAGGAAGACCCATGCACAGCTTCAGACAACGGGCGGCTCACGGGCTGCAAAGCGGTGACAGCTTCAGCCTGTCGCGATGCTTCACTCCCCAGGACATCCAGCGCTTTGCCGAGATTTCCCGGGACTACAACCCGGTGCACTACCACCCGCCCTTCGCCGAGGCCCGAGGGTTTCGCGAACCGGTGGCCCATGGCCTGCTGACCGCCAGCCTGGTGACCGAGATCGGCGGGCAGATCGGCTGGCTGGCCTCGGCGATGCGCTTCCAGTTCCGCCGCCCGGTCTATGCGGGGGATACCGTGACCTGCCGCTGGCTGATCACCGAGGTGGATGCCCGGGGCCGGGCCACGGCGATCATCACCCTGAGCAACGAAGATGGCGTGATCGTGCTCGAAGGCGACCCGGGCAACCCCGTGGCTCGGTAGGCCTCACGCCCTGCGGCGCACCCGAAGACGCCTTCGCTGGCAAGCCAGCGCCTACACAAAGCCCCGCCACCACGCCATCTCGTAGGAGCCGGCTTGCCGGCGAAGAGGCCCTCAGGCCATGCGGCGCACCCGAAGACGCCTTCGCTGGCAAGCCAGCGCCTACACAAAGCCCCGCCACCACGCCATCTCGTAGGAGCCGGCTTGCCGGCGAAGAGGCCCTCAGGCCCTGCGGCGCACCCAAAGACGCCTTCGCTGGCAAGCCAGCTCCTACGCAAAGCCCCGCCACCAAGCCATCTCGTAGGAGCCGGCTTGCCGGCGAAGAGGCCCTCAAGACCTGCCGCGCCCCCGAAGACGCCTTCGCTGGCAAGCCAGCGCCTACGCAAAGCCCCACCACCACGCCATCTCGTAGGAGCCGGCTTGCCGGCGAAGAGGCCCTCAAGCCCTGCGGCGAACCCGAAGACGCCTTCGCTGGCAAGCCAGCGCCTACGCAAAGCCCCGCCACCACGCCATCTCGTTGGGGCTGGCCGGGCACAGAATTTTCTCTGACAGCGGCTACGGGATCGCTATGATGGATCACCATGAACCCCAGCCCCGCGATCCGCCAACCCTGTCCGCCCGGCGCCTGCATCTGCGAGCGCGAGCAGTTGCTGGACACCCCCGGAGCCGACCTGCGCATCCTCAATCTCACGCGCCAGGAGGAAAAGCGCCTGCTCGAACGCCTGGAAAACCTCAAGGACCTGGCGGACCTGGAACACATGCAGCGGCGGATGTACGAACAACTGGGCATCCGCGTCCAGATCAGCCCCAGTGACAACGTGGTCCGCAGCATGCGCGGCATCGCCATTTCCCTGGGCGAGTTGCCCGGCCTGTGCCGCAAGACCCGGCAATCGATCCCGGCCGCCATCCGCCGGGCCATGGAGCAGCGCCCGGAAATCGCCTACCGCCTGCTGGACTCCCAGGACCTGTTGCGCGGCACCTGAGGGCCGCGCACTCAAGCGCCGCCCATACCGTTCAAGGCTTGCAGCCCGGGGCCTGAACCCGGAAACTTGCCGCTGCTTTTTCCAGGACTTCTCTCATGCAAAACACCCCATTGAACGCCGCCGACTTCGAAACCCTCGAAGACACCCTGCTCAAGTACGGCGACGACCACTCGGTACTCAACCCCTGCGAGCTGGACGGTTATTTCACCGCGCTGGTGTCGGGCCCGACCCAGGTGGATATCGCCGAATGGTTCCCGGCGATCTGGGGCGGCGAGAACCCCAATTGGGAAACCCCGCAAGAGTGCCGGCAGTTCATCGACCTGTGCGTGCGCCACATCAACACCCTGGCCGAACAACTGGCCAGTGATGCCCAGGGTTTCCATGCACGTTTCGAAACCACCGAACACCAGGGCCAGGACCTGTTGCTGGCCGAAGAATGGTGCTTTGGCTACCTGCGTGGCGTGGCCGTGGGCAACTGGCCGCAGATGCCGACACTACAGACCGGCCTGTTGCAGACGATCATCGACTGTGCCGAACAGGACAACTTCGAACTGCCGGCCGACCTCGACCTGGACCAGCATCGCCAGCAGGTAGCGGCCATCGAACCGGCCGCTCGGGCGCTGCATGCCTACTGGGCGGCGCAGCGCTGAAGTAAACCGCATCCAAAAAAAACGCCGCGGGCTCCAATCAGGGCCCGCGGCGTTTTTGTCTGCGTCCTGCCAGCAGCGCGAGGCTTACAGCAGTTTGCGTTGCACCGCTTCATCCAGGGTGCTGCGGGCCAGTTGCTGGACCACGTCGCGGGTATCCGCCTGGAAAGGAATCGCCACGATCAGCAGCAGTTGCATCCAGGTGCGCACCGACTCGCTCTTGCGAATCCGCCCCAGTTCCTTGCCGTCCTTGTCCTTGAACACCGTCTCCAGGGTGAAGGTGTTCTTCGCCGTGGACGGGATGATGAAGAAGGTGGCGCCGGTGATGATGGCCGAGGCCATGCTGAACTGCTCGTTGTTGTACAGGGTGGCTTCGGCGTACAGGTCCGACTCGACCTTGTCGGTGCTGACCCGGGCAAAGCGCCCGGACTGGCGGTAGGTATCGGCCACCGCCGCTTCCCAGGCGGCGGCCGGGGCGCCGGCGGCAGCATTGGCCGGGCCGCCATTGACCTGGTTCATCGCGGTGGTGCGCACGAAGGCCGTGGGTTTGTGTTGCTCCGCCTGGGCGGTGGGTGGCCAGGCCGTGACCGGTGCCAGTTCGTGTTGCGAATAGGACACGCAGCCGCTCAGCAGTACCGCGGCCAGCACCAGTACGTGCTTGATGGAACCGAACATGTGACGCTCCTTGATCCTAGTGCGCCAACCGGGCGGTGGCGTTGTCGAGCAATTTGGCAACCAGCTCGTTGAGCTGCTTGGCGCCCTGGGTCGGGGCCCAGTATTCGCGCCCATAGAGACCGACATTGCGCTCGAACTTGAGCTGCTCCCTGGCGCTGGCCAGTTCCTTGCCGTCGCGATCGACGATCGACAGATCACCGGCCAGGTCGAAGCTGTCGACGTAGATCGGGCCATTGACCCAGATCCACAGCGTCAGGGTCAGCAGAGCCCCCGGTACATAGCCCGGGTGCGGCCCGCGATGGCCCTTGAGGGAGGTCATGTTGAACTTCAGCACCACGTCGTTTTCCCCCAGGCGGGTAGGAAATTCGCTGAGTTGCTGGAAGTAGCCGGCGCTCTTGACGTAGGGCGTCAGCTGGGCGGTCAGGGAGCGGCTGATGGCGGTACGGGTGGCTTCGTCGATACCGGCGGCGGAAACCTGCACATCGGCGATTTGCGCGGTGCGCGGGCTGCTGGCAGGCGCGGGATGCAGCGGTGCGCCCAGGGGGCCGGTGACGTTGTAGGACACACAGCCGGTCAGCGCAAGGGTGGCGACAAGGGCGGTGGCCCTGAGGAGGGTTCTGAACACGAAATATCCTTATTGAGGGACGGACAGCACCAACGTCTCGACCCCGGCGCCCAGAACTTTAGGAAAACCTCGCATTCGGTTGGGCGCTACAGGCCCGCTCCCGGGCCTTATTGATAGTCCTCTTCATAGGCCTGGAGCAGATTGAACAAGTGCTCCTGGGGCATCGCGCAGTCCTCCAACGCTTCGGGCGCAACACCGTTCCATTGCTCATCGGGGTCGCTTTCGACAATCAGTAGCGGCACCTGGGCGTTGTTGCAGAAGGCGAGGATGTCGCGCAGTTCCTGCTCGCGCTCTACATGGTCGTTGTGAAACAGCTTGGCGCTGTAGAAGAAACCCTCGGCGCCACGGCGCAGATAGCCCTGGGCAATGCGCAGGGACAGGCCCAGGCGTTGATGGAGAAACTTGACCAGCGCCAGGTCAGTGGTGGGAGTCGCGGCGGCGATGCTTATTCTGGACATGGCAGGTTCCTTGATAAATCGGCGGGCAGCCCTCGCCCTGCTACTCGGGGCGCCACAGTTCGAGCCCCTCCACATGGCGCTCGATGTCGTCCATGTCGTCCTCCCCCAGGGTACGGTCGAAGGGTTCGCTGAGAATCCTGCGCACCTGGGCCAGGCGCTGGGTGACCTGCTGGTTATCGATGAAATCGGTGGTGGCGCGCTGGTAGTCGGCCACGGGTTTATCCATGTAGTAGGCGCCCATCTTGTGCAACGAGATCAAGACGAACTCCAGCTCCGCCAGGGCCTGCAGCGCCTGCTCGCCAGAGAGGGTGATGGTGCGGTTGCTTTCCAGCATCGAAACTTCCTTGGTGCTCAACAGTTGGACAGAACGCCGCCTGGGCGGCGTGCGGCGCGCGCTTCAATCAGGCAGGCCACCGCCCATGCTGATCATGGCCTGGCCGGGCTGAACAACAGGCCCGGCTGACACCGCTCACCGACTCGGTGCCGGAGCCAGCTTGAGCCGGGTCGGATCGACCGCGCAGGCCATGTTGCGCAGCTCCCCGATCAACGATTGACGGGGAAAGGCGGCCCATTGCGCAAGATCTTCCTTGCGCATGACCTCCACGCCCTGGGCGAAGGGCTCGGAGAAGTACACCCGGCCGAACTGCGCCGACTCATCCTTCTCGCAGTTGATCACCCGGGTCGCGCGGGAGCTGTAGATCGGCGGCTTGCCACCGCCCAGCGCAGCAGGCTTGGCGTAGTTGTTGACCAGATAGAACTGCCGCAGGTTCGGGTTGTTCTGGTAGAGGGCCAGCGAGTTGGCGGCAAAGTAGGTGGCCAGTTCCGGGCTTTCCAGCACCTTGAACATGCCGTCCGGACGCTGCGGCGCCGGGGCCTCCCCGGGGGTACCCGAATGCGCGCAACCGGCGAGCAAAAGCGCCGCGCTCAAGCTCAACAGCTTGTTCATCGGCCCGCTCCCTGGGCCAGGTCCGGCCGCTCCTGCTCCAGCAATGGCTGATCGACAGTGCCCTGCAGCGAGCAGAGCAAACGGGTCTTGCCGTCTTCCTGGCTGAGCATGAGGATCTTTTCCGCGGAGCCCGGCGCCGGGGCGATGCCCGAAGCGGCGGCCGGGTTGTCCTGCCAGGGGGTCGCGGCGTTGAGTTTGATCTGCGGCCGGGAGACGAAGTATTCGCCAGTCTCCTGCCAACCGGCCTGGGGCAGCGCGGCCATGACGGCCTCGCGGCTGGCATCGATTTCAAAGCCCCAGAAGTGAAAGGTGCCCTGCTCGCCCAGGTCGAACTGACGGTCGTAGTAGGCGGTCAGGGGCAGGCCCTGATCCAGCAGCGGCCGGGAAAACGCCATTAGCGCGGAGGCGCTGTCGCGGCGCTCCGCCACCGGAATCCAGGCGATGCCCTGGCGCTGATTCTCCGCCAGTTTCACCACCTGCCCGAGCTCGGCGCGCTGCTGATACAGGGCCTTGAAAAAGCTCGGCTGGCACTCCAGCAGGCTCTGGCTGAGGCTCGCTGCCTGGGCAGCGCCGGCGCTCAAGCCCAGGAGCAAGGCCAACAGCGGTGAGGTGGAAAGGCGGGGCAAGGTGCGCGTCCGTTGCATGGTCTGGAGCATCCTGAGCAGGCGAAAAAAACGCGACTCTACTCCCGCCGGCACCGCCGAGACAAATCCGCCTGCAGGCACCAGGCCTGCATGGCAGAGCGGCGCCGCAGCCGGTTCAGAGGAAAATACGGCCCTTGAGGTACAAGGCGCCGTAGCCGCTGATGATCACCCGCCCGTTGTCCAGCACCTGACACTCCAGCTGGCCCTTGCGCGCCCCGCCCTGCTGCGCCCGCAGCTGACGCTTGCCCAGGCGCGCGGCCCAGTAAGGCGCCAGGGAGGTATGGGCAGAACCGGTGACCGGGTCTTCATTGACCCCGACCCGCGGGCCGAACCAGCGCGAGACGAAATCGAATGCCCGGGACGGCGCCGTCACGGCGATGCCGCGCACATCGAAGGCGGCCAGTGCGGCGAAATCGGGCTTGAGCGCCTCCACCAGAGATTCGTCGTCCACCACCAGCAGGTAATCGTCGGTGCGGTACAGGGCCTCGGCCGCCGGCAACCCCAGGGCTTGCAGCAGGGCCGGGGGAATCGCCACGGCCTCGGGCTGCTTGGCGGGAAAGTCCATGGACAGCAGGCCGCCCTCGCGGCTCACCCGCAACTCGCCGCTGCGGGTGGCAAAGCGCAGCACGTCGCGGCGCTCGCCCAACTGCTCGAACAGCACCCAGGCCGCCGCCAGGGTGGCGTGCCCGCACAGGTCGACCTCCACCGTGGGGGTGAACCAGCGCAGTTCGAAGACTTCGCCCCGGGGCACGAAATAGGCGGTTTCCGACAGGTTGTTCTCCAGGGCGATGCGCTGCAGGACCTCGTCCGGCAACCAGGCATCCAGGGGGCACACCGCCGCCGGGTTGCCACCGAAGACGTGGGAGGTAAAGGCATCCACTTGAAAGATATCGAGCTGCATCGCGGTCATTCCTCGGCGCCTTGGGCGCGGATCTGTTCCAGGTAGTTGTAGATGGTGTAGCGGGTCACCCCCAGGGCCGCGGCGGCCTTTTCGATCCCGCCCTTGACGATGAACACCCCGCGCTCCTGCATCTGGCGCACGGCGTCGAGCTTGTGTTGCTTGCTCATGCGCGCCCCGTTTCCCGGGCAGGCGCCCTGGATGATCTGGGCCAGCAACTGTTCCATGTCGGGGGCTTCGTCGCGGCGCGGCGCAGGCGCGCTGCCCAGGCCCAGCAATTGCCCCAGGCAGGCATGAGCGGCGGCGATACCACTCAGGTCGCTGTTGCTGCACAGGCTGGCGAAGGGCTGCCCGCTGCTGTCGCGAAAGATCACCGTGGAACTGCGCAGCTCGCGGCCGTCGGGGGCCAGGGTCGGGTAGTTCTCCAGCACCAGCGGGGTCGCCGCGGAGCGGTCTTGCAGGGCACGTCGCACCGCGGCAAAACCCAGGTCCTGGCGCGGCCCGACCAGCACCGAGTCGCCTACCCGGCGCCCGGTGACATGACCATTGGCGATGGCGACGATCGAGCACTCGGGACGGTCAAGGTCATGCAGGACAATCTCCACGTGCCGGCCGACCACGCTGCCCAGCATCTGCAAAGTGCTGTGCAGCACCTGCAGCACCAGCTGACGTTCGGCAAGCAGGGAAGCGCAAGATCGGTTCATGGGTGACTACCAAGGTGAACGGCCAGGAAAAATATCAACACTTTGTTGAATATTCAACTTCTTGTTCAGTTGATCCCGGTCATGCCCGCCCATCATGGCAATTGCATAGCCAAGGGCATTGCTGCAATATTCGCAAATGTAAAACATTCTCATTAAATATCCCCATTCAAGTGCTCTGCCCCATGACCCCCAACCTGCTCCTCGTGGAAGACGACGCCCGACTGCGCGACGACCTGGACCTGCATTTCCGCCAGCGCGGCTTTACCGTCACCACCTGCACCGACGGCCGCCAGGGGCTGGCCGCGGTGCGCGCCGGTCACTTCGACCTGGTGCTGCTGGACATCATGCTGCCGGGCATGGACGGCCTGGCCCTGCTGGAAACCCTGCGCCAGGAACAGGGCACGCCAGTGATGCTGATGTCGGCCCTGGGCGCCGAGCAGGACCGCATCACCGGCTTTACCCGAGGCGCCGACGACTACCTGCCCAAGCCCTTCAGCCTGGCCGAACTGGACGCCCGCGCCGACGCCCTGCTGCGGCGCATGGCCCGGGTGCAACAGCTGCAGGCCACGCGCCAGGACCCGATCCTCAGCTTCGACGAACAGGCCCAGGACGTACTGCACCAGGGCCGCGCAGCGGGCCTGACCGGTTCCGAATACCGGTTGCTGGTGACCCTGCGCGAGCACCCCGGGGAAACCCTGAGCAAGCCGTTTCTCTATCAGCACGTACTGCACCGCATCTACACGAGGCTCGATCGCGGCCTGGATGTGCACGTGTGCAACCTGCGGCGCAAACTCGCCGACCTTGGGGTGCAGCACCTGCAGATCCAGGCGGTGCGCGGCGCGGGCTACATCCTGGTGGAAGCGGAACGCCACTGATGCGCCGTCACCCCCTGCTGTGGAAACTGGCGCTGTTGCAGATCGGCTTCTGCCTGCTGCTGACCTGGATCATCTGGACCTGGGGCCTGTCGGCCGAGCGCAGCACCTATTTTCTCGACCCCGCCGACCGCCAGTACCTGGCCAGCTACGCCCAGCAGGCCGAGCACGCCTGGCGCCAGGGCGGCGTGGCCGGGGTCGATGAGTTCCAGCGACAACTGGCAACCCGGGAAGACACCTGGGTCGCGGTGATCGGCGATCGCCTGCAGAGCCTGGGCAGCACGCCGCTGACCGCCGAGGAAGCCAGCCACCTGACCTTCATGCGCAAGCTCGACTGGCCCATGAGCCGGCGCCTGCAGGACGAGTTGCCCTACGTCAGCATCGAATTCCCCGAGCACCCGGAGCAAGGCCGGCTGGTGCTGCAACTACCCGAACGCCTGCTGCCCAGCGGCCTGACGCCCTGGACCCACCTGCTCAGCCATGGCGTGGTGCCGACCCTGCTGGCCGCCCTGCTCGGCCTGTTGCTCTACCGCCACCTGGTGCTGCCGTTGAACCGCCTGCGCGACCGCGCCGATGCCTTGCGCGCCGACGACCTGGAAAGCCAGGGCCTGGGCACGCCCCTGGTGAACCGCCACGACGAACTGGGGGAACTGGCCCTGGCCTTCGAGCACATGGCCGAGCGCCTGCGCCAGAGCCTGGCCCAGCAGCGCCTGCTGCTGCGCACGCTGTCCCATGAGCTGCGCACGCCCCTGGCGCGGTTGCGCATCGCCCATGACAGCCGGTTGCCGCCGGAGCAGTTGCGCCAGCGCCTGGACCGGGAAATCGCCGACATGCAGCGCCTGCTGGAAGACACCCTGGACCTGGCCTGGCTCGACACCGAGCGCCCGCAACTGCCTACCGAAGCGGTGCAGGTGCTGTCGATCTGGGAAGCCCTGCGCCAGGACGCCTGCTTCGAAAGCGCCTGGGACGCCGAGCGCCTGCCCTGCCTGCTGGACGCCGAGTGCCGGGTCCAGGTGCACCTGGACAGCATCGCCCAGGCCCTGGAGAACCTGCTGCGCAACGCGATCCGCTACTCCCCCGCCGGCGGCCGGGTGAGCCTGCGCGGCTGGCGCGAAGGCGCCTATTGGCACCTGTGCCTGGAAGACCAGGGACCAGGGGTCGCCGAACAGGACCTGCAACGCATCTTCCAGCCCTACCAGCGCCTGGACTCGGCCCAGGGCGACGGCTTCGGCCTGGGCCTGGCCATCGCCCGGCGCGCCGTGGAGCTGCACCAGGGGCGGATCTGGGCCAGCAACGGCCACCCCGGGCTGTGCATGCACCTGCTGCTGCCCGCCGCCTAGGCCCGGCACAAGCGCGCCCGGCTCCCTGACAGAACCTCGTACCGACCTGGAAGTGTTTAGAAAGTTAATGCGCTTTACTCGCAAATAGCAGTCATTATCATTCGTGATCTTCTGTTTCTGCCTCTGTCCCGGAGATCACCGATGTCCATGCGCTCGATGCGTCCTTTCGCCCCCTTCCTGCTGTCCACCTGCTGCCTGCTCAGCCAGGCCGTGCAGGCTGCCAATGAAGGCTCGACCCAGCCGGTCCTGGAGCTGGAACCCCAGAGCGTCATCGCCACCGCCAAGGAAGAAACCAAGCAGGCACCGGGGGTCTCTGTGATCACCTCCGAGGACATCCAGAAGCGCCCGCCGGCCAACGACCTGTCGCAGATCATCCGCACCATGCCCGGGGTCAATCTCACCGGTAACTCCACCAGCGGCCAGCGCGGCAATAACCGGCAGATCGACATCCGCGGCATGGGCCCGGAAAACACCCTGATCCTGGTGGACGGCAAGCCTGTGGGCAGCCGCAACTCGGTGCGCTACGGCTGGCGCGGCGAGCGTGACAGCCGCGGCGACACCAACTGGGTACCGGCCGACCAGGTCGAACGCATCGAAGTGATCCGCGGCCCGGCGGCGGCCCGCTACGGCAACGGTGCCGCTGGCGGGGTGATCAACATCATCACCAAGCAGGCCGGCAGCCAGACGTCTTGGCCACGTTGCCGTAGACCCGGTAGCTCAAGCTGTCGGTCAGCGGGCCGTTGAGGCCGAAGCTCATGCGTTGGGTGGCGCCTTCGTCCTTGTGGGTCGGGAACGAGCTGTAGATCGTGGCATTGCCGTGGGTCTTCCGACGACGCCGACATCAACGCCGGCCATGAATCCCTGCGCACCGGCAACCAGGTCGGCACCCTGCCCGCCGGCCGCGAAGGGGTACGCAACAAGGACCTCAACGGCCTCTTGAGCTGGCACCTGACCCCGGACCAGAGCCTGGACTTCGAAGCCGGCTTCAGCCGCCAGGGCAACATCTACACCGGCGATACCCAGAACACCAACAGCAACAGCACGGTGAAAAACCTGCTGGGCCACGAGACCAACCGCAGCTACCGCGAGACCTATTCGGTGACCCATCGTGGCGAATGGGACTTCGGCAGTTCCATGGCCTACCTGCAATACGAAAAGACCCGCAACACGCGGATCAACGAAGGCCTGGCCGGCGGCACCGAAGGCATCTTCAGCAACAGCGAGTTCTACACCGCGGTGCTGCGCGACCTGACCGCCCATGGCGAGGTCAACCTGCCCCTGCGCGCCGGCTTCGAGCAGACCCTGACCCTGGGCAGCGAATGGTCCCAGCAAAAGCTCGACGACCCCAGCGCCAACACCCAGAGCACCAGCGAAGGCGGCGCCGTGGGCGGCCTGAGCAGCAGCAACCGCAGCACCCAGTCCAGCGCGCAGATCTTCTCGCTGTTCGCCGAAGACAACATCGAACTGCAGCCGGGCACCATGCTCACCCCGGGCCTGCGCCTGGACCACCACAGCATCGTCGGCGACAACTGGAGCCCGTCCCTCAATCTGTCCCACGCCCTGAGCGACACCCTGACCCTCAAGGCCGGCATCGCCCGGGCCTACAAGGCGCCGAACCTGTACCAGCTCAACTCCGACTACCTGCTCTACAGCCGCGGCCAGGGCTGCTACGGCCAGAGCACCAGCTGCTACTTGCAGGGCAACGACAAGCTCAAGGCCCAAACCAGCGTCAACAAGGAACTGGGCCTGGAATACAAGGCCGACGGCTGGGTGGCCGGGCTGACCTATTTCCGCAACGACTACAAGAACAAGGTGGAATCCGGCCTGGCCCCGGTGAGCCATGCCAGCGGCGGCAGCGGCGCTTACCGCAACTCGGCGATCTACCAGTGGGAAAACGTGCCCAAGGCCCTGGTGGAAGGCCTGGAAGGCACCCTGACCATTCCGTTGGCCAGCCAGCTGACCTGGAACAACAACTTCACCTACATGCTGCAATCGAAGAACAAGGAAACCGGCGACTACCTCTCGGTGACCCCGCGCTACACCCTCAACTCGATGCTCGACTGGCAGGCCACCCAGGACCTGTCGCTGCAGGCGACCGTGGCCTGGTACGGCCAGCAGACGCCGAAGAAGTACGACTACCACGGCGACCGCGTCACCGGCAGCGCCACCCAGCAACTGGCGCCGTACGCCATTGCCGGGGTCAGCGGCACCTACGCCCTGACCCGCAACCTGAGCCTGACCGCCGGGGTCGACAACCTGTTTGACAAACGCCTGTTCCGTGAAGGCAATGCCCAGGGCGTGAACAACATCGCCGGGGCCGGCGCCGCCACCTACAACGAACCCGGGCGCACCCTGTACACCAGC
Organism: Pseudomonas sp. UME65; assembly: GCF_014170225.1. Taxonomy (NCBI): domain Bacteria; kingdom Pseudomonadati; phylum Pseudomonadota; class Gammaproteobacteria; order Pseudomonadales; family Pseudomonadaceae; genus Pseudomonas; species Pseudomonas sp. UME65. The sequence goes on along the minus strand of NZ_LZZQ01000016.1, from coordinate 4,991 downwards.
CTGACCGCTTCGTTCTGAGCCATTAGCAAGAGCCATCACCAAGAGTCTGCCGAGAACGCCTGATGAGAACTTTTTTCCTGCCCCTGGCCCTGGCCTGGGGCCTTGCGGGAGCGGCCCTGGCCGCCCCCGCCCCGGACCAGCCCATGGACCGCAGCCTGCTGCAACGCCAGGACCTGCCCTACCGCTTCACTAGCCTGCAACTGGATTCCGCCGACGGCCAGCGGCACTACCAACTGTGGATCGGCAAGCCGTTGCAGGCGCCGCCGCCACAGGGCTACCCGGTGCTGTGGATGCTCGATGGCAACGCCGCCATCGGCGCCCTCGACCCCGAGCAGCTCAAGCGCCTGGACCAGGGCCAGGCGCCGCTGCTGGTGGCAGTGGGTTACCAGACCCCACTGCGTATCGAGCGCAACGCCCGCACCTATGACTACACCCCGCAGCAACCGGGCCAGGCGCAGCAGCAAGACCCGCTGACCGGGCAACCCAGCGGCGGCGCGCAAGCCTTCCTGCAACTGCTGCGCGAGCGCATGCGCCCGGCCGTGGCGGCCCAGGCACCGATAGATACCGCGCAACAGACCCTGTGGGGCCACTCCTATGGCGGCCTGCTGGTGCTGCAGGCGCTGTTCAGCCAGCCCCAGGCGTTTCGCCACTACGCTGCCGCGAGCCCTTCGCTGTGGTGGGGCGACGGCCTGATCCTGCCCCAGGCCCATGGCCTGGCCGAGCGCCTGCAGGGCCATCATTCGCAATTGCTGCTGATGCGTGGCGGCGCCGAGCCGGGCAACCCGCGCCAGCCAGCAGGGCCCGAGGCCGACCAGCGCGCCCGACAGTTGCAGGCGCAACTGGCCCAGGTGCCGGGGTTGGCCCTGGACTACCACAGTTTTGAAACACTCAGCCATGGCCAAACCCTGGCGGCCTCGTTGCACTACGTGCTGGAGCGGCTCTACCTATCGGCGGCCAAGGACTGAAAACCCTGCGCCCGGGTGCAAGGCCCGGGCCGCGAGTTCCAGCACAAGAGACAGGGTGCAAGCCTTGGGGCGGCGGGCTAATCTGCCGCTCGCCCCGCCACTTGTTCCGGATCGCCAATGCCCACCTGCCCCGCCACTCGTTTTCTTGCCGCACTGGATGCCGACTGGGCCGCGCTGATCGCCGCCGTCGGCCCCTGCCTGCACCAGCCCCGCCCGGAGCGCGAGCCTTATCAGGCGCTGGTGCGCGCGGTGGCCTACCAGCAACTGCATGCCCGCGCGGGCGACGCGATACTCGGCCGCCTGCGCGCTTTGTTTCCCGGGCAGGACTTCCCTACGCCCGGGCAACTGGCCGATGCCAGCCTGGAGAGCCTGCGCGGCTGCGGCTTTTCCGCACGCAAGGTAGCGACCCTGCAGGGCATCGCCCAGGCCACCCTGGACGGCCGCGTCCCCGATGCCGCCAGCGCCCGTGGCCTGGATGACGAACAGTTGATAGAGCGCCTGATCCAGCTGCCTGGCATTGGCCGCTGGACCGTGGAGATGCTGCTGATCTACAGCCTTGAGCGCGAGGACATACTGCCCGTGGATGACTTTGGCGTGCGCGAAGGTTATCGCCGCCTCAAGGGCCTGGAACAACCGCCCAGCCCCCGGCAGCTGCGCCAGATCGGCCAGGCCTGGAGCCCCTGGCGCACCACTGCTGCCTGGTACCTGTGGCGCGTGCCGACGGCCTGAACACCGCGCACTTGACCCGGTGCGGACTGGCCGCTGCGCGGTTCGCCGGCAAGCCGGCTCCTACGGGGTTATACCCACCTGTAGGAGCTGGCTTGCCAGCGAAAGCGCCCGCAAGATCGCCCCATTCCCTCGCCATCAACCGCGCCCAATGGCCGCTGCGCGGTTCGCCGGCAGGCCGGCTCCTACGGGGTTATGCCCGCCTGTAGGAGCTGGCTTGCCAGCGATGGGGGCGCTACATGCCCAGCCAGTTGGGCAAGGCCAGGGAGATCAGCGGCACGTAGGTCACCAGGATCAGGAACAGCAGCAGGATCATCAGCCACGGCATCGCCGCGCGGATGGTCTGGCCCAGGGTCAGGCCGGTCACCGCCGAGGTCACGAACAGGTTCAGGCCCACCGGCGGGTGCACCAGGCCGATCTCCATGTTGACCACCATGACGATGCCCAGGTGAATCGGGTCGATCCCCAGCTTCATGGCAATCGGGAAGAAGATCGGCGCCAGGATCAGCACGATCGCCGAGGGCTCCATGAAGCTGCCCGCCACCAGCAGCACCACGTTGACCATCAGCAGGAAACCGATCGGCGTCAGGCCTTCGGAAATCACCCAGGCGGTGATTTCCTGGGGGATCTGTTCGGTGGTCAGCACATGGGCGAAGAGCATGGCGTTGGCGATGATGAACATCAGCATGATCGACAGCCGGCCCGACTCCAGCAGCACCTTGGGGCAGTCCCGCAGCTTCATGTCGCGGTACACGAACAGGGCGACGAAGGCCGAGTACACCGCCGCCACCGCCGCCGCCTCAGTGGGCGTGAACATGCCGCTGTAGATGCCGCCAAGAATGATCACCAGCAACAACAGGCCCCAGAACGCCCGACGCGCAGCACTCAGCCACTGGCCAAAGGTGGCCCGTGGCTGGGCCGGCAGCTTTTTCACCCGGGCCACGATGTAGATCGCCACCATCAGCAGCAGGCCCAGCAGCAAGCCGGGCACCACGCCGGCCATGAACAGCTTGCCCACCGAAGTCTCGGTGGCCGCCGAGTACACCACCATGACGATCGACGGCGGAATCAGGATGCCCAGGGTCCCGGCGTTGCAGATGATCCCGGCGCCGAACTCCTTGGGATAGCCGGAGCGCACCATGCCCGCCACGGCAATCGAGCCTACCGCCGCCACGGTGGCCGGCGAGGAACCGGACAGCGCGGCGAACAGCATGCAGGCCAGCACCGCGGCAATTGCCAGGCCGCCACGGATGTGGCCGACGCAGGCATTGGCGAAGTCGATCAGGCGCTGGGCCACGCCGCCGGTGGTCATGAAGGCCCCGGACAAGAGGAAGAACGGAATCGCCAGGAAGGTGTAGGCGTCGGAGGTCTCGAACAGCTTGATCGCCAGGGAGCTCAGGGAGTCCTGGCTGAACATCAGGATCGACGCCGCCCCCGACAGGCCCAGGGCAATGGCGATGGGCACGCCGAGGAACATGAACACGAACAGCAGCAGAAACAGACAGAGCACGGCCATCAGTGACGCTCCTCATGGCTGCCCGCCAGCTTGCTGGCCTCGCCCGCCTCGTCGGCCAGGCCCAGGCCGAACTGCCGTCGGGTGAAGATGCGGTAGAAGATTTCCAGGTAGCGGATCAGCACCAGGGCGAAGCCGATGGGCACGATCACCACGATATGGCTGACCCGGACGCCGAAGCGGTCCAGGTCTTCGGCACCGATATGGGCGGCCATGATCGCGCTCAGCCACTTGAAGCTGGCGACCATGAACAGCCCGGCGTACACCAGGCAGCACAGGCAGGCGAGCAGCGCCAGGTAGCGCTGCACCGGGCGCGGGGTCAGGCGCACCAGGGCGTCCACCCCCAGGTGCCCGGCGGTGCGCACGCCATAGGAGATGCCGAAGAAGATCAGCCAGCCGAACATCGCCTTGGTCAGGGCCACGCTCCAGGTCATGTCCTGGGCCAGGCCCATGGTGGCGTCGCCCAGAGCGTTGAAGAAGGCGCTGCTGGCGGCCCATTTGTCGGCCAGGGCGAAGAACAGGGTGTAGATGTTGTTGAGCATCACGTAGACGAAGGTCACCAGGGTCATGGTCGCCAGCAGCAGGGCAATCAGGCCCTCCTCCAGGTGCTCCCAGATACGTCTCAGGGACTGCATAGAGATACCTCGCGAAACGGGCAGTGGCCGTCCGCCGCGGACGGCCGGGAGGGCGTATCAGTGGCGCTGGTTGGCGGCGTCGGCGGCCTTGATCAGGTCGGCGCCGATCTCGTCCTCGAACTTGCTCCACACCGGGCGCATGGTGTCGCGCCAGGCCTGGCGCTGCTCGGGGGTCAGTTCGATGATTTCGCTGGTCCTGGCCTCGACGATCTTCTGCCTGGCGCTCTGGTTCAGGGCCTCGGCCTGTTTGTTCACCTCTACCGAGACCTCGGCCATGATGGTTTCCAGCTCGCCGCGCACGTCCGCCGGCAGGCCGTTCCAGAAGCTCGCGTTGGTGATCACCATGTAGTCGATCAGGCCGTGGTTGGACTCGGTGAAGTACTTCTGCACCTCGTTGACCTTCTGGCTTTCATAGTTCGACCAGGTGTTCTCGGTGCCGTTGACGGTGCCGGTCTGCAGGCCCTGGTAGACCTCGGCGAAACTCATCTTGCGCGGGTTGGCGCGCATCGCCTTGAACTGCTCTTCGAGCACGCTGGAGGCCTGCACGCGAAACTTCAGGCCACGGGCGTCCTTGGGTTCGTGCAGGGGCTTGTTGGCCGACAACTGCTTCAGGCCGTTGTGCCAGTAGGCCAGGCCGAGAATGCCCTTGCCCTGCATCGAGGTCAGCAACTGCTTGCCCTCGGCGGCCTGGAAGCGGTCCACCGCCGCCAGGTCGTCGAACAGGAACGGCAGGTCGTAGATCTGGATCTTTTTCGTGTACTGCTCGAATTTGGCCAGCGACGGCGCCAGCATCTGCACATCCCCCAGCAGCAGCGCCTCCATTTCCTTGCCATCGCCGAACAGCGACGAGTTGGGGTAGACCTCGACCTTGACCCGCCCCGGCAGGCGCTCCTCGGCGAGCTTCTTGAACAGCAGCGCGCCCTGGCCCTTGGGGGTGTTCTCGGCCACTACGTGGGCGAACTTGATGACGATCGGGTTGCCGGTGGATTCGGCGGCCTGGGCCACCCCGGCAGCGAGCAATGCGGCGGCACAGAACAGCGCTCTTGAGAGCTTGAACATGGACTTCACCTTTTTATTGTTGTGATTGAGGGAAGAGTGCCTAAGGCATGGCGTATAGAGAATTTCGAATTTTTGATACCCGCGTTCACCCCC